>PHEH01000004.1 GCA_002841155.1 Alphaproteobacteria bacterium HGW-Alphaproteobacteria-18
CAACGAAGCCGGCCAGCGCGCGGTCGATCGCAGCCTCGGCGTGCAGCCTTCGATCACCATCCGTCCGGGCTGGCCCGTCCGCGTCCTCGTGACAAAGGACTTCGTCCTGCGTCCCTATCCGGAGACAGCCCCATGAACCTCCGCCTGGCAAAACTCCGTGACCGCACGCCGGTTAAGCTCACCCTGGCGCTCGATCCGGAAATCGCTGCCGCGCTGCAGGACTATGCGGCGCTCTATCAGGAAACTTATGGCGAAGCCGAGCGCGCAGAAACGCTCGCCGCTGCCATGATCGACATGTTCCTGGCCTCAGACGCCGGGTTCAGACGGGCCCGCAAGGCCCTGCCCACCCCTGCCAGCAAAGGAGACTGACCCATGGCACAGATCGGCGCATTCACCCTCAAGGACGGAACCTGGACCGGAACCATCCGCACACTAACCATCAATGTCAAAGCCCAGCTTGTTCCCAACAAGGACAAGACAAAAGGCGCGCCCGACTTCCGGCTCTATGCCGGCGGCGCGGAACTCGGCGCCGCCTGGCGCGAGGGCTCAAAGGATGGCGAAACGCCGTTTCTTGCCGTCAAGCTCGATGATCCGAGCTTTGCACAGCCGATGCGCGCCGCCTTCTTCGAGAACGAGAAGGCGGGCACCGGCGTCATGGTGTGGAACCGGCCCAGGTCAAACTGACCCGTCCGGAAGGAGCCGGCGATCGACATAAGGAGACTGCAATGACCCGGTCAGATCTTCAGCGTCTGGACAATGCCATATGGATCGTTGCCCGGCTGATCGATCTGTCCGGCGAGGACTACTGGCCCATTCTGGACCGGCTGGAAATGGAAAGAGAAGCGTTCCTTTCGCGCCAGGACCGGCTCGCGCGGCATCTGGCGCGGACTTCTCTCTCGAATGGCTCGCGCCAACATTGAATGGCCGGCTCTTCCTCCCGGTAGACTTGGCCAGACGCGACCGGAATGCCGAAAACGCGTTCCAGGCAGCAGCAGCGAGGTTAACGTTCACTCTCAATAATCAAAACGGGGTGGACTTCACGCACAGCGGATGGTACAAAACCTCAGACAAGAAGTGTTTTCGTCCGAGGTTTTATAGCACGCTGATGCCCGAGAAGATCTCTCAGCGCGACCTGCTCCGGCACTATATGAGCAGCCATAACCTGGCGCGCGCGCGGGAGCTGCGAAACGCAGGCATAATGCCCTCTACGCTGTCCCGAGCTGTTGGGAGCGGTGAACTGCTCCGCATAAGCCGGGGCCTGTACCAAGGTCCGGAATCCGGCGGCGAAACAGACATCAACCTGGCTGAAGTCGCCAGTCGCGCGCCCCGGGCAGTCATATGTCTGGTATCCGCGCTTGCCTGGCATAACCTGACAGATCAACTCCCGCGCAAGGTTTGGTTTGCGATCGGATCGAAGGACTGGTCGCCCAGGCTGTCCTATCCGCCCGTCCGGGTGGTTCGCTTCAGGGAGCCCTACTACTCCGAAGGGGTCGAAACACACCATATCGGCGGCACCGACGTTCGCATTTACTCAGTCGCCAAGAGCCTCGCCGATGCCTTCCGCAACCCGGGGCTCGTTGATCGCTCGGTCGCGATCGAAAGCCTCAAGGCAGCCCTTGACCAGCGCAAGGCCCGTCCCGCCGAGCTTCTTGCAGCGGCTTCCCGATACGGCGCGGCCAAAGTCATGGCCCCTTATCTTGAGGCGCTGACATCCAATGGCTAGGCAGCCTGTGAACACAGCCGCGTCAGTGCGCCAGCGCCTTCTGAATCTCGCCCGGGAGAATGGCCGGGATTTTCAGACCCTTCTTGTCGCGTTCGGGCTGGAGCGCCTGATTTACCGGCTATCCGTGTCGCCCCACAGGGACAGCTTTGTCCTGAAGGGCGGGATGCTGGTTACTCTCTGGACGTCCGACCCTGGCCGCTTCACCCGGGATATCGATTTTCTTGGGTTCGGCTCTTCAGACGAGGACGCGCTGCGAAACATCTTTGCGAGTATCCTGTCGTCCGACGCCAATGACGGGCTCCACTATGGCGCCGCGGACCTCACTGTGCGCGACATCCGTGAAGGTCAGATCTATGGAGGGAAACGTCTGCGCACGGTTGCTACGCTGGACGGTGCCCGGATACCGATCACGATTGATATCGGTTTTGGCGACGCGATCACAGCGCCTGAATATGAGATCATGTACGGGTCGCTTCTGGATTTCTCCCCCGCCAAAATTCGCGCTTACTCGCCCGCCACGGTGATAGCGGAAAAATTTCAGGCGATTGTCGCGCTTGGCCTGATCAATGGACGCATGAAGGACTTTTATGACCTTTGGGCTATTCCCAGATCCGTTGAGCTGACATCCTCTCATCTGGCATCTGCTATTCGCGCCACTTTCCTCAGACGAAATACGCCCGTTCCGGCGGAGCGTCCGGAAGGACTGACGCGCAGTTTTGCAGAGGCCCCGGGAAAGGCCACTCAATGGGCCGCCTTCACCGAAAATACCCGGCTGGAAGGCAGCTCCCTCTCAGAAACCCTGGACGAAATCTGGTCTGTTCTGGAGCCAGCTATTCGAATTATTGAACGGTAACTGTGCCAGGCGTCCGCTGGCGCAATCAGGCCGCTGCAGATAAATTATCCGTAGTCTGATATTTTTGAAGCCCGCCGCCTGTAATCAGCACACATCAGATCGCGAGCCCCAGAACCAGCTTATGCACATGATCCAGCGTCGCGCCTTTTCCATACCGTTCCCGGTCAAGCGCGTGACCAAACAGGTCGCGCCGGATCCGGTCATCAATTCCGGCCGCGAGCATCCTGTCTTCAAAGGAATGACGCAGAGAATAAAATGAATGCTCAGGCGATTCCCGCAAGCCGTTCTCTTCGAGGTATTTGTTTACAGCCCCGCTGAGCCCGGCGCTGTTATTCCGGTAACGGGGAAACCCGTCCGGAAAGGCCCTGAAGGCTTCCAGAGACACGCCGGTCAGCGGAATGACGCGCCGGGCGTAGGGGGTTTTCAGCTGCCGCCCGTCCGGCTCAATCGATATATGCGGAACATCGTGATCAAGACGTATGGTCTGGCGGGTCAGCGCCGCGCCCTCAGAGGGCCGGTATCCGGTATTGATCATGCCAATGACAATCGCCCGGGCTTCCTCATTGAGCCCGTCCAACGCGCCGGGCGCAAGAACCTTCGTCCTGATCCAGTCCACGCTGAACGGCGGCCGCGTGCGCTTCTCGCCTTCGCGGAACGAAAGCTCGCCAAGCGGCAGGTCTATACCGAGCCGCTTCATCGTGTTGACGGTCTTCAGGATGTCGCTGAAGTGAATAAGATCCTTGTTGGCGGTGTTCGGCGTTACCTCTCCGGCTTCGATGCGTTCTAGCCAGTGCTGACGGAAATCAAGCAGGTCATCCCGGGTGATTGCCTCAATGGGTTTGTTGCCTGCCACCGCCACGAAGTTGCGAACCGCCTTGATCCTCGGGTTCTTCCATCGGCGCAGCTGGTCCTCGCTCTTGCCCAGCACCTTTTCCCGCGCGAGGGACCAGTAGAGTTCCAGGCCCGCCTCAACGGTAATCGCGGGCTTCTCGGCTTTTCCGAGCAGTGCCTTTCCTACGACCGGATCAGGCTCTCCTCCCGCCTCGAGAACCGCCTCTACACGTTCATATACGTCCTCGAGCGGAAGGCGCGCCACCGAGCTGATTTCGAGGTATCGAAATCCTTTTACCCGCGCGAGTTCCTGCGCCGCCTCATATCGCATCTCCGCTTCACCGGAGTTGCCCGCCAGGCGCGCTTCCCAAGCCTCGGTCAGCTGAGCCCAGCCCAGGTCCGCCTTGCTTCGTGCGATGCTTTCAGAATCCGTATGAAGGCTGATCCAGATGATGTCCCGGGGCTCGATCCCGCGATAGCGCCGCGGCACCCGCCGACGCATCTGATACTTACCGCCCCGCTTGAAAACAGACATCGCCGCTCCGCCAGTGTGCAGCAAATTGTGCAGCAAAATGTGCAGCAGTTCAAGTTCGACTGCGTGCAGACCGGAACAATACAGCGCAATTATTTGCGTGTTTTCAGGGTGTTAAAAGCAGAAAGCAGGCTGAAGTCTGGCGGAGAGGAAGGGATTCGAACCCTCGATACGCGTTAACGTATACGCCCTTAGCAGGGGCGCGCCTTCAGCCACTCGGCCACCTCTCCAGCGACCAGAACCCCTACAGATCATGGCCAAAGCGGGCAAGCCTCATTTGTCGTAGAATGCAGTCAATCGCCCCCGATTGAAGGAAAAGATGGGCAAGACTATGCTGTTTCAGGGCCCTGCGGGGCCTAAGGCTGACTACAGAAGTACTCGCAGCATAGCGCAAAACCCATGCTGACACTTCTCCATATGGAAATTCCACAGGGCAGATCGCCCTCGCCCGCCCCTCTTCAGCTGGCTCGCCGTGGGGACTGGCCAGACCTAAGACGGTTCATCACCACGCCGAGCACGGTCCCTCCTGCGGCCTCGACGGCCCCACGAAGCGCATCCACCTCACCTGCGCCAGTGCCGTCCGCCTGCACAACCAGCACGACCCCATCGGCCAACGGCGCGAATGTAAGCCCTGCCGCAGAGCGCGACAAGGCTGGCGCGTCAACGATGGCCCAGTCCGCACTCCGGCGCAGGCCATCCCACCAGGCAGGAGCGGCCCGCATCCCCACACGCACCCCAGGTGCAATCCGTTCATTTCGGAAGCGGGTAACAAGAAGGCGCAAACCGTCAATCTGGTGCGCCGTCAACAGTTTCGACATTGCAGGAATATTTTCTGATCCGGTCACGGAGTAGATCTGCTCTGTTCCCAGAGAGGCATCCAGGGGATGACCCGGCCGGCCAACTCCCTTCACAACACCTTTCGAAAAGGCGGTGTAAAGAGTATTATCCCGGAGATCGAGATCAATAAGCCAGGTCATCCTGGCTGCACGCGCGGCGGCAATCAGGGCAAAGGACGCCGCAATGCTGCTGGTGCCCTCTCCCTCCTTCGCTGACATGAACATCAGGACACGACCACCCGAACGCGGGGTCACCCGCGTTGCGGCCTGCCAGAGGCCGGAAAGATCCTGCCGCAGATCGAGCATGGCTTGCTTTCACTTGTCCTGACCGGAGCGCTAGCATGCGATGGTTAATTCGTCTTTAGGAAAAAAGGTCCCGTCAGTGTTGGTGCACGGCGGCGAGCACGGGCAGGCCAACAGTGCGCTCCAGTGCGCCTGGCGTCACAAATCCCCTTCGGCTAACGGCGTGGACAAGCCCGATCGCAAGCGCCGCAAGCGCTGCCAGCAAGAACGCCGCCAGAGCGGCCTCAACGCGCAGACTTTCACCGCGCAGGGGGACCGCCGCAGCCTCTACAAGACGCACCTCGCCTGCGCCTTCCCGGGCCAGGTCGCTCCGTGCCCGGGCATCTGCGGCGCGCGCCCCAAACCGGCGCGCGGCCTCAGCCGCCACATCACGCCGGCGCTGCAACTCTGCAAGGCCGGGCGCCAATTCCCGCAGTCGCAGATCGCGCGCCTCGATGCTGGCGATTTGCGCATTCAACTCCGCCTGCTGACGGCCTGCCGCCTGAGCTTCGGCCTCCAGCCGAGCGATTGCCGCCTGCACTTCCTGATAGAGAGGGTCTGGCCCCCGGCGGACCGTTCCGGATGGTTCTTTCTGTGTACTCAGCAATCCTTCGATCCGCACGATGCGATTGTCCAGATCGCGTAGCGCCAGAGAATTGGGCGCAAGGCGCGCGCGCAATTCCTCACGCTGAATATAGAGCTCCTGCAAGCGTTGCCGGGAAGTGTCTTCCACATAATGTGTCTGCTCCGCGCTCAGGCTGGCAAACCTCCGGCGATAGCTTGCCAGCTCCTCTTCAAGCTGCGCCTTGCGCGCCGACGCAATCATGAGCTGGAGACTTGCCGCCTCATACAGCCGCTGGTGCGTATCCAATCCCGCTTCCAGCCCATTGATTCCGTTCTGTACCAGATACGCGCGGATCGCCGTTTCGGCATCTTCCACCTCACGCTCAAAGCGCTCGCGCTGAGCACTGAAGCTCAAGGCGGGCTCCTCGCCCAGAACGGCTGGACGGAAATCAAGATAGGCCCGCATCAACGCATTCAGCAATTCGGCCGCCATCGCAGGATCCGCATGGGAAAACCGCAGGCTCACGGCCTGTCCGCCTGGGACAACACCCGTTTCCAGGCCCGCCGCCACCAGTTCAGTACCGATCCGTTCGCAATCCTTCACGCCGCAGCGGGCAGCAATTTCGGGATAGGCCCGGGCAAGAGTGGTCTTGCCGAGGGCGGCGCGCGCCACGACCGGACTGCGCAACAATTCGATTTCAGACTGCGCCATACTCTCGGGGCCAGGGCGTTCATCACCTGAAGACACAAGAAGACGCGCCGTCGCCGTATACTTCTCAGGCAGCATCAACGCCGCAAAGAGCCCCAGCGCAAACAGCGGCAGAAACACCAGCAGCATCAGCCATTTTGCCCGCCACAGATGCACCAGAACATCGGCCACACCCAGGCGCGGTCGCAGGCGCGGAAGCGCCCCCCGGGCGTCAGGCTGGCCGGCATCGGCTGGGGACATGGGCTCGCGCCGCTCCTTGCGGGTACTCAACCTGTCATGGATGGCACAGCGCGTTTTATATTTCCTTAAGCATCAGGGGGCTGACCCGGCGGGACACCCGCTTCCGCGTCAGGTCGCCCTCTATCGGGCACGGGCCACTTCTGGCAAAATGCCACCATGACCCAATATTTCGAACCCATCCCCTATCCGCTCTGGCACAGCGATAAAGCCGCCTTCGCCAGCAAGCTCGGCAAATCCTTCCGGGAGACCGGCTTTGCCGTCATCACGGGGCACCCTATCGCCCAGGCAGTGATCGACGCCAACCTCGCCGCGACCAAGGCCTTCTTCGCCCTGCCTGAAGCGGCCAAGGAGCAATACCATGATGCCCCCGGCGGACGTCAGCGCGGCTACACGCCCTTCGGGACGGAAAATGCCAAGGGCCAGGCACAGGCCGACCTGAAAGAGTTCTGGCACACCGGGCGCGCCCTGCCGCCAGGCTCGCCCTATCGCGCCACGATGAAGGACACGCCCAGCGTGTCCGAAGTGGCCGATTTCGACCGCGCTACGCACGCGCTCTATACCGCGCTGGACGATTTCGGCGCCGACCTCCTCAAAGGCGTTGCTCTGCATCTGGGCCTGCCGGAGGATTGGTTTGCCGACAAGGTGAACTTCGGCAATTCGATCCTGCGTCTGCTTCATTATCCGCCGCAGACGAACCCGCCGCCTGAAGGCTCGGTCCGTGCCGGCGCGCATGAAGACATCAACGTCATCACCCTGCTGCTGGGCGCAGAGGAAGCCGGCCTGGAGGTAAAACACCGCTCTGGCGAATGGCTGGCGGTCAACCCGCCCCCAGGCGCGCTCGTCATCAATTGCGGGGACATGCTCCAGCGCTATACCGGCGGCGTCCTGCCCTCGACCACCCACCGCGTCGTCAACCCCGCCCCGGAACGCGCCCGCTTCCCGCGCTATTCGACGCCCTTCTTCCTGCACTTCAATCAGGATTTCATGATTGAGGCCCTGCCCGGCTGTCTCGCCGAAGGTGGCAAGGCGCAGGCGCCAATCACAGCCCAGGAGTTTCTCATGGAGCGCCTGCGCGAAATCGGCCTCGTCAAGGAACGCAGCTGAGAGCCGGTCTACCTTCCGTTACCGGATATGCCCGCTGGCACGAATATTGACTGTTTCCAGACGGCCTGAGCCAATCTGGGAGCCGTTCCAATGCCTGCCATGGGATTTTGCGAGTGGATCGCCGCCGGCCGCGCCATCGCCGAGGGACAGCTGACCCGGTATGCCGAAAAGGCACACTTTACAGATGAGTTCGAACAGTCGCTCTGCCAGCTGACCGGCGCAAAGCATGCCCTCGCCGTGACTTCGGGGACCGGCGCCCTGATCGCCGCGCTGGCCGCCGCCGGCATTGGCCCGGGCGATGAAGTGCTCGTCCCAGCCTATACCTGGATGGCGACCGCCACGGCGCCCGTGATGGTGGGCGCCGTCCCGATCCTGGTGGATATCAACGAGACCCTGACCATCGACCCTGAAGACATCGAACGGAAAATCACGCCCTACACCCGCGCCATCATCCCCGTGCACATGGGCAACGCGCCCTGCGACATGGACGCGATCATGGCGATTGCGAAGAAGCACGGGCTGATCGTGATCGAGGACGCCTGCCAGTCTGTCGGGGTGACCTATAAAGGCCGCGCGCTCGGCTCGATTGGCCATCTGGGCGCCTTGAGCTTCAACAAGATGAAGAACCTCAATATCGGCGAAGGCGGCGCAGTTCTCACCAGCGACGACCAGTATTTCGCCCGCGCCCGCTCCTATCACGATCTGGGCACCATGATCCGGGGCCATGAAGACCGCTACAACGAGCCAGCCTTCATCGGCGTCAACATGAAGGTCAACGAGATCCAGAGCGCGATGGCCCAGGTGCAGCTGCGCAAGGTGCTGCCCATGCTGGATCGCCAGCGCCAGCGCCGCGCCGTACTGGCGCCAATTCTCGCGGGCAGCTCTCAGTTCAGCGTGACGCCCCACAACGACGCCGAAAGCGCCATAAGCCTCACTGTACTGGCCCCCACACAGGAAGCCGCCATCGCTCTGGAATCGCGCAAAGGCATCTGGAACCGCCTGCGCGACAATTCCAAACACATCTACACCAATTGGGAACCCATCCTCGCCAAACGCACCTTTCATCCCAAAATGAACCCCTGGGCCTGGGCGAAGCGCGAGATCACCTACACGCCGGATATGTGCGCCCGCACGCTCGACATTCTGGAGCGCACCTGCGTGGTGAACCTCGGCCTCAAATACCCCACATGCGTTATGCGCCAGGTCGCGCAGGGGCTGGCACGCTGACTCGTCCTCGCTGAGGATCGGCAATCAAAAAAAACCCGGCCGCAAATGACTGCGCCCGGGGTTCTCTTATTTGTTCTTTGTACGTCTTATTTTGCTTCGTAGTCGCGCGCCAGCTCATCAAACAGGCGCACACCATAGCCCACGGCGCCTTTGGGATCGACCGCATTACCCGAATTCTGCCACGCCATCGCTGCGATATCGAGATGCACGAAAGGCGTTTCTTTCTTCGCCCATTCCATGACGAAGGCAGCCCCGAAAGATGCGCCCGGCGCGCCGTCGCCCATATTCTTCACATCCGCCACATCGCTCTTGAGTGCGCTAAACGTATTGGGATGCACGGGCAGGCGCCATAATGCCTCACCGGAGGCATCCGCCGCAGCAAGGAACCTGTCGGCCAGCGCATCATCCCTGGTAAAGAGGCCGGCATAGTCAGACCCAAGAGCGCCGCCCACCGCGCCGGTCAGCGTCGCAATCGTCACAGCCAGTTTCGGCTTGTAGGTTTCCTGCGCCCACCACAAACCATCGGCCAGAACAAGGCGCCCTTCCGCATCCGTGTTGATAATCTCGATGGTCTTGCCGCTCATGGAGGTTAGCACGTCGCCGGGCCGGATTGCATTGCCGTCCGGCATATTCTCAGCCAGCGGCAGAACAGCCACGGCATTCACCTTCGCGTTCCGTTTCGCCAGCGTCAGGATCGCCCCTGCCGAAGCCGCTGCGCCTGCCATATCCATCCGCATACGCCACATATTGGCACTCGGCTTGATCGAGATGCCGCCAGTGTCAAACGTGATCCCCTTGCCCACAAAGGCAATCGGCGCCTCGCTCGCAGCGCCGCCTTTATACTCAACCGCCACAAGGCGCGGCGGGCGGGCCGATCCCTGCCCTGTTCCATACAGCGCGCCCATGCCGAGCGCTTCGATCTGCGCCTCGTCCAGTACGGTCACCGTAACATTCGGCACCCCCTGGAACATCTCCACCACCTGATCGGCAAACCAGGCTGGCGACTTGATGTTGGACGGCGTGGAGATCAGGTCCCGCGCGAAGAACACCCCCTCCGTGACGGCGCGGGCATCGCTCTCCCAGGCGCGGCGGGCAGCATTTGCGTCCGGCGCCAGAAAGGTCAGGGTGACCGTTGGCTCAGCGGCCGGCTTGGCCGTCGCACGCCATTTGCCAAAATCATAGGCGCCCAGCATCGCGCCCTGCGCCGCGATGGCGGCGTCCTGCGCCACATCGGCTGCGTCGGGCACAACAACATTCACATTGGCCTTCCAGGCGGACGTGCCTCTGCCAACCGTGCCGCCATAGGTCTGCAGGTCAGTGGCACTTTTCAGGCCCTCGCCCGTACCTACCAGCAGAACCGCGCTGAACGGGCCAACGCCATAGAGCGTCAGCGTCTGCCCCATGGCGCCTTTGAAACTCGCCATCGTGATCGCCTCGGCAATCGCCCCCTTGGCGGCGCGGTCGGCCTCTTTGGAAAGGCCCTCCAACTCGCCGCCCTTGCCCACAGGCAGCACAAAAACGCCCTTCGACGGCCGCTCTGCCTTGGCAAACTCAATGGCCGGCACATCGGCGGCAGCGGGCATGGCCAGCGCCAACACTGACAGACCAGCGATGATCCATCGTTTCATAGGGGTCTCCTTCTTTGTTCTAATATTACATTTGCCTCGGAAAAATCGGCCTGCCTGTCCAGCCTTTTTGAGGCAGGGATTATGCAAATCCGGGCACACGCAATTGGTTGCCACTCAGCCGGCGAGGAAGGCCTTCAGCGCCTCGGACGTGTCAAAGGCATGGTCGGGTCCGGCGGCTTTGAGCGCATCAATCGGCGCAAACCCCCAGCTGACGGCCACGCAGCGGATGCCCACTGCCCGCGCCGCATCAATATCCCGGATCTCGTCGCCCACGGCGAGGGTCCGCGCAGGATCGGCTTTCAGCCGTTTCATCACATCGCGGAAATGCTTGGCCTTGCCAAACATGCCCGCACCACAGCTCCAGGCAGAAATCCGTGAACTGATCTCCGGCCCCAGCGCCCGGCGCACCACGGCCTCGGCATTGGAAGACACAACCGCCACCGGAATGCCCTTGGCCATCAGCGCGTCCAGAAGGTCCAGCGTGCCTTCAAACAGCGGAAAGGTCTCCGCCGCCTGCGCCCGCTTGCGGGCATAAACCGCGATCATCGGCAGCTTCCAGCCGGGAATGCCCAGCGATGCCATCACCTCGCGCGGCGGATGCCCCCGCATCGCCTCCTGCTCCTCATGGCTGGGAAGCCGGAACCGGAACTTCTGAGACAGCTCCGGCAACAACGCCCGAAAGAAGCTCACACTGTCGGCCAGCGTGCCATCAAAATCGAAGATGATGAGATCAGGTTTCACGGGAGGCACCGTTTAAGCCCCCTCTCCCCTGGGAGAGGGGGTTGGGGGTGAGGGAGCACTGAACTCTCCCCACAGAGCATCCCTGGCGGTGCAAAGCCCCAAACCATTCAGATCTCCAACACTTCACAGACAGTCGCCATAACATGGTCCTTGCTCATTGCCGTCTCCGCGTCGATGCGGAGAAAGCGCCATCCCATCTTTTCTATTTCTTTCTGTCTGGATTGGTCGGCAAGCCGCACGGCTTCAAGGCTATGGATACCTCCATCAATCTCTATAACCAACCTCGCGCGTTCAATCGCAAAATCAACCACGAACCCGGCGATGGGGTGCTGTCTCCGCACCGGGTAGCCTCGCGCTCGCAGTTGGCGCAATGCCTGCCACGCTATGTCTTCCGGCGCGTTGGCCTGCTGCCTCAGCCGTCGCGCTCGATATATGGTTGGATCTCTTGTCATATCCTGCGCTTCCCGCAAGCTCACCCTTTTGCCGGAATGTCGCGCCCCCTCACCCCCGCCCCTCTCCCAAGGGAGAGGGGTTGTCGCTGTTGTCAAATCAGCCCCGCCAGTGGTGAACTCGGATCAGCATACCGTTTCTTTGGCATCCGCCCGGCCAGATACGCCTCGCGCCCCGCGATCACCGCATGCTTCATCGCCCGCGCCATGCGTACGGGGTCTTTGGCCTGCGCGATGGCGGTGTTCATCAGCACGCCGTCACAGCCGAGTTCCATGGCAATCGCCGCGTCTGACGCCGTGCCGACGCCCGCGTCGACGATCACCGGAACGCGCGCGGCCTCAATGATCAGGCGGATGTTCACCGGGTTCATGATGCCAAGCCCGGAACCGATCAGCGACCCCAGCGGCATGATCGCCACGCAGCCTGCCTCTTCCAGCAGCCGCGCATAAACCGGATCATCCGAACAATAGACCATCACCTCGAACCCGTCCTTGATCAGCGCCTCAGCGGCCTGAAGGGTTTCGGGCATGTTGGGATAGAGCGTCTTCTGGTCGGCCAGCACTTCGAGCTTCACAAGGTTCCACCCGCCCGCCTCGCGCGCCAGGCGCAGCGTCCGCACGGCTTCCTCAGCGGTGTAGCAGCCGGCCGTATTGGGCAGGAAAGTGAACTCGTCGGGTTTCACATGATCGGTCAGGCGCGGCTCGTTGGGATTGGAAAGGTTCACCCGGCGCAGCGCCACGGTGACGATCTCGGCCCCCGCCGCGCGCGCAGCGTCCGCGTTCTGCTCATAAGAGGCATATTTGCCGGTGCCCACGATCAGGCGCGAGGCATAGCGCTTGCCGGCGATGACCAGCGGGTCGTCAGACAGATTCGGGGAGGACGGGTTCTGGGAGGCGGTGTCGGGCACGGGAAGTGTCTCCTGACTGAACTTGGAAAAAAGAGCCGCAGGGCGGCGCGTGGTTAGAGTTTTCTTGGAGGATTTGGGCGCCTCGTTGGAGGAATCGTTGGAGTTTTTTTCGCCCCTTATCCCCCACCCACGAACTGAACAATCTCCAGCCGATCCCCCTCGGTGAGCACCGTCATGGCATGTTCGGATTTGGGGACAATCTCGAGATTACGTTCCACCGCAACGCTGCGCGGGTCGCGCCCGGTCTCGCCGGATATCCGGTGGACAAGCTGCGCAATCGTGGTGCCGGGGGCAATCTCGAGCACTTCACCATTCAGCGTGATCTGCATCACCAAAATTCCCTGACTGTTGCCCTCTTGCCACGCTGGCCGTTACAGCGCAAACGAAGGCGCATGTCGAAACCGGTATATGTCCTCGGCGGGCCGAACCTCAACCTTTTGGGTACGCGCGAGCCGGAAATCTACGGGCGGGATACGCTCGAAGATATCCACGCCCGACTCGCGGCGCTCGCTGACGGCGTGGCAATTGTCGCGCGTCAGACGAATTCTGAAGGTGAGCTCGTGTCCTGGGTGCAGGAGGCGGCCCGCGAAGGCCGGGCCCTCATCCTCAATGCGGCCGCCTATACGCACACGTCGATCGCGCTGCATGACGCCTTGAAAACATTGAAAATTCCACTAATCGAAGTGCACCTGTCGAACCCCGCCGCGCGTGAGGCTTTCCGGCATGTGAATTACGTCGCGCCTGTTGCAGTTGGGACGATTGCCGGGCTAGGTGCCTATGGATATGAACTCGCGCTGAGCGCGGCCCTGAAGCTATCGGGAGAGGCTAGGAGCTAAAGATGAGTACTGCCAAGAACAAGCTGGACACGGGGCTGATCCGGGAACTCGCAGCCATCCTTCGGGAAGCTGACCTCGGAGAACTCGAAGTCGAACATGAAGGCCTGCGCGTGCGGGTTTCAAAGCCTGCCGCTCCGACCATCATGCACGCCGCACCAGCCCACGCGCCTGCCGCGATGCCGGCTCCGGCTGCCCTCGCCGCCCCGGCGGCTGCGCCCGTTGCGGCTGTGGCGAGTTCCGACAATGCGGTGAAATCCCCAATGGTTGGAACGGTTTATCTCTCGCCCGATCCCAATTCCAAGGCCTACATCAACATTGGCGACAAGGTGAAAAAGGGCGACACGCTCATGCTCATCGAGGCCATGAAGACGTTCAACCCCGTCGAAGCCGACCGCGCAGGCACAGTGAAGGCAATCTATGTCGACAACGCCCAGCCGGTCGAATACGGCGAAGCGCTGGTACTGATCGAGTAGCATGACGGCTCCGCGTCCCATCCAGAAGGTCCTGATTGCCAATCGCGGTGAGATCGCCCTGCGAATCCACCGCGCCTGCAAGGAAATGGGCCTCTCCACCGTCGTCGTTCACTCCGAGGCGGACCGCGATGCCATGGCCGTGCGCCTGGCCGACGAAAGCGTCTGCATCGGTCCGGCCCCCTCGTCAGAGAGCTATCTTAAGAAATCCCGCATCCTGGCGGCCGCTGAAATCACTGGCGCCGACGCGATTCACCCCGGCTACGGCTTCCTGTCGGAGAACGCCCAGTTTGCCGAGATGGTTGAAGCTCATGGGCTGGCCTTCATCGGGCCCACGGCCGAGCATATCCGCGTCATGGGCGACAAGATCGCCGCCAAACAGGCCATGATCGAGGCCGGTGTGCCCTGCGTGCCGGGCTCCGACGGCGCCATCGAATCAATCGCCGAGGCCAAGAAAGCCGCCAAGAAAATCGGCTTTCCGGTGCTCGTGAAGGCCTCTGCTGGCGGCGGTGGCCGCGGCATGAAGCTCGCCATGACCGAGGCCGATCTCGAAAACGCTGTGAAAACAGCCAAGACCGAATCGAAAGCCGCTTTCGGTGACGACGCCGTCTATCTCGAGAAATACCTCCAGGGCCCGCGCCATATCGAGATCCAGGTGATCGCCGATACACACGGCAACGTCGCCCATCTCTGGGAGCGCGACTGTTCCCTCCAACGCCGCAACCAGAAAGTCTTCGAAGAAGCCCCCTCGCCGGCCCTGAACCAGGTGCAGCGCGAGGAAATCGGGGGAATCGTGTCGCGCGCCATGCAGAAGCTCGGCTATCGCGGCGCCGGTACAATCGAGTTCCTCTACGAAGACGGCCGCTTCTATTTCATCGAAATGAACACCCGCCTGCAAGTGGAGCACCCGGTCACCGAGATGATCACGGGCATCGACCTTGTGCGCGAGCAGATCCGCATCGCCGACGGCAAAGCCCTCTCCTTCCGCCAGGAAGACGTGATGCTCGTCGGCCATGCCATCGAGTGTCGCATCAATGCCGAACATCCGGAAACCTTCGTGCCCTCGCCGGGCCTGATTACCGAGTTCCATGCCCCCGGCGGCCCGGACGTGCGCCTCGATAGCGCCGCCTATGCCGGATACCGTATCCCGCCACATTACGACTCGCTGATCGGCAAGCTCATCGTGCACGGGCGCACCCGCCGCGAATGCCTGATGCGGCTCAAGCGCGCCTTGCAGGAAATGGTAGTCGGCGGCGTCCACACGACGCTCGACCTGCATCGCCGCCTCGTCGACAACGATGATGTCCAGGCGGGGGATTACAACATCCACTGGCTTGAGAAATTCCTGGCCGAGAACAAGTTGCCGGCGGGCGAATAGCCCGCCCGTCATCCCGCCACGTTTACAGCCGGCGCGGCGCAACCCATATCTCTAGGCCATGTCAGCCCGCTTCGGACCAGAAGATCTCCTCGCCTGCTATCGCCGGGGCGTTTTCCCAATGGCGGATTCGCGCGACGACCCTAGGCTATTCCTGGTCGATCCCGACTTCCGGGGCATCCTGCCGCTCGACGCTTTTCATATCCCCAAACGTCTGAAGCGCCGGATATGTCAGGATCCATTCCGGGTTACCTTCGACACCGCCTTCACGCGTGTCGTCGAAGCCTGTGGCGAGCCGCATGACAACCGCCCGAACACCTGGATCAATTCACCGATCGTGAACCTCTACAGCGCGCTGCACCGGCAGGGCTTTGCCCACTCGGTCGAGTGTTGGGAGGGCGATCAGCTGGTTGGAGGGCTCTACGGCGTTGCGATCGGCGGCGCGTTCTTTGGCGAGAGCATGTTCTCCCGCGCGACAGACGCTTCAAAAATTGCTCTGGTCCATCTCGCCGCGCGCCTGATCGACCGGGGTTATGTCTTGCTGGACGCACAGTTCCACAATCCACACCTGGTTCAGTTCGGATTGGTCGAAATCGGCCGGGATGCCTTCAAGGCGCGCCTGAAAGCGGCTCTCAAGGTCTATGCAGATTTTCATGGAGGCTCCGGAGAGCTTCCATCCGATCAGTCGATGGGAATCTCGTTATCAAGTGGAGTTTCCGATTCGGTCACGCCTGCGGGCAGGTCATCGTACAACGGCTCGACGCTCTCAGGTATGGTCACGCGGTCCGGCAGTTTCACCGGATCGGGCGCCGTGCAGCGGATCACCCAGATATCGTAAACCGGATGCTCAAGCGCATTGAGGCCCGGCGAAGAGGCATACATCCAGCCTGAAAAGAGGATCGGATTCTCAGCGGCTGACGGCGGTATATCCTTCGCAGCAGCGGCCGCTTCCATCGTCTCGACAGCCACGGGCTGAGTCGACGCGATGCGCAGGAACGCCGCGCTTTCGGGCACTTCTTCAGGCGGCGCCTGATAGCACGTCTTCAGTTCCACGCGCAGCGACCCATAAACCACCGGCTCGCCAACCTTCACGACTATGTCCGTCGACCGGCCGGTAATCTTGTCGAGCGCGCGCAGGGTTGCCTGATTCCTCTGCGCCATCGTGCTCGCCGAAGCGGTCAGCGCGATGACCGCCGCAAGACCTGTACATACCAGAAGGCGCGAAGCACTTTTCATTCAACAGCTCCATCAAAAGGAACTTCAGGGGAATCAATCGGGCCGAGATCATCGCCCGCAGAAGAGGTGCTTCTGCCACTCTCGCTACCCCCACCACCCGCAGCAAAAGACGCAAACAGGGTCAGCAGATCGACGCTGCCACGCGTATACTGGATTTCGCCCGTGCCATCCTGCGCAATGTTGTCAAACCCTGCGCCGGGCTCCAGTGCGATATAGGCCCCGCCCAGCAGGCCATCGGTTGAGATGCGGGCATCGGTATCGTCCGGCAGTTCCCACTTGGTATCGAGGGCCAGCTTGAGAACAGCCTCAAAAGTTCGCGGGTCACCCTCAATTGACTTTACAACGCCGGCCTTCACGCCGGCGATGCGCACATCCGAGCCGCGCGAAATGCCGGACACACTATTGAAGCGCGCGGTCACTTCATACTGATTTGCCCCAATGCCGCTGGAATCACCACCACGGGCAAGCGCAAACCAGAGAAAGACCCCGGCGACACCGATAACAATTGCCCCGATCAGCGTCTCGAAAAATGATTCACGCATCCGGTGTCCACGCCTCGTAATCGGAGTCTGAGCGCTGGCGTTCCCGTTTGCTGGACATCGCGCCCTTCGGCTTCACAGCATAAGGCGTGCCGGTCATGTTTGGGGTATGGTCGGTTTCCCAGTCGCGGCGCTCAAGCGGCATCTTGGTAGGCGGCGCGTCCAAGGTGTGGTGCAGCCAGCCATGCCAGTCTGCGGGCACTTTCGAGGGCTCCGCGAGACCATGATACATAACATAGCGGCGGCGGCGGCCTTCCAGGGAAGGCTTCCGTTCTTCGAAGTAGCGATTGCCATACTCGTCGGTGCCAACAGCGTTTGAACGCCGTTTGATGTCGAAGGCGGCTCCGACGGTATTTCCGCTCCACCAGGTGAATATCTGCTTCAGCATCTGAGGCTTTCCTGACCGTGTTTGATGGCCGCAATATGGCGATGCCAATATGGCGATGATGGGCGATTAATCCATCCATCAAGGGCAGGCAATGCGCCCCACGCGCGCGGGGCCCGGGATTGCAGGCAACACGCTGTTTTACCTGCCTCAAAACCGGTTGCCGCAAGGGAGGCAACCGGGCACCCTGAGCCGGAGTGATTCGGCAGGAGGCACGGGACAGTGGCAGCAAAATCGCATGCGGAAATCCTCGAAGCCGCCGAATCTGACGGTCTTGTCTCCCGCGAAGTGCGGATGCGCGACATTTCCCGCTGCGCAGGCCGCGCGCTTCAACCGCTGACACCAGCCGCCCTTGAGCAGGTCCGCTCGGCCTGGTCTGCCGCGAATCTTCTTGGTGTGTCCCAGCTTGCAACGGCCGAGATGCTCGAACGCCTCGGTGAAGCGCCCCGCAATGCCGAACTCGCCGAAGCCATCGCCGCCGGCCTGCCGCAGGACGTGCTGGAGGAAGCTCTCCGCCAACCCGGCGGCATCCAGAAAACCGCTGCCGCCCTGCGCGCCGCCGCTGTCAGCACGCCTTCGCCCCGCCCCGGCATGTTCGAAACCGGCCACCTTGACGGCGCCCTCAGCGCCGCGCTCGACGCCCTGCTCGACGAGGGCGCCGAGATTCACCTCGCCCGCGCGCCCCTGCCAGACGCCGCCACCCGCTGCCGCGTGATTGATGTCGCCGCCGCCGTCGGCCCGAACGGCCTTGAGGCAGACTATCTGGTCTCCTCGTCCGATGCGGCGGGCCGGTCTCTTCCGGATGGCGTGCTGGTGATCGCGGGTCTGGGCGCCGCCGTCATGTCGCTGGGCCTCGACTATGCTTCTGAAAGCGGCATTGCCGCAGGCGCCGCCCTGACCGCGCTCGTGCGCTCCGCCGCAACCGGCGCCGCTTTCCCCGCAGCGCAGGCACGCGTCCTCGGCCTTGAGGCGATCAAGGCAGGCGGCCGCCGCGCCTGTCAGGTCGCCATCCTGCCGCTCATGGATCTCGCCAGCCTCCTGCCAGACTGCGAAAGCGAAGGCGCCGCGCCCGTGCGCACAGTGCTCGCCTATGGCGAAGAGGCCCCCTCGCTTGGCCGCGCAGCCCGGCTTGGCCTTGCGCGCCGCGCGCCCGAACACCTCCCCGTGCTGCTCGGCCGGCTTGCCAGCGCCGGGGAACAGGACCTTGACGCCGCCCTCGGCCGCACCAAGCTGCGCGACCGGGGCTTCAGCGACGACGCCATCGAGCGCGTCACCCGCGCCATCGGCGATGGCCTGCCGCTCAACGCCGCCTTCTCCCGCTGGGTGCTGGGAGACGAGATCATCAGCAATGACCTGCGCCTGTCTCCGGACCGGTTTGATTCAGATGGCCGCGCGCTGCTCTCAGCCGTAGGCTTCTCGAAGAAAGATATCGCGGCAGCCGAAGAAGCCATTGATGGCGCGGTGGAAGATATCGCCGGCAAGGGCCTCGCAGGCGCCGGCCTCTCACTGAACATCTCGATGGACGCAGAGCTGCGCTTCACCTCAGCGGCCGCCCGCGCGCTCAATGGCATGACCATGCTGCGCGTGCCCGCTCGGGAAGGCCTGAAAATGGCTGAGGCGGCTATGGCCGCTGACCTCTCCGTCCTGCTGACCGGCCACCGCACGCCGCCTTCTGAAGATGTGCGCGAGCGTATGGAACAGATCCTGTCCCTGGCTGACGAAATTGCCGAAGAGGCAGACGCCCTGCCTGACCTTCCGGTCCTGAGCGAGGCTGGACCACCTGTCCGCCGCACGCGTCTGCCCGATCGGCGCAAGGGTTACATCCAGAAGGCGACCGTGGGGGGCCACAAGGTCTATCTCCACACCGGCGAATTCGATGATGGCAGCCTCGGCGAGATCTTCATCGACATGCACAAAGAGGGTGCCGCCTTCCGCAGCCTGATGAACAATTTCGCCATCTCGGTGTCCCTCGGCCTGCAATATGGCGTGCCGCTGGAAGAGTATGCCGACGCCTTCGTGTTCACCCGGTTCGAACCGGCCGGTGAAGTGACCGGCAATGACCGGATCACCAAGGCAACCTCGATCCTCGACTATATCTTCCGCGAACTTGCCCTCTCCTATCTGGGCCGCGATGACCTTGCTGAAGCCGATGTCACCCATGATGGCCTCGGCCGGGGCGCAGGGGACGCCACCCGCAGCGCGCAGACCGCCGCCTTCACCACCGAAGCGGCCCAGATCATCTCGCGCGGCTTTTCCCGTGGCCAGCTGCCGGACAATATCGTTATCCTGAACAAACGCCGCGCCGAGAAGGCGTCCGAAGAGCCTGAAGCCAATGAGGAAGGCATGATCGACCTCACACCGGTCTATCTGGCCCAGCCCTGTCCGGCCTGTGGAAGCTTTACCTTGTTTGAGGCTTCCCCGGATGGCCATCAGGCCTGCGACACCTGCGGCGAGGAATGCAGGGCCACTCAGTAAGCCAGGGAGGCGAGTGACCCCGGCTGATCTTCCCGTCCCGAGGGGAAATTAACTATGCCGCGGCGTCAGAATGTATTGCACGGCAGCAACAGTTACCGGCCTTTTACACTTCTTACTGTTTGTTCAGTTTAGACTTTTCAGAATTGCCATTATCCAAGTCATATGTTCGCGTCACAAGTGCGTCTCATCTCCCTGGCCGGCGTCATGTCGGCTGCGTTTGCCACAACGGCTCTGGCACAAAGCCAGCCCGTAGCATGGTCTCCCAGCTATGGGGGTGCCTGCGCAGACTGTGATCTCTCCGGCCGCAACCTTTCGGGATGGACGCTGAACGGCGCAAACTATTCCGGCGCCCGCTTCGATTATGCCTTCATGCGCGGGGTGCGGGCCACGGCCGTCAATATGCAGAGCGCCAATGTCACGGGCGCAGATCTTCGCGGCGCCGATCTCACCAGCGCGCGCTTTGCCGACGCGGTGTTCAACAATGCCCGCATGCAGGATGTGCTCGCCTCTGGCGCGGATTTCCGCCGCGCGCGGATGCAGGGCGCAAACCTTGAACGGGCGCGCCTGATCGGGGTGAACTTCGAGGGCGCCTCCCTCCTCTTCGCCCGGCTGGAAACGGCTGACCTCTCCGGGGCAAACGGCACCGGCATGATCCTGGACCGGGCAAATCTGCGCGGCACGATCTTCGACGGGGCAAACCTCTCTGAAGCAAGCCTCTCAGGGGCAGACGTTACAGGCGCCTCCTTCCGCGATGCCCGTCTCCCCAGCGCGGACCTCACCGGCGTTACCGGCTCCGAATCAGCTGATTTCGCCGGCGCCTGTGGCTCGCTCTCAACCCGCCTGCCAGCCGATCTGCGTCTGCCACTGTGCGATGTTCCGGACGTCATCAGCAAAGAAGACTGAGCCGTTCCTGACACCCTCAGAAAGCAAAACCGCCGGGCTCAACACCCGGCGGTTTGTTTTTGGGCCTGAGGCGCGGGGTGAGGCTTTAAGCCTTCACCACCGGCGCGAGGCGGATGTTCAGCTCTTTCAGCTGGCGCTCGTCCACCGGGCTCGGCGCGCCCATCAGCAGGTCACGGGCCTGCTGGTTCATCGGGAAGAGAATCACATCGCGCAGGCTGTCAGTCTCGGCCAGCAGCATGACGATGCGGTCCACGCCGGGCGCGATGCCGCCATGTGGCGGCGCGCCGAAACGGAAGGCGTTCAGCATGCCGCCAAACTTCGCCTCAACCACTTCAGGCCCATACCCGGCAATCTCGAACGCCTTCAGCATCACATCCGGACGATGGTTCCGGATGGCGCCAGAGGAGAGCTCCACACCGTTACACACAATGTCATACTGGAACGCCTTGAGGGCGAGCTGCTTTTCGGCCGTGTCGGCCGCCAGCAGCGCGTCCATGCCGCCCTGAGGCATCGAGAACGGGTTGTGGCTGAAATCGACCTTCTTGTTGTCTTCGTCCCATTCATACATCGGGAAATCGACAATCCAGCAGAAGCGGAACACGCCCGGCTCGATCAGCCCGAGTTCCTCGCCGATGCGGATACGCGCCTGGCCCTGCAGCTTCACGGCAGCGGTCTTGTCGCCCGCCGAGAAGAACAGCGCGTCGCCCGCTTTTACGCCCGCATGGGCGGCCATTGCCACAACCGTGAGTTTGTCGAGAAACTTCGCGATTGGGCCAGTCGCTTTGAGTTTGCGATACTGTGCTAAGTCACCCGCCAAGCAAGGTTTATTGTACATGCTAGTTACTAGCGCTGCAGCCAACATTAGATCGGTATGTGAATAAACGTCACCAGGTTCTTCACTCTCCTCGAATTTAACGTATCCGAGACCGGGTGCCTGCATTTCCTTTTGAGCCCAAGCGTTCATCTTATCAAAGAAGCTGCGGGGTTGGGCTGCGACATTGGGAGCCGGGATGGCGCGCACGATCCCGCCTTTCTCAATCAAGCCTTTAAATGCTTTGAATTGGACGTCGTCCCTCGCAAAGAAATCTGTAACATCGCTACAGATGATCGGGTTACGCAGGTCCGGCTTGTCGACGCCGTATTTCAGCATCGCCTCGGCATAAGGAATGTGCGGGAACGGGCCTTCGGGCACGGTGCGCCCCTTGCCTTCCCAGTCGGCGAATTCCTCGAACACGCCGCGCATGACGGGCTCGATGGCGCCGAACACGTCTTCCTGCGTCACAAAGCTCATCTCGATATCGAGCTGGTAGAACTCGCCAGGGCTACGGTCAGCGCGGGCGTCTTCATCCCGGAAGCAGGGCGCGATCTGGAAGTAGCGGTCAAAACCCGACACCATCAAGAGCTGCTTGAACTGCTGGGGCGCCTGAGGCAGCGCGTAGAACTCGCCCGGATGCAGGCGGCTAGGCACCAGGAAGTCACGCGCGCCTTCGGGGCTCGAAGCGGTCAGGATCGGCGTCTGGTATTCGGTGAAGCCCTGCTCAGTCATCCGGCGGCGCAGGCTGGAAATCACCTGGCTGCGCAGGATCATGTTCTTGTGCAGCTGCTCCCGGCGCAGGTCCAGATAGCGGTGCTTGAGGCGGATTTCTTCAGGGTATGAATGATCCCCGAAAACCGGCATTGGCAGCTCGGCGGCTTCGGACTGAACCGAAACCTCCCCGCCCACCACTTCGATCTCGCCGGTCGCGAGATTCGCGTTCACGAGTTCGGCGTCCCGGGCAACGACCTTGCCTTCGACCGTGATCACGCTTTCCGCGCGCAGCCGCTCAACCGTCGCAAAGCCCGGCGAACCGGGGTTAAAGACAATCTGTGTGAGCCCGTAATGATCGCGCAGGTCGATGAACATCACCCCGCCATGGTCGCGGCGGCGGTGCAGCCAGCCTGAAATCTTTACGGTTTCTCCCACATGGGATTTGCGCAGCTCGCCGCAGGTATGGGTGCGATAGGCATGCATCGGGCGAAATCTCCGGAAATTCGCTGAAGTCAGAAAGAAGCGGCGTAGGGCACAGACCCCCTCGCCTTTGTCAAGTTGGTGCGATAAGCGCTCAAGGGATGACTGACAACACCTTGACCCCCATCACAGAGCAGTCGGCGCTGGAAGATCTCTGCGGACAGCTCGCCGAATCCGAATTTGTCTGCGTGGACACCGAGTTCCACCGGGAGACGACCTATTGGCCGGAGCTGTGCCTGATTCAGGCCTCCGCCCCAGGCGTCGAGGGCTTGATCGACCCCCGCGCGGAAGATCTCGACATCCGGCCTTTCCTGGACCTGATCGCCTCCGACCGGCAAACCAAGGTATTCCACGCCGCCCGGCAGGATATCGAAATCTTCAACCGCCTGATCGGCCACCCGCCCGGCCCGGTTTTCGACACCCAGGTCGCCGCCATGGCGCTCGGCTTTGGTGATTCGATTTCCTACGACAACCTGATCCAGCGGGTCCTGCGCAAGCATATCGACAAATCCAGCCAGTTTACCGACTGGATGCGCCGCCCCCTCAGCCATAAACAGCTCATCTATGCGCTGGGGGACGTGACCCACCTGCGCGACGCCTATCTGAAGATGCGCGACGAGCTTGAAAAGGCCGGCCGCATGAACTGGGTGCGCGAGGAAATGGCCGAACTCGAAGACCCGGCCACCTACGACACCGATCCGATGAATGCCTGGCAGCGGCTGAAACTGCGCATGCCCAAGAAAGACTATGCCGCCATCGTGGTCGCCGTCGCCGCCTGGCGCGAGCGCACGGCGCAGGAGCTCGACAAGCCCCGCCGCCGTATCCTCAAGGATGACGCCATCCAGGAAATCGCCGCCCAGAAACCGCGCTCGGAAGACGACTTCAACCAGCTGCGCGCGGTGCCCAACGGCTTCATCCGCTCCAAGCATGGCCAGGGCCTCGTCGACGCCATCAAGGAAGCCATGGCTGATCCTGACGCCTTCTCGCCAGAGCTGACCCGCCCGGTTCAGAACGCCCAGATCCCGGCAGGCGCGCCGGAGCTGCTCAAGGTGCTCCTCAAGCACGTCTCGGACGAAAACAATGTCGTGCCCCGTCTCATCGCCAATTCCAGCGACATCGACCGGATTGCCCGCGGCGAGACCAGCGATGACATCGCAGCCATGACCGGCTGGCGCTATGACATGTTCGGCCAGAAGGCGATTGCGCTTCTTTCCGGCAAGCTGGCGGTATCCTTCAATGGAGGACAGGTCCGCCTGTTCGACGTCTGAGCCGCCGCTAGCGAACCAGCGTTGCCGACTTCAGCCTCAGCATGTTCGACGCCTGCGCCAGGCGGCGCTCCACCGTTTCGGAAATCAGGTTGGCGTCCTTGCGATTGACCTGAAGCGTCAGGGTGTCCCCTTCCAGGTGCAGCGACGCGCGCTTCAGGATCGGGCCGGAGCGACCGGAGAACACCGCGCCCAGACGCATCAGCAGACCGATCTGCTTTGCCCGCTCGGCCTGCTGCTCCGTGGTCAGCATGATGTGCTCGTTGGGGCGCTTGAAATCCTTTTCATACCGGCAGCCAATGGCATGCGCGATCATCGCCCGCTCGGGATGCGTCACGCCCAGATACGGCGCCCGCAGGGCCTGATCATAGGCCATCTCGGCGCGGTGGTCGGGATGGAAACGCCCGGCGCTGTCAGCCATCATGCAGGCCGCCATCTCGATACGGATGTCTGCCGCCGGCGAACCGAAAAGATCATTCTGGGGCACCAGCGCCGGCGAAATGAATTCATGCAGCGCCCGCCCGAAGCCGATCTGGTTGTGATCAAGGCGCGCATAGGCGATAATACCATCTGTCAACGGATCATCAAGATCCATTTCAAGCAGATCATGCAGAACCCCTTCGCGCACCCCTGCCGCGGAGATCGTGACGCCTTCCAGCGTGCCCTGGGAGAGGATTTCTTCGATCAGGATCGCCGCCATCGGGAAGTGCCGGGCGCGCCGCTTGTCGATGGCCTCCACCTGCTGGCGCGCCCCGGCATTCGTGAGGGAGTCGATGCAAAGCTTCGCCGCGCGCGCCACCTGTCCCTCGTTGATATGGAAGCCCTGCAAGACGTGGAGGGGATATTTGTCCATCTCCATGACCAGCCGCCCAAAGGCCCGCCACGCGCCGCCGACGGCATAGAAACGCCCGCTGACGCCGTTCAGCGCTTCGCTCGCCTTCAGCGCGTCCCGGATGCGTTTACGCAGCTCCTTGGGATCACTGACGATATCACCAAGCGCCAACGGGCCCAGCATCAGGCTCTCACCGGCGTCCGGCCCTTTTTTAAGGCCGATGCGTTTCAGCTCAAGGCTCGATCCGCCCAGATCGCCGATCAGGCCCATCGGATTATGGATGCTGAGATCCACCCCCCGCGCCGACAGCCGCGCCTCATCCTCACCGCTGAGCAGGCGCACCGGCCGGCCAAGGATTCTGCCTGCCTTCTTGAGGAAGGCATCGCCATCCCCCGCCATACGCACGGCCGCAGTTGCCACAGCCTGATAGGTCTCGACATTCAGAGCCCGCAGAATGGCGCGATAACGGCTCAGCGCCTTCAGCGCCGCCTCAACCCCCTTAGGCGAGAGATGCCCGGTCTTGGGCACGCCCTCGCCAAGGCCCGCCATCACCTTCTCATTGAAAGTCTGGAGGATCGACGCGCCCATCACCTCACAGATGACGAGACGTACCGAGTTTGACCCGATGTCGATGATGCCCGCAAGCCTGGACTTGGGGAAACTCATTTCGGAGAGGTCTCACGATAGGACAGGCGCGGCGGCAGGCTGACCTCCAGCGCGCTGCCCCGCCCCGAAAGGCTGGGATTGTCCATGAAATATCCGTGTGCTGAGAATGAGGTTTCGGGGGATGTAACGTTGAATCGCTCATACACCCCATCCGAGTGCATCAGCCATGACTGGCGTTCATCATTCAGATTGGCCACCATGATCTGGTTGAGCACCTGGCGGTGAACCGTAGGCGTTGTAATCGGCACAAGCACTTCCACCCGCCGCGTCAGATTGCGCGGCATCCAGTCCGCCGAAGACATGAAAACCTTCGCATTGGCAGACGGCAAGGCCTCGCCATTGGCAAAGCAGATAATGCGGGAATGTTCAAGGAAGCGCCCCACGATACTCTTTACCGTGATGT
Organism: Alphaproteobacteria bacterium HGW-Alphaproteobacteria-18; assembly: GCA_002841155.1. Lineage (GTDB taxonomy): Bacteria > Pseudomonadota > Alphaproteobacteria > Caulobacterales > Hyphomonadaceae > Hyphomonas. The sequence continues at coordinate 26,021 of PHEH01000004.1, forward strand.
TATCTGAAAAACCCGGAATGCCCGGCCGCAGGCAGCAGATACCGCGCACGACGAGAACAACCGGCACACCTGCCTGGCTCGCCTTGTAGAGCGCATCAATGACATCGGGATCAACCAGGCTGTTCATCTTCGCCCAGACCCCGCTCGGCTTGCCCTTCCGGGCCGCCTGGGCCTCCAGCTCGATCATCTCGATCAGTTGTTTCTTCAGCGTCACCGGCGACATCCCGATGATTTCGAAGGCTGGCGAGGTCTCCGGCGGCTCGCGATAGGCGGTCACATAGTTGAACAGGCGGTTGGCATCGCGCCCCAGCGCCTGATCTGCCGTAAACAGCGAAAGGTCGGTATAGATCCGCGCATTTGTCGGGTGATAATTCCCGGTCCCATAATGCGTGTACGTCCGAAGATCATTGCCTTCCCGGCGGACGACCAGGGACACCTTGGCATGCGTCTTGTACTCGATGAAGCCATAGACAACCTGCACGCCCGCGCGCTCAAGATCCCGTGCCAGGCGCAGGTTTGCCTCCTCATCGAACCGCGCCTTGATCTCCACCAGCGCCGTCACGCTCTTGCCGGACTCGGCTGCTTCAATCAGTGCGCCGACGATGGGTGAATTCACCGTCGTGCGATACAGCGTCTGCTTGATCGCCACGACCTGCGGATCGGCCGCCGCCTGGCGCACAAACTCGACCACCACATCGAAGCTCTCGAAAGGATGGTGAACAAGAATGTCCTTGGCGCGCACCGCCGCAAAAATATCTCCGCCCATATCCCGAATGCGTTCGGGATAGCGCGGCTCATAGGCGGGAAACAGAAGCTCGGGGCGATCATCCACGATCAGCTCAGACAGGCGCGCCATGCCGAGGATGCCATCATAGAGCACAATATCGGAAGGCTCGGCCCCGATCTCGCGCATGATGAATTCCCGCAACTTGTCCGGCGCGCTGGACTGCATCCGCAGGCGGACGATCCGCCCTCTCCGGCGCTGCTTCAGAAGAACCTCGAACTCCCGGATCAGATCTTCGGATTCTTCCTCGATCTCGATATCGCTGTCGCGCACGATGCGAAACAGGCACCGTCCTTCTTCCTTGAACCCCGGAAACAGGGTTCCCAGGAACATTCCGATCACCTCTTCCAGAGGAATGAACCGGATGCCGGGCTTGGTACCCGTCTGTAGGCGGATGAACCGGCGCACAAAGGTCGGCATCGGCACAATGCCCACCTGCCCTTCCCCGCCCGTTTCGGAGGTAAGGTCAAAGGCAATCGTGAAGCCAAGGTTGGGAATGAACGGAAACGGATGCGCCGGGTCCACCGCCAGCGGCGTCAGGATCGGGAAGATGTTCGTGTTGAAATAGTCCTGAAGCTCCGCGCGCTCCTTGCGGGTAAGGTCGCGAGGCTCCAGCACATGAATGTTCTCGCCGATCATGGCGGCTTTCAGTTTGCGCCACTGTTCCTGCTGCGCGGCGATGAGCTTGAGCGAGGCCGCCTCGATCTCTGCCACCTGCTGGGAAGGGGTCAGCCCGTCCTGGCTCTGCTTGGTCACGCCCGCGCGCACCTGCTCGCGGATACCGGCATAGCGCACCATGTCGAACTCATCGAGATTGCTCGCCGAGATCGACAGGAAGCGCAGCCGCTCCAGCAGCGGATGGGCGGGGTTGTCCGCCTCATCCAGCACACGCTGGTTGAACTGCAACCAGGACAGCTCCCGGTTCAGAAATCGCTGCGGTGACGACATGAGCTGTCTGTTTGCGCGCTGCTGTTGCCCGTCCGGCATCGGTTACCCCTGCTCCGGCGCCCGGCTTTCAGCCGGCGCCCTCGTCTTCTTCGCGGTCTTCATCCAAACCTTCAAGCACCAAGCGGGCAAGCGCCAGCCCCGGTGCCTTTCCGGCTATGCTCACTGCCCCGCTGAGCCTGTCCATAAGCGTCTCAATCGCCTCATACGACAGGTCAATACGCGGCACGAGGTAATTGATCGTCTCCGGCGACAGTTTCATGAAACGCCGGGCCGCTGCGGCCCGAAGCCGCGCCCGCACATGCGCCTCGTCCGGCTGGCCAATTTCGGCCACCGGCATGGAATTAAGCCGCGAGCGCAGATCCGCGATGCCCGTCCGCCAGGACGCTGCCCCGGTATGCGCCACCAGCAACACCCGCCCGCCCTTGGCCGCAACCATGTTGTAAAACAGGAGGAACGGTTCCTCCCGCTTGGCCACAATCAGGTCCACATCATCGAGCGCCACATGTCCGCCCGCCAGCGCGTCCAGCGCGCCAAGCTTCAGTCCGCCAAACTCTGCCGCCGTCAGATACTGCCCGCCAAACCGGCCCGCCCAGGCCCGCGCCAGATAGGTCAGCCCGCACCGCGCCGGCCCGGTCACGCACAGCGCATGTGTTGCCCAGGCTTCGGGCCGGCTGGCCAGCTGAACCGCCGCCTGATTCGGCCCGCCACAAATCAACCCGTCCCAATGCGCCACTGGCACAGGAAAGGAGAGCAATGGCTGGGCCGGGACGTCCTGCGATCCGTTTTTATCAGACGTCACTGGATACCAGTCGTTGAGACAGCCGAGCGAAGCGTCAGCTTGCCGTCTTCCCGGTTGAGGGTCACCCCGCGCTGGACGAGGTCGCTGCGCAGGCGGTTCTCGTCGCCTGCATAGGCAAACGAGACCAGCGCCCCTTCACGGGCCACCGCCTTGGTCCGGAAATCCGACACCAACGGCGACCGCGCCAGCGCGCCGCGCAGCGTGTTCCACTCAGCCAAAGAAGTGAAACGCACCGATGCATCCACATTCGTCCGGCTGCCATCGCGCACAATGGAGGCTTCTTTCCAGGTCTCGCCAAGCAGGGTGGTCACCGCCTTTGCAGCGTCTGCCAGTGTCGCTGCCGGCGGTGTCGCGCCTACCGGCTCGTTGCCGGAAGCGGTCACCGAAGAGATCACGACACGCCAGGCACCATCCCGGCCTTGCAATTCGGCAATCAGCGCACGGCGCGCATTTAACGGCACAGCTTCAGCTGAGATTTCGGGCCAGGCGCTGTAAGCTGTGTAGAAATTACCAGACGCGGTCACATAAGGCGCCAGCGCGCCATTGTTGCGCTCCCCGAAGGCGCCCCGCCACGCATCTGCGACAGAAGCGGTTGTTGTGACCGGCACCATCAGCGCCAGCGGCGCCTGACTGTCGAGATACGGGACTTTAAGCGCATCAAGATGCGCCCGGACCACCTGCGGATTGAGGACGACGGCAAGTTTACCGCGATACCGTCCCGCGCCTGCCGTTTCTTCCTGCACATCGACTGCCGCCGTGAAGCGCGAGGCAAGTGCGGCATCTATCGGTATGCCACCAGCCACATTCCGGTCTGAGGCCAATGTGATCTTGTTAATCAGCGCCCGTGCCGCAGCAATCCGCGCCGAAGCCATTGCAGCCTCGCGCGCTTGCAGCACAGTCGCAGCCTGCTGATCCACCTCAATGTCGCGGATGGTGTAGACATCGCGCGTGTCAGCCAAAGCCAGCGGCGCAGCACCGAAAATCAGGAACGCGGCGGCCAGTATCCATCGAATCATCGGGTTCGGACTCCTTGTCAGGCCTTCTTCTAACAAGGCCATGCGGCGGCGGAAACCGCGAGCTTCATCTGAAATCCCGGATACGTCGCAATTATGGCGATGCGGTTGCAGGCTGCCCGGCACGGCTGCAAATCGATCCGCATTGCCGGTATTCGCCTTTCCGGTTTTTCATCTTCCATTCAGGTCAGGGTTGCGAGACACTTCCCATCTGGATGGAGCGGGAGTCATGGGCAATCTGGACGACTACAATGATCGTCTGCGAAAACAGAACCTCGGCATGCCGGTCGGACCACCGACCAACGCCGCTCAAATGGCAGCAGACATGGCGGCGGATGCACAGCGCCGCGCCCTCGCACCCCGCCGCACAGGCGGCGCGTCTTATTCCAATTCTACCGATCACAGCGTCGGCGATCTGTTCAAGGTATTGGCGATTTCTCTCCCGATCTGTGTCGTCGGCATCGCCGTCCTGAATATCTTCTCAGGAGACCTTGGATTCCTGGGCTGGATCGCCGCTCTGGCCGGAGGCACATTTGCCATCGGAAGCATGGGAATCCTGGTGAAGCGGGCCCTTGTTTGGGTGCTGAGCCAGATCGTAATCGGCATCGCCATCACCCTCGGCGCCATCGGACGGCTCATCACCCGCCCCTTCCGCCGCCGCTGAAGGCCACTCTCCTGCATATCCTTCACTGGAACTCGGCCCGGTCTCATGCTAACGCGCCGGAACTGGCAAGCTGAGGGGGCAAGAAGCCGATGAGCGCAGCATCCAAACCGCCCCTGTCCTACCGCGATGCCGGCGTCGATATCGAGGCTGGCGAACGGCTCGTCGATGCCATCTCGCCGATGGCAAAGGCCACCGCCCGCGCCGGCGTAATGGGCGGCCTCGGCGGGTTCGGCGCGCTGTTTGATCTCAAGGCCGCAGGCTTTTCCGATCCGATCCTCGTTTCCGGCACAGATGGCGTCGGCACCAAGCTGATGCTCGCCTTCGAGACCGGCATTCACAACACGGTTGGCATCGACCTTGTCGCCATGTGCGCCAATGATGTGCTGGCCCAGGGCGCAGAGCCGCTGTTTTTCCTGGACTATTTTGCCACCGGCAAACTCGAAGGCGGCATCGCAGAAGCCGTCATCGCCGGCATCGCGGAAGGCTGCCGCCGGTCGGGCTGCGCCCTTGTGGGCGGCGAAACGGCCGAAATGCCCGGCATGTACCCGCCCGGCCATTATGACCTTGCCGGCTTCGTCGTCGGCGCCGTGGACCGCGACAAGGTGCTGCCCCGCATGGGCGACATGGCCCCCGGCGACGTGCTGATCGGCGTTGCCTCCTCCGGTCCCCATTCCAACGGCTATTCGCTGATCCGCCGCATCGTGGAGCGCGAGGGCCTTTTCTATGGCGGCCCCTCGCCCTTCTCCAATTCCGAGACACTAGGCGAAGCCCTGCTGACGCCCACGCGCCTCTACGCGCCGCTCGTTATGCCGCTGATCCGGTCAGGTCGTATCAAGGGCCTCGCCCACATCACCGGCGGCGGCATCACCGAGAACACCCCCCGCATGTGTCCGGATGAACTCGTCCCCCGCATTGACCGCGCCGCCTGGACCCCGCCCCCGGTATTCCAGTGGTTGCAGGAAGCTGGCGGCGTCGCTTTGGAAGAGATGCACCGCACCTTCAACATGGGCATCGGCCTCGTCCTGGCTGTCAGTCCGGCTGACGCAGACGCGGTGATGGCAGACCTCAAAGCCGCCGGTGAAGACCCACGCGTCCTCGGTGAGCTTGCCAGCGCATGACGCGCCTGAAACTGGCGATCCTGATTTCGGGCCGTGGCTCGAATATGGAAGCGCTGCTGAGCGCCGCGCAGGACCCTGCCTATCCGGCAAAGCCCGTGCTGGTTGCCTCAAACCGCCCGGACGCCAAAGGCCTCGAAACGGCCGCCGCCGCCGGCATTCCCACCCTTGCCATCGACCACAAACTCTATGGCAAGGACCGCGAAGCCTTCGAACGCGCGCTGGATACGGCGCTGACCGAGGCGGGCACCGAAATCATCGCGCTCGCCGGTTTCATGCGCGTGCTGACCCCCTGGTTCGTCACCCGCTGGGAAGGCCGGATGATCAACATCCACCCCTCGCTCCTGCCCAAATACAAAGGCCTCGACACCCATCAGCGCGCCATCGACGCGGGCGATACTGAGGCAGGCTGCACGGTCCACTGGGTCAGCGCGGGGGTCGATGAAGGCGAGATTATCGCGCAGGCCACCGTACCCATCTTGCCGGGCGATACCGCAGACACACTCGCCGCCCGCACCCTGCCGGAAGAACACAGGCTCTATCCCCGCGCCCTCGCGCTCGCCTGCGAGAAGATAAAAACTGCTTGAAAACAAAAGGGTTGGGAGGCCCGGAATTCATGAGCCAATTGCAGCAGATCGTCCTCGCCCAGTATTGCGACGGCCCGCCAAAGCCCTCTGACTTCCGCCTTGAAACCCTGCCCCTGCCGGAGCCGAAGGACGGCCAGTTCCGCGTGGCCCATGTCTGGTGCTCGGTCGATCCCGGCACACGCTCGCGCCTTTCGGGCGGAGACAGCTACGCCGCCGCCCTGCCACTCGGCAGACCCATTGACGGCTTCAGCGTCGGCATCATTGACGCCTCCAGCAATCCTGACTGGCCGGTTGGCACCAAGGTGTTCTGCGCCGGTGGCTGGAAAACCCATTCGATCCAGTCCGGCAAGGGCTTCATCGGCAAGGTGATGGACGTTCCGGGCGTGCCGCTGTCGGCCTGGATCGGCGTGCTGGGCGTGCCGGGGCTGACGGCCTGGTTTGGCGTGAAGGATGTCGCCCGGTTCAAGGAAGGCGATGCGGTCCTCGTCACCTCCGCCGCCGGACCTGTAGGCGCCACAGCAGGACAGCTCGCAAAAGCCTGGGGCGCCTCGAAGGTTGTTGGCGTCGCGGGCAGCGACGAGAAGTGCCGTTGGCTGGTGTCCGAAGCGGGCTTTGACGCTGCGATCAACTACAAGACCGCTGCCGATCTTTCTGGCGCGATTGCTGCCGAATTCCCCAAGGGCGTCGATGTCCTGTTCGACAATGTGGGGAATGCGATGGTCGATACCGTGCTGCCGCTGATGGCGCTGAACGGGCGGATCTGCATTTCGGGCCAGGTTGCCGATTATAACCTCAAACCTGAGGACACGCCGGGCATTGTCCACACCAAACCCTTCATCACCCACCGGGTGAACATGCAGGGGCTGGTGGTGTTCGATTTTGCGCGCGCTTTCCCCGAAGCCCTTGGTTCCATGGCGAAAATGATCGCCTCAAGCGCCCTGAAAATTCAGGAAGACCGTTTCGAGGGCATCGCGGCCATGCCCGAAGCCTTCTGCGGACTGTTCCGGGGGGAAAATACTGGCCGGCGGGTCGTGAAAGTCGGCGCCGAATAGCGAGGTCTAGTCGTCGTCGTCCTCGTCATCGCCCTTGCCGAGCAGGCTGGAGAGGATGAGGCCGGCAATTGCAGCGATGACCATCGCCTGTTTGCCGCCACCTTCCCCACCCGTCAGGGCGGATAACATCTGGTTCTGAGTGTCCTGACGGGCGCGCGCTGCGGCTTCTTCAGCCCGCTGGTCAGCGTCCGCCTTCAGCGACATGAAAAGGAGGATAGCCCCGCCCATCAGCGCGAAGCCGAGCGCGATAAAAGCAGCCGCTTCCCACGGGCTCATCCGCTCGGCAAGGAACAGCGCAAGGGCCACAACCGCAGCAATATATGCGGTCAGCAGCATCAGGCCGACCACGGCGGCCGCGCCAAGGCCCTTGATGCCACGGCTCACCTGAGCCTCGACCTTGTTCTGCAAAAGGGAGGATAGGGCAGAGAGCATCAGCGGCGGATCAGCAGCGATGCAATGAAGCCCGCGCCAAAGGCAAGCAGCAGGGTCTGCACGGGATTGGCGCTGGTCTGCACCCCCAGCGTCTTCTCCAGCGTGGCGGCCTGTTTGTGGATCTGCTTCAGCGCGCGGCGGGCATCCTTGAGGATTTCCTCACTTATGTCTTCTGCTTTAGTTGCAACAGTTTCCACGGCTTCCTCTGCCGTCTCCTCAGCTTCAGCGAGGGCGGCCAGGATCTCGTCAACCTCCGACCGGAGCGCGGTCAGCCGGGCCTCAAGGTCAGCAGTGCCTTGTTTCGGGGCGGTTTTTGCGGGCGCTTTGGGCATGGGAGGGCTCACCTGAAACTCAAAATTCTAGAACGATGGTCTATCAGATGTGGGTTGTGTTTGGGTGAAGGTTAATTGGTAAATTCCATACCCACCTTAAGCATTTGCGCGTCAAAAGCCGGACAAACCGGGACACTTCGGGACAATCCAGGACAGATCGGGACAACTCAGGACACTTCCGGACACGAAAAAGCCGGAGGCGGGCGTCCCTGCCTCCGGCTCTGATCTGGTGCCCGAGGGCAACCAAATTGGGTTAGCTCGTGAGGTCAGCCTCGGAGAAGAACTGCGCGATTTCGAGCGCGGCGTTCTCAGCCGAATCCGAACCATGCACCGAGTTCTCGCCAATCGATTTGGCGAAGAGTTTGCGGATGGTGCCGTCGGCGGCGTCAGCCGGGTTGGTGGCGCCCATCACTTCGCGGTATTTCGTGATGGCGTCTTCGGCTTCGAGAACCTGAACGACGACCGGGCCGGAGATCATGAAGTCGACCAGCTCGCCGAAGAAGGGGCGCGCGGAGTGGACCGCATAGAAACGCTCGGCCTGGGCGCGGGTCATCTGGATGCGGCGCTGGCCGATGATGCGCAGGCCGGCTTTCTCGATCACGGCATTGATGGCGCCGGTCAGGTTACGCTCGGTGGCGTCGGGCTTGATGATGGAAAAGGTGCGCTGCGCGGCCATGAGGGGCTTCCTGTAGTCATTCGTTGTTTCGGTGGATTTGCGCGGCCTATAGCTGCGCGCAGCCGCCGGGGCAAGCGTCGATCGGCGCGCTTGCGCAGAGGCGAGGCAGGGCGTAGGGCGGCCCTTATCCACAAGTGAGGAGCCAAATATCCATGAGCGACCTTCCCCCCTGCCCGAAATGCGGCTCCACCCTCACCTATGAAGACGGCGCCCTGCTGGTCTGCCCCGAATGCGCCCATGAATGGGCGCCGGGCGAAGCAGCCGCGGACGGGCCCAAAGTGGTCAAGGACTCGGTCGGCAACCCGCTCGCCGATGGCGACACGGTGACCGTGATCAAGGATCTGAAGGTGAAGGGCTCCTCCCTCGTCGTGAAGCGCGGCACCAAGGTGAAGAACATCCGCCTCGTGGACGGGGATCACGACATCGACTGCAAGATCGACGGCGTCGGCGCGATGGGATTGAAGTCGGAGTTTGTGAAGAAGGTTTGAGGGGCGCGCCCATGACCATCACGGTTCGCGAAGGGCAACCGGCAGATGCAGATGCCGCCATCAACACGCTGCGCCGTTCTATTGCTCAGCTCTGCCTGCCTGACCATGGCCATGATCCCGAAACGCTTGAAAGCTGGCTGGCGAACAAAACGAAAGCCTCATGGCATGACTGGCTGAGCCGGACCGACCGATCGGTCTTTGTTGCGGAGAAAGACGGCCTTATCCTTGGCGTGGGCATGATCAGCGCCGCTGGCGAAGTGATGCTGACCTATGTCGATCCGGACGCGCGGTTTGCCGGCATCAGCAAGAAGTTGCTTACCCGCATGGAACGCGCCGCGTCCGAGCGCGGCCTTGAGCGATGCTTCCTTGAAAGCACAAAGACGGCGCTGAACTTTTATCTCGCCTGCGGATACGCCCTGGTCAACACTGGAGAGAGCGAGCTGCGCCTTGAGAAGCGGGTTGGCGGTTAGCCCAACCTTAATTTTGAGTCAGGATACGGATCATCTGATTTCCGGACAACCGCTCTCCGTTTCGTCACCCCGGAATTTGCGAGAGCAAATGTCCGGGGCCAGCGGCATCGCGTGAACCGGGGATGACGGAACTGAAAGCCATGTTCTATACTGCGCGGGATTGAACAATGCCCCCAACCTTCGTCACACTCGATGGCCGAAAGGCCATCTGAGTGCCCAGCTCCTGCCATCGCCGCATGTGCCTGTGGCAGCGTTCGGAGCTGGGCACTCAGATGCGCTGTCGCGCATCGAGTGTGACGAGGGGGCAGGGTTTGGTTCGGGGTGTTGGCGGGTATCGCTGTGCAAGTTCCGTTATGACGAACACGGAGGGGTTTGGGAGAAGTTAAACCCCCGCCTCTTTCCAGCCGCCACGCTCCGTCTGCTGAAAATAGCGGGTGACTAATCCCGCGTCTTTGGCGGCTTTGAACTGGGCGCGGGCTTTGTTGCGGGTGCCGGTGTCGGAATCCTCGAACATCACCATGCAGCGTTTGAAGGCCGCGTCGACCGGGGCCTCCACGCCGTCCATCAGCATCAGGGCGTCGGCGCTGTTGGCGTTGGTGAGTTTGGCCGAGAGCAGCACCGGCTGGCGGGCGACATCCAGCCCCGGCGCATCGGCCTGGCCATGTGGCAGGAACGACGCGTCGTCAAAGGTCCAGAGCACGGCGTCGAGCTTGGCGAGGCGCTCAGCGCGCGGCGAGACGGCCAGCACACGCCAGCCGACCTCAAGGCATTTCTGCAAAAGCGGCGCGGCCGCCTCCTCCAGCGCGCTGCGCGAGAGATGGTAGAACCACCATTCGGGGGCTGCTGGCTGAGACATCCGCGCTCCGCTTAACGGCACATCCTTCGACTTCGCTCAGGATGAGCCAGGTTGCAAGCGTAGTGAGGTGTTTTGGGTACGCCCCCATCCGTTCGTCACCCTCAGACGGGCTTTGCCCGTCGAGGGTGACGCGGATGGAGCGCGCGGCGGTTACGCCTCGTAGTTATCCACGATCCAGCGGCTGAGCAGGCGTGGGCCGTAGCCGGCAGCCCAGCTTGGGTCGGTCGGCGCTTTGTCGCCTTCGACCCAGGCGACACCGGCGATATCAAGGTGGGCCCAGCGGACGCCGTCCTTGATGAAGCGCTTGAGGAACTGCGCCGCCGTGATCGAGCCGGCCGCGCGGCCGCCGATATTGCGCATGTCAGCAAACTTCGACTTGATCAGCGAGTCATATTCCGGGCCCATCGGCAGACGCCAGACGCGCTCGCCTTCGGCAAGGCCCGCCTTGGTGAGTTCGTCAGCGAGGCTGTCATCATTGCAGAAGAGGCCGGCATGGTGGTGGCCGAGGGAGATGACGATGGCGCCGGTCAGCGTGGCGAGGTCCACGATGGCTTTCGGCTTGAAATGCTCCTGCGCGTACCAGAGCACATCACAGAGAACGAGGCGGCCTTCGGCGTCCGTGTTCTGGACTTCGATGGTCTGGCCAGACGCCGAGCGGAGAATGTCGCCGGGGCGGATGGCATTGCCATCGGGCATGTTCTCGACAAGGCCGATGAGGCCGACGACGTTGACCTTTGCCTTGGCTTGAGCCAGCGCCCGCATTGCGCCGGTGACAGCCGCCGCCCCGCCCATATCGCCGCGCATTTCTTCCATGCCGGGGCCAGGCTTCAGCGAGACGCCGCCGGTATCAAAGCAGACGCCCTTGCCGACGAGGATGACCGGATCATCGCCCGGCTTGCCGCCATTCCATTTCATGATGCCAAGCTGGCTCTCCTTGACCGAGCCCTGGCCGACGCCGAGCAGCGCGCCCATGCCAAGCTTTGCCATCTGCTTCTCGCCGAGGATCTCGACCTCGACGCCAAGCGCGCCCAGTTCCTTGATCTTCTCGGCAAAGCTTTCCGGGTGGAGGTCGTTTGGCGGCATGTTGACAAGGTCGCGCGCCAGATAGGTGCCATCTGTCGCCGCGTCGAGCAGGACATAGGCGGCCTTGGCGGCCTTGGGATCGTCGCAGACGATGGTGAGGGTGGACAGGCTCGGCTTCTGGTCGGGCTTCAGCTTGGTGAAATAGCCGTCAAAACGGTAGGCGGCGAGCTTGGCGCCAGCGGCGACGCGGGCAGCTTCCTCAGCGGTGTGGACGGCGATGGAGGCGGATTTGAAGCCGGAAGAGGCAAACGCCTTGATAAAATGGCCCCCGATATTTTCCATGGCGCGGGCGTCGCGCTTCTTGGGTTTACCGCCCCCCAGGACGACCGCGCGGCGCGCATCCGAGCCCTTGGGAAGCACAACCAGGGCCTGCTGGCCGACTTTTCCGTCAAAGCGCCCGCCTTCGATGGACTCCGAAATCAGGCCATTGGAGGCTTTGTCGAGCGCTTCTGCGCTACCGGGCAGACCTGCCCCTTCATCAGCGATGAAAGCGGCGATGTCGGCCTTTGCGGCTTCTGCGAATGTAATCTTCATGTATGGAAACTCCGTTTGGAGCGGAAACTAAGCATCGACGCGCCAAGCGCAACTCGTTAGCGAGTTAACAACTGCCAATACTGTGCTGTTTTCTGAATTCGGGTGCGCATTCAGCCTGCATCCGCAGCAGACTCAAGCCCGGAAGGGCAACGGCCCGAGCCTGGCGAATCGCTAGCTGGCTTTCCGTCCTGAGAGGAATGGCGCCTGGTCTGCGTGCGCCGGCGAAGGGGCTGATCCCATGGCTGGCACTTTGCTGCGGCGGACATCAACGGAGAACCGGGAGATGAGCTCAGCCAGATGCTGTGCCTCACGCGCCAGTGTATGGGTGGCCGCCGTGGTCTCTTCCACCATGGCTGCGTTCTGCTGGGTCGAGGCGTCCATCTCACCCACGGCAGAGTTGATCTCTCCGAAAGAAGCCGCCTGCTGTTTCGAGACAGTGTAGATTTCGCTGACCAGATCACTGATTTCCGAGACCTTGGCGGAGATTTGCTTGAATGCGTCCCCTGTCTGGGCAACCAGGGCGACCCCGCTGCTGACCTGGCTGGTGGAGGTTTGAATCAGCGTCTCGATTTCCTTGGCGGCATCAGCGGACCGCTGGGCAAGCGCCCGGACTTCCGTGGCGACCACCGCGAACCCCCTGCCAGCTTCCCCGGCGCGGGCCGCCTCAACCCCGGCATTCAGGGCCAGCAGGTTGGTCTGGAAGGCAATTTCATCAATCACGCTGGTAATGCTCTGGATTTGCAGCGCCGAAGAGGAAATGTCTTCCATCGCCTTGACGGCAGAGCGCGCCACGGCGCCGCCATCGTCAGCCTCTTGACGGGCACTTTCCACGACCATCTTTGTCTGGCCCGCCTGTTCCGCAGAACTGCGCACGGTGCCATTGATCTGGCCTATTGCGTGGGCAGTTTCGCTGAGGGCGGCGGCCTGGCGTTCCGTTCGCACCGAAAGGTTCTCAGCCGCGCCGGCAATCTCCCGGACACCGCTTTCCACGCCATGCACAACCCCCTGGATGTCTTTCAGCAATGTGCGAAGTGTGACGACGGTTGCGTTGAAGTTCCGGCGGAGCTGCTCATAGCCGTCGGCAAAGGGACGCTCTATTTCACAGGTCAGATTACCAGAGGAAAGGGCGCCCAACCCGTCCGCCAGAGCTTCTACGATTTCAGCCTGTTCGGCGCGGACACGCTCGCTTTCGGCCTCGGCAAGTTTCCTTTGGGCGGCGGCTTTCGCTTCCGCGGCCGCTTGGGAATTCCGCGCTGTTTCGAGATCTTGGAGCGTCTGCTTGAGGGCGGCGGCCTCTCGCTCGATTTCAGCGCGGGCAGTAACTTCTTTATGCTGGGCCTCGGCGGTCTTGAGACGCTCGGCCTCAAGGTCTGCCAGCGTGGCTTTAAGCTTCTCGGACTCCCGCTCGATCTCGGCGCGCACGAGTTCTGCATCGCCCTGACGCTGCTCTGCTGCCGAAGCGTAGACCTGGACCGAGCGAACCACGAGACAAAGTCCGACGGTTTCCACGCCCAGAATGATCGCGTGCATCGCCAGACGGCCAAAGCTCGATCCGCCAGGGTAAATGAAATCCGATGCGGCAAAGTTGAGTACAATATGGTGAACCGCCACAAATGCCGCTGCGGCGATGATGACGGTGATCATCCGGAAACCGCTCAGCAGGGCCAGCGCCGCGAAGAAGTACATATGGGCATCGATCTGCCAGGGATGGCCACTCAGGGCCAACACAAGCAGGGCAGCCTGGGCCATGATGGTGACGCCCATGACGACCGATCCGGCCTGCCCCTGGATCACATACCGCGCGATCACCGAAATCAGGGCGACCCCCAACGATCCGGCAATCAGGAGGAATACCGGTGCGCCGGCCAGCAAGGCAGCGCCGGCAGCAATGGGTATATGGAAGAAGGAATACAGCAGGAAAAGTGTCGGGGTAGAGGCTGTTTTCAACGTGCCGAACAATGTCAACTCCCTAAGCACCAAGCGTTTGGCAGAAAACCCGCTTCCAGAATTGCCCTGGCCAGAAAGAATTCTATGGCGATGCAGGCGCCAATCGCGGCAATAGCAGTCATTGCCCGGACGGTCCGGTGCTGCGCCGTATGGAAGCGCTCGCGTCCCGTTACACCCGGCCTGGTGCCAGCCATTGTCTGATTGTCCCCCGGCACTCCATGATTCCCCGCTCAGCAGGCTAAACTCATGGTTTAAAGGGAATATCCGTCAGAACACTTACGAATGAATTAAGCAAGAATGGCTGCAGGCAGGCCCGCCTTCCCTCAGGCATCGCTGACACGACAGCTCCAGCGCAGGGATCAGGACACGCCAGGGATAGCGGGTCAGGGGCGCCAAGGCAGGCGCCGTAAACGGCGCTTCATGTGTGGAAACTCCGTTTGGAGCGGAAACTAAGCATCGACGCGCCAAGCGCAACTCGTTAGCTAAAGAATTGCTGCCAATACCGGTTCGTTTCTGGACGATTGAGTGCTCACGCCCCTTTTATGACGAAGATCCAGCTGCATCTATTCCGGCAGGTCCTCCAGGCCGTGCTGATTATCGTCGGGAGTCTGGTGATGGTCGCCCTGTTGGCACAGGGGCTGTCGCGTACCGATCTGATTCTTGAAAACCGGCAGTCGGCGATCACCTATTTCTATATTGTGATGCTGGGCTCGCCGCAGGTGATTGCCCTGCTGCTGCCGCTGGCGCTGTTTGTGGCGGGTGTCTGGGCGCTGAACCGGATTCACAAGGATTCGGAAATTGTCGTGGCGCAGGCCGCCGGCATGACCCGCTGGCAGGTGGCCTCGCCTGTCTTGCGCCTCGCCGTAATGTGCATGGTGGTGCATCTGGGGGTGAACCTCTGGGTCCAGCCGATGTCGCAGCGGGCCATGCGCGAGGCCGTCGCCGAGGCGCGGGCAGACCTTGCCGCCGCGGTGTTCCGGGCAGGCCAGTTCACGTCCAATGGCGAACGGCTGACATTCTACGCCCGTGACCAGATCGGCGGAGAACTGCGCGGTGTGTTGATCTCCGACATGACCGACCCTGACTATCCGACCGACATCCTGGCGCGCTCAGCGGCACTGGTGACGGTGGAGGGCCGGCCAACCCTGCTGCTGCGCGATGCGCTGAGCCAGCAGCTGGATTCCAACCAGCAGCTCTCCGTGCTTGAGTTCGATCAATACATGTTCGACCTCACAGACTTCATGAAAGAGGATTCCGAACTGGTGCTGAAGGCATCGGACAAGTTCCTGCATGAACTCTTATTCGTCGACCGAAAGAATTACTTTGAAAACAAGGAGGCGGATGGCTTCCTGGCGGAAGCTGTGGCGCGCCTGACCTCCCCCTTGCTGAATATTGTCATGGCTTTGCTGGCGATTTTCGCGGTGCTTGGCGGTGATTTCAGCCGGCAGGGATATGGCAAGCGGATCGGACTGGCGACCGGAGGGGCGATCCTTGTGCTGGTGGTGCACCTGGCGCTGCAATCTGCGGCAGGGGCTGACCCCGAGCTGAATGTCGCCCTGTGGATCGTACCGTTACTGGTCGGCGGTGTCCTGGGCTGGATCTACTTTGGACGCGGCGCCCGGATTGGCCGCAAGCCGCGCGTTGCCCAGCCCTCACCGGACTACACTCCGGGAGCGCGCACCTGATGCCGATGTTCTCCCGAATCCAGCGGTATATCCTGCGCGAATGCCTCTCGGGCCTGCTTCTGGTGCTGGGTATCCTTCTGCTGGCGATCATGATGATCGACGTTGTGGAGCAGCTGCGCACGATTGGCGGGGACGTACAGATCACGCTTCTGGACGCGCTCAGGTTGTCGCTGATGAAACTGCCAATGATTGTCGAGCAGACGCTGCCCTTTGCGCTGCTGGCGGCGACGATGATGGCGTTCACGCGCCTCAACCGGCGCTCGGAACTGTCGATTATCCGGGCAAGTGGGCTATCAGCCTGGCGGTTTCTGACCCCGGTTATCGTGCTGGGCCTGGTGCTGGGCCTGTTCTCGTCATTGGCGCTGAACCCTTTTGCCGCCCGGCTGACCCAGTCCTTTGAGGCAGAGCGGGCGCGGCTGCTGAACATCGGGCGCGGGACCGTTGCCGTGGCCGAAACGGGTATCTGGCTGCGCCAGGGCGACGATGCGAGCCAGTATGTGATCCATGCGCGGCGGGTCGAAGACGGTGGCAGAACGTTGCTTGATGTGAAGCTCATCGAGGAGCAGCGCCTGTATAATGGCCGCCAGCCAACCAATGATTTTGCCTTCGTGCGCCGCATTGATGCCGAACGGGCCGTGCTGAATGACGGCTTCTGGCAGCTGGAAAACCTGGTCGAGAACCTGCCAAACAAGGTGCCCGAGCGGCGCGAAACACTGGCGATTCCGACCTCGCTGGACGCTGTGCGGCTGCTGGACGAGTTTGCCTCCCCCAATACGATCGGTTTCTGGGAATTACCCCGCTTTATCTCCGAGACCCGCGCCGCCGGCCTCGACACTTCGCGTTATACGATGCGTCTTTTCTCCCTTACGGCGACTCCGGTGCTTTTTACCGCAATGGCGCTGATCGGGGCCCTCGCCTGCCTGCGGCTTCAGCGTCTCGGGGGCACCTCCAGACTGCTCGCAACAGGGGTGCTGGCGGCCATTGGGCTTTATTTCTTCACGCAATTTTCCTCCAGCCTGGGGGCCACCGGCGCCGCGCCAGCCATCGTGGCGGCCTGGTCTCCACCGCTGTTTGTGCTGTTCGTCAGCCTGGCTTTCATCGCCTACCGGGAAGACGGCTGAGCCGTAGCGGCCTTGACAGCCCCTGCCGCTACAGACCATCTCTGCCGCCCTTGAAGAGGTGGACCCCTGCATGAAACTTGTCGTCGTCGAGTCTCCGGCAAAGGCCAAAACGATCAACAAGTACCTGGGGAAGGACTATAAAGTCCTCGCCTCCTACGGTCACATCCGCGATCTGCCGTCGAAAAACGGCTCGGTTGACCCCGAAAACGACTTCGAAATGGTCTGGGAGGCCGATGCCAAGTCCGCCAAGCGGATCTCCGACATCGCCAACGCCCTGAAAGACGCCGACACGCTGATCCTGGCGACTGACCCGGATCGCGAGGGCGAGGCCATCTCCTGGCACCTGGTCGAGGCGCTGCGCAAGCGCCGGGCGCTCAAGAAAGATGTCGCCATCGAGCGCGTCGTGTTCAACGCCATCACCAAGAGCGCCGTCACCCAGGCGATGGAGCATCCGCGCGCCATCGATGCCGAACTGGTCGATGCCTATCTGGCGCGCCGGGCGCTGGACTATCTGGTGGGCTTCAATCTCTCCCCGGTCCTCTGGCGCAAGCTGCCGGGCTCCCGCTCGGCCGGCCGCGTTCAGTCTGTGGCGCTGCGCATCGTGTGCGACCGCGAGAACGAAATCGAGAGCTTCCGGGCGCAGGAATACTGGAACATCCTGGCGCAGCTGCGCGCCCCCGATGGCACCGCTTTCGAAGCGCGCCTGCACAGCCTGGATGGCGAGACGCTGAAGAAATTCACCCTCGGCAATCAGGGCGACGCAAACCGCGCGCTGGAGATCGTCAAGGTCGGCGGCTATTCGGTCACCAGCGTCGAAGCCAAGCCCGTCAAGCGCAATCCGCCCCCGCCCTTCATTACCTCCACGCTGCAACAGGAAGCCAGCCGCAAGCTCGGCTTCAACGCCAAGCGCACGATGCAGGCCGCCCAGAAGCTCTACGAAGAAGGCCGCATCACCTATATGCGGACCGATGGCGTCAACATGGCCGAGGAAGCCTATGTCGCCGCGCGCAGCATGATCCAGACCAATTACGGCGCGCGCTACCTGCCGGAAAACACCCGCCGCTATTCCTCCAAGGCGAAGAACGCGCAGGAGGCCCACGAGGCCGTGCGTCCGACCGACTTCAATCTGCGCCCGGAAGATTATCACGGCGACGGCGACCTGAAGAAGCTCTACACCCTGATCTGGCGCCGGGCTGTTGCCTCCCAGATGGAAACCGCTCTCTTCGAGCGCACCACCATCGACCTTGCCTCCAGGGACAAGCGCGCCGGCCTGCGGGCCACCGGTCAGGTGCTGGTGTTTGACGGCTTCATCAAGCTCTATGCCGAAGGCCATGATGCCGGGGACGATGATGACGACGCCGAAGGCCGCCTGCCGAAAATGTCTGAAGGTCAGCATGCGGACCTCCTGAAGGCGGACGCCAACCAGTCCTTCACCCAGCCGCCCCCGCGCTATACCGAGGCCTCGCTCGTCAAGCGCCTCGAAGAACTCGGCATCGGGCGCCCCTCCACCTATGCCTCCACCATGTCGACGCTGGAAGACCGGGGCTATGTCCGCATCGAGGGCAAGGCGCTGGTGCCGGAAGATAAAGGCCGCCTAGTCACCGCTTTCCTCGAAAACTTCTTTGCACGCTATGTGGAATATGATTTCACCGCAGGTCTCGAAGAAAAGCTCGACGTCATCTCCGATGGCAAGCTCGACTGGAAAGCCTTCCTGCGCGAGTTCTGGGAGCAATTTGCCGCCGACATCGACGGCACCAAGGATCTGCGTGTTTCCGCCGTGCTCGACGCACTGAACGAGGCGCTCGGCGCCTATGTGTTCCCGCGCACCGACGCCGACGGCAATGCGATCGAAAACCCGCGCCAGTGCCCGCTCTGCAAAGAGGGCGAGCTGTCGATGAAACTCGGCAAGTTCGGCGCCTTTGTCGGCTGCTCACGCCATCCTGAATGTAAGTACACCCGCCAGTTTTCCTCCGAGGGCGGAGAAGGCAGCGCCATCAGCCCGGACGGCAACGAGATCGGCCTGCATCCTGATACCGGCGCGATGATCCTGCTCAAATCGGGCCGGTTTGGCCCCTATGTGGAAATGGCCAATGGCGAAAAGCCCAAGCGCGCCAGCCTCGCCAAGGCAGACAATGCCGCCGAGCTCTCGCTGGACCGCGCCGTCGAACTGCTCAGCCTGCCGCGCGAAGTTGGCCCCCACCCGGAAGATGGCGAGATGATCCTCGCCAATTTCGGCCGCTTCGGGCCTTACGTTCAGCATGGCAAGACCTACGCAAACCTCAAAGACCCGCGCGACGTGTTCACCATCGGCGTCAACCACGCCGTCTCGCTGATCGAAGACAAGAAAGCCCGCGGCTCAACGCGCGCGGGGGCAACGGCGCTGAAATCCCTCGGCGACCACCCCGATGGCGGCGCCCTCGAAGTGTTCGAGGGCCGGTATGGGCCCTATGTCAAATGGGGGAAGGTCAACGCCACCCTGCCCAAGGAAATCACGCCGGATGTGGTGACGCTTGAGCAGGCCATCGAACTGGTAAACGCCAAAGGCGGCAGCACAAAGAAGAAAGCCCCGGCCAAGAAGGCGGCCGCGAAGAAACCGGCTGCGAAGAAAGCCGCGCCGAAGAAGAAGCCGGCGGCGAAGAAGGCTGAGGAGTAGCTGTTCAGCCTCCCTTCAGCTTTCCTCTGCCCGTATGCGGAGGAATCTGACGGGACCTCAACGCCATGCTCCTGCCCGCCCTGTTTTCGGCGATTGCCCTGATCGGCACACCGGTCGGCTCAACCAGTCCGTATGACATGGACATCTATGTACGAGACAAAGCGCGCGAGACCGTGTTCATGGCCTCGCCCGGCATGGCTGATGCCGGCGCGCTTCCCGTCTTCCGCATCTGCTATCGTAGCGCCGCCTCGACCCCTGCGCCGGACGCCCTCAATGTGCATATCGGCACGCGCACGCAGCGGCTCACCCAAGGCAGGTGCAGCTTCTTCGCAGGCGACCAGATAGACCTCGCCCTTGGGAACGGCGAGGGCACGGTCCGCGCAAGCATCACGCTGCTGCGTTGAGATTGACACCGGCGGAGGCTCACGCAACCTCCAGAGAGATTGAGTCGTGGGGACGCAAAGTAGGTCATGATCCGGAAAATCCTGCTGGCATTCATCGCCGCCGCGCTGGCGTTCCCGCTTTCCGCGTTCGCCCAGGTGCCCCCGCCCATCCGCGTCACGGCCAAGGGCAAGGAAGTCGTGCCTGTGCTGGTCAGCCAGCCTTTGCCAGAAGGGGCGCAATTGCTCTCCACGCCGGTTTTGCAGGTGTGTCATGGCGGCGGAAACGCGGTGAACGCAGTGATCCTCTCGGGCGACCTGGACTTTGACGAAACCGACAACATCGAAACCGTTGTGGTGCCCGGCCAGTGCGTGTTCATCTCGGCGCGCCTCGTGCGCCTGACGACGAATACAGACGGCGCCAGTACGGCCATCCTCGTGCAACTGGTACGCTAGAAACGGCTTTCGCATAAAAGGCCGCGCAATTGGGCGCGAATTCGCCTATATCCGGCTCCATGAGTTTTCCAGATAGACAGACTGTCCTTGATTTTCTGAAAGAAAATCCGGACGCCACCACGAAAGCCGATATCGCTCGGGGCCTTAAAGTGAAGGGCCTGGAGCGGGCAACCCTGCGCGATGTGCTCAAGGAACTTGAGGAAGAGGGCAAGCTGGAGCGCACCGGCAAGCGCAGCTTTGCGCAGACCAACCGCCCGCCCCCGTCCGGCCTCGTCGAATTTACCCGCCTCACCAAAGAGGGCGATCTTGTCGGCCAGTGCGTCGGCGAAAGCGGCCTCTTCGGGCCCGAGCTCGTCTATGGCGGCCCCTCGGGCAAGAGCCGGGGCCGCGCGCCGGGCAAGGGCGACCGGGCGATCTGCAAGATCGTGCCGCGCGAGGATGGAGAATGGCGCGCCTATGTCATCACCCTGCTCGAAAAACGCCTCAGCGACCGGATCGTCGGCCTTTATGAACACGCCCCGCGCGGCGGCCGGGTCATCCCCGCCAGCCGCAAGGAGCGGCGCGAGTTGCTGATCCAGGAAGGCGACCGCAAGGGCGCCAAGGATGGCGACCTCGTGATTGCCGAGCCAAAGCCCGAAGGCCGCCGCCAGCTTGGCCCGCCACTCGGCGTGGTCAAGGAAGTGATCGGCCATATCACCGATGCGCGCTCGGCGAGCCTCATCGCGATCTATGCGCATGATATTCCCGTCGACTTTCCCGAAGCGGCGCTGATTGAAGCGCGCGAGAAAGAGCCCGCAGACGCTCCGCGGACGGATCTTCGCAACACCCCCCTCATCACCATCGACCCGCATGACGCGCGCGACCATGACGATGCCGTCTGGGCCGAGCAAATGGAAGACGGCGGCTGGAAAGTGATCGTGGCGATTGCCGATGTGGCCGCCTATGTCACCGAAGGCTCAGCCCTCGACAAGGAAGCGGAAAAGCGCGGCAACTCGACCTATTTCCCGGACCGGGTCGTCCCTATGCTGCCATTTGAGCTGTCGGCAGATGCCTGCTCGCTGCGCGAGAATGAAGACCGGCCATGCCTGGCGGTGGAGATGGTCTTCTCTGCCGATGGCCATAAGAAACGCCACCGCTTCCTGCGCGCCACGATGCGCTCGGCGGCAAAGCTTTCGTATGAAGAGGCGCAGGACGCCATTGATGGCAAGCCCGGCGGCAAGGGCGAGGAGCTGCTGGAAACTGTGCTGAAGCCACTTTGGGGCGCCTATGCGGCCGTCTCCAAAGCGCGCGACATCCGCAGCCCGCTCGACCTCGACATGCCAGAGCGCCGGATCATGTTCACGCCCGAGGGCGAGCTTGACGGCATCGTCACAAAAGTGCGCCTCGACGCGCACCGCCTGATCGAAGAGTTCATGATCCAGGCCAACGTCGCCGCCGCCGAAACGCTGGAGCAGAAGAACAGCCCCGTCATGTACCGCGTGCATGACACGCCGTCGGACGCGAAAGTGGCGGCGTTTGCCGAGTTCCTGCAAACGCTCGACATGAAATGGAATATCGGGGAACGTCCGCAGACGCAGAAGTTCAATCGCCTGCTCGCCGAAATCCGCGGCGGGGACTATGAAGGCATGATCTCGCAGATGGTGCTGCGCACGCAGGCCCAGGCGATCTATTCGGAAGAAAACCTCGGCCACTTCGGCCTCAACCTTCCCAAGTACGCCCACTTCACCTCGCCCATCCGGCGGTATGCTGACCTTGTCGTCCACCGCGCGCTGATCCGGGCGCATGACTTTGGCCCCGATGGCCTCTCAGAGCGCGCCGCTGCGCGCCTCGAAGAGATCGCCGAGCATATCTCGATGACCGAGCGCCGCTCGATGGCGGCTGAGCGCGACGCGACCGACCGCTATCTGGCGATCTTCCTGTCAGACCGCGTGGGCGCCGAGTTTGATGGCCGCATCACGGGCGTCACGCCGGCCGGTCTCTTCGTCTCGCTGGCCGGATCGGGCGCCGATGGCTTCGTGCCGATTTCCTCGATTTCAGAAGACTACTGGATTCATGACGAGGCGGCTGTCGCCGTTTATGCGCGGGGCTCGGGCAAGACCTTCTCCATCGGCCAGATCGTCCGTGTAAAGCTGCGCGAAGTGACGCCGCTTCAGGGCGGGCTGCTGTTGGAGATGCTGTCGGAGCCGCTGCCTGCGCCGCCGGGCCGACAGGCCGCGCGCCAGGCGATCACCCGCGAGCGCGGCGGCCCGCGCAGCCGCAGTGGTGGCGGCGGCGGCAGTGGCCCGCCCCGCAGAGGCAAGCCGAAATTCGACAAACGCACGCTGCCCAAGAAGGGCAAGCCGAAGCGGCGATAGACCTGAACTGAGACATTTCCCCCTCCACCCCTTCGGGGCACCTCCCCCGCTTCGCAGGGGAGGATGAGGTTGCACCGAGACGCCCTCTTGTCCTCCCCTGCGAAGCGGGGGGTGAGGCGGAACAGGCATCGCGCTGCGATGTCCCGCCGAACGACGCTGCAACGCAGCGAGACGGAGGGGGGTGCGGCCTGACCCGGCGTCACTGTTTTCAGAGGCCGCGATTCGCCTTTAAGATCACCACATGTCCGGCATGCTCAAATCCGCGTTCGATAAAGAAGAAGACGGCGACGTCATCATCCGGGGAAAGCCGAGCCTGCGTCCCAAGGATGCGGCGACGCTGATCCTTGTGCGGCGCGACCAGGCCCAGCCGCGCGTGCTGATGGGCAAGCGCGCGGGCACCAACGCCTTCATGCCCGACAAATACGTGTTCCCCGGCGGGCGGGTAGACCCCCATGACGGCAAGGCGCTTGCCTGGCAGGAGCTGCGCCCCGATGTGGAGCACAAGCTGCGCCTGCTGTCGCGCCGCCTGCCCCGCTCGATGGCGCTGACCGCGATTCGCGAGCTGTTTGAGGAAACCGGCCTGATCATGGGCCGCTCGGCCGAAATGCCCGACACCTGCCCCATCGGCTGGGAAGATTTCCACAGGATGGATATTGCGCCCGATCTTGCCCCGCTGACCTTCATCGGCCGGGCCGTCACCCCACCTTACCGCCCCCGGCGCTTTGATGCGCGCTTCTTCATGGCCGAGGCCGAGGAAGCCCTGATCGACGAGCGCCCCCCGGTGGACGGGGCGGAGCTGTCAGACCTGCAATGGGTGACGCTGGCGGACGCCATGAAGCTCGACCTGCCCTCGGTCACCCGGTTCATGCTGGAAGAGATCGGCGAGCGGTTGGCCAAACCGGCGGAGGATCACCGCCCACCCTATCTGCGCTGGACCCGTAGCGGGCATCAGACCGACCGTCTGTGACCCGGCGGTGTCCCGCAACTGTCTCTGATTGTCCTGAAGTGTCCCGATTTGTCCCGCGTATGACCGCCTCAGACCGCTTGACTTCCCCCGGCAGGCTCGTCAATAAGCGCGTTTTCCAGATTCACCCCTGATCAGAAGGGCCGCGACATGGCCAAACCCGCAACCATCAAAATCCGCCTCAATTCGACGGCTGATACCGGCTTTTTCTATGTGACGAAGAAGAACCCGCGCACGATGACCGAGAAAATGGTCCAGCGGAAGTATGATCCCGTCGCCAAGAAGCACGTCGACTTCAAAGAAGGCAAGATCAAGTAAGATCTCTGTCTCTATTGGATTTTTTTTGAAAACCCGCGCCTCACCGCGCGGGTTTTTCGTATCCGGGATCAGCGCTCCGGGCGCCCGTCATGCAGCTTGCGCGCATCCCGCAGCTTCGGGAACAGGAAGGCCGAAACCCCTGCGATACCAATCGCGGCGATTCCCCCGCCCACCACCGTCACCACCGGCCCCAGCGCCGCCGCCATGAATCCGGCCCGCGCCTCCCCCAGCTCATTCGACGCCCCCACAAAGATCGAGTTGACCGCATTCACGCGCCCCCTGACCTGATCCGGCGTCCAGACCTGCACCAGAATCTCGCGGATATAGACCGACACCATGTCAAACCCGCCAACGAGGATGAGCGCCAGGATCGACACCCAGGCGAGGGTCGAGGCGCCAAACACCGCCGTGGCAAGCCCAAACAGGGCGACCGCCCCCAGCAGTATCCACCCGGCATAATCCCGGATCGGGAAAGCCGTGATGATCGCGATGGCGATGATCGCCCCCACACCCGGCGCCGCGCGCAGCAGGCCAAGCCCCAGCTCGCCGACATCCAGGATATCCCGCGCATAAACCGGCATCAGGGCAATCGCCCCGCCCAGCAGCACGGCGAAGAGATCGAGCGTGATCGCGCCGAGGACGATCTTCTGCTTCCAGATATAGCTGAAGCCCCCGAGCAGGCTGGACAGGGTCGTAGGGGCCTTGTCGATCTGCTGGACGGGCTTGGGGATCGTCAGGATGAGCGTGGCGCCCACTGCAAAGAGGGCCGTGGCGGTGCCATAGGCAGCCACGGGCGAGAGGCCATAGAGCAGCCCGCCCGCCACCGGCCCGGCAATCGTCGCCAGCTGCCAGGACGAGCTGATCCAGCCAACCGCGTTGGGAAACACCTCCCGCGGCACCAGATTGACCGCCAGGCTGGTCGAGGCCGGACCATAGAAGGCGCGGGCGACACCAAACATCGTCAACACGCTCAGCACCAGCACCGGCGCGAACTGATCACTCGTGGCGAGGTAGAGGATCGCCCCCGCACAGGCCATCATGAGCAGCATGGCGCTGCCCATCACGAGGCGCCGGCCGATCCGGTCTGCGGTGTTACCGGTGACCACCACGAGGCAGAGCGCCGGGAGGAACTGGACTAGGCCAATCCAGCCGAGTAGCGCCGGATCGCGCGTCGCGTCATAGATCTGCCAACCGACCGCGACCGAGAGCACCTGCACCGAGAAAGAGGTGAAGAAACGCGATATGAAATAGCGGGTGTAGGACGAATACCGGAACGCTTCGAAACGGTCAGACATGAACGCGCAGGCTCCAGGGCAGCTGGTCAGCCGCTGTGAGCCCGCCGGGGCGCCAAGTCAATCAGGCCGCGATGCTCTCGACGCGGTTCCGCCCGCCGGTCTTGGCCTGGTAGAGCGCGGTGTCGGCGCGGTGCATCAGATCGTCGCCCGTATCGCCTGCACCCTGGAGCGTGGAGACGCCGGCGCTGACCGTGATGCGCAGGCTGAGCGTGCCCCCAAGGGCCGGAAATTCCTCGGCTGCAACCGCCTTGCGGATACGCTCTGCGGCAGCGCAGGCCAGATCGCCCGGCGTGTTGGGCATCAGGACGACAAACTCTTCCCCGCCGGTGCGGCAGACAACATCCGTTGGCCGGACATTCGCCCGCAGGCGCTTGCCGATTTCCCGCAACACATCATCCCCGGCCTGGTGGCCATGGGTATCGTTGACGGCTTTGAAATGGTCGATGTCGGTCATCATCAGCGACAGGGGCTCATTGCCGCGCACGGCGCGCTGCATGAACTGTTCGAGCTGGCCGTTCATATAGCGGCGATTGTGCAGGCCGGTGAGCTGGTCGATCACCGAGAGTTCAAGGCCCCGGTCCACCCGCTGGCGCAGGATGTCGATATACCGGGTACGGCGCGTCTGGGTGCGGATGCGGGCGGCCAGCTCCTGCCGGTCAATCGGGATTGTGATCATGTCGCTTGCGCCGATCTCAAGGCCCTTGAGGGCGATGGCCCGGTCATGCGGATCGCAGATAAGGATCACCGAGATGGCCCGTGTGACCGGGTTCATCTTGAAATGCGCGATCATCTTCAAGGGATCAAAGCTGCGGGCAAACAGGGAAAGGATCAGGACATCGACCCGCTCGGCGGCGAGATCGCCCATGTCGCCGGCTTCCATAAGCGTGGTCGCCTTGTGGCCCTGCGCCCGCAGAAGATTGGCCAGCCGCCCGGAGGAGCGCGCATCATCGTCCACAATGAAGATGCGCGAAGGCCGGTCGATCTCGTCGCGGTTGAGCTCTTCCATTGCGCCGGAGCGGATGCCGCTCGCCTCACGCTGGCGCAATTCGGAGGCCACTGTGTTGTAGCGCATCAGGGCGGTGATGCGGGAGTTGAGCAGGAAGTCGTCCACCGGCTTGGTGAGGAAGTCCTCCGCGCCGGCGGCAAGACCTTTGACACGGTCTTCCATTTCGCTGAGGGCGGTGACCATGACAACGGGGATATAGGAGGTCGCCGGATCAGCCTTCAGCCGCTCGCAGACTTCATACCCGTCCATGCCCGGCATCATGACATCCAGCAGGATGATCTCGGGGTGTTCGCGCTGGGCGATTTCCAGCGCCTGGGCGCCATTCTCGGCCATCAGGACGGTGTGATACTGCGCCTCAAGCTTGGCCTGAAGCAAACGGCGGTTTGCCTCGATATCATCAACAACGAGAATGCGGGCAGTCATGCCGCCGGTTCCTTGGGCATCAGCGCTTCGACGGCGCGGATGAAGGAGGCAATCTGGATGGGTTTGGAGAGATAGCCCTCACAGCCGGCTTCCCGCACGCGCTGCTCATCGGCGCGCATGGCAAAGGCAGTAACGGCGAGAACGGGAATATGGGCGACCTTTTTGTCGTCCTTCAGCCAGCGGGTGATGTCGAGGCCCGAGACTTCCGGGAGCTGGATATCCATGATGATGAGGTCGGGAAGCTCCTTGCGGGCAATTTCCACGGCTTTGGCCCCATCACGGCACTGGAAGGTCGTGAAGCCGTATGCGCCCAACAGGTCGCAAAAGAGGCGCATGTTGAGTTCATTGTCCTCAACAACAAGCACCTTTCCGGATCGCTTCTTGACCATCGATATCCGATTAGTTGACGATTCGCGCGGGCGTGGGTCCGCCAGCTTCAGCTATACTGCAAATTATTAACGCGCCTTTACGCTTGCCGCTGGGCAGGTTTGCGGCAAGCCCCGGAACATGGCAGGAACATATTCGCTATGTCGAGTCTTTGCCGCGATTGCCAGTACAGGAGCGAGGCCGAACTCGCCGCCTGCCCCGCCTGTGGCAGCCGCAGGATCGTGTCTCACGGCGCCCTTTTCAACCTGGCAATCGCGCATGTCGACTGTGACGCCTTCTACGCCTCGGTCGAAAAGCGAGACAATCCAACGCTCAAGGACAAGCCGCTGATCGTGGGCGGCGGCCAGCGCGGGGTGGTGACAACCTGCTGCTACATCGCCCGCCTCTATGGCGTGCGCTCGGCCATGCCGATGTTCAAGGCGCTGAAAGCCTGCCCGGACGCGGTCGTCGTGCCGCCCGACTTCCGGAAATACCGGGACGCGGCCAAAGCGATTCGCGCCGAAATGGACCATCTCACCCCCCTGGTGCAGCAGGTTTCGATTGATGAGGCCTATCTCGACCTCGCCGGAACCGAGCGCCTGCACGGCGCCCCGCCCGCCGCGAGCCTTGCCCGATTGGCCCGGAATGTGGAGCGGGAGGTCGGCGTCACGGTCTCCGTTGGCCTCTCGGCCAACAAGTTCCTGGCCAAGACCGCCAGCGAACTCGACAAGCCGCGCGGCTTTGCCGTGCTCGCGCCGGAGGAGGCCGAGGCCTTTCTGGCGCCCCATCCGGTCGGCTTCCTGCACGGGGTGGGCCCCAAATTCGCCGAGTCACTCGGCAAGGACGGGTTCTACACCATCGAGGACATCCAGAAAGCGGACCTCAAAAGCCTGATCCGGCGTTATGGCGAGACCGGCGACTGGCTGAAACGCTGCGCCCATGGCCGCGACAATCGCAAAGTGAACCCGCACGAGGACCGCAAATCGGTCTCCAGCGAGACGACCTTCTTTGAGGACACCGCCGACATCGGGATTCTTGAGGACCATCTCTGGCGCCTCAGCGTGAAAACCGCCGACCGGGCCAAGGCCGAAGGCGTTTCCGGCCGCGTGGTAACCCTGAAACTGAAGACGTCTGACTTCCACCCGCTGACGCGGCGCCTCTCCCTCACCGAGCCGACACAGCTAGCCCAGGAAGTGTTCCGGGCCGCCCGGCCGCTCCTCCTGAAAGAGGTAACGGGCCGCGTGAAATACCGCCTGATCGGCGTGGGCCTGTCGGAGCTGTCCGATTTCCGCGCGGATAGGACAGACCTTATCGACCCCAAAGTGGCCAAGCGCGCGGCCGCCGAACGCGCGTCAGACCTTGCCCGGGCCAAGTTCGGCACCGGCGCCGTCGTCACCGGCCGGGCGGCGAAATCTGTGAAGAAACGGGAGGGCTGACTCTGCCGCTGCGGCAGGTTAGGACGAGCCCGAACACTTTTGAGGAGCCTGCCCCATGTCCACGCCCGAAGCCCGCCTTGACGCCCTTGGCATTGAACTGCCCGTGCCGATGAAACCGGTGGCCACCTATGTGCCTTTTGTCATCACTGGCAACATGCTGTTCGTGTCCGGGCAGGTCTCGGCCACCGCAGAAGGCCGCATCCTCGGCCGCCTCGGCGAGAATATGGAACTTTCGGCCGGCCAGCAGGCCGCGCGCGTCTGCGGCATCAACCTCATCTCGCAGGCCAAGGCCGCCGTCGGCGAGCTCAGCCGCATCAAGCGCGTCGTGAAGCTGGGCGGTTTCGTCAATGCCGCGCCAAGCTTCATCGACATCCCGCAGGTCGTGAATGGCTGCTCGGACCTGATGGTGGAAGTATTCGGGCCGGAAGTCGGTGCGCATGCCCGCTCGGCCGTTGCCTGCCCCACCCTGCCGCTGGGCGTTGCGGTGGAAATTGACGCCATCTTCGAGATCGCCTGAGGCATAAAATGGCCCGCCGCTTTGCCCTGAAGGAATTCGCCTACGCCCATCGCGGGCTCTGGACGAAAGACGGCCTGCCGGAGAACTCTCTAGGTAGCTTCAGGGCGGCGGCGGATGCCGGGCTCGGCATCGAGTTTGACCTACGCCCCTCGGCCGATGGCGAGGTGATGGTGTTCCATGACGCGGGGCTGGCACGGATGACCGGCGCTGAGGGCGAGTTTGAGGCTTTGCCGGCCCGCAGACTTCAGGACCACCGCCTGAATGGCGGGGACGAGCCGGTCCCTTCCTTCGATGATCTCCTGTCCCTCTGGACGCAGGATCTTCCCATGCTGGCGGAAATGAAGATCGATGGGGGCACCGATCCGGTCGCCTTTGCCAAAACAGTCGGCGCGCGGCTGCTCGAGTGGCCCGGCCTTGCCGCCGCCATGAGCTTTTCCGACATCGCGGTGCGCGCGCTTCCCGAGGGATTGATGCGCGGCCAGCTGATCGCCCCAAGCGCGCAATATGGCGAAGCCTATTTCGACGCCTTCGCCGAGCGGGCGATGGCCGATGGCATCGATTACCTCGCCGTCCACTACACAGACGCCGCGCGCGCGGCGGCGGCCACCGCCGGCAAGGACATGCCCTTTGCCGTCTGGACGGTGCGGGCGCAGGCCGATCTCGCCGCCCTGGCGCCTTACCGTCCGGCGCTGATCTTTGAACACTTCAGTCCGGCGCTGGCGCTGGACGCCTTCGCGCCCTAGATTTGAGGGTCATGGACGCCGCCCTCCCCCAGATCAGCTCTGTCTCCACCCTCGCCGGCATTGATCCGGCCGAATGGAATGGCGTCGCCAATCCGCTGGGGCTGCCCTACGACCCGTTCCTGAGCTGGGAATTCCTCGAAGCCATGGAAAGCTCCGGCGCGGCCACGCCCCGGACCGGCTGGCGCGGCGCCCATATTCTGGTGCGCGATGGCAATGACCGCCTGCGCGCCGCCATGCCGATGTGGTTCAAATACCATTCGCGCGGCGAGTTCGTATTCGACCAGTCCTGGGCCGAGGCCTGGGAACGCGCCGGGGGAAGCTACTATCCCAAACTCCTCTGCGCCGTGCCGTTCACGCCGGTCACCGGCCGCCGCCGCCTCGTTGCGCCGGGGCCGGACGCGGAGATCTACCGCGCCGCCCTGCTCGACGGCGCCCTGCAACTGGCCGAGCAGACGGGGGTTTCCTCGCTCCACATCAACTTCATCGAGGACGAAGAAGTTCCGCAGCTGGAAAAGACCGGCTTCCTGCCGCGCACAGACCAGCAGTTTCACTGGCGCAATGACGGGTACGGATCATTTGACGATTTCCTCGCCAGCCTGTCCTCAGAAAAACGCAAGAACCTGCGCAAGGAACGCGCCAAGGCGCAGGCCGGCCTCACCTTCCGCCATGTGCAGGGCGAGGAGATCACCGAAGACCATCTCGACATCTTCTTTGCCTTCTACATGGACACGGGCAACCGCAAATGGGGCTCGCCCTACCTGACCCGCAAGACCTTCTCGATCCTCCGGGAGCGGATGGCTAAGAATATCCTCTTTATCTTTGCCTGCGAGGGAGATGAGATTATCGCCGGCGCCATGAACCTTGTCGGCTCCGAAACGCTCTATGGCCGCTATTGGGGCACGCTGGACGGGCGGCCGATGCTGCATTTCGAGACCTGCTATTACCAGGCCATCGACTACGCCATCGCGCACGGCCTCAAAACGGTGGAGGCCGGGGCGCAGGGCGGCCACAAGCTCGCCCGCGGCTACGCCCCCGTCCTCACCCGCTCGGCCCACTGGATTGCCCATCCGGGGTTTCGCGACGCTGTGGCTGATTACCTTGAGCGGGAACGGGCAGCGGTTGACGAAGATTTCGGCTACCTAAAAGAGAGAACCCCGTTTAAGAAAGGGGAATGAGCGGGGCAGTCACTATCAGACGATGCGCAAGCGCGGAGGAAGCGGCGATTGTGTGCGCCCTGCTGAATGATGCGGGCATTCCAGCCAGTCTGGAAAACTGGCATCATGCAATGATCGACTGGGGCGCGCTTCAGGCATTGGGCGGTGTCGGTGTTCTGGTGCCCGCCGGTCAGTTCGACGACGCGAGGCGGGCGATCATCGAATACGCCGAGAGCGCCGAAGACCGCCTTTCGGCCGAGTTCCCAAAACTGGAAGACTATCCGCTGAAACCAAAACGGCTTCGCTACTACATCCTTCTCGCCTACTATACCGGCTTGGCCTATCTGCCGCTGATCGTCATCCCTGCCCTGATCGCAGGAGGTCTCAGAGTGTCCGCCGATGCAAAAATCTACGGCTTTGACTGGTCACTCATACCCTTGCACTTCAACTGGATAGATTGGCTGGCACTCGCGCTCGCGCAAATATTCGCCGCAGCTTACTTCCTTGTCCCTCTATCGGTTTTCGTGTTTCTTGCACGCCGGTTCCTGAATCAGAGAGCAAGGCAGAAGCAGAGCGCATGACCCTTCACGCAGCCTACGACCCCGACAACATCTTTGCCAAAATCCTGCGCGGCGACATGCCGTGTCTGAAGGTCTTCGAAGATGACGTCGCCCTCGCCTTCATGGATGTGTTTCCCCAAAGCGAAGGTCACACGCTGGTGATCCCCAAGGGTATCCAGGCCCGCAATTTTCTCGACATGCCGCCCGATTATCTCGGCAGCTATATGCTGCGCGTGCAGCGGGTGGCCAAGGCGGTAGAATGGGGCCTGAAGCCGGACGGGCTGCGCGTCATTCAGTTCAACGGCGCGCCGGCCGGGCAGACGGTGTTCCATCTGCACTTTCACATCATCCCGGTGTGGGAAGGAAAGGAACTCGGCCGTCACGGCGCCGGCACGATGGCAAAACCGGAAGAGCTGGAACCGATTGCAGTAAAGATCCGCGCGGCGATTTGAGGGAAGTTCAGGCCTCGCCTTCATCCTCCCCTGCGAAGCGGAGGAGGTGGCAGACGGCGTTCGCCGGCTGACGGAGGGGGCCTGCAACGGCGAAGTTTCCCCCTCCGCCCCTGCGGGGCACCTCCCCCGCTTCGCAGGGGAGGATAGAGTTGCGCCCGGCGAAGCCGGATCAGATCCCCAGTTTGGCCTTCAGGATATCGTTCACAGCCTTCGGATTGGCCTTGCCGCCCGAGGCTTTCATCACCTGACCGACAAACCAGCCGAGCGTCTGGGGCTTGTCTTTCACCTTGGCGACCTGATCGGGATTGGCCGCGATGATCTCATCGACAACCTTCTCGATGGCGCCGGTATCGGTCACCTGTTTGAGGCCATGCTTCTCGACGATGGCAGCGGCCTCGCCTTCATCCGCAATCATCCGGGCAAAGACATCCTTGGCGATCTTGCCGCTGATCGTGTCGTTCGAGATCAGCTCGATCAGTCCGCCGAGCGCAGGGGCCGAAACCGGGCTCTCTGAAAGCTCGAGGCCTTCCTTGTTGAGATAGCCGAACAGCTCCTGCGTCACCCAGTTGGCGGTGAGCTTTGCGTCGCGCCCCTTGGCAGCTTCCTCGAAGAAAGCGGCCTTATCCGCATCGGATGTCAGCACGCCGGCATCATAGCGGGAGAGGCCATAGTCTTTCTCGAAGCGCGCGCGCTTCTGGTCTGGCAGTTCCGGCAGCGAGGCCCGGATTTCCTCGATCCAGGCTTGCTCGACTTCCAGCGGCAGAAGGTCCGGGTCCGGAAAATAGCGATAGTCATGCGCGTCTTCCTTCGAGCGCATCGAGCGGGTCTCGCCCTTCACCGGATCGAAGAGGCGCGTCTCCTGATCCACCTTGCCGCCGCCTTCGATGATCTCGATCTGGCGGCGGGCCTCATATTCGATGGCCTGTTGAATGAAGCGGTAGGAGTTCATGTTCTTGAGTTCGCAGCGCGTGCCCAGATGTTTGAAATCGCCGGTCTCGCGGAATTTCTCATACTGGCCCGGCTTGCAGACCGAGACGTTCACATCGGCGCGCAGATTGCCCTTCTCCATGTCCCCGTCACAGGTGCCCAGCGCGATCACGATAGCGCGCAGCTTCTTCACATAGGCGGCTGCCTCCGCCGGCGAGCGGATGTCGGGCTTGGAGACGATCTCCATCAGCGCGACGCCCGAGCGGTTGAGGTCCACATAGGTCGAGTTCGGGTCCATGTCGTGGATCGACTTGCCCGCATCCTGTTCCAGGTGGAGACGCTCGATACGGCAGGGGAAGGAGTAATCCTCCTTGCCCGGCACCTCGACATCCACCTCGATCTCGCCCTCACCGACGATGGGGTGGGCGAACTGGCTGATCTGATAGCCCTGCGGGAGGTCTGGATAGAAATAGTTCTTCCGGTCAAAGCGGCTGTAGGTGTTGATCTCAGCCTTCAGGCCAAGGCCGGTACGGATCGCCTGCTCGACACAGAAGCGGTTGATCACCGGCAGCATGCCCGGCATCGCGGCGTCCACGAGGGAGACGTTGCAGTTGGGATCGGCGCCAAAGGTCGTCGACGCGCCGGAGAACAGCTTCGCATTCGACGCCACCTGGGCGTGGATTTCGAGCCCCATGACGACTTCCCAGTCGCCGGTTTCGCCTTTGATGCGGAAGGGGGTGCGTTCGGTCATCGCTTCTCTCAATCAATCCTGCACAGATTCAGGGCTCTTCTAACCCTCCCCGGCGGGGCCTGTCGAGCGACGCTGACACCGCAGGGCGGCGGCCAGTTGAACAGCGCCGGAATGGGGTTCATATTGCCCATTGCTCAGGCCAGATCAGCTGGATGGAGCGAAGGGCAGGACGCGCATGCTGTTCAAGATGATCCTTGAGGGCGCCCGCGAGGAAGAACGCGGCATTGCGCGGGGTTTCCTGAAACATATCGTGGCGGGATTTGCGGGCGGTTTGGCCCTGGGCGGCGTGCTGGTTGCGGGCATTTTCCTGATGTTCAGCGGCCTGGACCTGGACGTGCCGTTGGTTTTCGTGGCGGCCATGCTACTGCAATTCGGCCCCATCGGCGGGCTGATCGGGGCGGGCGTCTATCTCTCCCGCATCACGGATCGCAGCCGCGAGGAAGACATCCACAAAGACGAGGACGAGGACGACGGCGACGACGAGCCGCGCGGCGGCACCAGAGCACCCGCCATCAAGGCCAGGCCTGCGCGCCGCGCCCCTCGCCCGCCTAGATCTTCCCCTCTTCCCGTGCCCGCCTGACGCGCTCGGCGCGGGCGGCCATCTTCTCCTTTACCGAAGCAGATGACGATACACGGGTCGGCGCTTCCTCTTCTGACGTGGGAAGGGGCGCAGGCTCTGCCATGTCGGCTTCCTCTGGTTCCAGCTTTCCCTCGGCGATCAGCTTGCGGCGGCGCGCAGCCACCCGCGCTTCGCGCTCCATGTGGGCCTTGCTTTTGCCGCCGAGAAGGCCACCCAGCCTGCCTTTTCGGGCAGAGGGTTGTCCGCGGGATTCAAGGTCAGCTGCGTCTTCCTTCCGGCGCTTGAGCACCGTTGAAATGCGCCAGGAAACATAGGCAGCAACTAGAACGCAGACGAGCAGCATCATGCGCATTTCCGGCGCGAAGAGGCTGTAGCCATTCTGCGCCAGAATACCGGCCATCACCACGAGACCGAGGCCGAGGATAATTGCGAAAATTGTAAAGTAACGGACCATGTGGCCCAGATTACCACCAGCGATCCGGCTTGGCCACAAAGCCAGCTGCATCTTCCAGCGCGCCGCCCACCCGGAAACAGGCCGTCTCGTCCAGCGCCTTGCCGATCACCTGCAGGCCAAGGGGCAATCCGCTCGCTGAAAGCCCGGCCGGAACCGAGATGCCCGGCAGGCCGGCAAGGTTTGCCGTCACGGTGAACACATCCATCAGATACATCTCAAGCGGGTCGCCCGACTTTTCACCAAACGCAAAAGCGGTCGACGGACAGGCCGGTGTCAGGATCGCGTCGCACGTCTCGAAGGCGTCGACGAAATCCTGGAAAATCTTGGCACGGACCTTCTGCGCCCGGAGGTAATAGGCATCGTAATAGCCCGAGGAGAGCACATAGGTGCCGATCATCAGGCGGCGTTGCACTTCCTTGCCGAAGCCGCTGGCGCGGGAGGCTTCATAAGTCTGCGTCAGGTTATTGCCTTCCACGCGCGCGCCATAGCGCATGCCATCATAGCGGGCGAGGTTGGACGAGGCTTCTGCCGGAGCGACGATGTAATAGGCCGGCAAGGCATATTTCGTGTGCGGCAGGGAGATGTCGACGATCTCGGCGCCGGCCGCCTTCAGCCAGGCAATGCCCTGCTGCCACAGCGCGTCGATCTCTTCAGAGAGCCCTTCAATCCGGTATTCCTTCGGAATGCCGATCTTCATGCCTTTGACACCCTTGCGCACATCGGCGCGCCAGTCAGGCGTTTCGATATTCAGCGAGGTGGAATCCTTGGGATCATGGCTGCACATGATTTCCAGAAGGAGGGCTGAGTCCTCCACCGTCTTGGCAATGGGGCCGGCCTGATCCAGCGAGGAGGCGAACGCCACCATGCCATAACGGCTGGCGCGGCCATAGGTTGGCTTGATGCCGACCGTGCCGGTGAAGGAGGCAGGCTGGCGGATCGAGCCGCCGGTGTCGGACGCCGTCGCTGCCAGGCAGAGATTGCCCGAAACCGCCGCCGCCGAGCCGCCTGAGGAACCGCCCGGTGTCAGCCCAGCATTGTCGCCCTTGCGGCGCCAGGGATTGATCGGCGGGCCAAAGCGCGAGGTCTCGTTGGACGAGCCCATGGCGAACTCGTCCATGTTGAGCTTGCCCAGCATGACGGCGCCTTCATCCCAGAGGTTCTGGGTAACAGTGGACTCATAGGTCGGCGTGAATTCGCCCAGAATGTTCGAACAAGCGGTCGTGCGTACGCCCTTGGTGCAATAGAGATCCTTGATGCCCAGCGGCGCGCCTTCCAGCCGGCCGCCCTCGCCCTTGGCGATGCGGGCATCGGAGGCCTTGGCCATTTCCATGGCCTTTTCCGGCGTCTCGACGACATACGCATTCAGGATGCGCGCCTTTTCCATCGCCTGGAGAAATGCCCCTGTGATCTCGGCAGAGGAAAACTGCTTGGATTTCAGGCCATCGAGCGCGGCAGCAAGGGTCAGGTCGGTCAGGTCGGTCATCGGGAAATCCCATAGAGAATAACCTCCGCCTGCTAGGCCCCAACGCCCGAAAGTTCAAGTGTCCGTGAGGCCGCTTGCTGCGGTTGCGGGGCGGGTGCAAGCTGGGCTCATGCCTCACTGCTACATCCGGAGCATTCCATGTTGAAGCCTGCTGCCTTCCTTGCCGCCGCCATTGTGCTGGCGTCCTGCACCTCGATGCCCGGTAAGCCTGTGCCTCGCGGCATAGCCGCCTATGAGGGCGATCCCCGCCTCGGTGAGCCGGCCAACAGCATCTGCTTTGCCTCGACCATTGACGGCTTCAGCGCCAACAAGGATCGCACGGTCATCCTTCGCGATGGCCGCAAGGAATACCTGGTTGAAGTGCTCGGCGCCTGCCCGGAACTGGAATTTGCCCAGGCCATCGGGATCGACGCGCGCACCAGCTGCCTGACCCGCAGCGACGCCCTGATCGTCTCAAGCTCCCTGATGGGCCAAACCACAACCGTTGGGCCCAATCGCTGCCTGATCAAGGATATCTACACCTGGAACTCAAAGGCTGAGGCCAAAGAAGACGCTGAAGCGGCCCCTGCCGAATAATTTTCCCGGCCGGCCCGATGGCATGCGCCGCGCGGCGTGCTAGCTATGCCCCTTATGGTCACATCATCTGGGGGCACGCGCGTCGAGGTCAAAACCTCGCCCCTTCACGGACGCGGATTGTTTGCTTCAACGGATATTCCGGCCGGCGCGTTGCTTGGCGTCTACCCGCTGCTGATCCTGTCTCACGAAGACATTGAGCAGCTGAAGCCTACCCGGCTCTACCACTATGTTTTCTACGTCGATGAGCGCGAGGACGGCGCCGTGCGTGCCGCAGTCGCCTTCGGCAAGATCTCCATGTGCAATCACAGCCCTGACGCCAACGCAGACTTCTACGTTGACGCAGACGCAGAAACCGTCACCCTGACCTCGCGTGTCGCCTTGAAAACAGGCGATGAAATTCTCATTGATTACGAAGACTTTGCTGACGAGGCGCTTTGAGCCC
Organism: Alphaproteobacteria bacterium HGW-Alphaproteobacteria-18; assembly: GCA_002841155.1. Taxonomy (GTDB): domain Bacteria; phylum Pseudomonadota; class Alphaproteobacteria; order Caulobacterales; family Hyphomonadaceae; genus Hyphomonas. The sequence continues at coordinate 62,897 of PHEH01000004.1, forward strand.
CGCAGCTGGCCACACGGCCGATCAAAAAAATTGGAGGAAAACACATGAGCCAGACCGTTCCCGCTACCGGCCTGCAACTGCGCAGCCTTGTCACCAAAGACGGCAAGCTGGAGCTTTCGCTCGCCGAAGTCGCTGTGCCCGAGCCCGGCCCGGATGATGTGGTGATCCAGATCGAGGCGACCCCGATCAACCCGTCCGATCTCGGCCTCCTCGTCGGCGGCGCCGATATGAGCACGGCGAAAGCCTCCGGGACCAAGGATCGCCCGGTCATCACCGCCGATGTGCCCCCGCCTGCCCTGCGCGCGATGGCCGCGCGGCTCGACCTCTCCATGCCCGTCGGCAATGAGGGCGCCGGTATCGTCGTGAAGGCTGGCTCATCGCCCACCGCTCAGGCCCTGCTCGGCAAGCGCGTGACCGGTCTTGGCGGCGAGATGTATGCCCAGTACCGGATGCTGAATGTGGCGCAGGTGATGGAGCTGCCCGCTGGCGCCACCTCGCGTGATGGCGCCTCCTGCTTCGTCAATCCGCTGACAGCGCTCTCCTTTGTGGAGACCATGCGCGCTGAAGGTCGCAAGGGCATCGTCCACACAGCGGCCGCCTCAAACCTTGGCCAGATGCTGGTGAAGATCTGCCAGAAGGACAATGTCCCGCTGGTCAACATCGTCCGCAAGAAGGAGCAGGCCGATCTCCTGAAAGGCCTCGGCGCGAAATACATCGTCGATTCGACCTCGCCGAACTTCATGGAAGAACTGATTGTCGCCCTGGCCGAAACCGACACGACACTCGGCTTTGACGCCATCGGCGGCGGCCCGCTCGCCGGCCAGCTGCTGATCGCCATGGAAGCGGCCGCGAGCCGCAAGATGAAAGAGTTCAGCCGCTATGGCTCGGGCCAGGAAACGCAGGTCTATATCTATGGCCGGCTCGACATGTCGCCGACCCTGGTGCCGCCCGGCGTGGGCTTTGCCTGGAACCTGTCGGGCTACCTGCTGACACCTTTCCTGCAAAAGGCAGGCGCCGAGGTGCGCGCCAAGATGCGTCAGCGCGTGATGGACGAACTGACCACCACCTTCGCCAGCCACTACACCGCCGAAATCTCACTCGCCGAAGCGCTCGATCTCGACACGCTCCATGCCTACAACGCCAAGGCAACGGGCACTAAGTACCTGATCAATCCGGCGAAGTAAGGCTCCCCCTCCGCCCCTTTGGAGCACCTCCCCCGCTTCGCAGGGGAGGATTAAGGAAGTTGCCGGATGCAACGTCATCCTCCCCTGCGAAGCGGGGGAGGTGGCAGCCCGCGAAGCGGGCTGACGGAGGGGGGGCTTCTCCGAACTAGCGCTTCATATGCTCCAGGCCCTTGATGGCACCTGGCGCAGGCGCGGCCTGCCCCGGCTTCGCCTTGGGCTTTTCAGCCTTCGGTTTGCGGACTTCCTTTTTGGATTTCATTTGACCCTTGGCCATCGGTTCAGACTTTCAGCGACCGAGGCGGGAATCGCCCCATCAGATGAATGTGGGGCACAACTGAGCGGAATGTAAGGCGGGCGGCCCGTCTTATTCGGCGGCTTATTCGACAGCCTTCGGCACCACGAAGAACCCGTGCTCGCTACGCGGGGCGTTCGCCAGCACCTGGTCGCGGATGTTGCCGTCTGTCACCACGTCTTCGCGCATCGGCAGTTTCGTCTCGACCACCGATGTCATCGGCTCCACGCCCTCGACATCCACTTCATTCAGCTGGTCGATCCAGCCGAGGATGCCGTTGAGTTCCCCGGCCAGCTCGTCCAGACGCTCTTCCGGCACCGCGATGCGGGACAGGCGGGCAACTTTGCGGACATCGTCGCGGGTAACGCTCATAGGCAGGCTCCTGATAGTCTTTGCCCCATACGCCATAGGCAGAGGCCCTTCAAGGCTGTAAGGGACGCACCCAATATGGCTGTGGTGGATCTCTTCGACCTGCCCCGCGAGGGCGTACTTCTGGGCATAGACCCCGGAACGGCCACGATTGGCGTCGCCGCCACGGATCGCATCCGCATGATGGCCTCGCCCGTAGAGACGATCCTGAAGAAGAAGCTCGCCCCCTCTCTGGAGCGCCTGTTGCAGATCTATGATCAGCGCGCTGCCGTCGGCCTCATCGTGGGCCTGCCGCTGAATGTCGATGGCAGTATGGGCCCGCGTGCCCAGTCGGTCCGCACGCTGGTTTCCAGCCTGCTGAAAGTCCGCGATCTGCCCGTCGCCTTTCAGGATGAGCGCTATTCCTCCGCCGAAGCCGGCGACATCATGCGCGCCGCCGGCGCCTCCCGCCGCAACCGGGAAGCCCGGATTGATGCGTCGGCCGCCGCCGTCATCCTGCAGGACGCCCTTTCCCGGCTGGAGCGGCGCCCATGAATGCCTTCCTGATCGCGCTCCTGCCGGTCATCCTGATCGTTGCCCTCGGCCAACTCCTCTCCACCCGCCGCTGGATTGCCCCGGAAGCCTTCCGGTCGATTGACCGGCTCTCTTTCCTGATCCTCCTGCCCGCCCTGATCGTGCGCGCGCTCGCAAATGCCGAGTTTGACACCGCGCCCTGGCAGATGGTGGTCACCCTCGTTGCTGCCCAATGCCTGATGGGTCTCATCGGCCTCGCCGCCTATGGCTGGCCCGGCATAGACCGGCCCGCCATCGGCACGATCATCCAGTCAAACGTCCGCTGGAACACGATCATCGCGCTCTCCCTCGGCGCGGCCCTCTTCGGCGATGAAGGCGTCGCCCTCGTCGGCCTCGCCGCCGCCGTGATGATCCCCGCAGCCAATGTCCTCTCCGTCTACGCCCTCACCGCGCATGCCGACCGCCCGCCGGGGGTCAAACCGCGGCCATTCCTGGCCATGACGCGCAATCCGCTGGTCATCGCCTGCGTCATCGGCATCTCGCTGGCGGCCTTCCACATCAAGATCCCCGTCGCGCTCGACGAGACGCTGAAAATCCTCGCCAGCGCCGCTATCGCCACCGGCCTGCTGAGCGCCGGGGCGGGGGTGGACCTCAAAGCCCTCGGCCGGGCGGGGCTGCGCACCATTAGCTGGTCGCTCATCCGCCTCATCGGCATGCCCGCGATCGTGCTCGCCATCGGCCTGATGATCGGCCTGACCGGCCTGCCGCTGGCCATCGCGCTCCTCTGCGCGGCTACTTCAACCGCCCCCAACTCCTACGTCCTCGCCCGCGAACTCGGCGGCGACACGACGCTGGCGGCAAACCTCATCGCCGTCCAGACCCTGCTGGCCGCCATCACCCTGCCGCTGACCTGGGCCCTCATCCTCTGGCTTGGGGCGGTTTGACCGCCAATCCGAGCGCGCAAAAGGTCTTTCAATCCTCTCGTCTTCGTCACGCTCGATGGCCGCAGGCCATCTGAGCGCCCATCTCCTGCCCTCCACCGCTGCGTCCGCGTAGGCGTTCGAAGCTGGGCCCTCAGACGGGCAAAGCCCGTCGAGGGTGACGACCGGATAGGTAGATGCCTATTTCAAAGTAACGCCCCAAACACTTGCCCTGCCCCAGAATCCCGCTTACACCGCCGCAAATCTGAGGTATTCCGATGGCGCCGCGTAGGCCAGACTACACCTTCACGCACGAGCATCTGCTCGGAATCGAAGGCCTTCACCCCCTCGATATTGGCCATATTCTCGATCTGGCAGACAGCTATGCTGAGAAGACGCGCGCCGGCGTCCGCCCCGATCCGGTGCTGACCGGCAAGACGGTGGTGAACCTCTTCTTCGAGAATTCCACACGTACGATGTCGAGTTTCGAGATCGCCGCCCGGCGCCTTGGCGCGCATGTCATTTCAATGCCGGTGGCAAACTCCTCGGTGAAGAAGGGCGAGACGCTGATCGACACGGCGATGACCCTCAACGCCATGAAGCCCGACGCCCTCGTCATCCGCCACTCAGCCTCCGGCGGGGCAAAGCTTCTCTCCCGCAAGGTCGACTGCGCGGTGATCAATGCCGGCGACGGCACACATGAACATCCGACCCAGGCGCTGCTCGACCTGCTCACCATCCGCCGCGTCAAAAACCGCATCGAGGGGCTGAAAGTCGTGATCTGCGGCGACATCGCCCACAGCCGTGTGGCGCGCTCCACCACCCTTGCGCTGCATCTGATGGGCGCGCGCGTGCATCTCTGCGGGCCCAAGACGCTAATCCCTCCGGGCACGGACACATGGGGCGCCGAAAGCGCGGGCACCGATTTCGACAAGGTTCTGAAAGGCGCAGATGTGGTGATGATGCTCCGCCTGCAGCTTGAGCGGATGAACGGCTCCTTCCTGCCGAGCCGGCGTGAATATTTCCGCTATTTCGGCCTCACCGCCGAGCGCCTCGCCCTCGCCAAGCCCAACGTCACCGTGATGCATCCCGGCCCGATGAACCGGGGCGTGGAGATCGAAAGCACGATTGCGGACGGGCCAAGCTCGGTCATCACCCAGCAGGTCGAAATGGGCGTCGCCGTGCGCGAAGCTGTCCTCCACCTCCTCGCGGGAGGAAAATCATGAGCCTGCAGATCATCAATGCGCGCCTGCTTGATCCGGCTACGGAGCTTGATGCGCCCGGCGCGATCCTGCTCGAAGACGGCAAGATCAAGGATATTCGCACAAGCGACGACGCCAGTTTCAGCGAGGCCAAGACCACAGTCGACGCCGCCGGCCTCTGCCTCGCCCCCGGCCTGATCGACCTGCGCGTCAAGACCGGCGAACCCGGCGACGAGCAGAAGGAAACGCTGCAGACCGCGTCGCGCGCCGCGCTGTCCGGCGGCATTACCAGCTTCGTCGTGATGCCCGACACCCGCCCGGTGATTGATGACATGGCCCTCGTCCAGTTCATTGCCGAACGTGCCCGCGATACGTCCAAGGCCCGCATCTATCCGGCCGGGGCGCTCACCGTGGGCCTCGCTGGCCTCGCCATGGCTGAGATCGGCCTGATGGCGGACGCCGGCGCGATCCTCTTCACCAATGGCGACCTCCCGGTCGCCGACGCGCAGGTGATGAAGCGCGCGATGGCCTATGCCGCCAGCCGCGGCGCCCTCGTCATGTCCCGCCCCGACGAGCGCGCGCTGACGGGCAGCGGCGTGATGAATGCCGGCGCCTTTGCCGCCCGCGCGGGCCTCTCGGGCATTCCGCCCGAGGCCGAATGGATCGGCGCGATGCGCGACGTGACGCTGGCCGAGCAGACCGGCTGCCGCCTGATCCTCGATCAGGTCTCCACCGCGCGCACACTGGAAATTGCCACCGCCGCCCGCAAGCGCGGCGCGAAAGTCTACACCACGGCGGCCGCCCACGCGCTCTTTTTCAACGAGCGCGATGTCGGCGACTATCTCACCTATTGCAAGGTGAACCCGCCTTTCCGCGATGAAGCCACCCGCCAGGGCCTGATTGAGGCGCTGAAAGCCGGCGAGATCGACGCGGTCGTCTCCGCCCATGATCCTCAGCCCCCGGAAGAAAAGCGTCTTCCCTTCGGCGAGGCCGCTTTCGGCGCGGCAGGCCTGGAAACCGTACTCTCGGCGCTGCTGAACCTCCATCATGATGGCCCGCTGACACTGCTGGAAGCCCTCGCTCCGGTCACCATCGGCCCGGCCAGCATCCTTGGCCTGCCACAGGGCCGCCTCGCGAAAGATGCCCCGGCAGACTTCATCCTCTTCAACGCAGGCAAACCCTGGCTCTGCGAGCGCGAAGACCTTCTCTCCCGCTCCACCAACTCCCCCTTCGATGGCCGCCGCCTGCAGGGCCGCGTCATGCGGACCTTCGTGGGCGGCGAGATGGTGTTCAAGCGGTAGGCTTTTCACGGGAAAAGCCGGGAAACATTGAAGCAAAATGGCTTCGGCCCGCGCAAACAGGGCGCATCGCAGCCGCCCGTATTGTTTGCGCGCGCATTTCCGGAGATACCGTCTGGATCAGACAGGCCGCAGGATCACGCGCAATGACACCCACACCCGATCTCATCTCCCGCTACTACGCCGCCTTCAATGCCAAGGACTGGGCCGGAATGGCGGCTTGCGTTTCGGAAACCATCAATCACTTCGTCAATGAGGGCGACAAGCGCGGCGGGCGCGCGGCGTTTGCGGATTTCATTGCCCATATGGACGACTGCTATGACGAGACGCTGACCGACATCGTGGTCATGGCCTCGCCCGATGGCACGCGCGCCTCGGCCGAATTCATCGTCAACGGCGTCTACAAGAAAACCGATGCCGGCCTGCCTGAAGCGCGCGGCCAGACCTACCGCCTGCCCGCCGGCGCCTTCTTCGATGTAAAGGATGGTGAGATCCAGCGCGTCACCACCTATTACAATCTCAAGGAATGGATACGTCAGGTTTCATGATCATCCGCCCCCTGACAGGCGAGGACCTGGAACAGGCTCTGCCCGCATTGGCGCGCCTGCGCATCGACGTGTTTGCCGCCTTTCCGTATCTCTATTCGGGCACGCAGGCCTATGAGCAGACATATCTGCGCACGTTTGCAACGGCGCGCGACGCCTTCATCATCGCCGCTGAGGAAGACGGCGAGATCATCGGCTGCGCCACCGGCTCTGCCATTGATGCGCATCATGGCGAATTTGCCGCCCCGCTGGAAGACGCAGGCTTTGATCTGGCGGGCACCTTCTATTTCGGCGAGTCCGTGCTGAAGCCGGATTTTCGCGGGCGCGGCCTCGGCCATGCTTTCTTTGATGCGCGGGAGGCGCACGCAAAGGATCGCGGCTATGCCCGCGCCTGCTTCTGCGCCGTGGACCGCCCCGCTGACCACCCGCGCCGCCCGGCGGGCTACAGCCCGCTCGACAGCTTCTGGCAGAAGCGCGGCTATCACAAACTCCCCGGCATCACCGCCCGCTTCGCCTGGCCCACAGAGCCCGGCGGCGCGGACCTCACCCATCCCATGAACTACTGGATGCGCGAATTCTAAAGGTCTATACCTGCCGGCAACAGACCGGCTTCACGAAAGACATATACATATAATGCGACTTAAAATCAGCTCACTGCTCATCGCCTCGGCGCTCGCCCTGGCCGCCTGCGCCCCCGATACACCCCCGGCGCCCCCGCCCCCGGTCGAGCTTCCCGCCCCCAGCCCGGACGCGATCCGCGCCGATATGGAATTCCTCGCCTCCGACGATCTGGAAGGCCGCGAAGCCGGCACGCCCGGCTTTGACATCGCCGCCGATTATGTCGCCGAAGCGTTCACCGAAATCGGCCTGAAACCCGCCGGCGACGCGGGCACCTATTTCCAGACGATCTCCTTCCTGCGCTCGGTCCGCGCCCCGGAAGGCCGCATGATGCACGTCACGGACACCGCCACCGGCGCGGCTGTTCCGTTTACGGAAAATGTTGACTATGCGATGGGCAACTCGCTCTCCGCCCCCAGCATAGACGTGACCGGAGAAGCGGTCTTCGTCGGCTTTGGCATCGTCGCGCCCGATCTTGGCCGGGATGATTTCGAAGGCCTCGATCTTACCGGCAAGGTCGCCGTCATGCTCTCGGGCACGCCCAAAGGTATCCAGACCGAAGAGCGCGCCTATTACGGCACCCGCAAATTCGTCAACGCTTCGGAGCGCGGCGCCATCGCCGTCGTCACGCTCGAAACGCCCACCTCGCGCGGGGTCTATCCCTTCGAGCGCCTGATCCGCGAAGGCCGCCTGGACAGCGCCAGCCTCACCTGGCTCGGCCCGGACGGCGCCCCGTTCAATCGCGCGCCAAACGTTCAGGGCGGCGCCAGCGTCTCGATGGAAAGCGCCGCCAAACTCTTTGACGGCACAGACGGCAACTGGACCGACATCCTCGCCGCCGCCGAAGCCGAAGGCGGCAACGTCAAAGGCTTCGCCCTGCCGTACACGGTCCACCTCACCCAGGCCTCGACCCATGATCAGGTCCAGTCCGCCAATGTCATCGGCATGATCGAAGGCACAGACCCCGTCCTCAAGAACGAAGTCATCGTGCTGACCGCCCACCTCGATCATATCGGCATCACCAAAGGCATCGAAGGCGACCAGATCAATAACGGCGCCCTCGACAATGCCAGCGGCGTTGCCACCCTGCTGGAAGCCGCCCGCATGCTGAAGGCTGGCCCCCCGATGAAGCGCTCGGTCATGTTCATCGCGCTGACGGCGGAAGAAAAAGGCCTCCTCGGCGCGCAATACTTCGCCGAGAACCCGACCGTCCCGAAAGGCAGCCTCGTCGCCAACGTCAATCTCGACATGCCGGTGCTGACCTATCCCTTCACCGATCTCGTCGTCTTCGGCGGCTCGCGCTCCACTATCATCGAGGAAGTGGAAAAGGCCGCCGCCGATATGAACATCACCCTCAGCCCGGACCCTGTCCCCGATCAGGGCCTCTTCACACGCTCGGACCATTTCCGCTTCGTCGAAGCGGGCATCCCTTCGGTCTATCTCATCCCCGGCTGGGAAAATGGTGGGGCGGAAGAGTTCGCCCGCCACATGACGAGCAACTACCACCGCCCGTCAGACGACATGGCCAACGCCATCGACTTTGACGCCGCCGCCCGCTTTGCTGCCATCAAGGCGCGCATCGCGCTTGCCCTGGCGAACGCCGATGAACGCCCCCTCTGGCGCAAGGACGACTTCTTCGCCCGCCAGTTCAACGGCCCGATGGAGCCCTGAAACGTCCTCCGCCCGGCCTCTCCGAAAGGGGGCCGGGCGGCCTACACCCCGGAATCTGTAGGAAACGGCAGCCCCTCTCGTTAGGTCAGTCGTGGACAGCCCCTTAAGGCTCGTTAAAGTCCGCCGCGAGACTGCAGCCGGCGCTTCGCGCGCAGAGGCTCACATCCGGAGGATACATCGTCATGCACCCCAGTCATCACGCGCGGACCCATCCCGACAAGCCCGCCATAATCATGGCCGGCTCGGGCGAAACCATCACTTTTCGCCAGCTGGACGAGCGCTCCAACCAGATCGCCCACGCCCTGCGCGCCGCAGGCTGCCAGCCGGGCAACACCATCGCCATCATCGCGGAAAACTCGCCCCGCTACTTCGAAATCTGCTGGGCCGCCCAGCGCGCGGGCCTTTACTATGTCTGCATTTCCTCGCGCCTTACCGCGCCGGAAGTGAAATACATCATTGAGGACTCCGGCTCGAAACTCCTCATCGCTGGCGCCAACAAGGGCGCCGTCGCCCGCGAAGCCGCCGCCGCCGCAGGCACCGCCGATCTCTGGTCCATCGACGGCAATGTTGACGGCTTCCAGGCCCTCGAAGCCCATGCCGCCACCTTCCCGAAAACGCCCATCGCCGACGAGATGGCCGGCACCGACATGCTCTATTCCTCGGGCACCACAGGCCGCCCGAAAGGCATCCGCCCGCCGCTGGAGCGGGGCCTCCCGATCGACGCCGACAACATCCTCGTCCAGATCGCCCGCGCCATGTCCGGCGCCAGCCCGGACTCGGTCTATCTCTCCCCGGCCCCCCTCTATCACGCCGCGCCGCTCCGCTGGTGCATGACATTCACGCGCATCGGCTCCACGCTGGTGGTGATGGAAAAGTTCGATCCTGAAGAGTTCCTCAAAGCGGTCGAGACACACAAGGTCACGCACACGCAGATGGTGCCCACCATGTTCGTCAAGATGCTGAAACTGCCCGAAGACGTCCGCAAGAAATATGACGTCTCCAGCCTGACCTTCGCCATCCATGCCGCCGCCCCCTGCCCGGTGCCGGTCAAGGAACAGATGATCGCCTGGTGGGGCCCGGTCATCGACGAATACTATGCCGGCTCTGAAGGCAACGGCATGACCTATGTGAAAAGCCCCGACTGGCTCACCCACAAAGGCACGGTCGGCCGCGCAATTCACGGCGTCGTGCATATCTGTGATGAAGAAGGCAACGAACTGCCCATCGGCGAAGAAGGCCAGGTCTACTTCTCCGGCACCGTTCCGCCGAATTATCACAACGACCCGGAAAAGAACAAAGCCGCCCTCAACCCCAAACACCCCGACTGGTCCTCCCTCGGCGATGTCGGCAAACTGGACGCAGACGGCTTCCTTTACCTCACAGACCGCAAATCCTTCATGATCATTTCCGGCGGCGTGAACATCTATCCGCAGGAAACCGAAAACGTCCTCATCACCCACCCCAAAGTGGCCGATGTCGCCGTCATCGGCGTGCCGGATGAAGAGTTTGGCGAAGCGGTAAAGGCGGTTGTCCAGCCGATGCCGGGCATCGCGCATTCAGACGAGCTCGCCGCCGAGCTGATGGCCTTTGCGCAGGCAAACCTGTCGAAGCTCAAATGCCCGAAAAGCATCGACTTCGATCCCGAACTCCCCCGCCACGCCACCGGCAAACTCTACAAACGCCTCATCCGAGACCGCTACTGGGGCAACAAGGACAGCCGCATCGTCTGATCAGGCTGGGCAGCCCGGTTCCATAACCGGAACCGGGCGCCCTCAGGCTATGGCCATCGTGCAAACGGCAACGATCAGCAACAAGCCGATACCGCCGAAAAGCCATATCCGTTTGAAGAATTTGGCCGCCTCACCGCGCCTCGCCTTGACTTCAGCTTCCGCTTGAATTTTTGCCATTTCTTCAGCACGAGCGCGTTCTTCTGGCGTGAGTGTCATGTGTTAGCCCCTTTGCAGATCGTCACAGAGTATCCCCAGCGGAGATGACGGATAGCTGAACAAAATCTACTGTAGGATGAGAAAGCCGGGCAAGCGAAACGCTCAAACCATGAAAAGCGCTTGCCGGTTTGCTGATGGCTAGAGCAGCCAGCTCTCCGGGTTTTCCACAAGTTCACCCGCCGACAGCGCCTGCAGGCCTTTGACGATCCGCACGATGTACCAGACCAGCGCCGCCAGGAAGAGCAGCACACCGATCACGATGAAGGTGAGCAGGCCCGAGATCACGCAGTAGAGCAGCATCTTCCAGAAGATGTTGATCTGATTGCGGTAGTGGTTCTCGATCAGGGCATCCCCCTTGCCTTTTCCCAGATACGCCATGACGACGCCAACCAGCGCCAGGATCTGAAAGAAGACGGGTGCCACAATGTAGAGAAAGTAGATAAGGTTCGCATTGCCCCGGGTTCCGGGATCAATCGAAATCGTTGGCGACTCGGCCATTTCTGCCTCCCTCGTCAGCCCGGCCATGGGTCATGGCGGCAGTCCCGCTTAGGCTGTACCGGGTTGACGCTCAGTTAACCTTGCAGATTGGCCGGAGCCGCGCCACAAGAAGTCTTATACATTCAAGGAGGAATCCCATGGCCAATCCGCGCAAAATTGCTTACGCTGAACTCGAATCCCTGGCGGGTCAGGAAGTCGGCGTGTCCGACTGGCACACCATCGACCAGGCCCGGATCAACCTGTTCGCTGACGCGACCGGCGACCATCAATGGATTCACGTCGACGAGGAAAAAGCCAAGCAGATGATGGGCTCCACCATCGCCCACGGCTTTCTCACCCTGTCGCTGCTCCCCATGCTCGGCGCCGAAGTGCTCCGCGTGGAAGGCGTCACCCGCGGCATCAATTACGGCTCTGACAAAGTCCGCTTCACCAATATGGTGCCGGTGAACTCCAAGGTTCGTCTCCGCCAGAAATGCCTGTCGGTCGAGCCCAAATCCGGCGGCAAGCAGATGAAGATGGAAGCCACTGTCGAGATCGAAGGGCAGGACCGCCCGGCCCTCGTCGCCGAATCGATCACCGTTCTGTACGGTTGATCGGGCACGCCACACCAGACGAACAAAGGGAGGCGCTTTGCCTCCCTTTTTTTGCTCTCAGAGCTCGCCGCGCGAAAGTGTCAACGCCCTGCTCAGCGCCCGCGCGTCCCACAGCGCATTGTGCTGCACCGCGCCCTGAATATCCGTCGGCCAGGCAGACACCTGGATCAGCTTGAGCGACAGATCGGGTATCCGCAGCATCTGCCCCGGCGAAATGATCAGGCATTGCATCAGGTGCATCAGGTCTTCGGGCCAGTCGGCAATCACGCAGGGTTCCGGATCATTCGCCAGGAAGGCCTGGATCGCGCGTCCGAAATCCTCCAGCGCCACCACCACAGGGCGTGCCTCCTTCACCTCCAGGATCGCCAGCACATGCTCCTCGACCCACGGGTGCAGATCCAGCCCGTCAAGCTCTGCATGCGGACGGCACAGGTAAAGCTCACCCGCCTCGCCCGAAAGCGCAAGGCTGATCAGCTCACCGCCAAACCCATTGAATTCGCAATCGAGGCAGTAGAGCAAGCGCCCTACTCCTCCCGTTCGATCCTGAGGTTGTCCACCTTGCCAACCGCCGCCAGCGCGAAGGCATATTCGATCGCCACTTCCTTCAGCCCCTCGAAACGGCCCGAGGCGCCGCCATGCCCGGCATCCATGTTGATGCGCAGGAAATACGGCCCACCTTCCGGCGCTTCATGGCGCAGTTTCGCAGCCCATTTGGCTGGCTCCCAATAGGTCACACGTGGATCGGTAACGCCTCCGGTGATCAACATCGCCGGATAGGGCTTGTCGCCAACCTGATCATATGGGCTGTAAGCCAGGATCGTGTCATAGGCGGCTTCATCCGTCAGCGGATTGCCCCATTCCGGCCATTCCGGCGGGGTCAGCGGCAGGCTCTCATCCGACATCGTATTCAGCACGTCCACAAAGGGAACCGCTGCAATGATGCCGCCGAACAGCTCCGGGTCCATGTTCGCCGCGGCCCCCATCAGGAGGCCGCCGGCCGATCCGCCATGGCCAACAACACGTCCCTTGGCGCCATAGCCCTGCGCAACGAGATACTCGCCGGCCGCCACGAAATCCTTGAATGTATTGGTTTTCTTCTCCAACTTGCCGTCAAGATACCATTGGTATCCCTTTTCCATGCCGCCCCGGATATGCGCAATGGCATAGACAAAGCCGCGGTCCACAAGGCTGAGGCGCCCCGTGCGGAAGTCTGCCGGCATCGACATGCCATAAGATCCGTAGCCATACAGAAGCAGTGGCGCCGTGCCATCGACGGGCGTATCCTTGTGACGCAGCAGCGTAACGGGCACTTCGGCCCCATCCCAGGACGGCGCCATGATCCGCTCAACCACATAATCGGCCGCATTATGGCCCGAAGGCACTTCGCGGGTCTTGCGCAGGGTCTTCTCGCGCGTGTTCAGATCATAGTCGAACACCTGATCGGGCGTCGCCGGTGAGGCATACTCAAAGCGCAGGATCGGCGTCTTGTAATCATAACCGCCCTCAAGCCCCAGCTCGTAAGCGGCCTCATCGAAGCTGATCGCATGTGACGAACCATCCCGCGCCTGGATGACAATCCGGGGAAGGCCCTCCTCACGCTCCATGATCGTGAGATAATCCTGCTGCGCGGTGATCCCCATGATCAACGTACCCGGACGATGCGGAAGAACTTCGGTCCACTCCGCCGGAGTCGTCGCTGTCATCGGCGCCTTCATCAACTTGAAGTCCACCGCGCCGTCGAGATTGGTGATGATGTAGAACTGCCCATCCCATTGGGTCACGGAATATTCGTGATCGGTCTGGCGCGGCGCAATGGTGCGCAGCTTGGGGTTCAGTTCATTTGACGGAAACCAGTGGATTTCCGAAGTCGTATGCCCGGAAGCATTGACCAGGATGATCTCTTCGCTCTCGGTGGTTGAGATATTGACGAAGAAGGCCGGGTCCTGCTCCTCATAGATCAGCGTGTCTTCGCCGCTCTCCAGGCTGCGCTGGTAGACCGCGTAGGGGCGGCCATTGGAATCGCGCGCCACCCAGAAGATCGCCTTGCCTGTGGTGCTCCATTCCATCGGCCCATAAGCGTTCTCGATCAGGACGCCGGTGTCTTCGCCCGTCTCGATATTCTTGACACGGATCTCATAGAATTCGCTGCCTTTCAGGTCCGTGCCATAGGCAATGAACTTGTGATCGGGAGACACCTCGATATCGCCGAACGAAAAATAGTCCTGCCCCGCGCCCAGCGCGTCGCCGTCGAGCAGCAATGTCTCGGGCGCCTGCTCATTGAACGCATCGGCCGCCGGGCGCCGCGCAAACACCGCATACTCGCCCCCTTCCCGGAAGCGGGTGTAATAGGCCCAGGGGCCGTCAATATCGGGAACCGAGCTGTCGTCTTCCTTGATCCGGCCACGCATCTCGGCAAACAGCTGCTCGCGCAGAGCCGCAGTCGGGTCTTCCAGAACGGCCTTGGTGAAAGCGTTCTCCGCCAGCAGGTAGTCGCGGATGTCAGCGCGCAGCAGCGAGGGCTCGCGCATCACCTCCTGCCAGTTCTCATCCTTCAGCCAGTTATAGGGGTCGTTCCGTGTGCGGCCGACCTGCGTGATCTCGTGATCAATACGTTGGGCCATTGGCGGCGCAGGCAGCGCGGCGGCCGGCATATCCGCCGCCAGCGTTGCGGCCGTTTCAGTGTCTTGGCTCACTGTCATGCATCCCGTCAAAAAGGTTGTGGCGGCCAGCAGGCCGGCGAGGTTAGCAGCAAGGCGCATCTGAAGGGGCTCCGCTTATCGATTGTCGAAATATCTGAAGGAAGCCGCCCCCGATTGTCCAGCCCCTGATTATTCAGCAGGGCGGAAATCCAGAACGATGCCGTTGATGCACCAGCGTTGGCCGGTCGGCGGCGGGCCGTCCTTGAACACGTGCCCCATATGCATGCCACACGTTGCGCAATGACACTCGGTGCGCGGGTAGATCATCTTGAAGTCGGTCTTGGTGGCCATCACGCCGTCGCTGATGGGTTGCCAGAAGCTCGGCCAGCCTGTGCCGGAATCGAATTTGTGCTCCGACGACCAGAGCGGCGTCTCACAGCCCTTGCAGTGATAGATGCCTTTGCGCTTCTCGCTCTCATAATTGCCGGGGGTAAAGGCGCGCTCGGTGCCTTCCTGGAAGCCGACCGCATATTCCTGCTCGGTCAGCATTTCGCGCCATTCGCGCTCGCTACGCTGGATTTTCGGCTTTGCCATGAGGCCGCCCTCCTGTCTGATTTCCCGCCTAATATAGGCATGGACGGCGTGCTTCCACCATTGCTCCCTCAGATGAGACCCTGATGGCGAAGAATAAGGCTGTTCGTCACCCGCAATAAGCCGTTGCGGCGCCGATAGGCTTTGCCTATACAGCGCCTCTCGGTCGGAGCGTGGCGCAGCCCGGTTAGCGCACTAGTCTGGGGGACTAGGGGTCGGAGGTTCGAATCCTCTCGCTCCGACCATTAAAATTCCGGGAAAAACAGAGACACAAACCCCGCCGCGTCATCCCGGCCAAAGCCGCATCGCAGCTGCCGAGCGGACACCTTTTCAGCCGGAAAAGCGCTTAGCCTTCCCGCCGCGCCCGCAGCGCGGCCAGCCGGGACTTCAGATCCGAAAGCTCATTCAGCGTCTCATTCAGGCGCTCCCGCCGCGCTTCCGGGTCTGTGGGCACATCGCTATATGCCCGTGCCAGCGTTTCCTGAAGCGCGCGGGCCGGGCTGGCGGCAACGTCCGGCGTAATCGTCGCCGTGCCACCCAGAACAGCGGCCACGCCCTGCTGCACCAGCACGGCCTTGGCGCCTTTCAGCGTCATGCCGCGCTCATGCACCAGAATGCGGATCGCGCGCAGCGCGTCGATGTCCTGCGGGCGGAAGAGGCGGCGTCCATCGGGGCGCTTCACAGGGTTCACCTGGCGGGGAAAGCGCGTTTCCCAATAGCGAAGCACATGGGTTTCGAGGCCAAGCTCAGCGGCAGCTTCCCCAATCGACCTGTAGGCATCTGCTGATTTCTCAATCCGGGCTCTGAGTGCCGTCATGCAGGTGCCTCCTTAAGTCAATCGTCTCCGCCGACCTGAGATTTCAGCATCGGCGAGGGCCGGAACGTCACGACGCGGCGAGCGGCAATCGGGGCCTCTTCGCCGGTCTTGGGGTTGCGTCCTTCACGGGCCGCCTTGGAGCGGACCACAAAGTTGCCGAAGCGTGCCAGCTTTACTTCCTCTTCCTGCTCGAGCGCAGCACCAATCAGGTCCAGCGTTCGGTCCAGCAGGTCAGCGGATTCCTGACGCGTCACGCCCACTTCTCGGACGATGGCATCAGTCACTTCGGCGCGGGTAAGTGTACGGTCGCTCATTCTGTCAGCCCGTTTCTTTGCAAAAGCCTAGACCGCTGATCTTAACGAATTCCTAGCGCAGGCGTTAGCTAAATTTGTGTCAGATTTCTTTTGAATCAAAGCCTGAACAGGCTGGCGCCCCAGGAAAAGCCGCCGCCCATCGCTTCTGACAGGATCAGATCGCCCGGTTTTGCACGGCCAGAGCGCACCACATGGTCCAGCGCCAGCGGGATCGAGGCAGCCGATGTGTTGGCATGCTCGCTCACCGTGATGACCACCTTTTCTTCCGGAATGCTCATCTTTTTGGCCACCCCATCCAGGATGCGCTTGTTGGCCTGATGGGGCACAAACCAGTCGATGTCCGCAGAGGTCAGCCCGGTTTCGGCCAGCACGGCCTCAATCGCGGCGGAGATGTTGGTCACCGCATGCTTGAACACCTTGTTGCCCTCCATCCGCACATGGCCGATCGTGCCGGTGGAGCTGACGCCCCCGTCAACATAGAGCAGGTCCGATTTCGTCCCGTCGGTGCGGATGTGATGGGTGATGACGCCGGCATCTTCCGCCCCGTCCCATTCGACACATTCCAGCACAACAGCCCCGCCGCCATCGCCGAACAGCACGCAGGTGCCCCGGTCCGACCAGTCGATGATGCGCGTGAACGTCTCTGCGCCGATCACCAGCGCCTTGTTGAACAGGCGCTGCTTCATCAGCGAATCGGCCGTCGCCAGCGCAAACAGAAAGCCCGAGCAGACCGCCTGCACGTCAAACGCCGCGCCCGGCCCGGTGCCGAGCTTTGCCTGAACCGCCGTGGCCGTTGCGGGGAAAGTCTGGTCCGGCGTCGTTGTCGCCAGCACGATCAGGTCGATCTCGCTCGCCTGCATGCCTGCCGCGTCCAGGGCGCGCCGCGCCGCATGCACGGCAATGTCGGAGGTCAGCTCGCCATCGGCGGCCACATGGCGTTGCTTGATGCCGGTGCGCTCCTGAATCCAGGCGTCATCGGTCTCAACCATCGTCGAAAGTTCGTCATTCGTCAGAATGCGCTCTGGCAGATAGCTGCCGGTTCCGCGGATGAAGCTGCGCCTTCCCATTCTACATATCCTCGTCTGGCGCTCCAGCGCCGTTATTCTGCTGCCAGACCGCCGGACCCGACGCGCGCCAGATTGACGGCAATCTCGGTCCGGTAATCACTCAACGCAAGGTCAGCGGCCAACTCACACGCCCGTGCAAAGCCGCGAGCATCTGCCCCGCCATGGCTCTTCACCGAAACCCCGCCCAGCCCGATCAGCACGCCGCCGTTCACATTGCTGGGGTCCATGAAGTCTTTCAGCCGCTTCAGCCCGCTCATCGCAAGCGCCGCGCCCATCTTGGAGGTCAGATTGGCGGTAAACGCCTCCCGCATACGGCTCGCCAGCATCCGGGCCACGCCCTCGCCCGTCTTCAGCGCCACATTGCCGGTAAAGCCATCGGTGACGACCACATCCACCACGCCCGCCGAGATATCATCGCCCTCGACAAAGCCGCGATAATCCATCTGAAGCGGCGAATTGCGCAAAAGCTCATGCGCCTCGCGCACCTCGTCATGGCCCTTCATTTCTTCCGAGCCGATATTCAGCAGGCCCACGGACGGCCGCTCGATGCCCAGAGTCGCGCGGGCAAACGCCTCGCCCATGATCGCAAAGGTCACCAGCTGCTCAGCTTCCGCGTCGACATTCGCGCCCACGTCCAGCACCACCGTGCGCCCGCGCAGCGTCGGCCACAGCGCCGTCATGGCGGGGCGGTGCACGCCCTCCATCTTGCGCAGCACCAGCATCGAGATCGCCATCAGCGCTCCGGTATTGCCCGCCGAGACGCAGGCGTCCGCCCGCCCCTCTTTCACGGCCTCAACGGCAGCCCACATCGAGCTGCCCTTGCCCCGGCGCAGCGCCTGGCTGGGTTTCATGTCGCTGGTGATCTTCTCGGCGGCGTGAACGATGGTCACCCGCCCCGCCAGTCCCGGCTTGGCCGCCACCAGCGGCGCCAGCAGCGCTTCGTCGCCATGCAACAGCACATGCGCCTCCGGCCGGCCCGCGAGAAACTCGGCGGTTCCGTCAATGGTGACACCGGGGGCGGCGTCACCGCCCATGGCATCAATCGAGAGCGTCAGTTTGCGCTGCATGGAGAAAGGACCGCGTCTACGGCGTTGTGCGTATTTTTGCGGGTTTAAGTGGCGCC
Source organism: Alphaproteobacteria bacterium HGW-Alphaproteobacteria-18 (assembly GCA_002841155.1). Classification (GTDB taxonomy): domain Bacteria; phylum Pseudomonadota; class Alphaproteobacteria; order Caulobacterales; family Hyphomonadaceae; genus Hyphomonas. The sequence goes on from PHEH01000004.1 coordinate 81,097, forward strand.
GCCCCTCAAAGCAACGGGCGAGATGCGGTGCATCACAACCAGATGCCGATTAAGTGCCCGGCTCGCTCACGCCACAGGCGAACGCGCCGCTCAGGATTTCCGCATCCGGCTGAGCTGAAAACAGCGCCTGATAGCGGCGCAGCGAAGCAGCCAGTTCCCCCGCCTTATCCGGCGCCGTCACGCCATTACGGCGCAACACGTCTGTCAGATCATCGTCCGAATCAGGCACATGCAGGGCCTCCATCAGCGCCCGCCCCAGCCCGGAATGCGTTTCAGCCAGGGTCCGCACCTTGCGCGCAATCGAATGATCGCCCACCCCTTTTTCCCGGTACGCAGCGTCAAATCCGTCCAGCACCCGCGCGTTCAGCCGCTCGGTCAGCGCCGCCGCCATTGGGCCGCCCACCTCTGAAAATCGCCCGCAGGCCAGGGCTGTCATCACCGTCACCATCTGCGCGCGGCCCTGAAAAGTATCGGGTACACCCTGCGCCTCATAGTGCACCGGCCTCAGCGCTTCACGCGAAAGACGGCCATATGCCTCCGCCACAACCTTTTTGAGCGCCGCGCGCCGCCGGAACCAGCTACCTGAAAAAGCGATCACCCCTGTACTCCAATGCTTGCCAAGCCCGGTTACCTGTCGCTAGGTCTGCGGTCAAAGCCTATAGGAGCCATAAATGGCGCGTCTTTCTCTTGTGGCCGCTGGCCTTCTTGCCGCACTGCCGCTGACAGCCTGCATTAGCCCGGCGCGGGATTTTCACGGTTATATCGCAGATGAAGTCCAGCCGATCGACATCAAGCCCGGCGATGACACCCGCTCGACCGTTCTGGCCCAGCTCGGCTCCCCGTCCACCGAAGGCCTCTTCGATACGCAAACCTGGTTCTACTACTCAGACATCCAGGAGCGTTTCGCCTTTTACCGGCCGAAAGTTATCGAGCGCAGCATCGTCGCGATCCGTTTCGGTGAGGATGATGCGGTTGATGAGGTCGTGAGATACAGCGTCACCGATGGCCAGATCGTCAGCTATGCGGCCCGCGAAACGCCGACCCGTGGCCGCGAACTCGGTTTCTGGGAACAGATCTTTGGCACGGTCGGGGCCATTCGCCTGCCAAATTCGGATGAAGTCACGCCCGGCAACCCAACCGGCCGGCGCTAGACTTTCAGTCCCCGCAAGAATCCAAAGGCCGCAGCCGGAAACCCCGCTGCGGCCTTCTTCGTTCAGTGGGGCAATCGATGGCCGCCAGTGGCCACCGGGGCATCGTATGACGCTTGGCGAGTCAACGCGCCCCTACCGGGGCCCCGTTTGTCCTGCTGAACCTCCCTGCGCAGCCTTCTGAGGGTCACCGTGCTGCTTTGAGTGGAACAATAGAGCACGCAAATCTGTTGCCCAATCGAAACGGGTCCGCGCCCCTATAGGATTTGCCAATAGGCGGAGATCCCGGAGGAAGAAAAAACCCCGGAGCATCGCCCCGGGGTTTCCTTGTAAAAGCATCCTCTTGCGAACAATCAGTGTCCGGCAAGAACCGCCAGCATCAGAAGCGCCACGATGTTCGTGATCTTGATCATCGGGTTCACCGCAGGGCCAGCCGTGTCCTTGTAGGGATCGCCGACCGTATCGCCTGTCACAGCGGCCTTGTGGGCTTCTGAGCCCTTGCCGCCATGATGTCCGTCTTCGATATACTTCTTGGCGTTGTCCCATGCGCCGCCGCCCGAAGTCATCGAAATGGCAACATAGAGACCCGTCACGATCACACCGAGCAGCATTGCGCCGACCGAAGCAAGCGCCTCGCCCGGTCCGCCGATCACCAGGATCACTCCGAACAGCACGATTGGCGACAGCACCGGCAACAGCGAAGGAACAATCATTTCCTTGATGGCTGCCTTGGTCAGCATATCCACGGCGCGGCCATAATCGGGCTTCACTTCGCCCTTCATGATGCCCGGCATTTCGCGGAACTGACGACGCACTTCCTCGACCACCGCCTGAGCCGCCCGGCCCACCGCCATCATCGACATACCGCCGAAGAGGAAGGGCAGAAGACCGCCAAAGAGAAGACCGACCACCACATAAGGGTTGGAAATCTCGAAGTTCGCCGTGATGCCATAGAAGAACGTATCTGGCTGCGCAGTGGCTGCGAAGTATTTCAAATCCTCCGCATACGCCGCAAACAGAACGAGGGCGCCCAAGCCCGCCGAACCGATGGCATAGCCCTTGGTGACAGCCTTGGTCGTATTGCCCACAGCGTCGAGCGCGTCCGTCGTTTCACGAACTTCCGAAGGCAGTTCAGCCATCTCGGCAATACCGCCCGCATTGTCCGTCACCGGACCGAAGGCATCCAACGCAACGATGATACCGGCCAGGGCCAGCATTGTGGTCGTCGCGATGGCAATCCCGTAGAGACCGGCGAGATTGAAGGTGAGCAGGATGCCGCCAATGATGGTCAGCGCCGGAAGGGCCGTTGCCTCAAGCGAGACAGCAAGCCCCTGGATCACGTTCGTGCCGTGGCCGGACTCCGACGCCTTGGCGATGGAGCGCACCGGACGATACTTCGTCTCGGTGTAATAGGCCGTGATGACAACGATCAGCAGGGTGACGAGCAGGCCCGCCACGCCGCACGCGAAGAGTTTCCAGCCGGTGATGTCCGCCGCCTGACCGGTAACCGGATCGACGAGGCCCAGCAGGGCGCCTGCATTCTCCAGCGTGCCGCCAAGACCGCCCGGAAGCACCGTCTGGATTACCAGCGCGAGGCCGCCAATAGACAGGACACCGGTAACGATGAGCGCCTTGTAGAGCGCGCCCATGACATTGGTGGAGCCTTTGGACAGGGTGGCAAAGAACGAACCGATGATCGAGGTGACGATACACACAGCGCCAATGGCGAGCGGCAGCATCATGATCTCGGCAATGTAAGGCGTAGAGGCAAAGTAGATCCCGCCGAGTACCATCGTGGCCACCAGGGTCACCGCATAGGTCTCGAAAAGGTCAGCCGCCATGCCGGCGCAGTCGCCGACATTGTCGCCCACGTTATCGGCAATGGTTGCCGGGTTGCGCGGGTCGTCCTCGGGGATGCCGGCTTCAACCTTGCCGACCATGTCGCCGCCAACGTCTGCGCCCTTGGTGAAGATACCGCCGCCGAGACGCGCAAAGATCGAGATCAGCGAGGCGCCAAACCCGAGCGAGACCAGCGAGTCGATGATCAGGCGCTTCTGGCCTTCATCGCCAAGGCTCAGCCCCATCGGGCCCGTCAGCAGGCCGTAATAACCAACGATGCCGATCAGCGCGAGGCCGACCACGAGCATGCCCGTGACGGCGCCAGACTTGAACGCCAATTTCAGGCCGGCATTCAGGCCCTGCCGCGAAGCTTCCGTCGTACGCACATTCGCGCGCACCGAAACCAGCATGCCGATATAGCCCGCTGCGCCTGAGAGCACGGCGCCGATTACGAAGCCGACCGCCGCCTGCCAATTCAGCAGGAGCAGCAGGGCGATCCCGACAACAACGCCGACGATGCCGATGGTGCGATACTGGCGCTTCAGATAGGCGTTTGCGCCTTCCTGGATGGCGGCCGCGATTTCCAGCATGCGGGCATTGCCCGCAGGGGCTTTCATGATCGATTGGATCTGAACCCAACCGTATAAGACTGACAGTATACCTGCACCAAGTGCGAGGGTGTACCATGTCATGGGCGTTCCTCCTTGCTTTCCCCGAGAAAACTCAGCCGGATTGATTCCGGTCTGGTCTTTTTCTTCTTAGACCGACTTGCCTGCCAGCCGGACCGGACACGCGCAAGATGCATCGCGTCAGGCGCGAATGGCAGGACCACCGACTCGGCCATGCTCGAAGGCGAGAGTTTCCGGTACGTTAACGGGTTTTCCACAGTCGGTGGCCGTCAGCCCCGCCCCCTCGATGAGGCGGCCAATCCGGGTCACCCGAAAGCCTGAATCCTGAATGAAACCAGCAGCTTGAGGGTCCGCCGCAAACAGCAGCTGATAATCATCCCCCCAGGAGGAAAGATCGAGCATTTCCTCAAGGCTTCCCGCCCCGCCCGCAAACGGCACGCGCTCAAGCTCGATCTGGGCCCCCAGCCCGCTCGCCGCCGCGAGACTCAAGAGATCGCCCAGCAGCCCGTCAGAGACATCCATCGCCGCACTGGCATGGCTGGAAATGAGCCCCGCCACCGCCAGCGGTGGCAGCTCGGGCGCCTGCAAGGCGCTCAGCCAGCGCGGCTCGCCCAGCCCTTGCGTTTTCCACAGATAGCCCCGCCGCGCCGCGCCGATCTCTCCGGTCACCCAGACGTCATCGCCCGCCTTGCCTCCGCCCCGGCGCACCGGTCCAGCGCCCAGGCACTCGCCTGTCAGGGTCAGCGACAGGAACAGGCCGCCCGGTGTCATCACCGTGTCGCCGCCGGCCAGAAGGATGCCCCATCTGTCCAGCTCTGTCCCGAAACTGTCCGCAAATGTCCCGATTTGTCCTGGATTGCGCCCCTCCTGGGGCCATCCCAGCGTCAGCAGTGCCTCCCGCGGAACCGCGCCCGAGCCCAGGATATCCGACACATTCACCCGCACCAGCTTGCGCGCAACCGTCTCAATCGGATCGTCGGCAAAGAAGTGAACGCCCTCCACCATCGCGTCCACCGTCGCAATGAGAGGTCCATAACCCTTTGAAAGTTCAGCAGTATCGTCCGTCAGGCCCGCTGCCCCCGGCGCTTTGGCCAGCGGCGCGAAATACTGGCGTATCCAGTCTTTCTCGGCCATCTGAAGGCCCCTTAGAGGCCCTCACGGCCAATGGCATAGAACCGGTCCCGCCGCTGCGCCCGCAGCTCAGCCGGCGACATGCCCTCAAGCTCCATAAGCGCAGCATCAATCGCCTTTGCCGCAGCAGCCATTGCCCGTTGCGGGTCACGATGCGCCCCGCCGACGGGTTCCTTGACGATGCCATCAACGATCTTGTGCCGCAGCAGATCGGGGGCGGTAATCCCCATCGCCTCGGCCGCATCCTTCGCCTTGGTCGCATCGCGGTAGAGGATCGACGCGCATCCCTCCGGCGAGATCACTGAATAGATTGCATATTCCATCATCAGAACGCGGTTTGCCGCCGCGATGCCGATAGCCCCGCCCGACATACCCTCGCCGATGATCAGCGTCACAAACGGCACGCCCAGCGACAGCCCGCGCTGGGTGCCCCGCGCAATCGCCTCGGCCTGGCCGCGCTCTTCGCCGCCCTTGCCGGGATAAGCGCCCGCCGTATCGGGAAAGGAGAGGACCGGCAGACCGAACTTCTCGGCCAGATCCATCAGGCGCACGGCCTTCCGGTATCCCTCAGGGTGGGCCATGCCGAAATTATGCTTAAGCCGCTTCTCGGTCGTGCGGCCCTTTTCATGGCCCATAAGGACAACGGAGCGGCCCTTAAACCGGGCAATACCGCCAATAATCGCCTCGTCATTGCCGAACACACGGTCACCGGCCAGTTCTTCGAAGTCCTCAAAGACAGTATTGATGAAATCCGAGAGGTGGGGCCGGTCCGGATGCCGGGCGACCTGCGTGATCCGCCAGGCGTTTAGCTCCGAATAGATCTGCTTGAGCTGCTTGACCGACTTGGTTTTCAGCTTCGCCAGTTCGTCACTGATCGAGGGGCCGTCCTTACGAGCGGCCAGCGCTTCAAGCTCGGCGATCTTCGCGTCCAGCTCCGCAATCGGTTTTTCGAATTCGAGATAAGTAGCCATAGGGGGTAACTAGCAATCCCGCTCCGCTTCGCCTAGCGGCTTTTCACCCAAGCGTCCTGGTAAGCATAACCACCGCCGGCAGGATCAAAACGCCCAAAAGAACAGGAAAAACGAATATAATCAAAGGCAAAGTCATCTTTGCCGGCAACGCCATAGCCTTTTCCTCTGCCATGAGAATCCGCCGCTGGCGCATATCTGCCGAGAAAACCCGCAAAGTCTGACCCAGACTTGTGCCCATTTCCTCCGCCTGGCGCAGCATCGTGGCCAGCGATCCGGCCTCCTCGATTCCCAGCCGGTCGGCAAAGGCGCGCCACGCCATCTTGCGCGATTTGCCCGCCCGCAGCTCCAGAGACAGCGTCCGCATATGCCCCGCAATGATCGGGTGACGCAGCTCCAGCTCCTCCCCGACGCGCTGCACGGAGGCGTCCAGACTGAGGCCAGCCTCCACACAGGCAACCATCAGATCCATCATGTCCGGAAAGCCGCTGGAACAGGCCTGCTTGCGCTGCGCGATGCGGCTGTCGAGAAACTTTCCCGGCGCCGCCAGCCCGGCCAGCACCAGCGTGATGGACGCCAGAACCGGCACATATTTCGGATAGTCCTGAAGGTATGGCAGGGCAAAGAACAGCCCCACCTGCGGGATCACGACACAGACAAAGCGCGCGAAGAAATAGCGCGGCACAGCCTTCGGCCCGGTATATCCAGCAAGGCTAAGCTTTGCCCGCGCCGCGCTCACTTCCGCGCCATCGGTTGGCGCCGCATTGTCGGCAATCCCCATCACCGCCTTACCCAACCGGTTTTCGTTCCGCTTCGGCTCGGCCGTCACAGTACCCGGCCGGCGTGTCAGGCGGCGCTCGATGTCACCGGCATCCTGCCGGCTGCGCACGAACGAAATGATAACCGGCAGCGCCAGAAGCAGCGCCAGGAAGCCGAGCACGACAGGGATCACAGGACCAGAAGAGAGCAGCGCCGGCATCGTCTGTCCCCTTACATCTTGAAATTGATCATGCGGTTCATGACCAGATTGCCGATGCCCATCCAGACCAACAACCCCGCAAAGCTGTACTGGATCAGCGGCTCATGAATCACGCTCCCGTAGAACTCCGGCCGCAGCATATGGATCGCCGCCATCACGATGAATGGCGCAGAGGTCAGGATCATCGCAGAGACGCGCCCCTCAGAAGACGCCGCGCGCACCTTGAGGCGCATGGTCTGCCGCTCACGGATGGTATTGGTGTTGGATTTGAGAAGCTCGGTCAGATTGCCGCCAGTCTTTTCCTGAAGGCGGACCGTCGCCGCAAAAAGCTCCACATCCGGATCGCCTGCCCGCTCCGCCATCCGCTGAACAGCCTGGGTCAGCGACATGCCATAGGACACTTCATCCGCTGTCATACCAAACTCCGTTCCTATCGGATCAGGCATTTCGCGCGCCACCAGGCTGACGGCCGTGGCCACCGGATGCCCTGCCTCAAGACTGCGGCAGACGATCTGCAAGGCGTCAGGCAGTTGGGCCGCAAGCTTCTTGGCGCGGGCGCCCGCAATGTGGCGCATCACAAGGATCGGCCCGGCAATCAGAGCCACGATAAACACCGGGATGGCCGCAACAATCCCGCCGAGATAAATGAATGCCGCAATGCCTGCGGTCGCCGCGCCCGCCACCGACATGGCCGCCCATTTCGCTGGCTCGAATTTGAGCCCGGAGCGCACGATCAGCCGGTTCAGCCAGTGAAGTGACATCGTCAGATTGCCGTCCTGATCAAGCCCCCGACTCTTGCGCAGCTCCACCATCGCCTCGTTGTGCGTGGCGTAACGATCCTTGAACTGAAGACGCCGGTTGACGATCCGCTGGGTACGCACTTCTGAAACGAGGCTGAGCACAGACTGCACCGCCAGGAAAAGCGCGCCCACAGCCATGATGGCCGGGATCACCAGCCGCATGTCCATGTTTGCAAGATCGGGCAATCCGAACACGGGGTGCCGGCTCCTTCAGAATTTGCTGGACGGATCGAAAAGGCCTGCAGGCATGAACACGCCCTTGCGCTCCATCTCGTCAACGAATTTCGGGCGCAGGCCCGTCGCCGCAAAATGCCCCTGCACCTTGCCTTCCGGCGTGGTTCCTGTGCGCTCGAACTTGAAGATTTCCTGCAGCTGCACCACAGACCCCTCCATACCGGTAATTTCGGCTATCGAGATGACCTTGCGCGAGCCGTCTGACAGGCGTGTCGCCTGAACGATGAAGTTCACCGCCGAGGCAATCTGCCCACGGATCGCCTCTTCGGAAATCTTCATACCCCCCATCATCACCATCTGCTCCAGGCGGGTGATCGCGTCGCGCGGATTGTTGGCGTGGATCGTCGCCATCGAGCCTTCATGGCCGGTGTTCATCGCCTGCAACATGTCAAAGGCTTCTTCGGAGCGCACCTCACCCAGGATCACCCGGTCGGGCCTCATCCGCAGCGCGTTCTTGACCAGTTCCCGCTGGCGGATCTCGCCCTTGCCTTCAATGTTCGGCGGGCGGGTTTCCATCCGCGCCACATGCGGCTGTTGCAGTTGCAGCTCGGCGGCGTCCTCGATGGTGATCAGGCGCTCATCCGGGCTGATCGCAGCCGACAGCGCATTCAGCAACGTCGTCTTGCCAGAGCCCGTGCCGCCCGAAATCACCGTCGAAGCCCGGCATTTCACGGCGCCCAGGATAAAGTCCGCCACCGGTTTGGGGATCGCGCCAAACGCAACAAGCTTGTCCATCGTCAGCGGAGACTTGGAAAACTTCCGGATAGAGACGAGTGGCCCGTCAATCGCAATCGGCGCCACGGCCGCGTTCACCCGGCTGCCATCCAGCAGGCGCGCGTCCACCAGCGGCTGGCTCTCATCCACCCGCCGGCCCACAGCCGCCACAATCCGCTGCACAATCCGCAGCAGGTGATCGTTGTCCGCAAAGCGCACGGGCGCGAGCTGCAATTTCCCGCCCCGCTCAATATAGACCTGATTGCAGCCATTGATCAGAATATCTGCAATGGAATCGTCCTTGAGCAGAGGCTCAATCGGACCAAGACCCGTCATCTCGTCCATCACGGCATCGGCAAAGGAAGCCTCTTCGGCTGCCGAGAGCGCCATCTCCTCCTTGCGGATAATCTCGCTGATGATCCCGCGCACCCGGCGGCGCATGGTTTCATCGTCCAGCTTGTCGAGCGCAGAAAGATCAAGCTCGTCGATGAGCTTTGCGTGCACACGGAGCTTTGCGTCCAGAAGGTCAAACGAGGCCTGCTCGGCCTGCGTCTGCTTGGGCGAAGCCACTGGCGCGGCCTGCGGAACAGCCGGCGCGGGTACAGCTTCAGGCACCTTGGACGCGGCGGCGCCCGTAAATCCAAACCGGCTCATCGTTTCGCTCGCTTCGCTTTATGGCTCGCCTCAAGGGCCGCCAGCGTTTCTTCGGGCGCAAACTTGCGCACCAGCGTGGCCACATCGGCCACCAGCAGGCTCTTGGGCTTCACGTCCGCAATCGGCTTGCCGAGATTGACCGCCGTGCGCGCCGCGTCCCAGTCTGAAGTGATCGTCACATCAATCGTCCGCTCGATGGATTTTTCGGCCTTCTCCACCGGAAATCCCGCCCGGAACTGCTTCTTGGGAAACATCCGGTTGAGCACCAGCCGCGCCTTCGACCCGCCCGCACGCAGCGCGTCGATATCGCGGCACATATCAGCGGCCGCATGCAGGCTCGGCACCGTCAGCTCACTGACCACAATCGCCTGATCCACCGCCGCCATGACAGGCTTGGTCCACGGCATCATGTGGCGCGGCATATCCAGAAGCACATATTCGAATGCACTGCACGTCACATCCAGAAGCCTCAGGATCGCCGCTTCACTCGCCAGCGCGTCCGCATCGGGATTGCGCGGCGAGGTGATGATCGACACTCCGTCCTCATGCTGCCAGCACCACGCCGCCAGAAGCCGCTCATCCAGCCGCTCGGGCGCCGCCGACAGCGCTTTGAGGTCCAGCTTGGGCACCGCCTCCAGGAAAGACGCCGTCATTCCATCGGCAAGGTTGAGGTCCACAAGGCACACCTTGCCCGGCCCCACGATCCGCGCCAACGCAAACGCGCTCTCGATCGCCAGGGTCGACACGCCCGCCCCGCCCACAGCCCCGCGAAACGCCCAGCAGACAGACGCGCGCGGCGTATCCTTCTCGCGCTCGGAAACACGCGCCTCACACAGCCGTTCAAAGGCCCCCGCAATTTCAGCGGCGCTCGCCGAAGACGGCAAGATATCAGACGCTTCAATCTTCATCAGTGCCCGCACCATATGGGTTGGCAGCTGATCGGACATAACGATCACAATGCTGGATGGGCGCTCTACGGCAAGCAGCAGCAGCAGCTGGTCCCAGCCAGGCATGCCCTGCTCGATCAGGATAAGCCCGCCACCATGGCGCAGCACCGTTTCCGGCGGCGTCAGCGAACTGACATCAGCCAACTCCACGCAGCAAGGCGCAAGACCGGTGAGCACTTCCGGCCGCGCAAGTCCTGCCAGCGCGGATATTGGCCGTACCGCGCTTTCTGCAAGCGTCTTGTGAACGGCAACTGCCCCCTGGCTCACTCTCCGCCTCCTGTGCCGCCGGCATCGGCCAGTTTCTTCGTCTTGCCTTCATTCAGCGCCTGCACCGCCTTGACGGCACGCACACCCGAATTCGATTCAACCGGTCGTGAGTTGGGAAGGTTCACATCCCGGACAGCCTGCGCCGCAATGTTTGCCCGTGTCGCCTCGCCCAGGACAAACTGGTCCTGCCGGTCATATGTTGCGCATCCCGGCAACACGCTCAAAAGCACGATGCTGGAAAGAAGGATTGTTTGCCTGATGGATCTGGTCATAGTCAGTTCCCTGAATGAGTGGAGAAACCGCCGGTAGTCTTGCCCAGCAGGAAGAATTCCGCTTCCGTCGGCTCGCCGATGGCGTCCAGCGGGGAAGCAATCCCTTCAGGATGCGAGTAGGGCTGTACGAGACGCGGCGTCACGATGATCACCAGCTCCGTCTCATTGCGCAGATACCGCTTGGACGAGAACAACGATCCCAGTATTGGCACATTGCCGATCCAGGGCGTCTGGCGCACATCATTGCTGTAATTGTTCTGCAAGAGGCCCGCCACGGCAAAGGCCTGACCGTCATGCAGTTCAACGGTCGTATCGGCCCGGCGCACGGAAATGCCGGGTATATCTATATTCGCGGCGCGAATACCATTGCCCCGGTCCAGCGCTGAAACTTCCGGACGCACCCGGAGGTTAACAAGCCCATCCCCCAGAACCGTTGGCGTGAAATCCAGGCTGACCCCGAACTTCTTGAACTCCACACTGATCTCGTTATCCCGGCTTGCCACAGGGATGGGAAATTCCCCCCCCGCCAGAAAGCTGGCCGTATCGCCGGAAAGTGCCACAAGATTTGGTTCAGCCAGTGTACGGATAACTCCTTTTTCCTCCAGTGCCCGCAACCGGATATCGATATTCTCGCCGCCAACATTGGTGAACACTGCCAATGTCTTCTCCAGCAGCCCGGAAACCGTGCCGCCTTCTGTTCCAGCGACCACATCATTTGCATTGATCGTGTTGCCAAAGCCGATTTCGCGCACGGCGTTCCGGCTCGCCTCCAGGAAGCGCACTTCCAGCATCACCTGCTGGCTCTGCCCCACTGACAGGCCGTTGGCCACGCCGCCCGGCACATGCCGCTCTGCCAGCTGCAATGCCATCTCGGCCGCAGCGGCCGTCGTCACCTTGCCGTCAAGATACACCCCATCATGCACCGCATACACATCAATTATCTCACCGGGCAACAGGCGCCGCAAATCTCCCCGCAGCTCGTCGAGGCCAAGTTTCACCTCAATCTCGATCAACTCGGCAATGGAACCTGCCTCATCGTAGATGAGCACAGTCGTTCCGCCCGGCCGCTTGCCCCGCACAAAGAATGAGCGGTTGGAAGTCGGCATCGCTTCCGCGATTTCAGGATCGGCGACAACGATGGTGGCAAATGCGGCATCGGCCTCAACAACCGCCGATTTTCCGCGGCGAAGCTCCAGCCGGTCTGCCCCGGCAGGCGCAGATCTCTGGGTCCAGGCATGGACCGGCTGCACGCACAGCGCCACAAGAATGGCCGCCATCAGTATCCGGTTAAAGCGGCGCATCAGCCTGCTCCTTCACTCAGTTTGGAAGGCCCCGCAGGCGGCGCCACTGGCGTCGTCACATGCGTATCGTTCGATCCGTTGATAACGCGCACCGTCGCCGTGGTGGGCGCGCGCTGGATGCGCGCCGGGCGCGTCTGCGGCCGTTGCGGGGTGACTTTGGGCGCCTCCACGGCCTCGGCCAATTCCTCTTCCCGCCCGATCAGGGCCAGCCCCAGCGCCGCGCGCCGGCTTGCCGCCCCCAACAGCAGTGCGTCCTGCGGCGTGACCTCAAGTGTCACGGTGTTGGAAGGCCGCGCTCCCTCAAGGCCTTCCTCGAACGTCTGGTCAACGGCCAGAACCCTGACACCTTTCAGCACAGGCTGGGCGAAGACATGAGCCGAGCGGCGCGAGTCCTCCGGCGCGCCACGCGCATCTTTCTCTTCGACAAACTCGTTCACATCCACCCGGTCTCCGGGCAACACAAAGCCCGCAACGCCCGTGTCGTTGGAGACGACCACAGACACGGCCCGCATCCCCGGCTGGATGTTTGCCGCCAGCGTCAGCACGCTTCCGGTCGTATCCACCTTCTCTGCCAGCAGCGGCTCGCCCGCCACCAGAAGCCCGCGCGAATAGGCCTTCTCGCCAAGATCAGCGACAGCCCGCATTGCCCCCGGCGGAACAGCGCTCACCGGCCAGTCCCTCAGTTCGACCATAGACGGATCAATCAGCTTGCCGGGCGCAATCGTGGTTTTCGCAACAGCGATCTGCGTCATCTGCATGACAGGCGCAGCGGCAATGGCGGCGTTTGCCTCCGGGGCAGAGCCCGCCATGAACTCCCGCCCGAAGAAAATTGCGCCCGCGCCAAGCGCAAGTGACAAGCCAAGACTTATCAGGGGTATCGCTTTCATTCTGAAGCCCTCTATCGCGCAGTGTCTGCTGCGTGCCCGGCTACAGGTTTAAGCAATGGGTTATAAGGTCTGCTGAAAGAGACACGGATAATCTCCTCCGGGTGCGGAAGGTGAATTTAACCATACCTCGCACCGGTTTACTGATTATTATCCGTAAGCGGATGTGGTTAACCCGCGTAAACCATGCCTCAGGCGCCCGCGCCCAGAATGGCGGCATATTGCGCCACGTCGACATTCCCGCCCGAAACGATGATGCCGATCCGCTTGCCCTTCATGCCCTCCGGCACGCCTTTCAGCGCGGCAGCCAGCGCCGCAGACCCGCCCGGTTCGGCTACGACGCGCAGATAACGGAACGCCATCCGCATGGCCTGGCGCACGTCTTCATCGGAAACCCGCAAGCCCCCGGCCAACTGCCTCTGGCCCAACGCAAAGGTGAGGTTGCCCGGTTTCGGCGTCAGGATCGCGTCACAGATCGAGCGCGTACCCGGCGCATTGGCGAGGATCTCGCCTGCTTCCAGAGACCGCGCCCAGTCATCATGCGCCTCGGGCTCAGCGGCCCATATCTGCGTTGCCGGGGACAGCTGCCCGAAGGCCAGCGCCACCCCATTGATCAGCCCGCCCCCGCCCGCCGGGGAAATCAGATGGTCGAGCGGTTTGCCCATCGCCTCGGCCTGGCGCGCAAATTCAAGGCCTGCCGTGCCCTGGCCCGCGATAATGTCAAAATCATCATAGCTCGGCACGATCACGGCCCCGCGCTCGGCTGCCAGACGCGCGCAGATCTCCTCGCGGTCTTCGGTGTTGCGATCGTAAGGATAAACTTCGCCGCCATCGGCGATCACGCCGTCCACCTTCACCTGCGGCGCATCCGATGGCATCACGATGATCGCCGGCATGCCGAGCAGTCGCGCCGCCCGCGCCACGCCCTGCGCATGGTTTCCGGAAGAGAAGGCCACAACGCCTGCGGCCTTCCCCTCGGGGGGCACCTGCGCCAGCCGGTTCATCGCCCCGCGGATCTTGAAACTCCCGGTCACCTGCAAGCATTCGGCCTTGATCAGCAGCTCCGCCCCGGCCAGCGCATTGAGCGCCTCATGGCTGAGCACAGGCGTCTCCCGCACCACGCCGCGCTGGCGCACCTCGGCGGCAAGAACATCGTCAAAGGTAGGCAGTTTCAGCGTCTGAGTCATGGCGCCGTCCTAACCAGAAGAGTAGCGCTGCGTAAAGCGGGCAGAAGACCCTCACCTCCCACGCCCTATGGGCGCGGGCCCCTCCTCTCCCGCAAGCGGGCGAGGCATTAGGGGTGCATGAGGCGGCGCGTTGAAAACCCCTCTCCCACAAAGCGGGAGAGGAGGGGCCCATTGCAACGCAATGGGAGGTGAGGGTCAGAAACGGTCGAAACCTGCGCGCCCAATAAAATCAGATCAAAGCCCCTGCGCGGTCTTCTTCACCAGCGCGCGGGCAAACTCCGCCGTGTCCGGATTGTCCAGCGCGTGGGCGAGCACGGCGTCGAAATAGCCGGTCTTGTTGCCGCAATCGTGGACGGAGCCTTCAAATTCGTAGGCGTAGAAGTCCTGGCTTTCCATGAGCTTTGCCATCGAATCCGTCAGCTGGATTTCCCCGCCGGCGCCCGCGCCCTGCTTTTCCAGGAGACCGAAGATTTCCGGCTGGAGAATGTAGCGGCCGGTAATGGCAAGGTTTGACGGCGCGCTTTCGCGCGGCGGCTTCTCCACCATGCCGGACATCTTGATCAGGCGCCCCTCGCGCGAGACCGGCGCGATCACGCCATAGGAAGAAACGCGTTCCTCCGGCACAGGGTCCACCGCGATGACATTGCCGCCCACCTTGTCATAGGCGTCGACCATCTGTTTGAGGCTGGACGGCCTGCCCTTCACGATCACATCGGGCAGCAGCACGGCGAAAGGTTCATTGCCAATCACATCGCGCGCGCACCAGACGGCATGACCGAGGCCCAGAGGCTGCTGCTGGCGCACAAAGCTGGCCGAGCCTGCCGGAAGGCGTGAGGCTTCCACCTGTTTCAGAATATCGGTCTTGTTCTTCGCGGCCAGCTGGCTCTCCAGCTCATAGGCATGGTCGAAATAGTCCTCGATGGCGCCCTTGCCGCGTCCGGTGACGAACACGATATGCTCGATCCCCGCCTCTATGGCCTCATCCACAACATACTGGATCACCGGACGGTCCACGACCGGCAGCAACTCCTTGGGGATAGCCTTGGTAGCAGGCAGCACACGCGTGCCAAGCCCGGCGACGGGAAGAACAGCTTTTCTGACGCGCATGCGCGTTAAACTCCTTGGAACTCGAACTGCCCTAGCGACATGATCCGCCGCTGTCCAGCAAGTCGCCATTCAGGCGAAAACCGGTCAGGTATTGGCCTGAAGCACCAGCGCGGCAACCCAGGTCGAGAGGGCAACCACAAGCAACATGGTGATGACGCGCATCATCTTGCGTTCGTTCTGGGCAGAGAACGCTGCCTCGATGCGGGACTGGAGAATGTGGACGGGCGAGTGATGGCCAACGCGCACAGGCGGCGCTGCCGCCGTCTCGCTGTCGGGCTTGGCCGCCGGCTTGTCTGGTTCTTGGTCGAGAGGTTTTTTGACGGCGTTCATGGGTCACCCTGGGCTCTAACTGTCCCGATTTGTCCCAAAGTGTCCCAAAACTGACCTAACATGTGCCTAACGCGGCCCATAAAATTCCGCGAAATGTCAGTAAATGTCAGGGGCTGGCGCGCTCCAGGCGCCCCTTGGCATCCAGGCGCACCCCAAAAACACCCGCCAGCGTTTCTGCCGACAGGGCCACCTCAGGCGCTCCATCCGCCACCAGCACGCCCGCCTGCATGACGAGTATCCGCGGGCAGAACCGCGCCGCCAGCTCCAGATCATGCAGCACGACAATCAGCGTCCGCCCGGCAGCCGCTTCCGCCTTCAGCGCCGCCATCAGCGCCAGCTGATGGGCGATATCCAGCGCCGCGCACGGCTCATCCAGCAACAGGACCGGCGCCGGAGACGCCAGCAGCCGCGCCAGATGCACCCGCGCCTGCTCGCCCCCGGAAAGGGCCTGGAAGGATCGCCCGATGAGATGTGTTGCGTCCGCCTTGTCCAACGCTGCCACAACCGCCGCCCGGTCGGCTTCGCCCATCCGGTCAAAGGGGGCGGGCGCATCTGCAAACCGCCCCAGCGCCACCACATCCTCGGCCATCAGGTTCCACGCCACAGGCCGGGTCTGAGGCAGCCAGGCAAGACGCTTTGCCCGCTCCCGAACGGTCATCTTATCCGCCGGGGCATCGCCTATGCGAATGTCGCCCTCTGAAGGCACGACCCCTGCCAGCGCCTTCAGCACCGAACTTTTGCCTGCCCCGTTAGGACCAACCAGCGCCACCATCTCACCATCGCGCAGCCAGAAGGAGACATCCCGCACCACATCCCGGCCATTCAGGGTTACCGTCAGATGCTCCGCCGAAATCATGACGACGCCCTCCCCAGCCGGGTGGCAATCCAGATGAAGACCGGCCCGCCAACCAGCGCGGCCGCAACGCCCAGCTTCAGTTCCTGCTGGAACGGCAGGACACGGATCGCGATGTCGGCCGCCATCAGGATGATCCCGGCCAGCAGCGCCGACGGGATCAGCAGCCGCTGTGGATCATGCCGCACGAAGGGGCGGATGATGTGCGGCGCAACGATGCCGACAAAGCCAATGGTGCCAGCCGTCGCCACGCTGGCGCCTGCCAGCAGAGACGTGCCGCCGATCACCAGGAGGCGAATGCGGCGTGGGTCCGCGCCGAGGCTGGTGGCAGTCTCGGCGCCAAGGCTCAGCGCGCGCAGGCCCGGCCCTGCCAGAAACACAAGCGCCGCCCCGATGATCCAGCCCGGCGCTCCCAGAAGAATGTCCGCCCAGGAGCGATTGGCCACCGAGCCCATCATCCAGTTGACGAGATCGGCCAGGCTGTAGGGGTTGGGCGCCATGTTGAGCGCCAGCGACATCAGCGCGCCAGCAAAGCTTGAGAGGCCAATGCCGATCAGCAGCAGCGTCACACTGCCCGCCCCGCGCGACGCCGCAAAGACAAGCAGCAGGGTGGCGACCCCGGCCCCAAGGATGGCCGCCAGCGGCACCGCAAAACTGTTCACCGCCGCAAACCCGAAGAAGATGGCGATCACAGCGCCAAGTGCCGAGAAAGCCGAAACCCCGAGCACGCCCGGCTCTGCCAGCGGGTTCTGGAGCAGCCCCTGCAACGCCGCCCCTGCCAGGCCCAGCGCGGCGCCCACAGCAAACGCCGCCGCCGCGCGCGGCAAGCGCAATTCCCAGAGGATGGCACGCACGCGCTCATCCCCCTGCCCGATCAGCGCCGCGAATGCATCCCCGAGCGGCAGCGGCGCCGTACCCACAAGGGCCGAGACGGCAAACAGCAGCGCCGCCACTAGCGCCAGCATCAGCGTCAGGCGGCTCATCGCCCCTCCTCCAATGCCGCAGCAATATCCGCCGCTTCATCGGCCACGAACCAGGCCCCGCAGGTAACGCGGGACTCGTCCATGTAAATCACCTGCGCCTCTGCCATCAGCCGCTGCATCACCGGATGGCGCGAGACAGACCAGCGGTCGGTCGCGTCATCATCAAACCCGAAAAATGCCGCCAGCATCAGCGCGGGCGGCTCCATCACCAGACTTTCCAGCGGCAGGCTTGTCCAGCCCGTTCCTCTGTTGGCGTTCTCAAGGCCGGCATGAGACATGATTGAGTCAATCATCGTCTCCTTGCCCGCGCTCACCCCGCCGGGGGTGACATAAAGCGCCGACTGCCCGGCCGGCGAGGCGGGCCGAGGCCGCGCCGAAAGGATCTCCTCCGCGCGCGCTTCCTGGCCGATCGCCGCCGCCACATCGCGCAACAGGCCGCCCGTGCCGTCCACATCCGCCGCATAGCCGATCTGGACCGCCTGAATGCCGAACCTTTGATAAAGCGCCAGCGCCCGCGCGTCTCCGCCCCAGCTGCGGACCACCACATCCGGGCGGAGCGCGACGACATCTTCTGCCGCCGCACGCACCTTTGGAAGGCCAGCTGCCTTGCCTCTCAGATGGCTGAAGTCGCGCTCAGCATCCTTTGACAACGCAAGGATCTGATCCCGGTCCGCCAGCGCCAGCACAAACTGGTCAGCGCAATAGTCCAGCGACACGATTGTCGGCTTGCCTGGATTGGGGCTGGCCGGCTCTGCCACAGCAAAACCGGCCAGTCCCAACAGGAAAAAGGCGGCAAGCCTCAGTTTCACTTCAGTTTCAGCCCCACGAACACGCCCGCGCCGGGGCCATTATAGCCATAGACATCGGTTACCGTCTCGTCGAACACGTTCTCACCGCGCAGGGTGAGCGCGATACGATCCGTCAACGGATATTCTGCCGTGATGGAGGCAAGCGTGTAGGCGTCAAGGCTCACTGCCCGGGCCGGGAACGGACCAAAATCCGTATCGCCCTGCTCGCCGACATAATCGAGTGCCGCACCCAGACGCAGCCCGTTCGGGTTCACCCGCCAGTCAACGGCAAGAGATGCCGTCGCTTCGGGAATCCGGATTTCATCGACCCCGTTATTGTCCTGGGAGTCAAAGAACGTCGCCTGACCGGAGAACGCCAGATTTGCCAGCGCCTGCCAGCGGGCCGCCAGTTCGATACCGCTCCGCTCACTGTCGGTGGCGCGGTTCAGCGCCGTCGATGTGAAGTCCGGATTGAAGGCGGTGTAGATCTCGTTTGTCAAATCCGCCTCGAAATAGGTCGCCGAATAGCTGAAAGTTCCAACCGTCTGCTCCCAGCCGATTTCCCAGCTGGTCGACTCTTCAGGCTTCAGGTCCGGATTGCCAACGAAGCTGCCGGGGAAAAAGCCGAACATCTCCGTGAACGTTGGATTCTTGACACCGGTGCCGATCGACGCGCGCACACGCCCGCCAACCTGCTCAAAGGCATAGCCTGCGCCCAGACGCCAGGTGGTTGCGTCATCAAACCGCCCGTCATTATCGTCAAACCGCGCAGATGCCGAAAAATCAAAAGCGCCAGCCGCCAAGCGGTATTCCGCCCCGAGACCAACCGTCTCGAAGGTTTCAGAAGCGTTGGTAGCGCCGCCATACTGCACGTCTCTGCGGTCATATTCCTCACGCTCATAGTCGAGGAGACCTGTGAGTGTGTGCGCGCCGCTGGTGAAGCTCGGCGACCAGGCAAGCTTGGTGCGCTGCCCCTTGGCATCATCGGTCTTGGTGCCGCCGCTGAAATTGTCACGGTCTACCTGATTAAAGCTGGCGCGGATCACATGATCCAGCGGACCGAACGATCCAGCCAGCGCGCCGCCGACCAGCCATTGATCGGCTTCCGTGCGACTATCCGTATCATTCAGCAGGCCGTCATAATCCGTATCAGAATCAAATTCTGACTCTGACTTGCGCGCAAGCCCTACAAGGGACAACGACCAGTCCGCTCCAAGATCAAACTTGCCGTTCACAAAACCAGAGAGCGCCTCCGACCCATCCTTGCCGCCGCCTGTGCCGGATGTATCGACGCCGTCAGTCGTAAAGCCCGTGATGGCAGCGCCAAACAGATTGCCCGACAGACCAAGCGCGCCGCGCACGGTGCCAAAGCTGCCAGCCTCGGCAAACGCGTTGAGCCCGGCTTCGCGTGCGGCCGAGATCGAGACCACGCCGCCGATGGCGTCAGAGCCGTGGATCGACGAGGCCGCGCCGCGCAGCACTTCAATACGGCCAGCCGGCAATGCCGTCAGGAGGCCGAAATCGGTATCGCCGTTGACCGGATCGGAAATCTCGATGCCTTCGAAAAGGACCAGCGTATGATTGGCTTCTGCCCCCCGCATGCGCACCTGGGTGAGGCCGCCCACGCTGCCCGAACGGGAAACCGCAACGCCTGGAACAGCGCGCAGCTGATCGGCGGGATTTGGGGAAAGACGAACCGCCAGATCATCCTGCGTCAGGATGGATACGGACGATGTGACCGTGTCGAGCTCAATGGCGCGCAGGCCGGAAACTTCGACCGTCTCAAGAATACGGGCTTCTTCTGCTTGCGCGAGCGAAGCATTGAGAACAAGCGCCGAAGCGCCCAGCAGTGCGGTTCTGAGGAACATATCCACAGCATCCTTCATAAGCCGGAGGGAGATCCCTCGCGGCGGGTTCATGACATGTCGCATGAACGGAAGGTGGCCTTCCGCGGCTCCTCGCCTGTTCCCGGACGGCGAGCCAACGACGGCGAAAGGCAGGTCTCCTGGCTTTGCGGATCAGGGCCTGCTTGAGCTGCCTTCCCGGTTTCCCAGTGGCGTATGGCTCAAGAGACTCCCCGCTGACAGTTACGGGCATAGCGCCGGATTCTCACCGGCTTCCCTTTTCATCCGGGCTTTTGACCCGGACACCTTTCACGTGAATCGGCGTGTAATGTGAAATATCAGGGGTGGCAAGCGGGGGCGCCAGCGGCCCCTCGCCCACCTCCGCCAGCCCTCAAAGGCTGTTGAGCAGATGCCCGCCGTCAACCACGAGGGTGGAGCCTGTCATGAAGCTTCCCGCCTCGGATGCCAGCAGAAGCAGCGGCCCGGCCAGTTCGTTGATGTCCCCGATACGGCGCATGGCAATCCGGCGGACCATATTCTGGCCTTCAGGGCTGTCGAGGAAGTCGTCATTGATCTCGGTCTTGAAATAGCCCGGCGCAATCGCGTTCACGCGCACGCCATAGCGGGCCATCTCCAGCGCCATCTGGCGGGTCATGTGGTCAACGCCGGCCTTGGACACACAATACGCCGTAGTCATTGCCTGCGGATGAAGGCCCGTGATCGACGCAATATTGATGATCGAGCCCTTGGCCTTAGCGGCGACCATGGCATTGGCCCCATGTTTGGCAACGCGCCAGACGCCGGTGAGATTGGTATCAATCACCGCGTTCCAGTCGTCTTCCGCCATGTCGCGGAACCAGCCCTCGCGGGACATGCCGGAATTGTTGACGATGATGTCCGCCGGGCGGCCCAGGGCCTCCTTGATGGAATCGAAAGCGGCGATGATGCTGCCATCATCGGTCACGTCCATCGCGACGGTAAGGGCATTGCCGCCCTTCCTGGTGATCTCGGCTGCCACCTCTTCCAGCCGGTCCATACGGCGTGCCGCAAGGATAACCGTTGCTCCGGCGTCCGACAGGATATGCGCGAATTGGCGGCCAAGACCGCTTGACGCGCCCGTCACCAGAGCTGTCCTGTTAGCGAGACTAAACAAACTCATGCCCTAAACCCTCAAAATAACTATTGCACGGCGCAAAGTTTAACCTAATCCAAGGCACCATGAAGATATCAGTGCTCAAAGAACGGCGATCCGGCGAGACCCGCGTGGCGGCAACTCCGGAGACAGTCAAGAAGCTTATTGGCCTGGGCCACACGGTCGCGGTCGAGGCAGGGGCGGGAACCGTAGCGGGTTTCCTGGATGGGGCCTTTACCGAAGCGGGGGCCAGCATTGCCGGTTCTGCGGCCGAGGCGGCCAGCGGCGCGGACATTGTGTTCAAGGTCCGCCGCCCGGAACCAGCAGAGATCGCAGCCCTGCCGGACGGCTCGGCCCTGATCGCGCTGATGGAGCCCTTCGCCTACCCCGCTGAGGAAATCGCGGCGCTCAACGCCAAGAAAATCGCGGCGCTCTCGATGGAGTTCACCCCGCGAATCACACGCGCCCAGTCGATGGATGCGCTCTCGTCCCAGTCAAACCTGTCAGGCTATCGCGCCATCATTGAAGGCGCGCAGATCTATGGCCGCGCCATGCCGATGATGATGACGGCGGCCGGCACCATTGCCCCTGCGAAAGTCTTCGTCATGGGCGCCGGTGTGGCCGGCCTCCAGGCCATCGCCACGGCACGCCGCCTCGGCGCGGTCGTTACGGCCAATGATGTGCGCCCCGCCGCCAAGGAACAGGTCGCCTCGCTCGGTGCCAAGTTCATTGCGGTCGAGGATGACGAGTTCAAGGCCGCCGAAACCTCCGGCGGCTACGCCAAGGAAATGTCGGCCGAATACCAGGCCAAACAGGCCGCCCTCACGGCCAGCCACATCGCCAAACAGGATATCGTCATCACCACGGCGCTGATCCCCGGCCGCCCCGCGCCCGTTCTGATCACCGAAGAGATGGTGAAGTCGATGAAAGCCGGCTCCGTCATCATCGACATGGCCGTCGCTCAGGGCGGCAACTGCCCGCTCTCGAAGGCCGATGAGATCGTCGATGTCGGCGGCGTCAAAGTGGCCGGGTTCTCGAACCTGCCCGCGCGCCTGCCGGCGGATTCCTCGTCGCTCTACGCAAAGAACCTCTTCGCCTTCATTCCGCTGATCACCGCCGAAAACGGCGCGATCAATCTTGATACCGAGGATGAAGTCGTCGTTGCCATGCTGCTCACCCGCAATGGCGCAACCGTTAGTGAAAGGCTGAAGTGATGAAACGCGCACTCGCCACCACCCTCGCCCTTTCCGCCTTTGCGCTTCCCGCCTTTGCGGACGCAGGCGGCATCGAATCGACCGTCTTCCTGGCGGCCATCTTCGCGCTGGCCTGCTTCGTCGGTTACTACGTCGTCTGGTCGGTCACACCGGCCCTGCACACGCCGCTGATGGCCGTGACCAACGCGATTTCGTCCGTGATCGTCGTCGGCGCGCTTGTTGCGGCCGCCGCACACGGACTGTCCCAGGAAGGCTGGACCGCCAAGATCCTCGGCGCCATCGCCGTTGCCCTTGCCAGCGTCAACATCTTTGGCGGCTTCCTCGTCACCCAGCGCATGCTGGCCATGTATAAGAAGAAGGGACAGTAAGCCTTGGAACAGTTCAACTCGACCTGGGCGCCCCTGCTCTATCTCGTCTCGGGCATCCTTTTCATTCTCGCCCTGCGCGGCCTCTCCAGCCCGGCCACCAGCCAGAAGGGCAACCGCAACGGCATGATCGGCATGACCATTGCCGTGGCCACCACCATCATCCTGCTCTGGGAGTCGCTTGATCCGGCCACGTGGGCCCTGATGATCGGCGCCGTCGCTATCGGCGGCACCATCGGCGCCATCATCGCCCGCAAGATCCCGATGACGGACATGCCCCAACTCGTCGCCGCCTTCCACTCGCTCGTCGGTCTCGCGGCCGTGCTCGTGGCCTCGGCGGCGCTCTACGCGCCGGGCAGCTTCGGCATCCTCGGCATCACCGGCATCAACTCTGTCTCGCTGATCGAACTTGGCCTCGGCTCGGCCATCGGCGCGCTGACCTTCACCGGCTCGGTCATCGCCTTTGCCAAGCTTAACGGCAATATGAGCGGCGCGCCGATCCTGCTGCCTGCCCGCCACCTGCTGAACATCGCGCTGGGCCTCGGCATCATCGCCCTGATGGTCATCCTCATCCAGTCCGGCGGCACCGCGCACTGGGCCTTCTGGGGCCTCACCGCGCTGGCGCTGATCCTCGGCATCACGCTCATCATCCCGATCGGCGGGGCAGACATGCCCGTCGTCGTCTCGATGCTGAACTCCTACTCCGGCTGGGCCGCAGCCGCGCTCGGCTTCACGCTCGGCAACTTCGCGCTGATCATCACCGGCGCCCTCGTCGGTTCCTCGGGCGCCATCCTCTCCTACATCATGTGCAAAGGCATGAACCGCTCCTTCATCTCGGTCATCCTCGGTGGCTTTGGCGGGGAAGATGCCGCGGCCGCTGCGGGCGGGGCAAAGGTCGACCGTCCGTACAAGCGCGGCTCGGCCGAAGACGCCGCCTTCATCATGAAGAATGCGTCCAAGGTCATCATCGTGCCTGGTTACGGCATGGCGGTCGCCCAGGCCCAGCACGCGCTGAAAGAGATGGCCGAGAAGCTCAAAGAAGAAGGCGTTGAAGTGAAATACGCCATCCACCCCGTCGCGGGCCGGATGCCAGGGCACATGAACGTCCTCCTGGCCGAAGCGCAGGTGCCTTATGATGAGGTGTTTGAGCTGGAAGACATCAACTCGGAGTTCAACTCGTCCGACGTCGCCTTCGTCATCGGCGCAAACGACGTGACCAACCCGGCGGCGAAGACCGACAAGACCTCGCCGATCTACGGCATGCCCATCCTCGACGTGGAGAACGCCCGCACGGTGCTGTTCATCAAACGCTCGATGGGCTCAGGTTATGCTGGCATCGAAAACGAGCTGTTCTTCAACGATAACACGATGATGCTGCTCGCCGACGCGAAAAAGATGGTCGAGGATATCGTCAAGAACCTCTGATCCAGTCATCCGCATTCAAACAAAAAGGCGGGCTCGCAATGCGATGCCCGCCTTTTTTTGCTCTGGAAACCCGCCCATCCTTCGACTTCGCTCAGGATGAGCTTCGAGGTGTAGCGCTTCAATCGAGAAGCTCATCCTGAGCGAAGTCGAAGGATAGAGCGGGCTCAGCTCACGCCCCCGCGCCCCGCGCCCCAAACACCACAATCTTGTTCCCCACATCATGCCCAATGTCCGCCCGGCCCAGATACGCAATCCCATTGCGTGCGCACCAGTGCGTGACGATCTCCGCCTCGCTCGCGCCGAAGTCGATATCGTTCACCGGGATCGCCCCACAGCGCCCGAGGCGGATGCCGGCAACCTTCTGTACATCCCGGTTCGAGGTGATCGTGAACATCATCCGGTCGAGCCGGTAATGGTACTCGCCGACATCTTCGAGCATCAGCACATGCCCGGTCAAGTCGGGCAGCCAGCCGGTGCCGATGAGGCTCGCGAAGACAGAAATGTTGAACGCGGCATACTTGCCCGGCGCCAGGGTCGCCGGATCAATCCCCGCCTCGCCATCCGCCCCTGTCAGGAAGCCCAGCGCCCGGCGCACCGCCGCCTCGCCACCCTCGCGCAAAATGTCCGCCGGCATCGGCCCATGCGCCACGCGGCCAATGCCGTCGCGGGCGAGCCGCGCCAGCAGGCTGCCGGTATCGCTATAGCCCATATACGTCTTGCGCCGCGCGGCTTCGCCCAGCCGCTCAAACGCCAGATCCAAGAGCCGGCAAGCCCCATACCCCCCCCGCGCAAACCAGATCGCGTCGAGCGTGGGATCATTGGCAAACTCCACGAAGGCATCGGCCCGCGCCGCATCCGGCCCGGCGAAATGACCGTCATGCAGGAAGCATTGGGGATGGAAGATGGGGTCTGCGGAGGCGCCTGCAATGGCGGTAACGCGATCCGCAATGGAACGGTCCAGAGCCCGGCCAGGCGCGACGATGCCTATGCGTGTTCTACGCTCACTCATGTTTGCCTCCCGTCAAAACGCGCACAGATGAATTAATTCTGACTGACATTAGGAACAATCGCAATTCAAGTATCGTTATGTTGGAAGACAATTTAGAGACCAATAGTTCGAGCGCTCAGAAACACTGAATATAATGGGAGCCATTTGACAGAATCGGTCACTTGTCGCTTTTAAATTGCCCCCAAGCGCACATAGAGTATCGCAACATACTCCGTTTCCAGAGGGTCTTAAATGGAAAGTAAAACCTCTTTCATGTCTTGTTCGGAACTGCTGGATCACGATGTGTCGAAGTGGATAGTTGGAAAAATTGACAAACTCCAAGGGCGCGCAAGATTTTGTTCGTATAATGCAGTTCGGTTTTTGCACTGGGCAGATGATATATTCGAAACATCGCATCTTGTTGCATCGTACTGCGCGATGAATGCGACTGAAGAGGCGGTGGCAGCTTTCATTTCGTCAGCAAAAGAAAATGGTCATAAGAGCAGTGGAGGAAAAGTGAATTTGCATGCTCACCCCAATAAAGCGATGGTATCGATATTTGCTCAACGCTGCACAATTATTGCAAATAAAGCAAAGCTAGCAATTCAAGTGCACAAACCTACCGATTCCTTAGCCTTTCGCGTCCCCAAGGGAGAAGGCTATCATTACGGGCATTTGCACCTGAGTACCTTCCAGATAGGAACCAGCGGTTCAAATGAAATTGATAACGGGATAATGCTGGGCGATATGCCGTCTTTAGAAGACATTGAAAATGAAGCTCAGCTCACACACCAGAAACGCAATAGTCTTCTCTATGCAACGGACAGCGGGGTTTCATCCGGCTTCATTCGCCCGGATTATGAGATTGCCCGCAACACAGCTTTGTCTTTAGGCTTAATCTGGGCCGCAGTAGATATGTATATGCATCCGGAACAAGATAGACCCCTTATCGAAGAAATACTGCCTCACTTAGTTCCCACACCACGATTACGCTCACCAAGCTAAAGTACCATGACTCACCCCACCTCCTACTTCTTCTGCGGCATTGGCGGCTCCGGCATGTTGCCGCTGGCGCTGATCTTGGCTGATCAGGGCCACATCATCGAGGGGTCGGACCGGTCGCTCGATCAGGGGCGCACGCCGGCGAAGTTTGACTATCTGCGATCTCGCGGCATCCGCCTTTATCCGCAGGATGGCAGCGGCGTGACCAGCGCCGAGCAGGTCGTCGTTGCCTCCGCCGCCGTGGAGGACACCGTGCCCGATATTGCCGCCGCGCTGCGCGTCGGCGCCAAGCGGATGAGCCGGGCGCAGATGCTCGCCGCCCTCTTCAACGCCGCGCCC
Organism: Alphaproteobacteria bacterium HGW-Alphaproteobacteria-18; assembly: GCA_002841155.1. Lineage (GTDB taxonomy): Bacteria > Pseudomonadota > Alphaproteobacteria > Caulobacterales > Hyphomonadaceae > Hyphomonas. The sequence goes on from PHEH01000004.1 coordinate 107,421, forward strand.
ACGGCCATCGGCGTGGCGGGCACGAGCGGCAAATCCACCACCACCGGCATGATCGCCTGGATACTCCACCACGCCGGCAAAAGCCCCACGGTGATGAACGGCGCGGTGATGAAGAATTTCCAGACGCCCGACGCCCTCTTCGCCAGCTCTCTGGTGGGGGCGAGCGGCATCTTCGTCTCCGAAGTGGACGAGAGCGACGGCTCGATCGCCGGGTACACTCCGCGCATTGCGGTCGTCTCCAACATCTCACTTGACCATAAATCGATGGACGAGCTGCGCGCCCTCTTCGGCGGCTTCGCGGCCCGCGCCGAGACGGTCGTGCTGAACCTCGACAATGACGAGACAGCCCGCATGGCCGGGGACTTTCCCCAGGCGGTCACCTACAGCCTTGAGAGCCCGGCCGCCCGCCTCACCGCGCGGGATATTGTGCCGGCGCCCACGCATATCACTTTCTCCGTACACGACCAGAAAACCGGAGAGACCGCGCCCATCCGCCTCGCCACGCCCGGCCGTCATAACGTCTCCAATGCGCTGGCCGCCATCGCCGCCAGCATGGCCTGCGGCGTGTCGCTGAAGGAGGCCGCAGAGGCGCTCGCCAGCTTCGCAGGCATCTCCCGCCGCTTCGATGTGATCGGCACGGAAGGCGGCGTCACCGTCATCGATGATTTCGGCCACAACCCGGACAAGATCGCCGCCACCCTGCGCACCGTGAACCAGTTCCCCGGCCGCGTGCTGGTCATGTTCCAGCCCCACGGCTTCGGCCCCCTGCGCAATATGCGCCGCGAATTTGCCGCCTGCTTTGCCGAGAATCTCGACCCCGAAGATATCCTCCTGATGCCCGAGCCGGCTTACTTCGGCGGCACCGTCGACCGCTCCGTCAGCAGCCAGGACCTTGCCGCCGACATCACGGCGCTGGGCCGGCACGCAGAAGCTCTTGGCGACCGGGACGCGTGCGGCGGCCGCCTTCTGGAGCTTGCCCGGCCGGGCGACCGCATCCTCGTCATGGGCGCGCGCGATGACACGCTGACGGTGTTTGCGCAGGAATTGCTCGCCAGCTTCAAGGCACGCGCGGGGGCATAAAAAACTCCAACGGCGTTGGAGTTTTTCGCGTCTCGTTGGAGGAATCGTTGGAGTTTTTTAGAGCTTTTTCAGCCCCCGCCACCCTGCCCGATATAACCCAGCGTCGTCGCCAGACGGATGGTCTGGGAGCGGCCGGAAACGCATAATTTGCGGCTGGCATTGGTCATGTGGAAGCGCACCGTAGGCGCTGAAACGCCCATGATTGTGGCGATTTCAGCGTCCGTCTTGCCCGCCGCCGCCCACTTCAGGCACTGGATTTCCCGGCGCGTGAACTCCACCATCTCCGGGTCCGCCGATGGCAATACCGCGTCCCGGTAAGCCGACAGGAATTTCAGCGCGAGCATGTAAAACTCCGCGCCCCGACCCGCAAAAATCGCTTCTACATCAACACCTTCGTCATTCGTGGCCCAGACAACCGCCCCAATCACCCCCATCGGCGAATGGATCGGCGCAACGATCGCCCCCTGCACGCCGTAAGCCCTGTAGGCCTCCGGATCGATCTTGCGATTCACCGCCTCCAGCGCCCGCACCGGCCGCCAGCTGTGCATCTTGCCTTTGTGATAATAAAACGGCTCCCCGCACACCCGGACGACGCGGATAATGCCCGCGCGCAGCGCAAAAGCGCGGTCTTTCCAATAGGCGAGGTCTGGATCGACCCAGCGGAAAACCGTCTCCGCCAGCGGGCGCCCATCGGCGCCAATCATCGGGGATGGATCGCTGAGATCCGCGCTGACCGCAACGTAAGGCAGGCCCGCCTCGCGGCCCAACCTGTCAATCTGGCGAGCGAGCTTCATCATCTCACTTAAGGTATCGTGCGGACCTGCGGTGTCCATTTTCGGCGAGCCCTATCAATTCCGTCAGCTTGCCCCATGCTGTCTTGCTTGCTCAGACTCGGAAAAAGCCAGAAACAACAAGCCGGGAGGCGCGACCATGAGACTAGATCTGTCATCGCAGGATATTGAATTTCAGAAAGAAGTGCGAGCCTTCCTCCGGGACAAGCTGAGCCCGGAGCTGGCCGCTGCCGGGCGCCTGGCGACCAGCGTCTTCATCGAACCGGAATTCACCCTGCCCTGGCAGCGCATCCTGCACGAACGCGGCTGGGTCGCGCCCCATTGGCCGAAGGAATATGGCGGTACCGGCTGGTCCGAAATGCAGCGGTATATCTTTGCCAGCGAGTGCGCGCGGGCCGGGGCGCCGGGGCTGGCACCGATGGGGCTGGGGATGGTGGGGCCGTGCATCATCGGGTACGGCACAGAGGCGCAGAAAGCCCATTACCTGCCGCGGATTCTGTCGGGAGAGGACTATTGGTGTCAGGGTTATTCGGAGCCGGGATCGGGCTCGGACCTCGCCTCACTCCAGCTGCGGGCGGTGAGTGACGGGGACGATTATGTGCTGAATGGCACGAAGATCTGGACCACCCATGCCCACCACGCCAACAAGATGTTCTGCCTGGTGCGGACCGCCCCCGACGCCAAGGCGCAGAAGGGGATAACCTTCCTCCTGCTCGACATGGCTATCCCCGGTATCAAGGTCGACCCGATCATCACGCTGGCGGGCGAGCATGAGCTCAACCAGGTGTTCTTCGACGATGTCCGCGTGCCCAAGTCTGGCCGGCTCGGCGAGGAGAATGATGGCTGGTCGGTGGCAAAATACCTTTTGGAATTCGAGCGTTCTGGCGGATCGTCTGCCGGGCTGGAGGCCGGGCTGGGCCGTTTGCAGCGCTATGTCACCGGTCTTGGCGACACCGATCTGATGCGGCTAGCGGCAGATCTGAGTACGCGCGTGGAGGCGATCAAGGGCACCGAGCAGCGCATCCTTTCGGCCGTTTCCAGTGGAAAGCCGCCGGGGCCGGCCGCCTCGATGCTGAAGATCCAGCGGACCGAACTGATGCAGGCGGTGGATGAACTGGCCGTTCTGGCGGGCGGAATTTATGCGGGGGTCCAGCAGCTCGAAGCGGTGCATCCGCTGGCGAATGTGGCGCCCATCGGGCCGGCTGAACTGGTGACGGCGATGCCGCGCTATCTCAACAACCGGGCAGGCTCGATCTATGGCGGATCGAATGAGGTTCAGCGGAATATCATTGCGAAGGGGGTTTTGGGGTTGTGAGTAGGTGATTCCCCAATGCCTTGAAATTTCAGGGCAAATCGGGACAGTTTTGCGCCAAAAGGCGCGCAAACGCGGACATTTCCAGGACACATCGGGACAAACCGGGACAGTTTGGGACAATCCGGGACAACTTCGGACACCTTCAGACAGCTTCGGGCGGGCTCGCGCCATTGCCATCCCTCGCCCTTAGCGAGCATAAGGACGTGTTCCAGTAGCAGGCCACCGGGGGCAGGTTTGACCGACACGAATACCGTGGACAAGTTCATCACGCGCTGGCGGCCCTCGGGCGGCAATGAGCAGGCCAACTTCCAATCGTTCGCGAGCGAGCTGACCGGCCTTCTGGGGGTGGATAAGCCCGAGCCTGCCACCAGTGACGGACAGACCGATCATTACCGGTTCGAGCGCCCGGTGCGCTTCATCCATACCGGCCGGGAGCGGCGCGGGCGGATCGACCTTTACCGGCGCGGCTGTTTCGTCATGGAGGGCAAGCAGGGACAGGACGGCGCCGACCAGAGCGAGGACGCGCAGCTGGCCCTGCTGACCGGGCAGGACGCTCCGTAGGTGAAACAGGGCGGGCACGGCCGGCGCGGCACGAAGGCGTTCGACGACGCAATGATGAAGGCCCGCGCGCAGGCCGATGGCTATGCCCGCGCAGTATCGCGCGAAGATGGCTGGCCGCCTTTCCTGATCATCGTGGATGTTGGCCATGTGATGGAGCTGTATGCCGACTTCTCGCGTTTTCCAGCAGCTAAGCAAGTCGGGAGCACAAGAGAGAACAAATAGACAACATGGGTCAAGAAGCGCTATGTCTTTGTCAGTGAGTTGTAAACCAAATCAACTGTACGGCGAGGTGGGCACAAACAAGGGTGTGCAATGAGCGACGCCACGGTCATCCTAACAGATAAGCGGCCAGAACCACCAAAGGCTGACTTTGCATTTTATATTGATTTCCAGAAGGGCGTGGGTTCACCGTCCCGCGTATTCTCGGCGACCTCAGATTTCATCAAGGCTTGCGAACGCCTCGATAAAGAACTGGTTCGTTCCGTTGATAGTAATATCGAGACGGTGCTGATCTTAGAAGACATTGAGGCCGCATCCCTAAAGACTTGGTTACGCAATGTTCTAGTGGCTACTGAAGATGATGGTCTGAAGGCGCTCGACTGGAAACCACTTGTTGGAAAATATCTAGTAAGAGCTAAATACGCGATCCTCAAATGGATCGACAATGAGGAAGGGCCAAAAGACCTAAGGTCGCTAGGACGAGAAATTCAGTTGATCGCTTCTGAAACTGACGTCCGGCACTTGCCCGATTACTCTCCCCCAAGTCCTCAAACATTGATTCGAGCAATCGAGGATTTTCAAGGAGTGAAAGACCGTCTCGCTGAAGGCGACCACGCCGCCTTTATATCTGAGGATGCGGAACACTCTATAAACATCAGTATACGCCTCAGTATTGAAGATATTGAACAACTAGCAGTAAAAGAAATTGTTCAGCAGCAGCGGCAGCCTTTAATTTTAGCCGTCAAAAAGCCAGATTATCTGGGCGAAAGCATGTGGGAAATGCGGTTTGGAAAAAGAACCATCTCGGCCAAGTTAGCCGATGAAGATTGGCTGAAGCGTTTCCAAAATCGTGAAGTTGACGTTCGCCCGGGAGACTCATTACGGTGCGAAGTCGATATTGATCTTTTATATGGACATGACAATGAGCCGATAGGTGAGCGATATACAATTGTTCGGGTCATTGAAGTTCTACCAAATACCTTTTCACAAGGCAGTTTGTTTTGATTCACCTACTCAATAAAATTATTCTTTAGGCTGAGTTTATTTTCACAACAGATGTATAATGTGCTGGAGAAATTCCGTGCGCTGGAAGCGGCGCGGACGGGCGAGACGCTGGAGGGGCCTGAAAAGCAGATCTGGCAGGACGGGCAGATTGGCCGCCTGAAGGAGCTGCACGATGAGATCGATGCGGCCGTCGCCGCCGCCTATGGCTGGCCGGCGGACCTTTCCGAGGAGGACATCCTCTCCCGCCTTGTGGCGCTGAACCGGGAGCGGGCGCTGGAGGAGGCGGCCGGGCGCGTGCGCTGGCTGCGCCCTGAATATCAGAACCCGGCCGGGGGCGAGGTGGCCGCCACCACCAAGGACGCCGACCTTTCCGGGGAGGCCGCGCAGAGCGCCGCCCTGCCCGACTGGCCCAAATCCCTGCCCGAACGCATCGCCGCGGTGCGCGCCGCGCTGGAGGAGATGGGCGAGGCGAGCGCCAGGCAGATTGCCGCGCGCTATCGCGGGACGGGCGAGAAAGGCGTGACGCCCCTGCTGGAGAGCCTGGCGGCGCTGGGCCAGGCAGAAATCCTGGAAGACGGGCGATATGCCGCCTGACGGGGCGGGCGGGGGAAATCGCCTGATTTTCAGGGGGGATTTGGTGTGCCCAACAGGGTTCGAACCTGTGACCTACTGATTAAAAGTCAGTTGCTCTACCAGCTGAGCTATGGGCACGACCGACGGCCTGAAACGACCGAAGCGGCCATTTAGGCCGGGAGTCGGGGTCGGTCAACACTTCCCTGCACGCAGAGGCTTGATGTGGCCATATTTTTCACATCTCATCGGGAAATGCGCCCTGTCATCCTGCTTCTCTCCGCCGCCCTGATGCTGCCTGCCTGCGCAAGCGGCGGGCAAAATAACGACCAGAACGGCTCCATGACCGGCAATATGGGCTCTGCGGCGAGCGGCGCAGCAAACCAGACGCGCGATGGCTTTGCCGATGCGGCCTCCGCCTCGCTGGACGACTTCAACCTGCGCCGCCGGGAAATTCCACAGCTTCTGGCGGCGCTGATCTCGCCCTACGGCCCGCCCTCCGAGATGAACTGCGCAGGTATCGCGATGGATATCGTTGAACTCGACGCCGTGCTGGGCCGCGACTGGGACAGCGGCGCGCCGGATGAACGGCTGAACTCTGAAATTCTGGCCGATGAGGCGTCAAACGCGGCGCTCGATACGGTGCGCTCGGTGTCGACGGGGTGGATCCCGTTCCGGGGGCTGGTGCGCAAGGCAACGGGCGCGGAAAGCCATGAGAAGAAGTATAATCAGGCGTTCAAGATCGGCGCCCAGCGGCGCGCCTATCTGAAGGGCTACGGACAGGCACTGGACTGCCCCCCGCCGGCCCATCCCGATTTCGAGGCGCTGGAACTTCTGAAGAAGGACAGCAAGGTTCAGTATAAGTGAGGCGCGCCCCGTCTCGTCCTTCGGCTTCGCTCAGGATGAGCCGTTTGATAGCTCAGCGCAGGCGACCACGGAGCCTCTAGCCTTCCGCCCTCGGCTTTGACTTTGTGCTCTCCCAGCGGGCGGAGAGCTGTGTGCGGAGTTGCTCGAAGCGGCCTTCGGCGATGGCGGCGCGCATCTCTGCCATCAGGGCCTGGAAGAAGGCGGTGTTGTGCCAGGAGAGGAGCATGGGGCCGAGATATTCGCCGGCCTTGAAGAGGTGGTGGAGATAAGCGCGCGAATAGTCCTGGCTGGCGGGGCAGCTGATTGCCGGATCGAGCGGCGCAGTGTCTTCGGCGAATTTGGCGTTGTTGAGATTGAGCGGGCCATCCCAGGTCCAGGCCTGGCCGTGGCGGCCCGAGCGCGTGGGCAGGACGCAGTCGAACATGTCGATGCCGCGCGCGACGCTTTCGACGAGGTCGATGGGCTTGCCGACGCCCATGACATAGCGGGGCATGTGATCCGGCAGATGCGGCATCGTCATGTCGATGGTGGCGCACATCTGGTCATGGCCTTCACCGACAGCGAGACCGCCGAGCGCGATGCCGCCGAAGCCCTGGCTGGCGACGCCTTTGGCGGAGCGCTCGCGCAGGTCCGGGAAATTTGAGCCCTGTATGATGCCGAAGAGGGTTTGCGCGTCGCGGGCGTCGAAGGCGTCGAGGCTGCGCTCGCCCCAGCGGAGGGAAAGCTCGAGGCTGCGCTCGGCCTCTTCATGCGTACACGGAAAGTTGGTGCATTCGTCAAGCTGCATGGAGATGTCTGCGCCGAGGAGGTCGGCCTGGATCTCGATGGAGCGGGCGGGCGTCAGGCGGTGGGTGGAGCCATCTATATGGCTCTGGAAGGTGACGCCGTCTGCGTCCATCTTGCGGAGCTGGGCGAGCGACCAGACCTGAAAGCCGCCAGAGTCTGTCAGCATCGGGCCGGACCAGCCGGAGAATCTGTGCAGGCCGCCGAGGCGCTGCACGCGCTCGGCGCCGGGGCGGAGCATCAGGTGATAGGTGTTGCCGAGGATGATGTCGGCCCCTGCCCCTTTGACCTGATCCATATAGAGGGCCTTGACCGTGCCGGCGGTGCCGACGGGCATGAAGGCGGGCGTGCGAATGTCGCCGCGCGGGGTTTTGAGGCGCCCGGTGCGCGCCTTGCCTTCGCGGGCGGAGATTTCGAATGGGAACGTAGCCATGAGGCGGGCGTATAGGCGCGCGGGGGCGGGAAGCCAAGTGGGGAGGCTTCGCGGGGGGCTTTGGGCAGCGCGGGCGGCCGGAACGCGCGGGGGCGCGGCCGGTGGTGGTGTGATTTATTTTCAGGTCCGCTCATCCCCGCGAAGGCGGGGATCTCGTGCGGTTTTTCCCGACTCCTAGACCCCCGCCTTCGCGGGGGTGAGCGGGTTTTTTTGGTTTTAGGCTAGGAGGTGTCGGCGGGTGCCATTCCCCCCTCCGTCCGCTTCGCGTCCACCTCCCCCGCTGCGCAGGGGAGGATATCAGCGTTTGGGGCTGAGGGATTGGGAGCCAGGAGGGTTTCGGATTCTTCGCGGAAAACGCCTGCGAGGTTTGGAGAGATATGGCTTTCCCAGACGGGGTTGTCCCAGCTGGCTCTGATGGCTTTAGGCTTGCGATAGGCGCGCCATGAGTCGCCGGCATAGACGATGTGGACGTGGCCCCATTTGGTGACGGAGATCAGGAGGGTTCTAAGCTCTGCATCCTGACGTTTGAAGATCCAGCGCAGCTGCAGCCAGAGGTATGGCCAGAAGACGGGAAATACGTGAGCATAGAGGCGGGTGATCTGGGGTGTCATGGAAGGGAGTATAAGTCCGTTCCCGGAGGGGGTGGTGAGATTTATTTTTTTGCGCGGTTTTGCTGGGGGTTTGGCGGGATTTTTGTTGGATAGGGAGCGTTTTTATGGAGAGCGGCCCCACCCTATCCCTCCCCACCTTCGTGGGGAGGGGACCTGTTGTGCGTGGGGTGAGGTTGCGTTTCGGCGGAGAGCGACTTGCCCCCTCCCCATGACTATGGGGAGGGTTGGGGTGGGGGTGCTGTCGGCTTGACGCGCCGTTGGAGTTTTTTGCCGAAAGCTCCCGAAAAACTCCAACCGGAGGCCGAAAACTCCAACCGCGCCCTACCCCGCCATGAACACCTGCCAGGCGGCCATGAGCATGGCGAAGGCGCGCAGGTCGCCTGTGGTGGTGGGGGCCATCTTGTTCATGACGTAGGCGTAGGTGGCGCGTTGGTCCATGTCGATGACGGCGAGGGAGCCGCCATAGCCGCCCCAGAAGATGGTGTTGGGATTGGGGAAGTTTGCCATGCCGCCGGGCAGGCCGAAGCCGAGGCCGTAGCGGACTGGCATGCCGAGGATGAGGTCTGTGCCTTCGATCTGAAGCTCCAGTGCCTTGCGGCAACCGGCTTCGGACAGGATCTGCTTGCCGCCGGCAGAACCGCCATTGGCGAGGATGGTGTGGACGAGGGCGACCGAGCGGGCGTTGCCTGTGCCGCCGGCGGCCGGGATTTCCGCCGCGCGCCAGGCACGGGTGCGCGTGTCGAGCGGATTGATCGGAGGATTGTTGGCCATGTTGGTGATGAGGGGGTCGGTGGTCCCCGCCCCCAGACCTGCGCCGGTTGGCGGGGGCGTGAGATCAGCGACGCGGTGATCCTCCGTAGCCGGAAGGCCGATATGGAAGTCTGCGCCCAGCGGCCCGGCGATCTCCTTGCGGAAGAGCGTGCCGACGGTTTCGCCCGCGACGCGGCGGATGACTTCGCCGACGAGATAGCCCTGCGTCATGGCGTGATAGCCGGGCGCGCTGCCGGGTTTCCAATAGGGCGCCTGGGCGGCCAACAGGCTGGTGGCCTTTTCCCAGTCATAGAGGTCTTCGCGCACCAGCGGTTCTTTCCAGCCGGAGAGGCCGGCCGAATGGCTCATCAGATGGGCAACGGTGATGTCTGCTTTTCCGTTGGCGGCAAATTCCGGCCAATATTTCGCAACGGGGGCGGCGAAATCGAGCGCGCCTTTGTCTGCCAGAAAGAGCGCGGTGAGCGCCGTCATTGTCTTGGTGGTGGAGTAGACGTTGACGAGGGTGTCTTGCTGCCAGGGCTTTGTCTGTTCCTCGTCTGCGTAGCCGCCCCAGATATCCACGACGGGCTTGCCGTCGAGCGTCATGCAGAAGGCGGCGCCGTTTTCCCCGCCATTGGCGAAGTTCTGCGCGAAGGCATCGCGGACGGCCGCAAAGCGCGGCTCCACATGCCCGTGGATTTCGGTCTGGCTCATTGGTTTCCCCCAAAAGGATCTGGCCTGCCTTCATGGGCAGGTCTGTATCGGTATTGGGGTTAGGACGCCGCCAGAAGGCTGGCAAGGGGGGCGCGAGGTCAGAAGTCGATGGAGGCGCCGGCAAGCTCGGGGAGCTGGAGGACGATCACAAGATCACGCAGTTCCTGGCGGGCGGCCTTGTGGCTCATCGTGAAGGCGACGTTGGAGCCTTCCTCGGTGAGGTCCAGGAGGGTGAGGCCTGCGGGGAAAAGCTCGCGGTAGATAACGCGCTCGGAAAGGCCCGGCGCAAGGCGGAAGCCGATGCGCTTGGAGAGGTTGAGCAGCGCGCCGCCCACACGTTCCTTGTTGCGGGCTGCCAGCGGGGACATGCGATTGCGCATGACCACCCAGTCAATCGGGCGGCGGCTGGTCTGGGCTTTCTTCTTGCGGCAGTCCCACACCATTTCCGAATAGAAGCTGGGGCGGAGAACTTCGAGCGTCTGGGGATTTACGTCGCCCAGAAGGTCGAAATCCACGAAGCTGTCATTGAGCGGGGTGATCAGCGTGTCGGCGTTGCGATGCGCGATGCGGGAGAGGAACGTATCACCGCCAGGCGCATCGATCAGGATGAAGTCGCAGGTCTGTTTGAGACGGGCGAGACCGAACTCGAAGCGCTCGCGTTCCTCTGCCTCGGCCCGGTCAAGGTCGCGCTCCTGGCTCGCTTCGACGCGGACAATCTCCGGCATGACGAGGGTGGCGCCTGTATTCTGGGCCCAACGCGCGCGGTTTTCGAGATAGCGGGTGAGCGAGCGCTGGCGGACGTCGAGATCGATGACGCCGACCTTCTTGCCAGTGCGCAGGAGGGATACAGACAGGTGAATGGAGACGGTGGACTTGCCTGCCCCGCCCTTCTCATTGCCGATGACAATGACACGCGCGTCCCGCGCAGGGGCCTCAAGGCCCGCACCCGGAACGCGGCTGAACTGAGCGACGCCGTCAGCGGGCATCCAGGGAACTCCACAACTCCTCCGGCGGTAATCCGCCGGTCAAACGTTCTTCAGGCGTGCTTCAGGCGACGCGCTGCAATACTTCGCCCGACTGCGCGTGGTGGCTGGCACCGGTCCGCGGCAGCGCGAAGGTATGTTCGACAAAGAGGTCGTCATCCTCGAAGGGGACAACGTTTGTGAGCACTGGAATCGGCGCGCGATCTTCGTCGAAGAGCATCGGATCGATGGCGAGGCGCGCATCCAGAGGCGCGCTGTAAGCCATTTCGGCGGCTTCCGGAACGCGCGCGAGGCTGGACAGCACATTGCGAAGCGAGGAAAGAGCACCGGAGACGCGGGAATACTCCTGCTCCAGCATGTAGGCACCGGAGGAAAGGTTGGTTTCAGACCGGTCAAACAACCAGCTATCATTCTCTTCATCCGGGCGAAGGGCGCCCATGATGGGTTCAGGATGCCTTTCAGCGATATTCGCTTTGCGGAAGCCAAGCGAAACCCCCAGAAGGGCGAGCGAGCGGAGAGTGTTTACGATGCGCTGGGTCATGTCTGTAAAATTCCCGCTTATGGGTTAACAACGCATTAACTTCATCAAGAAGCAGGACATCTGGAAAGTGAATTCCACGAAAGAAAACTCGGTAGAGATCATCCGCACACGCAAGGCACTTCAGGCCCGTGTGCGTGCCTGGAAACAGGCAGGTGAAACCGTCGGTTTCGTGCCCACGATGGGCGCGTTGCATGAGGGGCATCTCTCGCTCATTGAAAAAGCTCAGGAAAAGGCCACGCGCACGGTGGCGAGCATTTTCGTCAACCCGGCGCAGTTTGCCCCTGGCGAAGATTTCGACACCTATCCGCGCCGCGAAACCGAAGACATTGCGAAACTGGCGCGCGTAAATTGCGACGCGGTTTACCTGCCGACTGTTGCAGAAATGTATCCTGAAGGCTCGGTCACGAATGTCCGCGTCGAATCGCTGTCGGACCTGCTGGACGGGATTTACCGGCCGCATTTCTTCTATGGGGTGGCGACGGTTGTGGCGCGCCTCTTCCTGCACGCGCAGCCCGATGTGGCGGTGTTCGGCGAGAAGGATTACCAGCAGTTGCAGGTCATTCGCCGGATGGTGCGGGATCTGGGCTTTCCCATCGAGATCATCGGCGGCGTAACGCGGCGGGATGCGGACGGGCTCGCCCAGTCTTCCCGCAATCTTTATCTTTCCCCAGAGGAACGCCGGGCGGCAGGAGCAATCTATTCGGCCATGCACCGCGCGTCGATGCGGATGAGCCTTGGCACCCTGCCCTCCCAGGCGCTGAAGGAAGCGGAAGGCTACATCCTGACCGCCGGATTCGCGAAGATCGACTATGTGACGCTGGTAGACCCGGCGACGTTACAGGCGCTGCCCGCCGATGAACCGCTGGCGGAGGGCGTGGCCGCGCGTCTGCTGGCGGCGGCGTGGATCGGCAAGACGCGGCTGATCGACAATATCAGCGTGACGCGGTGAAGGCCTTCATGGCGTCCAGGAAACGTTGATTATCCTCAGCACTGCCGACCGAGATACGCAGCTTGGTGGGCAGGCCATAGCCGCTGATGGCGCGCACGAGGATGTCGTTATCCTTCAGGTGCTGGTTGGCGGCAGCGGCCCACTCGGCGGAGCCGAACTCGGTGACGATGAAGTTGGCATGTGAGGGCGGCGTGGGCAGGCCCATCGCGCTCAGGGCATCGGTCATGACGGCGCGCCAGTGGGTGTTGTGATCCCGTGACATCTTGAGGAAATCCTCGTCGCCCACACAGGCGATGCCGGCGGCGGCAGCGATGCTGCTGACATTGAACGGGCCGCGGATGCGCTGGTAGATCGCGGCGATCCCGGCGGGCATATAGGCCCAGCCAAGACGCATGGCGGCCAGACCGTAGATCTTGGAGAAGGTGCGCATCATCACGGTGTTGTCGCGCCGGTCGACGAGGTCGCGCAGCTCAGCCTCATAGGTGGGGCCGAGATATTCCGAATAGGCGCCATCCACCACGAAGAGGACGTGCGGCGGGAGGGCGTCCTGCAGGGCTTTCAGGTCATCGACCGACAGCATGGTGCCGGTCGGGTTGTTCGGATTGGCGAGGAAGAGGAGTTTCGTGCGCGGGCTGACGGCGCCGAGGATGGCGTTGACGCCGGCGGTCATATCCGTTTCCGGCACGGTGACGGAGGTGGCGCCGTGTGCGCCCGCCGAGACGCGGTACATCGAGAAGGCGTGTTCGGTGAACAGCACTTCATCGCCCGGCCCGGCATAGCATTGGGTCAGCAGGTGGATGATCTCGTCAGAGCCGGCCGAGGTGACGACGCGGGAGACATCCGCAATGCCTTTGGCCGCAGCGATGGCCGCGCGAAGGGGGCCGTAATCGGGGTCTGGATAGACGTGGACAGTGCCGGCCGCCGCCTGGGCCGCCGCGACCGCTTTGGGGCTTGGCCCGAAGGGGTTTTCATTGGAGGCAAGCATCGCCACAGGGCCCTTGGCGCCATGCAGCTTTCCACCCGGAACATAGGGTTTGGTGGCCGCAATGTGCGGGAGGGGCTCAATCTGGCTCATGGGCTTGCTCATGGGCTGGGCGCTTACACCAAAGGCCGGGCGCAGGGAACTGGCCGGTTAGCCCTCCGGCGCTGCGGTGGTTTCGCGCACCACCAGGCGGTAAGGCAGGACGGCCTTCTGGCCCGCGCCGGAAGCGCGCTTCTCAAGCAGCATGCCGACCGCGACCGAAGCCATTTCCCGGCTGGGTTGGGCAATGGTCGTGAGCGCCGGATAGACGACCGAGGCCAGCGGGGTATCGTCAAACCCGGCGACCGATAGCTGCTCGGGCACGCGCAGGCCCGACCGGAAGGCCACGGCCAGCACGGCAGCGGCCATATCATCATTGCTGGCAAAGATGGCCGTGGGACGCGGGGCGGCGCTGAGAAGCTGCGCAGCCGCCTGAAGACCAGATTCATAGTCAAAGGTGCCGCGCGCGATCAGGCCTTCATCGACGGCAAGCCCGGCGGCAGCCAGGCTTGCCCGGTAGCCGGCTTCACGCAGGAGCGATTGCGGGTGGCTGGCGGGGCCGGCGATGAAACCGATGCGGCGATGGCCAAGGCCGATCAGGTGGCGCGTCATCTCCCCGGCGGCGGCCTCGTCATCCATCGTGACATGGCCAATTTCGCCCTCGGCAAGCGTATGCGAGAGGCGCACGAAGGGCGTCCCGGCCGCTATCAGGCTGGCCATCAGGGTGTTGTCTTCGGTCAGGGGCGGAATAAGCACCGCGCCGGCAAGCGCCGCGCCGCCACGTGGAGGGCCGCCTTGCTCAAGATGCTCGAAGGCGATGCTGAACCCTTCGGCGTTGCCGCGCTGGAGCGCCCCGATCTGGATTTCGCCCAGGTAGTTGCGGGATGGGTTGGAATAGAAAACACCGATCAAGCGGCTCTGCCCGGCCCGCAGGCTGCGCGCATGCTGATTGGCACGATAGCCGAGGCGCGCAACGGCCTCCATGACCCGCACCCTGGTTTCGCCACGTACATTCTGCTCACCGTTCAGAACGCGGCTTACTGTTTTGAAGGAAACGCCAGCCTCTCGGGCCACATCCACAATTGTAGCCGGGCGCCGATCATTCGTGTCGATGGTATCCCCCTCGGACGATGCCGCTTCCTGATCAAACCTGGCCAGACCATAGGACGGCTGTTCGCCCTCGCGCAATGGCGAGACGAGCAAACGCGACAATCAGGATTCGCGGCGCGTACCCGCCACGCCTGGGAAGACATGGACGTTGGAGAAGACTTCGCGGGGATGGATGAATTCCTCGCGGAACCACATGGCATCGGGTTGTTCAAACCGCTTGCGCAGCCAGTCTATGAACATCTGCCCTTCCGGTAGGCGGCGGAACCGCTCGGTATAGGCTACCCAGAACTGGATGGGGGCAATCTCGGGCAGGTCGAGTGGTACGATCCGGGTGTCGATGGCGGCCACATAGGACGGCAGGATGGCAACCCCGCCCCCAGCTGCGCAGGCATGGATCAGCGCCGTACCGGAATTCGAAACGAAGGCAAAATCAATCATCCGGCGCAATTCGGAAACCTTCGGCGCCCAGCGCTCCACCTGGTTCACATAGGACGAGTGAAGCAGGCAGCGGTGCTTGTAATACTCAAACAGGCTTTCCGGAGCTTTACGTTCGCGGAAGTAATCCTTTGAGGCAAAGCCGATATAGTGTTGGACACCCAGCCTGTGCGCGATGATCTCATGGCTTTTCGGCTCAGTGAAATGCAGCGCCACGTCCGTTTCGCCATTGGTGACATCTGCCGGCTCATCCCCGACGACCATGCGTATCTGAACGCGCGGGTTCTTGTCCTGAAACTCATGCAGACGCGCGGCGAGCCAGTATGGCCCGATGCCATCTCCCGTCGCGATGGTGATGCGGCCTTCGACCGGCGCACGCTGGGCGCCCGCCTCATCCCGCAATGTATTGGCAGCTTCGGCCATCTGGTGCGCGTATCGCAGCACGACCTTGCCAGCCTCTGTCAGCTCCACGCCGCGCGTTGAGCGAATGAACAGCTGAGCCCCGATCGTGGATTCAAGGTCATCAATCTTGCGACTGATGGTGGGCGGGGACTCCCCCAGCCGGGCGGCGGCGCCACTCATGCTGCAAAGCTCCGCAACAACGCGGAACACACGCAGAGTGTCCCAGTCGAGCCGATCAGTGTTCATGCACTGTCACCTAGCCAATTCCTGATCCTGAAAACAGACCCAGCCGATAGCCTGTCGGCAATCGCCCTGCAATTGATTGAATCAGTGCTTCCGTCTGACCCAAGGTTGACCGGCTGCCAATCAAATGCTGCACGCTGTTGAGTTTGCAGCAGGCTCAGCCTTCCGGGATATACCAAAGATATGGACAGCAGACCGTCTGCTGATCTCAGCCCACGGCATCGTAAGGATGGTTAAGCGCCAGGCTGATTCGATGGAGCAACTGGTCGATACGGTCCAGCGGGGCGATGATCCCCGCATGAATGTGGTCATACCCATAGAGGCCGGGAGCCGCCTCCGCCCCGCCCGCCTCCTCCAGCGTTGAAAGCAATGTGAGCCTGTCCTGAGACGCCGGGAATATGCGGCCCAGCAAGTCGACACATTCCCCGATGCGCAGGCTGGTGACGAGGCGGATGATGTCGCGCAGGCTGGTGTCGTGGCGCTCTGAAATGCGCGGCAGGCGGCCGACCAGGGCAAAGGCGCGCATCATCAGGGCCTGACGCACGCCGTGGATGATGTGGAGGTTGATGCGGTCTTCATGGCGCGTCGCAGTGGAGGGCGCCTCATCAAGGCGCGCGAGCAGGCGGTCAAACCGGTCAAGATCAATCGAGAGAAGATTGGCCGTGCGGTTGACCGAGAGGGCCGTCTCGCCGTCCCGCAGGGCGTAATAGACGCTGCGATAGGCGGAGGTCTCGTCCGGGCTGGCGGCGCGGGCATGGGCGATCCAGACATCGGGATTGTAGATCGAGGCATAGCCCCGCAGCACCGGCAGGCTCGTCAGCAGGCGGGCGCGCCAGGCCAGCTGAACGAGGCTGCTCATCCGGGGGCTGGCATTGACGAGTTCGACGAGGCGGTCTGTCTCCCGCTGCAGGGACGACCCGATGCCCGAAGCCGTGTTCACCGGGATGCCAAGCTGTTGCAGCTCAGCATTGTGAGAGATGGCGCGCAGCGCGCGGGGGCCGGCCGCGCCGGCCGGGCGCCGCGTCTGGCGGGAGCCGGCGGTGACCACAAAGCCTGGCGCAAAGTCTGACAGGAGGCGGCCATAATCGGGATTTGCAAAGAAACGCTCATGCCAGGCGCGCAGGGCGCGGTAGAAATCCCAGACGAGGTCTGTGCGGGTGTAGAACGGATCGCTTGCTGCGCTCGAGGGCGGCGGGGCGAGGAGATGGTGGCACCAGTGCGCGAGCGTCGTTTCGGCGAGCTCGGGCGTGGCGAAATGGAGATAGCCGTCGCCGCCCTGAAAGCTCGACTCGTGGATAATCCGTATGCCGAGGGCCTGGGCGTTGGCGCGGGTCCAGGGGGTGAGGAGATGATCGAAGCGCTGCTCGAAACTGCCGGGCCAGGCGCCCCGGCCCATGGATTCGCCATGCGTATTGAAGATCAGGAGACCCGCGCCCGGCACGCGCGGCGCCATCGCGCGCAGGATCAGGTTATGAATACGCTCGATCGCCATATTGCCGGCGATCTGGCCGATGAAACGGCCCGAGTCTGAAAAGCCGAGCTGGATCGAGAGATGCCCCCGGCGGCGCACATAGGTGGCAAATTCCGGCTCATCCAGCAGGCGCTCGATGAAGCGCCCGCCGGTCTCCAGCGCTTCGGGCGTTTCAAACAGGGGCGAGATGTCGAGCTTTGTGTTCACGCCGTAATGGCGGGCGAGATAGAGCGCGGCCATGACGGTGGCGGGGTTCTCGCTCTCGGCAATCAGGAAGCGGATGGGTGAGCCGGCATCAATATGTTTCAGGATCTGCGCGCACATCATGAACTGGCGGCGGGCGGTCGACTGTTCCAGGAAGAGGTCAGCGAAGTTTACTTCCACCGGCTTTGGCGCGGCCGCACGGCGGGAGAGTTCTGTCAGGGTGAGGCGGCCGAGGCTGCGTTCGTCCGCATCGAGATTAAGCTCGCGGCGGATTACGTTGGCGATCTGGGCGGCGTTGACGCGCAGATGGATGCGGCCCGTACCAAGCTGCTGGCTCTCGACCTGGGCGCGCAGGACGAGCAGCTCGCGGGCGAGCACGGTCTCTCCCTCGGCGGCGGCGAGCGCTGTATCGAGAGCGGCGATGATTTCGGCGGCGTCTGTCAGGCGGCCGGGGCCTTCTGATGTGAGGCGGTTGGCGGCGGCGACGAGATGATCCGGGTCCTGAAGGTCGCCGCTGAACTGGGCGGCCTGGAGCGCGGTTTCACCGGCGGCGAGATCGAGGCGCTCCTGCAGCGCGGCGAGGCCTGTTGCGCCGGGATGATCCTGGAGGATCGTCTGCACACGGGCGTGGTAGCGGCGCAGCTGCTCGGCCTTTTCGGCGAGGCGGAAGGTGATCGAATGATACCAATGGATATCGGTGCGGCCATCGAGATCGTAGCCGACCCAGCTGGCGATGGTGGGCAGGGCGGGGCGCAGCGAGCGCCACGTTTCCGGGAAATGCGCGCGGGCGATATCGTAGATGAGACCGGCATAATGCTGCTGGGCGCCTGCTGCGTTCAGCAGCGCGGCCTGCGCCTCTTCATGTTCGCGGGTCAGGGTGATCGAGCGGTTCCAGTCGCGGGCGTCGGCGCGGATCGCACTTTCGAGCGCAGCGCGGGCGTCCTTGCCCGGCCGGGCCGCTTCTCCGGCGATGGCAGCGCGCAGCTCCGGGGAGAGCGAAAAGGTCGGGTGGGCGGTGAAGACGACGCCGCCGCGCGCCTCTTCCAGGGCGGCGCGGAAGGCTTCAAACCCCTCACCGGCGAGGCTTTCGAGGCGGGCTTTGACCAGCGGCCAGACCTTTTCCGGATTGGCCCCGGCATGACGCTCGCGCAGGCGCCCGGCGCGCTGGCTGACGAGGAGGAGATGGGCTTCGTCGATCAGGCCGGCGACCTCATCGAGGCCCGTTTCACCCTGCTCGATATCGCGGAAGAGCGTCTGCGCCAGGGCGAAGACCGAATTGGTCATCGGATCTTCTTCGATCCGCTCGGCCTGCTGGCGCAGATACTCACCGGCAGCCGCGAGGGTCGGCTCGATACGTGTCATCGTCATGTCTTTGGCTCAGCGGTCTGGGGTAACCTTGGGGAAGATGCCCTTGTTAACGGCCCATTGGCTCAGAAGCGAGGGCCAAGATTGCAGCGGCGTGCCGTCTATGCCGCGCAGCCCGAAACCATGGCCGCCCGCCTCGAAGATGTGCAGGGCCACGGGCACGCCCGCCTTGCGGAGCGCGGCATGGAGGATCAGCGCGTTTTCCACAGGCACGGCTTCGTCATCGGCCGCGTGCATCAGGAAAACGGGCGGCATATCCGGCCGCGCGAGCGTTTCGAGCGACCAGGCGGCGACCGCATCGGCAGACGGGGTCTCGCCGAGCATGTTGAGGCGCGAGCCCGGATGGGCGAAGGGTTCGGCCAGCGTGGCGACGGGATAGATCAGCGCGGCGGCGTCTGGCCTTGCCGAGAGGGCGTCTGCGGCATCGGCGGGCGGATAGGTGGCCGTGTCGAACTTCATCGCGAGCGTGCCGGCGAGATGTCCGCCTGCGGAGAACCCCATCACCATAACGCGGGCAGGATCAATGCCGTCTTCAGCGGCGCGCGCGCGGATGAGGCGCAGCGCGCGCTGGGCATCCTGAAGCGGAGCCTCTCGCCCGGCCTGCCAGCCCTGATGCGGCAGGCGGTAGCGCAGGACATAAACCGTTGCGCCTTCGCCGGCAAAATGCCGGGCACCTTCGAAGCCTTCCTT
The DNA here is from genome assembly GCA_002841155.1 of Alphaproteobacteria bacterium HGW-Alphaproteobacteria-18. Lineage (GTDB taxonomy): Bacteria > Pseudomonadota > Alphaproteobacteria > Caulobacterales > Hyphomonadaceae > Hyphomonas. Next base: position 126,534 of record PHEH01000004.1, read on the forward strand.
GTCGATCACCACCCATTTGTAGCCGCCGCCCGGAATGATGAGGATGGCCGAGCCATTGGGCGTGTCCGGATGGAAGATTGAGAGGCTCGGCGCGGTGATATCATGCGCGGCGCGGTCCATCAGACCGAAGGGATTGTCGCGGTAGACGACCTTCTCCTGCAGGCCCTCCGGCACGCCGCCGGGCGGGCCTTCGGGCCAGAGGAGGACGACTTCATCGGCCTCGATGGCGGCGGGCATCTCGGCGCGGGCGACCGGGGCGCTCGCGCAGGCGGTGGCGGCAAGCGCGGTGATCGTTGCCAGAAGGAAACGCCGGGACAGCATGGTCATTTCCCCGGAGGATAAGCGATGATCAGGACCAGCGGCTCTGCGCCCACCTGCCGTATGCCTACATTTGCGCCGGTATAGAGATAGGCGGCCATGCCCGCTGTGAGGGTTTCTTCCGCGCCATCAGAATGGACGACGCCTTCGCCGGAGAGGACGTAATAGATCTCGTCATGATTGATCGGGTGGAGACCGATAGCGCTGCCGGGATGGAGCGCGCGCTTGCGGAACTCGAAGGCGCGGACCGGCACGGCATCCGATATGCGCCAGGCGGTGCTCATGCCGATCTTGCCGTGAGGCGGGGGCTCGTCCACCTTCACGTCTTCTTCTGCGATGATCACCATGGCGGGCGCGGGCGCTGCCTCCGGCGCCGGAGCGCTCGCGCAGGCAGCCAGGGTGGCGGAAGCAAGCAGTCCAGTCAGCAGGCGGATCATGGCAGGCCTCTATTTGAACATGCCCGGCAGGGAGAGCGACAGGGCGGGAATATAGGTGATGAGCAGCAGCGAGACGATGAGCGCCAGATAGAACGGCCAGATCGTCTTGACGGCGTCTTCGACCTTAATGCCGCCGACCGCGGCGCCGACGAACAGAACCGAGCCCACCGGCGGCGTGACGAGACCAATGCCGAGATTGAGCATCATGATGATGCCGAAATGGACCGGGTCCACGCCCACTTCCATCACCACCGGCAGCAGGATCGGCGTGGTGATCACGATCAGGGGTGACATGTCCATGAACGTGCCCAGGATCAGAAGCGTGATGTTGATGATCAGGAGGATGGCGAGCGGATTTCGCGTGATCGAGGTGATGAGTTCGGCAAGCTGCGCGGGCGCCTCAAGCACCGCGAGGGCGTAGCCGAAGGCGGTCGCCGCGCCGATGATGAGGAGCACCATGGCCGTGACCTTCACCGATTGCTGGGCCGCATCCACGAAGCGGGACCAGCCGAGCGAGCGGTAAACGAAGGCGCCCACGAGGACGGTGTAAATCACGGCGACGGCGGAGGATTCCGTAGCGGTGAAAATGCCCGACAGGATGCCGCCCATGATGATGACGGCGGCCATGAGGCCCGGAACCGCGATCAGGATCGCGCGGGCAAAGGCGCGCCAGCCGGGAAACTTCCCACTGGGATAGCCCCGCCGGACCGCGACGGACCAGGTGACCGCCATCAGGATCAAAGCTGTAATGATCCCGGGCACGACACCGGCCAGGAACAGGTCTCCGATCGGCACACCGATGCCGGAGGCGGCCGAGTAGATGATCATATTGTGCGAGGGCGGAATGAGCAGGCCGACGATGGCGGCAGAGGCAGTGACGTTGACGGCGTAGTCTGCGTCATAGCCCTTCTGTTTCATCAGTGGCATGAGCGTCGCGCCCATGGCCGAGGCGCTGGCGATGGCAGAGCCCGAGACGGCGCCAAACATCGTGGAGGCGCCGACATTGACGAGGCCGAGACCGCCGCGCGTGCGCCCCAGCATCGCCTCAGCCACCTCGACAAGGCGCTGGGCAATGCCGGAGCGGTACATGAGATCGCCGGCAAAAATAAAGAACGGAATAGCCATCAGCGAAAAGACGCTAATGCCGCCAGCAAGGCGCTGAAACACAACCACCAGAGGAATGTCCATCGCCAGGAAGGTGGCAATCGAGGCGCCGAGCAGGGAGTAAGCTACGGGCACACCAATGGCGAGCAGCAGCACGAGCACACCCATGAGAATGAGCAGTTCCATCAGGCGGTTTCCTCATTCGGGGCGTCTTCTGCGCGAAGCCCGAGACGTTCGAGAACCTGTTCGAACGCGAACAATGCCATCAGCGCGCCGGAAATCGGCAGAGCGAGATAGGTCAGCCCGCGCGGGATGCCGAGCGAGGGGACGACATGGCTCCAGGTGCGCAGGACAAGTTCGCCGCCCCAGATGAACATCGCCGCGCCGCAGAGGCCGACGATGGTGTTGGAGACGACCTGCATCCATTTGCGAACAGTGGGCGAGACTGCATCTTCCAGCGCCACGATGCGGATATGAAATCCGTGCCGCACGCCCGCCGCCGCGGCAAGCGCGACATACCAGATCATCAGGGTGAGCGCGGCCTGCTCCGACCAGGAGGGGGTGGAATTGAGAACATAGCGGCCAAACACCTGCCAGCCGATGATGACTGTCATCAGGACAAGCCCGAACGCGGCCGCCTTGATCAGCAGGTCTGCCGCAATGCGCGTGACATTGGCGAGCATACGGATCATGCGCTCTCCCCCATGGCTTCGATTTCGGAGACGAGGCGCTGGGCCTTTTCGGAGACGATGTAGCGATCCCAGACCGGGCGCATGGCCGCCGCAAAGGCGGCCTTGTCTTCGATTTCGTTGATCTCGATGCCCGCCGCGATGAGGCGCGCGCGGGAATCCTCCACGCGCTGATCCCACAGGGTGCGCATATAGGGCACCGACGCCTTGGCCGTCTGGCGCACCAGGGCGCGGTCCGCCTCGTCGAGCTTGTCCCAGCGGGATTTCGACATGACGAGGACTTCGGGCGCAATGACATGCTGGGTCAGGCTGTAATATTTTGCCGCCTCGAAATGGCGCCCGCTTTCATAGGAGGGCCAGTTATTCTCCGCCCCGTCGATCACGCCCTGGACGAGCGCCTGATAGACTTCGGCGATGCTCATCGGCGTTGCGTCTGCGCCGAGCGCGCGGATCATCGAGACATAGAGATCAGAGCTTGGCACACGGATCTTCAGGCCACGCATGTCTTCAGGTGTGCGGATGGGGCGGCGGGTGTTGTAGAAGTTGCGGTCGCCGCTGTCATAAAAGCAGAGGCCGATGAGGCCGTGGGGCTCCAGCGAGGCGAGGATTTCGTCGCCGATGGGGCCGTCGAGCGCGCGGCGCATGTGTTCGTTCGATTTGAACAGGAAGGGCAGCGCGGGAATGGTCGTCAGCGGCTCGATGGAGTTCAGCGGGGCGAGGTTTACGCGGTTCATGTCGAGGCCGCCGAAGACGGTGATCTCCAGCGTATCCTGCTCCGAGCCGAGCTGGCCCCCGGCATAGATCTTGATGCCGAGCCGGCCATCAGTGCGCGCACTCAAGAGGCGGCCCATTTCCTTGACCGCCTGGACGGTGGGGTATTCTTCCGGGTGCGTATCGGTTGACAGGAACTCCCGGCCTGCACGCATGCCGCACGCGCTGAGCCCGGCCACAGCCGCGCCGGCGGCCAGAACGTGCCGGCGGCTGGGCCTTACTGCATCAGCTGAAGCTGGCATCCGCATGGGTGTTTTCCTGCCCCCGTTGGGCGCCGGGCTTTGCGACCGGCCTCTTCTTTATCTGGCACTATACTGGCGTTATGGTAACCGGTGTCAATACTGTTTCGGCGCTGGATCTCAGCGTTTTACATCGAGGCTTCCGCCCGCCATGGCGGCCTCGACTTCGGCGACCGTCACGCGGCTGAAATCACCCGGGATCGAATGTTTCAGCGCCCCTGCCGCGACGGCAAAATCGATTGTGTACTGCCCGTCCCTGCCCTCAATCAGGCCATGCAGTGCGCCGGCCGCGAAGGCATCGCCGCCCCCGATCCGGTCGATAACGCCAGGGAGTTCATGCACGGGCGAGGTCCAGCGCCCTTCCCTTGTGACGAGCTCACCGGCAATCGCCTGATCGTCTACGGAGGATTGCTGGCGGGTGGTCGCCGCGATGGCCTGAAGGCGGGGGAACGCCTCGAAGGCGTGCGCGAAGGCGGACTGGCGGTCTTCAAACCGCGATCTCAGGATCAGTGCAATGTCGCGCTCATTGATGAAGGCATAGGTGGCGCAGGCGAGAATTTCCCTGAGGATGGCCGGGCCGTCGCCGTCCCAGGCCTCCCACAGCAGCGCGCGGTAATTGCCATCAAACGAGACAGGCACACAGGCGGCAACAGCGGCCTTGACGGCGCGCACAGCGGCTGCGGCGCCGTTTGCGCCGATGGCGGGGGTGACGCCGGAGATGTGAAACAGCGCTGCGCCAGGAAGAATGGCGGACCAGTCGAGGTTGCCGGGGGCCGCGCCCGCAAAGGCAGAGCCGGCGCGATCATAGGTGATGCGGGAGGGGCGGCGCACGGCGCCTGGCTCAAGGAAATAGAGCCCCATCCGGCCCGGCGCGGAGAGGACGGTATCGGTATGGACGCCGTGCCGGCGCAGCTCGCCCAGGGCCGCCGCGCCAAGGGGATTATCTGCCACAACGCTGGCAAAGCGCACATCATGCCCGAAGCTGGCGAGCGATACGCCGACATTGGCTTCCGCCCCGCCCACGCAGACATCCAGCGACCAGGACTGAAGCAGACGCTCGGCCCCCGGCGCAGTCAGGCGCAGCAGCAGCTCTCCAAAGCAGACGACGCGCGCGGCCATGACTGTTTTCCTCCCCGGCCCCGCCTAGCGCGCGAGCCAGCCGCCATCCACGGCGACGACTGTTCCGTGCACATAATCAGATGCGCGGGAGGAAAGGAACACGGCCGCGCCGCCAAGATCGGAGGGCGCACCCCAGCGCCCTGCCGGAATGCGCCCAAGTATCTCGGTATTGCGCTTTTCATCGGCGCGCAGGGCGTCGGTGTTGTTGGTGGCGAAATAGCCCGGCGCGATGGCATTCACATTGATGCCGTGCTTTGCCCATTCGTTGGCGAGCAGCTTCGTCAGACCCGCAATGCCGCTCTTGGACGAGGTATAGCTCGCCACGCGGATGCCACCCTGAAAAGACAGCATCGACGCAATGTTGATGATCTTTCCGCCGGACTTGCGCGCAACCATGCCCCTGGCAACGGCCTGGGACAGGAAGAACGCCGATTTCAGGTTCACATCCATCACCTCGTCCCACTCGGCCTCGGTGAAGTCCAGCGCGTCATTGCGTTTGATCGTGCCGGCATTGTTGACGAGGATGTCCACAGGACCGAGGGCCACTTCCGCCTGAGCGGCCACATCACCGGTGACCGATGGCTTGCTGAAATCTGCCGGTACAAACGCAAACTTGCGGCCAAGCGCCTTCACGGCGGCTTCTGTCTCGGTGGGCACGGAGCGGCCCGCCGCAACGATGTTCGCGCCCGCTTCGGCGAGCCCAACAGCGAGGCCTTGCCCAAGACCCGTATTGGCGCCGGTGACCAGAGCGGTCTTGCCTTCAAGGCTGAACATGCTGAGGCTCAAGGGTTCCCTCCAGAACTACGGCTTTACATGCGCGCGCAACCGCGCGGCGATCAGGATGCCAGCACGCTCTTCACATAGCTGGAAATCGACTCGTCCTGCGAGTTGGCGAAGAAGTATTCCTGGAACTTTTCACCTGAAATGGCGGTCTGCAGAAGATCCTGATCAATCGCCTTCAGCACGGTCAGCATATCGTGGCAGGACGCTTTCTTCAGATCACTGAGGATACCGCGATTCTTCGCCATGACGGCGGCGCGTTCCTTGGGATAGCCTTCGCCGCGCTTGACCTCAAACAGCTTGCGGTAGCAGTCCTGAAGGTTGAGTTCGGCGGCCCAGCCGAAGCCCTTTGCATAGGGCATGGAAATGGCGTTGCCGTCATTGATCTGGCCGAACAGGAAGGCATCGGTCGGGTCAATGATGAGGCCGCAGAAAATCCCCGGCATGGCATTGCAGGCGAGGTTCGAGCCCATGCCCGTGCCGCAGCCGGTGACAATGAAATCGGCGGCTTTCGAGTTGATCAGGATGCCGGCGAGGATACCGATCATGGGATAGGTGAGGTGCGCTTTGTCTTCGGGCGTGTGCATGCCGTAGTGAAACACTTCGTTGCCGAGCGGCTCGGCGACAGCTTTCAGCGCGTCGTGGACAATGCTGCTTTTTGCTGCCTGGCTGTTTTCAATGATGAGCGCGATTTTCATGGGGCGGTTCCTTAGCGGCGTATCATTTGGTAACCGGTGTCATACCTCTAGCCGCCAGACGCTGCAAGCCGTTATCGCCCCCATATCCGGAAATTCGGGAAGGCCTATCAGCCTGCCCGGCGCGGCGCGGCGGCGGAGGACTCCCGCACCACGATTTCAGGCGTGAAGCTGATCACCTCTTCAGGCTCCTTCCCCGCCGCCTGGTCGAGAAGCAGCCGGGCGGCCGCCGTGCCCATTTCGCGGATCGGCAGGCGCACGGTGGTCAGCGCCGGCCAGAGACGCCCGGCGATCGGGGTATCATCGAAACCGACGATCGACACGTCTTCGGGAATACGCAGGCCCGCCTTGCGCACGGCGACATAGGCGCCGGTGGCCATCTCGTCATTGCCCGCAAACACAGCCGTCGGGCGGCGCTTGCCATACAGCAGGCGCTCCATCGCCTGAAGGCCTGAATCGAACGTGTAACCCGCCTCGACGGTGAGTTCCGGATCAAGGGTGATGCCCGCCTCGGCGAGGCCGCGCCGGAAACCATCGCGGCGCTCATGCGCCGACCGGAAAGATTCGGGGCCATGAATGTGGGCAATATCCGTATGCCCCAGCGCGCAGAGATGGCGGGCCGCCTGCGCGGCGCCCTCGCTGTCATGCGTACGGATCATACGGCCAGGCTCGTCCAGCATGCCCGACGCAATGCGCACATAGTCTACGTCATGGTCCCGGAACATCTGCGCGAGATCCTCGTCCTCCGAAACGGACGGCGGCAGGATAAGACCGAACGGCTTATGCTGCTGGATGAACTGGCGCAGGCGCCCTGGATAATGCGCATCCGTGCGGCTGACCGGGCGCAGAACGAGCTGAAAATCGGTTTCCTCCAGCGCATCCAGGATGCCGCGCTGCATGTTGACGACATATTGCGGGCTGGGATTGTCATACACCAGACCAATGAGGAAGGAGCGGCGCAGCGCCAACGCGCGCGCCTGCGGGTCGGGCGTGTAGCCAAGCTCGGCAATAATGGCTTTGACGACTTCGCGCGTGCGTGACTTGACCAGCGGGCTGTCATTGATGACCCGCGATACCGTTTTCTTCGACACCTTCGCGATGCGCGCGATGTCGTTGATCGTGGCCCGGCCGCGCTGCTTGAATTCAGCAGCCTCCTGCACAGCTGCCGCAATCTCGGCTTCGAGGTCAGGCTTTGATTTGTCGATCACCGGAAACCCTTGTTTGAAAATGGATTGTCCTCTTTTGCCCGGCGGTGGACATTTTGCAAGCGGCAGGCGCTCTGGCTTCCTTTACGTCCCCCGGCTACGGGCGCCCGAATCCAGCGCCTCCGAAGACTTCGGCAGCATGGTATCGAGATCCCACAGGGCCGGATCGAAGGCCTTGTAGCTCGGCTCAACGGCCGGATAGCCGCCGACTTCGGACTGGCTGTCGATGATCTCGCCCCGCCCTTCAGCGGCATTTGCGAATACGCGCACATCATGACTGTCGCGGTCCCAGGGGCGCGCGCCCGCATTGGCCAGCACAAACCGCTCGACCGCCACGGCAGGCATCACCGGCAACCCCGCCGGCAACGGCATCGCCTCAGGCGCATCGATGAACTTCGCCGGACCCGCCGTATAGCGGCCCCGCTCCGGCAGCGGGTTACCCCAGCGATCGACGGCAATGTTGTCCCGCGCGTGAAGCTCCAGATCACCATCTCCGCCAATCATCACCAGCGGCAGCCCCTCGGCGGTGGACTGGCCGGCGCGCATCACATTGCCGATAAGATCCATCTTGCCGGTCTCGAAGGGCACCTTGCCCCATTCCAGCGCCTGCAGATTATAATGCACCGCGCGCTGGCCAGGATCGTAGATGAAATTGTTGACGATCTGTCCGTGTACGCCGCCCTTGAACAGGGGGCTGCGCTCGTAATTATGCGCATACAGATTACCGTAAATCAGGATACCGTTCACATTGTCGTGGATCAGGGAACCTTTGGAGTGTTCGAATTTCGGATGAGTCGCATCCGCAAGCCCTTCAGCGATTAGATTGTGACTATAGAGAATATTGTGTGACGTGCCAGCGCGCCATTCGTCTGGCGTATCCCCCGTGAAGCGAGGCCCCGAAGCGGAAAGGTTTTCGTCCACCGCCCAAGTCAGCGAGCAGTGATCTACAATGAGGTTACGGGCGCTGGCCGTGGAGATCGCGTCCTCGGCAAAGCCTGAAGCCCGCGCCTCGCCATTATCGCCGGGACGGATGCGCAGATGCTGAATGATAACGTCATGCGTCTTCACATCAAAGCCGCCACGGATCAGAGTTATTCCCGGCGAAGGCGCGGTCTGGCCTGCGATCGTTATGTTCGGATTGGAGATGGTGATCGTCTCCTTTTCCAGATCGATGACCCCGCCGACCTCGAACACGATAATTCGCGGCCCCTCCATCGCGATGGCTTCACGCAGGCTGCCGGGTCCATCGCCCGCGAGCGTCGTGACGCGGACAAGCTCTCCGCCACGTCCGCCCTTCGTGTACGATGCCCAGTCTATGGCAGGAAAAAACCATGCCGGCCCGGCCACACCCGTTTGCGCCGGCTGCATGGCTGGCGACGCATTCACTGCCGGAGCAATCGCCAGGCTCGCGCATCCGCTGAGAACAATCGCCAGAATAGCTGCGCTGCTGCGCACCGAGCTGTGGAACCGAAAACCCATGACTTCCTCCTGCATGTGGCGCTCTGGAACGGACGCCTGACCTTGTCTTTGCCTGCCACCCTTTTGAGAAACCAGTTGACAGAATGAACTTTCACGCAAGTATGACACCGGTTACCTGATCTGTCCAGCAAAGCCGGTCATGGAAACCAAACAAACAGACCCGCCGGGCGCGAACGCGCTTCAGCAAACAGAACGGGCTTCAGGGATGGCGCAGGGAAATACAACTGAAGTAAGCAATCTGGCGACCGCAGATGCCCGCGCCGACGCCTTTGTGAGCGCGCGCCTTCTGGCGCAGCCATTGCCAGTATATCCCGGCACGATGCCCGCGACGCTGGCCGAGGCGTATGCGATTCAAAACCGCGCGATCCAGCTTTGGCCAGACAGGCTGGCCGGCTGGAAAGTGGGCCGGATCAATCCCCCCTGGGACGGCGTCTTCGGTACTGACAGGCTCGCCGGACCAATTTTCGCCTCCCAGGTGTCGCGGGCCACGGGCGATCCAGTAGACTGTTTCATCTTCCAGGGTGGATTCGGGGCTGTGGAGAGCGAAATCGTGATTGTTGCGGGGAATGATGCACCGCCAGAGAAACTGCGGTGGAGCCTTCAAGACGCAGCAGACATGGCAGGATCCATGCACATCGGCGCGGAAATCGCCTCCAGCTGCTTCCCCGGAATCAATGACCACGGGCCGCTCGTGACCATATCGGATTTTGGCAACAATAACGGCCTTATCCTGGGAGAAGAGATTCCCGGCTGGCGCGCCGCAGCGCCTACTGACTGGCGCCTGCGAACCCTGATCGACGGGCGCGAAGCGGGATACGCCGACGCGACAACGATCCCCGGCGGACCAATGGAGTCTTTCCGCCAGCTTCTCGAGATCACGGCAGCCAGAGGCCTGCCCCTCCGAAAGGGAACGCTTGTGTCAACGGGCGCCGTCACGGGCGTGCACGCCGCGCAGGCCGGACAAACCGCGACTGTAGAGTATGCAGGGCTTCAGACAATCCATCTTAGATTGCTATCCGCCCATCCCTTCAATCAGACAGACAACCCACCCTCAAGCTGAGCGTTGCTTCTGCATCAGGCGTCAGGAATGTACCAAAATGATGGATTAAGGTCGAATTTTACAATTGCCACCGGTAGCATAATGAGTAATGATACCGGTAGCATTATCGTGATCCTCTTCACAGAAAGAGGGCAGCTAATCGAAACGACGATATCCTGGGGAGGAGACCAGACATGCGTTTCAAGGAAAACAGCTTTAATTTCAGGCTTCTAATGGGTGCGGCGGCTATCAGCCTCCTCACGAGCGGCTTGAGCGCAACGGCACAGGAAGACGCATCGGCAGACGAAGCGGAAAGCCGTCAGGAAACCGTGATTGTGAAAGGGTTCCGCGGAAGCCTTCAACAATCCCTCGCCGTCAAGCGCAACGAAACCAGCATTGTTGACGCCATCAGCGCCGAAGACATCGCCGACTTCCCTGACCTGAACCTTGCTGAAGCCCTTCAGCGTATTCCGGGTGTCCAGATTGACCGGGACGGTGGAGAAGGCCGCTCGATCAACGTGCGCGGCCTCAGTTCGGATTTCGTCAGGGTCCAGATCAATGGGATGGAGGCCCTGGCTACGAGCGGCGGGCGCGATGGCCGCGCAAACCGCAATCGCCAGTTTGACTTCAACATTTTTGCCGCCGACCTGTTCAACAGCGTCAAGGTGGCCAAATCGCAGGAGGCATCCGTCGACGAAGGGTCGCTCGGCGCGACCGTTCAGCTGCGCTCAGCCAAGCCGTTCGATTTTGACGATTTCACCTTCGCCACAGGCGTGCAGGCTTCCTATAACGACCTTTCAGAGGAAACTGATCCGCGCTTTACGGCGCTGATTTCCGACCGCTGGATGGATGGCCGCCTCGGGGGGCTGCTCTCGGTTGCCTATTCCAGCCGCAACACGTTCGAAGAGGGCTCCAGCTCAGCCCGCTTCCGCGTACCTGGAAACGATGGCTGCGTCCCTACGACAACAGACGGCGTTATTACCAGCTATGTCGGCACAACGCGCTGCTACCAGTCGGTCGGCACCATCACCGATGCCAGTGGCAATACCCTGACGGGCCTGGCCGCCGAAGAGGCCGCATGGAACGCCGCCCATCCCCGCATCCCGCGCTATGGCCGCATTGGCTATGACCGTGAACGCCTCGGCCTGACAGGATCAATCCAGTTTGAGCCCTGGAGCGGAACAGAAATAACGCTCGACTCTCTCTATGCGAAACTTGAACAGACGCGTACGGAAGAGTTCCTTGAGGTCATTTCGTTTGCCCGTGAAACCGGGGTCCAGGGCTTGCGCTCTGTGGACCTCATCTCTGGCCGTGTTAATGATAACAACACACTTGTTCAGGGAACTTTCAACGATGTGGACATCCGCACTGAGCAACGGATCGACAAGCTGTCGACCGAGTTCTTCCAGAACTCCCTGTCTCTGGAGCATGCCTTCTCTGACCGTCTGCGGTTATCGGCAATGGGGGGCGTTTCCCGCGCAATCGGATCCAACCCTCAGCAAACAACAATCTCGCTCGAAGCGTATGACATTGACGGATACTCCTACGATTACTCTGACTCAAACCTCCCATCCTTCAATTACGGGTTTGATGTAACCAATCCTGCAAACTTTGTTTTCTCTTCCAGCACAGCACTGGGCGATGCCTCGATCATCCGTCTGCGTCCTAACAAGACCATGAACAGTTTCGAGACGATTCGCGTCGATCTGGAATATGACCTGACAGACATCTTCACCCTCAGCGGCGGCGTGTCCTTCAAGGAGTTCGGCTTCCGGGTAAATGAATGGCGCAAGCCGGTTGAAGGCGTTTCAGCAGCCACCCTCGCGCAGCTTGCCGCGAACGGTTACACCCTTGCTGATTACACAACCACCATCACCAATTTCGGGCAGGGCATGGATCTGCCGGCGGGCACACCAACCAGCTGGGTTATCCCCGACCTGAACGCGCTGAACGGCATCATCAATTTTGATTGCGACTGCATCAACGAGTATGGTGACTGGCGCCGCACGGTATTTGCCGGGGAAACCCGCAGCGCGGTTGAAAAGTCGACGGGCGCCTATGTCCAGGTTGACTGGAACACCGAGCTTGCCAGCCTGCCATTCCGCGGGAACTTCGGTGTACGGTATGTTGAAACGGACCTCACATCGGTCGGCATTCTCAGCAATGCTGAAACGACCGCCAATCACAGCTACTCCGATACACTGCCTGCCCTGAACCTCGTCCTCGAACCGATACCGGATGTCCTTGTGCGGTTCGCAGCCGCCAAGACGATGGCCCGGCCGAACCTGACAGCACTGACACCGGGCGGGTCCATCGATGCCAGCCCGCCAGGCCTGTCGCTTACAGCAGGTAACCCTTATCTCGATCCGATCCGGTCAAACAATTATGACCTGTCTTTCGAGTGGTATCCGTATCCGGAGGCCCTGTTTTCAGTTGCCTTGTTCCGCAAGGAAATCGAGAGCTTCAACCAGCGCCTCCGCCAGGATATTCCGTTCTCGGAGACCGGCTTCCCCACATCACTGCTGCAACCGGGCGTATCGCCAAGCGACATCTTCGCGGTAACCACCTTCATCAATACCCAGGGCGGCGATCTCACGGGCTTTGAAGTCACGGCACAAACGCCGTTCAATTTCAGCTTTATCCCGGAATATCTGCATGGCTTCGGCGGTATCGTGAACTTCACGAAGATCGAATCCGAATTCGATTATATCGTGAACCCGACAACGGGGGCCACGGTTACCCAGCCTTTGATCGGTCAGTCACCGGAATCCCTCAGCGCCACGCTTTACTACGAGCGCGGACCTTTCGAAGCGCGCATCTCAAGCACCTGGCGTGACGAATATCTGACGACCGTTCCCGCCTCGAGCGGAAACGATGTCGAAGGCAAGGCCGCGACGCTGAACCTGGACTTCTCGGCATCTTATCGGCTGACAGACAAGATCGACCTGACGTTTGAGGCGATCAATCTTACCGACGTCTATGACGAGCGCTGGATCAACTCCGAACGCCAGAATAGCCTCAACTATGAGCATACCGGCCGGGAATTCGTTGTAGGCGTCCGGTATCGTTACTAGGGCAATGCCAGGGGCGGCGTGTTGTCAGCTTCCTCCCTTAGCCCGGCACACCGCTACCTGACCTCGCCCAAATGCGCCGGCGGCTTCTGTTCCTGAAGCCGCCGGCGTTTTTGTTTTCGGAAGGAGCCCCGATGATCCGCTTTTCACGCCGCCGCGCCCTTATCGGGCTCGGCACCTTGCCGGTGGCTGCCGGATGCATGTCCCGCTCCGCGGCGCCGCCTTCTGCTGCATCTTCTATCATGGACCAGGCTGGACGCCCTCAGACCGAAGGGCTGCTGTCGGTTTCGGGGAAGGACTGGCGGCACCTCTCCTGGCCCGGAGGGTTTGAAGGCCAGCGCCGCGCCGATCTTGGCAATGGCACATTCCTGAACCCCGTCTTCTCGGGAGACCGGCCCGACCCGAGCGTTCTGCGGGATGGGGACACGTACTACATGACATTCTCAACCTTCGACGCCTATCCAGGCCTCACGATCTGGAAGTCGATAGACCTGATCAACTGGTCGCCCGTCACGGCCGCCCTGAAAACGCCGATCGGGTCTGTCTGGGCCCCGGAACTGTGTAAGCATAAGGACAGGTTCTACCTCTATATTCCGGCGCGATTCCCCGACTATCGTTCCAACTATGTGATCTGGGCAGACAGAATCGAAGGGCCGTGGAGCAAGCCAATCGACCTCAACCTGCCCGGCCATATTGACCCTGGCCATGCCGTTGGCGAGGACGGCAACCGTTATCTGTTCCTGAGCGGGGGCGACCGCGTTCGCCTGACCCCGGATGGCCTGGCAACACTTGGCGAGGTCGAACATGTCTACGATCCCTGGCGCTATCCTGAAGACTGGACCGTAGAGGCCTTTGCACCAGAGGGACCAAAGATCACCCGCCGGGGCGGCTATTTCTACATGATAACTGCCGTGGGCGGCACAGCTGGCCCACCGACCGGGCACATGGTCATTGCCGCGCGGTCCCGCTCCATAAATGGTCCGTGGGAAGACTGTCCCTACAATCCCATCCTGCGCACAGTCTCCGCAGAGGAGAAGTGGTGGTCGCGCGGCCATGCGACACTGGTTGAAGGCCCCGGCGGACAATGGTGGATGGCATATCACGGGTATGAAAACGGCTTCTGGACACTGGGCCGGCAGATGCTGCTTGATCCTGTCTTCTGGAGTGAGGATGGCTGGCCACTCGCCAAAGGCGGCGACCTGTCAATGCCAATACGAATGCCCGCGCCAAGCCGGAACTCAGTTCATGCCCAGCCACTGTCGGACGACTTCCGCACAAACCGCCTCGGTTCACTTTGGACCTTCTATGATCCATCAACCGATGAGAGCGACCGGTTTCGCCTGACGCCAGACGGGCTGAGACTTGCGGCCAAGGGGGCTGGCCCGGCGGATGCCTCACCGCTCTGCTTCATTGCAGGCGAACTCGGTTATGAGGTTGAAGCCGACATCGAAATTGACCAGGGAACCGAGGCTGGCCTGTTGCTGTTCTACAGCAAGCGTCTCTATGCAGGGCTTGGCTTCGATGCAAATGGGCTCATCATGCATCGCTATGGCCGGCCGCGCCGGGGCCGGGCACCGGATAACCACCCCCACCGGCTATACATCCGTATCCGGAACGACCATCATATCGTGACAATCCATACCAGCCGTGACGGGCTGGCCTGGGATAAGTATCCCGTTCAGATGGAAGTTTCAGGTTATCACCACAACACAGACGGAGACTTTCTGAGCTTGCGGCCGGCGCTATATGCCTCTGGAAAAGGCAATGCGCTTGTAAGGTCGGTGATGTTTCGGCGGATCTAGCTGCCCCACTGAATGAAGGGTACTTTCGCGAAAAGAGCCCGCTCATTCCCGCGCGGGTCATGCTCGGCTCGTATTGTCTCGCCGAAGATCATCGTCTCCCGCGCAGGCAGCGTATGCCGCGGCCAGTCTGGAATGCCCGAATGGTTCGGGTCTCCATACCGTGCATGCGAGATGAACGCGCCGGACAGGGCATCGGCAACACGTTGGGCAAAACGCCTGTCGCCGGGCATGGCGCCGCTCCGGTCGAGATTCAGGAAAGCATATCCGATATCGGCCATGTGCGGCGCACCCCATTGGCTGCCTTCTGCCGTCCACGGAAGATCAAACCGGTACACCCAGCTTGGCCCGCGCTCTCTTGCCCGGGCATCAGCCTCCTCGACCTGACCGCGCCAGGACCGCGCTGCCGTCGTCGCCGCAAAGAATATCTCTGCTGGCGAGCGTTCCGGATAGTAGCCGCGATAAGCGGCAGCCACTTCCTGCGGATCGATATCACAGCGCAGATGCCGGGCGAGCGCAGCAGGAAGCGCGTCCCAGCTCAGCTCGAACATTTCCGGCTCGCTCCGGCCGATAAGATTGCGCGTTTCGTCCAGTGTATTGCCAAGGATCATTGGAATGGCGGCGGACTGCGCCGGCGCATCTGGCCAGAAAGGGTGACGCGGCAGAAGCCGGCCATCCATCACTGGCCCGAAATAGATCTGAAAGTCGCTGTTGACGGGGTCTTGTGAATCCAGAGCGTCCACAAGACGGCCAGGAGGAAGGCTTTGCAGCGCTTCCCCATCGCCAGGCTGCACACCCAGCCGCTGCAGATAGGCCAGCGCGCGCATCTTTGCGTTCAGCGGGCCTGAAGCCGTCACCTGCTGGCCGCTCATCGTGGCAACGGAATGGAAAAGACCATCGGCCGCCGGCGCCGCCATAAGTGTGGCGATCTTGGCGCCACCGCCTGACTGGCCAAACAGCATAATCCGCGCAGGGTCCCCGCCAAATGCCGTCACATTCTCCTTCACCCAGCGCAGTGCCAGCAGGATGTCCCACTGACCGGCATTACCGGCATCAGGAAACATCTCCGGCATCAGCTGACCCAGCGAGAGATAACCGAAAGCGTTCAGGCGGTGGTTGAGGGTGATGACCACCACATCGCCGCGCGCGGCCAGGCGCGCGCCATCATATAGCTGATCGGAACCTGAGCCTGAATTGTAAGCGCCGCCATGAATATAGATCATTACGGGACGCGCTCCGCCCTTGCGCGCTTCAGGTGTCCATACGTTCAGAAAAAGACAGTCCTCGGACTGATTGGGCTCACTGTGGCGCTGCGGCGCAGCCGCGCCATAGATAACGGCGCGCATGACGTCCTGCCAGGGTGAGGGCCGCTGAGGTTTTTGAAAGCGCGTGCGCGCGGTATCGGCGCCATAGCGAATTCCTCGAAACACGGCGACACCATGTTCATGCACACCCGAGACCGGGCCGTTGACGGTCAGCGCCACAGGGTCGTCCATGCCGCCAGCGCGCGCGGTCAACGCCACCCCCGTGCTCCCGAGCCCCATCAGAACATGGCGGCGGTTCAGCTGCATGGTATGCCCCTACCAGCGAGGGAAACACCCATAATCGCCCTGCTTCTCGTCATGCCGGTCCTCCTCCCGCGCGACGGAACTATCGTCACGACAAGAAATGACACCGGTAGCATTATCGGTCAAGAGACCTGCCTGGCCTTGCCCCAGCGCGCACGCCAGATTGCGCCTGAGACCGGGCTTGCTCTGCCCTTATTCAGCTGGAACCATATTCGCCGCATCATCCTTGCGAACAGCCCGGCGCAGAACATCGAAATAATCCCGCGAGATACAGTCAACGCCATCATAATAGCCGCGCTGGACCAGCAGGGTGTGGAGCTTGCGCAGGTTGTAGGGCGGGATATGCGCGAACAGGTGATGTTCCAGATGGAAGTTCACATTGTTGGGCGCCACCAGCACGCGCTGCCAGAAAGGCGCGGTCGTCGTGCCGGTATTGAGGCGCGCGTCGCGGCTGGTGCGGTCACGCGCCGTGCCATGCTCGCCGATCTGCCGCAGGCGGACAATGGCCGGATAGACGAATATCTCCGCCGCCCACCACATCAGATACGCCCAGGGCGCGCCGGCAAGCGTCAGCGCCCCCAGCAGCAGGAGATGGAAGACGAGCCAGGGATAGTTGCGGGAGAGCTTGAAGCTGCGGATCTTGCGCAGCGTATCGCGATAGCCGGTCTGGCCGGTGAGATCGCGCACGAATTTGCGGCGCAGGCTCTCGGCCGGCACCGGATAGTTCTTCACGAAAATGATGTCGGGATCATCCGGTGTGCCGGCATACTGGTGGTGTTTGAGATGGTAGGCGCGGTAGGCAGCCAGCGAGATGTTCATCGGCGCGCCAACGATCCAGTGGCCGACAAACTCGTCCACCGCCTTGCTCTTGAAGAAGGCGTGATGGGCGCAGTCATGATTGATGATGCCAAGGCCAAGCTGGCGCCCGCCGAGGATGACGATGCCCAGAAGGATCGTCAGCGGATTTGGCCAGGCAATCGCAATGGCAAAGGCGGCCACGATTAGCCCCCAATTCCATACCAGCGTGGCCAGCGCCTTCAGGTCAGACTTCTGCCGGAGCACGCTCAGCTCCTCTTTTGACAGGACGTCGGAAATCTTGGCTAAAGACTGCATGCGCTTCCTCTCCCATTATGTGTTCTGAAACACTTATTACATATAATAGCACAATGAGTCAATTCTCGTATTATTTTAATCCTGTTGCGACGCAGCCGCTGTCAGCGAAGGCGCTGATCCTGTCCCTCATCAGTTCGACTGACACTGACCGCCAGATGATCGGCAGCCTCATCCATGCCGGCGAACTCTTCAGTATCGAGCCCGCAACGGTGCGCGTGGCGGCAACGCGCCTCCTGAAAGAAGGCCTGCTGGAAAGCCCCGAGCGCGGCATCTATGTGCCCGGTCCAAAATCGCAGGCGCTGACCCGGCGGGTGCAACAATGGCGCGATGTGGGCGATAAGGTTGTCGCGTGGAATGGCGACTGGCTTGTGGCGATGACCCACCATCTGGGCCGCCGCGACCGCAGGCTGCTGCGCAACCGCGAACGCGCGCTTGCCCTCTTCGGATATCAGGAAGCAGAAGCTGGTTTATGGGTACGCCCTGCAAATCTGGCGCGGAAACTAGATGACCACAGGCAGGACCTGATCGGCATCGGCGCGGACGAAACCCTCCCGGTGCTGCGGATCTCCGAGATCTCCGCGCCGGACATGCAAGGCTGGCCAGGCCTCTGGTCGGCGCAGGCGCTGGAGCAATCCTACCGCGCAGCCATCGGCGCCATGACTGGTAGCCTCGGCCGGATCGGCAGTCTCAGCGCCGCAGACGCCGCCCGCGAAACACTGCTGATCGGACAGGCAGCCATCCGCGCGATAAACTTCGATCCGCTCCTCCCGCCTGAACTAGGCAATCAGCGCCTCTTTCTGGAGATGGTTTCGACGATGAAGGTTTATAACGAGGCGGGCATCGAATGCTGGCGCGCCTATCATGCGGCCGCCGCGCCGTCCGATAGCTGACAATTCGTGTGCCATCGCGGGACACGGGATCCAAGGTGAATTTTATCCGCTGGGAAGATCGTTTGACTTCCAGGCTCAATGCGCGCATAGGGCCGCTTGTTAGGGTGGATTTTCCACCTGGTCGGGTCTGCGTGAGCGAGCAAGTCAGAGTAATCTGAAACGTTCCAGACCCTTCCTTAGAGACAATTCACCCCACGTCCTGTATCACGCCGGGCCGTTATTTGCCCCCGACGCTGGCTGCCATTGAGCAGGTCCGGCGCCTTCATGACGAAAGTAATCATGTCCGATTTCCAATCCCTCGGCCTCACCGGCCGTATTCTCACGGCTTTGACCAAAGCCGGCTACACGGCCCCTACCCCGATCCAGGCACAAGCCATTCCGCTGGTCATTGAAGGCCGCGACATTGTCGGCCTCGCCCAGACCGGCACCGGCAAGACGCTTGCCTTCGCAGCCCCGATCCTTGACCGCCTCAGCCGCAATACCACCCCGGCGCCGGTGCGCGGCACGCGCGTTCTCATCCTGGCACCCACACGGGAACTCGCCGGCCAGATCGCCACGTCGTTCGGCACCTATGGCGCGGGCCTCAACCTCCGTGTCGTGATGGTGTGCGGCGGCGCAAAGATTGGCGGCCAGATCCGTCAGCTTGAGCGCGGCGCGCATATCCTGGTGGCAACGCCGGGCCGCCTGATCGACCTCATGGAACAGCGCGCTGTTTCGCTCGACAAGGTGGAAACCCTTATCCTCGACGAAGCCGACCAGATGCTGGACCTTGGCTTCATTCACGCCCTGCGCGCCATCGCGAAGAACGTGCCTTCCAAGCGTCAGACGCTGTTCTTCTCGGCCACCATGCCGAAAGCCGTCGAATCGCTGGCAGCGACCTTCCTGCGCAATCCGGCCTCTGTCTCCGTTGCGCCGCCAGCCACTACGGCCGGCCGCATCGAACAGCGCGTCTGCTTTGTCGAGCAGGCCGAAAAGCTGTCCCTGCTTGTCGAAAAGATCCGTGAGCCCGAGCTTCGTTCGGCCATCGTCTT
This sequence comes from Alphaproteobacteria bacterium HGW-Alphaproteobacteria-18, assembly GCA_002841155.1. Classification (GTDB taxonomy): domain Bacteria; phylum Pseudomonadota; class Alphaproteobacteria; order Caulobacterales; family Hyphomonadaceae; genus Hyphomonas. Next base: position 145,881 of record PHEH01000004.1, read on the forward strand.
TACCCGCACCAAGCATGGCGCTGACGCTGTGGTTAAGCGCCTCGCCAAGGCTGACATCGACTCCGTTGCCATCCACGGCAACAAGAGCCAGTCCCAGCGCGAGAAAGCCCTCGACGCCTTCAAGGCGGGCCGCGTGCCGATCCTGGTCGCCACCGATATTGCCGCCCGCGGCATTCACGTTGACGGCCTCACCCACGTCATCAACTATGACCTGCCGGATGTGCCGGAACAGTTCGTGCACCGCATTGGCCGCACGGCCCGTGCCGGCAATTCGGGCGTGGCCATCTCCTTCTGCTCGCGCGATGAGCGCGGGACACTCCGCGCCATCGAAAAACTCACCGGCCTGAAGCTTGCGCCCAACGGCGTGATCCTGCCGGACGAGCCCCTGCGCAAGCCCGGCAAGCCCCAGGGCAATCGCTCGGGGAACCGTTCGGGCAATCGCTCCGGCAATGATGACCGCAATAGCGACCGCAACGGTGGCCGCAGCGGCGGGTATCAGGGGGGCCAGAAGTCTGAAGCGAAGTCCGGCGCCCAATCTGGCCGGCCCCACCGCAAAGGCCCGCCTGGCGGCGGCGCGCAGTCCTCGGGGCAACGCCCGCAGCAGTCCGGCAACGGTTCGGCCCGTCCCCGCCGCTTCAAGGAACGCGCAGACGCCTGATCTTGCGGCAAATCGCCTGAAAATCAAAAGCCCCGGCAGCAATGCCGGGGTTTTTTATTCCGCAAGCTGATCAATCAAGGCGACGTCTTGCCAATCCGGGAACACCCGACGATAAGCGGGGCGCCCCCTTCAACTGCCCCGGTTTTTCCATGCCCCCCATTCGCCTCGACATCAAAGCGCCCCTGGCCGAAATCGTTCTCAACCGGCCCGAGCGGCGCAACGCCCTTTCCGTTACCATGTGGCAGGCCGTGCCCGGCCTCGTCGCTGAGGCCAACGCCCATAAGGATGTCAAGGTGATCCTCCTCCATGGCGGCACCGCAGGCGCCTTCGCCGCCGGCGCGGACATCTCCGAGTTTGAGACGATCTACGCCACGCCCGAAACGGCCCAGGCCTCCGGCGAAAGCATCGCCAGGGCGCTGGATGCCATAGAAACCAGCGGGAAACCTGTCATCGCCGCTATCGAGGGCGCCTGCGTCGGTGGCGGGGTCAGCCTCGCCATGGCCACCGATCTTCGCGTGGCGGGGGCTGGCGCAAGGTTTGGCGTCACTCCCGGCAAGCTCGGTCTCGTCTATCCGGCGGGCGATACACGCCGGCTCCTGGCCGCCATCGGCCCCGGCGCCACCAAGGACATCCTGTTTACGGGGCGTATCTTTACGGCCGATGACGCCAGATCCATCGGCCTGATCGACCGCCTCGTGGAAACGGGCACCGCGCTGGACGCAGCCCGCGCCTGGGCCAGCGAAATCGCCGCCATATCACAATGGTCCACGCGCGCCATCAAACGGATGATCCGTGGCCTGCAAGCTGGCTGGAGCGACGATAACCCGGACGCGCAGATGCTTTTTCTGGAAGGCTTCTCGAACGAGGACTTCCAGGAAGGCTACCGGGCATTCCTCGAAAAACGCCCGGCAAACTTCACCTACAGATAAATGGCCGGTTGACCCGCCCCGGTTGAGGCCAGGGGCGCAGGAGGGGATATTACCGGCAGAGAATCATCTGTGCTCTGAAGAATACCTGCCAGAATACCTACCAGAATATCCGGCGCTTTTATGCGCTCGCGGCCCCCGCACCGCACCATTGGACTTCCCAACGCTCCAGAATTGGGACACTTTCCAAAGAATCCTGTTTTTTCTCGGAAGGAGATACCACGCTCGTGGCGTTTGGAAAAAAACCCACACCCATTTCAAAGGAGCGCCTCTCGGCTGCTTTACGCACACCTGCGCCGTCTCAGGAAATGCAGTCCGCGCGCCGCGGCCCCCGCGCCAACCGCGAATCGACCTGGGCAACCTGCGTTCTGGTATGGGAGCCCAAGGGGCGGGAAGAAGGCATTTGTATCGACATTTCGGCAACTGGCGCCAGGGTGCGCTTCAGAAACAAGGTGTTCCTGCCTCCCCAATTCCACTTCGTCTCCTCGAAGCTCGGAATCAATTCACCGGCCGAATTTGTCCGCCAGGACGGCCATGATGTGGCCATCCGCTTCATAGACTGAGTGCAAGCGCGCTGAACAACAGCCGCCCGCGCCGCCCGGCAACGCGCCAAATCATTATGTTGTTTTCATTGGCTTCTGTCTGGAGCGGGCGAAGCGCTCCACTAAAAATTTAAAATACATATTTTTCAATGTGTTATCGGGTCGGAATTTTCTAAATGTAGGGAGTTTTGTAGGGATATCTGTAGTATGATTTTCGCCTCCGTTTTTCCTGTCGTGAATCCAGATTCGAAGCATCGACCCAATCGCACGCTCTTGAGACTTTGCAACCAGCTTTCTGATCGCAATCGGTCTGTTGGACTGATCTGCCAAGACACTCATCTATGAAGCGGCGCCGCAAGGTTCTGCTACGCAGGATGATCCCGCCGGAACCGGTGAGCTGCCAAAACCGACACTTCGGCAACCGAAGGTGAGTACTCAAAAGCCTTCGCCCAGAGCGGCGTCGTGATGTATCGCCTGTCTTCAAAATGGGCGTGCTCGCTGGTCGTGATGTCCGCCAGGAGGCCCATCCAGCAGAGCGGGCGCAGCACCTGGTTCCAGATCATGCCAGGAACCCGGTCATAGGATCCTGCCGGCTCAGGGCGGCCAAAGAGGGCTTCCCGCAGAGCGCCGCAGGTAACGCCGCGCGCCGCTTCGACGTGCAGCAGGTTGAGGTAAAGGCTCCAGTTATCGAGCCGTGGTTCAGGTATCCGCGACCAGGCGGCATGATCGACCTGGAACAGGTAGAAGGGCGCGATTTCATTAAAGAGATCGCCAGGCGAGCCCGCCATCGCCCTGCCCGCTTTCGTCAGCCTGCAAGTCAGCTTTTCATGCCGTATGAGCTTCAGCTTCAACAACACGAAGTGCAGCGCCTCGAGCGGCGGGAAGTCGTATTCGTTGAGCACTTTGTTGACGGAGAAGAGCTTTTCCTCTTCCCAGCCCGGCCAGGCGAACTCTGCCGCGGCCCAGTGGACGAACTTGCGCTGGAATGCCTTGCCTTGGGTCAGCCCGATGGTTTCGTGTTCAAGCAGGAACGCCAGCAGCTTCTGAGCGGCGCAGATCATTGGCGCGTCAGCAAGCGCCGGCTCATTATTGGAAATGGCAATGGAATGGAGCATAACAGCGGATCCCGGTCAGGCGCTTACTTTCGAGTGATCAATTCACCGGTACAAGCAGGAACTTCCCCTGGGGTCTGGATCAGGTTCGAGCCCCGAATGTCGCGTCGAACCAGACCATACGGCGGAGACGCAAAAATCATTTCAGGAATTTCAACAGGTTAAGCCATAGGGTTCGACGCAAGTGACGTGCTACGATCCATAATTTATTTCCTATATATTCAGATACTTACGTGATTGATTGTCGCTTTCTGGTCCTCAGTTTGGTCTACTTTTGGTCCACAGTTTTGAGGACCTGCGATTTCCACGCGGGAACATGCATCGCGCCGTTTGTTAACACGAAGATGCCCTTTGCTGAATCGTAAATTCCGGTGTCCCAGATGACCGCTTGTCATCTTAAATGAACGCCACTAGGACCCTTTTGTGCTGCAATGCAGCATGCTGCTGGGTTTCCAGTCTAATTCACCAAAAGCTTTTTTCTGACGTAGCCACGTCCCTCATCCGGGCGTGTGGCTCTGTCCCTACTACGGGAACTCACCATGAAGGTCATGCCGAGCCTGACCGGCCTGAAAGACATCTGGGCCTTCAATATTCGCGGAGACCTGCTGGCGGGCCTCGTCGTAGCGCTGGCCCTGATCCCCGAAGCTATCGCCTTTTCGATTATTGCCGGGGTCGATCCGAAGATCGGGCTTTATGCTTCCTTTTCAATCGCCGTGATCACCGCATTTGTTGGCGGAAGGCCCGGCATGATTTCCGCCGCAACGGCGGCGACAGCGGTCCTGATGGTGACGCTGGTCAAGGATTATGGCCTGCAATACTTGCTGGCCACAACTGTTCTGGCAGGCCTCTTCCAGATCGGCGCAGGCTATCTCCAGCTTGGCCGCATGATGCGCTTTGTGTCGCGCTCGGTGCTGACAGGGTTCGTCAATGCGCTCGCAATCCTGATCTTCATGGCGCAGATACCCGAACTGATCGGCGTGCCCTGGCTGACCTATCCCATGGTCGCCGCAGGACTGGCGATCATCTATCTCTTCCCACTCCTGACCAAGGCCATTCCCTCCCCTCTGGTTTGTATTCTGGCGCTGACCGCGGTCGCGATCGGCTTCGGCCTCGATGTGCGCACAGTGGGCGATATGGGCGCGCTTCCTGACACGCTGCCGGTGTTTCTCATTCCCGACATTCCGCTAAACTTCGAGACCCTTCAGATCATCTTCCCCTATGCTCTTGCCGTGGCGGTCGTGGGCCTCCTCGAGTCCTTGATGACCGCGTCGATTGTCGATGAGCTGACCGACACGCCCAGCGACCGAAATCAAGAATGCATCGGCCAGGGCGTGGCTAATACCGTCACGGGATTTTTCGGCGGCATGGCGGGTTGCGCCATGATCGGCCAGTCCATCATCAATATCAAATCGGGCGGGCGCGGGCGGCTCTCGACGCTCTCGGCCGGCATCTTCCTGCTGGCCATGATCCTGCTGGTCGGCGACTGGGTGAGCCAGATCCCGATGGCGGCGCTGGTCGCGATCATGATCATGGTCTCCATCGGCACGTTCAGCTGGTCTTCGCTGAAGGCGCTCAGAGTCCATCCGCGCAGCTCCTCCATTGTCATGCTGGCGACGGTTGCGGGCGTGATCCTGAGCCACAACCTTGCCATTGGTGTGCTGATTGGTGTGCTTCTTTCCGGCGTATTCTTCGCGGGCAAGATCTCGCAGGTTTTCCGGGTTACCTCCAATCTGTCAGCAGACGCACGCACGCGCACCTACCGTGTCGAAGGTCAGCTCTTCTTCGCCTCGGTCGAGATGTTCAACGCCGCCTTCGACCTGAAAGAGGCGCTCGACGAGGTCGTCATCGATGTCAGCGAGGCCCATATCTGGGACATATCGAGCGTCGCCGCGCTCGACATGATCGTCCTGAAATTCCGCCGCGAGGGGGCAAATGTCGAACTGATCGGCCTCAATGAAGCCAGCGAGACCATCGTTGACAAGCTCGCGCTGCACGACAAGCCCGGCGCACTCGATAAACTGCTGTCGCATTAGGAAGCCTTGAAGCCATGACCCACATCCTCGCCCTGATCGACGGCTCGATCTACACTCATAGCGTCTGCGATCATGCTGCCTGGGTCGCACGCCAGTATGCCGGCGATGTCGAACTCCTGCACGTGCTCAGCCAGAAGAAAGCTGGATCGCTCCCGTCTGACCTGTCCGGCGCGATCGGCCTCGGTGCACGCTCGGCATTGCTGGAAGACCTGGCAGACCACGACGCCGCAGCCGCGCGCCTCGCCAAGGAACGCGGCCGCGCCATTCTCGATGCGGCCCAGGATCGACTTGAAGAACAGGGCGTGACCGGGATCAGCCTCGCCCTGCGCCACGGCGAGATTGCCGAGACGCTGACCAAGCGCGCCGGAGACCTCATCGTGATGGGCAAGCGGGGCGAAGGCGCGGACTTCGACAAGCTGCATCTCGGCGCCAATCTCGAACGGGTCGTGCGCTCGGTAAACCGGCCTGTGCTCGTCGCGAGCCGCGCATTCAAGCCAATCCGAACCGTCATCTTCGCCTTTGACGATGGTATCAGCGCCCGAAAGGCCCTCGACGGCCTGACAGGCAAACCGCTTGCGGACCGCCCGAAGATGGTCGTGCTGACCATTGGCGCAGAAGGTTCTGAGCATGCCGCCGCCGCCGACGCAGCGACGAGGCGTCTCTCCGCGGCAGGGTATGAAGCGGAGACACGCGTCCGGCCGGGCCATGCCGAGAAGGTCATTGCCGAGGAGGCAGCAGCAACCGGATCAGACCTCTTGATCATGGGCGCTTATGGCCACTCGCGCATCCGCTCCATGATCATTGGTTCGACTACGACGTCCATGATCCGCTCCTGCCGGATCCCGCTCCTCCTGTTTCGCTAGGTCAAGGCACACCGCCAATCCAGCGCGTAGCCGCAAGATCGATTTCGAGCCGCTTGCGATTGATGGCTTCGCCGCAGTCGGTGCAGTGGCTGTGAACAGGCCCGCGCCCATTACCGAGAATGCCCAGATTGGCCAGCACATCATGCCGAGCGCTGCGCTGATGCCTGGCAGTTGCGTCAGTGTGTGAGCGGCGGCGGCAAGGCAGAAGGAAACGCCCGCGATACGCCGCGGCGTGTGGCTTCCGCGCGCGTTCAAAATCGCCAGCCCGAGGAACGGGCCCACAGCCGCGCCACGTGCAAGAATTTCGAGAACGGCAGTGTCGTTCATACCGATGGACGTATCAGCATATTTGAGATTCCGGCTACCGCCCCAATCGCAGAAAGATCAGGTTGGCGACCTCTGTCAAACTCAAGGACTGGAAGGGCTTCTTCAGACCAATCATCGGGGCGTCTGGTCTCCAGCGGGCGGAAGATCACGATCGGTCGCTGCCGTTGAGGGGCGACAGGATTACGATCTCGTTCGTGCCTCCCCTCGCGAACTTGCCAATATGTCAATTCGCAACCTCGCCCAATTCGGCCGCTCGAACAGGGCACGTAAAGGCGTGGGCTTGAGTATCCGATGAAGGGCAAGTGGCGCGACGATGCATGCCGCGAGCGTGACCAAACTGGCTGGACCTGACAGATCGTCCGACACGCTGCCGATCGCGATGAGCTTCAGCATAATCGCCAGAGGAATGGGGAATACGAGGTAAATCACGATCGAGTGGCGGCCGCAGTAGCGCAAGACCTTGGCCCAGTCGAACCTAACCAGCAGCGCGGCAATAGTGCAAACCGCAGCGGCTCCCATTGCGCCGAGGACGAGGCTGGTGCCGAAGCCGGTGTGAAGCCCGCGGTCGACGCCAAGCTGGTTGATCACCGCCCAGGTAAAGAGACCAGCCAATGCGAGCGGCACGGAGGATGCGGCGCGGGACGCAAACGCAAACACGGCAGGCGCGAACGCATAGCCGGCGAAGAAATAGACGTAACGGTTGGCGAAACGGTCCAGCACGGTCCAGCCGGTGTCGATCCAGCCGAGTTGGTAGGCCGACTGCAACGCGACGGCGCCCGCGAAAACGACCATGACCGGAACTTGCCGGAGTAACCGCGTGACGGCATAAAAGATCAACAGCATGTGCACGAACCAGAGCGTGCCCGATGGCTCGACAAATCCGAACAGCCACAGCGACAGGAAACTGTCGGGCGACGACATCAGCAGCGGGAGGTCGAAGACGGCTAGCTGGATCGTGTGCCAGAGCACGTAGAAGTAGACGAAATGTATGAACTTCCGGTCGATGTATTCCGCAAGCGGACCGTTCAGCGAGCGGCTAAGAAAGAGTCCGGAAATAAGGAAGAAGTCCGGCATGCGGAAAGGCTGTGCAAAATGCACGATCGGTCCGAGGAACCCCTCCGCGCCGATCTGACCTTCCACGCGGTTAACCGTATGCATCATCACCACAAGAATGATGCAGATGCCCTTGGCGTAATCGACCCAATCGATGCGTTCCTTCGTCACCGTGTTTGCCCTCCGGCCAGAACCGCCGCCTAGCTCTGGTCGCGTTGGTTTTGCGCGCCCAGAAATCGAACTGGCACAAAGCTGCCATGAAGCTGGCGATGCCCGAAGCAATTCGCAGGCCAAGCGCCGGAGTCGCCGGACTTGCGGCCATGGGTGGGACAAGGAAGGCGAACTGCCGGTGCAGGCCAAAACCTGTTGTCGATTTCACGAACTACGCCACCAGCAGCCATATTAACCACCCGCGCAGCAGCGAGGCCGATACAATTGCACGCATCAGCTACTGAATTCGCTTCAGATACCGCCGGGCTGCCTGCGATGATCAGTTTCCGCGTTTAGCAGGATCGTCTCACTCCTGCCGCTCAGTCACATGATCAGCACCTGGCCGCCGTTAGCCGAAGACTGCCGGCCGGCTCACGTGCGACTATAGCAGACCTTGTCCTGCCTGGTAGTTCAGCAGAGCCACCAGGCTACTCCGGTCGAGACCGCACCGATCTTCGGCATCGAGGCAGCATCAACGGAATTATTTCAGGCGGGCGCATCCAATCGCGTTCTTGGGTGCATCTCATGTTTCGAACACCAGATGGAGAGCCCCTTGATCAAATTCCTGTCGTTTCGCATTTGCGCTGCCTTAATCGCGATGGCGCTTGTGCCGACCGTTGCCATTGGCCAACCAGCGCCTCAGCCAGATCCAGGCTCCGTCAGCATGACCGCCGCTGAAAATCGCGAAGTTGTGCTTTCTCTGGCGGACGTTATGCGCCAACGCTTTGCCTTCGAGGAACGCGGCGCAGCTGCTGCTCAAGAGATCACAGTCTTGGAACAGAGCGGGGTTTTTCAGAATGCCCGCACGGCGGCAGAGCTACTGAGCCTGATCGACACGCAAATCGCGCCCCTGGTCAACGATCGCCACTTTCGAGTTCGCTACATGGGCCCAGAGGTGATCGCGACGTTCAGCGAAGCTCCGCCGTCAGCAGAAGAGATCGCCGCTTACAATGACGAGGTCCGTCTTCGCGGCGGCGAGATTCCCGAAGTGCGCTGGCTGGCGGGCAATGTGGGATACCTCCGGATAAACATGTTTCTCGACGCGGAGCCCAGCACCGAAAAGCTCGGCGCGGCCATGAGCATGCTCGCCGATACCGGCGCATTGATCATCGACGTTCGCGGGGCGCCGGGCGGTGAACCCGCCGGCGTTGCGAACGTCATTGGTCATCTGGTGGCCGAGCGCACGCCTACAGTGCGCGCACATGATCGGTTCGACTCCTCAGCAAGCCGCACGTTTTACGCAGAACCCAGATCTCCCGGGTTCGCAAACAAGCCTGTGTTCGTACTGATCGATGGGGGCACAGGCTCCGGCGCAGAAGAATTTGCCTATGACCTGCAAGCCATTAAACGCGCAACACTTGTGGGTGCGACCACCTACGGCGCTGCAACCCCAGGCGGATTTCGGCCGCTGGCGGCGGGCTTCGCAGCCTTTATCCCGATGCAGGTGGTCACCAACACCGTGACGGGCGGCAATTGGGAGAGCATCGGCGTCAGTCCCGACATAGCGGTGCCCTCCGAAGAAGCTTTGGCACGGGCTCATCGCTTGGCACTTGAAGCCATCCTTGAGAGTGCTCAAGGTGTGCCGCGGGCAATCGCCGAAGAAGGACTGGCTTCGCTGGAACCTTGATTTGCGACAGAACAGATCGGCTGGGTGCCCGGAAATTGCACCAACTGCGGACATTTCATAAGGCCGGAATTCCTTAGTCTGTTGGCATCTGCTTACGATCAAGGAGGCTCAGACGATCCGTCTGGGCCACTGGCCGGAACACCTTAGTACAGCCAACCGGCTGCATTGCCGCAAGCAAGCAGGACTTCGTCGATTGGCGACCGATTTTTCGATCACGATGAGCGAAAACGTCCGTAGACATTGGGATCTAGAGCTCCACCCACAGAACTTTATAGTGTACTTGCGGTTTTCCGAAGTTTGGATTCTAGCTTGGGCAATTTCATGTTCATAACACGACTGGACCACGTACAACTTGCGATGCCGGAAAACGGTGAGCCCGATGCGCGCGCGTTCTATGAAGGTATGCTGGGCATTACCGAAATCCCTAAGCCTCCGCATTTGGCAAAACGAGGTGGCTGCTGGTTTGAGCGGGGAGAACTCAAGGTTCATTTGGGAATCGAACCGGATTTCAAACCCGCTCGCAAAGCGCATCCTGCATTTATTGTGGTAGGACTCACCGCGCTCGTCGAAAGGCTTCGGAAGGCAGGTTACAAGGTAGCAGATGATGAACCACTTCAGGGCTACGATCGCATCTATGCTGATGATCCATTCGGCAACCGAATTGAACTAATGGAGCCGATTTGAAGTTGCTTTTGGTCCGTATTTAGGGATCTCGCCTATCCCCTCAACAAACGTTCGTTGAGCGTGCGCCGAACCACGTAATTGTCAGCTAGGATTCCGGAAACTCGTCCCTTGGGTCGCATACGGTCTCGCACAAGGACCGTCACTCGTTCGGCTTTGATTCGGCCGTCACTCAAATGTCAGGCCGCTGTCTGGGAGCGCGCTGCCCCTTCAACCAACGCTAACTGGAACCGGTCGCCGAGACGAACCAAGGCATCATAGCCACCTATGTATTTGCCATCGATCCAGATCTGAGGCGTCGTGATTGGCACTTTGGGACCAACGATCGCCTTGGCCCGACTGATCATCTCATACATTGCGCCCGGATTGCGCACGACATCGTGATAGACATACGGCACACCCGCCGCATCGAGGCTGGCCTTGGCATTGCTGCAGTAGCTGCAATTTGCTTTCCCAAAAACATGTGTGCCACTGACCGGGAACTGTGCGACGTGCGCCGCCATGACCGCTTCCGCGAGCAGGCCGCGATTCAGGGCGACGCCTTGAGATATTACTTTGCCGTTCAGCAAAACAGCCGGAGCGTGCCTCGCGCCTCTCATGAACGCTTCGAGCACATGGCTCAACCAGTCCTTGACTTCGAGATCGACCACCGCGTTGGCAAGTTCATTCTCGAGTACGTCCATGATGACGTCTTTGGTCAGGGTGCACTCGCCGCACGGCACTTTTACTTTGAAAGGGCCCCACTGACCCGCCCAGCGATAGAGCGTCAGCTTCGCGGGTTTCCGGTCGAATTGAATGGGCTGTTGAGTCCGCTTGCTCATGATTTGCTCCGCGCTTCAGTGCGAGGATAGCCGGGCAGAGACTTTGGATCGAATCCCGTGGCTTCTGATTGCAGGGATGTTCGCCCACAAGGATTGCAGGCTGCAAGGCACCGCAGGGGACCCCGGGTCAATCTGTAGAAAATAATCGCGCGTTCGATTGCGTGGTTCATGGCGTGTCTCCTTTGCATTCTGGCCATGAAGCAAACGTACGCCTGGCCGGACCGCACCAAAACTCACGAACAGCTGAAGTCGGCACACGAGCACGTGAACGCTACACGTCTAAAACACGACGCGTCTCACCCCGGGCCAACCAACTGATAGGAAAAGCGGCCCGTACGCACCGCGGCTCGCCGTTTGATCGGTACACGGCGTGTTCGAGCTAGTTTCCATTGGCCCGATGCGAATTGCCCCCCCCTGGAAAAGGCAAGTACCTTATCCAAAAGCTGAAAAGCAGCGCAGCAGGTGGGGTCTTTATTTATCCGCCGTGCTTGCCCACGGCCCAGCCGTTCGCCCCGAGATGCGACTCGGCGAAAGTCAGCGGGGACTCTTCTAAAGGGGTAGCAAGTGTATCATTCCAGCGATTGAGGAAACCGAATAGAGCAACAATGCCTACAATCTCCACGATCTCGTTTTCCGAGAAATACTTCTTCAGCGTGTCGAAGTGGTTTGCGTCTGCCGTATTCGGAACACTGCCGGCAGCCTGTGCCAGCGCAAGTGCGGCACGTTCGGCGTCGCTGAAGAGGGGGCTCGTCTCGTACGACCAAACGGCCGCGATCTTCGCCGCTGAAACACCCGCGCGCTCTGCGCCATGCGCGGTGTGGGCCTGACAATACCGGCAACCCGCTGCAGCGCTTGCGATGTGGGCAATCAGTTGCCGCAGGTCCGGTGCAAGCGCTGCGCCGGGGCCCATCAGGGAAACCGTCAATCCCATAAATCCCTGGAGCAACGCGGGATTGCGCGCCATGATTTTCAGTGAGTTTGGAACAAAACCCATCGCAGCGCCTGTCAGGCCCAGCAGCGCCGAATTTTGCTCAAGCTGGTCATCAGGCGCTATAGATACATGTGCCATTTTCAGAAACTCCTTTTCCCCTGCTAACGTCGTGGGTGCTCAATCGGTCTTTGCAAAACCTCTAAGGCCGAAGCGCGTAGTTTCGTCCGAGCTACTGCTTTTTTCAAGTTGCGCCTCATTCGGCACGTTTCTTTGATCAGACCTTGCCGGAAGAATGACCGCCAACCCCGCTGCCAGCGTATCGGAAACTCTTCGTAGCACTCACCACCAATGACATGACATAGCCAATGATGATCGGTTGCGTTCGAGGATTTGGCTGTAGCGCGAGACTGCTTGGGGCCGCCATTACCGAGGCGCCGGTCAACTTGCGCGCGGCGAACGCGCTCCAATCCTGACGGCTCACTCTGGTTCCGGATGAGTTTCAGATTCAGACGCAAAATGTGAGACGGCTCAAGCGGCGGGAAGTCTTATTCGCGCCAAGCTCCAATCTCGAGGAAGAAACTGTGTTCGCTTGCTTCGCAACTCGCCGGGAAGGCGAGCGTGCTCAGAGCGACACGGCGGCAGTAGAATCGCGTTCACATTCCTGTCATCCCCTTGAGAATTTTCCGTCATACCTATTGATGCGCACCGGGGCGCAATGCGTGCGTTCACGTTGTTCCGGAGAGTCTACATGAAACATACACGCACTTGGCAGGCCGCACTGGCGTCCTGTTGCGCCGTCGCCTTGCTTGGCCCCGCCGCGCTCGCCCAGGAGGCTGCGCCGGCTGACGGCGCGCTCAAGCTGAAGTCGGTCACAGTGACCGCCACCAAGCGCGAAGAGAACATCAAGGATGTGCCCGTCTCGATCACTTCGCTCGACGAGACCACCCTGCAAGCCTACGGCCAGGCTGGCGAAGACATCCAGTTCCTCACTGCCCGCGTGCCCAGCCTGATCATCGAGACGTCCTTCGGCCGCATCTTCCCGCGCCCCTACATCCGCGGCCTCGGCAACACCGACTTCGACTTCAACGCCTCCCAGCCGGTCTCTTTCATCTATGACGAGATCGTCTACGAGAACCCGGTTCTCAAAGGCTTCCCGGTCTTCGATACTGAGCGCGTCGAAGTCCTGCGGGGTCCGCAAGGCACGCTCTTTGGACGCAACACACCGGCCGGCGCCCTGAAGTTCGAAAGCGTCAAACCGGGCGACGAACTCGATGCTTATGTCCGCGCCTCCTACGGCACCTTCGGCACGGCGAACGTCGAAGGCGCCGTCGGTGGTCCGGTCTCTGACAAGGTCTCCCTGCGACTCTCCGGTGTCTTCCAAACCCGCGACGACTATATCGAAACCGCCCTGCCTACCGGCGGCGCCGATGCCGGCGGCTATGAAGACTTCGCCTGGCGCGCCCAGGCCAAGGTCGAACTGACCGACAACCTCACCTGGCTCGGCAACCTGCACGGCCGCACGCTCGATGGCGGCCAGGTCAGCTTCCAGGCCAACGCCTTCCAGACCGGCTCGGCCGGCCCGCGCCCCGGTTTCGACCGCGAACAGAACTTCGCCGACGCGCAGATCAACTCGGTTCTCGAAACCGACGTCTTCGGCTTCACCTCCCGCGCCGACTGGGATCTCTCCGGCGTCGAACTGACCTACCTCCTGGGCTACGAAACCGTCGAGACCTTCTCGCGCGGTGATGTGGACGGCGGCGCCGGCGCGGCCTTCCTGCCCACCGGCTCGACCCCCGGCTTCATTCCGTTCCCGGCCGAATCGGCCGACGGCATCGACGACCACCAGCAGATCACGCACGAACTGCGCCTGTCGAACGGCGCCGACGCGGCCCTTCGCTGGACCGCCGGTCTCTATGCCTTCGACGAGGAAATCGACATCAGCTCTTACAGCTACGACACGCTGGCGGGCGGTATCGAGAACGGCTCGGCCTTCCAGACGCAGGACACCGAATCCATCGCCGTGTTCGGCAACCTCGCCTACGATCTCACCGACCGGCTGACCGGCCAGGTCGGCCTGCGCTACACGGACGAATCGAAAGACCTGACCGCCCGCCGCGTCGTCTCGCCCTTCGGCGCGCCGCCGCTCAGCCCGCCGACCGTCAGCGTCGGCGATGAGCAGCTCTCCTGGGATGCCTCGCTGACCTACGCGGTCAATGACGACACCAAGCTCTATGGCCGCATTGCCCGGGGCTTCCGCGCTCCGTCGATCCAGGGCCGCCTCGTCTTCGGCGACGTCATCACGACCGCCGATTCCGAAATCCTCGACAGCTACGAAGCCGGTCTCAAGACCACGCTGCTCGACGGCCGCCTTGACGCCAACCTTGCCGTCTATGCCTACACGGTCGAAGACCTGCAGCTGACCGCCATCGGCGGCGCCGGCAACTTCAACCAGCTGCTCAACGCCGAAGAGGGCAAGGGGTACGGCTTCGAAGCCGACATCCGCGCCCTGCTCAGCGAGAACCTCGCCTTCAGCGCCGGGCTTTCCTACAACAATACCGAGATCAACGATGCCGGCCTGACCGCCGGAATCTGCGGCTCGGCCTGCACCGTGCTCGATCCGATCGACCCGGTGACCGGCGGCGCGCTGATCGACGGCAACCCGTTCCCGCAAGCGCCGGAATGGATCGCCAACTTCGCCTTCGACTACACCCGCGACTTCCGCGGCGGCGAAGTCTTCGCCTCAACCGACTGGTCCTATCGTTCGGACTCGAACATCTTCCTCTATGAATCGATCGAGTTCACGGCCGAAGGCCGCTGGGAAGGCGGCGCGAGCCTCGGCTACAGAAAAGGCCCGTGGTCCGGCAAACTGTTCGTGCGCAATCTGACCGACGAAGTCGGCACGGTTTCGGCAATCGACTTCAACAACCTCTCCGGCATCTTCAACCAGCCGCGCATTTATGGCGTAGAACTCGGCTGGACGATGTAATCCCCTGCCCGGCACGAGGTCCGAAAGGTCTCGTGCCGGGACTTGGCATAATCAGCGCGTTCGCCGCAAACAGCTTCTGATCGAGGGCGTAACTCCGCTCAATTCTGCTTCGGCGGCTGGCAGACGAAGACCCATTTTGCCGGTCGCAGCGGCAAACCCTTCTATGAAGCAGCGGGCGCCGATACGCTCTGAGGGCAGGCCAAACGGAGAGAGGGGGCCAGACATGCAAATGCACGCTCCCTCAAAGCGCCCAGACACAACTCGCGGGGACTGATGAGTGGACGCTCTTCAGCTGAGGCGAATTGCGATCGCTTCAGCAGCTTCACGCGATGCGCGCCGAATCTCGGTTCTTGTCGCTCCGCTCCGCGCAAGACCATGCAGACCCAGCGCCGAAGCAAAAACAAAGTCTGCCAGACCGGCATCGCCGCGAGCAAGCTTCTTGAGCTTTCGCAACAACCGAGAGCGAGCCTGGAGGACAGTTTTCCTTACGTCCTCGTCCAGTTCGGACACGTTCAGCAAGGTTTCCGAGAAGAAGCAGCCTCGGTTCCCCTGCGTTGCGACAAAAGCGCCAACTGCCCGGATGAAATCGGGCAGCGCGCCGGAATCGGATCGTTCGAGCATTGTAAGGCGAGGCATCAATATCTGTTCGAGATATCTGCCAAATGCTTCGCTGAAAGCCCGCGGCTTGTCGTGGAAAGCCCGGTAGAAGCTACCGCGCAAGATCCCAGCAGACTCCTGCAGCTTGTCCACGTCGGCGCCCGCATATCCGTGGGTCCAGAACACATCAACAAATGCGTCCAGTGCGATGTCTCGGTCGAAGTTGCGCGGTCTGCCTGCCATACAGGCTAAATGTGTCCCGTATGGCAGTAAGGCAAGTGCCTACGCGCGTCGGGCGACAGGCCGCGCTTCTTCGCTCGCTTCACAAAGCCCTGACCTCAAGCTGGAACAGTCCACTCGAACTTTGCAAACGCCTCGTCTACGGGCGTACTTGCAAGATGGTTAGCGTAGTTGGACATGGTTTTCTGCGCCAGCCCGAGGAGAACATCGAGAATGTGCCGCTGTGTGAAGCCTGCGCCGAGGAACTGCGCGACCTGGGCATCTTCAAGCCGGCCACGCTGGCGAACGAGCGCAAGCGTGAATTGCCGCAAGGCTTCCAGACGGGCATCCTTCAGGGCAGTTTCGGACCGGAGCGCGTCGACGATATCGGCATCGACGCCTTGCATCAGGGCGATGGCGGTATGGGCTGGCACGCAATAATGGCAGGCATTCTCGACATTGATGGTCATCCAGACAACGTTGCGTTCAACCTTGCTGAGGCTGGAGCGCTCAAAGAGAGCATGCAGCATCTTGTATGCTTCGAGATGCTCCGGACTTTCTGCCATAACGGCATGAAGGTTCGGAATTCGGCCGAACGCCTTAGCAGAATTCTCAAGCAGCGGCCTGGAAGCCTCCGGTGCGGTGTTGATATCGTGGATTTTAAAACTGGACATGGCTTTCTCCTGGAGTGGAGAGGGCGAAGTGGGTATTGTTTACTGACTAGTCAATAATTGGCCTGGCAGATTCTTGTTTGTCCGCTATCAACCCCTCACGCCTGCCCCAGTCGGCGTACCCGCCGCGCCGGCGTTGCTCGAGAGCTGCCGCATCCGGCTTTTCATACTCAGCACCCGGAACGATTCCCGTGGCCTGAACAAGACGGTTCATGAACGCATAAAGCGAGACCACCATAACGGCGTCATAGACGGCCGACTCGCTCCATCCTGAAGCAAGCAGCGCCTGTGTATCGCTTCGTACGACGCGTTCCGGCTCAAGTGTCAATTTCCGGGAAAATCTCAGCAACTCGGCCAGTTCCGGGCGAACTGGCGCAGTGTCCAGATCTGCGAACAAAGCGTCGATCAGGTCCATGCTGACACCGAAAGCCTCAGCCATGACCCGGTGGGCACCGAAGCAGAAACGGCATTGATTGAGCCCGGATACCCAGGCCGCAATCAATTCCCGGTCGGCGACGGAAAGCTCGCTGTCTCGCCGGAGCACATCGTCATGCAAGTGCAGAAGGGGCGTAACCCCTCGCGGAAAGCGGCGAAAGACATCCCTGAGGTGGGCGCCTTCACTGAGAGAGGCGAAGTTTGGCATGATGTGTCTCCGATTCGGGCCCGCATTTGATGAATTAACGCCGTTGAAGCTGACATTGCTGAAGCTGACATTCATTCACGCCGCCGGTCGATCGTTCAAGAGTCGGAATCAGTGTATTGTTGACTGCACAGTCACTAATCGCGGGTTCGTGAACGCTGAGCACGGGTTCGTGAGTTTTGAAACCGCAGCGCAAAAGCTAGGCAGAAGGTGTTCCGCATCAAACCACGCGGGACCTAAAGAGCAACTCCCAGAGGAAACCCTCATGTCCCAGAACTCCATCATCGCCAAATCGATCCTGGCCGGCTTCACGCTTGCCGCTGCCGCAAGCGGCGCAGCCTATGCCAAACCGAACACGCAGCTGACGCTCGCGCCGAATGCACCTGCCGAAATCCAGGCCGACTTTGCTTCCTGGCAAGGCGGAGAACGCCTCTCGGGCCGCAAGGACAAGTGTTACGGTATTGCTCTGGCCGGCGAAAACGACTGCAAGGCTGGCAAGGGCACGAGCTGCGAAGGCACTTCGACGGTCGACTTCCAGGGCAATGCCTGGACTTACGCCCCGAAGGGCGCTTGCGAGTTCATTCAGACACCTGCCGGCCCGGCTTCGCTTGGCGAACTTGATCGCGCAAACCCGGCCTGATCAATCCAGGATCCTCGGACCACGGCAATGCCCCCCGCACCGTCCCTTCCCCTCCACGCAGGTCTTGGCCTGAAACCCGATCACTACCGGGCAGCGCTTGAGACCGGATGCGACGGGCTGTGGTTCGAGGTACATCCTGAAAACTACATGGTAGATGGCGGCCCGCGGCTTGCCTGGCTGGAAGCCCTGCGCGCCAACCGCGCTCTCAGCTTTCATGGTGTCGGCGCCTCGCTTGGCGGTCTGGACCCGTTCAACCTGGATCACCTTTCCCGGCTGAAGCAGCTCATCGGCCGCTATGAACCTGAACAGATTTCCGAACACGCAACCTTCTCCGCGCATGAAGGCAGGTATCACGCCGACCTGCTGCCGCTCCCGCGAACGCATGAAGCGTTGAGCCATCTCTCTGACCGGATTGACATGTTCCAGTCATCCCTCGGCCGGAGAATCCTGATCGAGAACCCCACGAACTATCTCCCCTTCACCAGCGAACTTGATGAACCGGACTTCCTTGTCACCGTCGCCCGGACGTCGGGCTGCGGACTGTTGATGGATCTCAACAATATCTGGATCAGCGCGGCAAACGTCGGCGTGGATCCGTATGCCTACGTTCGCGCCATACCGGGCGAACTGGTCGGAGAAATCCACGTTGCCGGCCATTCGCCCGATCCTGTCCTTGGCGGCAGGTTCCTGATCGACAGCCACGACGAACCGGTGAGCGGCGGCGTCTGGCACCTTCTAAAGTTCGCCCTCGAACGCTGGGGCCCAAAGCCCGTTCTCATAGAACGAGACGCTAAAATTCCGCCGTTTGAAGACCTGATGAGTGAAAGAAGCCGCGCCGAGACCCTGATCTTGCGGCAGAAACAAATGGCGCATGACGCCGCTTGAGCAGCATATCTTCCTCCTTTCGGGACTGGCGAGCCGCGGCGCGCAGCCGGCCGATCTGGCCTGGCTGATGGTCGGTCGACGGGAGCCTGGCCAGCGCGCGCTTGTCTATCGCAATTCCGGTATAGCCGCCTGCACCGATGCACTCAGGTCAAACTATCAGCGGCTCGCGAGGGTCGTGGGCGATACGTTCTTTCGCGGCCTTGCACATGCGTATATCGACCAGCACCCACCCGTTCAGCACAGCCTGGTCGGTTACGGACACGCGTTACCAGATTTCATCGATGAAGCCGCCAACAAGCACGGGCTATCCTGGCTGGGCGACTTTGCCCGCCTGGAAAGAGGATGGCTAAGGGCACACCTCGCAGCCGACCGTGCATTGCTCGCTCCGACCGCGTTGGAAAGTCTCGGTGACGAGGCACTGATCTCGGCACGGATCAGTTTCCATCCGAGCACTACGCTGGTGAAAACCCGGTGGCGGCTTTGGGAGCTTTGGCAAGAGGCCGGCGAGGAAGGCTTCAGCGAGGCGGCAAGAACACTGCTCCAGCAAGATGACGCTGTCCTTTTCTGGCGGCCTGGACACGAGGTCAGCGCGCGGCAACTCCCTGTGTCCAATACAGCGTTTATTGAATCGTTGCGAAACGGCGACTCGCTTGGAACGGCGTGCGCGCGCGTACTTGCTCTTGCACCTGGCGAGAACCTTCCTGGCCTGATTGCCGGGGTTCTGGCGGCCGGCTTCATAACTGACATCAACACGGAAACGGGGGACTCCCAGTGACACTTCTTGATCGCGCTCGCACCTTGTATTCATGGCTTGCTTCGAAGGCTGACCTTGCTGAACCGGCAGCCCTTCTCCTCGCGCGTCTTGCAGTCGCGCGGGTTTTCTTCATGTCCGGCCTGACAAAATGGAACGGGTTCCTGTCGTTCAACCCGGACAAGTATGATCTGTTCCTCTACGAATTCTTCTGCCCCGAAGAGACTAGGCCCGGCGCCCTCGTCCTTTGCACCGACCAGGCGGAAGGCACCTATGCACCGGCAACCCAGTGGATCGTCGAGCGGTTTGCAAACATGGCGGGGATCATGGAGATCCTTTTGCCTATCCTGCTGGTATTCGGGCTCACGTCACGCCTTGCTGCGGCCGGCCTTCTGGCAATGACGTTGGTCATCGAGCGTCTTGTGTTTCCGGACGCTGACAGCTGGTGGGGCAGCCATGTGTGGTGGGCGGCCATCCTGTTTGTTCTCGTGGCCCGCGGCCCCGGCACCTGGTCGCTTGATCGACTGCTCGGTCTAGACGGCGCCCGGAAGGCCTGATCGATGCCAGGGGGCCCATTCAGGATCAGCTTCAGACACTTCTGGTACGGGTGCGGGGCGCTGGGCATCGGTGCGGTTCTGGCTCTTGTGCTGAGTTCTGGCTGGCTAGGACTGCGCCTCTTCCAGCTTGAATGGGCGCCTCAGGGCGAGACGGAACTCACATTCGAGCCGGTTGCGCTTGACTTCCAGAACCGCACCGACCTGACCGAAAAAACCGGATCGCTGCCCTTCATGGCAGGGATCGTCATTGATCTGGATGCGGACGGCCGGGACGAGATCGTGCTTGGCGCCGGACGCGGCCAGGCAGACGGCGTCTTCGCGCTGGCCCCCGAGTTCAAGTCAATGACAGACCTGTCCGCGAGCCATGCGCTCGACAAGGGTGCGGACGATGCAACAATGGGGGGCACCTCGACAGACATTGATTCCGATGGATTGCCGGACCTGTTGCTCGCGCGCGAAAGCGGCGTCTGGTTGTTCCGCAATTCCGGGGGCTCATTCTCCCGAGGAGAGCGTGTTTTTGTTCCGCCCGATAGTGACCGTACGACCATCATTTCAATAAGCCCCGGAGATATCAACGGTGACGGACACGCGGATCTCTATCTGTCGGGGTATATCCACAATAGCGACGTCGAAGGCCAAACTATCTTCACGCGGGCTTACGGAGGATATGCCTATCTCCTGATCGGTGACGGCAAGGGTGCCTTTGCGGATGCGACATCGGAATGGGGCCTGCGCCGCCAGCACAACACATTTACGGCCGTGTTCGCGGATATTGACCGAGACGGCCTTGCCGACCTCGTCGCCGCGCAGGATACGGGCGTCGTCGAAACCTGGCGTAACGCAGGTGCCCCGCCGCTTGAATCGATCGCAAATCCATCCGTGTATTCCTATCCGATGGGCATCGCGGCCGGCGACTACAACAATGACGGCCATCTCGACTTCTATTTTTCGAATGTCGGCCACACCCTGCCGGAAGTGCTGGTGAGAGGTGACCTGCCCGGATCGGCCAGGTTCAATCCCGCTTACATGCTGTTTGCCGGAGATGGCGAAGGCGGGTTTGAGGATGTCGCCGCGAGCATGAAGGCAGCGCGGCTCGGCTTCGGTTGGGGCGCCGTTACCGCAGACTTCAACCTGGATGGGCTGGAAGATATTGCCATCGCCCAGAACTATGCAAAGTTCGGCCAGCCCGCCCTCATTCATCGCTATGCCGGCAAGCTGCTGCTCAATATCGCGGGCAATCACTTTGTGCCCGTCGAGAAGCGCGCCGGCGTCGCCAATCGGCTATTCGCGATCACGCCGCTTGCGGCCGATCTGGACGCGGATGGCCGGCCCGATCTTGTCTGGGTAAACCTGAACGGCCCCGCCCGCGTTTTCCTGAACCGTCTGCCGGACGCCAGAAGCGTGACGTTGCGCTTTGACGATTCCCCCTCCGCCTATGGCGCGGTGATCGAAGCCGGCGTCTCGGGTCGTCAGATTGTTCGCCAGGTTGTTCCGGGACAAGGGCTTGCGTCGGACAGTTCCGCAAACCTGATCATCGGTCTGGGTGAGGCGCGTCAGATCGATGGCCTGCGTGTGACCTTTTCCGACGGGCGTGTGCAGTCCTTCGACACGGTGACTGCCGGACAGGTTCTCGATCTTCGCAGGGATATCGGCCCGTGACGCCGGCGCAGCAAACACCAGACCCGCTCTACGGCTACGCCTTTGCCGGGCTCGCCGGCGCCTTGTTGACAGGCCTCGGAGAGGGCCTGCTCCAGCTCGCGCCGGGCAGCAACTATGCCGATCCACATTACGCCTACTTTGGGCAGGTCCCGGAAGCGCGCCTGTTTCTAGGACATTTCATCAGCATAGCGAGTGCGCCTCTGTACATTGCCGGATACTGGCATCTTACGGCCAACCTGTTGCCGGACCATCGCCGCGCCCGTCTCATCGTCTTTGCAGCGTGCGCCTATGCGTTCATCATTGGAACGGTCTGGATCGGGCAGCGTGCCTTCCTGGGAATGACCGTACAGGCAATCGATGCCGGGCGCGCCGACGCAATCCTGCTCGCCGGTTTTTCTGCGCTGAACGAGCCGCTCGTCAATGTCCTCCGGATTGCGCTCGTCGGCTTCTCGGTCCTCTGGATACTGAGGATTTCATCGGGCAACTCCCGATATCCCCGCTGGATGGCCTTGCTGAGCCCGGCGGTCCTCATTGCCGCGATCTTTGCGGCTTACAGCCTGTGGCCGGAGCCGGCATCATTTATCCTACCGACAGCGCTGAATACGGCGCACGTTCTTGTCTTCTCCGCATCTCTTTATTCACTTCGCTTCGGGGCTCGCTGATGAACCGACTCTTGTTGATGGGCGCACTGGCTATAGCAGGCTTTCTGGCCACGCTTTCATGGGCTGTCGCCCCGCTCGGCGAGGCGGCCGTCTGCCCTCCCCTCGGGTCGGTCCCCGCATGTGCTTTCGCTCTCGGGGGATATGCGGCGATGTTTTCCTCGACGCTGCTTACGGGCTGGCGTGCGTCCGCTGTGTTTCTGTCCGGCTGGATCATAACGCTCAGCCTTTCGGTGTCCGGCGCGTTGGCTGGCGCGCTTGGGGGAACGCCGGCAGTCGCCCTGCTCCTCGCCGGCCTGATGTCCACGATCACCGCCGGGCTGCTGGGCGTGATCTGGGTCAGACCTTATCTGTGCCAACCTCTCTGGAGCCGCCGATGAAGTACGCCGTTGCCGCCGCCGCAACGCTTTTGATGGGTGGCTGCGCCAGCAGCTATCCGGCAGGCAGCGCGCCATCCGGGTGGGCCCGGTACAGCCAGATGCCAGCAGACACTGCAGAAATGATGACCGGCGAAATCCTGTTTGTCACAGACCGGGCACCTCGCGGCGGCGGATATGGCGTTGAGCGATCGACATCCATGGCGGCTGGGAAGGCCCGCATCGAGGTCAAAGGGATAGACGCGCCGGCCTATGGCGCCTTCATGTCCGGCGAGAGCGACCAGCGTCCCGCTTACTCAGCTGACTCGATTAGTGAAATCGTCCGCTTCCCTGGCACGCCGCTCGCTTTTTCGATCGAGAATGGCGTGCTTACACGTGAGCGCCCGTCCCTAGCCCGGTACCAGGAAGCCGGCAAGGCATTTCAGGGAATGCTCTCTGAGGCGGTCGCCAGCCAGGATACCGGAAACGTGCTGCTCTACGTGCATGGCTTCAACAACACATTCGACCATGGCGCTTTCAATCTTTTCGAAGTCTGGAATGCCTCCGGGCGCGCCTCAGTGCCGGTCTTGTTCAGCTGGCCAACGGGCGGACGTTCAGTATGGGGTTATCTTGGCGACACCCAGGATGGGGATTTTGCGATCTTCCACCTGAAAGAAGTGATCCGCCTGATCAGCGCGGCGCCGGAAGTCGATTCTGTCACGATCCTCGCGCACAGCCGGGGCGTATCGCTGGTAACAGACGCACTCCGGGAGCTGATGATTGAAGCACGCGGGTCAGGCCTGTCGATGCGCGACACGTACCGGGTCGAAAACCTGATCCTTGCGGCGCCGGACATGGACCTTGGCGTAATGGAGCAGCGGCTGGTCGCCGAAGCTTTTGGCATGGGGTTCGGCCAGATCAACGTCTACGTAAATCCAGGAGACGACGCCCTTGGCCTGTCCGGCTGGGTCTTCGGCGCGCCTCGCTTCGGCGCCCTGACGGCCGAATCCATGTCGGAAGAATCCAAGGCTGTATTCCGGGGCGTCCGGTCCGTCTCCTTCATTTCCGTCACAGACGCTGACCGGTTCGATCCGCACAACTATTTCCGCCGCCATCCCGGCGTCCTGGCGGATATTGCCGCAACCATCCGGACCGGCGCGCATCCGGGCGATCCCGAGCGTCCCCTTGAAAAAGGTGAGTTGAACTTCTGGAGCATCGACCAGCAGTATGTGCCCAGACTGCAACAACAACCGAAAGAGCCGTGAGTCATGCGCCCGATCCTGATCCGAGCGATCATCATTTCCCTGATCGTAGGCTCGCTCCTGACACTGATCAACCAGTTCGAGCGCGTTACCGCGCTTGAACTCCCAAACCTCTGGAAGATGGGCCTGAGCTATGTCGTGCCCTTCTGCGTTTCCCTGTTCAGCGCGCTGGCGGTCAAGGCGCCGCCGACGGATTAACCTCAGCTACCGGTCTGCGCCGCCCGAATGCGATCGGCTATACCGGCCTCTGTTTCCTTGTGCGTCACGAGATCGATCACAGCCTGGCTCTGGACATCGACCAGCAGGAGTTGGCCCGTCTTGATACCGCCTGCAAAATGGGTACGGATCGCTTGGCCAACACCGAGACGGTCTGCTTCAGCGAACACAGCCTCCTTGTCACGCTTTGTATAGTCGATCCGGACAAAGCTGACGCCGTCCCAGTCGCCTGACGTGGCAACAGCATCGAGTTTCGGGTCCAGCGCCCTGCAGTTGGGGCACCAGTCAGCATAGACGCGAACAGCAGCGATTTCGGACGATGCAACCGGACGGCTTGCTTCTCCGGCTGGCCGTTTTGTTTCAGCACAAGCGGCCAGCGGGGTAATCGCAACCAGCATTACAGCTGCGGCGGCAAACAGGGTTTTCATGATCTCGTCTCCTTTAGGGGTCGGCAGAAACTGCCGGTTGCTTAACCTGTCCCCTCGCTCCGCGGGACTGACATTTTCGTGATATCGCTTGCGTAACGGTCTGGCGAGCAGATATTCCGGACTAAGCAGTCAACAAATGGATTCTTCCTCTCATGCGCCCGATCCTTGTCACAGCGCCGCCCTTCATTCTTGCTGCGTTCCTTGTCTTTATGGGGATTCAGAAGTTCGCTGGCGACGTACCGATCTTTTCCATCATCGAAGCCAATGTCAGCAACCAGACAGGCCTCACACTCGCATTCATCGAGCCTTTCGGGCGATACCTGACCGGAGCACTTGAGTTCCTCGCCGCCATCCTGCTTATCGCCAGACGCTTCTGGGGCGGCCTCCTCGCCACCCTGGTGTCTGCCGGGGCTGTGGCGGCCCATCTCACGTTCCTTGGCATATCCACCCCTGAATCCAGCACGCCCGGCGCCGCTGAAAGCCCGGTGCTCTTCTTCATGGCACTCGGCGCGCTCGCCCTGTCCGGGCTGGTAACCTACCTTGCGCGCCCCAGGCCTGCCCCGACCGAAGCCTGAGCCTGCAATGAGCTCTGGCCGGTCAGTCGTTCGATCAATTTCGCTTTCGTTCAACAGCCTTCCCCTCTGGGTCAGGCTCTGGATTGCGGGCTGGCTCGTGCCGGTCAACGCAGCTTCGATTTTCTTTCTTGGTACGCCGGTTGGCCTGTGGACAGCCATCAGCGCCGGCCTGGTCGGCGTCAGCAACGGGTGGCTCGCAGTCCGTCTCAAAGGGCTCTCGCGCGCCCTGGCCTTCCCTCACCTTGTTGTTTGGATCCCACTTTGTATTGCGATCGCGGCGCGGCTGACGGGGCCTGATGCCGGATCAATCGGCCGCACCGAGTACATCTACGGCGTTGTGGTGCTCACAACCAATATCCTCTCCATCGGACTCGACCTGGTTGATGCCTATCGGTGGATAGCGGGCGAACGGTCAGTTCCCGGACAAGGCTCCACAGGGCCGGCCTGACTCTATTCCGGTCAAAGGAAAAACCAGATGAAGCTCAGGTCCGGCGAGAGAGGCGCGCCAATTCAATCAGCAGGCCAAGTTCTCCAGCGGTGGCTTCAATTGGCTTGCGGCTCCGATCCACGCGGGCCTGAATGAGGCTCCCCTGCAAGGCAGAGATACACAGCACCGCAAGTCGGCTGGCTTCAGTGCGGGAGAAGCCATCTTCCGCGAGCTTTCCTTCAATCAGGGCCTGCCTTGCACTGTAAGCCTTTCGCGCAGCTTCGGTGACCCGCCGGTCTTTTGGGGCAAGCTCCAGGATAACCGTGGTGATCGGGCAACCGTCCCGGTAGCCAGACTTTTCCATCCAGCCCGCAAGAAGCCGCGCGTGCTCCTTAAGGAGCTCGGAAGTCGACCCGGTCTTGCGGACCAGCGTCTCGACGGTACGGACGACGCGCTGGCCGGCTTCCTCTACTGCCGCTGCGGCAATCGAAGGCTTGCCCTCCGGAAAATAGTGGTAGAGCGAACCCTTGGGTGCGCCGGAAGTATCGACAAGGTCGTTGAGACCGGTCGCCGCATAACCCTGCTGGCGGAAAAGCTTCACCGCTGCGTCTATGACCGGCTCGCGATGACGTTGCCTTGGCGCCATGAAACAATCTCCTTGTCATTAGAGGATATATTGATCGGTCTAAATCGAACCGCAAGACAGGCCGTTGCCGAAATGGGCTGCGAGACAGCTTGGGCCAATGCCAAAAAAAAGGCCCGCCGAAACGGGGCACGTAAACTGAGCAGCCGTTACGAAAATATGCGGCGTGGATGTTTTCCGTTCCACATGGCTTCAATCAGCATCGCTTACCGTGACGTAGGCAGAGCCTTCAAACAATTCGGCTTCACGCCGAAACGAATTGTAGACGAAGTCTGCAAAGGCGCGCGTTCGCGGTGCATGTTGCATCTCCGGTTGCATCAACAGCCAGATATCGAGGTCGTTTTCGAGACGCCGAGGAGGAACGCGGATGAGTTCAGGGCGCGTGTCTCCTAGCCGGCAGGGCAGCCGCGCTATTCCGACGCCTGCCTCCACAGCAGCCAGAACTTCTAGCTTGCCAGTCAGCCGGCACCCGATTTTGGAGTTCGGATAGGTCTTCAGAGCCCAGTCCGGTTTGATCGACCGAGTACCGAGGATTATAAGTGTGGGGACTTCCTTGTTTTGCCACCAATACTCCCTTTGTGCGTACACTGCGGTTCTTTGAACACAAAGTTTTCGGCCGACGAGATGATCATCCGGCGTATTCGACGCTCTGATCGCAATATCCGCCTCCCGGCGATTCAGGTTGGCAATGTCATCCGTGGAGACCAGCGAGAGGATCAAATCAGGATGCTCCTGCCGGAACCGGGCGATGATGGGTGTGAGAACGGTCACCATAAGCGCAAGCGGTGCGGTAATGACGAGCTCGCCAGTCAATGAATGATCGTGAGCTCTCAGCGTGCGCTCGGCCGCATGGACGGCTGCTTCGGCTGAACAGGCACGATCAAGCAGTGCCAGTCCCGCGTCTGTAAGGAAATATCCCTCCTGGCGTCTGTCGAACAGCCGGACGTTGGTTGTCTCTTCCATCGCCGCAATGCGGCGCGAGACGGTGGAATGATTGACGCTGAGTGCATGCGCAGCGCCGGTTACTGTCCCCGATCGCGCTACGGCGAGAAAGAAGCGGTAGTCGTCCCAATTCAGCATCGTGCCTTTTTGCACGTCAATCGTGCGAAAGTCGATAATTTTCGCAAGGCCTCCTGACCTCTATCTCGGTCGTTCAACAACAGAGGAGTTGACCATGAGCGCCTTGCTCATCGGACTGATGACGGTCCGAAACACGAACTGGCAGGAGCAATATCAGAGAGAGATGCCTGCCCTGATCAAAAAGCACGGTGGGCGTCTTGTCGCTGCATCTCCCCCGGAACGATTCGAAGGCAACCAAATGCCCGACCGCCTGGTCATTCTGGAATTTCCAGATCTGGAGAGCGCTCGCCGCTGGTACTCGGACCCATCGCACGCTCCGCTGATCGAGCTTCGTCAGTCCGGCGCTTCATTTGATCTGATTGGTCTGGAAGTGAAAGGATAGGTGGCTGCTATGATCAGAACACTGATTGGAATGCTTGCTCTCGGCATTGGGCAGGCCGCATTTGCCTCAGCGGAGACGGGTCCGGGCGACCCTTTCCTTGTGCGCCTGACTGAGAACAACGAAGTCCCATTACCCGGGACTGAGTTTTATCCTGAAGGCATTGCCGTTTCGCGCGAAGGAGATCTCTATGTTGGAAGCCTTGCGCAGAATGAAGTCTGGAAACTCGATCGTCAGACGCGGAAAATCGAGCGATTCTCTTCGGCCGAAGCCGGTCTTCATTCGGTGATCGGCATCCATGTTGCTCACGATCAGCGCACACTCCATGCTTGTTCGTCCGATCCCAAAGGTGCGTTTCCAGGTAGCCGGTCCGAACTCGTAACCTTCGATCTGCAGACAGGTACGGTCGTCAGACGGGCCTCACTTCCGCCAGGAGGGCTGTGCAATGATATTGCTGAGACGGATGACGGGACGATCCTGCTTACAGATTCCTTCGGCGCACGGATCTTTTCGATAGCGTCAGACGAAACTGAGCTGACTGTCTGGTCGGAGTCGATGGATTTTGTCGGCGAAGGGTTCGGTCTGAACGGCATTGCAAACCTGAATGGGTCGATCTTTGCAGTCAAATACAACTCAGGAGAATTGTTCAGGTTTAGCAAAACCGACCAGGGTGTCATTCATGAACGGGTCGCGCTTCAGCGTCCGCTGCAAGGGCCTGATGGTCTTGAGCCATTGAACGACGGAACGCTTCTGGTTGTGGAGGGTTATTCAGGCTCAGTTTCCGTCATAGATATCAGCACAGGATCTGTGGAGGTTCTGGCAGGCGGCCTCGACAGCCCGACGACGGCGGCAATCCATGAGGAGTTCGTCTATGTTGTTCAGGGACAGCTTGATCATTTCTTTGGGATGACACAAACGCCGCCAGGCCCTTTCGGTCTGAAACGTGTCAATCTGCATCAAGTCCTGGCTGCGCTCTCGCAACGAGTAGAGTGAAAAGAGTCGGCCGATCTTATGGGCGAATGCCCGGGTCATTGTATGACCGAAAGATAAGACGCGATGGCGCAGGGATGCGCCATCGCTGCCCGGTATAAAAAGCGACTTTTCTATATTGACTGGTCTAAATGGGATTGGAAATCTCCGCTTAAAGTTAAGGAGCAGCCCAATGTCGGAATTGATCCGGTGCGAGAGAATAAACGGCAACAACTTCATTACCATGGCAGACGGCAAGGCAAACATCATGTCGCCTGCTATGTTGGACAGGCTTGCGGACGCGTTTGACATCGCCGAACGCGATGGGGGGCCCCTGGTTTTGCGCTCAGCTGCGCCCGGCGTATTCTCGGCGGGTTTTGACTTGTCCGTATTCAAGTCAGGAGATCGCGCGGCATTGCACGACATGGTGCGCAAAGGCGCCGAACTCGCCGCACGTCTGCTTGAATTTCCCTATCCGGTCATCGGGCTGCTTGAAGGCCATGCTTATCCAATGGGAGCGTTTTTATTGCTGGCCAGCGATCTCCGGATCGCATCCAGAAGTCCCCTCCGGATCGGGCTCAACGAAGTCGCCATTGGCATCGTCCCGCCCGCCTTTGCGATCGAGCTTGCACGAAGCCGCCTTCACCCTGCCTGGCTCAATCGGACAGTCGTCCTTGGCGAAATGTTTGGGCCGGATGATGCTTGCCAGGCAGGTTTCGTAGACATCGTGGTCAGCCCTGAAGACCTAGACGCAACGCTTGCAACAGCGCTGCAGTCTGTTCGGGCTGTCGATGCGGCCGCACACCGCAGGGCGAAGCAAAAACTACGTGGTCCCGTTGCTGCGGCCATCCGGAAGGCAATCGCCGCGGAGATGGGGCAGACTGAAACAGCGGCATGACGGTCCGCAGAGCTCATAAGGCGCAAAGGGCTCGGGGTTCGGCTGGATCTGATTCTCTGCCTGCATTGGTTTCGATCTATCTGGGCGAAATTGGAATTGAGCCTGATCTCCAGAGTCAGAATCAGCGCCGCATCACCGAGGGCCCGCTCCGCGGACCTACCCTCTTTCAGGCGACGATTGCAGACGCAATTCTAACAGGCAAAGAGCGAAACGAGCTGTGAATTTTTTCGAAGACCATGCAGCTTCCGACGACGCGCTTGAGCAGACCGGGATACTGGCACAAAGGCTTAGCACGTCGGCCCCGATGGCGCTTCGAGATCAGGACGCCGCCCTTCTTGCCGGCGCATCACAGTTCTGGTTTGGGCCTCAGGCGAGCCGTCCAGGCTGGTCTTTCGGGGAAGGCCCTATTGTCCTTCTGGTCCATGGCTACTCTGGCCGCGGTGTGCAGATGGCTGTGCTCGCAAGGGCGATTGCCGCGAAAGGGTTCAACGCCGTCATTTTTGATGCAGGCGGCCACGGTAGTGCGCGCCGTGAGAAAATCGGGTTTAATACATTCATCGAAGATACTGCCGCCATCGCTCAGCATCTGAACGCCCCTCTCTTTGCCATGATTGGACACTCTGCAGGAGGGCTGGCCATGATGCGTGCGAGAGCCATCCACGGTGTCAGAGCGCAGCGATACGGTGTGATCGCCGCGCCTTTCTTTCCTTACGTCCCTTTGGAGAACATGGTTCAGCGCGGCGCGCCGAGAAGCGTACTGCCATACATCAAAGCGATCCTCGCGGATCAGTTTCAGGCGACCTGGGCTGAACTCGTGAACGGACTTTCGTTCTCGCCGGAAGCAGAAAAGCCCCTGCTCGCGGTTTATGATGACCTGGACGACCGCATACGCCTTTCTGATGCAGACCTCATTTCATCTGTTTGGCCGGATTCTAAAATCGTCAGGACCAGCGGCTACGGGCACAACAGGATCCTCCAGGCCGACGAGGTCGTTTCCGCGACGACTAAGTTTCTGCTTGAACCCGCATTGCGCACCAACCCCACGGCATAACCACCTGGAATCCGGCCGTCGGGGATCTGCTTAACCGGGAGGTTTGGTCGCAATATACGCCTTCCGTTTCAGCAGCGACTCATGAGCGGCGTCGTAGGGATGCATGTACTCAGTGGGACCCAGGTCATCTTCGAGTGGTTGGTTCTGGTTGTGCCAAAGGAAAACGCCGCCGGAGAGATTATACAGCTGAACGTCTGAGTCAGGCGGCAGGATTTTCTGCAAGCGGTTCGCCATCCGGGTCGAGCGGTAGCCGACAGAACAGTAGAGGACTACCATTTCCGGACTCCCCTGCTCCTTGCTCAGGGCGGCAATGCTTTTGGCCGAAGCCTGAGGATCCACCCGGATAGCACCTGCAATATGGCTTACGCGGAACTCCGCCTGTGTACGCACATCGAGAAGCAGGAAGTCGCCGGAGCGCGCGATTTCGCGCGTCAGCTCGTCCGGGGCGATCACCTGCACGCGCGGGTATTTTTCAACAAGGCGCGCCTCGATGTCACTCAGCGTCTGGCTTACGGCAACCGGGGCAGCCCCGAGGGTCAGAACAAGCAGCAGAAAAAGGCGGATCAAAAGGAGCATGTTTGTACTTTGGATCGCACGCCTATGAATTGCATCTGTCTCATTCTGTCATGACGCAAACGTGACGCGCTTCAAGCGCGATGGCAGCCCTAGCGAGCAAGAAGCACAGTTCGTGCGGTCGCCATCGCCTCCTTGAACGGTTCGCCGGAATCGAATGCCTTGGACGTGATCAGGCCTCCCTGGATAAGCGCAACGGCGAGTATGCCTCTCCGCCGGGCTTCCTTGCGTTCGATGCCCTCTGCGCGAAGCGCATTCGCGATCCGGTCCGCCCAGAGCCGGATCAGTTCACCCGCCCTTTCGGCCAGCGGCCCGTTCTCGTCACTCGACAGGAGACTTGCCAGAAGGCAGGGATCGTCGCCGCCGCCATAAATTCCGGTGACGGACGAAATCATCCCGTCAATCCGGGATTCCAGCGAATCTCCTGCCATGAGCGGGGTGAAGACAAAGGCCTGCATGTTGCTGGCGGCCTGTTCAACGACCGTGCTTGCCATCTCTTCCTTGCCGCCGGGAAAGTGATGGTAGAGACTGGATTTGCCGAGGCCGGTCGCTGCCGAGATATCTCCCAACGAGACCCCGTCATAACCTCTCCGACGGAACAGGTTCGCGATGACATCGACAATTTCGGCTTTCTGGTTACTCAAGTAATTCGCTCCGGACGGCGGATCGCTGCGATCCAAGCCTTATAAAGAATATGAAATTGCTGCCGTGATCGCCATGGCGCTGATTTATATAGGCTCTCCTGCGCCCGAATAAACCTCACGGAGTCTATAAGCCTTACCCAAGATCACTTCGGCTGCGCCTAGAGTCGTTCAAGAGATAAGGTCGGCCGCCAATCCTCCAAGCTTTGCACTGATCTGGTGAAGATGCCGCCAATAAAATTTCCATGCAACTATTGTACCGATCGTTCGGTACGCCATATGTCTTTCACGGAAGCATACTGCGATCCGGCCAAACAAAGGTAATTCCCAATGTCCCGCATCCCAACCCCTGCAGACATCTCTGCAGCCCCAGAACAATCGCGCCCCCTGCTTGAGGGCGTGCAGAAGAAAATCGGCATGGTGCCGAACATGTACCGGCTCGTCTCCAACAGCCCGGCGACGCTTGAAGGCCTCCTGGCGCTCAACGGCGCCCTGTCGAAAAGCACACTCGGCGGCGCCGTCACCGAGCGTATCGCCCTCGCAGTCGCGAACTACAATGGCTGTACATATTGCAACAGCGCCCACACTTTCCTCGCGCGCAATGTTGCCAAGCTGGATGATGCCGAAATCGCAGCTGCCCGTACCGGCAACGCGAGCGACCTGAAAGCATCCTACGCACTGAAATTCGCGCAGGAGATCATCCGTGAGCGCGGCCGCGTCAGCGAGGAAGACGTCCGCCGCGCCCGCAATGCCGGCTTCAGCGATGCCGAGCTGGTCGAGATCGTGGCACACGTCGCCCTGAACACGCTCACCAACTACCTGAACGAAGTATTCGATACGGAAGTCGACTTCCCGAAACTGGACGCCGCCCGCGCGGCCTGAGGATCCTTGCAGCTCGCAAGGCGGATCATCTGATCCGGACCAAGCAGCAGGCCGGCTCCACGTTCCCCTACGCTCTGACAGCCCTCTGCGTCCCCACCGCAGGTCAGAACGGAACCGGCCTGCTGCGCCTTTCAAACACAAACCCTGGAGGACAAGATGTCTCGCACCAACCTGATTGCACTTGCCGCCGCCCTTTCGGTGACGGCCTGCATGACCGCCTATTCAACCGCTCAGGCCAAGCCGGCCGATCTGCCCAAATCGCTTCCGGCTGCCTATGCCGATCCGGCTGAGCCCGCCCTTCCGCAGACGGACATGATCGTGACCGCATCGGATACAGCCATCGTCATCACGGATCCGCAGATCGACTTCCTGTCGCCGGACGGCGTCACCTGGGCGGTCGTCGGCGAGAGCGTCACTGAACTTGGGACAGTCAACAACCTCGAACAGCTGATGAAAGCGGCCAAGGCCAATGACATGCCGCTGTTCATTTCTCCGCATCATTATCATCCGACCGATCATGGCTGGAAATTCGAAGGCCCGCTCGAAAAACTGATGCACACCATCGGCATGTTTGACCGCAAAGGTCCGTATACCCTCGAAGGCTTTGAAGGCTCGGGCTCGGACTTCATGCCCCAGTACAAGCCCTACATCCTGGACGGCAAGACGGTCATTGCCAGCCCGCACAAGGTTTACGGCCCGCAGCAGAATGACCTCGTTCTGCAACTGCGCAAGCGGGGGATCAACAAGGTTATCCTCGCCGGCATGTCGGCCAACCTCTGCACCCAGGCTCACCTCTATGAGCTTCTGGAGCAGGGTTTCGAAGTCGCCGTCGTGCGCGATGCGACCGCAGCAGCGAAGCTTCCGGAAGGCGATGGCTACCTCGCGGCACTGGTCAACTTCCGCTACGTCGCCAACGCGCTCTGGACGACCGAAGAGACCGTTTCGCGCATCGAAAAAGCCAGCTGATCCAGAGAAACCGGGTACGGGCCGGCATGTTGCCGCCTGCGATCTTCCCCTCGGGGCGCGGTAACGCGCGGCCCGTATCCGGCCCTCTTGAACCACCCCCCCTCCGGAGAATGTCATGTCCCGTCCCCCATTGCCCCCATTTACCGAGATCACGGCGCTTCAGAAAGTGAAAGCGGCTGAAGATGCCTGGAACACGCGGGAGCCGGAGAAAGTCGCCCTTGCCTATACGCCGGACAGCGTCTGGCGGAACCGGGACGAGCATTTCGAGGGCCGACCTGCCATCGTCGCATTCCTCAGGCGGAAATGGGACCGCGAACTGAACTACCGCCTGCGCAAGGAGCTATGGGCCTATACCGGCAACCGCATCGCCGTGCGCTTTATATATGAATGGCATGACCGGACCGGGCAATGGTGGCGCAGCCACGGCAACGAACTCTGGCAGTTCACCCCCGAGGGGCTGATGGAGCGCCGCGAAGCCAGCATCAACGACATCGCGATCCAGTTCGGCGAAAGGCTGCTAAAGGCTGAGTAGCCACATGGCTCAAACCTCGTTCGGCGCGCTGGCCTACCGTGCTGCTGCCAGCACTTTCTCAAAATCGGCCGGCTCTCGCATGACCTGCACCTGCCCCCATTCACACATCGCGCGCAGCACCGGCTCGAGAGCCTGACCTGCCGGGGTCAGCGAGTATTCGACGCGGGGCGGAATTTCCGCAAACACCTCACGGCGAACAAGGTTGTCAGCCTCAAGATCCCGCAGCTGGTTGGTCAGCATGCGCTGGGTGCACCCAGGCAGTGACCTCTGCAATTCGTTGAACCTCCGTGTGCGCACCAAAAGCCGGAGGATGATAAGCGCTTTCCACTTTCCCCCGATCCGGCTGATCGCGGCCTCGACAGGGCAATGCTCCACAAGGTGATGGCGGGCTTGCCGGAGCGGAAGAGCGGCCGATGAAACCGAATCCGATATCAGTGCACTTTCAGACACTGAGTGCATGTTTTGTGCGTTCTTGTGCATGAGCGATCTGATCCTCAACTTTCCTTTTCAAGCTGCGCAATGTCGCGCACGCCCTGGAGACACCTTATGCTTACCCGAAACTTTCTTGCTTCTCTCGCCGCCGCAATCATGTGGGGGCAACCAGCACTCGCGGACGATACCGTCCTGCTTGGCCACCGCATCCACGGCCATGGCCCCGAGCACGTCATCATGCTGCATGACTGGATGGGAGATGCATCCAATTATGACGATGTGTTGCCCTGGCTGGATGAAGACCGCTTCACCTACGTCCTCGCCGATGTCCGAGGTTACGGGCTGTCGCGCAATCTCGAAGGTGCGTTCACGTCCGACGAAGTCAGCGGCGACATTGCACGCCTTGCCGATCACCTCGGATGGTCGCAGTTCCACCTCGTCGGTCATTCGATGAACGGGATGGCGGGGTTCAAGTTCCTGCTCAATGACGCGCTCGGTGCCGGGCGGCTCAAAAGCTATGTTGCGGTAACGCCTGTTACACCGGACGGTTACCCGGCGACTGAAGAAGACCGCGCTTTCCTCGCTGCTGCAATCTCGGACGATGATACCGCTCGCATGGCATTCGGCGCCCTGACAGGGGCAAAGCTCAACTCGGCCTGGGGCGATGGCAAGACTGCCCGCAATCGGCAGACGTCTCGGCCAGACGCCCTCAAAGGCTATTACACGATGTGGCTCGACGAAGACTTCTCTGAAGCGTTCCGAAAGGCTCATATTGCTACGCCCGTTCTTGTGATCGGCGGGCGAAATGACCTGCCGGGTTTCCAGGAAGCTCACTACTCGGCGACGATCGCCAATTGGCTTCAGAACGTGCGCTTTCACTATGTGACGGATGCAGGTCACTATCCCATGCAGGAAACGCCGGTCCTGTTCGCAAGCCTGATCGAAGGTCATTTTGCAGCGGCCCGGTAACCCGGCGCAAACGTCCAGCCGGGCGCATCACGCGATTGCTACTCGCGTGTTGCGCCCGCTCCTTACATAACGCGCGAACTGCGCAATTTTTGGGGCGAAGCAATTGCATGCCAACTGAGACCTTCATTCTACTGATCATGTCCCTCTACGGTGCGGGTCAGGCTGCTGTCATGGGACGCTCTGAAACCCTCCAGCAGGTTCACCGGAACTTTTCGGAGACATTCTTCCTGTTTTCGGCAGGCATCTTGCTTATCCCGCTGGTCGGCACGTTCGGTGTCTGGTCTGCCAAGGGCAGCGTTGTCTATGCCGCTGGCCGGGCTGCCTATCTTGCGCTTTCCTGGGGCGCCGCGCGGAAGCTGCGCAAATGGGCATGGGCAACCTCCATTGCCGGCATCGTGGGAGTTCTCGCAGATGTCGTCCGGATCACCGTATCGGCCTAGGCCGTGAGTAGACCTCTGCCCCTCACACGTGTTTGTCAGCACTGCGCCGGCGCCGTTCAAGCAGGAGCGCTACCAGCGTTGCAAGCAACAGGAGTGCCACGATCGGGACGGCCACGTTGATACCGTAGATCGCAATCTGGGTTCCGTCCGTGTGCAACATCGAGCCGCCATAAGTGCCCTGCAATGCCCAGGCGATCAGGAAAGGCAACGAAAGTGGCAGGCAAAGGAGCAGAGCCGCAAAGGCGCGCCCTTTTCGCCAGACGAGGTAAAGCGCCGTGCCGGCGATCATGCCGTTTGCAAGGAGCTGCCAGGCTTCGTGCAACCGCGCATGTCCCGGCCAGTCCTCATTCAGCAGATGCGTCTCGCTGATTTCCAGGACCGGGATGAGAACCAGAAAGACGGCTGCATAGCCCGTCACCACAATCCTGTTCATGAACTTCTCCCGTCACGATGTTGACACTGTCTATATTGACTTGAAAATTGACACTGTCAATATGGCGCATGACCCGAACAAAGACCTTTCATCATGGCAACCTGCGACGGGCCCTAATCGAGGCCGCGCTGAACCTGCTCGACGCAGAGGGCAGCGCCGGCGTCACGATCCGGGCGGTCGCGGCGAAAGCGGGCGTGTCCCATGCCGCGCCTGCCAATCACTTCAGGGATCGCAAGGCTCTTCTGACCGCTGTCGCGAAGGCCGAGTTCGAACAGATCTCGGAGCACATAAATTCTGGACTGGCATCCAGGACAAAGGATCGTGCCCGGATATTTCTGGACACGATTGCCAACTATGCTTTTGCGCATCCGAACCGGTACGACTTGTTGTGGCGCAGCGACCTCGTTGATCATGCGGATGCCGACCTCGCGCCGCTGCTCGACAGTCTCTATGCATCGCTCTGCACCGAACTTGCTCGGGAACCCAATCATGCTGGCCGTGACATCGACACGGTAGCGGTTGCGCTCTGGTCGATGATGCACGGCTATGTCGCTTTGCGGCTTTCGGGAATGTTCGAGCCTGCTGAGGACCGCGTGACAGGTGAGCCGCGGTACGATGCGCTGATGTCACTCCTTTTGCCTGCGGCCAAGCCGGCGTCTTCGAGGATGGGCAAACGGAGCGCCCGAAAGCCATGACGATCATCCGCGCACTCACAACCGCAGACCTCGACGTTATTTGTGATCACAGAGCCCGGATGTTCCTGGAAGCGGGCCGGGCTGCACCGGATGTACAAGCGATGGCGGCGCCATTCCGCGCCTGGCTGGAACCCAGGCTGTCGGACGGGCGTTATTTCGGCTTTATGGCTGAAGCTCGCGGGTGCATTGTTGCCGGCGTGGGCTTGATGGAGCTCGATTGGCCGCCGCATCCTGCCCATCCGGTTGAAAGCCGGCGCGGCTATGTCCTGAATGTCTTCGTGGAGCCGGAATTCCGGCGCCGGAAAATTGCCAAGGCTCTTATGGACGCGGCAGAATCAGAATTCCGGTCGAGGGGTCTCGGCTACCTCATCCTGCACGCCACAAGGCAAGGCGCGCCCTTGTATGAATCGAAGGGATGGCGCGCCACATCTGAAATGAGCAAGCAGATAGCCTGATAGCCGCAACGTGCCCGGGCACAGCCCCTGATGGCCCCTCACAGATCAGTCGTTCGAGTTTGCCGGCGTTGCGGCGGGCAAGAATGCCGAATTGATCAGCACACGTGCGGCAGCGCGCGCGGCATCTGCCGCACGGTGCGCATCATTCAGGTGAGCGATGTTGATGGCACCTTCAGAAACCAGCTGCAGGTGCAGCGCGAGTTCTGCCGGATTGCGGGCCCCCGCTTTTTCCGCAAGCTTTTCGAGATAGAGCTGGAGCAGTCGCTTGTGTTCGGCCGCCGCAGCATGGATTGGGCTGGCGCGGTCCTGAAATTCAGCAGACGCTTTCACGAACATGCAGCCTCTGAACCCCGGCTCAGTCAGCCACTCGTGCAAGGCGTCAAAGACCGCAACCAGCCTGAGAGAGGGCTCACTCGCCAGCACTTCGACCCTGCGCACCAGCCAGTTCCGGAATTGCTCATCACGCAGCCGAAGCGTGGCGAGGATCAGATCGTCCTTGGTCCGAAAATGCTTGTAGATCGACGTTTTCGAAACGCCCGTCTCCGCCGCGATCCGGTCCATGCCGATGGCGTTGAAGCCCCCCTCATAGAAGATCTTCAGCGCACTTTGGACGAGCTCATCCCTTTTCGACGCACTCAAGGCAGCAGGACCTCCAGATTACATTTACCGTTCTGTACATATCACGACTTCACAAGAAGTAAATTATAGAGAGCATTTCTGCTTAAATTACAGAGATTTGCATCTGAGCGCATAACAACCTCCACCCGAATAGGCGAACTTTTCATTGACTGATCGGTTAACGTCTCCTAAGTCACCTTTACCGATCTGTACACCTTTCGTGAATTTCAACGCGCGAAGCGCAAATGGAGAACCTGATGTTTAGCCTAGAAGTTACCTCGCCCGCCGCAGCACCCCAGGCCGCCCGGTCGAGGCGGGCATTGCTTATTGCGGCAACCGCAGCCGCCCTTGTGATTGGTCTCGTCGGCGCTTGCGCGCCTTCCGCACAATCTGAACCCGTTGCGCTGACCCGCACGGCGACCCCGGCCGTTCACTACCGCGATCTCACGATCAACGGGATCAAGATTGCCTACAGGGAGGCTGGCGATCCGGCGAACCCGACGATCGTATTGCTGCACGGATTTCCGACCTCCTCCCAGATGTTCCGGAACCTCATCCCGGAACTGGCCAAGACCTACCATGTGCTTGCACCGGACTACCCAGGCTACGGTGCCAGCGACATGCCGGCCCGTGAGACCTTCGAGTACAGCTTTGCGAACTTCGCAAATATCATCGACGGTTTCCTGACCGAGAAGAATGTATCGTCCTACGCGCTCTACGTGATGGATTACGGCGCGCCGGTCGGCTACCGCCTGTTTGCAAAGCACCCGGAGCGCGTCACCGGCTTCGTGATCCAGAACGGCAACGCCTACGAAGAAGGGCTTCGCGAGTTTTGGGATCCCATCAAGGCCTACTGGGCCGATCCGTCTGAAGCAAACCGCGATGCGCTCCGCGGTCTCCTGACGCTCGATGCAACAAAGTGGCAGTACACTCATGGCGTCGGAGACGTCACGCGGGTCAGCCCGGATACTTGGTTCACGGATCAATACCTTCTGGACCGCGCGGGTAACGCCGAGATCCAACTCGATATGTTCCTGAGCTATGCTAGAAACGTATCGGAATATCCTCGCTGGCAGGAGCTTTTCCGGGAGCACCAGCCGCCTGCCCTGATCGTCTGGGGAAAGAATGACCAGATTTTCCCGGCGGATGGAGCCCATCCGTACAAGCGCGACCTGACGGATCTCGAGTTCCATCTGCTCGATACCGGCCACTTCGCTCTCGAGGAATACGGTCCAGACATCGCCGCTGAGATGATCGAGTTCCTCGATCGCGAAATCCCTCGCGACTGAGCTGGCGACTGCGCGGCATGGGAGACCCCATGCCGCCGTTCCTCCAACACTAGCCGGTCCCGGATTGATTCAGGTCACGGCCCCGCGCGTCAAAATTCACACATCAAGGAATACGCATGAGCCAGATTCCCCTTACCCACGGCGTCCATCACATTGGCCTTACGGTTCCCGACGTCGCCGAAACAGCCGATTTCTTCGTCAGTGTCCTGGGCTTCACCCAGGTCGGAACCCGTCCGGATTACCCGGCCGTGTTTGTTCGTGACACGGCTGTTCTCTTGTCTCTCTGGCAGGTTCAGGAAAAGGACCGCCTGGTAGCGTTTGAACGCAAGAACACAGTCGGCCTGCATCACCTCGCCTTGAACGTGGACGGCGAGCAAGGCCTCGCATCCGCGTTCGCACGACTGGCAGGTGCGCCTGGCGTCACGATAGAATTTGGCCCGGAACCGCTTGGAAAGGGCCCCTCGCGTCACATGATGTGCCAGATCCCTGGCGGCATCCGTCTTGAGTTGATTGCGGCGGCGCAGAAGGCATAGCCGCTGACAGCCCTCGACGCCGCCAGTCAACGAAACTGAACTGAAACGCCTTGCCTGGGTTCGGCCCGACGGTGTTGCGCCAGGTCAGGAATCCCAGCAGCTTTTGGGCTGCGCAGATCGTGGGGTTCCCGCAAGCGCCCGCTCATCACTGGACAGGGGGCAAAGACTGGAGCACGAAAGCGGATCGGCGTCATGACGCGATCCATAGTCTTTTTCCTAATTTATCAACGTATTATGAGTTAAAAATCGACTCTTGGTCCTCGTTCCGGTGTGGATTTGGTCCACATTTTTGAGGACCCCGCCGAGATCAATTCAACCCGTCCTGCCAGATCGATAAACTATGATATTTTTGCAGCTTCGGGAATCCCAGATTCATTGGCCCAGAGTGCCGGCTCGCGATCCTCTTTCTAGGCGGACCAACAGAAATTCGGGCAGTCGTACTCATCCGGCATGAAACTCATCGAGACGGGGCAAAGCACGGCGGGCAGATCGACTGCGAAACTTTATGCGGCCTCGATTGGTTCTGAACTCCAGAGATCTCAGGCAGGCGGTGTCGGATCGCTGGAGGTCGGCGAGGCAAGTTCGGGATCATAGGTAACGCTGATAACCTGCCGCTCCAGCATCCGCTGAACCTCGGGCTGAAGTTACAAAGTTCGCAAGCCATTAGCGGGGACTGACAAAGTTCGAATTCACGCCACCAGCAAGAGTATGCCGTAGACGTATTTTTTGCTCGGCCTGCAGACAGCGCAATACTGCCCCCGTGCTTGAGCCCCAATTGTTGCGGCGAACCTCCCGAAGCGACGCAGCTAAAGAATTAGTCGCCCCTTACCCGGGCCAGCCGGACTTTGGAGTTTCTTGCCGACTTGGTTCTTTAGCAGTTTCCGACCGTTAATCGGGAAAAGCTCCGACGCACCATTTCCTGTCCTCGTTCTCTGAGATCTAGCAAATCATCATCCCGGCCTGAGATAGCGCACTCCGTTGCAACGCCGAGCATCAGCCGCAGGTACAGCACGGCGTCTTCCTCGCAATTGATAGCCGGGTTGATCGTGGCGTCTGCCAGCCCCTTTCTGATCAACAGTCCGACCTCGTCCAACAAATCCGACTTAGCTATGGCGACTGCATTACGCATGGCCGGAAGGTCCGGAATATGGGCCGACAGTATTTCAAAAAACGCCGCCTGTTCAAAATCCGCCGAAGCGGCTCTCACATGGGCCGAAAAATGATGCATCAAGGCATCAATCCCATTGTGATTCACCAAACAGAGCTCAGATGTCAGGTGCTTGCGCCGGGCATTCAGATAGCGGACCGCCGCAACCAGCAGCCCCTCTCTGGAACCGAATCGCTGATAGGTCTGCCCCCGGCTATAGCCCGCGAGTCGGCCGACTTCTTCACATGTCAGCCCCTGAATTCCGACACGGACCGCGACGCGGCAGGCTGCAGACAGGAGCTGGCTCTCGGACCTCAGTCGGCGCTGAGGTTGTGACATTCGAACTTCGTACACGGAATTCCTCCGTCGTTTACGACCTTGCCAGACAATACCGCCAAGGGCTTCTTGTCCATCTGGAGACGATCCGTCCGAACAAGGCAGGCTCAACTACTTTTCCTGCTGCCCGGAATTTCGAGATCCCGAAGACGTGGAAAGTATGTCACGCCCCCAAAGATGACGCATCCGTCATTTTCCGTATATCCTTTATTTTTTGTACCGATAGCGTCCCTCCACTGGCGCGAAATCGAGACGCCAAGTCACGATAAAGGGAGAAACGACGATGAAAGTTAAGCTCGTATCCGGGCCGCCAACCCAGCCCCGCACATTTGAAGATCCAGGCGAACTCGCCGACAAGCTGTCGCCGGAAGATGTCGAGATCGTACGCGAGATCTTCAACACGCCGCTGACCGGTTCTTATAACTGGGACTATGAAAGCGCGAACGCCAAGATCCGGCGGCTCTACGAACTCGGCAAACGCTTTAACTGGAACGCTGAGCTGGATGTCGACTGGGAGGTGCCTTTCGACAAGTCGCAGGGTCCGTCGCAGGCCGGTCTCAATCCCCTGCACGATCACCCGGTTTTCCTGGCGATGAGCGACGAGCAACGCAGCGAATATGCGTGGCGATCCCTTTCCCAGGTGCTCTCGCAATTCCTGCACGGCGAACAGGGTGCGATGATGGTTGCCTCGCAGCTTGTCTCCTGCGCGCCGACCTATGATGCGAAGCTTTATGCTGCCTCCCAGACTTTTGATGAGGCACGCCATGTCGAGGTGTTCAACAAATACCTGCGCACGCGCTGCCGGATCGAATATCCCGTCAACCCGAGCCTGAAGCTTCTGCTGGACAAGATCCTCACCGATCCACGCTGGGACCTGAAATTCATCGGGATGCAGATCCTGATCGAAGGTCTGGCCCTTGCGGCGTTCCAGACCATGACACAGACGACGCGCGATCCACTTCTTCGCCAGATCCTTCATCTCGTCATGCGGGATGAAGGCCGGCACGTCGCCTTTGGGGTCAACTACCTCGAAGACTGGATCAAGTCGCTGCCTGAGCAGGAAATCGAGGAGCGCGCACAGTTCGCCTATGAGGCCTGCGCGATCATGCGGGAAAGACTTTTCTCAACCATCGTCGAAGAAGAGTTCGGCTTTGACCGTGAAGAAGCCCGGCGTGCGTCGATCGACTCGACTGGTGGGCAGGCCTTCCGTAACTTCCTCTTTGAGCGGATGATCCCAAATCTCAAGCGCGTCGGACTGCTGACCGAAAGCGTCAAGCCCAAGTTCGAAGCCCTTGGTGTTCTTCACTACGAGAACGCTGCGACGGACGCCGAGATCGACTGGAATGCACTGGAGCGCCCGCTCGATACGGGCCCCATTTCCATTGCTGCAGAGTGAACAGGCCGATCATGGCCAATACACACGGCAAGCCTAGCCGGGAAAGGGAGCACGACGGATCAAATGCAGGAGCGGAAATGCTGGCAGGTAAGACCTGGTGACCTGCCGGCATCTATCCGCGCAATCATGTCAGGCGCTGAGTTCCTTCTCATCCTATCAACGTAACGGGCCGTAACAGAAAATTCCTCCGGCCCCGAACGAAGGGAATCCTTCTCGGGGCGGCCTTTGCTCAAACTCTCTTCATCTGGAAATTTTGAAGATCAGTCTCGGTATTGATGTTGAAGAAGGGGTCATTGCCTTCGTCGCGCCATTCCACTGCGTGCGCGCCGCACCGCTCCAACGCCCCTTTGAGACTTCGTCCACCTGCCGTGGCAAATGCCTCGACTTCGGTCGTCGCCGACAGAGGCCAAACGGCGCAAGCTGGGTGGTCGCCGCCTCGCGACCTTGCAAAGCATGGCGCACACGTGGCGTCTGACACAGCTTTCAACCGGGCCAGCAGGTCTGGTGGCAGCGCAGGCGTGTCACAGGGCACAACCAGAAGCGAGACTGCACGCGCCGAGCCTGCCCAATGAAGGGCCGCGACCAGGCCCGCGATGGGGCCCTCAAAT
Organism: Alphaproteobacteria bacterium HGW-Alphaproteobacteria-18; assembly: GCA_002841155.1. Classification (GTDB taxonomy): domain Bacteria; phylum Pseudomonadota; class Alphaproteobacteria; order Caulobacterales; family Hyphomonadaceae; genus Hyphomonas. The sequence continues at coordinate 189,158 of PHEH01000004.1, forward strand.
GGAGCATCAAGAATTTCGGGCACATCGACTTCAGGAACCTGGCCCGTGTATCGCACGGAAACTGCCACCTCGATCCCCCAGGTTCGCACACGCGCAAGAGCAATGTCTACGAGGCGCAGGCCGTTCACGCGCTGCATGGGTTTGTGCCCGCCGATCCGGCGCCCTTCCCCACCTGCAAGGATGACAGCGACAATATCAGGCATTCGAAGACCAGCGACGCCGCACCAGTGCATCGACGTCCCTGGCATTCTCTATCGTCAATTCGAGATCGTGAAGCAGTCCGTCACGGATCGAGTAGATCCAGCCATGGACCGCCAGCTTCTGCCCCCGGCGCCACGCGTCAGCCACGAAGGGATTGCGTCCAACATACTCGACCTGCGCGCGAACATTCAGCTCGCAGGTCAAATTTACCCGTCCTTCAAAGTCCGTGATTGTATCCAGATGATCAGCATGGGCGCGCGCCAGTTCAGTAACTGGTTGTAGCCAGTGATCGATCAGTCCCCTGCGCTCTGTATCCAGGGCTGCACGCACACCGCCGCATCCATAGTGGCCGCACACGATGATATGGCGCACTTTCAGGACCTCTACCGAATATTGAAGCACGGAAAGAAAGTTGATGTCACGCGGCGGTGCGAGATTGGCGATATTTCGATGGACGAACAACTCGCCTGGATCGAGCCCGACAATTTCGTTCGCCGGTACCCGGCTGTCACTGCATCCGATCCACAGGTATTCCGGAGACTGCTGTTCGGAAAGCCGCCGGAAGAACTGTGAATCTGCACGCACCCGTGCGCTGGCCCACGCCATGTTGTTGTTCAGAAGACTTTCGATCATGGAGTCTCCGCAAAAGGATCAGGAAGCCCCCGGCGAGCAGCCAGGCGCTGGCCGAGACTTTGCAGGTCTGACTCCGTGATCCGGATCCGGGCGATGGGCAGGACCACCGCATTTTCCATAGCGATATGACGTTTCTGAGCGCTGCAGAAATGTTCGATCACGGATCGCGATTCCGAATAGCATCGCAAACCGCGTTCCTCGGATATTGCTTTCGCGATGACAGTTCTTACCGCCTGCGCATCATGCATGTCATTGGCGTGCTCGCCGGAGAGCATTCCAAGGACATTTTCAATGTGGTCATCCGGCTCACATCTCCTGCGCAGGAGCGGAAAGAGGTCGTCTTCCTCATCGATAATATGAATTGGAAGGTCACTTTCCAGAAAGTCATGAATTGCCTGGAGGGCGTCTGCGTCATGATCGACCGTGTCGAGCAGAACAAGCAGCCGCTTGCAGACATCGCGGTGGCGGTAATGCTCGGCAAAGAACCAGACCAGTGGCTCTCGCAGGAGTTCGATTGGCACCGGTTCCAGAACGCCGGACTTCTTCATGCTGGCCATAACCAATGTCCTTCTCTTCAGGGTGCAGTCTCAGTTCCGTTTCTGATGTGGATAAGTCGGTGCGGTTTACGAAGCGGCGGGAACTGGTGGGCAACGATCAGCGCAAGGCTGTCTGCAAGCGGCGCGGCGCTATCGCGAAGTTTCGAAATGATCTGTGTCCAAGCTTCGTCGTTTGCGTCCGAAAGGAAGGTCCGGATCGCGCGCGCCAGCGTATCTGCCGCCGGCTCACCTCCACGCGCAGCGGCTGCCTCAACCGACTGGCGGGCCTGCAAAGGCAATTGTGCATACGCAGCTTCAATGTCTGCAAGCGCAGACCCAAGCAGGCCGTCAAGCCGGGAGAGATTGGTTTCCCCATCAGCCAGCCGGCCATCGTCGCCTAACTTGAGGCGCGGCGCTGCAGCCGAATTGGACAAAAGTTCATCAACATATCGCACAGCCGCTTTCGTCCAGGCTTTGGCTTCAAGCTGCAATGCAATATGCGGGCGAACATAGTCGAGCGGTAGTTGTGCACCCGGAGACATGTGGTCGAGCCGAACGACATGCCATCCATGTTCCGTGAGTACCGGTTCGGCAGCAATCTCGCCAACCGCAAGGCTCATCGCCGCGTTCCAGATATTCTCAAGGACATCGCCGGGCCGCAGCTGTCCCAAAGTCCCGCCTTCACTCGCAGAGGGGCATGCAGAATGGTCTGCAGCCAGATGCCTGAACATTTCCGGCCGGGTTCTCAGGCGGTCGATCAGGTCAAGCGCCCGCGCGCGCGCCAATGTGAAGCCTTCCACTGTTTCATCTGCAGATGCGATCAGGATATGCGACACTTCCAGAAGCGTGGGCGACATAAAGGCGTCCGGACGCGCGTCGTATACAGCCTCGATATCGGCCTCTGGCGCCGAGCTCACGTCAATTTCTGCGCTGAGCACGGCGCGTATTAGCGCCTCCTCTTCGGTTTCCTCCTGGTCATCTGCATTTCGCTCAGGAACGGGCTCGAGCCCGAGTTCGCGGGCGCGATCAAGAAGAACCGCCTTCGCGGCGAGGGCGCGGCCGGCCATGGCGCGTGCGTCCGCCAGCGTCGGTGCGTGATGGTTTTGGGTCTCCCCGGCCAGAAGGGTTTCGGGGATTTCGACACCGTGAAATACTGCAACAGCGACCGACATTACACACCTCCCGCTGTTGTGCTTGCCCGCTTTTTGCTTGTCGCCATGTTGCGGCGCGTCCGGACAAGCTGCCAGCCACGCCGGTTGAGGTACCAGACCGGCGCAGAGAGCATGTGGACGAGACGGGTGAAGGGGAAAACAAGAAGGATCGTCAGCCCAAGGATCAGATGCGCCTTGAAGATCCAGTGTACCTCAGCGATGTGGTTGGCGGCGCCGGGCTTGAATGTGAAAATGCTTTGTGCCCAGGCCATGAACTTGACCATCTCAGACCCGTCGAGATGCTGCGCGGACAGCGGAATGGTCGACAGCCCCAGCGCAAGCTGGACCGTCAGGAGCGCGAGAATAGCTGTATCGCCGAAACTCGAATTTGCACGGATGCGCGGATCGAATACGCGGCGGTGAAGAAGAATGAGCGCGCCCGCGATGGCGAAGACACCGGCGATGCCGCCTGCGACGATCGCGAGGACCTGCTTGGCGCCGTGACTGATGCCCACTGCATCAAAAAGCTGAATGGGAGTCAGCAGACCGACAAAATGGCCGGCGAAGATCACGAGGACGCCGAGGTGGAAGAGCACCGACCCCAGCACGAGCTGTTTGCGCCTCAGGAGCTGTGACGAACCGGAACGCCAAGTATAAGGTTCGCGGTCGAACCGGATGACGGAGCCGATCGCGAGCACCGACAACGCAATGTAAGGATAGTATCCAAACATCGCCTGGTCTAACCAGCCTGCGCTGGCAAGAGAAGTTACGTGTTCCTGAGCCATGTCTGGCCTCCTTTATTCAATCCGTTAGAGGCTCGCGTCGAGCGCAAGCCAGAATTTCGTCCTGTCTGCGGGCCCGCCAGCGGCGCCGTCGAAGACGGCCCCTTTGGCTTCGAGCGTCAGCCAGGCATTGATGGGCAGGGTGAACACGGCGTCGAATTCACGGCCGTAGGACACCGCGCCATTATCGCTATCGAAGTCATGGTAGATCAGCGCCCAACCTGCAGGCTTTGCGTTCTCAATGATCTCAAGTCCCTTGCCGCGCAGGCCGAGGCTCAGGTCTCGCACCCCGGTAGCCGGCGTGTTGAGAAACACATCCGCCCAGCCCTGGAAGGCGTGAAGCGTCGCCAGAGGGGTCGCGAACCCCTGCCCGGCCGATCCCTCGAGAACATCCAGGTTAGCGAAACCTGAGTAATTGCCGCGCGCAAGCGAAGCGCCGTACGACTGGAAGCCCAGATCTTCGGCCGGACCATTTCCGTTATAATCGCTCTGGCGCGCAGCCAGAGCCGTCATCCCGAATGAACCCGCTACCGTTTCCCATGTGTCTGACCAGCGCATGGAATAGGTTTGGGACGAGGCTGCTGGCGCGTTATCGAAATCGAGGAGCAGCGCGGTTGCGGCGAACTCTCCAAGCCCCGTCTTGGCGCCGAGCCGCACCACGTGTGAATCGCTTTCAAACTCACCGGCCGGGCTGTCATCCCCAAAGATGCGATGCACCTTGTCGATGTAAACATAGTCGAGGGTCGCTGCCTCAAATCCTGCATAGCCGATCCGCAAGGCATCGAAGGTCTGCTCGTTCTGGCGGAATCCGACATTTCCCACGAAGCGTGCATCGTCAAAGATGATACGCTGGCGTCCAAGGGTGGCATTGCCAGCGTCCCCCTTCCAGCTAACCTGCAACCGGTTCAGCTCAAACGCTTCAGGGTCCGGGACAACCGCCTTGCCAGGCACGTTCCGTACGGTATCCGGGAAGTCCTGATTGAGGTGGCCAATCGCCTCTGCTTCAACAAGCGCGCTCCAGCCGCGGCTCGTCTTTATCTCATAGCCAACCCGCCCTCGCAGCGTCAGAGCTGTCGTCTCGTCCAGGCCTGCCTGATCGACAAATTCGCTCCTGAGGCGGAGGTCAATGACCGGCTCGCCATCGATATCAGCGTTCTGAGCCGCTGCAGCGGGTCCCATCGCGGCGAGTGTCAGTCCGGCAAAAATGTAGGCATACGAACGTATCATGGCCGTTGTGCCTTCACCGCCGCTGGTGCCTGCTGAGGCGCAGAACAGCCATCGCGCGCATCGCCGGCGCCAAACGTGACCGGCTCTTCGGCCCACGCCCTGTCGAGCGCCGCCAGGTCGCTCGGATCATCATCCTTGATCGCGAGCAGGCTCTGAACAGCAGCTTTGTCGGCAGGCCTGTCAGAAATGGACAGGAGCGCGCCGAAGACGGCGCGGTAATTGCTCTGGCGCTTCTTGAGCCGCTCTGAGATCGCTTCAAGTACATGAGCAGCCTCGCCGATCAGCGAAGCAGCCTCTGCCTCCGGCAGTATGGAGAGGAATTCGAGGAACACCGGAAGATAATCCGGAAGGTCACTCACGTCCATTTCTAAGCCATGCGTCCGGTAGAGTTCGACGAGACCGACCATTGCAGGACCCCGTTCCCGGCTTTCGCCATGAACATGTTCGTAGAGGTGAAGCGAAACACTTCGTGTCCGGTCGAAGAGATCAACATATGCCGCCTGGAGCTCATAGAGATCTCCGTCCGCAACATATTCTGCGAGCTTGCCGAGCGAACCCGAGATCCGATCAGGGACCAGTCCCTCACTGATTATGGCCTCAGCGCACAGCCGGGCCTCGGCCTGCAAAGAAGCTTCGGGATAAGACAGGAGGCGCGAAAGCGCCCGGTATGTAACCGCCATGGTTCAGGTCTCCATCGGTGTCTTGGACCGCGAGCGCTTGTCCTTGCCAAACAGGCCAAGTTCAGTGCGTCCGCCTGAGCAGTCATTTCCGAACGTGAAGCCGCATTCGCCCCGAAGATCGAAAGCGTCTTCGTCCGTTTCGCGGTGAGTTGTGGGAATGACGAAGCGATCTTCATAGTTTGCGATAGCCAGATACCGGTACATCTCATCGATCTGGCGCGCCGTCAGCCCGACACGTTCCGCCGTGGGATGATCGATGACGCCTTCAATGGTCTTCGCGCGCATGTACTTGCGCATGGCCATCATGCGCTCCAGTGCGGCAACGACGGGCTCTTCCTTGCCTGCGGTCAGAAGGTTCGCGAGATAGCGCACCGGTATGCGCATCGATGACACATCGGGCATCTCTGCGTCGTTCTCGAGCGCGCCCGCAGCCATCGCCGATTGAATGGGCGAGAGCGGCGGCACGTACCAGACCATCGGGAGCGTGCGATACTCCGGGTGAAGCGGAAACGCGATTTTCCACTCCATGGCCATCTTCCAAACCGGGCTCACCTGGGCCGCCTTGATCCAAGCCTCAGGTACACCGTCGAGCCGGGCCTGCGCGATGACGGCCGGATCATTGGGGTCAAGGAATACATCGAGCTGGGCCTGATAGAGATCCTGTTCATCCGCCGTGCTTGCAGCGGCTTCAATCTTGTCGGCGTCATAGAGGAGGACACCAAGATAGCGGATCCTGCCGACACAGGTCTCGGAACAGACTGTCGGCTGCCCGACTTCAAGACGCGGATAGCAGAACGTACACTTTTCGGACTTTCCGCTATCCCAGTTGTAGTAGACCTTCTTGTACGGACAGGCGGAAACACACATACGCCAACCCCGGCACTTGTCCTGATCGATCAGGACGATGCCATCTTCCTCGCGCTTGTAGATCGCACCCGAAGGACAAGCCGCCACGCAGGTCGGATTGAGGCAATGCTCGCAAAGCCTAGGAAGGTACATCATGAAGGTTTGTTCGAAGGCGCCATAGATGGCCTTCTCGACACCTTCAAAGTTATAATCCTTGCTGCGCTTTTCGAACTCGCCGCCGAGGATTTCCTCCCAGTTCGGCCCCCATTCGATCTTCTCCATGCGCTCACCCGTGATCTTTGATCTCGGACGTGCGGTCGGAAACGCCTTCATCTCCGGCGCGGTCTGGAGGTGGGAATAGTCGAAATCGAACGGCTCATAATAGTCATCGATTTCGGGAAGGTCCGGATTGGCGAATATCTTCGCGAGGATACGCCATTTGGCGCCCATGCGCGGCTCGATGCGGCCATTCTTCTTGCGCCGCCAGCCACCGTTCCAGCGCTTCTGGTTCTCCCAATCCTTGGGAAATCCAATCCCCGGTTTGGTTTCGACATTGTTGAACCAGGCGTATTCAACGCCTTCGCGGCTGGTCCAGACATTCTTGCAGGTTACCGAACACGTGTGGCAACCAATACATTTGTCCAGGTTCAGCACCATGCCGATCTGTGCACGGATCTTCATTGTGCGCCCTCCGTTTGAGCAGCAGGTGTTTCGAGCCAGTCAACCTTCGCCATCTTGCGAAGGACAATGAATTCATCGCGGTTTGAACCGACCGTGCCGTAATAGTTGAAGCCGTAGGCCAATTGGGCATATCCGCCGATCATGTGCGTCGGCTTCAGGATCGTCCGTGTCACAGAGTTGTGGATCCCGCCGCGCTTTCCGGTAATCTCGGATCCCGGCGTATTCACGATCTTCTCCTGGGCGTGATACATGAACATCGTCCCTTCACGGATCCGCTGAGAGACGACGGCCCGCGCCGTGAGCGCACCGTTAGCATTGAAGACTTCCACCCAGTCATTATCGACGATGCCGGCCTTTCGAGCGTCGGTTTCTGACACCCAGACGACGGGCCCGCCGCGGTTGAGCGTCAGCATCATCAGGTTATCGGTATAGGTGGAGTGGATGCCCCATTTCTGGTGCGGCGTGATGAAGTTGAGCGTGATCTCTGTATTGCCATTGGGCTTGTCGCCTTTGACATGCAGCGTCTTCAGGTCGATCGGCGGCTTGTAGACAACCAGGGTTTCACCGAAGGCCCGCATCCAGTCATGGTCCTGGTAAAGCTGCTGGCGTCCCGTCAGGGTTCGCCAGGGGATCAACTCATGAACGTTCGTGTACCCGGCATTATAGCTGACATGCTCGCTCTCGATCCCGGACCAGATCGGAGAGGTGATGATCTTGCGCGGCTGGGCAACAATGTCCCGGAACCGGATCTTCTCGTCTTCCTTTGGCCGCGCGAGATGGGTGTGCTCCCTGCCCGTCTGCTTTTCGAGCGCTTCCCAAGCGCGGACCGCCACCTCACCGTTGGTTTCCGGGGCGAGCATGAGGATTGTCTCGCAGGCATCGATGTCGGTCTCTATTATCGGTCGCCCTTTGGCGACGGTCTCGTCGAGCACCCTGCCGTTCAATGAACCGAGTTTTTTAACTTCAAGCTCCGTGCTCCAGCCAATGCCCTTTCCGCCGTTGCCGAGCTTGTCCAGCAAAGGTCCGAGGGAGGTGAACTTTGCATAGATCTGGCTGTAGTCGCGCTCGACGGTGACGACCGTCGGCATGGTCTTGCCGGGCACCGGCTCACACTCTCCGGCATACCAGTCCTTCACGCCGTGTGCCTGCGCCATTTCGCCGGCGGTGTCATGCTGGATGGGATAAAGAACCACATCCGTTTCCACACCCAGTACTTCCGGTGCGATTTCCGAGAAGGTCTTGGCAAGGCCCTTGAAGATCTCCCAGTCCGACCGGCTCTCCCAGGCCGGATCGACGGCCGCGCCCAGCGGGTGAATGAAGGGGTGCATGTCGGACGTGTTGAGGTCGTTTTTCTCATACCAGGTCGCGGTCGGCAGAACGATGTCAGAGTAGACTGCGGTCGTAGACATCCGGAAATCGATACATACGAGAAGGTCGAGCTTCCCGCGCGGCGCTTCGTCGTGCCACTTGACCTGGCGGGGCTTGTCCTGACCCATTTCGCCAAGGTCTTTGCCCTGCACGCCGTGGTCGGTCCCGAGCAGGTGTTTCAGGAAATACTCATGTCCCTTGCCGGACGAACCAAGCAGGTTCGAGCGCCAGACAAACATGTTACGCGGCCAATTGTGTGGATCGTCCGGATCCATGCAGGACATCTCGAGCTCGCCGGACTTCAGCGCCTGCGCGACATAGTCTTTCGCATCCTTGCCGGCAGCTTCCGCCCGGCCTGCGATCTCCAGAGAATTGGTCTTGAGTGCCGGCGCCGACGGCAGCCAGCCCATGCGTTCAGCTTTCGCGTTGTAATCGATGAAACTGCCGGCCCAATCTCCCGGCTCGGCCGTTGGCGAGAGGATTTCGCCGACCGGCACCGTTTCATACCGCCACTGGTCGGTATGCGCATAGAAGAAGGAGGTCGAGTTCTGCTGCCGCGGGGGACGGACCCAATCGGTTGCGAAGGCCAGCGGCGCCCAACCGGTCTGCGGACGAAGCTTCTCCTGGCCCACATAATGTGACCAGCCGCCACCCGACTGTCCGATACAGCCGCACATGACCAGCATGTTGATCACGGCGCGGTAGTTCATGTCCATGTGATACCAATGGTTCATGCCGGCACCGATGATGACCATGGACTTGCCATTGGTTTTCTCGGCGTTGGTCGCGAAACCTCGGGCCGTCGCGATGATGTTCTCCCGCGAGACGGAGGTGATCGCCTCTGCCCAGGCGGGCGTGTAGGGCTCCATGTCATCATAGCCGGCAGCCAGATGCTCGCCGCCATACCCCTGATCGACACCGTAATTGGCCATGAGCAGGTCGTAGACACAGGCTACGAGTGCGTCCGAACCGTCGGCAAGCCTGACCTTTTTTACCGGGATGTTCCGCGTCAGGACACTCGGATGGTCGGTCGATGCAAAGCCGTTGGACGCCGTGTTCGCAAAATAGGGGAACCGGACCTTGGCAATCTCGTCTTCGACGCCCTTGAGACCGAGGCGAAGTTCAGTTTCTGCGCCAGAGGCGTCCCGTTCCTCAAGGTTCCATTTGCCGTCTTCGCCCCAGCGAAATCCGATCGAGCCGTTCGGCACGACGATTTTTCCGGACTTCTCATCCAGCGCGACGGTCTTCCAATCCGGATTGTTGCTCTCCCCGAGCGCGCCGTCGAAGTCTGCGGCTCGCAGGAGCTGCTGCGGCACGAAGCCATCTTCCTGCGGCACAAGCCGCACGAGCAGCGGCAAATCTGTATACTGACGGACATAGTCCCGGAAATACGGCACTTGCCGGTCGCGGTGATATTCCGTCAGGATTACATGGCCAAAAGCCATGCCGAGCGCCGCATCAGTCCCTTGCTTGGCCGCAAGCCAGAGATCAGAGAATTTCGACGCTTCGGAATAGTCCGGGCAGATAACGACCGACTTCACGCCCTTGTATCGAGCCTCGGTGTAAAAGTGCGCGTCCGGGGTGCGTGTCTGGGGAACGTTAGATCCCCAAAGGATAAGGAAGCCCGAATTGTACCAATCGGCGCTTTCGGCGACATCTGTCTGTTCGCCCCATGTCTGGGGACTTGCTGGCGGCAGGTCGCAATACCAGTCATAGAAAGATCCGGTGACACCACCGATGAGCTGCAGGTAGCGCGCGCCGGCAGCATAGGAGACCATCGACATGGCCGGGATCGGCGAGAAGCCGAATACGCGGTCAGGTCCCCATTTCCGGATGGTATGAGCGTTCGCAGCCGCGATGATTTCGTTGGCTTCCTCCCAACCGGCGCGAACAAAACCGCCGAGGCCGCGGCGGGTAACATAGTCAGCCCGCTTGTCCGGATCTTCCTGGATCGACTTCCAGGCAGCAACGGGCGCCATCGTCTTTCTTGCCGCCCGCCAGGCCTTGAGCAGCCGGGCACGGATCAGGGGGTATTTCACCCGGTTTGCGGAATAGAGATACCAGCTATAGCTTGCACCACGCGAACAGCCGCGCGGCTCATGATTGGGCAAGTCGTCCCGGGTGCGGGGATAGTCGGTCTGCTGGGTTTCCCAGGTGACGATGCCTCCCTTCACATAGATCTTCCAGGAACAGGATCCGGTGCAGTTCACACCGTGCGTCGAGCGCACGATCTTGTCGTGGCGCCAGCGGTTCCGGTAGGCCTCCTCCCAGGTTCTGTCCTCGTCATTGATAACGCCGTGTCCGGCAGAGAAGGTTTCTGTCTTGCGGCGAAAGAAGGTCAGGCGATCAAGTGTGTGGCTCATCGGGGGCTTCCGTTCATTCAGCTTGTGCAGGGGTGAGAGCGGGCGCGCGGCGGCGCTCGACATCGTGGAGGAGCCCGCCCGGCCGCACATAGACGAACCATGTGATCAGCAGGCAGGAGACGTAGAAAGCGAGGAAGGCGTAGAGGGCTGTCTCGGCGCTGCCGGTTGCCGCAATCGACATCCCGAAACTCTTCGGAATGAAGAAGGCACCATAGGCAGCGATCGCGCTCGTAAAGCCGGTAATGGCGGCGCTTTCCTTTTCCGACTGTCGAAGCAGGGCATCGCCCTTCAGGTGAGGCTCAAGACGCGCGATCTCCTTGCGCATGATCGCCGGGATCATCTGGAAGGTAGAGGCGTTGCCGACGCCGGTGGCGAAGAAGAGGAGGATGAAGCAGGCAAAGAAGCCCGTGAAAGCACCTGGCTGGTCTTTGGCCCCAAGGAAATAGAGAACACCGATAGTGCCAGCCATCATCAGGAGGAACACGGCAATCGTGACACGTCCGCCGCCAAAGCGGTCTGAAATCCAGCCCGTAAACGACCTCGCAAGGGCGCCGACGAGCGGCCCGAGAAACGCGATCTGCAGAACGTTGACTTCAGGAAACTGGGTTTTGGTCAGCAACGGGAACGCCGCCGAGAATCCGATGAAGGATCCGAAGGTGCCGGTGTAGAGCCAGCACATGATCCAGTTGTGTGTGCGCCGGAAGATCACGGCCTGATCAGAGAAGGACGCTTTGGCCGTGGACAGATCATTCATTCCGAACCAGGCCGCAAAGGCACTGAGCGCAATGAACGGGACCCAGATGAATCCGGCGTTCTGCAGGAAAAGTTCTTCACCTGTAGCACTGACCTGCGGATTGCCGCCGAGAACGCCGAAAACACCGGCGGTCACAGCAATCGGCACAAGGAATTGCATCGCGCTGACACCGAGATTGCCGAGCCCGGCATTCATGGCGAGCGCGTTGCCCTTTTCCTTTTTGGGATAGAAGAAGCCGATATTCGACATCGAGGAGGCAAAATTTCCGCCACCGAGGCCGCAGAGCAGAGCCAGGGCAAGCATGATCCAGTAAGGCGTACCCGGGCTTTGAACCGCCAGACCGATGCCAATCGCCGGGATCATCAGCGACCAGGTTGTGAGCGTCGTCCAGAGCCGCCCGCCGAAAACCGGCACCATGAAGCTGTAGAAGATCCGCAGCGTGGCACCGGAGAGGCCGGGGAGCGCAGCAAGCCAGAAAAGCTGGTCGGTTGTGTAGGCAAAGCCGATCTGCGGCAGCTTGGCGACGACAACCGACCAGACCATCCACACGGCAAATGACAGGAAGAGTGAAGGAATTGAAATCCAGAGATTGCGCGACGCAACTGACTTTCCGGTTTTCTCCCAGAACGCCGGATCTTCAGGCCTCCAGTCCTCGATCAGCTTGGGGGCAAGTGCGCGCGCTTCCTTTTCTCCGTGGATGGGCTGCATTTCAGGCAGTTGAGGCAGCGCATCGAGCGTCGCACCGGCGGCCTGGCGTTCCATGTGCCGGATGGCGAAATGCATCCAGATCAGCGATGCCGAGACAACCACGAACAACAGCATGAAGCAGCTTGTCCAGATACCGGTCAGGTCATTCAACAGCCCGAAGACGATCGGGAGGATGAAACCGCCGAGCCCGCCCATGAGGCCGACAAGTCCGCCCACCGCGCCGACATCCTTGGGGTAATAGACCGGTATGTGCTTGTAGACCGCCGCTTTGCCGAGGCTCATGAAAAAGCCAAGCACAAAGATCGCGATGACGAACACGGCAGGGCCTGTCGCCAGCCGGAAGCTGATCGGTCCGCGGACACCGTCCACCACATACGAGGCAGGAGGATAGGAGAGGAAGAACGTGACAACAACGGACACAAGAAATGTCCAGTACATCACCGTCCGTGCGCCGACTTTGTCCGACAGGTGGCCGCCGTAGATGCGGAACAGGGATGCAGGAACCGAATAGGCCGCCGCCAGCATGCCGGCCGTCTTTATGTCGAAGCCGTATACGCCGATCAGGTAGCGCGGGAGCCAGAGGGCCAGTGCCACGAACGCACCGAACACGAAGAAATAGTAGAGTGAAAACCGCCAGACCTGGACGTTGCGCAAAGGTTCGAACTGGGAGGCAAAACTGCGTGGGCGCGCACCTGAGAGCCGGCGCGCCGCCAGGTCGGGATCATCCTTGGTGAAGAAGAAGAAGACGATCGCAACGGCAACGAGCGCGAGCGCCCAGACGTTGGCGACCCCTTTCCATCCCATCGCCGCCATCACCAGAGGCGCGGCGAACTTGGTCACAGCGGCGCCGACATTTCCCGCCCCGACGATGCCAAGTGCAGAGCCCTGCCTTTCCGGCGCGAAGAACTTTGACACATAGGTGATCGACACAGAGAAAGATCCGCCCGCGATACCGATCCCGAGCGCCGCCAGAAGGAACTGCGGATAGGTTTCGGCGAAGGTCAGGAGCCACGTGGCGAGCGCTGCGAGGAGCATGACCAGGAGGTTGACGATCCGGCCGCCATACTGGTCGGCCCATATTCCGAGCACGAGACGCGACAGGGAACCTGTCAGGATCGGCGTTCCGACAAGCAGGCCAAACTGTGTCTCGGTGAGCCCAAGATCCTTCTGTATCTGAAGGCCGAGGATTGCAAAAATCGTCCAGACCGCAAAACAGGCGGTGAAGGCGAATGTTGTCAGACCGAGGGCAGCGTTTGCCCCTTTGGCAGCTGGATTGACAGTCGGTGTCATGGTTGCGCCCTCCCCGTAAGCGCCAGAGGTTCCTGAAGCGCCCCAGAGGTGTCATTCACGCGGCCGGCGAGCCTTGATTTTTGTGAAGCGACGGCTTGGCGAATGTGCGCTGGCCTGCACCAATTGAGATCAATCTGCGCAGGCCTGACAGGCAGCACTGCGAAGCATGATGTCTGCGATCAGACCCGCTGACGGATCCGAATGCGCGGCTTGACTTTTATCAAGCGTCGGCTAGGGCTGTGAGCGGCCAAGGTTTGCCCCCGCGCGCCGTTGTCCGCGCGACGTTCGTTCCGCAACAGCCCCTTAGGAGGCACGCATGCCATTAAGACCAACTGATGCGGAACATATCCGTCATCTATCGTTTTTCCGCGCCTCGACGGACGCAACGTTCGACAAGGCGATTGCCGGCGGATTTTTGCAGAAGTTCCCGGCGGGCACGACCCTTCTGATGGAAGGCGACACGGTCGATTTCCTCTACATCCTTCTGGAAGGCTCGGTCGAACTGGGCGCGGGGTGGAAATCGAAAGATACCACGCTCGCCATCCTGCGGCCCGTGTCGACCTTCATTCTGGCTGCTGTCGTTCTCGATGCAGACGCGCTGATGACTGCCGTAACGCTTGAGCGGTCCGAGATACTCATGGTGCCAGGCGAGTCGCTGCGCCGCGCGATGAAAGAAGATGCGGAATTCTGCTTTGCCGTCTCGGAAGAACTCTCCGGTTGCTATCGCGGCCTCGTGCGTTCGATCAAGAATCACAAACTGCGCGACTCGACCGAGCGGCTGGCCAACTACCTGCTGACCCAACGCGCCCGCCAGGGCGGGAAAATCGAAATCGTCCTGCCGCATGAAAAACGGGTCCTGGCTTCGCTTCTGGGTATGACGCCCGAAAACCTGTCGCGCGCTTTCCTGAAGCTCCAAGCGCAGGGTGTGACCGTCGACGGCGCCCGGGTAAGGCTCGAGAAAGTTACAGCGCTTGAGCGGCTGGCGCGTCCCAGCCCGCTCATCGACAACCACTTTGCGCAGCCGCGCAATGAGCTTGGAAAGGCGCATACCGAGCGCCAGAAAGGCCTGCTCGACGGGAAAGGCAGCGCTTAACCGCCCGCCTGGGCCAGGTTCAGCATGTCGCCCGTATCACCCGCATGCAGTCCGTGGGCAGCGGGTTTGAAAGTCAGCGCATCCACGACGCAGTCCTGCAACTCGCCAATCTGCGTGTCATCGACCAAAAGTTTTCTCAGATCTCTGCCGCCTTGCCCGAACAGGCAAAGACGAAGCTGCCCGCGCGCCGTGACCCTCAGCCGGTTGCAGCCGTCACAAAAGCCTGCCGCGTAAGGCGCAATAAGGCCGATACGCCCGGCATAGTCTGGATGCGTGAATTCGATGGCTGGTCCATCCTCAGCGCCGCGTTCCGAAGGGGTCCAGCCCCGGTCCTGAAGCCAGGTCCGAAGTACCTGCCCGCTGACATGCTGCTGTTCGAAGAAGGCCTTGTTGTCCCCGGTCCGCATGAGCTCGATGAAGCGCACGGCGATTGGCCGATCCTTCACGAACCGTGTCCAGGCTGAAAACCCGTCCTCCAGCCCGTCGCGCAGCAGCACGGCGTTGACCTTGAGAGCTTTCAGCGGGAGCGCCTGGGCCCGTTCCAATCCGGCGAGAACATCTTCCAGCCGATCATGCCCGGTTATTTTTCTGAAGGTGTCGCGGTCAAGAGCGTCCATGCTGACATTGAGATGTGTCAGCCCGGCCGCGACCCAGTCGTCGACATGACGCGCAAGGTTCCAGCCATTGGTAGTGAGAGCAACCTTGCCGATGCCTGGCTGGCGCGCGGCGCACGCGATCAGCTCACCGATGTCTTTGCGAACGGTTGGCTCCCCGCCTGTGAGGCGGATCTTGGTGATACCGAGCCCTGCAAAGGCGCGGACCAGGCGCGCGACCTCGTCAGCGGCGAGGAAATCCATGGCGCCCGATTTTGTGTAACCGTTCGGCAGGCAGTAGGTGCAGCGGAAGTTGCACACTTCCGTCACCGAAAGTCTCAGGTAACGAAACCTGCGTCCGAATGCGTCCGTCGCAGCTGCGCCGGGAGATACCATCGCGAGGCTCCTTTCCAAGAACGGGAGGCGGCAGGGTTTCCCCTTACCACCCGCGGCCGGAGCGCCTTGACGGTTCGTGATATCGAAACGTTTTAGGCGAGCAGGCTCGGAGCGATTTGAGCCACGCTAGAGCGGCCCTCGGACCCTGTCTTTGACCTTCCGGGGTAAGCGGATTGATGTGGGTCAAGGCGCCTGGGGCGCCGCATCAAGCAGCTTTGCCGAGCCTCGGCGAAACAAGCCTCGGGCCATAGACAAAGACAAACCCGAGAAAGGCGCCGGACCAGAGAGCGGACGCAAGGAAGTTTGCGTGCATCTGGTAAGGCTGGTCCAGAAACGGCGCGGCAACGCGCGCCAGGGCCGCTACGTTCACCAGCCCGTATATGACAAGGGTTCCCGCACCGGCCGTCAAGGCACGCCCGGTATGCCCGAGACTTGAGCGCGTCATCACAGCCAGGGTCATGACACCAACCGCGCCCGCACCCGCTGCGTGAAGGCCCGCTATGCGAGGCACATGTTCAGGCCAGAGGCCGCTGAGCCCGATCAGGACAATTGCAAGCGCCGCCCATGCGTACCCCACATGCAGGACTGTCACCAGCGGCTCGGCCAGCGTGCGCTCCCCGCCCCAGCGCGACAGGCGAACGCCGTTCAGGATGCCTGCGACCAGCAGCAGGATTGACGAGGCCAACATCCCTCCGAACACGGCCCAGGCCGCGAGCGCTGCGAAAGAGACCGCCAGTGCAACTGCATCGATCCGCCCTGCTGCTTCCGGCAGTGGTCCGCCCTGACGGGCAAGCCAGTTGCGCGTAAAACTCGGTGTGATCCGTCCACCGATCAAAAGGATCAGAAACAACAAGGTGCCAAGACCTGCCCGAATAGCCGCCTGGGGCAGTCCACCATCATCAAGCGAGATCCAGTGGAATGCGATGTTCGCCAACGCCAGCAGGCTGACCGCAGCGGCGACTTTGAGATTGCGGGTATTCTGTCCCGCGATCACCTCGCGCCAGATGATTCCCGCGAACAGCACCAGGAAAGCGCTGTCGACCATCGCGGGCACCCAGCCCGGCCCTGGCTGGAAGAGCATTGCCGCACGGCCGGCCACCCAGACCGTCACCAATACCATCAGCGGGAGACCGCAGACAGGCAACCTGCCAGTCCAGTTGGGTACGGCGGTCAGCAGAAATCCCGCAACAATGGCCGACCCGTACCCGAACACCATTTCGTGCACGTGAAACGCAAGGCCTGCATTCACCGGGAGCGCATCCGGCCCGGCGGCATAGGTGACGATCCACAGCGGAACCGACACCGCGGCCCACAGCGCCCCCAGAAGGAAAAAGGGACGAAATCCGAAGCTGAACAGCGCCGGTCCGCGATAGTCACGTACCTGCTGGGATGTAGTGGCCATGAACCGTTTGTTCCTTTGCTGATCTCAGCCGCACTTCGAGTGGCCACATTCAAGGCAGGTGTCGCAGCCTTCCTTTCGGACGAGAGCCTTCTGGCCGCATTTCGGGCAGCAGGCTGCATCCGGCGACGTGGCGGGCGCGACATGATCGTGCATGCCCAGATGTTCTGAGACGATACGTCCGATGGCCGCCGGCAACGATGGGACATAGCGTCCGTCCATGAACGCGCCGCCCTGCGGATCGAACACCGCCTGAAGCTCTTCAGCGACAAAGCCCACATCGCCGCCCCGCCGGAACACGGCGGAGATCATGCGGGTCAATGCAAGTGTCCAGGCATAATGGTCCATATTCTTCGAGTTCACGAAAACTTCGAACGGCCTGGGTCCCTGCCCGTCGTCCGCGTCATTTATGGTCACATAGACGGCATGCGCACTCAGCGGCCATTTCAGCTTGTAGGTCGCGCCCTCGAGCCGTCTCTCGCGCGGCGACAAGGCGTTCTCTGTTGAAACCTTCGCCGCACTTGCCGGCGCTGGTGCGCTGACAGACAGGACAGACCCGGTAATCGCGTTGGGACGATAGGTCGTCAGCCCCTTGCAGCCAATCTGGTAGCCCTGGAGATATACGTCCTTGAACGCATCAAAGGAGATTTCGGCGGGACAATTCACGGTCTTCGAAATTGAGCTGTCGATAAATCTCTGGGCGGCGGCCTGCATCCTGAGGTGATCATCCGGCGTGAGCGTCTGCGCGCTCACGAAGATTTCGTCCGGCAACGGATAGTCCGCACGGGTCCTGCGCCATTCTGACAAGGCATAATCAGTGACGGGCTCTTCCCGCCGGGTACCGTCGCCCTGCAAGACCTTGCGGGTATAGGAAAAGGCAAAGACCGGCTCGATACCGGACGATACATTGTCCGCGAGCAGCGATGTCGTTCCGGTGGGCGCAATCGACGTCAGGCAGCCATTGCGCAGCCCGTTTTCTGCGATCAGCGCCCGCGTCTCCTGATCGAGAGAGAGAAGGTTTGGCCGGTCGAGGACGGCGCTGTCATAGAGCGGATAGCGTCCCTTTTCTGCCGCGAGGTGGGCCGAGGCGCGATAGGCGGCACGTTTTACGGTTCCCAGCCAGAGCTCGGTCAGGGCTACAGCCTCATCTGATCCGTAGGCAGCGCCGCAGAAGATGAGCGCGTCGGCAAGGCCGGTTACGCCGAGCCCGATACGTCTCTTGCTCCGGGCCTCCTTCGCCTGCGCGTCCAGAGGATACCGGGAAATGTCGATCACATTGTCGAGGAAACGCACCGCCGTCGCGGTGATCTCTTCCAGGGTCTCCGCAGATATACCCGCATCCGGCTCGAAGGGTGAACCCACAAGCCTTGCCAGGTTGATCGATCCCAGCAGGCAGGCGCCATAGGGCGGCAACATCTGCTCGCCGCAGGGATTGGAGGCGGCAATCACCTCGCTGCCCGCGAGATTGTTAAGGGCGTTCACACGGTCGACAAAGATGACGCCGGGTTCGGCGGCATCGAAGGTCGCCTTCATCAACCGGTCCCAGAGTTCGGAAGCGGGCAATGTCCGGTAAGGCGTTCCTTCAAATACGAGGTCCCAGGTCTCGCCCCGCTCGAGTGCCTCCATGAACGCGTCGGTAACGAGAACGGACAGGTTGAAGTTCCGGAACCGCGTCCCATCCCGTTTGGCATCGATGAAGGATTCGATATCCGGATGGTCGATCCTCAGACATCCCATCATCGCGCCGCGGCGCTGCCCGGCGGACATGATGGTCCGGCACATCGCATCCCACGTATCCATGAACGACAGGGGACCGCTTGCCTGTGCACCGACGCCCTTCACCGGAGCGCCTGACGGGCGGATCGTCGAGAAGTCCATCCCCACACCGCCGCCCTGCTGCAGCGTGACTGCCGCTTCGCGCAGGTGTTCGAAGATGCCGGAAAGGTTGTCTGGAAGCGTTCCCATGACAAAACAATTGAAAAGGGTCACGTTCCGCGCCGTGCCGGCGCCAGCAAGAATGCGTCCGGCAGGGATGAACCGAAAGTCGTCGAGCGCCGCGCGAAACCGCGCGCGCCAGCGTTTACGGACTGCCGGCTTTTCAGCGCCGGCGACAGCATTCGCGACCCGGTCGAGTGTGGCCGAAAGGTCGGCATCTTCACCCGCCTCGGAGCGGAAGCGGTATTTCTTGTCCCAGATCTCCTGAGCGAGCGGTGTATCGAAGGGCATGGCAGTCGTCCTTGTCTTCTGAAGTCAACGGACGGTCAGGCTTCCTGATTCTGTGCGGCTGGCGGAACGCTGCGCGCTCCAAAGACGCTCGCAAAATAATCAGAAAGCCGGATTGATGATGATCAAGGTGAGCCTTGAAAGGCACGCATCATCCGCCGCCTACAGCGCCTTTCGTATAGGTGGCGAGATCAAAATAGTCGCGCCAGATCCTGATCTTCCCATCCTGCATCTGGAACACGCCGCAGCAGGGCAGATCGACAGAGCGCTCACCGAGTTTCGTTCGGTCCAGCCGTTCTGCGATGACTATATCGCCTGAGGCGACCAAGGTCAGAATCTCCCACTCGGTGGCTGTCCAGCCTTTGAGAAAATTCGCAATGAAGACTTTCAGCGCGGCGCGTCCCTGCACGGGCTTGAAGGGCATATTGTAGTAAATGCCGTCCTCAGTGAAATACCCGACAAGCTCATCCACATCGAGACGCGACCAGGCGGCAATAAAATCGCGGATAACTTCTTCGTTGTTACTCATTCCGATCTCCTTTGCTTGATCCGGATCAATAAATCCCGCCTGGACGCGCCTTAGAACAGCAGTCCCTGAATCGTCTCGCCTGGCTGAAAGTCACTGTTGCCGGGCGGCTGGCGCAGCAGGAGGTCCGCCTCGAGCAGGCTGGCCTGGCCGGAGGAATCCTGATGGATCAGCGGCATGGCGCGATTGTCCCTGATCCGTGCCCGGACGAAGGTTTCCCGGTCGCCCGCCGCCGGAAGGGCCGCTGCGAGCGCCCAGCTTTCAAAAACCACGGTTGCCGCTGCATCCCGGCCTCCAAGGCCGGCAAGGAGCGGCGCGAGAAACAGCCGCGCGGTCACCAGGGCCGATGTCGGATTGCCCGGTAGTCCGAGCACCAGCTTGCCGCCTATCCGTGCGAGCCAGACAGGCTTGCCGGGTTTGATGGCCACCTTCGGGAAAATATAATCAGGCGGCCCGGCGAACAGGCTGCGGGAGTGATCTCTGTCACCGACCGACGCACCGCCGATGAGGATCAGGAGGTCCGCGCCGGCAAGCGCGGCGGCTGCAGCAAGCCGCAGCTGGGCCGGATCGTCGGGGTACATTTCCCGGCTGATCAACTGCCCGCCCGCGCTCCTTACAAAAGCGGCAATCGCCGGGGAGATGCTTTCCGGTATGGCGCCAGGGATGCCGCTCGCCTCTCCGGGGACTGCGAGTTCGTCGCCGGTCGCGAGAATCGCGACCCGCGGCCGGAGATAGACTTTCAGGGGTGACTGGTCGGCGGCGGCGGCGACCGTCAGTGTTCGCCAGTCAAGCTGGCGGCCGGCCGGAACGAGGATGTCCCCTTCCCGGAAGTCGGAGCCCGCTTCGCGGATGTGGCGTGCTGCTCCGGGGGGGCGAACAATTCTTGCAAGCTCACCCTCGCGCTCGACATTTTCCTGGACGATCACCCGGTCGGCGCCAACCGGCACCGGCGCGCCCGTGAATATCCGCACGGCCGTTCCCGGGGCGAACTCGGCACCTGGCGGGCTTCCTGCCGCCGTCTCGCCGCGTACCGGAAGGGAGAACGGGACGGCGCCGAGGTCTGCGCTTCGCACGGCATACCCGTCCATCGCCGAGACGTCACACCTCGGCATCGAGAGACGCGCGATGACAGGCTCTGCCAGTATCCGCCCTGCCCCTTCGCCGAGCGGCACGCACTGCGTGCCCAAAGGTACCGCGATCTCCACGACCCTTTGAAACGCATCGTCGAAGCTGATCACCGGCTTTCCTCTTCCGCCGCCCAGTCACCTGACTTGCCGCCGCTCTTGATTTCAAGCCGGACAGCCTCGATCACCATACCGCGATCGACGGCCTTGAGCATGTCATAGAGGGTCAGGGCGGCAACAGTCACAGCCGTGAGGGCCTCCATTTCAACACCGGTCTGGCCCTGCGTGCGCACCTCTGCCTGGAGCCTGAAGCCCGGCAAAGCCTCGTCGAGTTTTACGGTGACGGAGACCTTGGACAAGGCGAGCGGATGACAGAGCGGGATGAGTTCATGCGTGCGTTTGGAGGCCATGATGCCTGCGAGTTCTGAGGTCGTTATCACGGCGCCTTTCGGCGCCTTGTCGTCGCGCACGAGCTGCAGGGTTTCCCTTCGGCAGAGGACGCGGGCGCTTGCGACCGCGCGTCGCTCGGTGACGGTCTTGGCCCCGACATCCACCATGTGGACACGGCCGTCTTGATCAAGGTGTGTGAGTTCACTCATGGGCAGATCCCCCGGTAGCGGGCGATCTGGCCCACGAGTGAACAGGGTCGATACCGGCTGTCGAACTCGAACGCAAAAACATGATCCCACGCATCGCGGCAAGCGCCCGTCGAACCCGGAACACAAAAGATGAAAGTCTCACCGGCCTGCCCTGCAAAAGCGCGCGACTGGAGCGTGGAAACTCCCACCGTGCCGAGACTGACTGTATGGAACACCACAGAAAATCCATCCATCTCCCGGCTGAAGAGGGGTTTCAGGGCTTCGGGCGTCACATCGCGCGGCGAGAAACCGGTGCCGCCAGTTGTCAGGATAACATCAATCCCCGGGTCGGCGATCCAACGGCCGACAACCTGCCGGATTTCGTCAACTTCGTCCCTGACGATGGCACGCTCAACCAGTGCATGGCCGGCAGCCCTGGCCCGGTCGCAAAGGAGGCCTCCGGACGTGTCTGTCTCCTCAGAGCGCGTGTCCGAGACGGTGAGCACCGCAATATTCAGCGGATAGAAGGGAAGGCTTTCATCAAGTCCCGGCATCTTTTTCATTCCATCTCTCAAGGTCGATAACGTCGCGTTCTGTAGGTTCGATCCATCGCTCGCCGAATGGACCGAGTTCCCGCTTCCAGAAGATGGCCTCCGACTTCAGCCGGTCCATCAGATACTCGGCGGCCAGAAACGCTTCCTTTCGATGATCGCTGGTCACGCCCACAAAGACGATGACCTCCCCTGGGGTCATTGCGCCGCAGCGGTGGACGACTGACACCGCGCTCACATCAAACCTTTCCAGTCCGGCCCTGGCGATGCGTTGCAGGGAAACCAGCGTCATTCGCGGGTGGTAGTCGAGAACCAGATGGTCAAGCGGTTCTCCCTGCCGGGTCACGGACCTCACGGATCCCTGAAACGAGACGACGGCGCCATGGCCCGGCGCGCGCAGGCGCAGGTCGTCCAGCCTGGCCGTGACATCGATCGGCGAAGCGGCAAGCTCCGCGTGCAAATTGTGTTCTGATCTTTCCTGGATCATGTCCAACCCTCGATGTTCAATAAAGTGCGCCGTGAGATCCGAGCACGGCGGCCAGGACAGTTACCAATGACAAGGTCATAAGAACGAGGTGCCCGCGTTGTACGATTGCCATCGTGCCGCCGGGCTGGCTCTGCATCTGCCGTTGAAACCACTGGTCGAGGAATAGCGGCTCGAGCACAAAGAGGACTATGCTAAAAACCGCCCAGATCGCCACCATGGCGTGCATCCACCAGAAGGCCGGATCGAGGAACCGTCCCCAGGCCGCGAGCCGGTGGGTCATGTAGAAACCGGTCAGCCCCGCCAGCGTGACTGAAATCTTTGCCTGCCAGGAAAAAGCACTCTCAATGGCCTCGAACAGGCGTGCCCGCTCGGTCGGTTCGGCGAGGCGGTGCACGCCGGGGAGCAGGACGAGCGTCACGAACGTGACCCCGCCAATCCAGTGGACAATGGCGGCAACATGCAGGGCGCGGGCAAGCGTGATATCGAACACGGGGCTCAGCTCATCCTCCAGAGACGGGACTCATGAACGCGACCGTATCGCCTGCCTGGACGATATGATCTTCCGTGACAATCTCATCATTGACGGCCGCACGCACGGACCGGTGGAAGATGGCGTCGACGCCGTACTGGCTGGCGAGCAGGGCTCTCAGGCCGGAGACAGCGAGCCCGTCCATCGCAATATCAACATGCGCTGCTCCGCCAAAAGGCGTCCCGATGCGCCCATGAAACTCTATCTGCATACGTACAATTCCTTTTACTGGCATGGGCTGAAACGCCTCAAAACGGGGGCAGCGGAGAGACGCCGATCGTGGGACGGTGCAGCAGAACAATCCCGCCCCAGACGAAGGGAACAAGCGTCATCCTTGGCTGCAGGAGCGAGGCCCAGCTCGCCCGGCCCGTCAGGAGGGCGGCAAACGGCACGAAGCTCGTGGCACGGCTGAGGCCGGCCCACTGCGCCCCGGCCAGCCTGCGGCTGCGTTTTTCCATGGCGAAGATCCCGGCGAGCGAAAAACCCCCGAGGCTGCCAAAGAGCAGAACGTGCGCAAGATCCCCGTTTGCAATGAGGTGCGCCGCAGACCAGAGCACCAGAGCCCAGAGCAAGGGATGCCGAGTGAGGGCGAGTATACCGGGATGGTCCGGATCGTATAGCCTGTCCGCACGGCCGCCAAGACTGAAGGGATTGGCGATGGCTGTTCCCCCGACGGCCAGAATGAGCGCGAGGGCCATCAGGGCATTGGCAATCCAGAGCCCCTGCGGGACCCACAGCCAGAGACCGACAAAGGGCGCCCTGCCGGCGGCAAGGATGAGCCAGGCGAGGAGCGCCAGCGACACGGCGCTGTAGATCGCCAGATAGGTTCGCCGGCCCAGCGCGGCCGTCAGCCGGACGCGTATGCCGGGCCGGGCGGGCAAAGCGTGACTGGCGAGAAAGACAATCGCTGCCCCCACAAACTCCGCCCATCCGTTCACCTTGCGTCCGTCCTGATCCGAAACCTGCCCGGAATTGTTAAACCAGCTCAAGGCGATGGGGCATGACATTGATCATCCGGCAGTCTGCTATTTTCCCGGTCGCCGCCAGACGATTGTAATGGGGAAGCGCCCGCCCTGCCGTTAGGAGTAGACGGGCAGATGCGCGAGGACAGATCGATCAATGCCAATCGTGCTGACCGCAGCGTTCTTCATCACGGCCATCCTTTATGCGAGCGTCGGCTTCGGCGGGGGCTCGACCTATAACGCCCTGCTTGTGCTCAGCGGCGCGGACTACCGACTGGTTCCTGCGATTGCGCTCGTCTGCAACGTGATCGTGGTGACCGGCGGCGTCTGGCGGTTTTCGAGGACCGGAGACCTGTCCGCCCAGCGGCTCGCACCGTTCCTGATGACTTCGGTCCCGGCGGCCTGGATCGGCGGCCGGCTGGCAATCAGCGAGACAACGTTCGTAGGCCTGCTCGGCGCTGCGCTGCTGATTTCGGGGGTTCATCTTGCCCTGCAGCGGGGAACCCCACAATCCGATCCGGCGTCTCAACCGCGCCGCGTTCCGGCTGTTCTCGCGGCCGGCATCGGCGGGGCGATCGGCATCCTGTCAGGCCTGGTCGGCATAGGCGGGGGGATATTCCTTGCCCCGGTTCTTTACTTCCTGCGCTGGGGAAACGCCAAGCAGATCGCGGCCGCCTGCAGCCTGTTCATCCTGGTCAATTCTCTGTCGGGCCTCGTCGGGCAGGTACTCAAACTCCAGGACCTCGCCCTGCTTTCACTCGCCCTGCCCTATTGGCCCCTGCCGCTTGCTGTTCTGATAGGTGGCCAGATGGGATCCTGGCTGGCCGGATATCATATCAAGCCCGATATCATCCGTATCCTGACCGCCATCCTCATCCTCTATGTCTCGGCGCAGCTCCTGTTGCGATGGGGCGCGATGATATGAATGGTTACGTTACGGTACGACCGGCACGGCTCAGCAAGCGGTCATTCAATATTTGAGAGCCTGCTGACAGGCGTCTTCAACTTTCTCATTGATTCAGCAGCTTTTGCGTCTGCTATGACAAGTATCTGCATGTCCTCAATGCATTCTGTGTCCGTTTCGCACCTCAACAAGGTCAAGAGTGAGGCCTCGCCGTGGAACCTGAATTGCTCCAGAGACTGACTGCAGCGCTCGCAATCGGCGCGCTGATCGGTATTGAGCGCGGCTGGAAACAGCGCAGTGATGAACCGGGTTCCCGAGCGGCAGGCCTTCGGACGTTTACGCTCGCCGGACTGCTTGGAGGTATCGCAGCGGTCGTTGGCACAAACCTTGGCGCTGCTGCATTTGCGGCCATTGCGATTGCGTTTTCCGCCCTGTTCGGCGCGTTTCAATGGCGCGAAACGCTTGCTGACGAGGACTTTTCGGCGACGAGCACCATTGCCGGCCTCCTGACGTTCGCCCTGGGCGGTCTCGCCGGGCTTGGATACCTGCATGAGGCGGCGGCAGCGGCAGTCGCGGCCGTGTGCATCCTGGCGTTCAAGCAAAGCCTTCATGCCTGGCTGGGAGGCCTGACATGGCCGGAGATCCGATCTGCCCTCTTGATCCTTGCGATGACATTCATCGCGCTACCGCTGCTGCCATCGGGACCCATTGATCCCTGGGGACTAATTGACCTGCGAGAGCTTTGGTTCCTGACGATCCTCATCGCAACAATCTCGTTCGCCGGTTACGTTGCGGTCCGCGTGCTCGGTGCGAGGGCCGGACTCGCACTCGGCGCGGTTATCGGCTCGCTGGTTTCCTCCACGCTGACGGTGGCAGAACTGGCCGGCCGAGTGCGCAAGGGTACTGCAACGGCGCCCGATGCAGCAGCCGCGGCATCGCTTTCAACGCTGGTCATGCTGATCCGGATCGGTCTGCTGGTCAGCGTTCTCGCGCCTCACCTGCTTTCCGAAATCCTGCCCGTACTCGGCGCGTCTGTTGCTGTCAGCGCGGCAGGGGCGCTCTATCTGTTTCATCCGCGGAACGGGCCGGCCGGCCAGCCGCTTCTGCCTGAACTGAAGAGCCCGCTCGATATGAGGTCCGTCGCGGGCTTTGCACTGTTGATCGCAGGATTGAATGTGTCCATTGCCCTGGCAACGAACTGGGCCGGCGACATTGCTGTCTTGCCGCTTGCCATCCTCAGCGGCTTTGCGGATGTCGATGCCGTGATCCTGAACGTGACCCGCCTGTCGCAGCCCCCATCCGGCCTCGCCGTCGCTGCAATCCTGCTGGCAGCGCTCGCCAACATGTTCAGCAAGTCAGTCCTCGCCTTTTTTACCGGCAATCTTCAGTTCGGACTCTACTTCGCCGGCGCGTCGCTGGCGGCCTGTCTTGCAGGCGCCGCTGCGTTCGGATTGTGGCTGGATTGAACTCAAGGACTGCGGGCAAGGCCGGCAAGATCAGTCCGTTCTCACTTCGACGGGCGCGTCCGACAGGCGCCGGAAAAGCCGCCGCCGCTGCGCGAGAGGCCACCAATCGTAGAGGAAGATTTCCAGGGGCCGCCAGTTGGCAACCCATCCCAGGATGATCAATCCCTCCGACAGTATGCGAGATGCAGATCCGGGGCCCAGCAGAATTGAGGCTGCCTGTCCAAGAAGAACACAGACCGTGAGCGTGGCGAGCCCGATCATCAGGGACGTCCGCCCCACCCGGAAAAGCTCACTGATATCGCCCTTCAGTCCTCGTTCTCGCTGGCGGAAGTGATTGGAGAATGCTGTCTGCACTTCAGATGCATCATGCTTTCCCAGTGACGAAACATGCAGGACAAGCCTGATCTGCGCGCCTCGAAGCAATTCTCTCGCCCACCCGACGATAAACTCTTCGGTCGCCCGTGAGAGGTCCCGGGAAGGCGTCGGAAACGGATCAAGCGGATCGAACAGCAGCGCGATGTTCTCGATCCGCAGCTCGACGACAGATTCGCCCCCTGCCGGCTTGGCGAGCATTTTCACAATCCTTTCCGCTCATGAAGAACGGGACGCGCAGTCCGCGAAAGCGTACCATTTTCCTGGGGGCATACTCAATCAGGTGACCACGACGCGCACTGCCTCAGGCGCAATCACCACCGCCGACGAGAATTGGCAATGCACACCTCGGTCCGGTGATTCCGCGGCGTCGGCAGCCCATCACATCAATCAAGGATCGCGCTACGCACCGCCTCACTGTATGTAACGAGAGGTAACTCAACATTATGCCGACAGGATCGCAGGTGCAGCCCGCATCCTTCAATCCAGTCAGATTAAAACAAATGGAGACAATGCTATGGCGCTGAAGCATGCAGCATCCGGCGAGCGTGTCGACCTTCGCCCGTTCGGCTCCCTTTTGAGCACGGAAAAAACCAGCGCCATCGTCCGCACCCCAAACTTCGAAGCGATACGGCTCGTCCTCCTGGCCGGAACGGAAATCCCATCCCATAAGGTCGCTGGTCAGATCATGTTCCAGTGCATTGAAGGGCACGTCCAGTTGCGGATCACTGGCACCACGATTGAGCTGCTGCCCGGACACTGGGTCTATCTTGACCATGACGAGCTCCATTCGTTGCTGGGAGTTCAGGACTCTTCCCTGCTCATGACCATCCTGTTTGATGGCGATTGAACAGCGCCGGAACAGGAAACTGTCTTAGTCATCGGCAGTATCGGATCGAATTACCCATATAGGAAAGTCTGCTCCACCAACCCCTCTATAGATATCGCAACAGACGGATATGCTCGCGAATTGAAGAGGTGACAGCCGCGATTTCCTCAGGACCCAGATCCTCGCGCTCCAGAGTTCTCAAGGATAGCGCCCGCGCGGCGCGGAAAGCCAGCGCCTGGCCGACGAGGGTCAGACCCCGAATGCGGGCGGTCTGGGACCCCGGAACATCGCCGCTCGCAATCGCGGTTAGATGGATGACATTGCGGAAGAAGCGGCCGACATCGCTGGCGTAGAGTATTTCGAATGCTTCCGTCGGCGCAGCCTGCTCGCGAAGCATGAACCTTGCCCACTTCTCGCTCTCACGGCTTGCCAGCATCGTCACAAACGGAATGAAGGACTCTTCGAGAAGCGTGATTGCCTTCTTTCGGCTGAGCGCGCCGCTGTAAATTTCGGCGTCGAGAACCTTCAGCGCTGGCGCGAGTCTTTGCGTTACCTGTTCGGCAATTGAGGACGCGGCCGCGAGATAGAGTTTCTCCTTGGTCGTAAAGTGATACGGTATCGCGGCAAGGGACGCGCCCGCTTTATCGGCAATGGCGCGGGTCGTCGTCCCGTCGAATCCGGCGAGACCGAACAGTTCGATCGCGGCTCCAACGAGCCGCTCGCGCGTTTCGACACTTCGAGGATCATCACGCTTTGGCATCTATGAGGTCTTCTTTCTGAGCAGCCAGGCGGACGCCGGAAGGGTCGCCATCGCGATTACGATGAGCGGCGCCGTACTGCGGGCCACTTCGGACAGCGGCAGATCCTTGAGGAACACACCTTGCGTGATGACGAGGAAGTGCCGGAGCGGATTTATCTGCGTCGCCAGCTGCATCCAGCCCGGCATATTCTCAACCGGAGACATGAAGCCCGACAGAAGGACCGCAGGCGAGGCAAATACGAAGGCGCCGAGGATGGCCTGTTGCTGGGTATCAGATATCACCGAGATGAACAGGCCGATGCCGATCACTGCCAGCAGATAAAAAAACATTGAACCGTAAAGCGCGAGCACGGACCCTGCGAAGGGAATCTTGAAGCCGAACACGGCAACAAGGACGAAGAATGTGCCATGCAGATAGCCGAAGATGAGACCCGGCGCCGACTTGCCGATCACAATTTCCAGCGGCCTCAGCGGTGAGACGAGCAGCTGGTCGAATGTGCCAAGTTCGCGCTCGCGGGCAACCGACAGGGCCGTCACGATGATCGTGGTCAGGAGGGTGATGGTCGCGACCAGTCCCGGCAGGGTAAACCAAGCATATTCGAGATTTGGGTTGAACCAATGCCGGACCCGGAGGGCGTCCGGCGGCGCGCCGCCCGCATAAGCCGCCGCCGAGACACGCGCGATGATGGCAGACAGGTACGAGTTTACGATCTGCGATGCGTTCGACTTGCGGCCATCGAGGATGATCTGGACATCTGCCGGCTGACCCACCTCGATCCGCCGCGAGAAGTCCTGACCGATATGCACCACCGCAATGACGCGCTGGCTATCGATGGCCTGCCGGATCTGGCTGACGGATTGCAAATGAATGATCTCGTCGAATGCGGAGGCGCCCTCGATGCCTGCCACGATTTCCCGGCCGCTGCTTCCGTGATCGAGATTGAGCACGGCAATATCGACATTGCGCACTTCCATCGTCATGGCGAATGCGAAGATGACGAGTTGCAGCAAGGGCGGCACGAGGATCACGGCGCGTCCCTTCGGATCGCGCCAGATGGCCAGCATCTCCTTGATGATGAGAGCTCTGAGGCGCCGCCACATGTCAGGCGATCCGCTTCGGCGTGGCCAGCCAGGTCAGCGCGAGGAAAAAGGCGCCGACGGCCAGCATCTTCAGAATTGCAGGCCACAGTACCGACCAGACATCCCCTGCAAGGAACAATGTTTGTAAACTGGTGACAAAGTAGCGCGCGGGGATCACCGTCGTGACCGTGCGGATCGGCAGCGGCATCGCGCTGATTTCGAAGATGAAGCCTGACAGTAATGTCGCTGGCAAGAAACCTGTGAAGAGCGCCAGCTGAGCTGCAACGAACTGGTTCTTGGTTGCCGCTGAGATCAGCAGTCCCTGACCAAGGGCCGGCACCAGGAACGCTGCGGCAACGGCGGCAAGCGCAAACACCGAGCCCCGGAACGGCACATTAAAAACGAACACAGCCGCCAGGGCGCACAGCACCAGAGAGCTCATGCCCAGCAAAAAATACGGCACGATCTTCGACAGTAACAATTCCACCCGGCTGACCGGGGTGGCGAGCACCGCCTCCATGGTGCCGCGCTCCCATTCACGGGCGATGACCAGCGCCGTCAGCAAGGTGCCGATGATGGTCATCACAACCGCGGTGGACCCCGGCACGAGATTGTAGCGGCTGGTCAGTTCGGCGTTGAACCAGAAGCGGGGTTGCGGGGTGATCGCCGCCGGAGCTGGCAGGGCCGCGTCTGCGATCCGGCGTGCCTGCCAGACGCCGTAGACCCCCTGGGCATAGTTTGCGACGAACTGCGCGGTGTTGGGCTGCGAACCGTCGGTCAGGACTTCGATGGGCGCCGGATCGCGCCTACGCAGGCGTTCGGTAAAGTCAGCGGGAATAATGACGAGCCCGCGCAGATCGCCGGATACGAGGCCCGGCTCAAGTGCCGCCTGGTCAAAGGCCGTGACCGTTTCGAAATAGCCGGAGCCTTCAAACGCCTGGACAAGGCTGCGCGCGTCGGCGCGTGCGTCCTGCGCGACAATGCCAATCCGGATTGAATTGGCATCGAGCGAAATCCCGAATCCGAAGAGTAGGAGAAGGATAAGCGGCAGGACGAACGCGATCAGAATGGAAGACGGATCACGGATAATCTGGAAGGTCTCCTTACGCGCCAGCGACAGGGTGCGGCGCAAGGGAGCAGGAAGCCGTGACGGAGTCATAAGGCTGCCTCTTCCTTTTCCGACCGCGCGACCAGCTCAATGAACGCGTCTTCCATAGTTACGCTCGATCCATCCGGATTGGCGCAGCTTGCCTTCAGGGCTTCAGGTGTGCCTTCCGCAATCGTCCTGCCGCGATAGATCAGGTTGATCCGGTCGCAATACTCGGCCTCTTCCATGAAGTGCGTGGTGACGAGCACGGCAACATTCTTCGCCGTCAAGGCATTGATGTGCGACCAGAATTCTCGGCGTGTAATGGGATCAACACCCGAGGTCGGCTCATCAAGGAATAGGACTTCCGGCTCGTGCAAGAGCGCAGCAGCGAGCGCGAGGCGCTGCTTGAATCCGAGCGGCAGGCGCGCAGCTACCGTGTTGCGATGGGTCGTCAGATCAAAGGCCCGCAGCATCGCTTCGATACGTTCCCTGGCACGCGGACGGCTGAGACCGTAGACACCCGCGAAGAAGGAGAGGTTCTGGTCCACTGAAATATCTCCGTACAGGGAGAACTTCTGCGCCATGTAACCAAGCCGCCCGCGTGCATCGGCGGCGGCCGTGCGCAAGTCGAACCCCGCCACACGCCCCTCGCCCTCGCTCGGCTCAGTCAGGCCGCAGAGCATCTTGAAGGTTGTCGACTTGCCTGCCCCATTGGGGCCGAGCAGCCCGAGGATTTCGCCGCGCTTCTGCGTGAACGTGATATTAGACGCTGCCGTGAAGGTGCCGTAGCGTTTTGTAAGGCCGCATGCTTCGATAACCGCCTCGCCATTGTCCGAATGGGCAATCATGGCCTCGGCCAGCGGCGACCGTCCGTCCGGTCCGCCGCCCAGCCGGTCGACAAACGCGTCCTCGAAGCGCGGCGCGGCCGGAACCACCGCTGCATTCACCAGCGTCCTGACATGGTCAAGATCAGCCCCTTCGCGCGTCAGCACGCGGATAGCATCCCCGTGCAGGATGGCGTCGGCCACGGATGCATCGCGAAGCAGGGGCGCGATGGCGGCGCGGCGCGTCTCCTGCGGAACGCGTGCAAGGAAGACGCGGCCAGCCATTGTCACCGTCAGGTCACCGGGAGGCCCCGCATAGAGAAGCTTGCCGCCGCTGAGCAGAAGAACATCGTCGCACTTTTCCGCTTCGTCGAGGTAGGCAGTTGCCCAGACCACGGCCATGCTGTCGTCGACAAGTTCGCCCACCATCGACCACAGTTCCCGCCGCGAAATCGGGTCAACCCCCACCGATGGCTCGTCAAGGAGCAGCAACCGAGGCCGGGTGAGCAAGGCGCAGGCAAGGCCGAGTTTCTGCTTCATGCCGCCAGACAGGGCGCCTGCCAGACGCTCGGTGAACCGCGCAAGATCCGTGAACTTCAGCAGGTGGCCGAAAGTGTCCTCCCGCTCTTCGCCCGAAAGCCCCTTGAGGTCGGCGAACAGTTCAAGATTTTCCATCACGCTCAGATCTTCGTAGAGGCCGAAGCGTTGGGGCATGTAGCCAAGCATCTGGTGCAAGGCACGCTGAGATATGTGGGCGCGCGCGCCTTCGATGAGCACGTCGCCCTTGCTCGGCCGGCTCAGGCCTGTCAGCAGTCTTATGAGGGTTGTCTTGCCTGCGCCGTCGGGCCCAACAAGTCCGGTGATCTTGCCGGTCTCTATGGTTCCAGACACATCATCTAGAGCCGCCGGGCCAATTGCTCCGAACCGCTTTGTCACGTTTTTGATCTGGACGAAGGGCTGAGGCTTCAGGGAACTGAGGGACGCATCGTTCATCTGCGCCCTTAATCCGCCACAGTCGGGCGGCTGAGCTTGACCGTGACGGGCATGCCTTGACGAAGGCCGCTGTCTGGTGCGTCGATAGTGATCCGGACCTGATAGACAAGATCAGTACGAAGATCAGGCGTCTGGACCGTCCGGGGCGTGAACTCGGCAATGGGAGAGACAAAGCCGACTTGCCCCTGGTAGGGCTTGCCGGGCGCGCTGTCAGTGAAGACTTCGGCTGTCTTACCTGGCACGACCAGGCCGAGATCTGTCTCATCGACATAAGCGCGAACCCAGACCGGACTGGTCAAGGCCAATGTGGCGACCGGCACACCTGCCGCGACGATCGAGCCGGGTTCGCGCACGCGCGCCAGAAGGACGCCGTCCGAAGGCGCGATGAGATTTGTGTCTCCGAGTCTCAGCTGAGCCTGAGCAACGGCTGCCTCGGCTGCTTCGACGCCCGCTTCGCCTCCTGCAATTTCTTCAGCCCGCGGTCCGAGCTGCACGAGAGCGAGATCCTTTTTACCCGCGACAAGACGCTTTCTCGCCGCGTCCAATGCGGCGAGCGCCGTGTCATAGGCTTGCTGCGATACATAGCCACTGTCGCGCAACTTTGACTGCCGGTCGAAGGTCTGCTGAGCGATCAGGACATTTGCGTCCAGCTCTTCCACCCGGGCTCTTGCCCGGTCTATTTCCTGGGACCGGCTTCCAGCTTCGAGGCGCGCAAGCTCTGCACGGCGCACCGACGCCTCTGCCTCAGCCTGAGCGACCCCGTCACGCAGCGGCGCGGTGTCCAGGACCGCAATCACGTCGCCAGCCAAAACCGTGTCCCCTTCCTCGAAATTCACGGCGTCGAGCCGGCCGGACACCCGAAACGCGAGCTCCACCTGCCGGATATCGACATTGCCGTAGAGCACGAGCGCGCCGTCCGCGCCGGAACCCGCGGGGCTCAAACGCGGCCACACGACGAAACGCCCCAGGATGAGGGCGGCGACCAAAACAGCGGCAATGATGGCAATGCGTTTCATTGAAAATCGTCTGAGGGCTTGCATGAGGCTCCACCTCGGTTCAGGTCACCACAGTATTTTTAGTACATCTGTACTGTTTTATTTTCAAGGACCTTCCTTCACGACTGGCGGCGCGGGCGCCCGCGATCAGTTCATGCTGGGACTTTGGTTGCAACGAGCAGAACGGGTTCGACCATCGCTTCCGCACCGGGCGGGCCGCCCGCATCCACGACGACGCCTGCTATCGCAAGTTCGGTTTGGACCTCTGCCAATGTCGGGAACCAGTACACACCGTCTGGGAAAGCAATCGCCTCGATCTGCAAAGCCGGAAGAACGCCCACCTAACGCCGTCTTGCAAGTCAGCCTTGGAGGATCGTCACAAACGGCGAACGGATTGAACGATTCACCCACAGAGCCCAACTCCTCGCCATTGAGAGAGGTTTTGCGATGACTGACCCATCCAGCCGGCGATATCATTGTGACCATGCATTCGCCGCCAGGCCATCAACCGGCGCCTCTCGGCAACCGAAGCGCTCGAATGGGGCCTCGCAAACGAAGTTGTGGCGGCCAACGCGCTCCCGGCGCGCGCCGACACCCTCGCCCGGCAGTTTGCAGCAGGGCCCACTCAGGCATTCGGCGCGGTCAAAACGCTCCTCGCCGGCAGCGCCACCAACAGTCTCGAAACCCAGATGGAACTCGAAGCACGTGCGATTGCAGATACGGCCCGGACAGCCGATGCGCGGGAAGGCATCGACGCCTTCCTCAACAAGCGCAGGCCTGTCTTCACGGGAGAATGAAGCAGTCGTTACCCTCAGGCAGCAGATCGTCGTGACGGCCTCGCGCCTTTGAGCCTGCACAGGTTGAGCCGCAAAAGCTGCGCGTTGCAGTTTGACTTTATCCGTTAGCGGACCTTCCGGGTCACCTGCTCGATGAAATGGTCAAATCGTTTCTTTCCAAGCGCGTGGGCAATATCCCGTTCGCCTTCGGGCAAAGGCTCGGTGCGGGTCAGCCAGTAATAGACATAGTGAGCAAGCGTTTGGTAAGTGAACGCCACATCCCGCTCGATATCTGCCTGGCGCAGGTCAAAGGCATCAATGCGGACCAGCAAGCGCTCCTCCAACACGGACCGCGACTCTGGATCAAACCATGCCCGGAGCGCGTCCTCGACAATCGCTGTCTTGGTCATACCGGGGCGGCCTGCGGCCTCACACAGCTGAGCATGCAGCTTCGTCGAGATCCGGATGTTCACGCGCGGCTTACCCATAAAACTCAGAACTCCGGCAGGAAATCAGGATCGCCGCGATCCGCGGCGGCGGCGCGCCGCACGACCTTGAGATTGAGGTCGTCTGCGGGATCTGCCGCCTCGTCCTTCTCGACGTCCACGCCGGGTTCCGGCTCCGGTTGCGGAGCTTGATTATCGATCTCGTGCTCAGGCTCCCAGGTCTGCTTGCGTTCAAGCCCAGCGGTATCCTCTCCGCCTCGCGCCGCTTCAGCCTCCGGCATGGGTACATCGACACGCGCATTCCACGCATCCTTTCCTGCCTGCCCGCTCCATCCGACCGCCGCCGGCGGCAGGACCCGGGCCTTGAAGTTTGCGTCCTCGAAATAGCGCAGCTTCTTGGCGCGCACGGGCGGCACGCCTGACACCATGACGATCTCGTCCGTGGCAGCGAGCTGCATGACTTCGCCCGGCGTCACCAACGCGCGCTGGGTTTCCTGGCGCGAGACCATCATGTGGGAGAGCCAGGGCGCCAGGCGGTGGCCCGTATAGTTCTTCTGCGAGCGGAGTTCTGTTGTCGTGCCCAAAGCGTCGGAAACGCGCTTCGCCGTGCGTTCATCGTTCGTCGCAAAGGCGATGCGGACATGGCAGTTGTCGAGGATAGAGTTGTTCGGCCCGTAGGCTTTCTCGATCTGGTTCAGCGACTGGGTGATCAGGTAGGCACGGATCCCGTATCCTGCCATGAACGCAAGCGCGCTCTCGAAGAAGTCGAGCCGTCCGAGGGCCGGGAATTCATCCAGCATGAACAGGAGCTGCCGCTGCCCCTTTGAAGGAAGCTCCTCGGTAAGCCGGCGCCCGATCTGGTTGAGGATCAGGCGCATCAGCGGCTTGGTTCGGGAGAGGTCAGAGGGCGGTACAACGAGGTAGAGCGACAAGGGCGCGCTGCCCTCCACGAGATCCTCGATCCGCCAGTCCGAATGGCTCGTCACTTCGGCAATGACGGGATCGCGGTAGAGAGACAGGAAACTCATCGCCGTCGACAGGACGCCGGAGCGCTCATTCTCGGATTTGTTGAGGAGCTCGCGCGCCGCCTGCGCGACAATCGGATGAACGCCTTCAGGCCCCAGATGCGCCGTCGTCATCATGGCGCGCAGGCTGACAGCAAAAGACCGCGCCGGATCGGACAGGAACCGCGCACATCCGGCGAGTGTCTTGTCTTCTTCGGCATAGAGTACATGCAGGATCACGCCGACCAGGAGGGAATGCCCGGTCTTTTCCCAATGGTTGCGGCGTTCCAGTGAGCCCTCCGGATCAACGAGGATGTCGGCGATGTTCTGCACGTCACGCACTTCGTGCTCGCCGCGCCGCACCGCCATCAGAGGATTGTAACGCGGGGACCGGCGGTCGGTCGGATCAAACCGCACGCAGCGCGAGAAGCGCGCACGCCAGCCGGAGGTGATCTCCCAGTTCTCACCCTTAATGTCATGGATGACAGCGCTGCTTGTCCAGGAGAGCAGAGTTGGCACCACAAGGCCGACGCCCTTCCCCGACCGGGTCGGCGCAAACGCCATGACGTGTTCCGGCCCCGCATGACGCAGGTAGTCCTGTTGCCAGCGCCCCAGGAACACGCCGTCGCCGCCCAGCAGCCCGGCCCGGTTCAGATCCTGCCGCCTTGCCCAGCGCGCCGAGCCATAGGTCGTGACATTGCGTTCGTGCCGGCTGCGCAGGACTGATCCGGTGATCGCCGCGAGGATGCCGAGCCCGGTTCCTGACACGGTGATCAATCCCCCTCGCGCAAACACTTCCGGCGCGTAGCCTTCATAGGCATACCACCACTGGAACAGCCGCCATGGTTTGTAGACCGGAGCGTCCCCGACAAGGAACCAGGGCGAACCGAGTGCTGGCTGGAGCCCCAAGGCCTCGGCGGTCACCTGGGTCGCAAGCCACACCGCCCCGAGGATCAGCATAAACACCACTGCAATCTGGCCGATGAGGATCTTTGTGCCGGTCATGGCGGGTCCTTCCATGCAAACTCAAAACAGCGCCAAACTGCGCTGCCTTCGGGGCGCGCCGCCATCCGCAAAGCACGCCAATGCGTGCAGCACGCCGCAAGGCTATGCAGAGCTTCAGCGAGACAGGCCGCGCCCGCGCTCCGCACCGAGGCTCCAGCTGAGCCCTGTCGCCGTCTGGCGGATGCTCAGCTCCCGGCCGATCTGGCGGCCCAGCGCATCGCGCCAGGGGACGAGCGCAAACTGCTTCGCATTGCCGATGATCGCCATCCGGCCGGACGCAAGATCCAGATGACCCTCAAGCTTGCCGTCAAACGCGTCACCCGGTTGCAGGGCCAGTGCTGTCCGACTCGACTGCGCCGCGAGAATGGCTGTTCGCCGGCTGAGCTCAAGGCTTCTGAGGCGGGCACGCTGATCGGCCGAGAGCTTGTCGTCACCCGCACCAAGAAGCCCCTGCTGGCGCAGCCATGCCTGTCGCTGCTGCCTGAGCTCTCCGAGCCGCTTGGATCCCCGAGCGCCGCCCGGATCATTTCCATCGAGCCAGGTCTCGGCATTCAGGCCGACCTGCTGTTCCAGCGGCACCCAGGACAGGACTGCCAGCCGGACGCCGCCGGCGCGGCGCGCTTCATACCCCGCAGCCCGTTCGACGAAGCCCTCATCGATCCGCCATTCGCCTGTGCCAAGCCGCTCGCCGATGCCGTCCCGGCGCAAAGCTTCCAGCCGCCGTTTGAGCGACAGGCGGTATTCCGGGCTCGAGCCCGGGTCGTGACGGACATGAAGCTCTTCAGACCAGACGCCGCCCGCTGCGTCTGCAACGGCCGCAATGGCCCGGTCTGCAGGCCGCGCGATTACGGCCGCTTTTGAGAGCTCGACGACCGCGCCGGGGCGCGGCGGCGCGGTCATGTCTGCTGCGCCTGACGGCACATGCCAGACCCTGCCGTCAAAATCCTCGATAAGGAGATAGCGCGTATCGCGCAGTTCATCCTCGGGACCGTAGGCCTTGACGGTCCCCGTAACCCGGGAAGCTTCAGAGCCAAGATCTTCGACGAACCGCAAGCCCTGTTCGCGGCCGCTGTATTCTGCGGCCAGCGTGCGGATGATGTCGCCGCGCTGGCCGGCCCGCTTCAGCTGTTGCTGCCAGCCATCTGTCATCTCCCAGGCCTGAGGTCCAACCGGCCTTGCAAATCCCAGTGTCTCGAGGTGCCGGAGCCGGCCGACCTGCAACGCGCGATCAAACCGCGCGCGGCTCCCGCTGGCTTCGGGCATGTCAATGCGGGTGCCTTCAAGCTTGGCCTCAATCTCGCGGTCGAGCCCGGTCCAGCGATCAAGGCTGACTTCCCTGCTGCGCGCCTCGGCGATCTCGAGCGAGCGCCTCGGTCCCAGGCGCTGTGTTGCAAGATCTTCCGCCGCTGCGCGCAGGCCGCGCGTCAGGTAGTCGCGCGCAATGACCACATCACGCATGCGGGCATCGCGGCCACGGATCACGATATGCGTGTGCGGATGACCGGTATTGTGGTGATCAACGGCGACCCAGTCGAGACGGCGCCCGGTATCGCGCTCCATCTGCGCCATGAGCTCGCGCGTTGCCGCCTTGAGGTCGCCCATGCGCGCACCGTCTTCCGGCGAAACGATGATCCGGAACTGGTGCGGGTCGTTTTCGCTGCGCTCCAGGAAGTCCGCCGGATCAACGCCTTCCGAGTCTCGGTCATAGAGCAGACCGCTTGTCCCGTCCCGGCCCGCGCCGTCGCGCTGGAGGTAGCCGACATGCGCGCGGTAAAGCCCCGGCCCTGACCGGCCCGGGCGCGCGATATGAACCTTCACGATGACGCGCCGCATATGCACCCTAGAGAGATGCGCCAGCCGCACGCCGCGTGATCCCGTAGACCGGGCCGCGCCGAAGCGGGCGCCGGTGAAGGCAGGCTTGGTGGGCTTTGCGAGCCTGCGAGCCGTCTTGCCCAGCCTGCGCCCGCTGCGCCGGATGGACGAGGCGCCCTGATCGCCGGCGCGCCCGAGCCGAGGCGTGAACGGCGTCTCCTCGCTCAAAACACCGCTCCCGCACTGTGCACCCTCGAAATGCCAGCGGAATCGACACCATGCGCCAGACCCGTGCACTGCAATGCTGTGCAAAGGACGCCAAAAAAGAGATGTGCAGACAAGGCGTTAGGGGGCACAAGGTGCCACAGCTTTAATCTCGCCCTACCGGGTCCGATTTGGAGACGCCTGCTCCGCTTTGCAGCGCTTTGCATGGCTCTGTAGTCCTGTCAGTTTCCGGAGATCATCAGGGGACGGACAACGCCGTCCAGGTCCTCAGTGCCGGTCACGCCGAAATACCGTCCGTCGAGCGAACTGGCATGCGGCGCGAGCAGGAAATACTCCCCCGCCTTCAATCGCTGGCATCCTTCCCAGACAGGCAACATTCGCCCTCCGGAATCGACTTCCTGCGCCATCGCCGCCAGCTCGCCATTGATCAAAACTTCATTCCCGTTCCGGCAGATCAGGTCGCCCGGAACCCCTTCAACCCGCTTCAAAAGCGGCCAGTCCTTTCCAACAAACCCTCGCGCTTCGGCCCAGTCCGCATCAGCGCTCCTGGCTGAGACGGCGACCCATCGGCCTTTGGTGAATGGGTCGCCGCTCAGCCAGTAGAGCCCTTTCGGCGCGCTGCCTGTCCGGTTCCAGATCAGCCTGTCAGCCGGATCGAACACGAGACCGAACAGGGCCGCTGATCCGCCGAGCACAAGCGCCAGCGCGTAGCCCGGCCTCATTTGGTGTCCCTGATTTTTTCTGAGGTTGAGGCATAGGCATTGCGCTCCGACCAGCGGATCAGGTCAGGCTTCGGATAGAAGACCCTCGCGCCATGTTTACGGTAAATCGGCCCGCGTCCCTCGCAGCGATAATGGTCGAGCGTCGAGCGCGTCAGCCGCAGGAACTTCGCGGCTTCCGTCACGCTCAGAAGCTCGGGCCAGTCCTCGTCTCCGCGTTTGTCAGATCTCTGTTTCGTCATTGTACGGCGCTCCTTTTTCTTTCCCGGCGCCGCAAAGGATTGGCCGGAACTGCACCGCTTTGGAGGGAGAAAATGGGCCCCGCGCATTTTCTCCCTCCAGGAACCAAACATGCAAAAAGCCGCCCCGGAGAAGTCTCCGGGGCGGCTCGCGGGCAATCGTTTACAAGGCTCAGTCCTTCGGGTTCCAGAGGATCACGTGGCGGCCTTTCTTGCCTTTGACCGGCGCAAGGTTTGCGTAGATCTTGCGGGGTCCGATCTGCGGGTCTGCGAGGGTGATCGAGACGTATTCGCGTCCCGATGCTTTCGCTTTCCTGAGCCAGCCGCCGCCGATTTCGGTCGAGGTTTCACCGGCGAAGATGCGGTAGTCCGGTTGTCCTTCGGCGCCTTTTTCCGCGTTCTTCTCGATGCGGATCGGGCTCGTGAGGTTCATCATTGCGAGGGCGCCTTCGAAGCCGGTCTTGGTTTCGCTGACATATCCGAGTGCGTTGGCCATGTGGGAGTTCCTTTCGTTTCTGCTCGTCGTCCCGGAGACCCCTTGTCCCCGTCGACGCCGGACCGCCCGGACGGCGCGGAGCCGGCCTGAACCCGTCAGGGGCGCAGCGTAGCGGAGCACCGGCCCGCAGGAGAATTTTGCTGCGCGAGGAATGCGCGAAGCGCAGGGGAAAATTCTCCGGTAGGGCCGGTTTCGGGGCGGATCCGCGTCGTCCAGGTCACACGGCAAGAGACGGGAACAAGGAGTCCGGGGGCGGGCGCGGGGAAACGGAAGACCCTCAGTTGGCCAGACAGTGCGGATGCAAGGCGAGACCCCGAGACGGGCGATTTTTTTCCCCCTCGCAGTGATGATCCTGGCCTGCCCCGGCCCCTCCGCACACGAACGGACAAGAAAAAGCCGCCCGGTGCCAGGGCACCGGACGGCTCCGTCATCCGCCTGACAGGAGACTGAATTTTTCAGGCGGCGTCTGGCTGGTCAATGGCATCTATGCTGGGCGGAAAGGCGTCACCGCGTCCCTCGAACAGACCGGCAATCCGGGCCCAGGCATCGGCTGGCGCGGACCCTGCGCCTTCCACAAGGCGGGTGGGCGGCACCTGCATCCATCCGGGGCGCCAGTCCGGATTGGGCGCGCAGCCTTCGCCCGTGATCCGGTTTCCGATGACCTGCTTCTGGGCTTTGGCGGGCTCAGCGGCGCAGGTTTCGGCGAGGGATTTTGAGCCGATGTCGGCGACCATCGCGTTGATCGCCCGCCGGTCGCGGGTGAGGTCAAAGAATGCCCCGTCCGGCCGCCAGTAATCAGACAGGTCCGTCTCGCAGACATGAAGGACCGCCTCCACGACCGGCCCGCCCGCTTCAAGGGTTTCAGCCATGGTATAAGCGAGCACCTCCATAACTTCAGCGTCAGACAGGGCAAGAAGTGCGGCGAACACTTCGCAGAGCCGGTGGGCATCGCCGCTGCGCCGCGCCTCGCCGGACACGCAGAGCGCCTCGAACAGGCAGGCGGTGCGTCCGCGCGATTCCTCAAGTTCAGCGGCAGCTTTCGATGCTGCAAGGCTTGCCCGCGTCTCGTCCTTGCGGCTGGAGCAATGGTGGGGCCGGACGGTCCAGAGCGCGCTACCGGTCATCGCGTGAGCGACCATCAGGCGCAGCGCGATGGCAGGCTGACGGGCAAGGCTTGCCTGCGCGGCGCCGTGCCGGTGCAGCTGGATATACTCCGCCAGCGGGCCGGACAT
Source organism: Alphaproteobacteria bacterium HGW-Alphaproteobacteria-18 (assembly GCA_002841155.1). Lineage (GTDB taxonomy): Bacteria > Pseudomonadota > Alphaproteobacteria > Caulobacterales > Hyphomonadaceae > Hyphomonas. Next base: position 230,106 of record PHEH01000004.1, read on the forward strand.
TTCGGGTTTGACAGGCACTGACGGCAGCGCGCCTTTTGCATTCCGGGCTGTCTCCTTTCGCCGCGCTTCGGCCTGTGAAATGAATCCTTCGTGGAAGGTCACGGTCCCGTCGTGGCGAAGCTCGACAATCACCTTGCCGCCTTGCTTGCGGGACTTCGTCAGATAGTCCCAGCGATGAAAGTACGCCCCGCGTTCAAGGCAGACCACGTCCTTCCAGCCCGCCGCGAGAAACGCATCAATGCGCTGCGCGACCGCCGCCATCTGCGCGGCCCAGAACGCGTCCGGATCAGCGAACACGCCTTGGTCACCGAATAGGTCCGTGGTGACCTGGCCCGCGTAGCCAGAGATGTCGAACAACGCCTTGTCAGTCGTGATGACCGCTCCGCCGGTGATCCATGCCTTGCAGTTTCGCCCCAGCGGTGCGCGGGCGTCCTCGCTGTTCCAGAGCTTCAGCCATTCAGCCTGCTGGGCAGGCGTTGCGAGGGTCAGTGCCCGGATCGTTTCGCGGTCGATTTCTTCGTCGGCATAGAGTTTCCGGATCGGGGCGCTGAGCGCAGAAAGCGCCAGAACGCGGCGCACCGTCAGTTCTGTCACGCCGAAAAAAGCTGCAATCTCGGCCACAGCGCGGCCTTCATCATGCAGGCGTTTGAACGCGGTGAACTGTTCCATCTCTGTGGCAGGCAGGCGCGCGACGTTCTCGATGATGGACGCCTCTATGGCGGACGCGGCATCGCCTTCCGCCATCACGGCGCATGGCACCAGCGGATCGCTGCCGGTTTCCTTCGCGATCTGTTGGAGCGCAAAGAACCGGCGGCGTCCGGCCACGATGCCGTACCCATCGCCTTCGCGCCGGACGAGCAGGGTCTGCCGGACGCCCTTCTCCCGGATCGAAGGCAGGATGTCGGAGACATCCGGCGCCTTCCGGCCATGGCGCATGTTGAGTTTGGAAATGCTGAGCGCGCTCAGCGGCAGGTGGATCAGGTCAGGTTGTGACATGGGGTAACTCCTCAAAATGGAAACAGGTGTGGGGGCGCGAGAGCGAGGCCCAGCCGCCAAGGCGGCAGGTGCCAGTTGATCGGCACGTACCGCGCGCCGAAGAAATCGCGCGAGGCATCCGCTGCGCTGGCGCCGAGATCAAAATCCCGGATCGTCACGTTCGGGCAGCGACCCTCCACCCAGATGGCGGTGACAAAGCCCTGCTCGATGTCGAGCGTCAGCGACGGACGCGGACCAAGTAGCTGTTCGAAGATGTCCGGCATCACGCGCCCTCCAAAGCATCGGCATGGCGGGCGAGGCGCGCGAGCGTCTCGCGGCCAGCAGCGATGGCCTCCGGAAGCAGTTCGTTTGCGACCTCCGTGAGGTAGCTATTGTCAGCGCCCGGATAGTTCGCCTCGATACCCGAAAGGCTTGCCGCATGGGCGGCGAGCTGGACGCCTTCAAGCGAAACGGACAGCACGATCCCGCAATAGAACCAGTCACCTTTGCGCCAGCCCTCCATGACGGCTTCGGCCTTCGCCTGTGCCTCGGCGAACCTTTGGCGATGGTTCGGCCCGGGGCCAATGAACCCCGGCGCATCCGCATAGAGCGAGGGCCAGAAACCGTCCTGGCGCTGATCCGGCGCGTCCGGACAATCGTCCGGCACAATCTGCGCCAAGACGGTGAAGGGCCCGGCCTCACAGGTGATGCTATCGCCGGGGCAGACATAGGATTGGAAGCCTTGGGTGAACCTCATGCCTCGCCCTCCGCAAACAGGCCCGCGATGGCGATCCAGTGCGGGCCATAGACGGCGCGCTCGCCGCATTCGTCGCATTGATAGCCGCTCGCGTCCGGCTCGCAGCCGTCACGCGGGGCGCGGCAGGCGAGGCAAAAGCCCTCGGACCAGTCGTCCGCCTGCTGCAGTTCTTCGAGGGTGAACCGGTGCTGAGTGGTTTCAGGTGTCATGATAACGCCCACCCTCACCGCGACCAGAAGATGTGGACTTCATCGAAGCCCGTCTGGAACACCATGATCTCGCCGTTCAGCGCCATGTCGCGGGCGAGCGCCTGCCAGTCGATATAGTAGCTGAGGCTCTCGGGGACCTGCGTGCCGAGTTCGGTGTGTAGCGCCTCGGCAAAGTCGGCGGCGCTGCGGTACTCGCCTGCATAGTCCTCGAACGCGGCACGTGCCTGTTCAAGGTCGTTGCCGTAGTGTAAATGGATGCGGGCAGCGAGCTGCCCATACTCGCCGATGAACCCGGCAAGATCGCACACGGTCTCAAACGAAGCGTATTCGGAAAGGTGTGCGCCTTCGAAGCCTTCGTAATCGTGGATCGCCCATTCCTCGGCATCGGGCTCCGGGCTGGCGCGAAGCATCGCCGAAACTTCGCGCCAGATTCCGTCCGGCGTCGTTGCCTCGATCCAACGTCCGTGCAGGCGTCCGTTGTTGTAAGCCGCGAGGCACGCAACGTAGATGCGGGGCCGGTCCTGAAGGGTTGGCGCACCCGTAGTTCCAAGAAATGCAACGGCAGTGGATCGGTCAGTCATGTCAGTCTCCTCGCGCCGCTCCTGTTGCGAATTCCCGGCTGACGGGGGTGGGCGGCGAGAAGGCGCTTGGCCGGAGCGCACAAGGGCGCTGCGCAAGGGGTTGCTGAAGGTATGAGCCCTAAAGACGCCGGGTCGGCCGAAAGCCCCGCCCCCTTGCGCGGCGACCGCGCTCTGGCAAACGCGCCGTCCGCCCACCACCGGCTGGCAGGGATAGAAATCGAGAGGCAGGGGACAAGAAATAGGCTGTACCAATCCGTACAGCATATTTTTCATTGACCTGACGGGAACGCGCTACTATTTACTGTTGAACGCTCAACAGAGGTTCCAATGCGTCTGGATCAAGTCTGCGAAATCCAATCCGGCTTTACGGCGCGGGGAAAGCTTGAGGAGAGTCCCTCGGGGATTCCAGCCCTGCAGCTTCGCGATCTCAATGAGACGGCTGGCTGGGAGAACATCGTTCCAGGCAGGTTTGAGCTCGACGAGGTCCACGCCCGCTACTTCGCGGGGCCGGGCGATGTGCTCTTCCGCTCTCGCGGCACGAACAACACGGCCAGCGCCATTCCGGAGGACTGGCAGCACCTTGCCGCCGTTGTCCTTCCTCTGATCCTCTTGAAGCCGGACGATAGCCTCATCCGGCCAGCCTTCCTCGAGTGGAGCATCAACGCGCCGGGCGCTCAGCGAGACCTCGAAAAGAGCATCCAGGGAACTGCACTGCGGATGGTTCCAAGAAATGCACTTGCAGAACTTCAAATCGATGTGCCGGCCCTTGCGACTCAGGACGCCATCCTCGAAGCAGCCCGGCTGGCGGCCCGCGCCCGCGAACTGGAAACCAACGCAGCGAACCTGAGACACGCGCTCTCAGACCTCATATTACACGACGCCGCGAAACGCGCGGCGGCGCCCAACCCAAAGAAGGCCCACGCATGAGCGACCAGATCACCCAGCAGAAAATCAATCAGGCCGCATGGGCCGCGTGCGACACGTTCCGCGGCGCCGTCGATCCTGCTCAGTACAAGGATTACATCCTTGTGATGCTCTTTCTGAAGTACATTTCGGACCACTGGGCAGATCACGTAAACCAGTATCGGAAACAATACGCGAACGACGAGGCGCGCATCCGGCGCCGTCTTGAACGCGAACGCTTCGTGCTGCCGGAGGGCGCGAGCTATTACGATCTCTACGAAAAGCGCAACGAGCCTAACATCGGCGAGCTGATCAACATCGCGCTGGAGAAGATCGAGGATACGAACCGGTCGAAGCTCGAAGGCGTATTCCGGAACATCGACTTCAACTCCGAAGCCAATCTCGGCCGGCCCAAAGATCGCAACCGGCGCCTGAAGAACATGCTCGAGGACTTCGCCAAACCCGAACTCGATCTCAGCCCATCCCGCGTCAGCGAAGACATCATCGGCGAGTGCTACATCTACCTGATTTCCCGGTTCGCGTCGGACGCCGGCAAGAAGGCAGGAGAATTCTTCACCCCCGCTCCTGTTTCGCGTCTACTCGCCAAGCTCGCTGCGCCGAAGCCCGGCAACACGATCTGCGACCCCGCCTGCGGCTCAGGCTCACTGCTCATCCGGGCCGCAGAAGAAGTCGGCTCGGACAATTTCGCGCTCTATGGCCAGGAAGTGAACGGCGCGACGTGGGCGCTCGCCCGAATGAACATGTTCCTGCACGCGAAGGACGCAGCCCGGATTGAATGGTGTGACACGCTTAACAGTCCGTCACTTGTCGAGGGTGATCATCTTCTCAAGTTTGACGTCGTCGTCGCCAACCCGCCCTTCTCACTGGACAAGTGGGGCGCGGAGAATGCCGAGACAGACACGTTCAAACGTTTCTGGCGCGGCGTGCCCCCGAAGTCGAAAGGTGACTATGGGTTTATCTCGCACATGATTGAAATCGCCAAGCGCCATTCCGGGCGCGTGGCTGTGATCGTCCCACATGGCGTGCTGTTCCGTGGTGGTGCCGAGGGAAAGATCCGCCAGGCGCTGATCGAAGAAAACCTTCTCGACGCCGTTATTGGCCTACCCGCCAACCTCTTCACGACCACCGGCATCCCCGTTGCGATCCTCGTTTTTGACCGCTCACGTGAAGAGGGCGGCGCGAACGAAAAGCGCAAGGATGTTCTCTTCATCGATGCGAGCAAAGAGTTCGCGGCGAGCAAGACACAGAACGTCATGGACGACGTACACATCGAGAAAGTGCTCGCCGCCTATCGAGCCCGAAAGTTCGCCGACAAGTTTGCCTACGTAGCAACGCCGGAAGAGATCGCCGAGAACGACTACAACCTCAACATCCCCCGCTATGTCGACACGTTCGAACCTGAAGAAGAAATCGACGTCGCCGCCGTCCAGAAGGAAATCAACGCCATCGAGGCCGAACTCGCCGACGTGCGCCGGCGCATGGCCGAGCATCTGAAGGAGTTGGGTATTGATGTCTAGCTTCTTCCCAAGAGTCCGACTGAACGAAGCTGTAGGAAGCAATGGTCGTGTTATCGGCGGACCGTTTGGATCCGACCTCACGGCAGACGATTATGTGTCGTCGGGTATACCTGTAATTCGCGTTACCAATCAGGTCGGCAAAACAGTAGCCGGCGAGTTTGTCTATGTTACTGAAGATAAGGCAAAAAAGCTTTCCGCCAACATTGCCCGCCCGGGGGATATAGTAGTCGTTCAGCGGGGGAGCACCTATGGAAAGGTTTCGAAAATTCCCGAAAGAGCTGACTATGCTGAATATGTAGTGTGCCAGAGCCAAATGGCCATTTCTGTAGATGAAAGTGCTATTTCTCGCGAATACCTTTTTCAGGCGCTTCTCTCTTCTTTCTTCAATCGACACGTTGAAGCTTCCGTAATTCAAACAGGCCAGCCGCATATCAATCTTGGTATCCTTCGAGATGCCAAGATTCCTATTCCTCCGCTCCCTGAACAACGCCGCATCGCCGAAATCCTCCGGACCTGGGATGAGGCAATCGAAAAGCTGGAAGCCCTCCTCGCGGCGAAAGATCGTCGGCGTAAAGGAATACTCCAACAAATCTTGGGGAACGGAGTCGACTTTCCGAGTGATTGGAAAGCGACGGCTCTGAGCGCCATCACGACGCGAGTTGGTCGGACGAATGACGGCGGCGATCACCCAGTCATGACGATCTCCGCAAAATCGGGCTTCCTGATGCAGTCAGAGAAATTCGCTCGCGATATGGCGGGCAGCAGTGTTGATAAATACACGCTCCTCCATCAGGGCGAGTTTGCCTACAACAAGGGAAACTCTAAGACGGCACCATATGGCTGCATCTTCGCGCTAGACCGCCCCACAGCAGTGATTCCGTTTGTCTATTTCTGTTTCCGGCTGAACGATGGCCATGACCACAGATTCTTCGAGCAAATGTTCAAAGCTGGCATTCTGAATCACCAGCTTTCGAAGGTCATCAATTCCGGCGTCCGGAATGATGGTCTACTAAATCTTTATGCCGACGATTTCTTTTCTTGCGTCGTGCCCGTACCTCCGCGCGACGAGCAGGAACGCATCTCTCGGGCAATTACAGCTCTGAATGACGATATCGCGCTGACAGACAACGAGATCGCCGCACTCCAACGCCAGAAACGCGGCCTGATGCAAAAGCTCCTGACCGGCAAATGGCGCGTAAAGCTCGAAGACGTGACGGCGGTGCCGGGATGAAAAAGAACATCCATAAGCTTTCCATCCGCCTACTGAAGGAGGACCTCAATCCCGAGGATGGCCTCAGGGACGGCATAGCGTTGGAAGTCTGGCCAAACGTTGAGGGCGGTAAGATCGCCCTTGGTACGATGGGCGGCGACGATCCGAAATGGTCGAATTTTCTCGACCTTTCGAAGGACCAAAAATCGAAGGTCATAAATCTAACTGCATTTGGACTGGTCTTTGTTCCGGTTTCTGGTCGTTGGTTTGCCGTGTCCTTCGGCATGGGGCACGTCAAGCTCGATCCATCCAAGTTCGTGCAAGACTTTGGCCTTAAGGTCGTTCTCAACGCGGTCGACCCGAAGCAGTTGAAGAGCGCGGACGTTCGAACGCCGGATGAAAACACACTCCAGCGGCGCAGCCAGACAAGCCGGGGGTCAGATCAGACGGCATTTTCCATCGATGTCGAGCGCGATATTGTGCGCGGCTTAGCAGGCACTCCAAAAGACGAAACGTTTGCTGTGCGCGTAGCCGGTACCGACTCCCTTTCCATGGACCGAAAGATGGATGTTGGCGACCTCGCGCAAGCGTGCGCCGACGCCTACACCATGTATGCGAAGACCGATTATCAGACCGACTTCAAATGGATCGATCAGATCAAGCATGAGCGGGAAAAGGAAATCATCGAAAAGCTGGAAGACGCTCTGATCTCGGCAATCGACGCAGTAGTCAAAGGAGCGACAGCCGACAATCTCTTTCTTGCATTCCCGATCATCTATGATCCGGAGAAGACGGCGTCGATCCTCTACAAGGGCTTTCGCAGCAAGCTGTTCTATCCGGACCTGAACTTTTTCAGCTATCTGGACGCGATGAAGAAGCGGTCTAAGACCGAGGATTGTGGCGGGCGCTGGAAAATTTCGGAATGTCTTGTTTTTGAAGTCGAGCTCGACGGAAAGACCTATGTCCTCTCGGCCGGCCGCTGGTACTGCATCGATGAGGATCTCGCAAAGGACGTCCAGGATTTCTTCGACAAGACTCCGAGAGTGACATTGCCCGCCGCACAGGCAGGCGAAAACGAGGAGCTTTACAACGCTCGCCTCAAGCAAGACGAGCCGGACTATCTCTGCCTCGACCGAAAGTTGATCACCCCCACTGGTGCATCCTCGACAATCGAAGTGTGTGATTTTCTGACTAAGGACAAACGGCTTGTGCATGTGAAGGACAAAACGTCCTCATCGCGCCTCAGCCACTTGTTCAGTCAGGGCACGGTTTCAGGTCGCGTGCTCGTTCTCGATGGGCCAGCGCGAGACAAGGTCAAGGATAGAGTTAAGGAGGTTGAGGGAGAAACTGGGCAGACGGGATTCATGGATGTCATCCCCGACTCAAGCACCAAGTTCCAAGCTTCGGATTTCACCGTTGTGTTCGCGGTCTTGTCTGTCGGTGACAAGCCAAAGTTGCCATTTTTCAGTCTCGTGACTTTTCGCCAAGCTGTTCGTGATCTGTCGGTGCCGGGTTTCAGGTATGCATTTGCCTGGATCGAAAAGCCCGTCGCCGAACCCAAAAAGAAGGAAAAATCAAAATCAGACGCGACGGATGAGGATGATGGCAATGAATCAGACGAGGCCACCGCATGACCTCCGAATCCTTCAACCCCGCCGAAAAACACCAATCCCAGATCCCTGCCCTGCAGCTACTGGTCGCCCTAGGCTACACGCCGCTCCCAGAGTCCGAAATCATCCGCCAGCGCGGCGGCCGCCTGCGCAATGTTGTCCTCGATGACATCCTCGTCGAGCAACTCCTGAAGCTCAACTCCTTCGAGTATCGCGGAAAGTCCTACCCCTTCGACCTGGAGGACGCGCATGACGCGATCCGCCGCCTCAAACCTACGCCGGACCGTGTTAAAGGCCTCAAGGCCACCAATCAGGACGTCTATGACACACTGATCCTCGGCACGACGATCACCAAGACGATTGACGGCGATTCCAAGAGTTTCAGTTTCCGGTTCATCGACTGGGAAAACCCAGCCAACAACGCCTTCCACGTGGCGGCGGAGGTGGCTGTTGAACGCACCGGAAGCAGCGCCACCAAACGCTGCGACATCGTAGCCTACGTGAACGGCATTCCCTTCATCGTGATTGAGAACAAGCGCCCGACCGAAGGCCTGAAGAAGGCAGGCAGCCAGCTCATCGGCTATCAGAGCGAAGACGGCATCCCCCAGCTCTTCCATTTCGCGCAGTTGTTGATCGTGGCAAACCGCAATGAGGCGCTCTATGCGACTGTCGGGACACCGCGCAAATTCTGGCACGCCTGGCGCGATGAAGACGACACTGAAGAAGAGGTTGCGCGCGCCGCCAATCGCAGCCTGACGAACGAAGAAACCGATAGGGTGTTCTCAGGGTCCTTCGCATCCGTCCGCCACTTCTTCAAAGACCTGCAGGCTGGCGGTGCACGCGCTGTCACTGAGCAGGACCGGACGATCCACGCCCTCTGCCGCCCTGAGCGCCTGCTCGACCTAGTGCGGCGCTTCACGGTCTTCGATGGCGGCATCCGAAAGATCGCGCGCCATCAGCAATTCTTTGGCATCAAGCTGGCCGTGGAACGCGTAAAGCAGTTCGACCTTGCGCGCACCCGAAAGGGCGGTGTGATCTGGCACACGCAAGGCTCAGGCAAGTCCCTCACCATGGTGATGCTTGGCCGAGCCCTGGCGCTCGATAAGGCGATCCCCAATCCGCGCATCATCATCGTCACGGACCGGGACGACCTCGACAAGCAGATCAAGGGCACATTCAAGTCCTGCGACATGGATCCGGTTCGAGCGACCAGCGGCTCTCACCTGCTGTCGATGATCCGCGCCAAAACACCGTTGATCACCACCTTGATCAACAAGTTCGACACAGCGCTGCGCAACGGCGAAGACCCGGACGAGGATCCCAATCTCTTTGTCCTCATCGATGAAAGCCACCGCTCCCAGACGGGCACACACGGGGGATACGGACAACTAGCCGTCAAAATGCGGCGGCTCCTGCCAAGGGCCTGCTACCTCGGTTTCACGGGTACCCCGCTGCTCAAGAACGACAAGCGCAATACGTTCACGACCTTTGGCGGGCTGATCCATCACTACAAGATTGACGAAGCAGTGGCGGACGGCGCTGTTGTGCCCCTGCTCTACGAAGGCCGGCTCGTCGACCAGCAGATTACCGGCGGCGTGATCGATGCCTGGTTCGACAAGATTTCAGAAGGACTGACGGACCAGCAAAAGGCAGACCTGAAACGAAAATTCTCCCGGATGGACGCGCTCTCGAAGACGGGACAGGCGATCCGTGCCAAGGCGTTCGATATTTCGGAGCACTACCGTCAGCATTGGCAGGATACGGGATTCAAGGCCCAGCTGGTGGCGCCGTCGAAAGCAGCCGCGGTCCGGTTCAAGGAAGTGCTCGACGAGATCGGACACGTTACCAGCGAAATCATCATGTCACCGCCCGACGAAAACGAGGGCAATGATGATGTGGACTCGGAATCGAAAGATCTCGTCCGCCGCTTCTGGGCGAAGATGATGACGCGGTACAAGACAGAGGAGGTTTACAACCGCGAGATCATCGACAATTTCAAAGGCTCAGGTGAGCCGGAAATTCTTATCGTCGTTTCCAAACTACTCACCGGCTTCGACGCACCCAGAAACACAGTCCTTTACGTCTGCAAGCCGCTGCGCGAGCACAACCTCCTCCAGGCGATTGCACGGGTGAACCGCTTGTTTGAAGACGGAGACACCGAGAAACAGTTCGGTTTCATCATCGACTATGAAGGGCTGCTCGGCGAACTGGACCGGGCGCTCACAACGTATACGGCCTTTGCAGGTTTTGAAGACAGCGACCTCATCGGCACCGTGCATGACGTGAAAGAAGAGATCCGGCGGCTCCCCCAGCTGCATGATCAGCTCTGGGACCTGTTCAAGCCGGTGCTCAACAAGAAGGACATGGAAGCCTTCGAGCAGTTCCTGGGCGATGAAGCGATCCGCCAGGAATTCTATGAACGGTTCCGCGCGTTCGGGCGCTGCCTGCACATCGCCATGTCGACAAGGCACTTGATGTCTTTGCGCCGGAAACGCTCGAGAAGATGAAGCAGGACTGGAAGCGCTTTTCAGAGCTGCGGCGCTCAGTGCAGCTACGCTACCAGGAAACGGTCGACCTCAAAGAGTTCGAACCAAAGATTCAGAAACTCCTCGACGATCACGTCATCGCCATGCCGGCGCAGATCATCATCGAGATGGTCAACATCAATGATCCCAAAGCCCTCCAGGCAGTGGTGGAAGATGCCGGCATCACGGATGCTTCGAAAGCTGACCGCATTGCGAGCGCGACGCGACGCACACTGACTGAGCGCATGGATGAGGATCCGAGCTTCTATGCGAAGTTCTCCGCCTTGCTCGAAGAGACGATCCGAGATTATCGTTCGAGGCGTCTATCCGAGCGCGACTATCTAAACAGCGTCGTTGATCTCGCCCAGAAGGTCGCGTCCAAGGACCGCGGCCGGCGCGTGCCCGAAGTGTTGAAGGGCAATGATGACGGTCAGGCCTTCTTCGGGGTTATCGAGACGAAGATGGTGACGGAGGCTGGCGCCCCGCTCGATGAGCGCGAGACCGCAATGGTCGCGCTGAGACTGATCGAGATCGTCAAGGCGCACCACATCGTCGACATCTGGACTAATGAAGTTGCCCAGAACGCATTGCGCAATGCGATCGATGATTACTTCTTCGATGTTCTCAGGGACCAAAAAGGCGTGGTCCTATCTGTTGAGGATCTCGACACGCTGGAACTCGATCTGATGAAACTGGCGCGGGCGCGATTTCCAGGATGAAGGCTGAACATCGCCAAATCGACTACGGCTCTATAAAAATCGCTTTCACCGTGAACCGGCGAGAGCGAACTACGCTTGAAATCGCCGTTGAGCCGGACCTCAGCGTCACCGTTGCAGCGCCTGTCGACGCAGACTGCGCTGCCATAGACGCGAAAGTACGAAAGCGCGGCGCGTGGATTATGAAGCAGCAGGCATTCTTCCGGCAATTTCTTCCGCGAACGCCTGAGCGCCAGTTTGTGGCCGGCGCCACTCATCGCTACCTTGGTCGGCAATACCGGCTCAAGGTTCGTGCAGGTCTGATCGACCGTGTGAGGCTGTTTCGCGGCTTCATCGATATTGAAACACTCCGGCCAAAGACGGACGCTCATACACGCGGTCTTGTAGAAGATTGGTACCGCGACCGTGCAAAGCTGAAGTTTCAGGAACGCATCGAGGTCTGCCAGGAACGTTTCGCAACGCCCGCCAGAGTTTCACCGGAAGGCATTGTCGTTCGAAAGCTTAGCCACCGCTGGGGCTCCATGTCGCCCGCTGGCAGGCTTGTCTTGAATACAAGGCTCATTGAAGCGCCGGTTGATGCGATCGACTACGTGATCACGCACGAGCTCTGCCACAGGCTTCATCCTCATCATGGCAAGGCATTCTTCAAGACGCTGACTGCTGTCATGCCTGATTGGGAACGTCGGAAGGTGCAGCTCGAACGCCTGATGGCCTAAACCCTCGGAGTCAAAGTGGCTCAGTGCCAGCGTCCAGCAACGACAGATACCGCCGGTAAACAAACACGCGCCCCCGCGCCTTCCCGGTAATCTCTTCCACAATACCGAGCGCCTGAAGGCGCTCCAGCGCTGCCGTCGCCGTCGGAAACGTCACACCGGAAAGCTCGGCCGCCGTGCCGATTGTCAGGAGCGGTCGCTTCTGAAGGATCGCATGCAAAGCCTGAGCTGCGGGCGCCCCGCGCCCGAGCCCGGCGATCCTTGCGGCATCTTCGGCGAAGATTGCAGAGATCGACCGCGCCGCTTCATGCGCCTGGCGCGCCACATCCCTCACGCCGGTCAGGAAGAACTCGAGCCAGGTCTCCCAACGGCCATGCTCACGAACTTCCTGCAGCAAGGCGTAATACGTCGCTCTGTGAGACTTTAGATAGAGGCTCAGATAGAGGAGCGGCTCATCGAGGATCCCCTGCTCGCAGAGATACAACGTGATCAGCAGGCGACCTAGCCTGCCATTGCCATCGAGGAACGGATGGATCGTTTCGAACTGCACATGCGCGAGGCCCGCCTTGATGAGAGGCGGCAGACCGGAGTCCGTCTCGTGCAGGAACGCTTCAAGATTGCTCATCAGGTCCAGCACGTGCTGGGGCGGCGGCGGCACGAACAACGCGTTGCCGGGCCGTGTTCCGCCGATCCAGTTCTGCGAGCGGCGGAACTCGCCTGGCTGCTTCGTGCTTCCCCTGCCGGACGACAAGAGAATGCCATGCATCTCCTTCAGCAGGCGGAGCGATAGCGGGAACCCTCCACGGATGCGGTCCAGGCCATGCGTCAACGCTGCGACATAGGTCGAGACCTCCTCGACATCGTCCAGCGGTACGCCGGGCGCGGCCTCATCTTCGTAGAGGAGCAGGTCCGATAGCGAAGACTGGGTCCCCTCGATCTGGGACGAGAGCAGCGCTTCCTTGCGCACGTACATGTAGAGGAAGAGCGATGTGTCGGGGGCCACGCTGCGAACGCCGTCCAGTCGCCCCAGCGCAAGCATCGCCTCGCTGGCGAGAACCGACAGGCCCGCCATGTCGATCGGGGGCCGGTGCGGCAGATCCGGCGGCAGGAAGGCGCGCACGGTTTCGCCGGTGACAGTGCTCGTCACCCATTTGCCTTTCCGGCCGGAGTCCTGCGGAGCTGCCATGGTGTATCCTTTAATAGCGCCCAATCGTTATTAAAGGATAACCCTATACGCTTTAATAGACTTCCGCGCAATTAAAGGCTCGCGCCCTGTCCAGAAACGAGAAAACTGCCGGGTTCGGCCCAAACCGCCGAGCGAGAGACAAAAATGTCCCAGGCAGCCAGGCCAACCTCTTAAAGACTCGCGCGCCTTCCCCGAATCTTTCCATGACTCCCCTATCATGGCGCTACACATCCGAGACTTCCGTCAAAGCGATGCCGCTGAGCTCACCCCGCTCAGCGAGGCTGCCCATATGCTCGGTGCCCTGCCCCCGCCTGAAGCTGAAGCCCGCATCCTCGTTGGCCTGCGCGGCCACAGGCTCACCGGCGCAATCTGGTTTACCCTCAAGGGGCAGACCGGCATCATCTCGTGCATCGCGGCCGCCCAGGCCAATGGCTGGCATTCGGATGTCCAGGAACTTATCGTTGAAGCAAGCCTCTGGCTTAGCTCACGCGGCGCGGCGCACATCGAGCTCATGGCTATTCCGGGCGACGAAGCCCTCGTCGCCCGCCTGATGGAACTGGACTTCAGGACCTACGAGCGCCAAGGCGTCATGCGCCGATTATTACCCGCTCAAAGCGCTGCCTGAACCGGCCCCGCATCGAGCGGCCGCGACCCCTCTGGCCGCAATCGTTTCAGAGACCCCACACCACCGGCGACCTGCGGACAGTGGGAAGCGCGGCCGCGCGGACCTGCCGGCGAGACCCAGCCGCACGGCCTTTTGCCGAATGACCGGATCCTCATTGAGCCTCGCCGGGCAGCCCGGCGTGCTCACTCCGATCCAAACGACAATAACCCAGCCGGGCGAACAGCCCCGCGCCTCTGGCGCGGGCAGGCCGCGAAGGGACTCGAAGGCCTCCTTACGCCGCGCGGCGACCGCCGCTGATCCGTGCCCCGAGCAGTTCGGTGAGGTATCCACCGTCCCGAAGACTTTCTGCTTTGCGGATCACATAGCGCAGGGACGCGCGCAGCGCGCTTCCATCTATGCCCCATTCTTCCGCAACGGCGGCAGGCCCGTGAAGAAGCGAAGCAATCTCGCGCTGGCTCATTCCGGCTTTTAGACAGTCGAGCGCGATGACGCCGTTGCGCAGGATCTGCGTCGTCTTCGTCCAGCGCGCCGCTGACGTGTCCGGACCTTTTCCATAGAGGCGGAGCGCTTCCTTCTGGACTTTCAGCTTGCGCTCGAGATCGATGAGATCGGGCGTCTGCATTTTCATCCGTACCGGTTCAATTCCGAGATGAGACATGCCGGTGCAGCGCACCTGGACAATGCATCCCTTACCGCGGATCAGGAGATATTCGCGGGCAGCGGTGTCGGTCACGTGTGTGATGCTACAATGATGCACGGTCCGGTCCCAGATATCGCAGCGCTCGCCCGGCAGGCGCGGCGTGCAGTTTACCTCGACCTGGTCGGGGAACACATAATGGGTCCAGACCGCGTCGGCGTCGATGCCGCTCAAGTCCGGATCCGGCATGAGCACCAGCCCCCAGCGCTCTGCGAGGCCCTGCGGCACGCGCGACCGGAGGAGCCGGATGGGGGCGCAGGGCGCCTTCCTCTCGGAAATGTCGGCATCTTTTCGGCTGATGGCATCACGGCGCAGTTCGTCATTGCGCCGGGCATATTCCCAGGCCCAGCGATCCAGAGGAAGGCGGGACAGGTAATCGTAAGGTGCAGTCTCTGCGCAGGTCTCGAGTGTAAACGTCTTCATTGCAGTCCTCGTTCTGCCCACGGCAAAGCAAATTTCATTCCAAAGAAGAAATGTGCGACAATTTTGCCCGCAATAGGGGAAATTGAATCCCCTCCGTATAGGGATCATTAATCTTCAAAACCGCCAGTGCTTGCCGGGGGTCATGCCTGCGGACTTGCGGGTGTTTGCACAGGCCTGCCGCAACTTGCGCAGGATGGCCCCGCGTCCAACTCACGCGGGCGCCTGAAAGCTGGGAGCTTCTCCGGGACAGGAGAGGTCCCGCGCCCCATGAGCTACCGCTTACACCAGCAGGAAACAGAATGCCGGCGCAGCCTGATGCTGCGCACCGCCTTCTGCCCGGTGGTTCGCGAAGCGCTCGATGCGGCCGACACGATCGAAGTGATGGCCAATCCCGACGGCTCGATCTGGATCGAAAAAGCGGGCGCGGGCGTCATCGTTTCAGAGCACTCGCTGGATGCGACCGACCGGGAACGCGTGATCCGGCTGGTTGCATCCGGCGCGGGTGATATCGTCAGCGCGGGCCATCCGATCATTTCCGCCGAACTTCCGGGGACCGGCGAGCGGTTTGAAGGCCTGCTCCCACCGGTTTCGACAGCGCCGTGCTTTTCGATCCGCAAGCCCGCCTCGTCGCCGTTTGGTCTAAGCGACTATGTTGACCAGGGCAGCTTGTCGCCTGCGCTCTGCGCGGCGCTCAAGGAAGCGCTCGGCGCGCATGGGAACATCCTGATTGCCGGCGGCACGTCTTCCGGCAAGACCACGTTCACGAACGCACTGCTGGCTGAGCCGGTGCTGGCCGCCGACCGGATCATCATTCTTGAAGACACGCGGGAGCTCTGCTGCGCGGTGCCCAATGCCGTCCAGCTGAGGACGCAGCGCGGCAGCGTCTGCCTGCAGGAACTTGTCCGCTCGACGCTGCGCCTGCGCCCTGACCGGATCATTGTCGGGGAAGTGCGAGGGCCAGAAGCGCTCGATCTGCTGAAGGCCTGGAATACCGGACACCCCGGCGGGATCACAACGCTGCATGCAAATTCTGCCCTCGGCGCGCTGAGACGTCTCGAACAGCTCACGCTTGAAGCGACACCGCGCGCGCCGTTCGATCTCATCGCCGACGCAATAGACGTGGTTGTCTTTATGAGCCGCGCGAACGGCGTCCGCCGCATCGAGGAGGCGCTGCGCGTCCTCAGCTTCGACGGCGACGGCTATGTGACCGAGCCGCTGGTGTCGCGGTCCCTTACCCTCGTCAAACATGGAGACTTCACATGACGAACAATCAGACCGACCACGGCAGGAACAGCGTCCGCAAAGCGGCGATCCTGATTGGCCTCACTACGGCCCTCGCCCTTCCGGCCCATGCTGCCGGCACAGGCATGCCCTGGGAAGGCCCGCTCGACCAGATCCTCTCCTCGATCGAAGGCCCGGTCGCGCGCATCGTAGCCGTGATCATCATCACGATCACGGGTCTCACCCTCGCGTTCGGCGAAACGTCCGGCGGTTTCCGCAAGCTCATCCAGATCGTGTTCGGCCTTTCGATCGCGTTCGCGGCAACGAGCTTCTTCCTGACCTTCTTCTCGTTCGGCGGAGGCGCGGTCGTCTGATGACTGAGGGGTTCGATATCCCGGTCCGCCGGTCCCTGACCGAGCCGGTCCTGATGGCGGGGGCGCCGCGTACGGCGGCCATCGTCATCGGGACTGTGGCCGCAGCGGTCGGACTTGGCCTCCAGCTCTGGATCCCCGGCCTCCTCATCTGGATCGGCGGACATTCTGCGGCCGTGTTCATGGCCCGCCGCGATCCGGACTTCATGACCGTCATGGCCCGCGCGATGCGGCACAAGGAGTATCTCTCATGCTGAACCTCGCAGAGTATGCAGACCGCCCGAGGCTACTGGCCGACTACCTCCCCTGGGCCTGTCTCGTCGCGCCAGGCGTGATCCTGAACAAGGACGGCGCGTTCCAGACGAGCTTCCGGTATCGGGGGCCTGACCTTGAAAGCTCGACCGAGTCCGAACTCGTCGCCGTCACCGCGCGCCTCAACAATGTCCTGCGCCGGTTCGGGTCGGGCTGGGCGCTCTTCTTCGAAGCCGTCCGCCGCGAAGCGCCGCCCTATCCGGAATGCGCCTTCCCCGATGCGGTCTCCTGGCTCGTCGACGAGGAACGCGCGATTGCCGCCGATGAAGCCGGTGCACGGTTCGAGAGCGACTATTACCTGACCCTGCTCTGGCTGCCGCCGGAAGATCTCGCAGGCCATGCCGAACGCGCGCTGATCACTAAGGCGAAGACAGAAGACGCCTATGCCTGGCGCGCACGGCTGGAAGAGTTCCAGCAGCATGCTGCGCGGGCATTTGATCTCCTCTCAACTGCGCTGCCGGAGATCGCCCGGCTCTCAGACAGCGAGACCCTCACCTACCTGCATTCGACGATCTCGACGAAGCGCCATCCGGTCGTTGTCCCGGAACTGCCCGTCTTCCTGGACGCCGTGCTGGCGGACGAGCCGTTCACCGGCGGGCTCGAGCCGATGATTGGTAATGCCCACATCCGTACCCTGACGGTGCTGGGTTATCCGGCCTCGACGCTGCCCGGCATTCTCGACGAACTGAACCGCCAGGGATTTGGCTATCGCTGGGTGACGCGGTTCATCGCGATGGATAAGGCCGAGGCCGAGAAGCTGCTTTCGAAGAAACGGCGCCACTGGGCCGCCAAGCGCAAGTCGGTTGGCGCGATCCTGCGCGAGACGATGTTCAATGAGCCGACAACGCTCGTCGACAATGATGCCGACAACAAGGCGCAGGACGCCGACGCTGCGCTCCAGGAGCTTGGCAGCGACCTTGTCTCCTATGGATATGTGACCACGACGCTCACGGTCATCCATGACGACGCGCGAATTGCAGAGGAGCAGGCCCGCGCGCTCGAGCGGATCATCAACGGCCGCGGGTTCACGGTGATTGCCGAGAGCCTCAACGCCGTCGAGGCCTGGCTCGGAAGCCTCCCGGGGCACCCTTACGCCAATGTCCGCCAGCCGGTGCTGCACACGCTGAACCTTGCCCACATGATCCCGGTCTCGGCAGTCTGGGCGGGCGATGCCTTGAACCGCCACCTCAATGGCCCTGCCCTCATCGAAGCGCAGACCGGCGGCTCGACCCCGTTCCGGCTGAACCTGCATGCCGGGGATGTCGGGCATACGATGATTGTGGGCCCGACGGGCGCGGGCAAATCCGTTCTCCTCGCCATGCTGGCCCTGCAATGGCAGCGCTACCCCGGCGCTCAGGTGTTCATCTTCGACAAGGGCGGATCGGCGAGGGCCACCACGCTGGCGCTCGGGGGCAAACACATTCGCTTTGGTGACGGCCGGCAGCCTGACCTCCAGCCCCTGGCGAACATCGATACCTGGCAGGGCGCCGGCCTTGCGGCCGGATGGCTCCAGGGACTTCTGGAACAGGCGGGCCTCAAACTGACGCCGGAGCTCAAAGCCCGGCTCTGGGAAGGCCTCATGGCCCTCGCCTCCGCGCCGCCACGAGAGCGCACGCTCACCGGGCTCTCACTCATGCTGCAGGACCGCGAGCTGCGCACCGCGCTCGAACCCTACACACTCGAAGGCTCTCTGGGACGGCTACTGGACGCCGACGAAGACACGCTGGCGCTTTCAGATCTCGCCTGTTTCGAGATGGAAGAGCTCATGCACCTCTCCGGCGCGGCGCTCCCCGTCCTGACGTATCTCTTCGACCGGCTTGAAGACCGGTTCGACGGCAGGCCCACGCTGCTCATCCTAGACGAGGCCTGGCTGTTCCTCGACCATACCGCGTTTGCGGGCCGTATCCGCGAATGGCTCAAAACCCTGCGCAAGAAGAACGTCGCAGTCGTGTTCGCCACCCAGTCGCTTGCCGATATCACCACGAGCAGCATTGCGCCGGCCCTGATCGAATCCTGCCCGACGCGGATCTTCCTGCCGAATGAGCGGGCCGGCGAGCCGCAGATGCGCGAGGCCTATGAACGGTTCGGACTGAACGTCCGCCAGATCGAGATCATCGCGCGGGGGGCGCCGAAGCGGGACTATTACTTCCAGTCGCCCAGAGGCTGCCGCCTGTTCGATTTGAGCCTTGGCCCTGTGGCGCTCGCCTTCGCCGCCGCTGGCACCCCGGAAGACCAGGCCACGCTCGACCGCGTGATGGCCGAGACCGAAGGCGAAGGATTCGCGGAGACCTGGCTCCACGAAAAGGGCCTCGCCTGGGCGGCAGACTTGCTGGCCCGCTGGCCGGGCCATCCATCGGCCGAACGTCCCCCAAGTCCGACCTTCCGTCCACAGATCCTCGCTGCCGAATGAGCCGCCCCATGCGCCGCCACCTTGTCTGCCTGCTGATGACGACCGCGCCCCTGATGGCCGTGCCCGTCGCTGGCCTCTTCGCACCGCCTGCAATGGCGCAGGTCGCGGTCTATGATCCGGCCAACCATGCCCAGAACATCCTGCAGGCGGTCCGCGCGCTGCAGGAACTCGAAGGCCAGGTCCAGCAGCTCGCCCATGAGATCGAGATGCTGGAGAACATGGCCCGCAATCTCGAGACCCTCCCCGTTTCTGTCGCCGAAAGCATCATCGGCCAGCGCATCCTCCGCATCCAGGATGTACTCCGCCGGGCGCAGGGCATCGGCTACTCGGTCGACGAGATCGAACGCGATTATGAGACCGCCTACCCTGAAGACTACGGGACGACGACACCGGGCTCCGTGCTTGTCGAAGATGCCCGGGCCCGCTGGCGCCAGTCGCGCGACGCATTCCGCGAAACGCTGACCGTCTCGGCCGCTGCGCTCGAAGACAACGAGACGGATGCAGGCGCGATCCGCAGCCTCGTTACGCAGAGCCAGGACGCGGTCGGCGCGCTGCAGGCCGCCCAGGCCGGCAATGAGCTCAGCGCCATGACCAACCAGCAGCTGATGCAGATCGAGGCGATGCTCGCCGCCCAGCACCGCGCAGAGGCGCTGGAAGAGGCGCGCAAGCTTGCGGAAGCCGAACGCGGCCGAGCCCGCCTCAAATCCTTCCTCGGCGCCGGAGACTAGCCGCCATGGAAGAGATGGACGTCATCGACCGGTTCCTCGAGACCTTCATTCGCTACATCGATAGCGGGTTCGGGCTGCTGCAGGGCGATGTCGCCTATCTCACCTCCACGCTGATCGTCATCGACATCACGCTGGCGGGCCTGTTCTGGGCGCTGTCGCAGAATGCCGACGTGATCGCGGGGCTGATCAAGAAGGTCCTGTACGTCGGCTTCTTCGCCTTCCTGCTCGGCAATTTCGCCGGGCTCTCGCAGATCATCTTCGACAGTTTTGCCGGGCTGGGCCTGAAGGCCGGCTCAAGTCTCATCACAGCCGAAGACCTGATGCGGCCCGGCTATATCGCGGGCGTCGGATACGGCGCAGCGCTTCCCCTGCTCGAAGAGGCCGGCGAGATGATGGGGCCGATCGCCTTCTTCGAGAACTTCATCCTGATCGCGGTGCTGCTGATTGCCTGGGCCGTTATCATCATCGCCTTCTTCGTCCTTGCGGTGCAGCTGTTCGTAGCGATCCTCGAGTTCAAGTTCACCACACTGGCCGGGTTTGTGCTCGTCCCGTTCGCGCTGTGGAACAAGACGGCCTTCCTCGCCGAGCGTGTCTTGGGCAATGTCATCACCTCCGGCCTGAAGCTCATGGTGCTCGCCATCATCATCGGCATCGGCTCGACGCTCTTCTCCACCATCACCGACGCGTTCGCCGGAACTGAAGACGTGACGCTCGCCGAAGTCATGGGCACCGTGCTTGCCGCAACCGTATTCCTGTGGATGGGCGTGTTCGGCCCCGGCATGGCGTCGGGCCTCATCACCGGCGCGCCACAACTCGGTGCTGGCTCGGCGATCGGCGCCGCTGCAGGCGTTGCCGCCGGAACCGTCGCCGCCGGTCTTGGCGCGAAGGCCGCATTGGGCGCGGCTGCGGGCGGCGCAGCGAGCGCCGTCAAGGCCGGCGCCTCGATGGCAGGGGGCGCACGCACAGCGTTCGATCTTGGGTCAACGGCTTCCGGAAAGTCCGGCGCTGCTGGTTTTGCTGCCGGCCTTGGCGGCGTCGCCCAGGCGGCCGAGGACACCGTGCGCCGCGCGGCCTCCGGCCCAGCCAGCGCCGTACGCGATGCCTACCGGCGCGGCGCCCGGGGCGCGTTCGAATCCACCGGCGGCTCGAGTTCGTCACCTTCAGAAACTCCGTCCTCCTCCGCGCCGGAGAAAAGCCCCGGCTGGGCGCGCGGCATGCGCACGTCTCAGCGGTTCGGCGAGGCCCGCCAGCTCGCAATGCACAGCCTGCGCGACGGCGATCGCGGCTCCTCGGGCGCGGCCCCCTCCCTGAAAGACAAGGACGAATAACACCATGCGCTTCAAACGCCCCACAGCCCATTATGGCACGTCACCCCACCCGGAGACGCCTTACCAGAAGGCCGGACAGATCTGGGATGAGCGGATTGGATCGGCCCGGGTCCAGGCAAAGAACTGGCGACTGATGGCACTGGGGTGTCTCGCGCTTTCGTTCGCGACGTCCGGCGCGCTGATCTGGCGGAGCCTTCAGTCGACGGTGACGCCTTACATCGTCGAAGTTGACGAGACCGGCGCGGTCAAAGCCGTCGGCCCGGCGACCGAACCCTACACGCCGTCTGATGCACAAATCGCGCATCACCTCGCGGGGTTCATTTCGGACGTCCGCAGCGTCTCCAGCGATCCGGTCGTCGTGCGTGAGAACTGGCTGCGCGCCTATGAGTTCGTGACCGCGCAGGCTGCGACCACCCTCAGCGCCGAAGCCGAAGCCAATGATCCGTTCGCGGATGTCGGCCGGCGCTCGCGGACGGTAGAAGTCGTCAGCGTCGTGCGGGTGTCGGACAAGTCTTTCCAGGCCCGCTGGATTGAAAAAACCTATGAACAGGGCGCGCTGCGCGAAGCAAAGCGCTTCACTGGCATCTTCAGCATCGTCACGCAGCCGCCACGCGACGCCGCGCGCCTGCGCACCAATCCCCTCGGCCTCTACATCGCTTCGCTCAGCTGGGCGGAAGACCTCGTCACAGGAGACAGAAAATGATCCGCAGCCTGCTCATCACCTCATCGCTAGCGGCGCTTGCCGCCTGCACCACCCCGCCGGATCCGGAGCCGACGTTCGACGACAGCGTGTTCGTCGCAGCAGTACCGCAGGAGGAACCCAAACCTGAGCGCGTCGAAATCGTCGAGACTGCCATCCCCCTGCCGCTGCCCGGCCAGATGAAGCCAATAGATGCAAAAGCAGAAAAGCCTGCCAAAACGCTGTCTCCGGACAAGGCAATCGAAGAAGGCCGTTCCGGCGCCCTGATTGAGCCCTCGCTCGACGGGTTTGTGAACGCTGTGCAGGTCTATCCTTACACGGAAGGCGCGCTTTATCGGCTCTATGCAAGCCCGGGCCAGGTCAGCGACATTGCGCTCCAGCCCGGCGAGAGCCTTGTCTCGGTCTCTGCCGGCGACACGGTGCGCTGGGTCGTGGGCGACACCGCTTCCGGATCAGGCGCAACGGCCCGCGCTCATGTCCTTGTAAAACCGGTCAATGCGGGTCTCCGCACCAACCTGATGATCGCCACCGACCGGCGCACCTATCATCTGGAACTCGAATCCACGTCCGGCAGCTATATGGCCGCGCTCTCCTGGCGCTATCCGCAGGACGAGCTCGCCGGGATCGCCGCGCGCAACGCAGCTGCCAGGGAGGCGGACGCCGCCTCAGTCGATCAGGGCCTGAACCTTGATGCCCTGAACTTCGGCTACCGGATATCTGGCGACAAGCCGGTCTGGACACCTGTCCGCGTCTTCGATGACGGACGGCAAGTGTTCATCCAGATGCCGGAGGACACTCAGTCCTCTGACCTGCCGCCGCTGTTCGTGCTGGGCACCAGCGGCAAAGCCGAACTCGTCAACTACCGGGTCCGCGGCAGTTACTACGTCGTCGACCGATTGTTCGAGGCGGCGGAGCTGCGTCTTGGGACAAGCCCGCAGACAAAAGTGCGCATCACGAAGGGGGCGGCAAAGCCAAAGCCCCGCCTGTTCGGGGGCTGATGCGATGACCGAGCCCAAGACGTTCGATGCGCATGCGAAAGGGCTGCAGATCCGGCAGAAGCCGCGCAGCGTCTCCCGGATCAATCGCAAGGTCCTGATTGCCGGCGCGGGTCTCGGCGCGATGGGCCTGTTTGCGGCGACCAGCATCGCGCTCGCCCCGCCAAAACTCAATGATCCGGCAGAGGCAAAGGAACTCTACACGGAAGGCAGCACACGAAAGCCGATCGGACTGTCAGCCCTTCCCGCCAGCTATGACGCGCCGGAGATCCCGAAGCTCGGCCCGCCGATGCCAGGCGACCTTGGCTCGACCATCCTCGAGACCGAACGCAGTTACGGGATCGAAGCAGACTATCAGACGGACTTCGAAACCGATTTCCGCCCGAACCCCGTGTCAGAGGCCGAGCGCGCCCGCCGGCTCAAGGAAGCGGCACTTGCCGAGGAAGCCGCCCGCGCGCCGCTCTTTTTCCGGCTCGAAGACCGCGCGCCGATACCCATCAAAGCTTCATCGCCGGATGTGGCCGCCACGCTGACCTCCGAACTGATTGCGCTTACGCGGACGCCGCAAACACAAGTCACTGCCGGTCAGGGCGCAGGTGACCTCAACCTGCAGGACCGCAAGTCAGAGTTCGCGGGCACATCACGCGCCGATACGCGCAACCCGAACCGGATCGAAGACCCGGTCTCGCCGTTCCAGCTGATGGCGGGCGCATTGATCCCGGCGAGCCTCATCACGGGTATCAATTCTGATCTTCCGGGAACGGTCATCGCGCAGGTCACGCAGAACGTTTATGACACGGTACGCGGCCAGCATCTCCTGATCCCGCAGGGCAGCCGCCTGATCGGGCGCTACCAGTCGGAAGTCTCGTTCGGCCAGGACCGCGCCCTTGTCGTCTGGGACCGGATCCTGATGCCGGATGGCAGCTCCATCACGATTTCCGAGCCTGGCAGCGACGCGTCTGGTTATGCAGGCCTCAAGGACCGGACCGATCACCATTGGGACAAGGTGTTCGCAGCTGCCGGCCTCGCCACCCTCCTTGGCATCGGCGCAGAGCTCGGCCCTGGCGAAGATCGCGATATCGAGCGCTCCATCCGCCTAGGTACCACCGACACGATCAATGAAGCCGGCCAGCGCGCGGTCGATCGCAGCCTCGGCGTCCAGCCCTCGATCACCGTTAGGCCCGGCTGGCCGGTGCGCGTGATCGTTACCCGCGACCTTGTACTTCGTTCCTACGAGGAGCCTGCCCGATGAATCTCCGCCTCGGACAAATCCCGGACCGCACGCCCGCCAAGCTGACGCTTGCACTCGATCCGGAAACCCATGCCGCGCTGACCGACTACGCAGCGGCCTACCAGCAGGCCTATGGCCGCGAAGAACGCGCCGAGACACTCGCCGCCGCGATGATTGAGAGTTTCCTGGCGTCTGACGCCGGATTCAAGCGGGCCCGCAGGGCCCTTCACACCACCGCCAGCAAAGGAGACTGACCCATGGCACAGATCGGCGCATTTACGATGAAGGACGGAACCTGGACGGGGACCATCCGTACGATGACAATCAATGTCAAAGCCCAGCTTGTTCCCAACAAGGAGAAGGGAAAGAGCAAGGACACACCGGACTTCCGGCTTTATGCAGGCGGCGCAGAACTCGGCGCGGCCTGGCGCCAGGACTCAAAAGATGGCGAGACGCCCTACCTCGCGGTCAAGCTCGACGATCCGAGTTTTGCCCAGCCGATGCGGGCAGCCTTCTTCGAGAACGAGTCCGAAGGCACCGGCGTCATGGTCTGGAACCGGGCAAAACCCGCCTGAGACGTCGGACCTTACGTTCATGAGCCTAAGCCTCAAGGATCTGGAAGAAGGCCGCCGGATCGCCGCGCTTGTGGTCCGCTACTGCGGTGACAAGTACTTTCCGCTTTTCGACAGGTTCGACCGGGAAGTCCAAAATCGGCGTTCGGCGGCCGACCGGATCGAAGCTGCGCTTAGCCGCCCGAACGCCGGCCACCGCTCGGGGAGGCCGAACACTTGATTTCTTCAGAAATAAATGGCATGTATACTTTCACAGGAAAGGATGCGGCCATGACCCAGGCAAAGGCAGTCAACGCTCAGGAGCGGGCCCGGATACTGACCATGGCGGTCGTCAGGGCAGCGGAAAAGCTTGGTATCACCGGGCGCGACCTCGCCACGATTCTGGGGGTTTCGGAACCGACGATCTCCCGGATGCGCAAGGACGAGTTCCGGCTCGAGGAAGGCACCAAGCCTTTCGAGCTGGGAGCGTTGTTCGTTCGCCTGTTCCGTTCGCTCGATGCGATCACAGGCGGCGACAGCAAAGTGGCGCACGCATGGCTTCGCAATGAGAACCGGGCGCTGGGCGGCCGGCCACTCGATCAGATCAAGACGATAGCAGGACTGACGCATGGCCTTGCCTACCTGGATTCCCGGCGCGCTCCGCTCTGAGCAAAAGCCGCTGCAAGGCGTTTTCTGGCGCTGCGTGGAGGCACAACATGTTGTATCCACGCTGCAGCTTGTCGACACGCTGGACGAGCAACGCGTCCTTGAAGACATGCTGGAAGAAACCAAGCCGCCTGTTCCGCCTGAATGCGCAGGCCTGCATTATCTCTACCTGACGCCGTTCCGGTACGGGCTCTATCCGAACGGATCCAGGTTCCGCCGCGCGGGCCAGACACCCGGCGTCTACTATGTGTCGGAAGAGCCAGCGACGGCCATCATCGAAACCGCGTTTCATCTCCTGCTGTTCTACGCCGACTCGCCCGGAACCCCGTTCCCCGCCCAGCCTAGCGAACACACAGCTTTTGACGTGCCGGTGCGCACCGATGCAGCAATCGATCTCTCCGCAAAGCCGTTCAATAGGGCAAGCGACCTCTGGATGCATCCCTCAGACTACGAACCATGCCAACAACTCGAAGAAGCCGCCCGCGCCGAAAAGGTCCAACTGATCCGCTACACGTCCGTCCGTGACCCGCAGCAACGTCCCAACGCCGCAATCCTTAACTGCGCAGCGTTCGCCGCTAAAGCGCCGTCACAAAACCAGACCTGGCGGCTCCTCTTCAACAAAGCCGGCATGCATGCGATCTGCGAGTTTCACAGGGTCAAGTTCAGCTTACCATCTGATCTGTGGTCGGATGATCCATGATTGATGGAGTTCGTTTGGTCAAATGGCTGATGGATCGTCAATTACAGTTTTACGCGGCACCGAATTCGGGCGCTTTCGTATGGAAGGACAAGATCTGCGAAGAACCTTAGACAGTCTGCATATGGCACAGTAAGAGCCTCTAAAGACTTGGGCCTAGATCGGCCGGGCTTGGCCCAATCCTGCCGATCGGTAGCATTGCTGCGGAGTTAGCCCGAGCCGCTGCGTCGGTTATTCCCTCCGGTGCGCGACAAGCGTTATCACGAGTGCATCCCGAAAGCCGGGCCGACGGGGATCCATACGGCGGATCGGCGCAACTGCATGCGCCAGGCAGCGGTCATTGAGAAAAACCAAGTCTAGCTCGTTTGCGAGCAAAAGCGCTTGTATCTCCTTGCCGGTCATGTCGGCGACGCGTGTTGTCCCGCCTGACACATTGAGGCGCTTGATCAGTATGACACAAACCCAGTCTACGCCGTCGCGATGCATGCCTTCGGGTGTCGGAAACGCTTCCTCGTCAGCGTGAGGCTCAATCCGAAACTGGTGTACCTCGATCCAGTGAACATTTTCCTGACCAGGTTCGAGCTCAGCTATAAGTCGCCCGCACGCGACAACGAGATCACGGAGAAGTATGCTTGCGCCGACGGTCGCACCGATTGGCTCGAACCAGCGCTGCACGCCGCCATTAAGCGGGTTGTAGTCGCGGCTTTGGAAGTGAGGCTGATGTTCACGCCGTAGCAGTACTCCCCGGCGCAATTGAAACACCGCATGGCGACGCCGACGATAGCCGCCGCCGTCTGCCATGTAAGTGTCTGCGCCTAGATCGTTCCAGCTTTCCGCGAAGGCGTCCCAGCTTTCAATTGATTCACTTGTGAGCAGCAACTTCGTCGCTTCCCCGTTCACGAAAGTGCAGCCAGAGCGCCGAACCTCATCCCTCATGCGATCGAGCAGCGCCGCGGGACTAGGCGCGGGCGCGCCTGTCATGAGCAACCATCAGGCGTGCACACACCGCCAAGCTCACCGCTGGGTCGCGTGCTCCCGAGCGGGCGCTCGCCGATCAGTGTGGCCAATTCTGCACCGAGCTGCAGGTCGGACAGGTGACCGAAAGCATGTGTCCTCAGACGACCCTGGCGATCAATCAACAGCGTTGTCGGCGTGCCGCGCATTTCATAAGCGCGCATGGTGAGTGGCGGTCCGCCCGAACCATCAGGCTGGTCAACACCGACCGGAAAGCCAATGCGGTATTCATGCAGGAAAGCCTCCAGCGACACCGGCATCATCGCCGCGTGGTGCTCGAACACCGTGTGCAGACCAATCACGGCTAAATCGTCCGGAGAAAAGGCTGCGCGCGCCCGCTGAGCCTGCGGCAGACCTTGGCTCACGCAGCCGGGGCAGAGCATCTGAAACGCGACCGCGAGGATAACCTTCCCTCGCAAAGCATCAACTGAGAGAGGCACGTTTGTGTTTAGCCACTGGGCGATTTTCCACTCAGGTGCAGGCGCCGATTGGATCGTCATGCTATCTCCGGATCGAGCCAGTAGGCGTTGGCAGCAGCGATCGTGTTGAAATGCACTGCAACGATGTGGCTGATCTCGATCAGCAGCCCGGCATTCTGGTCATAGTCGGATCGAAGGGATCTGCGAATGTCTGCATCTGGCTGGGTTGCCTTCACCGCCAACCGGGCCAGCCGGATGGCGAGATTGAAGCCTGACAGCGGATCGGGTGTGCGCAATGAAAAGACCTCGCCCGTCATTGCACGTGACCCGGCAGGCTAAGGTCATCAGAGGCGATATCGAAAACATCGCGCACGCAGAGCAAGGGCGCATGCACATTGGCATTGACCTGCAAACCAGCCGTCACCGCATCAAACCGGACATCTTTCAGTTCGTATGCATCGGCAAACGGCACCCGTACAGCAACAGCGGCTGCATCCATGGTCACTGGAATGTCGGGACTGTCGATCAGGATCGGCAAGCCGGGCCAGGTCGGTGGGACGCGTGGGCTCTCCCCTTCGGGGATGTCTTTGACTTTGAGCGCGCCTGGTCCGCAAGCATCATCCGGCGCCAGCACCACCCAATGGCTGTGCCAGAGATAGCCATCATCGTCTTTGCTGCCGCTTGCGTCTTCATCATAGAGGGGCGTGTCGTCGAAGTCCGGATGGGCGGTGACAGCGAATGCGAGAATTCCCTGATCGGGCTCGAACCCGACTACGGATGAGTCCAAGGATGTCGGCCAGACGTATGAGAAGACCTCGGCAGAAGCAAGCGTTCCACGCGCTGTCGGGCGGGTATCGCCTGCTTTTCCCGACACATGCATGTGAAAGACGAGAGCATTCGAGTCCCGGGTGACGCGGGCATGCACGATATCAAAGTCGGCCATCGTCGCATCGGTTTCATCGTGTATCTCGCCTTCCTTGTTTTCATGAACATGGTGGCCGTGCCCGGCGACCGAACAAGCCGTGCTCAAGGTGGCGAGCGTGCCGAGGAGCACGAGTGAGTGCAAACGCATTTGATCTTTTCCCTGATGGTTGTGCTTCGATTGAAAACTTAGAAGTCGCCGGCGATGACATAAGGCCGCGCCCAGAGGATGGCGTGCAGCCAGACAGACTTCGTCCAGGCTGCATGCATGGCGTCTACATCGTCTGGTGAGTTGCCAGACTTTGCGAGGAAAGGCCTGACCGTGACTGAAATCGGGATAGCGAGCGCGAGCAGCTGACTCATGGGGATATGCGGCGCGGCGCTGACACTGTCTGTCTTGTTCTTGCCGATACGGTGATGACGCCTGCCGATTTCATCCTGCCAGGCGAGCCAGGCCGCGTCGAAGTCTGCTCTGCAGGTATCAAGGATCCACTGGCCGAAGCGTTTGCGAACGGCATCCAGATAAGGGCCGACGGGCTCACCGGTTTCAGTGGAGAAGTAGCGCAGCAAATGGGGATTGCTGCCGACGAAGCCGTACCAAACGTCAAGGATCGCCTCGACCTGCGGGGCCAGAACGTCATAGGCGCGTCGCAGGGCCGCGACATCGTCGGGCCCGAACAGTAGTGAGGCTTTCAGTTCCTCGAAGTCCCGAAGAGATACTGGCGAAGGCGGCAGAGCCGGGTCGTTGAGGCGATAGCCGGGGATCGTTGTCATGCAGGTATCCTTGCGAGAAAGAGGAAAACTCGTTAGTATCGACTCAATACTAACAGGCTCAGATGGCGTCAATGAAAAAGAGCGACTCGCTACTAAATTCCTCCGGCTTGCGCGCAGCCCACCTGATTGAGCGACTCGGGCGATTGCTGCGTGCTGGTGATCATGCGGCCGGGCTCAACCCCGCCCAGGCCGAAGCGTTGCGCTACCTTGCGCGGGCGAACCGGTTTTCGCGCACACCGGCTGCACTTGCCGAATATCTAGGCTCCACGCGTGGGACGGTATCGCAGACCCTGCTTGCGCTTGAGGCAAAAGGGATGATTGACCGCAAAGCGAACGCCCGAGACGGCAGATCAATCATGCTGGAACTCACCCCTTCAGGAATGGAGTTTCTCGGCGACGACCCTGTCCGGATGATCGCAAGGGCAATTGACGCAGGCTCCGCCGCGTCGAGCCTGGCTGATGACCTGGAGGCGGGATTGCGAACATTTATAGCCGAGCGGGGCGGGAGGGCGTTCGGTGCCTGCCACACCTGCCGCCATTTTCGTTTGAATCAACGATCCGGCAATCATCCGCACCACTGTGCCTTGCTGGATGAACCTCTCAGCGATGCTGATAAGTCGATGATTTGCTTGGAACAGGCTGACGCTTAACGCCTGTCAGGCATCATACGCAGGAGCAGCGGAGAACCGCCTGATCCATCGTGGCCGCTTAGTTAAGCTCCAACGACGATGTCGCCTTTCGGAGATAAATTGCCGGAGCAGCACCGCATGCGAGAGACAGCTATCGGCGCAAGAGCGGCCTTTGCAGTGGGCCGCCGGGTGACCGGATGGGCCGCGCACTGCTCACTTCCCTGACCTTTGGCGAGGACCGAGATCGCGCGATAACACCCCTGAAAGCTTGCCGCCCAACGCCCACTCCGGATTTTCCCGATCAAGTAACGCCATCACGCGAACATCATACGGATGCACAATCTTCAGGAGCTCATCCCTCCGATATTCCAACGATCCCCCGTCCCCGTAAACCGGCCTCGTCGTCTTGTGACCCATCAGCAAGCAGCGCAGGCCATAGTCGACATTGGCCTCCTGCATGCGCTTCTCGAACGCGTGCCTCAGCGAATATATCTTATGATCAGGCGTCTCCAAGAGGCCGCGGTTGCGGAAGTTCTTCATCATGTTTGCCGAGAAAAGCTCGCCCTTGTCATAGTAGTGGGCAAATGCCCTCGGCGCCGCGCGCCTCGCCGCTTCCAGCGAAATGCCGACCAGCGGGATGTCACGCTCGGATGTGTCGGTCTTCACCTCCCGGTCATTCCGTGCCCGGATGGAAATATAAGGTACCGGCTCATCGATATGGAAATCCTCGACCCGCAGGTTGATGATCTCGCTCGGCCGGCAGCCGGTCTCGATCAACATCAGGGTGATGAGCTGGAGTTCCGGGCGCCATTTACGTGTCGCCCCGGGCGCAAGGATCTTCTCCCGCACCCATTCGCTTGAGAAGGGCGGGACTTCGGTGCGCGTCTTTGCCTTGAAGTGCATGTTGCGGAACGGGTTCGCCCGCTCTTCTTCCCCGACATGCTTGAAATAGTCGGCATAGAGCGACCGGATATTGCCGATGTGCCGGTTTGCCGTATTGGGCGCGATGGCCTCTGCCTTGGGATCCTTCGGCTTCACCTGCCCGGCCCAGTGCTTCTGGTAGTCGAGGGCGAGTTCGCGGGTGATCTCTTCGAGGGGAATGTCGCCCGCGAAGTCGATGAAGTACTGGATGGAGGTTCGCTTGGTCTTCTCCCAGGCGGCCTGCTGGTTTGGCGATTTGTAGAGCTGCGCGTTGTAGGCAATTTCGCTGACGTAGATCTGGAAGGCCTCTGACACGGTCACCGTGGGTTTCGGCGCCCCGCCGAGCAGGGCTTCGGCGTCGCGCACCTTGGGTATCTCCTGAGGCCCAGCGCCGTGGTGGACGGCAAGAAGCCGGGCCAGAGCCTCCTCGATCGGCGCCGCCGTCGCGAGATGATCGATCGGCTGGTAAGTGAACCCGCTGGCGAGCGCCTTGACTGTGGCCATGCGGTAGCGACGGCGGACCGCCTCTCCGGCTTCCCGATTGGAGGCAGGGCCTGCCTCTTCGGCGATCAAGAGAGACGCCCAATAGTGGTCGTCCGCTTCAGCGAGGAGGTCGCGCTTGTGGCGTGCCTGCTCGAGGGAGGTTGTGCCCAGGGACTCCTTGATCCGCCGGCGCGTATCGAGACGCGCAAACCGTTCCGGGACCCGGCGGTTATACCACCAGACCCGGCCTCTTTGCTCGAGGTAAGAATTGTCTTCGACGCGCTTCATGGCGCCGCCCATTGGTCCACAATCTGGTCCCAATTTGGTCCACAGATTCCGGCCATTTTAGGCAACGAGATCCAAACGAATCCCGAAAATCCGTTTGAAATCAAGTGCTTATTGGGAGCCCATTTCGTGAGAAATGGCGCGAGTGACGCGCCTAACAATCAACCAAAAACCCTTATAATATCAACGATTTAAGGAACTCGAACACCCCGATTGTAGTGCAAAAAGTCGGCAGTTTGTAGTGCAAACTGTAGTGCACGTTCTCCTTTCTGTCTGAGTTCGACGCTGCCCATCAGCGCCATCAAAAGTTCTAAGGTGATTTGCTGGTTGCGTCACGATGCTTGACTTACACGCCTTCATAAAATTCGGTGCTCTAAGTTCAAAATCTGGCCCCTCGCCGGGGATGTCAGCCGACCTTGAAGCGGACTAACCAACCAACAACTTTGTCGGCTTCTCAGGTACACCAACGGCAATGCGTCAAAGATTCAAAGCGAAACGCAATGGCCATCCCGGCAGCGCACCCATTATTTACATGTTAATGCCTATCCTGTAGGGGCACATCATGCGTTACTTCTGGGTAGCTCTTTTATGCATTGTGTTGTCGGTGTCGGGATCGATGATTCCGGCGGCGCATACAATGGCGCATGCCCAACTAAACACAATTGTGGATGTTCACGCCGGCGAAGATCACACCCATGATCACGACGCGCAAGAAGATGACTTGAAACACATCAAATTTGACGAGCATCACCACTCCAAAGGTCACCCGGGTGACCACGGCGCCGAACTCCATGTAAACGCCATCGGCGCGCCAACCGTCGCGGCCGATCTGCCTCTGCCCGATGGCGAGCTGAGAGTGTTCTATGCGGTTTTGCAGCCCCTACCTCCCCTGCTGCCCCCTGAACCGGATCCTGATCGCGCCTGACCCTGAGCGTTGCTGGCAAGCCTCAAGGCGCGCCAGCCAATCGTCCATGGTCAAGGAGTCACCGGTTTCATGTCCTCGAAGTTTCTCGGCCTCGCTATTGCGATGGCCTTGTCTGTCGCTCATGCGCAGGCACAAACCGATCCCTGCGTAGCTGCGCCGGATCAAACTGAAATTATCTCGCTCGCCCGTGCGATGCAGCTTGCCCTCGAAGCGGATCTTCGGCCGGAAGTCGCCACCGCTGAAGTCCGCGCGGCAAGATCCGAACGCGCTATTGCAGCTCTGCGGCCACCCGATGCCCTCTCCCTCGAAATCGAGGACTTCCCCGGCACAGGCCTCGCGAGCAACATTGACAGCCTTCAGGTCACCGGCAGCTTTTCACGCGTCTGGGAGCGCGGCGGCAAACGACAGGCACGCGAGGCTCTGGCCCAGCGCGGTGTGGATGTGGCGGCGACGCGCTTTGCTGCAGCAGAGTTCGATATCCGGGAAGAAATCGAAACCCTTTACGCGGAAGCCGCGCTCGCAGAAGGCAGACTGGAACTCGCTTGCAATCAAATTGCGCTAGCCCGGGATCTGGAAGCCGTCATCCAGCGGCGAGTCGATGCTGCGCGCGATCCGCTGCTTGCTGGCGCGCGGGCAACCGCTGACCGACTGGGCGCAGAAGCAGAGGCGCGCCGCTTCGCCGCGCAGGCAGGAAACCTGCGTGCCGCACTCGGCGCCTATTGGCTGTCGAACAGTGATTTCCGCATAGAGCCTGGCTTTCTAGAAACCCGTCTCGAACCTCGTCCTTTCGATGCCAGCAACATTGCCTCGCCCGAGCTCGACCGCCTGGCAATGCAGCAACGCCAATCGGCCGCTCAGATCGACCTGGAACGTGCTCAGGCCATACCAGATGTAACTTGGAGTGTTGGTGTTCGAAAATTCGGACTGGAGAACGATGCCGCCGTCATTGCTGGCGCATCGATTCCGCTCGGGTCCGGAGGCCGGAGCGAGGCGGCGGTCGCCCGTGCTCGCGCCGACCAGCGACGGATTGAAGTTGAACGTGAAGCGCTACGCCAGGAACTGGTACGGCGCGCCGCTGGTTACCAGAGAGCCGCAATCAGCGCCCGTGATCAGATCAAGGAGATCGATGCGCTATTATTGCCTGCCGCAACCGAGGCAGTCGACCTTGCCCGAGATGGCTATGCTCGCGGGGCCTTCTCCTATCTCGACATAATCGATGCCCAGCGCGCCGTTGATGACCTGCGCGAAGCGCGACTGACCCATCTGAGAACGTACATCCTGAACGAAGCTGCACTGGCCCGGCTGACGCCTGCCGCAAACAAACATGCCCCGCCCTCGGAGACTACGGAATGACCTACCCTCAATATCGACTTGCCGCACTTCTGGCAGCAACTTTTCTCCTCAGCCTGCTGGGCGCCTGCGGCGGAAGCTCCGATGCCGGATCATCTAGCTCTGGCCATGGCGCGTCTTCCGACGCCGCTGAAGAAGAATATGCCCGCGGTCCGAACAATGGGCGTCTCCTGCAGGAGGGGCCCTTCTCGCTGGAAATGACTATTTTCGAAACAGGCGTTCCGCCCCAATACCGGATCTATCCGTACAAGGATGGCGCGCCGGTCGATCCGGGATCGGTAGACCTGACAGTCAGGCTGCACCGTCTCGGCGACATTGTTGATACTTTCAACTTTAACCCCCGCCAAGACTATCTCATGGGCGACGGGGTTGTCACCGAGCCCCATTCCTTTGCGGTGGAAGTCCATGCCAGATTCGAGGGCAAAACCCATTCCTGGCGCTATGACTCGTTCGAGGGACGCACGGTTATACCGGACGATGTGGCAAACGAGGCGGGCGTCATGGTTGAGGCAGCCGCTCCCGGAATCGTTCGGGATTTACTCCTGGTGTCGGGCGAAATTACCCTCGCCCCATCCGCCACATCAGCGGTCAGGGCAACCTATCCGGGCCCGGTCCGATCTGTCAGCGTCAATGTTGGCGACAGCGTTCAGCGGGGTCAGCCGATTGCCCGCATCGAGTCATCGAGCAGCCTCCAGGAATACACCGTTACGGCGCCCAGAGCCGGCATGATCCTCGAGCGCAACACAAATGCCGGCGATGTGGCTGGCGCCGATCCGCTTTTCGTGATTGCCGATCTGAGTCAGATGGAAGCCTACCTACATGTGTTCCCGAGAGACGCTGCGCGAGTTCAGATCGGTCAGGCAGTCCGGCTCGGCGTCGCCGGCGGCGAGATGAATGTCGAAACCACTATCACGCGCTTCCTGCCTCTGGCGGGGACGGGCTCGCAGACCCGCGTTGCGGTTGCCAAAATCCCGGCCGGCTCAGGGCTCCAGCCGGGCATGCGTCTCATGGCAGAGATTGTCGTTGACGAAAATGAAGTACCACTGACTGTCCGTGAATCCGGTCTGCAGAGTTTCCGCGACTTCACCGTCGTCTACGCCAGGGTCGGCGACACTTACGAGGTTCGCATGCTCGAACTCGGGCGCCGCGACGGCGAGCGGGTGGAAGTTCTGGACGGACTCCGGCCCGGCGAAACTTACGTCACCGAGAATTCCTTCCTCATCAAAGCCGACATCGACAAGTCCGGCGCCAGCCACGACCATTAGGGGACGGACATGCTTGAACGCATCATAGAATTCTCAATTCGTCAGCGCTGGCTGGTTATGGCGGTCGTTCTGGGTCTCGCCGGCCTTGGCATCTGGAACTTCAACCGCCTGCCCATAGACGCCGTTCCGGACATCACCAATGTGCAGGTCCAGATCAATACAGAAGCTCCGGGTTACTCGCCGCTCGAAACCGAGCAGAGGATCACCTTTCCGGTCGAGACGGCGATTTCCGGACTGCCTGGGCTTGACTATACCCGCTCGGTCTCACGCTACGGCCTAAGCCAGGTTACGGTCGTGTTCGAAGACGGTACGGATATTTACCGCGCCCGCCAGCTTGTCTCCGAACGCATCCAGTCCGTGCAAGGTGTGCTCCCAGCGGGCATCACGTCCGAGCCTGGCCCCATTTCGACAGGTCTCGGCGAAATCTACATGTACATCCTCGCGGCTGAGCCAGGCGCCGTGAAGGAGGATGGCACACCCTGGAATGCGATGGACCTGCGCACACTCAATGACTGGGTCGTCCTGCCCCAGTTGCGCACTGTGAAAGGCGTCACCGAAGTCAATACGATCGGCGGGTTCAAGAAGGAGATCCACATCCTGCCCGATCCGGCTGCGATGGCGGGTTTCAGCCTGTCGCTAGATGACATCATGACCGCCGTTGAACGCAACAACGCCAATACGGGCGCGGGCTATATCGAGCGCAACGGCGAACAGAACCTCATACGCGTGCCCGGACAGGCCGAAAGCCTTGAGGACCTGCGTGCCATCACGCTGAAGGATACAGGGGTCGTCACCGTCCGGCTTGGCGATGTCGCAGAGGTGCGGGAAGGTGAAGAATTGCGCACAGGTGCGGCGACGCAGAACGGCGAAGAGATCGTGCTCGGTACGGCCTTCATGCTCGTCGGTGAAAACAGCCGGACTGTCTCTATCGCTGTAGATGCCAAAGTCGAAGCGATCCGGCCGGGCCTGCCAGAAGGCGTCACAATGACGCCGGTGTACAACCGCACGAACCTGGTCGATGCCACGATCAGGACGGTCGAGAAAAACCTCGCCGAAGGCGCTCTGCTTGTCATCGCCGTCCTGTTCCTGCTGCTCGGCAATATCCGCGCCGCTCTTCTGACAGCCGCTGTCATTCCTCTTGCCATGCTGATGACTGTCACCGGCATGGTCGAAAACAAGGTGTCGGGCAATCTGATGAGCCTCGGCGCTCTCGACTTCGGTCTGATCGTAGATGGCGCCGTGATCATCGTCGAAAACTGTCTGAGGCGGTTTGGCGAAGCCCAGCACAGGCTCGGCCGTTTACTCACTCAGGACGAGCGGTTCTCGCTGGCAGCATCGGCGTCAAGCGAAGTCATCAAGCCGTCGATCTTTGGCGTCATCATCATCACCGTCGTCTATCTGCCGATTTTTGCCCTGACAGGCATCGAAGGCAAGATGTTCCACCCGATGGCGTTCACCGTTGTCATCGCGCTGACCTCGGCCCTGATCCTCTCGCTGACCTTTG
Source organism: Alphaproteobacteria bacterium HGW-Alphaproteobacteria-18 (assembly GCA_002841155.1). Classification (GTDB taxonomy): domain Bacteria; phylum Pseudomonadota; class Alphaproteobacteria; order Caulobacterales; family Hyphomonadaceae; genus Hyphomonas. Next base: position 266,474 of record PHEH01000004.1, read on the forward strand.
TACCAGCCGCTGTTGCGCTGATGGTCCGCGGCAAGGTGTCCGAGAAGGAAAGCTGGATCATGCGGGGAGCCAAGGCAGCGTATCGCCCGGCGCTTCGCTTTGCCCTGGGCGCCCGTTACGCCATCGTCGTGGGCGCGGTGATCCTCGTCGGATTCGCCGGGTGGGGCGCAACCCGGCTCGGCTCGGAATTCATCCCGAATCTTGATGAAGGCGACGTCGCCCTGCACGCCTTGCGTATCCCCGGCACAAGTCTGACACAGGCCGTCCAGATGCAGGAGATGCTCGAGCGACGCATCCAGAAGCTGCCGGAGGCAGAACGCGTATTCGCCAAAATCGGCACACCTGAAATCGCAACAGACCCAATGCCACCGAGCGTGGCTGACACGTTCATCATGCTCAAACCCCGCAAGGAATGGCCCGATCCCCGAAAACCGAAGGCTGCATTCGTGGCTGAACTGCAGGCCGCGGTCGAGGAGATCCCCGGAAGCAAGTATGAGATCACACAGCCGATCGAGATGCGTTTCAACGAACTCATTTCCGGTGTTCGTGCGGACGTGGCCGTCAAAATTTATGGCGATGAACTTGCTATACTGGCCGACCTTGCGGGAACTGTGGAACGTATCGTCTCAAGTGTCCCCGGTGCCGCCGATGTCCAGTCTGAGCAGGTCACGGGTCTGCCCATCCTTTCGATCCACCCCGACAAGGACGCTCTTGCGCGCTACGGGCTCGATGTCAGTGATGTGCAGCGCGTCGCCGGGATCGCGCTTGGCGGAGAAGTGGCAGGCAGGTATTTCGAGGGTGACCGTCGGTTCGACATCGTCGTGCGTTTTCCTGAATATCTGCGTACGGATGTATCGGCGATCGAGCGTCTGCCGGTGCCGCTCCCGGAAGGCAGGCGCCAGGCAGGTGGTCCCATGTTCGTGCCGCTGTCAGAAGTCGCCCGCGTTGAAATCGCTCCCGGCCCCAACCAGATCAGCCGGGAGAATGGCAAGCGAAAGCTGACCGTCACCGCCAACGTCCGCGACCGCGATCTCGGCTCCTTCATCACCGAGCTGCAGGGCACGATGTCAAGGGACGCCGAACTACCCTCTGGTTATTGGGTCGAGTATGGCGGTACCTGGGAGCAGCTGGTCTCGGCCAGCCAGCGCCTGACCATCGTGGTCCCGATTGCCCTTCTGACCATTTTTGGGCTGCTGCTGATGCTGTTCGGCTCCTTCCGGGATGCGGGTATCGTGTTCACCGGCGTGCCGCTTGCCCTGACAGGCGGCGTCGCGGCACTCGCCTTGCGGGACCTGCCTCTGTCGATCTCGGCGGGCGTCGGGTTCATCGCCCTCTCCGGGATTGCGGTGCTCAACGGTGTCGTCATGCTGAGCTTTATCCGCCAGAGGCGCGAGGCGGGAGAGACCCTTGACGCAGCGATTTTCGACGGGGCGCTCCAGCGCCTGCGGCCGGTCCTGATGACTGCCCTGGTCGCAAGTCTCGGCTTCGTGCCGATGGCGCTCAATGTCGGCCTTGGCAGTGAAGTCCAGCGCCCGCTCGCCACTGTTGTGATCGGCGGGATCATCTCGGCAACGCTGCTGACGCTCCTTGTGCTGCCAGCTCTCTACCGGATTATCCATGCTGGCGAACACCGCACCAAAACCCAATCTGGCCTGCCAGCCCCGGCCCCAGCGGAGTAATGCGATGACCTATTTCATCCTGAAGGCCGCCCTTTCAGGCCTTCTCATTGCGATCATTTCGGAGGTCGCGCGCCGGTATCCGGGCTTTGGGGGACTGATTGCTTCCCTGCCGCTTATCTCACTGATGGCCATCATCTGGCTCTGGCGCGACACAAGCGGCGACGTCGCACAGGTCGCAAGCCACGCCCGCGCAACCCTCTGGTATGTTGTGCCGAGCCTGCCCTTCTTCCTGATCCTGCCGGCACTGATGGAGAAAGGCTGGAACTTCTGGGTGTCGCTTGCCGTCGCCGGCTTCATCACGATTGCCCTTTACCTGTCAGCGATCTGGCTTGCGGGCCGGCTGGGAATCTCTTTCGGACAAGGACAGTAATCATGCGAACACTGATTTTACTGGCAGGACTCGCAATGCTAAGCGCCTGCACAACTCACCCTTATAAGATCAAACTCCTGACGACCAAGGAAGCGGAAGCCGTGGAAACGGCCTGCGGCCATCGACCTGTCTCAAAGCTCAGAGGCTCTCGCTCGCCGCGCGAGGTCACCTACTCGGCCTGCCGAAACGAGACACTGAAGGCAATACGCACAACTGAGGGGCCGGCAGATGCACGCTGAACTTCAAAATCCGCCTGCGCGCCCTCCCCTCGCGCGACCTATTCTCACCGCGCTGCTTGTTGCTCTGGCCTTTGCTTTCCCCAGCGAGGCGTTCGCGCACGCCGTTGCCGCGGGCGACAAGGGCTATATCCAGGAGATTTCAGGCGTCCACCTGATATCCTTCCTCTATCTCGGCGCAAAGCACATGGTGACGGGGTATGACCACATCCTGTTCCTTCTGGGTGTGATCTTCTTCCTCTACAGGCTGAAGGATATCAGCATCTATGTCAGCCTGTTTGCCATCGGGCATTCGACCACGATGCTCGCCGGCGTCTTCTTCAACTTCGGCATTAACAGCTACCTTATTGATGCGATCATTGGCCTTTCGATCGTTTACAAGGCGCTCGACAATATGGGCGCCTACCAGCGCTGGTTCGGCTTCCAGCCGGACACGAAAGCGGCGACGCTGATCTTCGGCTTCTGTCACGGCTTCGGCCTGTCCTCGAAAATCCTCGATTATGAGATTTCACCGGACGGGCTCCTGCCCAACCTGCTGGCCTTCAATGTCGGGGTCGAGATTGGCCAGCTGCTTGCCCTGGGCGCGATCCTTATCGCGATGGGCTTCTGGCGGCGCACGCCGAGCTTCCTGAAACATGCCTATACCGCAAACGTGGTGATGATGGCAGCCGGCTTCCTGCTGGTCGGCTACCAGCTCACCGGCTACTTCGTCGCTTAGGAGAACCTGCTCATGTACAACACCGAACTGCCGACCCGCACCGAGCTTCCCACCACGCACCAGTTGATCCGATCCACCTTGATCGCCCTTGGCGCAGCCGCCGTGCTGCTCGTGACCGTCATTCTGCCCGCAGAATATGCCGTCGATCCGACCGGCGCCGGCCGCGTTCTCGGCCTGACCCAAATGGGAGAGATCAAGCAGCAGCTTGCTGCAGAGGCTGAGGCGGACGCGGCGATCACTATAGCGGCCGCCGGGACGGTCCCCGAGGCACAAGCTGAAGAGTCGGTGCCGTCCGAAGAGGCAAATGAGCCCAGCGCGCCGGTGTCAGAACAGTCTGCTCCGGCCTGGCGCGATGAGGTTCTTCTGACGCTGGCTCCGGGCCAAGCCGCTGAAATCAAGCTGGTCATGAAGCAGGGCGAGGCAGCCGGCTATGACTGGGTCGTCGATCGGGGCCATGTGAATTCCGACCTGCACGGTGACGGCACGTCCGGACAATCAACAAGCTACCGCAAGGGCCGCGCCGAGCAGGGCGATTCTGGAAAGCTTACAGCTGCGTTTGACGGATCGCATGGCTGGTTCTGGCGCAACCGGAGCGATGTGTCCGTGACGATACGCTTGCGGACGAATGGTACATATAGCGAGCTGAAACGCGTGGTGTGAGGGGAGCTTCCCGCTCCAGTCGGATGCCATGGACCCTACATCTGAAGCCTTATGCCTGTCATGCCTCGAAGGTTAGCCCCGGTACTTGCCGAAGAGGTCGACAAGCTCGGAAAATTTCTGCCTCTGGCTCTCGGCATCGCCGTCCCGGATCGCCTCTTCCACACAATGCGCCGCGTGGTTCTTCAGAAGTTCGTCTTCGACTTTGCCGAGTGCAGCCTTGATCGCCTGAACCTGCGTCAGGATATCCATGCAGTAGCGGCCGTCTTCGACCATGCCGGCAACACCGCGCACCTGGCCTTCAATTCTTTTCAATCGGGTTACAACGGTTTTAGGGGGAGCGTGATGCATTTGACATATACCTCTACGGGGTATAGGTAATGACTTAATCTCAGTTGGTCAACGCTCCATGATGGGTTCGCTTCGCCGCGCAATTGTAGCTCTTTCCCTGCTCGTGCTGGGAGCCGGGCATGCTGCGTGTGCCTGCGCAGCAGTAGCCAGCGCGATAACCGGACCAGAGGCTTCCCTTGCTGCGCCCTCAGTGCACAGCCATCATCCGGCAGCGCAGGAAGCGTCTCCCTCAGGACACTGCAATGAGGGCATTGAAGATCCGGGCCATGATTGTGCCCACTGCGCGACGGTTGCCCTGCCGACTGACGCCTCGGTGAAGTCGGCAAACGTCTTTCCGGCGGACTTCGACGCCCTTCCGCCAATACCGGTGCTGGCATCGAGATCCCTGTTCAGGCTCACCGACCTCAGGATCGAACCGGCCACAGGCCCTCCGCCGCCTCGACCTTCCCCGGTGACATTGAAGGTCCGCCTGCAAAATTGATCTCTGATGGATGGTGCGTCTGCCGCTGAGCAGCGCCGCTTCACGCCGTCATTCCGAAGTGCATGCGCACGCGCCTGCTCTTCCCACCGATCAATCACAGGACACTTTCCCAATGAAGCTTTCCCACTCAATCCTCGCCGCTGTCGTGGTCTTCGCGGCTGCGCCTGCATACGCTCTCGAAGGCGAACCCACAGCCGCCTCGATGCATCACTCGGACCATTGCGGCCTTCCGATGGGCGAAGGCATGGTTACGGCCCTCGACGTGAGGAGCTCGAAGGCCACAATCGATCACGGGCCCATCGCTGCACTCGGCTGGGACGCGATGAACATGGATTTCATATCAGCCAGAGGCATCGACCTTTCCGCCTTCGCTGCCGGTGACCGTGTCCACTTCCTCCTGGCAGAAGACACAAGGTCAAAGTCCTACCGGATCGAGGCGATGTGTGCGCTCGACGTCTCAGAAGGCCTGCACGATGCCTGCATGGGCAAGATGCATGAGACGGCCATGGCGCTCGCCGAAAGCAGTGGGAAGTCCTGCAATATGGACGGAATGGATCATGGCGCGATGCCGGGAACGGATCACGGCGCCATGAAGGGCATGGACCATAGCAACATGGGCCACATGGAACACGACGCGATGAAACCCGCAGATTCCGAGGCTATGAACTGCAAGGATCAATGCCCCATGATGCAGAAACCCTCCGGCGCACCGCCGGCAGACGAAAAGCCTGCCCCGGCGCAGGACCACAGCCATCACTGATTCAGTTGCCCGGCGCGCGGGACGCCTCAGGCGCGCGGCGGGCTTCCATTGCACAAGGTCCGAACCAATGCTCTCAAGACGCAATCTACTCCGCACTGCGGCCGCCGGCGGTCTCATCGCCGCATCCGGTGCGTTGCTCCCAGCCTGGGCACGCAGCGCCAATGCCGGCAACAAGGGGATCTTCGAAGTCTCCGGAAATGCCTTTGACCTGACTATTGGCCATAGCAACGTCGAGATCGGTGGCCGCTCCGGTCATGCCATCACGATCAATGGAACGCTTCCCGGTCCGCTCATCCGGTTCCGCGAAGGCGAGAAGGTGACCCTCAGGGTCAGCAACACACTCGATGAAGACACATCGATCCACTGGCACGGGCTTCTCGTTCCCTTCCATATGGACGGTGTGCCCGGTGTCTCGTTTCCCGGCATCAAGCCGCACTCCACTTTCATCTATGAGTTTTCCGTGCCGCAGAATGGTACATACTGGTACCATTCCCACTCTGGGTTCCAGGAACAGCTGGGACATTACGGACCGATGATCATCGATCCTGCGGGCGCCGATCCCGTTGAAGCAGAGCGAGACTATATCCTAGTCCTTTCGGACTGGACGTTCGAGCATCCGCACAAGGTCTTCGCCCGGCTCAAGAAGGATGCGGCGGTCTACAATTTCCAGCAGCGTACGATGGGCGACTTTGTCAGGGATGCCCGCGAAAACGGTCTGGGACCCACCTTCGCCGACCGCGCCTCCTGGGGCGCCATGCGGATGTCTCCCGCGGATATCTCTGACATCACCGCATCCGTCTACACCTACCTGATCAACGGCCATGCGACCGAAGATAACTGGACCGCGATCTTCAATACCGGCGAACGTATCCGCCTACGGATCATTAACGCTTCTGCCAATACGATCTTCAATTTCCGGATCCCGGGCCTGCCGATGACCGTGGTTGCGGCCGATGGCCTCAATGTCCGGCCCGTCGAGACCGATGAGTTCCAGATCGGTGTCGCAGAAACTTATGACGTGATCGTCGAACCGACGCGGGCACGGCCGTTCGCGCTCGTCGCCGAATCGATCGACCGGTCCGGACAGGTTGTTGCAACGCTGGCCCCTGAAGCCGGACTTGTCGCAACCGCGCCCTTGCTGCGCGAGCGCCCAACGCTCACGCACCGCGACATGGGCATGGACATGTCGTCCATGGATCATGGCTCCATGGCCGGAATGGACCACAGCGCTATGCCTGGAATGGATCACGCTGCCATGGCGATGCCTGCATCTGTTCCGCAAGGACACGACCACAGGATGGGTGTGGGTGTCGATAACGTCGCGATGGTGCAGGTGAGCCGGATCGACGAGCCGGGCCTTGGCCTTGAATCTGTTCCCCACAGGGCACTCCGCTATTCACAGCTGCGCAGCCTGACGCGGAACCCTGACACCAGACCGCCTGGCCGCGAAATCGAGATCCACCTGACCGGCAATATGGAGCGCTATATGTGGTCCTTCGACGGGATGAAGTTCAGCGAGGTCAGCGGCCCAATCATCTTTCATGAGGGTGAACGCCTGCGCATGACACTCGTCAACGACACGATGATGACGCATCCCATCCACCTGCATGGTATGTTCTTCGACCTCGTGGTTGGCGATACCGATCACAAGCCGCGCAAGCATACAGTCAACGTCAAGCCTGCCGAGCGCCTGTCATTTGATGTGACCGCTGACCATGTCGGCGACTGGGCATTTCATTGCCACCTTCTTTTCCACATGCATGCCGGCATGATGCAGGTCGTGTCGGTCCTGCCGCGCGGCGTGGCGGCTGATGCTGAAGACCCTCATAGAGGTCACGCGCCGCCTGGGGCTTCTCCAACGCAAGAAAGTCCGCAGCCTGAAATCCGGAAACCGGATATGCAACATGAAGGACACCACTGATGAACAGCGCACACATCGCCGCGGCGTCCCTCTTGCTCGCCTCGCTCACACCAGAGACTGCCCTCGCTCAGGAGACGCCCATTGCGGGATCACAGGCTGAAGTTTATTGGGACAAGGATGACTTCCGGGCTTCCCAGGACACCCTGAAGAAGGAGCACGGTGGGAATCGTGTTCTTTACGTTCTCGCCAACCGCTTCGAGTACCAAACAAATGATGGCTCTCCCGCTCTGGCTCTGAGTGGTCAGGCGCGGTGGGGGACGGATGAGAACCGGCTCCTGATCAAGTCTGAGATCGACTATGATCTCGATGCCGGGGAGCTTGAAGACGCCGAAGTCCAGGCGCTCTGGTCGCGGCCGGTCACACGCTTCTTCGACATCCAGGCGGGCCTGCGGCATGACTTCGAACCAGGGCCGTCACGCACTTATGCGGCCCTCGGGGTACAAGGGCTTGCGCCCTACTGGTTCGAAGTCGATGGCGCCCTGTTCCTGAGTGAAAATGGCGATCTGTCGGCCCGCTTTGAGGCGGAATACGAGTTCCTGCTGACCCAGCGCTTGATCCTGCAACCTCGCACGGAACTGAACTTTTCAGCCAGGGACGTACCCGAGCTCGAAACCGGTGCAGGGCTCACGACAGCCGAGATAGGACTGCGTCTGCGCTATGAACTCGATCGTCAGTTTGCCCCCTATATCGGGATCAACTGGAAAGCGTCAGCTGGCGAGACAGCCGACTACGTCCGCGCCCGGGGCGAGGATACAGAAACGCTCTCCTTCGTCACCGGCCTCAGGCTCTGGTTCTGAACCTCTCGCCGGAGTATCTCCTTTGAAAGGATGACTTATGAACATTCAAAAAATCCTTGCCGCAGCTTTCCTCAGCCTTTCGTTCGCCGCAGCCCCCGCGCTTGCACATGTCAGTGTCCAGACCACCAGCATCGAGGATGCGGCTGTCATCGAGAGATTGCCTGACGAGTTCGCGTTCAGCTTCAGCCAGCCGGTCGGACTGATTGCCTTCTCGATAAGGACAGAGGCCGGCGCGGCAGTTGATCTCGGTTTCACGCCGCCGAGGGGCCGCGCCAAGATTTTCACCGTCCCGCTTCCAGACCTTGCCCCAGGGCTGTACGTCATCGAATGGCGTACGATGTCGAGTGATGGGCATCCGATGACCGGAAAACTGACCTTCGAACTGAAGTAGGGCTCGCCGTCATGCCCCTCCTGGACGCCGCCAATCTGGTCACCAAGGTCATCCTCTACGCGGCGAGCCTGGGGGCCATCGGGGCAGCGCTCCATGGGATGCTCGGGCTCATGGCCAACCGCCGTGCTTATTTCTGGTTCGCAGGACTCGTTGCAATCGCCGCTATTCTGCGGCTCGTCATCCTGAACGCCCAGATGGGTGGCAGCCTCGGCGCAGCATTCTCGGCCGCACAGTTCGGATGGACATGGGCCGGGGGCGGGCGCCCTGCCCTTTCCTTGGTCAGCGGCGCGGTTTGCCTCGCGGTGGCGGGATTTTTCCAGCACCGCGCCCTGCTGGCCCTCGCTGCCATGAGCATCAGCGCAAGCTTTGCCCTTACCGGTCATTCTGCAGGCCTGGAGGCGCCGGGCCTCGCGCCCTTGATCGTGGCAGTCCATCTTCTGATCGCAGGTTTCTGGCTCGCCGCGCCGGCCACCCTCTGGCCCCGCCTTGCGATGCAGGATGCCGACGTGCTCGCACGAACTGAGACGTTCAGCCGGGTCGCGCGAATGATAGTACCGTTTCTTTTCCTTTCCGGCGTCTATCTCTTCTGGCGCATCAACGGCGGATTTTCGGGCACTCTGAGCTCCGGATACGGACAGCTTCTCATAGCCAAGCTGCTCGCGGCAACACTGGTACTAGGGCTCGGCGCCCTCAACATGACGATGATTACTCGAAAGCTGATCCGCCAGCCCGTCAAAGGGCGCGCCGCCTTGCGGGCAACCCTCCGGATTGACGCGATCCTGTTCGCTGCCATCGTCTCCCTCATCGCCGCTGCTACAACCGTTTCTGGTCCAACCGTATAAGGAAACCCGAATGAAACCTGTCCTGTTCAGCCTCGCGGCCGCAGCCCTGATCGGGTTTGCTGGCTCAGCATTTGCCCATGACGCCGTGCAGCCTTCAGACACGCGATCACCTCTGGAGATCGTGGCAGCATTCGGTACGGCGCTCGATGCAGGCGATGAAGAGGCCTTGGCCCGCCTCATGGCAAGCGATGTGCAGATCGCTGAAAGTGGTCATATTGAACGCTCGCTCGAAGAATACCGCGCCCACCACATGGCCGCCGACATTGCGTTTGCCGAAGCCGTGGCAACAACTGTCCTGGACCGGCGAGTCTATGAAGGCGACAGCCTTGCGACCGTCATTACCGAAGCCGTCTCCAGAGGCGCGTTCCGGGAGAGACCCGTGAACAGCCGTCTGATGGAGACGATGGTCCTCAAACTGACTGACGGCGACTGGAAGATTGTCCACATTCACTGGTCATCAGCGAGCCTCGCAGCGGATAACGAGCACTGAGTTTGTGGCTGCAGGACAAAGCATTCCGGGGTTGGCCGGGAATGCTCCGACTTTAAGAGGCAACGGAATCCGCAGAGGAATTATACCCCTTCCACGGTAATTGACGGATACCGTATGGGGGTATATTTGACAGTGTTGAAAAATGCACGCAGGAGCCCGGCATGCCTTCAACCAAAACCGGAAAAGCAGCGGAACCCTCAGCCAAACGCGATCCTGTCTGCGGCATGACGCCGGAGCCGGACAGCCGGCACCGCGTTTTTTACGACGGCGCCGAAATCGTGTTCTGCAGTGCGGGTTGCAAATCCAAGTTCGAGGCCAATCCCTCAGCTTATACGGCTCCGGGAGCTGCCGAGGAAGCGCGTGTCCAAGACCATTCCGGCCACGGGACCGGCTGCCATGGGCATGCAGCCGCGCCTGCTCCGAAACTGGCCACCCCAGGAAGTCAGTGGACCTGTCCCATGCACCCGGAGATCGTGCGGGACGGCCCCAGGTCTTGCCCTATCTGCGGCATGGCTCTGGAACCGATGACGCCAAGTGCAGGCGACGGTCCCAATCCCGAACTGCGCGACATGAAGCGGCGCTTTATGTTTGGCCTTGTATTGTCTTTGCCTCTGCTCATTCTCGAAATGGGCGCCCATTTCTTCAGAATAGACAGACTTATTCCGTATACACTCAATCCTTGGATCCAGATGGCACTGGCGACGCCCGTGGTGCTCTGGGCAGGCTGGCCCTTCTTTGTGCGGGGAGCGGCATCCGTCAGGTATCGAAGCCTAAACATGTTTTCCCTGATCGCGCTCGGCACGGGCGCGGCCTGGATCTACAGTGTGGTGGCAACGCTTGCGCCCGGCATCTTCCCCGCCGAGCTACGCTCGGCGCATGGCACCGTGCCTGTCTATTTTGAAGCGGCTGCCGTCATCATCACGCTGGTACTGCTTGGCCAGGTTCTCGAACTCCGGGCCCGTGAGGCAACGGGCGGCGCCATCCGGGCGCTACTTGACCTTGCTCCGAAAACTGCACGCCGCATAAATTCGGACGGAACTGAAGAAGACGTCCCGCTTGAGACAGTCCTCGCGGGTGATCGTCTGCGGGTGCGGCCGGGGGAAAAAATACCGGTCGATGGCATCGTCAGCGAGGGCCGTTCCTCCATCGACGAGTCGATGGTCACAGGGGAATCGATGCCGGTGACCAAATCGGTCAACGACCGGGTGATCGGCGCAACGGTCAATCAGACCGGAAGTCTCATCGTCGAAGCGCAGCGTGTCGGCAGCGAGACCATGCTCTCCCAGATCGTCCATCTCGTGGCCGACGCGCAACGCAGCCGTGCGCCCATCCAGCGCCTCGCCGACCAGGTATCAGGCTGGTTTGTGCCAGCCGTAATCGTCATCGCTGTCGCGGCCTTCTTCGGCTGGCTCATGTTCGGGCCAGAGCCTGCCTTCTCCTTTGGCCTCATCGCCGCCGTCTCGGTCCTGATCATTGCGTGTCCCTGCGCGCTCGGCCTTGCCACGCCGATGTCGATCATGACCGGCGTCGGTGCGGGCGCGCGCGCCGGTGTGCTTATCCGGGATGCCGAGGCGCTCGAACGCATGGAAAAAGTGGATACCCTGCTGATCGACAAGACCGGAACCCTAACGGAAGGCAAACCCGCCCTCGTCGGACTCGATATGGCGCCGGGCGCGGACGAGACCGCTGCCCTGCGCATTGCCGCGAGTCTTGAAAGCCGCAGCGAGCATCCCCTGGCCGCCGCCATCGTCGCTGCCGCAAGCGCAAAAGGTCTGAAGCTCGCCGAACCCTCGGACTTCGATTCGCCCACGGGAAAAGGCGTCGTGGGCATCGTCGAGGGCCAAAAGGTAGCGCTGGGCGCCGAGCGCTTCATGGATGAACTCGCCATCGACACCGCCGCGCTGCAAGCCCTTGCAGAACGCCGCCGGGCAGACGGCGCAACGGCGATCTATCTGGCCGTCGATGGCGCCGCACAGGCGGTGTTGGCAATTGCCGACCCGGTGAAGGCATCGACGCCAGACGCACTGAATGCCCTTCGGAATGCAGGCCTCCATATCGTGATGGCGACCGGCGACAATCGCACGACCGCCGAAGCGATAGCACGTTCGCTGGGTATCGATGCTGTCGAAGCGGAAGTTTTGCCCGCCCAGAAGGCCGAGATTGTCAAGCGCCTGATGGCCGAAGGCCGGGTCGTTGCCATGGCAGGGGACGGCGTCAATGACGCCCCTGCCCTTGCGGCGGCCGATGTCGGTATCGCGATGGGCACCGGAACGGATGTCGCCATTGAAAGCTCGGGCGTCACCCTGCTCAAGGGTGATCTTGGGGGCATTGTACGGGCACGGAACATCTCGCACGCGACCATGCGGAACATCCGCCAGAACTTGTTCTTTGCCTTTGCCTACAATACGGCGGGCATTCCGATTGCTGCCGGTGTGCTTTATCCGCTGACAGGCGCCCTCCTCTCCCCGATGATTGCAGCCGCCGCAATGGCCCTGTCGTCAGTCTCCGTGATCGGCAATTCCTTGCGACTGAGCGCGCTCGAGCGGAAATGACTGTCTCCATGGCTGAAACCCCTGCCTGGCGCGTGCTCGGTCCAGATTGCGTGAGGCAATCTGACGGTATCCGAGAACTTCCGTCCAAGGTGGCCATCGCCCGGAGATTGGATTGACGCGGTGGCCGGCGAAGCAGGACACATTCACAGCCCGTCTTTTCCGTGAATTTGTATCTGGGCTGAGGCCCTTGCTTCCTCAGGCCTGGTAAATTGATCGCATGTATGGCTGGATCGGGCCTCAAGCTGGACGGAAGATCAAAGGGGCGTGCCGTCTTTATCGTCTGAGGGAACGGGTCCGCGATCGACGGGACTTATCTCGGCCGTGAGCCCAAACTGGCTCCCGATGCCCCCGCCCCTGCGGACCTTCCGCGCGACCTGATCGATGAAGAAATCGAACCGTCTCTGGCCGAGCGCGTGTGCAATCTCGCGTTCGCCTTCCGGAATCGGATCTGTGCGGGTCAGCCAGTAGAGCACGAACTGGCCAAGGGTCTCGAGGAGCAGCGCGACATCCCGTTCGATCTCGCCCTGCCGGACTTCGAACTGATCGAGCCGGGCGAGCAGCCTTTCTTCAAGACCATGCCGGATTTCTGGCTCGAAATACTCCTCAAGTGCCTGCTCGATCAGCGCGTTCTTGGTCACACCGGGACGCCGGGTTGCTTCTTCGAGCTTGCGAGAGAGGTCCGCCCTGAGGCGAAGGTTCAGCCTGGGTTTACCCATGTCAGAAATCCGGAAGGAAATCTTTGTTGCCCTGATCCATGGCAACAGCCCGGCGCACGGTCCGCAGATGGCCGTCCTGCTCAGGCGCTATGTCCTCTTCCTCATCTGGCGCGATCTTTGCCGCGAGGTCGTCAGGCAATTGGACTGGGGGCTCGCCCAGCTCCGGCTTGAGGTCAAGGCCGCCGTCACCTTCGGGGTCTTCATTGCGCGTCCTGAAAGTAGGCAGGGGCGGACACAGAACACGCCCCAGCCAGTCATGGCCTCCAACGACGGAGGCCCGCACAATCTGAGCTGCCGGTACAACGCGCGCCATGAAGTTGCCGTCCTCAAAATATCGAAGCTTCCTGGCGCGCACCGGCGGCGCGCCGGAGACCATCACGATTTCGTCTGTTGCCGGAAGCTGCATGATCTCGCCCGGGGTCATCAAGGCGCGTTGAGTTTCCTGGCGGGAGACCATCATGTGCGGCAGCCAGGGCGAGAGCCGGTGGCCTGTATAGTTTTTCTGGGAACGCAGCTCGGTCTTCGTGCCAAGCGCTTCGGAGATTCGCTTCGCCGTGCGCTCATCATTGGTCGCGAACGCAACACGGACATGGCAGTTGTCGAGGATAGCATTGTTGGGCCCATAAGCCTTTTCGATCTGGTTCAGGGACTGGGCAACGAGGAAGGCTTGCACGCCATAGCCCGCCATGAAGGCGAGCGCAGTCTCGAAGAAGTCGAGCCGGCCCAGCGCTGGGAATTCATCCAGCATCAGGAGGAGTTTTCGCCGGGAAGGATCGGGCTCCTGCTCCGTCAGGCGGCGCGCGATCTGGTTCAGCACAAGCCGCATCAGCGGCTTGGTGCGAGAGACATCCGATGGCGGACAGGCAAGGTAGAGAGACATCGGCCGCTCGCCCATGACGAGCCCTTCCACCGTCCAGTCGCTGACGGAGGTCACTTCTGCCACGACCGGATCACGGTAAAGGCTAAGAAAGCTCAGCGCCGTCGACAGCACACCCGAGCGCTCATTCTCGGACTTGTTCTGGAGCTCCCTTGCGGCCTGGGCGACCACAGGATGCGAGCGGTCCCCGAGGTGCGGGGTTGCCATCATAAGGCGCAGCGTTGCCGCAAACGTCCGGTCCGGATCGGAGAGGAACCTGGCGCAGCCTGCGAGGGTCTTGTCTTCTTCGGCATAGAGAACATGCAGGATCACACCGACCAGCAGGGCGTGGCCGGTCTTTTCCCAATGGCTGCGGCGTTCGAGCGAGCCTTCAGGATCCACAAGGATGTCAGCGATGTTCTGCGCGTCGCGAACCTCACAGGCGCCGCGTCGCACTTCGAGCAAAGGATTGTAGCGCGGGCTCCTCGCATCTGTCGGATCGAAGCGGATGCAATCTGAAAATGTCGACCGCCAGCCAGATGTCAGGGTCCAGTTCTCGCCCTTGATGTCATGGATCACGGCGCTGCCTGTCCAGGAGAGGAGTGTTGGCACAACGAGCCCGACACCCTTGCCTGAACGGGTGGGTGCGAAGGCCATCACATGTTCCGGCCCGGCATGTCGCAGGTAGTTGCCGCGATACCGGCCAAGGAACACCCCGTCAGGCCGAAGCAGCTTGTGCTGGCGCATATCCTTCACCGTTGCCCATCGCGCCGAGCCGTAGGTCGTGACGAACCTTGCGTCCCGGCTGCGGATGACGGAGCCAACAACCGCTACAAGGATGCCGAACAGTCCGCCGCTTGCTGCGATCAGGCCGGCCGTACCGAACACTTCAGGCGCGTAAGCTTCATAGGCATACCACCATTGGAAGAGACGCCAGGAGAGATAGACGGGCCGATCACCAACAGCAAACCACGGCGCGCCCAGTGCAGGCTGGTATCCGAGCGCCTCTGCCGTCCACTGCGTTGCAAACCACTGCGTCAGGACAATCACGATCAGCACGATGCCGACCTGGCCAATCAGGATTCTTCCGGGATTCATGCGACCTGCTCCGCTCGTTGTTACGAGGGCGCATGATCAACCTGCCACGTCCGGATTGCCTAGTTGGACGCGGTGCAAGGAGGTGCAGTCCGGTGCAGGAGGAAACAGAATATGCGTTGAACATCGGCGGACGACGACACTGACCGATCTTACGAGGCGCGCTTTTGTCAGGGCTCACCTCCCCAATCCCCGCTCTATCCCGATCGTCCAGCTGATACTTGAAACGGTTCGCCTGAACACCATGTCTCTGCCCCGGTGACGCTCAATCTCAGGCCGCCAGGGCACAAGTGCAAATTCGTGTCCGTTGCCGACGAGCGCAAACCGCCCCTGCCCGAGGTTGACCGCCTTCTCAAACCGGCCTTCAAATCTGTCGCCCGCAACCAGTTCCACAGCGGCTCGTCCGGTTGACGCGGAAAACGTGCTGACCGTACGCCGCCACTCCATCACGCGAAGCCGGTTACGTAGTGTCTCACCGACTTCGACGACGTCACCACCAAGCCAGCCTTTCTGCTCGAGAAAGACAAGACGAGCCCTGCGCGCCTTTTCAAGTCGATCGCCGGGCGTGTGTTCAGCGTTGGTGTCGAGCCAGGTGAGACCAGCATGGCCGGTCTGCTCGTCAAGCGACAGCCAGGACCGCACCTGAACGTCGAGGCGCCCGCTCCGGGTAGCATCATGCGCAAGGGCCCGGTCGGCGAAGTTCTGGGGCACGTGCCACGACCCGTCGCCGGTGCGTTCTACAATTCCGGCAAGCCTTAAAGCTTCGAGCCGTCTGACATGTCCCTGTCTCCACGCCGGCGTTGCTGCCGGATCAGCCTCGACATGAAGCGTATCGGAATAGGCGCCACCAAAGCGCTCCGCGATGTTCAGGATCGAGAGATCAATTTCTCGCAGCCGCGATGGCCGCGCGCCCACCTCTACGATGGCTCCCTCGGGCGGGATCGTTCCGGGCTCCCGCAGTCCAATGTCCACAATCCATCGCCCCCCGTTAAAGTCCTCGACAATCAGGCTACGCCGGTCACGCAATTCATCTTCCGGAACAGACGTCACGACTGAGCCGAGTAGTTTATCCACGCCATGAGCGCCGGGCTCGTACGTTCGAAGAGTCTGGTCGGGCGCGGAATCGCGGTTCCTTGCGGCCAGAGCTTTAAGGACATCACCACGCTCGCCAAGCCTCTTCAGGCTAACCTCCCAGTCGGGATTCAGCATCCACGTATCTCTGCCAATGGGATCAGCAAGGCCCAGTCCCTCCAGATACCCCAACCTCGCCCGGCGCAGCGCTTCCTCAAACCGCCCCTGCGGACCAGTTCCATCTGCAATCTGGATTCGGCTTTCAAATGCTTCCGAAAGGATGTTCCTGTCGAGGCCGGTAAATCGCTCCTGGGTCACCTCCCTCTGCCGTGCCTGTGCAATCTCAAGATCACGCCTCGGCCCAAGACGTTCTGTGACGATGCCCTGCGCCCGGGCTGCGAGTCCTCGCTTGATGTATTCCGGTGCAATGACGAGGTCCGTGTCGTCTGCGTCCTTGCCTCGGATCACGATATGGGTGTGCGGATGGCCAGTATTGTGGTGATCAACAGCGAGCCAGTCGAGGCGCGTCCCGAGATCGGATTCCATTTGCGCCATCAGGGCGCGTGTCGTTTCTTTCAAGTCGCCAAGTTGACCCGCTTCTTCCGCCGACACAATAAACCGGAACTGGTGGCGATCTTCCTCACTGCGCTCAAGAAATGCGTCAGCATCAGGTTCGACGCCGTCCCGTGTGTAGAGCTGGCCTCCTGAACCATCGCGTTCCACGCCGTCCCGCTGGATGTAGCCCAGATGCGCTTTAAGGGCCCCGGCACCACCGCCTCGCGGCGCCCTCGCAATATGGGCCTTCACGACGACGCGCCGCAGCCGGAATGCAGGCAGCCGCTGGCTCCGAAATTCAAGGGATCGCGCACTCGCGCCGCCGCGTCCGATGCCGGCACCCGTGAACCGCGCTTTTCGGGACTTGCCGCCGAGACGTGCTTCAGCCTTTCTCGCGCGCTTCTTGAAGAGCAGATGCCCCTTGCGCCCCCGGTCGCCAATCCGGCCGAGGCGCGGGGTAAATTCATCCGTCATGTGAAGCTTCCCCAAACAGGATATGGCGCCAGCCGGACCTGCTGCAAACACTGGAGATCACACCAAACCCGGCGTCTCGAGCCCGTGCAATGGGCACCGAAAAATTGTTGTACAGACAAGGTGCAAGGCAGAGCCTGGCGCCAACCCTTTTATCTTGCCCTACCGGGTCCGCTTTGTAACCGTCCGATGACTGCACATCGATTCCGGGTCGCAATAGTTCTCCATTTGGCCTTCCCTTCCTGGTGAGGAGCTGAACATGGATTTGAAACGTTTGAGCGTACATATTGAAGCCTGGCGTCAGAGCGGTGTGTCGCGCACCCGCTATTGCCGGGATCATGGTCTGAACCGGCATACGTTTGGGAGTTGGGTGATCTATCTGATGGGGCGCGACGAGGCGCGGAAACATGAAGAATATCAGGCCGATCTGCGCCGTGAACAATCCCGCAGGAACCTCGAAAAAGGCCGTTCCAGCAAGCGCCAAAGCGTGCGGTTCGGGGCGCGTACGGACACGCGTAGCCGCGCCGTTCAGGCCTTCTGGGCGATGCACCTGGAAGCGCTGAACTGGAGCGGAATGAGCCTTCGCCAGTACGCGTCCGCCCTGAACCTTTCCCGGCATGCCCTGCAAAAATGGCGCACGCGGCATGAAGATGGCGAGCTTGAAATCGACTGGCGGTCACAGCTTCATCCCTCCGCCCGTCCACGCGTTAGAGATAGTGCTAGCACTAATGTCGCGGAAACCGCCTTGACAGCACGGGTAGAACGGCGCGCGGCGCGGCGCTTCTTCAGCGACGAACAGAAGCTCGCGATCGCACGTGAAAGCGACCAGCCGGGCACCAGTGTGTCCGCCACCGCCCGGAAGCACGGCATCGTCACGGGCCTCCTGTTCCGCTGGCGGGTCGAGTTC
>PHEH01000017.1 GCA_002841155.1 Alphaproteobacteria bacterium HGW-Alphaproteobacteria-18
ACGCCATCGGTGATATCTGCAAGCTCTTCACACCAGCCGAATGCTGGAACTTCTTCAAAGCCGCGGGCTATGCGTCCAAATGAAAGCGCGATGCTCTAGAGCTGCGGGACAACGCGGAAGATACCGTCAAAATCCTTGTTGGCGACATAGAGATAGCCATCCGTTCCCTGAACGACATCCCGAAAGGCCATTTCGCCCTTGAGGAGGTTCTCCTTGCCGGCCACCTTGCCGTCCTGAATATCAATCCGCACGAGGACAAGTCCGTCCGGCCCGTTCATGCCGCCTGCAAAGAGGTCGCCTTCCCAGCCGGGATATTTGTCGCTGGTCACCATCGTCAGGCCCGATGGCGCAATCGAGGGCACCCAGTAGGTCTCCGGCTGGGCCATGCCTTCAGCAGCGGTTTCCTTGGTGATGACCGTGCCGTCATAATTCACGCCATAGGTAATCTTCGGCCAGCCATAATTGACGCCCGGCTTGACGATGTTGAGTTCATCCCCGCCGCGGGGGCCATGCTCGGTTGCCCAGAGCGTATCGGTGGCGGCGTCGAAATACAGGCCCTGAACGTTCCGGTGGCCATAGGACCAGACTTCCGGCTTTCCGTTAACGCCATCCGCAAACGGATTGTCCGCCGGAACCGTCCCGTCAGAATTGATCCGCACGATCGTGCCATGCGTGTTCTTCGGGTTCTGGGAATCGGCCATGTATTTGAACCCCTCGCCAAGGGAGACGAACAGTTTTCCATCCCCGCCGAAGGCAAGCCGCGCGCCATAATGATAGGCCGTGTCGCGGGCGTCCGCCTTGAAGATCTGCTCGGGATTTTCCAGCGCCGTGTGGTCCTCGCTCAGCCGTCCGCGGAATACGGCTGTGGAGTTGGCCGCGTCGGTGCCGATCGAGAGCGCAACATAGACCAGCCGGTTGCTCTCAAACTCCGGATCAAGCGCCAGGCCCAGATAGCCTGCCTGTCCGGCCACATAGGCTGCGGGAAGCCCGGAAACGGGGGCTGCGCTGCCGCCTGCCGCAAAGAATTTGAGCCCGCCTTCCTTCTCGGTGAAGAGGAGGCCGCCATCAGGAAGGAAGGCCATGCCCCAGGGCTGTTCGGCCGGTGTCACGAGTTCCAGGCTGACCCCCGCAACGGCGCCGGGTTGAGCGGGGCCTGTGTTGGCAGGCGCCGCCGGGGCAGAGGCTTCTCCGCAGGCAGACAGCATTATGGCGAGGGGGCCGAGGACGGCAAGGCGGGAAAAGACGGACATACCGGCTCCTGTAAAAGTGACGGACAGTGAGGTGCGTGAAAATCTGATGGCGCAGAGATAGGCTGTTCTCGCCCTTGCGCCAATAAAAAAGGGGGCAGCCTCGAAAGGCTGCCCCCCAGATGTAAGGTAAAATACCTGATTACCAGGTCTTCGTAAGCGCAACGCCATAGGTGCGTGGCTCGTTCAGGAAGATGTTGGTGTAGAGGCCCGAGGAGTCATCCGTCAGGTAGGCACCGGTGATGGCGGTCTCATCGAAGATGTTCTTGCCGAACAGTTCGACGCGCACACCATGGTTGTCGTTGAAGAATGCCAGCGAGACGTTCGCGTTGTCCCAGCTCGGCAGCTTGTCGCGGGGCGAGTTGTAGACCCGGCTGAAGCTGTCGGACTGGCGGTAGTAATCGACGCGGCCTGTGAGGCCCCAATCGCCGAACGAGCCCGGCAACCAGGTGTACTCAGCGCCCACATTGAAGGTCATGTCCGGCGCGCCGGGCATCGAATTGCCCGAGAGGTTTTTCGCATCCCCTTCGATCGGTTGCAGAGCCGTGGCGGTCTGCGTGTTGCCGTTCGCGTCCGTGTAGGAAACCGTCACGCCCGTCAGCCCGAGAAGGGCTTCAAGGCCCGCACGTCCGCCAACGGCAGCGAGGTCGCCATTGCAGAGGTTACGGGTAATGCCGGTGAGGGCCGGGTTCAGCTGGATAGCGCCCAGAACTGTCGCATAGCCTTGTGCGGAAACCACACAGTTGCTGTAGCTCGACGTGTTTTTCAGCACGACGAGATCCGAGCGGCCATTAGTCCGGTCGATCACATCGATCGAGTACAGATCCTGGAGTTCCGTATCCAGAAGGCCAAGGTTTGCGTTGACCACGAATGTGGAAACCGGGTTCCAGATCGTCTCGATTTCCAGACCCTTGATCTTGGTGTCGATGTTGAAGTTCACCGAGGTCCGGTTGATGATCTGGGTGATCTGGTAGCCGGAATAGTCATAGTAGAAGCCGGTGGCGTTGAGCTGCAACGCGCCGCCCGCCAGCGTGTTCTTGGTGCCGATTTCGTAGGCATCGATGAATTCCGGTTTGAAGAACTGATCGAACAGGTTTGAACCGGCCGGCTGGGGCGGGTTGATGCCGCCGCCCTTATAGCCGCGCGAGTAGAAGCCATAGAGCAGGGTATCTTCGGTGAAACCCAGATCCGGACGCCAGTCGAGACCCGCGCGGCCTGTGATTTCTTCAAACTCGGCATTGAAATACCCGTCGCCGCCAGCATCAGGTGTTTGACCTGCAACCGGCAGAGGATTGATCGGGCTGCCATTTTGTGGCGTGCCAGCACCGTAGGCACCCGCTGGTGTGAACAGGAAGGTCGGGATGTTCGCCTGGGTTTTCTCATCCTTGGTATAACGCAGACCGACAGTCGCCTTGAGATTGTCGCTGATGTCGTAGTAGCCCTCACCGAACACGGCGACAGAGCTCAACTCATATGGCGACAGCGAGCGGAAATATTGACCGCCCAGACCCGAGAAGCCCTGGTCTGTCAGTGTGCCATCCGAATCGATGGGCACCAGACGTCCGGGACCGGCAGGAATTGCCGCGCCGCAGGCTGAGGTTGCGCCACAGAAGATTGCTCCGCCAAGCGCGTTATTCAGCTGAGCCAACGCTGTCAGCGTGTTGGAGATAACGTAGTAGCCATCGGTGTTGTTCGCGGCCGGATCAATGGCCTCGAAGTCCATGGCAATGACGCCGAGGTTGAAGTTGAAGGGGCCGTCATAGTTGGACTGCAGACGAAGCTCGTGCGTCACCTGCTCAGACGTGCCACCGGCAACGTCAAACGTACGGAAGAAGTTGGACGCGCCCAGGATCGGATCGTTCACGACGCCGCCAGGGAAGAGGGCGTCATAAATCGGGGCCAGCGCCGGGTTGAACAGCGGGTTGCCCGTGGTGTTGAAGGCAATGGTCGGGGACTGCTTGTTATAGTCCTCGATCGAGACAGACGCGCTGGTGCTGTAGCTGCCCAGATAGGTCAGGCGCAGGCTGTCGGTGAGGTCAAACTCAATCTTGCCGGTGATCAGCTCCTGGTCTGCATAATATTGCGGATCAATAGCAGATTCGATCTGGCGAAGATTGAGGTTGGCAGGCGCGGTGAACGCGTCCCCGCTGAGCAGGCCGGCGGTTACGCCGAGACCGCCGCCGAGGGTGGCGACCGAGTTCAGGCGATCCTTCATCTGGCTGAGGGGCGCGTCAACGCAACCCTGCGAGTTGGCGGTCTGGTCGAGGAAGCTCACCGGAATACCGGCGAAGCTCGTCTTCAGCGGATCCTTGGTGCAGAGCTGCTTGCCTGAGCGCAGACGGTCATCTTCTTCTTCGAAATACTCGTAGGAGAGCCAGCCACGCAGGCGCTCAGTCGGCTCGGCAAGAATGGTTGCGCGATAGCCATAGAGCTCGCGGCCATCGATTTCCCGGCCGGTGACGGTGTTGGTCGCATAACCGCTACGCTCAAGATACGAGCCAGCCAGGCGCACGGCGACCTTGTCGCCGATCGGCACGTTGAGCATGCCCTTGTATTTCTGGGTGTTGTAATTGCCGATCGTGGCCGAGGCGCTGCCCTGCCATTCTTCAAGCACGGGTTTGGCGGTGATCGCGTTGAACACGCCGCCGGTTGCGTTCCGGCCGTACAGCGTACCTTGCGGGCCACGCAGGACCTCGATCCGCTCCATGTCGAAGAATTCGGCTTCGAACAGGCGGTTGGCGGTCAGGGGAACGTCGTTCTGGTGAATGCCGACGCCGGCATCACCCGATTGGGCGACAAGGTCAGCGCCGATGCCGCGGATCTTGAAGTTGAAGCCGTTGAAGTTGCCCTTCGTGAAGGAAACGTTCGGGATGGACTTCACCAGGTCCGGGCCGCCCGACAGCTGCATCTTGTTCAGCGCAGCCTCGTCGAAAGCCGAGACGGCGATCGGAACGTCCTGGATGGACTGTTCTACCTTCTGTGTGGTGACGGTAACGGTGCCAAGGCGCCGGGAGTCATCCGGCGTGGTTTCTTCCTGAGCATAAGCGGTACCGATAAAGCTGAGGGCGAGGGCGGACGCCCCAGCCAACAAGACGGATTTCGAGTCTATGTTTCGGCTCATTTCGATTTTTCCTCCCCTCGGGCCGATCATCCGGTCCCGATTACATTGAAATGTAATGAGCCATCCTCTTTGGCGGGACGGCTTCAACACCAACACAAGGCCAAGGCACGCCGCCTGTCAATTGTCCTGCCCCTACGTGAGGGCGAAACTATTTGGGCTGGTGTCAAAAATGTGACGCCTTCCGCAACGTAGCCTTGGCCGGAACCGGCCGCGCTGATAGAGCGGCGCGCATGACACAGCCTCTTTCCTCCGCGCTCGTCCTGTTTTCCGGGGGACAGGATTCGGCCACCTGCCTCGCCTGGGCGCTCGCCCGGTTCGAGCGGGTCGAGACGATCGGCTTCGATTATGGCCAGCGCCACGCCATCGAACTCGCCTGCCGGCCGAAAGTGCTGGCCGCGATTCGCCAGTTGAGTCCTGTCTGGGCCGCCCGGCTGGGCGAAGACCATATGATTGATGCCACCGTGCTCAAATCGCTGGGCGCCACCGCGATGACCCATGAGGTCGAGATCAGCATGACGGCCGCAGGCCTGCCAAACACCTTTGTTCCGGGTAGGAACCTTCTCTTCTTTACCCTCGCCGGCGCGCTCGCCGTGCGCCGGGGCATAGGCGTGCTGGTCGGCGGCATGTGCGAGACCGACTATTCGGGCTATCCTGACTGCCGCGCCGATACGCTCAAAGCCCAGGAGGAAACCCTCCGCCTTGGCCTCGACGCAGACATCCGCATCGGGGCACCCCTGATGTATCTCGACAAGGCCGCCACCTGGCAGCTGGCCCAGGATCTCGGCGGGGACGCGCTGGTGGCCATGATCGGGGAGGAAACTCACACCTGTTATCTGGGGGAGCGCGGCGCGCGCCATGCCTGGGGCTATGGCTGTGGCACCTGCCCGGCCTGCGAACTCCGCGCAAATGGCTGGCAGCGCTGGCAGGCCGGCAAGGGGAACGCCTCATGACCTATTCCGTCAAAGAGGCCTTCTATACCCTCCAGGGCGAAGGCGCCCATACCGGCCGTGCGGCGGTCTTCCTGCGCTTTGCCGGCTGCAACCTCTGGAGCGGGCTGGAGCGGGACCGCGAAAAGGCCGTCTGCCGCTTCTGCGACACCGATTTTGTCGGCACGGGTGGGGAAGGGGGCGGCAAGTTCCGCGCGCCCGGCCTGCTCGCGGCGCACGTAAAGGCCATCTGGGACACTCATGCCGGCCCCGGCGGGCGCCCTTATGTCGTTTGCACGGGCGGGGAGCCGCTGATGCAGCTCGACGAACCCCTGATCGATGCGCTGCACGAGGCAGGCTTTGAAATCGCCATCGAAACCAATGGCACGCTGCCCGCGCCTGCCTCGATTGACTGGATCTGCGTCAGCCCCAAGGCGAGCGCCCCGCTCGCCCAGAAATCAGGCAATGAGTTAAAGCTCGTTTACCCTCAAACTGAGCCGCAAGCGCAACCAGAATGCTTTGAAACACTGGACTTTGAGCACTTTTTCCTCCAACCGAGGGACGATGGACCTAGCGTCAGCCATGTGGCGGCGGTGGCCGAATATTGCTTGAAGAATCCAAAATGGCGACTGAGCTTGCAAACGCACAAACTGACCGGGCTTCCCTGAATATGGCCCTGAAGGCCGAAGGTCAGGTTTTCGAGATCTCGAAGGCGGTGTTCTTCGAGGCAGCCCATTTCATGGGCGGCAAGCCCGAAGGCCATCCCTACCGCTCCGTGCATGGCCACTCCTTCCGCCTTGAGGCGACCGTTGCCGGCATCGTGAAACCCGGCGAGCAATGGGTGGAAGATTTCAGCCATCTGACCGCCACCCTCGAAGCGACTGCCGCCAAGCTCGACCACAAGCTGCTGAACGAGATCGAGGGCCTCGACGTGCCCACCCTTGAGCGCATCTGCCTCTGGGCCGCCGCCGACCTCGGCAAAACCCTCCCCGGCCTCGCCCGCGTCGCCGTCGCCCGCCCCAGCCTGAATGAACGCTGCGAACTGGTGCTGAAGCGCGTCTGAAGCGCTAAATAGCTCTCGACCTTCTGCATCCAGAAGTTACGCTGCTGCTGAATCGGTAAGCGGGGGCACGCCATGGCGGAAGCAAAGAGCAAGGAACAACTCGAAGCCGAGTGGTGGGAGCGCTGGCGCGCAGAGGACTTCACGTGGGAGGGGCTGAAGAGCAAGCCGCTTGAGGGATGGGTGGTTGCACAAGGCTATTTGCGAGAGGCTGAGACTGGTCGGGCCTATGGCCAGAGCGCTTCCGAAAACTCAATTGTGGTAATGGGTAGAGGCGCTACGTTGCAAGACTACTGGCGCGCTAGCGTAGATACCGGAAAGTTGCGTACTTCCTCCAATATGAAAGAAGAACTAGTAGAAATATCAGGACAACCAACTTTCCACTGTGTTCATTTGCCGTTTTTCTACGAAGATGACTCGCCGACTGAAAAGGCAGAGTGGGAGAACGACTTCTTAGACTCTCTTATTGGCCAGAGGCTGTTTGTGGCTCATGAGACACTTTGGATGGGCGAGTGGTTCGCTCGGCAACTTCTAACTCCGGATGGTCGAGCGCAATTCCAAGGGTGCGTTTTGCTCAACACTCTTGTACGGCCGCGCGGAAATCGAGGCTTGTTCAGCGTTCGATATGAATTTGCGTATTTCGCAGCATACAGTAGTTTTGATAGCGTGGCCTTTGCAGGTGATACCTATTTCTCAAACGCATTATTCTATGGTGAAGCGAACTTTGAGAGCGCAAGTTTCTCAGGGAACGCATTTTTTGGGGACGTTATCTTCCTTGAAAATAGTAGCTTTCTAGGAACGACATTTTCAGGGCACGCATATTTTGACGATGCGCAGTTCTCGAAAGAAGCAGCTTTCTTCAGTACGCTTTTCATGAAGTACTCTAGTTTCAGCCGAGCAAACTTTAAAAGTGATGGTCAATTCGTCGGCTCAGTTTTCTCTGGAAACACAAGTTTTGACTATGCGAAATTTACGATGATGCGTTTTCACGGCGTAACTTTTGAGCAGTCGGCATCTTTTTTGAGAATAGATTGGCCACAATTTCCAAACGGTTGGCATACGGCCTTCGAACAAGCGATTTTTCGCAAAACTGCTACGTTTCGCGACTCTGGGTTTCGAGCGTTCGCTGCTTTCGACGGAGCGATTTTTGAGAGAGGTGTTCAGCTTGATGAAACTAGTGAAGTCAATGCGGAGCGTACCTTCAGAAATGAGCTGCTAGCGGCCATCGGCGCCTCTGTGGAAGAGGGAGAGGCCTATCGAAAGAGGCGCGCAGTAGAAATTGCGGTTGAGGTAGGCAGTCATACTCTCTTTCCCAAAGGAGAGTTTGTCGAATATCTTAAAACTCAGCGAGATGCTCGCCTGCGTGAGTTAGAGCGTGGTTGCCGCGTGTTGAAACTGGCTATGGAAAAGGCATCCAACAAATCACGCGAACAAATGCTTCATCGCTTCGAGTTAAAGGCTCGAAGGGCTCAGAATGAACTTAGGATTGGTGAAAAGTTCTCCTCGTATCTCTATGGCTGGACCTCTGACTACGGCGCTTCCATCGTTCGCCCCGTTCTTTGGCTTGGGGCTCTCGTTCTGATCTTTGGTTTGGCCTATTGGGGCTTTGCCACAGGATTCCGGATAGATCCCTCCGCTCCCGTAGCCTGGAGCGCGCTTGCCGAAGCTCTCAGCGTGTCCGCCTCGCGCGTCTTCCCATTCGGCGCTTTCGAATGGGTGACGCGAGATTGGATGGCCGTTCGCCAAGGGCAGGGTGGTCCTGGCTTCGTCCTGGTCCTGCGCCTTCTCGCTACTTTACAGACCCTGCTTGCCTTGGGCCTGGTCTTCCTCTTCGGCCTCGCCATCCGCCGCCGGTTCCAGATCAGCTGACACGCACAGCCGGGCTTGCATGCCTAGGCGAGCCCGATAAGGTTTCCCCTTGTCGATTCAATGCCTTTGAGGATTGCCGCAAGCATGAGCCTCGACCTTCTCCAGCCGGAAACAGCCGCGCCGCTGATCGCCAAGTTCCAGGAGTCAGTCACCCGGCTGATCGACGCGGCGCGTAATGAGCTGAGTTCCCCCGACACGCTCTGGCAGGTCGGCGCGATGGTCCTCTGCGCAGGGCTCGGCTACATCATCTCCCGCTTCCCCAAGACCATGCTGATGAAGGTCGCCGAAAAGCGCGGGCGGATCGATTTTGTCCTGCTGACCTATCATTCGCTCTCGCGCATTGTCTGGCCGGTCTTCACGCTCATCCTGCTGGCGGGCGCCACCGCCGCCTTCGAGGCCCTCGGCCTTGGCAACAATACGCTGCACATCGCCACCAGCCTTCTCCTGGCCTGGATCATCGTGCGCATCTTCACCGCCAGCATGCGGCGCGGTTTCTGGTCCAAGGCCATCGCCTATTTCGCCTGGGCGCTCACCGCATTGTATATTGTCGGCTGGCTGCGCCCGGTCACGCGCTGGTTAAACAGCGTCACCTTTGACTTTGGCGAGAGCGAAGTCTCGATGCTGCGTATCCTGGTCAGCCTGGCGCTGGCGGCGTTCGCCATCTGGCTCGGCCGGGTGATCGGCAATGTCGCCCAGTCCCAGCTGCGCGGCTCGCCGGACCTCCCGGCGTCAGTCGGCGGCCTCCTCGGGCAGAGCATCAAGATCGGCGTGATGATCGTCGCGGTGCTGTTTGCGCTGAACTTCCTCGGCGTGAACGTCGCCGCGCTCACCTTCTTCTCCGGCGCGCTCGGTGTCGGCATCGGCTTTGGCCTGCAATCGGTCTTTTCGAACTTCATCTCCGGCGTCATCATCCTGATGGAGAAGTCGCTGAAAGTGGGCGACTTCATCGAGCTTCAGTCAGGTCTCTCGGGCGTCGTAAAGGAGATCAACTTCCGCTCCACCGTCGTGATGACGAACGATAATGTGGACATCATCGTCCCCAACGAAGCCTTCATCAAGGCCCAGCTGATCAACTGGACGATGACTGAGGCGCGCCGGCGCATCCATGTGCCGTTCGGCGTGGCCTATGCCACTCCCAAGGAGCTGGTGGAGAAGGCGGGCCTGGAAGCCGCCGCCAGCGTGCCCTGGACCTTTGACGACCGGGGCGAGCACACCCCGCAGGTCTGGCTGGTCAAGTTCGGCGATTTCCGCCTCGAATTCGAGCTGATCGTCTGGCTGACCGAAGAAGCCGTCCTGCGCCCGCAAAAGGTGATGGCAGACTATGTCTGGGCGGTCCATTCGGCGCTCGAGAAGCACCAGATCCATATCTCGATGCCCCAGCACGACCTGCACTTCAAATCCCCCGACACATTCAGCGTGCGGATCGAAACGGCAGAGCCGAAAAAGCAAACATCAGACCCGGAAAGCTAAGGCCGCCACCGCCCCTGGGGGGAAGGGGCGGCAGCGGCGGGACGGCCCGAGGGGTGCGGGCCTAGTCCAGGGCTTTGGCAAACTTCCGGGCAAATCGGTCAGAGGCGCGCCCGGCATCATGCCAGGTGGTCAGGCCGGCATTGCGGATATCGTTTTCATACCAGTCATACTCAAGTTCACCGGCTGGGGCGCCCGAGGCATCAAACGCGACGGCTTTGAGCTTCATGCCGCCGACGCTGACCGAGCGCATCATGTCTAGCCCCGGCTTGTCGCCAGCCTGTTTGAAGGTAGGCCGCGAAGGGCGCGCGTCCAGAATGGTCACGTCGATTTTCGCAACATCGACACCGGCCCTGGCAAGCTGGCGCGTCAGGTCGCGCTCGATCCGTCCGGCGAGCACTTCGCCTTCCTTCATGCCGTAATCATCCTGGAGCTTTTCGGTAAACTCCGGCGAATAGCTGACGGCGATTTCAGTGGCGGCCGCAACCGGCGCAGCAGCCATCAGCAGCAGGGCGAGGGCAGTGGCTTTCATCTGGAAGCTCCATTCGTTCAAGGTTCAGATTCTGGCGGGAACTCTGATCTGATTTTCATCTTATCAGCTTCCCGCCTTGCTCCAAAGTCACGAGGGTGTGAGGCTCAAACCGTGTCCACCAGCACAAGCTCGGCCGAATCCACGCCCTCGAGGGTGATCGTCTCGCCGCCCGAAATGGCCGCGCCATCGCGGGTGTTGAGCCGCTGACCGTTCAGCGTCACCTCGCCATCGGCCACCACAAGGTAACCATACCGGCCCTTGGGAATATCATAGCTCAGCGTTTCGCCGGCCTTCACCGTGGCGCCGAGCACCTTGGCATCCTGATTGATCGGGAGGCTGTCATTCTCCCCGGTGCCCGAAGCAAACACCGCCCACTGACCCGACCGGTCGCCCTTGGGAAACTGCCGCGCGCCCCAGCTGGGCGTGCCACCGCGGGTACGCGGAATGATCCACAGCTGGAAGATCTGCGTCAGCTCGTCCTCAGCGTTCCATTCTGAATGCTGCACGCCGGCGCCGGCGCTCATCACCTGCACATCGCCCGCTTCCGTGCGGCCGTGATTGCCGAGCGAATCCTTGTGCGTGATCGCGCCCTTGCGGACGTATGTGATAATTTCCATCGACTCATGGCCATGCGGGGGAAAGCCGCGATGGGGCTGGATCTCGTCATCATTCCACACGCGCAGCGCGCCGTGATTGACCCGCGAAGGGTCATGATAGCCCGAGAAGGAAAAGTGATAATGCGCGTTCAGCCAGTCATTGCGAAACCGGCCAAGCTTCTCAAAGGGGCGGAGTTCGATCATGGGATGTCTCCTGTCCATGAAGGGTTCTTGTTGACCGGTATATGGGATGGGGCAGGGATAAGGGCAGGCAGGCGCGCGGGATAGCATTCATGCGGAGCGTGCATGAATGAGGCGGAGAAGGCAGATGTTGGGCGAGGGCGGCTTTGAGGGCGAGATCGTGCTGACCCCGCCGGTCAACACGGGCGCGCCGGAAACGCTCGCGCCGCTGACGGCAAAGTTTGTGCATTATCCCGGCAGCCAACAGCTCATCCTCTGGCTTCCCCAGGATGGATACTCCGGATACAGCGTCCTGCGCATCCACGGCCCCGGCGGTACACAGATCGAAAATACCCCGCTCACTGAACGCCTCAATGGTCGTGTGCAGATATTGATCGACACCTGGCCCTGGCCGCCCGGCCCCTATCATATCGAGATCACCCATAAGGAAGGCTGGCGCCACGAACTGGCCCTCGAAAAACTGGAAGCGGGCATCGCCCCGCCGCCGCCCGCGCCGCCTGTGATTGAGGAAAGGCCCGGCCCCATCGTCTACCGCGACAGCGCCGGCACTCTTCTTCCCGATCTTGATCTGGAACTGCGCGAACGTGAATTTGCCCGCCTCGCCGCTCGCTTCGCCCGCCGCCTCGAATTTGAAGGCAATGCCCGCGCGGGCACAATCACCTATATCGAAGGCGATCTCCGCCTACGCTTCTCTCACGAGATGGGCCGCCACCCCGTCCATTTCAGCATCGACATCCCCCCACCGGAAAAATGGGAAACCGCCACCGGCCGCCCGCTCGCCGAACGGGATGACATCCTCGAATTCCTCGCCGCCGAAACCCGCCGCCTTCAGGCCTCGCGCTGGAATTTTGTGATCCATGCCGACCGGATTGATTTTGTGGATTAGCCTATCGCGTACCTCACCCGCCCCCACCCCAACCCTCCCCCGAGTCCGGGGAGGGAGCAGGTCGCTCTTTGTGACAGAGGAACCTCTCCCCATCCGCAACAGGCCCCCTCCTCGCTTGCGGGGAGGGATGGGGTGGGGCCTGCAACGGTTGAGGCCAATCCTGCCGCTCACCCCTTGCCCTAACCCCCGCATCTCCCCAGAACACGCGGGCATGTCCTCGTCCCCAACCCTCACCGAGGCCCGCGCGCTGCTGAAGCGTGTTTACGGCTATGATGCCTTCCGCGGCCTGCAGGAAAGCGTCATCGCTGACACGCTGGCCGGCCGCGACGGCCTCGCCGTCCTGCCCACCGGCGGCGGCAAGTCGCTCTGCTACCAGATCCCGGCGCTGCTCCGCGATGGCATCGGCATCGTCGTCTCGCCGCTGATCGCGCTGATGGCCGATCAGGTGGACGCGCTGAAACTCGCCGGTGTGCGCGCCGAGCGGCTCGACAGCTCGATGGATTTCAACGCCCGCGCCGCCGCCCTCGACGCGGCCCAGCGCGGCGAGATGGACCTGCTCTATGTCTCGCCCGAAGGCCTCGGCACCGCGCTCGCCGATCGCCTCGCCCGGATGAAGGTCTCGCTGATTGCGGTGGACGAGGCCCACTGCGTCAGCCAGTGGGGCCATGATTTCCGCCCGGATTACCGCGCCCTTGGCCGCCTCAAGGGTCTCTTCCCCGGCGTGCCGCGCCTCGCCGTCACGGCCACGGCCGACGCGCGCACCCGCGACGACATCCTTGCCCAGCTCGACCTCACAAACCCGGCCGTGCATGTGGCGAGCTTTGACCGGCCAAACCTCATCCTCTCGGCTGAGCCGAAGGAGAGCAACCGCACCGCCCGCGTCGTCCAGCTCGTCAAGGCGCGGGCAGGGACCAGCGGCATCGTCTACGCCGCCACCCGCAACGCGGTCGAAGACCTCGCCGACGCGCTGGAGAAAGCCGGCGTCCCCTCGCTCGCCTATCATGCCGGGCTTGATGCCGGCGTGCGCGCCGAGCGCCAGCGCAGGTTCCTGCTGGAAGAGGGCCTCGTGATGTGCGCCACGGTCGCCTTCGGCATGGGCGTCGACAAGCCGGACGTGCGCTTTGTCATCCATGCCGACCCGCCCAAGACGCTCGAAGCCTACTGGCAGGAAGTTGGCCGCGGCGGGCGCGATGGGGAGCCTGCCGAGGGCGTTGCCCTCTTCGGCCCGGCCGACATGAACCGCTCCCTCCAATGGACCTATTCGAGCGACGCGCCCGATGAGGTCAAACGGGTCCAGCTCACCAAGACCCGGCAACTCTTCGCCTTTCTCAATGGCGATGAATGCCGCCGGGGCGCGGTCCGGCGCTATTTCGGCGAGGAGAAAGTCGACCCCTGCGGCGTCTGCGATGTCTGCCGCGGCGAAGTGGGCGAGCGTCATGACGCGACCCGCTATGCCCAGATGGCGGTCTCCGCCGTCCTGCGCTGTGGCCAGCGGATCGGGCGCGGCCGCCTCGTCCAGCATCTCCTCGGCGAAGCCAAGGATGATTTCGACACCGAACTCTCAACCCTCTCCACCTTCGGCATCGGCAAGGAACTGCCCCGTCAGGGCTGGAACCGGGTGTTTGATGCGCTGATGTTCGAGGGCCTGATTGCCGAAGGCGGCGAAGCGATGCGCCCGGTCGTGATCGTGCCGGACGCCGACGCGGCCAAGTTGCTGTTCAGAGGGGAACGCACCGTCTCGCTGCGCGAAGACCTTACCGCCACCCGCCGCCGCAGCCGCTCGAAAGGCGCCGCCCGCGCCGCCGTGCTGGCCGATCTCTCCGCGCGCGATCAGGCGGTGTTCGATGCCCTGCGTCTCTGGCGCACCGGGCTCGCCAAGGAACGGGGCGTGCCGCCTTATGTCATCTTCCATGACAGAACCCTGGCCGAGATCGCCCGCGAGCGTCCGGAGAGCGCCGAAGCGTTGCGTGAGATCAGCGGTGTCGGGGAGAAGAAGGCGCAGGCCTATGCGGGCGATGTGGCGCGTGTCATTTCTGGCGCGGCGTGACCCGGATGTGTCCAGAGTTGTCCCAAACTGTCCCAAAGTGTCCCGGTTTGTCCGGGTTTGTCGCGCCTTGTCCGGCGCCGGGCTGGGGAATAGTGAGCCCCGTGCCTTGACCCGGCGCCCCTGGCACCGCACCTATACGGCCAGAATTAAAAGAGATTCCTATCCGGAGCCTGCATGAACACCTTCCGCCTTGATGATGAAGACGAAAACGAATCGACCCCGGCCAATGGTCCAAATACCCTTGTAGAATCAGCGCTGTTCAAGTCGCGCACGATCCTGCTGACCGGTGGAATTGACTTCAAACAGGCCCGCATGGTCTGCGAACGCCTGCTCGCCCTGTCGGCTGAGAGCGATGAGCCGATCCTGATGATCCTCTCCTCGCCCGGCGGCCATGTCGAAAGCGGCGACATGATCCATGACATGATCAAATTCGTCACCGCCCCGGTAAAAGTTCTCGGCTCCGGCTGGGTCGCTTCGGCCGGCGCGCTGATCTATGCGGCGGCCCAGAAGGAAAACCGCTATTCGCTGCCCAACACCCGCTACCTGCTGCATGAACCCCGCGGCGGCGTCGGCGGACAGGCCACGGATGTCGAGATCCAAGCCCGCGAAATCATCAAGATGCGCGAACGTCTCAACCGTATCTTTGCCGAAGCCACCGGCAAACCGGTGGAGCAGATCAAGAAGGACACCGAGCGTGACTTCTGGATGAGCGCCCAGGAAGCGGTGGAGTATGGTCTTGTCAGCAAGATCATCAACAATCGCCGCGAAATCAGTTGATCGTAAAGTACGCGGTGTTTGCCGGAAGGTAACACTTGTTCGGGATGATCGGGCATTAACCATGATGCCCGGTCCCCAATGCCCGTACGCCTCCAGGAAATTGCTCTGAATGTCGCCCCAGTGCCGTCGACAACGACCGGTGCTGCGGCCCTTTCCCTGTTCCTCTCTGATCCGGCCCTGTTCGCCCTGCCGGTCCGCATCGACACCGGCGACAGCGGTAACCTTAAGATCGCGCATGTGACCCGCGCGCGCCTCACCGAAGCGCTGGCGGGCCCCAATGGCCGCGACATCTATGCCGCGCGCCCGATCCTCCACCTGGTGACGCCTGCGCCGGTGATCGCCGAGGGCAGCGCCCCCGTCGCCTTGATTGCCAAACAGGCCGCCGAGCAGGGGACCAGCGCTCTGACCGACGGCGTCATCGTGATGGAAAATGGCGACTATAAAGGCCTCGTCTCTCCCGCCGCGCTGCTCAAGGCGCTGGCCGAGGAAAACACCGCCCGCGCCCGCAATCAGCAGATAAGTCATCGCCGCATCGAGGATATGAAAACGAAGATGCAGGCCCTTGCCGAGGGCCGCACGCGCTTCCTGGCGTTCGTCGGGCATGAGATCCGCACGCCCCTGACCGGCATTCTGGGTGTGGCTGACCTGCTCAAGGATCAGGCTGCAACCAGCGAAGCCAAACGCCTCGCCGAGACCATCTCCACGAGCGGCCAGCATCTTGAGCGCCTCCTCAACGACCTGCTCGATCTTTCCCGGCTTGAAGCAGGCAAGCTGCCCATCATGATGCAGCCTTTCGAGCTGCGCCAGTTCGCCTCCGAAACCCGCGATCTCTGGCAGCCCAAGCTCGACGCAAAGCGTGTAGGCCTGCGCATCGCTATTGCCCGAAATGCCGAAGCGCGGATCGAAAGTGATGCCGGGCGTCTGCGGCAGATTCTTTTCAATCTTGTTTCAAATGCCGTGAAGTTCACCGATCGCGGCCATGTCACCGTGCAGATGTCCACCGTGCCAGTAGGCGAGGGGCTCGCGCTGGTGATGACGGTCGCCGATACCGGGCGGGGCATTTCTGATACTGATAAAGTGCGCCTCTTTGAAGAGTTCGAGCAGGCTGATGATACCACCGCCACCACGCATGGTGGCTCCGGGCTTGGCCTCAGCATTGCGCGCGCCCTGACGCGCCGGCTCGGCGGGGATATTGCGCTGGCCGACAATGCCGGCGGCGGCTGCCTCTTCACGGTAACCGTCCCGGTACAGAAGGCTGGTCCGCGCTTGGCTATCGAAAACCACAGCCCTTCCGGGGCCGGACGGTTTGACCTGGGTGAAATCCTCGTGGCCGAGGATCATGACACGACGGCCTTCGTCATACGGGAGGCGCTGGTCGCTGCTGGCTGGCGGGTTGAATGCGTGCCCGATGCAACCGTTGCGGCACAGCGCCTGGCAGTTCGGCGCTATCAGGCGATTCTCAGCGATGTGCATATGCCTGGCGGTGGCGGGGAGGCCGTGCTGCGCGCTGCCCGCTTTGGCCCAGGCCAGAACAGCTCCATTCCCATCCTTGCCCTGACCGCAGATGCAACACCCGAGCGGCGCGAAGCCTGCGAAAAGCTCGGTTTCTCAGGCCTGATCGAAAAGCCTGTCCGTCCGCGGGTGCTGGTTGCCGCCCTGGCCGACACACTGCTCAGTGCTTCGCGAGAGAAACAGGCCAGAGCGATTTGACAAACGGCTCAGAAAGAGCGGCCAATCACGAGATAGGCAGACTGACGCCCGCCTTCCGACCTTCCGAACGCCAGGTAGATGGGCCCAAGCGCTGTGTTTGCGCCGACATAGACGCTGCCCCCAAAGCGCACCTCGTCCAGTGAGAAGTCATCCGGCTCCGACCAGACTTCGCCTGCTTCCAGAGATCCGCCCACGAACAGAGGCACTCCAAACAGCGCGCCTTCGGTGTTGGTCAGGGAGCGCCGGTAGATCAGGCGGCCAGCGACAAAATTCTCACCTGAGAGCTCATCCAGGCGATACCCCGAAAGGCTGAACAGGCCGCCGATACGGTAAAGCGTATCGATGGGCGGCGCCCCGCTCAGGCGCAGGCCGCCAGACACCGACGTGAGCAGCGTGTTCCGCCCGAACGTATAGGCATGCAGTCCGGAGGCGGAGAATGTCTGATAGTCTGCATTGTCGCCCAGGCTTTCCAGGCCATGCGTCCAGCGGGCTTTTGCGGTCATGCCGGTCTGCGGGAAAAACGGGTTGTTGAGCGTATCGAGCCCGGCAGAGATGAAAACACGGCCGGAATCGATGTCGACCTTGTTGATGTCGGCCGCCCCTTCATTCAACTTTGCCCGTCCCGTCCCGAACTCGGTTCCGACACGGACTTCTGCAATGTTTCCGAACTGGCGGCCCGCATCAAAGCCCAGCAAACCGTAGGTGAGATCGTATCCAGCCGTCTTGAAGCCGCGATTGGTATAGACGTTCACGGGCCGGTTCTCGAGCTCGACGCGGGCAACGGCAAACCAGCTTTGCTCGGGCTCCAGCAGTCGGAAATATTCGAGGCCGAATTCGTTGATATCGCCAATCGTGGCGATGGCGCGGATCTCCGATCCATAGGCGTCCAGCGCGGCGCTGCGATAGTCTACCGAGACGGCCACATCTGACTCGGTATTGAAATCGTTCTCGACGATCATGCCGAGGCGAAGCCGGCCGGCATTGCGGCGGGAATCCTCTGCGCGGACCACCAGCCCGGTAAGGCCGTCCTGCTCGGCCATCGTATAGTCGACGCGCTCGAAAGGCCCGAGCGCATAGATACGGTCAAGCGCTTCATTGATCGCATCGGTGTCGGCCGGCTTGCCCAGAACGGTCGCCATGCGTGTTTCCAGAAGGGACTGGTTGAGGCGCGAGGTATTCTCGATGCGGACGAAAGAGAGAACAGGCGCTTCAACGTCGCCAATACCGGCATAGCTGACAGGTTCCCGCGCGCTGGCAATCGGCGCAAAGGCCTCTGCCTGAGCGCGGATTGATGCGCGGCCGGCGGCGATGAGGTCGTCGCTGCGGGTGAACGCGGCCGCCCCGATACTGCCGGTATCGACCCGCACGAGCACGTCCTGGGGCTGCATGGAGGCAATCTCGGCGCGCTCATTGGTGAGGATCAGCAGGCTGACAGTCTGCGCCAGAACATCCACGACCGAGCCGATCTGGTCCTTTTGCAGAAGGTCGTTGGGGGTCCATATGGCGATCACGATGTCGGCGCCCATCTCCCGCGCGATGCTGACCGGGATGTTGGCCGAAAGGCCCCCGTCCACCAGCAGCCTGTCTTCCAGGCTGAAGGCCGGGAATACGCCGGGTACGGACATCGAGGCGCGCATCGCCATGGGCAGCTCGCCCGAGCGGATCACCACCGCGTCGCCCGTTGCAATATCTGTGGCGACCGCGCGGAAGGGGATGGTCAGCCCGTCGAAATCATCCACCGCCATGCGCGCCGGGCTCACCCGGCGCAGCTCCTTCATCAGGGCCTGATCGGAGATCGCCCCGGTGGGCAGCAGAAGGCCGGCGCCCGAAACGCCAAGGCTTGCCGTGCCGGGAAAGTCCACCTGCTGCTGTTTCTGCCGGAAGGTCAGCTTGTCGCGCTGGGGCGCGGGGTTGAACACGCCGTGCCAGTTGGTGCCTTCAACGGCCGTTTCCAGCTCCGCGCCGCTGAGGCCGGCCGCATAGAGGCCGCCAATGACCGCGCCCATCGAGGTGCCCACCACAATGTCAGGCCGGATGCCCATGGCTTCCAGCTCCTGAATGGCGCCCACATGCGCAAGCCCCAGCGCCCCCCCGCCCGAGAGCACAAGCGCCACCTTGGGCCGCCTCGTTTCCGCCTCGGGCGCTTCCTGGGCCGTGGCCGCCATGGCCCATGCAAAGATCGGGAGCAGCAGGAAAACCTGACGGATCAGCCGGAGAGCCGGGAAGGGGGAAGCAGTCTGCATCATCCGGCAATCCTCAGGCCAGTTTCAGGCGCGGCGCAAGAGGGATTGCTGGCTGGGCGTGGAACATGCCCAGACGAGTGATTCCAATGCGCTGAGCCTGCGGGCAATCTCAGTACCCCATGTTTTGCGCTGAACAAAAGGCGGATTGGTTCCACCCAACCGAATGTCACAATTGAAACAATCCATGACAATAGATTGTTTGGTGCCTCTCGCTGATCCGAAAGACATCCAAGGTTGATTTTTACTGGCAAGATTGTGATGGTGACCTAGGGAGATAGGGAGGGGGCAATGGCAGAAACAGATGAAGGCCGTTTCGAGAGGATCGGCGATCAGCTTTTCCACTACTCGATTTGGTACGCGCTAAGGTACGGCCTGAACCTGGACAACAGCGCACAAAAGTCACTTCGCGAAACCGTTACTTTTGCCCAGGAACAAATACTTGAGCGCTACACGGATCGCGCCGATGACATCGAATTCGAATGGGTCGCCATCGAGCAAGGGGTCGAGAGAGCCGAGCTGGCACTTTCGGAATTGGTCCATGCGATAGCTTGGATACACTGGGGGCCTCAGTTTCCTTTCTACCCGTATCGAAGATATCGGCGATTCCTGAATGTTGACGCGGAGATGTTCAAGAGAGCGAAGAAATCAATTTGCCCAATGTGGCCGATCTGCTGAGGGGTATGGAGATGAGTAACGCAGCCTTAGATTCTGCGAGAGACACAACGAAGCAAATTATTACGCTTTCGACCGCGATGCTTGGACTAACGATTACGTTCTCAAAGACCTTTGCGCCTGAGGGGGCATCGGTCTCGTTACCATGCACGCTGTTGGTTGCGTGGGTTCTCTTTGGCCTCACGATCTTGTCTGGCGTTTGGACGCTTATGGCGATTACAGGCTCATTAAACGACATTCGCGGAACAACTGAATGCCCCGACGCCAATGCGAGCAACATCCGCATTCCGGCGTTGTTTATGGTCGGGTTTTTTATATTCGCCATTGGCTTCACGATCGCCACTGGGTTTCAGCGCTTTAGCTAGCCCTGCTCAACCATTTGACTTGATCGCCTGATGCGCCTTCGTAGGCTTTCCAGTTTCTTCGGGGTGCCTGATATCGCCTAGCAGCGCTCGCACAGACCATCCGCATACGATACAATTCAGCGCTCCGCGCGGCGCCAACAATCCGCCCCCATTGGCGCACTGGCGCCCCGCGTGACTACTTGACCACAAGGCGCTCCCTCTTGGACGTTCAGACGGCGATCACGTCGCGCTGTATCATCTCAAGGTTGTAATTCAAGAAACAACGGAGCAAATGTCCCATCCAGTGCGCCCACGGGGCAAAATGCGGCGCAAAATTCAATTCAATCACTGCCTAAAAAGGCCAGTGGTGGTTCGGGAGAGACTTGAACTCTCGACCTCGCGATTATGAGTCGCGCGCTCTAACCAACTGAGCTACCGAACCTGAGCGCCGCATCAGCGAAGGCGCCTGATACACATTGGAGCCGGGGCGCGCAAGCACCCTATCCTGCAAGCTCTGCGACATGATCTGCGATGGAGAGCGAAGAGGTCAGCCCCGGGCTTTCGATCCCCAGAAGGTTAATCAGGCCGGGGCTGCCATGGGTCTGCGGCCCCTCGATCCGGAAATCACCGGACGGCGCCCCCCGGGGCACGATTTTCGGCCGGATGCCAGCATAATCGGGCGTCAGCCGGTCGAGCGTCAGGCCGGGCCAGTAGCGGCTCACTTCGGCCAGGAAGACGCCCGCCCGGGCCGGGTCTACGCGGTAGTCGAAGGGCGGGAGGGCCCCCTCGGGCAGCCATTCTGCGTCCGGCCCCAGCTTGCCGCGCCCGCCGAGATCGATGGTCAGGTGCAGGCCGAGGCTGGCGGCGGTGGGCATCGGGTAGATCAGCCGGGAGAAAGGCGCCCGCCCGCTGATGCCGAAATAGTTGCCCTTGACGAAATATTGCCCGGGCAGGTTTGCGGTGTGAGGCCCGGTTATGGCGGCGGCAATCTGCGGGGCATGGTGGCCCGCCGCGTTGACCACGCAGCGTGCGCGAATGGTGGCCGGATTGTCCCCACCTGTCTCCAGACGGACGTGATCTG
Organism: Alphaproteobacteria bacterium HGW-Alphaproteobacteria-18; assembly: GCA_002841155.1. Lineage (GTDB taxonomy): Bacteria > Pseudomonadota > Alphaproteobacteria > Caulobacterales > Hyphomonadaceae > Hyphomonas. The sequence continues at coordinate 20,780 of PHEH01000017.1, forward strand.
TCTCGACAGCGCCCGAAAGAACCGGTGTATTGAAGGCAATTGACCCGCCTGCATCCTCAAATTCCCCCTGCAAGGCCAGGAAATAGGCATGGCTGTCAAAGATGCCGGAGACCGGCGAATGGATCGCCGCGGCCACCTCCGGGCTGAGGGCAGGCTCCATACTGAGCGCCTCTGCCCCGTCGATCAGGCGCAGCTCCTCCACGCCATTGGCCTGGGCCCGCGCCATTATGTTGCCAAGCTCACCCGCCTCGCCCGCGCCAATGGCCACGACCAGCTTGCCACAGCGCTTCACCGCCACGCCATGGGCGTCCAGATAGGCGTAGAGCATCCGCCGCCCATTGACGCAGTGGCGTGCCTTCAGGCTGCCGGTGGCATAATAGAGCCCGGCATGGATCACCTCAGAATTGCGCGAAGACGTGTGCAGCGCGATCTGGTCTTCGGCCTCCAGCACGATCACCTCCCGGCCTGCCCGGGCCATCGCCCGCCCGCAGGCAAGGCCGATCACGCCCGCCCCGATGATCACCACATCTGCTTCGAAACTGTCTGCCATATTGATGCCGCTCGCGGGAAACCCTGATTGGGAGTAGTATCAACAGATATGCATGTCCGCAGCTTGATTCTGTTTGCTTTTGCCATGCTGGCAGTGTTGCCGGCCGCAGCCGATTTTCGCGCGGCGTCAGAGGCTTTCCGGGCAGGCCATTATGACCGGGCCTTTGCCGAAGCGGGGCGGGAGCAGACCGCAGACGCCCATGCCTTCCGCGCCCGCGCGCTGCTCGCCAAGGCCATGTGCGGAGAGGGCGATCCCCCGCGCAGCCTGATCGATCAGGCGCTCAGCGAGGCTGAAACCGCGCTGAAGATTGCGCCTGAGCATGCCGAAGGCCGCCTGCAGAAGGCCATTTCCCTCTCCCTGATCCTGCGCCCGATGAGCCTCGGCGAGGCGCGCAAGACCGGCTATGGCGAGCTTTCCAAAGCCCTCGCCGAGGGCGTGCTGGTGGATGAGCCCGGCAATTATTACGCCCATGGCTTGCTGGCCGTCTGGCATGTTGAGGTGGAGCGCCGGGGCGGAAGGATCGGCGCGGCGATAATGGGGGCGAGCCTCAAGGCAGGGCGCAGCCATTATGCCGAAGCGGTCCGCCTGGCGCCTGAAGACATCGCCCTGCGCTGGCAATGGGCCCGGGCGCTGGCCGCGCTCGACGCCAGAAAGTACCGCAGCGAAATCGAAGAAACGCTTCAGGCCGCGCTTGCGACTGATCCGGCCACGGATCTGGACCGGGTGATGAGGGGCAGGGCTGCCCGGTTGCTGGAGGCCGTCACCAGCAACAGGCCGAAGGATGTGGAGCGCCTGGCACTGGCCATGCTCTAGGGCAGGGGCGTTACTCCGCCGGAACCATCTCAGCGTGAGCTTCCTGTTCGGAGAGGAAGCGTTCGGCGTCGAGGGCGGCCATGCAGCCCATGCCGGCGGCGGTGACGGCCTGGCGGTAGGTTTCGTCGGTTACGTCGCCCGCTGCGAAGACGCCAGGAATGGCGGTGCGGGGGGAGCCGGGCTCGGTGATCAGATAGCCATTCTCGCGCATTGGCAGCTTGCCCACGAAAAGCTCTGTCGAGGGGGAATGGCCGATGGCAACGAACACGCCATGGGCGGGAAGTTCGCGGATGGCGCCGGTGGTGACGTCGCGGATGCGCGCGGCGGTGACGCCGAGAGGCTGCTCATCGCCGACGACTTCCTCCAGCGCATGGTTCCAGATCACTTCGACCTTGGGGTTTTTGAACAGGCGGTCCTGCAGGATTTTTTCGGCGCGGAAATGGTCGCGGCGGTGGATGACGGTGACCTTGGAGGCAAAGTTCGTCAGGAACAGCGCCTCTTCAACGGCGGTGTTGCCCCCGCCAATGACCAGCACTTCCTTGCCGCGATAGAAGAAGCCGTCACAGGTGGCGCAGGCGGACACGCCGAAGCCTTTGAACTTCTGCTCGCTGGGAAGATCCAGCCATTTGGCCTGCGCGCCGGTGGAAATGATAACTGAATCAGCGGTGTAGACCGTGCCGCTTTCGCCGACGGCCTTGAACGGGCGGGAGTCAAAGTCGACCGAGGCGATGTGATCATTGGCGACCTTGGCGCCCATCTTCTCGGCATGTTCCTGCATCTTCACCATGAGCTCTGGCCCCTGGATGTGCGATTCGCCCGGCCAGTTTTCGACTTCGGTGGTGATGGTGAGCTGGCCGCCGGGCTGCATGCCGGTGACGACGAGCGTGTCGCGCAGGGCGCGGGCGGCATAGACGGCGGCGGTCCAGCCGGCGGGGCCTGATCCGATGATCAGGATTTCGGCGTGTTGTGTTTCGGCCATCTGGAGCCTCCTTGAAGCGTCGAACCGGTGCAGTCTTGAGCCCATATGGGGCGTCTGGCCTGAGGGTTAAAGCGCTGTGGGGCCTGCTGCAAGGCAGCTATTCAGACTGCGAAACGATCTCCACCGTGGCATGGGAAACTTTGAACGCGCTGGCGAGGCGGGCCTTGACTTCGCGGCGGAGCGTTTCGGGATTTGAGCCGGGTTGCGCGGTGATTTCCAGCGTCACCAGGGGGCGCGATTCGGTCAAAGACCATGCATGAACATGGCTCACCCGCGATACGCCGGGGACATTCTGAGACAGATCCTGGACAATCTCAGACACTGAAAGACCCTCCGGCGTTCCCTCCAGCAGGATATGGCCCGACTGGCGCATGATGCGGACACCGGCAAAGATGACCAGCGCGGCGACGAGGGCCGAGAGGATCGGATCGGCCGGCATCCACCCCGTCCAGAGAATGATGCCCGCCGCGAGGATGGCCGCGACCGAGCCGAGCAGGTCTCCGGCGACATGCCAGAGGGCGCCGCGCATGTTGAGGTCTTCCCGGTTCCCGCCATGCAGGACGGCGAAGGCGGCGATATTGACCAGGAGGCCGCCGGCCGCGACCAGCAGCATCAACCCGCCCATCACCTCGACCGGGGCGAGGAGGCGGTGGACCGCTTCCCAGATGATCCAGACGCCGAGCAGGATGAGGAGGACGCCATTGGTGAAGGCGGCGAGGATTTTCATCCGCGCGAAGCCATAGGAGCGGTGCGGGTCGGCCGGGCGCTCGGCGAGCTTGTAGCCGATCCAGGCGAGGACCAGCGAGCCGGCATCGGTGAACATATGGGCGGCATCTGCCAGGAGGGCGAGGGAGCCGGAGATGAGGCCGCCGGCGACCTCGGCCAGCATGAAGCTCGCCGTCAACACCGCCGCGATGGCCACCCGGCGGCGCGAGTCGGCATTGGTCATGTCGGCGGCGTGATCATGCGAATGGCCGGCATGGCTGTGGTCATGGCTGTGCCCGTGGCTATGACCATGGCTGTGGCCAGGATCGTGCGCGCCGGGATCGGACGGGCAGTCGAGCCCGGCCGTTTCAGCCATGCCATGGGCGTGATCGTGGGCGTGATCATGATCGTGGTCATGATCATGGTCTTTCACGCTGGGGGCGCCGTGCCGGGGTGGATTTGCATTGGATCTGGTCATCTTGCTTGCCGGAGTGGCGCCTTCCCGCGGGGAAATCAATGGATGCGTAATAGCATAACCTTGTTTACCTTGCGTCGTTGTTGCGGCGTTTGTTCTGCCCGCTAGGGTCTCCTCAAAAGAAAATGCCCTTGGGGAGTATCAGACCATGACAATGCCGCGTCTCCGCCAATTGGTGATCGCTGCGCGCAGCCTGAAGACCGCTGACCAGCTGGCCGAGCTTTTCGGGCTTGGCGAACCCTTCATTGACACCGGTGTCGAGGAATTCGGCCTCGTCAACCGCGTCTTCCCGATCGGGGATCAGTTCCTCGAAATCGTCGTGCCCACGAGCGACAAGGCGCCCGCCGCCCGTTTCATCGAGCGAGGCGGGGAGGGGGGCTATATGGCGATCTTCCAGACCGATGATCTCGTCGCCGCCCGCGCGCGGATCGACAAGCTCGGCGTGCGGCGCGTCTGGAATGTGGACCTGGAAGACATCGCCGCCAGCCACCTTCACCCGGCCGATGTGGGCGGGGCGATTGTCTCCATCGACGAGGCACGCCCGGCGGCGAGCTGGCGCTGGGCGGGGCCTGGCTGGCAGAAGCGGGCAAAGCCGGGCGCCTTGCGCGGCGCGGTGCTGGCGGGGCCGGACCCCGAAGGCATGGCGGCGCACTGGGCCGATATTCTGGACGTGCCCAAGGGGCGGCGGTACCTGCGCATTGCCGACGAGGCCGGTATCGAATTCCGTCAGGGCCCGGAGGAAAGGCTGATCCAGTTCCAGATCGCGCTGAAGGAGCCGCGCATTGTTCTGCAACGGGCGCGCGGCATGAACCTCTGCGTGGTGGACAAGGTGGTGAAGATCGCCGGGGTCGCGCTGGAGCTGGAGGCGCTTTAGGGCGTGCCCGCTTGCATCCTTCGGCGTCGCGCGGGATGAGCTTTTCGACTTTTCCAGACATATCAACACATCGTCACCCTCGATGCGCGCAGCGCATCTGAGGGCCCATCATCTGAGCTTTCCGGGCGCGCTCGGGGGCAGGGCAGGCGATGGGCCCTCTGACGGGCTTTGCCCGTCGAGGGTGACGAAGATCGAGGGGGCGGGTGTTGGTTTCAGGCAGCAGGTTTGGCCGGACGCAGCTGGGGCTGGCCGGTTGGTGGGGCTGAATTTGGGGGTGGGTGAAGGCTAGGAGGTGTCGGCGATTGCCTGGAGGGCGCAGGCCCCCTTCGTCAGGGCGCTTTGCGCCCTGCCACTTCCCCCGCAAGGGCGGGGGAAGAAAAGGAGGTGCGCTTCATCAGCGTTGAGCAGCATTGGGAGGGCAGTCGCCCAGGCCGGATCATCCCAGGGTTTGCGGGTGGGGGTGATTGGTCTGTAGGCGGAGGGGCTGGGGGCGGGGTCGCCGTAATGGGTGATTTCGATGCCGCCCCACCAGGAAACCTGGACGAGAACCTCGCGGCATCCATGCGCGTCCATCTGGTCGGCCATGCGCAGCAATTGCCAGAACAGCACCGGCCAGAAGATCGGCAGCACAAAGGCAAAGTAGTCGGCGAAAGCCGGGTGTTTGCGGACACGGTGCATGGCGGCGAGGTTGATCATGGGGCGGAGGATACACCCGGCCCGGGAGGGGGTGGATAAGGATGGCGGCAATTTTTTGTAAGGGGTTGTGGGGATTGGGGATTTTGTTGTCGGAGGGGGCGCAAATTGTTGGATAGGCGCTTCAGCCCCTTCTCCTTTAGGCTTGCGAGAATCAGAAATCGCACTGCGATTTCCCGAGCAAGGGGTTGGGGATGAGGGGGAGCGGCGTTTCACCGGGCTGTAGCGTTTGAAGGGAGATGTTGCGCTCCCTCACCCCCAGCCCCTCTCCCAAGGGAGAGGGGGGCAGGGTTGGATTTTGCCTAACCCTTCCGCTCCGGGATCTTGTCATGCTTGGTGGCGGCCATGTCTTCGAGTTCTTTCTCGGTCATGGTCTCGTACATCTCTTTCGAGGCGCCCTGGAGTTTGGATTTGGGCGTCTTGCCGCGCTTGGCCGACAGGGCCGCGCCGGCGGCTTTCTGCTGGGCTTCAGACTGGGCTTTCATGGGGCTCGCTCCTTGCGTTTGGCGTGCGTCCTCCCACGGAGGATTTAACGCGCGAGGGGCGGGAGGGTTGCGTGGCTCAATCGAACACAACTGTGCTAAGTTTCGATTGTGGCGTCTCTAAAGCGGGAATATTGATTTATCTGGGCTTCAATCCCCGAAACATCTATCAGCAGCGCTCTGAATTTTTTGACCCTGTGAGTTGAATGGTATCGATTGTAGTGTTTAGCGAAATCGATAACGAACTCATTGAAATCTAGCATCAAAGTCAATAGCTGCTTGGCCAAGCTATCTGCTCTCTGAATGTGCACAATCACTGACTTGTGGGCCGGATTCCTCTTATCTAGTTCTGCGCTCATGCGCAAACCTTGAGATAGATCCGTATAGGGAGCAGATGCTTCAATGACTTTTGTGTGAAAATCCTGAAACTGAGAATTCGCAACCATAATAATGTTGCGGAAGTTGGTCATCTCCAACGCTTTGTGAGGTAGATCCCTGCCTTCTGGTGATCTGATGGTGGAAAGTAATCTGGCTGGAATTTTGGTACTGAACTCTGTCTCTCCAATCGCAGGCTGCATTACTGCCCATGGAGAAATCGGCCATCCGTGCTTATCAAGTGCTGGAAAGTACCGAGAGCTGATCGCCCAAACATCGTTGATGACATCAACTAGAACTATATAGAGCTCGTAGTCTCGCTCAATAAGCTCTAGATGCTGCTCGCGTTTCTTGAGAAAGAAATCGCCTGTGATCACGATCACGCCACCGAGTATAGCGCCAATCAGGGTTGAAAAAATGGAACTGATGAACGGGTCGCTCTGAATTGGAACTCCCACCAAAATCAAATCAGGAAGTTTCCAACTCATCTCAACATCTCGTCACACATCCACCTCGGCTTCCAGCGCAAACTCCTCGATGAACTCCCGCCGTGGCTCCACCACGTCGCCCATCAGTTTGGTGAAGAGTTCGTCGGCTTCGTCGGCGTGTTCGACCTTTACCTGCAGCAATGTGCGGGCGTTGGCGTCGAGGGTGGTTTCCCAGAGCTGGCTGGCGTTCATTTCGCCGAGGCCCTTATAGCGCTGGATTTTCAGGCCCTTGCGGCCCGATTCCAGCACGGCGCTGAGGAGGGTCGATGGACCGTTGACGGAGAGTTCTCCGCCTTTTTCATGGCGCAGGATCGAGGGCTCTGCATAGAGCTCGGCGAGGCCGATGGCGCGCTCTGAGAGGCGCATCGCGTCCTGGCTGGCCATCAGGGCCGGGGGGAGGACGGAGGTTTCATCGACGCCGCGCACGGTGCGTTGCAGGACGAGCGCGCCTTCCACGAAACGACCCGCCCAGGTGTCTTCGCCTTCTTCGGCGAGGCGGTTGAGGCGGGCGGCCGTGGCGTCCGCTTCTTCCTGGCCGGCGCCGGGCTTCATCGCGCCGGTCAGCGCCGCATGCTCGATCAGATCAGCCGGCGCGCGCAGGGCGAGGCGGCGGAGGCTCGCGCGGAAATTGGCCGCCTGGTGGACCTGCTCGCGCAGGTCAGCGGCGGCAATCTGGGTGCCGTCGAAAAGGATCAGGGTTTCCCCGCTCGTGCCTTCCTCGATGAGGTAGGATTCCAGCTCGGCGTCGTCTTTCACATAGCGCTCGGACCGGCCACGCGTCACTTTGTAGAGCGGGGGCTGGGCGATGTAGAGATAGCCGTTCTCGATAATCTCCGGCATCTGACGATAGAAGAAGGTGAGCAGCAGGGTGCGGATGTGGGCGCCGTCCACGTCAGCATCTGTCATGATGATGATCTTGTGGTAGCGCAGCTTGGCGATGTTGAACTCATCCCGGCCGATGCCGGCGCCGAGCGCCATGATCAGTGTACCGATCTGGTCAGAGCCGAGCATCTTGTCAAAGCGCGCGCGCTCAACGTTGAGGATCTTGCCGCGCAGGGGGAGGATGGCCTGGTTGTCTCGGCTGCGGCCCTGTTTGGCAGAACCGCCGGCCGAATCCCCCTCGACGATGAAGATTTCAGATTTTGCCGGGTCTTTTTCCTGGCAGTCGGCCAGTTTGCCGGGCAGGGAGGTGATGTCGAGCGCCGATTTGCGCCGCGTCAGCTCGCGCGCCTTGCGGGCAGCTTCCCGGGCAGCGGCGGCCTCGACCACCTTCTCCATGATGATCTGGGCTTTCTTGGGGTTTTCTTCAAACCACTCGCCCAGCTTTTCGTTGATCAGGCTTTCGACAACCGGGCGCACCTCGGAGGAGACGAGCTTGTCTTTCGTCTGTGAGCTGAACTTCGGGTCGGGCACCTTGACCGAGAGCACGCAGGTCAGCCCTTCGCGGGCGTCGTCGCCGGAGATCTCGACCTTGGATTTTTTTGCCGCGCCGGTTTCGTTGGCGTATTTGTTGATGATGCGGGTGAGCGCGCCGCGGAAGCCAGCCAGGTGGGTGCCGCCATCGCGCTGGGGGATGTTGTTGGTGAAGCAGAGAACGGATTCGTGATAGGTGTCGGTCCATTCCAGCGCAGCTTCGACGGTGATGCCGTCTTTCTCGCCGATGACATAGATCGGCTCGCCGATCAGCGAGGTTTTCTGGCGGTTCACATGCTGGACGAAGGCTTTCACGCCGCCTTCATATTCCAGGACGATCTCGTAGGGCTCAGCCTCGCGCTCATCGCGGAAGATGATCTTTACACCGCTGTTGAGGAAGGCGAGCTCGCGCAGGCGGTGCTCCAGCGTCTTCCGGTCATAATCAGTCATCGTGAAGGTGGAGCTGGACGCCAGGAAGCGCAGGGCCGTGCCGGTATAGGATTTGCCATTCTCGCGCTTGGGGGACGGCCCGCGCGTGACGAGCGGGGCCTCGACCCGGCCGCCATCGACGAAGCGGACGAAGTGTTCCTTGCCTTCGCGGTGGATCGTCAGCTCCAGCCAGTCGGACAGGGCGTTGACCACCGAGACGCCGACGCCGTGCAGGCCGCCGGAGACCTTGTAGGAGTTCTGGTCGAACTTACCGCCGGCGTGCAGCTGGGTCATGATGACCTCGGCCGCCGAGACGCCTTCGGTGGGGTGGAGGCCGACGGGGATGCCGCGGCCATTATCGGTGATTTCAGCCGAGCCATCGGGGAAGAGGGTGACCGTGACATGGTCGGCATGGCCGGCGAGGGCTTCGTCGATCGAGTTATCGACGACCTCGTAGATCATGTGGTGGAGGCCGGAGCCGTCATCGGTATCGCCGATGTACATGCCGGGACGTTTGCGCACGGCATCAAGGCCTTTGAGGACCTTGATGGAGCCCGCGCCATACTCGCCTTCGCCGCCCTCTTCGGGGGCTTCGGGATTGATGTCTTCGGCCATGGGAACTGCTTTCTCGATGATTCTTCGAAATTCCCCTTAAATATAGGGGATTTACGCGCCGCTGGGAACCGGAACGCCAATCATTTTGCAGTGCCGTAAGGGCACAGAAAATGTCTATAGAATCAGCGAGTTGTTGGGGGTCTGAGGGGCGGCTGAGCCGCCCCGGCAACGGCTTACGCGCGTGGCTTCTTCAGGCCCTGGAAACTCTTGGGTTTTACGCCCTTGCCGCCGGCCGGTTTGCCGCCGGTTTTCGGCTTGCCGGGGCCTTTGTTTGGACCCTTTGAGGGCCCGCCGAAGGACTTGCCTTTGGCGCCGCTCCAGGGGGCTTTTGCAGGCCGGTCGCCGTCTTCGCGGGGGCGATCACTCCGGGGGGCGCTGCGGGTATCGGCGCGCTTTTCGTAAGGCTTGCCAGCGGGGCGGTCTGGCCGGTCCGGGCGCTCTGCGCGCGGGGGACGCTCGACGGGGTTCCAGTCGGGCTTGCGCTCGAAGCTGCGTTCGGGGCGTTCCGAGCTACGTTCGGGGCGGCTGGCCGCGGGACGCTCGGGGCGGCGGTCGCGATCACGCGGTGGGGGCGCGCCGGGGTCTTCGCGTTCGGGAATGCCTTCCAGCGGAAACGCCTGCAGGCTGCCTTCGAGGCGGCCATTGACGGCGTTCTCGAACAGGCGCTGGGCGCCTTCCGGGGTCAGCTCGACATGGGTGTTGCCGTTATTGATGCGGATCTGGCCGATCTGGTCGCGGTCGATGTCGCCGGCCTTGCAGAGCATCGGCAGCAGCCATTTGGGGTCAGCGTTTTTCTTGCGGCCGACATTGATGGCAATCCAGACGGCGCCTTCGAGGCTCGCACGTTCGCGCTGGGGACGCGGCGCGCGGGGCTCACGCGGCTCGCGCTCTCCCCATTCGCGCGGCTCCCGCGGGGCGCGTTCGGCGCGTTGCGGGCGGTCACCCCAGTCGCCGCGGTCCCCGCGCTCTTCACGCGGTTTGCGGACGGGTGGGCGGTCATCGACCTCGCGCAGGTCTTCGGGCGCTGAGCGGCCGGCGCGGGCCTTGCGGATGAAGGCGGTGGCGATCTGTTCGGGCGTATGCTCGGCCATCAGGCGGGCGACCAGCTCGGCCTCTTTTTCCACCATCGGATTGGTGAGCGCGGTATCTGCCAGAAGGCGGGCATCGTCGCGTTCGATCACATCATCGGCCGAGGGCGGACGGCCCCAGCGGGCTTCGACCTTGGCGTCTTGCAGGAGGCGTTCGACACGGCGGCGGGCTTTGGGCGCAACGATCAGTGTGCTGATGCCTTTGCGGCCGGCCCGGCCTGTGCGGCCTGAGCGGTGGAGCAGGGTGGCGGGGTCACGCGGCAGGTCTGCATGGATCACGAGATCGAGCTTGGGCAGGTCGAGGCCACGGGCCGCCACATCGGTGGCGATGCAGACGCGCGCGCGGCCAGAGCGCAGCGACGAGAGGGCGTTGGCGCGCTCTTTCTGGCTGAACTCACCCGACAGGGCGACAACGCTGAAACCGCGATTGCCGAGGCGCGCGACGAGATGGTTCACCGAGGCGCGGGTGGAGCAGAACACGATGGCGCTTTCGGTATCGGAATGGCGCACGATGTTGACGATGGCGTTTTCTTCGTCGCCCGGCGCAACGACCAGCGCTTCATAGGCGATGTCGGCATGGGCCGTGGTATCGCTGTCTGTGGTGATGCGCATGCCGTTTTTCTGGTAGCGCGTGGCGAGCGCCGCGATGCCTTTCGGCACGGTGGCCGAGAACATCAGTGTGCGGCGTTCCTTGGGCGTATCTTCCAGGATCAGCTCAAGCTCTTCGCGGAAGCCAAGATCGAGCATCTCGTCCGCCTCGTCCAGCACCACGGCGCGGATGGCGGAGGTGTCGAAGGAGCCGCGATTGATGTGGTCGACCAACCGGCCGGGCGTGCCGACAACGATATGGGCGCCGCGTTCCAGCGCCCGGCGCTCGTCGCGCATGTCCATGCCGCCGACGCAGGTGGCGATTTCAGCGTTCGTGTTGGCGTAGAGCCAGCGCAGCTCGCGGGCGACCTGGAGGGCGAGTTCGCGGGTGGGCGCGATGACCAGGCCGAGCGGGGCAGCCGCGCGGATGAGAAACGTGTCTTCGCCGCCGAGGAGTTCGTTGGCGATGGCGAGGCCAAAGGCGACGGTTTTACCCGAGCCGGTGCGCGCGGAGACCAGGAGGTCGCGCCCTTCGAGCTCTGGCGCCGTGGCGGCGGCCTGGACTTCGGTGAGGTTTTCATAACCACGTTCGTGGATTGCCGCGCGGAGGGCGGCGGGCAGAGTTTCGGGCAGGTTCATGGGGGGACAAGACTTTCAGGCGTCACAATCGGTGCCCAATGGCACGAAAACGGCGTTGCGGCTATGGCAGAGCGCCACATACGGGAGAATACTTACAGTGAACATCCCTAGCGAATGGTATTTCGGGCGCCATGAAAGACGCTTGGATCCCCTTCGCGACGCGCGCTGTGCCCCGCTATACCAGCTATCCCACGGCGGCGGATTTCTCGCCCCTGGCGGGAGATGCCCAAGCGCGGGCCTGGATGCAGGCTGTGGCGCCCGGAGAGGCGATTTCGGCCTATCTTCATATCCCGTTCTGCGAAAAGCTCTGCTGGTATTGCGGCTGTGCTACCAGCGTTCCCAATGGTTACCGGCGTGTGGGCGAGTATACAGACCTTCTGCTCAAGGAAATTTCGCTCACCGCCGCCGCGATGGGGCCGCATGGCGGCATTGGCCATCTGCACTTTGGCGGCGGATCGCCCAATATTCTGAGCCCCAGCGACTTCCTTGAGCTGACCGATGCGATGCGCCGCAGCTTTGGCATCCGGGAGGACGCCGAAATTGCCGTGGAGCTTGACCCGCGCACCATGCAGAAGGGGCAGGTGGCCGCCTTTGGGCGCGCGGGCGTCAACCGGGCGAGCCTGGGCGTGCAGACGCTGAACGAAGATGTTCAGCATGCGATTAACCGTATCCAGCCGCGCGAGATGGTCGTGGCCCTGATCGAGGAGCTGCGCGGGGCGGGCATCGGCGCGATCAACATGGATCTCATGTATGGCCTGCCCTATCAGACGACGCAGCATGTGGCTGAGGCCGCCCGCTTTGCTGCCGAGATGGGCGCGGCGCGGGTTTCGGTGTTCGGCTACGCGCATGTGCCGTGGTTTGCCAAGCATCAGCGCGCGATTGATGAGGCCGCCCTTGCCGGCCTTGATGAGCGCTTTGCGCAGGCGCGGGTGGCGGCGATGACGCTGGAAGCGGCCGACTATGTGGCCATCGGGCTTGACCATTATGCGCGGGCCGATGACGCGCTGGCCATTGCTGCGCGCGAGGGACGGCTGCGCCGGAATTTTCAAGGGTATACGGACGACCCCTGCGCCACGCTGATCGGTCTTGGCGCGACCTCCATCTCGCAGTTCCGGGAGGGCTTCAGCCAGAATCTCAAAGACCGTAAGGGCTGGGCCGAGGCCGTGCGCGCCGGACGCCTGCCCGCCGAACGGGGCATTGCGGTGAGTACGGATGATCGTCTGAGGGCGCTTGCCATCGAGACGCTCATGTGCCGGCTGGAGGTGGATGTGATGGAGGTTTGCGCTGCGATGGGCGTTGCCGATGACAGGCTTGACGACGCGCTGGACAGTGCGCGCCGTCTGGAGGCGGCCGGGCTCTGCTATGTTTCGGGATCGGTAATCACGGTTCCGGAACAGGCGCGTATCCTGCTGCGCACGGTGGCGCAGTGTTTTGATGCGCGCGCCCAGGCCAGCGCGCAGCCGCGCCACGCCAAGGCCGTTTAGCCTTTCAGCACTTTCGCATGATGGGCGATGTGTTCGTCCATGAAGGTGGCGATGAAATAATAGTCGTGGCCATAGCCTTCGCGCAGGCGGTAATCGAGGCGCTGGCCATCTTTCTCGCACGCCTTGATGAAGATTTCCGGTTTCAGCTGGGTTTCCAGGAAGCTGTCGGCTGTGCCGGTATCGATGAGGATGAGGGCTTTTGACTGGCGCTCTCTCACCAGCTCGGTGGCGTCATACGCCTCCCAGGCGACGGAGAGGGGCCCCAAATAGGCGGTGAAGGCTTTCTCGCCCCAGGGCACGCGGGCCGGCGAGGTGATCGGCGAGAAGGCCGAGCAGGATTTGTAGGTGTCCGGATGTTTCAGATGGAGCGTGAGGGCGCCGTGGCCGCCCATGGAGTGGCCGAAGATGCCTTGCCGGTCCATATCGGCGGGAAAGTTTGCGGCGATGAGGGCGGGCAGTTCATCGGTGATGTACTGGTCCATTTTGTAATGCGTTGCCCAAGGGGCCTGCGTGGCGGTGAGATAAAAGCCGGCGCCTTGCCCCAGATCATAGGCTTCGTCATTGGGCACATCCTCGCCGCGCGGGCTGGTATCGGGGGCGATGATCATCACGCCGTGCCGGGCGGCGTGTTCCTGAATGCCGCCTTTCTCCATCACATTGGCCCAGGTGCAGGTGAGGCCGGAGAGATACCAGAGGACGGGGACCGGGCCGTCCTTGGCCTGCGGCGGGACATAGACGGCAAAGCGCATCGTGCAGCCGAGCAGGGCGCTCTCATGATCGTGGACACTGAGCGTGCCGCCGAAGGATTTCCAGGTGGAGATTTGGGTGAGGGTCATGGGCGGCTGTCTCGAAGCTGGCTGCGTGAGGGGTGACGGCCTTCTGGCCCTTTGAGTGCGGCCAAGTCAAGGAAGGCGCGGCGAAGGGCTTGCCGGACGGGTTGGCGTTTGAAATGACACAAGAGAACAGGAAAAGCCAAAGGGACGCAGATGGACAGATATACGCTTTACGGGGCCGAGGTCAGCTATTTCACCGGCAAGGTGCGGGCCTATCTGCGCTGGCGGGGCGTGGACTTTCAGGAGCTGGCGGCCACACAGGCGATTTACCGCGACATCATCCTGCCGAATGTCGGCTGGCCGGTGATCCCCGTGATGGTGATGCCGGGCGGCACAGTGGTGCAGGATTCAGCCGACATCATCGATGCCGTGGAGGCGCGCGAGACACTGAGTCCACCGGCCATTCCCGATACGCCGTTGCAGCGCTTCGTGGCGCAGCTGCTCCATCTCTATGCGGATGAATGGCTGACGCTGCCGGCGATGCACTACCGGTGGACCTATAACGAAGACTGGGCGTATGGGCAGTTCGGGGCGCTGTCTGCGCCGCAGGCGAGCGCGCCGGAGCAGTATGAGATCGGCAAAAAGAATGGCCAGCGCTTCAAGGGCGCGCTGCCTGTGCTTGGCGTGCATCCGGCAACCATTCCGGGGATCGAGATATCCTATGAGGCGTTTCTGGCAGATTTTTCGCGGCATCTGGAGGCGCATCCCTTCCTCCTGGGCGGGCGGCCATGCCTCGCCGACTTTGCGTTTATCGGGCCGCTTTATGCGCATCTTTACCGGGACCCGGCTTCGGGCGCGCTGATGAAGCGGCTGGCGCCGCGTGTGGCCGATTGGGTGGAGCGGACGCATGCGGGAGAGAGGGGAACGGGTGATCTGATGGCGGAGGACGCGATCCCCGCAACGCTGGAGCCGATCCTGGCGCGGCAGATGCGTGAGCAGTTCCCGGCGCTGGTAGAAACCGCACGCCTGTTTGAAGCCTGGGCCGGTGAGGCGGCGGCGGGGGCCTTCCTGCCGCGCGGGCTGGGCGAGATCTGGATCGACATTGAAAACACGCGCGGCCCGGCGCAGGCGCGGACGTTTCCGCTCTACCGGTTGCAGGCGGTGACGGACGCCTATGACGCGATGGATGAGGGCGCGAAAGCGCGTGCGGACTTGCTGCTGGAGCGGGTTCTGGGCGCGCCCTTGAAAACCTTCCGCCTGCCAAAGCGCCTTGTGCGGACGAATAGCCGGCTGGCGCTGGCCTAGGGCTGTTCAGCGCGGGCGGGGGAAGGAGATAGCGAAGGCGCCGTCGATATAACCTTCGTCTGGTTCGTTATGCGGGCTTCCGTCCTCGGAATAATATTCCAGGGCGGGCCAGCGCGCCGCTATCTTGGCTTTCAGGGCGTCAGTGAGGCCATCGCGCATATGGGCGACGAGGGCCTTGGACCACTCTGCGAGGGAGATGGCTTCATTGCCGTCCGCGATGGCCATTTCGGCGATGGTGCGAATGGCCTCTGATTTTATCTGCGACAGGTCGGGAGTATCCGGCTGGGGGTAAACCATTTTTCCGGATACTCCCGTTTGCCGTCAGCCGCGCATCATGGTGCAGAGCTTGTTGCCGTCCGGGTCGCGCAGGTAGGCGAGGTAGAGTTTCATGCCATTGCCTTCGCGCCAGCCTGGCGGGTCTTCGATGGCGGTGCCGCCGGCTTCCACGCCGGCCTTGTGCCAGGCATCGGCCTGCTCGGTGGCGGTGACCGCGAAACCGATGGTGCCGCCATTGGCGTGGCAGGCGGGCTGGCCGTCGATCGGCGGAGTGACGAGGAACATGCTGCCATTGTGGATGTAGATCAGGCGGCCCTTGGGGTCCTGGATCGCCGGCTTGCCGCCGAGCGCGCCGAACAGGGCGTCATAGAATGCTTTCGATTTGCCGATGTCGTTAGACCCGACCATTACGTGACTGAACATTTTGTGTTTCCTCCGTTGGTATTTCAGTGTGAGTGTATGTCCTTGATCCCGCTGGGGGCCAAGGGCTCAAGTATCTTCATCCGCACGATTTGCGGTGAATTCGGTTTCTTCAAACAATCCTGTTTCACTATTTCGCAGATATGCAGTGCCCACCGGTGCGTCTATCAAGTGCAGCCAACTATCATCCTTGTTCAGCACTTTTCCAATCGCAATGTAGGTCGCGTTTGGTGTTTCATATTCTTCATCAGACAATAGCTCAACATCGGCTCGAATTCTCCATCCACTATCGGGATACCCGTCGCCGTCGCGCGTCATGTCGGGTTCCTCTCTGTAAAGATAACCGACACGCGCAGTGCCATCGACTACCTGACAGTCAACAAGGCAGCGATCCCATCTTTGTTTGCTGGGTACGTTAGGGAACCGATTTTCCTTGGATTTGTCCTTCCAGATATAGTCAATGACATGCCAACGTTTGCAACGGATCACGTCTCCATATTGAAGCTGCGGAATATCCAGTGGGACTGAATCAAGCTTGCCAGAGATGCCGTCTTCAGAGATGTCCAGCACCTCGAGCCAAAGGCGTTCAGCGTCATACTTGAGGCCAGCGGGAATGCTGCGGACAATGATTTTGACTGAATCTCCAGGTTCAATGGCTTGCAGTCTGTCAGAGTCGGGCAAGTAAAATGTGTAAGGGGAATCGATAGCAATTGGCCGTGGGTCGTCCAGGTCATACCGCCCGAAGATTCGGCGCCGGGCATTGTAGAGACGATCCTTCAGTCCCATAGCTAAGTTCAGTACACCACCACGCTCCGGATAGACTTGCCCTCATGCATCAGGTCGAAGGCGTCGTTGATTTTGTCCAGCGTCATCACATGCGTGATCATCGGGTCGATTTCGATTTTGCCGTTCATGTACCAGTCGACGATCTTGGGAACATCCGTGCGGCCCTTGGCGCCGCCGAAGGCGGTGCCGCGCCAGTTGCGGCCTGTGACGAGCTGGAAGGGACGTGTGCTGATTTCCTTGCCGGATTCGGCAACGCCGATGACGACGCTGGTGCCCCAGCCGCGATGGCAGCATTCCAGCGCCTGACGCATGACGGTGGTGTTGCCGGTGCAGTCGAACGAATAGTCCGCCCCGCCGCCGGTCAGCTCGACAATATGGGCGACGACATCGGAGACGTTCTTCGGATTGACGAAATGCGTCATGCCGAATTTGCGGCCCCAGTCTTCCTTGTCCGGATTGATATCGACGCCGACGATCATGTCGGCGCCCGCCATGCGCGCGCCCTGGATGACGTTGAGGCCGATGCCGCCAAGGCCGAAGACGACGACATTCTCGCCGACCTGAACCTTGGCCGTGTTGACGACCGCGCCAACGCCGGTGGTGACGCCGCAGCCGACATAGCAGGCTTTGTCAAAGGGCGCGTCTTCGCGGATCTTGGCGACCGCGATTTCGGGCAGGACGGTGAAGTTGGAGAAGGTCGAGCAGCCCATATAGTGGAAGACCGTCTGGCCCTTATAGCTGAAGCGGCTGGTGCCGTCGGGCATCAGGCCCTTGCCTTGCGTCGCGCGAATGGCCGTACACAGATTGGTCTTGCCCGAGAGGCAGCTTTTGCACTGGCGGCATTCGGGCGTGTAGAGCGGGATGACGTGATCGCCGGGCTTCACGCTGGTGACGCCTGCGCCGATTTCGCGGACTATCCCTGCGCCTTCATGGCCGAGTACGCTGGGGAAGATGCCTTCGCTGTCGAGCCCGTCGAGCGTGTAGGCGTCGGTGTGGCAGATGCCGGTCGCCATGATTTCGACCAGCACTTCACCGGCCTTGGGGCCTTCCAGGTCAAGCTCGACAATCTCGAGCGGTTTCTTGGCTTCAAAGGCAACGGCGGCGCGGGTTTTCATGGGGCAACTCCTGAGTTCGGCCTCCTAACTAGTCCGCTGCGCCGCCTTGGTCCACTCCCTGCGGCGTAGTCTATTCCGCCAGTGCGGCAGAGCCTTCATCGACGCGGATGCGCTGGGCGCGGTCGCCGAATGCTTCGAAGAGGAAGGCCTCTGTGCCGGTCAGCCAGGCCTGGCCGCCGAGGACGCAGAGTTCGTCAAAGAGGGCGGCGCGGCGGTCTGGATCGAGATGGGCGGCAGCTTCATCGAGCAGCAGCAGCGGGGAAGGGCCAGAGCCTCCGGCCGAGAGGGCGGTGGCCGAGGCGAGGACGAGGCCGATCAGCAGGGCTTTCTGCTGGCCGGTGGAGGCTTCGCCGGCAGGCGCGGCGGTCGGGCGGTGGATGACGGCAAGGTCTGTGCGGTGGGGGCCGGCGAGGGTGCGGCCGGCGCCGATGTCGCGGCGGCGGCCGCTGTGATAGGCATCGACCAGAAGGTCGAAGATCGTGCGGAAATCATCGCCCCTGAGGGCGGCGGCTTCGGCGGCGCCTTCCAGGGTGAGGTCGGCTTTCGGGAAATGGCCTTCGGGGCGCGCGTCGATGGCGATCTGCAGGGCTTCCAGAACGATGGCGCGGTTGATGGCCATTTCGGTGCCCGCTTCGGCAAGGCGCGCCTCGATGGCATCGGCCCAGGCGGGGTCAACATGGCCGCGCTCGATCAGGGCGTTGCGTTCGGCCAGGGCCTTCTCATAGCGCGCGGAGGCTTTGCCATGGGCGGGCAGATGGGCGAGCACCAGCCGGTCGAAGAAGCGGCGCCGGTCGGACGCGCCGCCCCGGAACACGCCGTCCATCGCCGGGGTGAGCCAGACGATGCGCACGCGCTCGGCGAGATCCCCCGGCGTGGCGGGGGCGCCGTCGATGCGCACGGTGCGTTTGGCCGCGCCGGCAGTGTCCAGCGTGATCGAGATTTTCTGCTCATCGTCGAGCGTGGCGGCGAGCGCCCAGCCGCCGGGGGCGTCGCGCCGGGTCATCTCGGAGAGCTGCGCGCTGCGCAGGCCGCGGCCCGGCCCGAACTGGCTGACGGCTTCGAGAAGGTTTGTCTTGCCCGCGCCATTGGAGCCGTAAAGGCAGACCGGCCGCGCATCGAGGCGCAGCGTCAGGCCCGCATAGTTGCGGAAGTCCGTCAGGCTGAGGCGGGTGAGGGCGGTCATGAAGCTCTCCCGCCGCCATTGCCGGGCGGGGTGTCTCCGCTCGAAAGCGGTTACACCCGCAGCGGCATCACCACAAACCGGGCTGAGTCGTCCGACGGATCGAGCACAAGCGCGGGCGAGGCGGGGTCGTTGAACATGAACTCCACTTCGGGCGACTCGATCTGGCTGGCGATGTCGAGCAGGTATTTGGCGTTGAAGCCGATTTCCATCGGATCAGCGTCATACTCTGCTTCGATCTCTTCATTGCCCGCGCCGGTTTCGGCATGGTTCACCGCCAGGGTGAGGCGGCCATTGGAAACCGAGAGCTTCACCGAGCGCGAGCGCTCTGCCGACACGGTGGAGACGCGGTCAACGGCGGCCTCGAAGGCCTTGTTGTCGACGGTCATCTTCTTGTCGTTCCCCTTGGGGATGACGCGGGCATAATCGGGGAAGGAGCCGTCGATGAGTTTGGAGGTGAGCACCGCGCGGCCGGCGCGCAGGATGATCTTGGTGTCGGAGACTTCGATCTCGACATCCTCGTCCAGCCCGTCGACCAGGCGGCGGGCTTCGCCGACCGTCTTGCGGGGCACGATGACGCCGGTGAGTTTTTCGGCGCCCTTGGGGGCTTTGAGCTCAGCCAGAGCGAGGCGGTGGCCATCGGTGGCGACGGTGCGCAGCACGGCCGAGCCATCATCGGCCTTGGCGGCGTGAAGATAGATGCCGTTGAGATAATAGCGGGTCTCTTCGGTGGAGATCGCAAAGCGCGTCTTGTCGATCAGGCGCGCGAAATCCTTGGCGGGGATCTTGAAGCTGACGGCGCCTTCATCGGGCGTCATCGTCTGGAAGTCGGCGGCCGGAAGGGTTGGCAGTTCGAATTGCGAGCGGCCGGCGGTGATCAGGAGGCGCTGTGAGTCCGGGTTCAGCTCCAGCTCCACCTCGGCGCCCGAAGGCAGCTTGCGCACGACATCAAACAGCGTGCCGGCCGGGGCGGTGACAGCGCCGGGCTTGGACACTTTGGCTTCGGCGGAGTCGACGGCCTCGATGTCAAGGTCGGTGGCGGTGAGCTTCAGCGCCCCCGCCGTTGCCTCAAGCAGGACGTTTGAGAGAATTGGAATTGTCGTCCGGCGCTCGACAATGTTCTGAACATGGCTGAGGGCGTCCAGAAGGTCTCCGCGTTCGATCGTCAGTTTCATCGTCTCATCCATTCATCATGGGACCGGCCAGGCCCCGCTTCGTCGTCATCGCCGGGTTGTGTATGGAGTCTGTTCCGTCAGGCAAGACGGGAATCAGCCCACTCCGGACAGGAGCGGGCTGATGAGCCTTAACGAAGTTGCAGGAAAAGCCAAGCGCCCGGCGGCCCGCGCGCTGAAATTGACTCAGATTTGTCCGCTTTCCATCAACTCCAGAACCACGGTCTGGACACGCGCAATGTCTGCGGTAAGTTCCTGGTCCTTGCCGAGATCCCCATCCATACGCCGGTAGGCGTAAAGAACTGTGGTGTGGTCACGTTTGCCGAAGGCGCGGCCGATCTGGGGGAAGGATTTCCGCGTCATGGTCCGGCAGAGATACATCGCAATCTGACGGGGATAGACGAAGCCGCGCATCTTGCTCGGGCCTTCAAGGTCGGTCTTGGCGATCGGGAACACTTTCAGCGTGGCGCGCTTGATCACGTCGATCGAGGGTTCGCGCTGCTCGCCGGCATGCCGGCGGATGATGCGGTCCAGCATCTCCATCGTCGGGGCCCGGTCCCCGAAGCCTGCCTCGGTGTAGAGGCTCCACACCGCGCCGGTCAGTTCGCGGCCGGGGCCACGGATGCCGTTATTGAGGCGCTGCATCATCTCGTCCGTCAGCACGAAGGCCGGGTGGTTCTCGGCGATATGACCGGCCAGGCGTGTCAGGATCTCGCGGCGCATCTCTGCGTCGGGCGGGGCGACCTCCACGGCTGTGGCGCCCTTGATCTCGCTGCGCATCCGCTGGCCAAAGCCGGCGGCGTCGCCGGGCGCGGAGTCACCGACCAGCACAACCTGACCGCCATTGGAGGTCACTTCGCGGATGTTCTGATAGAGCTCTGCTTCCGTGCCGGGCTTGCCGGCAATGCGGTGGAGGTCGTCGATCAGCAGGATCGAGGCGGCCCGCAGGCGCTTCTTGAGGTCGCTCGTGTCACGCGCTTTGACGCCGTCCAGATAGGCCGACATGAATTCCTCAGCGGTCAGGTAGACGATCCGGCGCGAGGTATCGCGGCGGGCCGCTTCCAGACGGAGCGCCTGCATGAGGTGAGTCTTGCCCGTGCCGGGCGGGCCATAGATCAGCGTGGTCGCCGTACCGGCCGGAAGGCCTGCCGCAATGCGCTTTGCCAGCGTTACGGCGATCTCGTTGGACGGGCCGGTGACCAGCGTATCGAAGGTCATCGCCGGGCCAGCGCCAGAAGAGGTCGCAGGCGCCTGCGGCTCAGCCGGAGCTGGCGCAACAGCGACAGCCCAAGGGTCATCGACAAGATCCCGCAGGTCTGCCGGAGCATTCCGCCAACAGATCAATTTGAGAGCGCGTTCCGCCGGATCAGCGGCGGCCCAAAGCTTCTCGATCACGCGCAGATGCTGGCTGCTGACGCGGTCGAAGGCCAGCGGATCGCGGGCGGCAACAATCATTTCGCCATTGTGCTCTGCGACGACGCGAAGGTCCTCGATCCAGCGGCTAAATTCAGATTCTGCGATTTTGTCCCGAAGGACATCGCGTACTTCATTCCAAATCATGTGACCTGTCGCTTCAAAAGCGTCGCTGCCTTCTATCGCCTCTAATCCAAAAGGCGAGACAGTCATTTCGTTTCGGTCCATCACCGAGCCCCGTTTCTAATTATGATCGCTCATTCCAGCCAGTACACGACACACCCGGCAGGCCCCCGCCTGAAACACAAAAAACTCTGTACCGGGACTAAATTGGCTGGTATAGAGAAATTATTCCGAGGGGATTTTTCTGGCAAGTACTAACTTTTTTTGACAGCCGCATTTCTCGTGTTGACACCCCGGTCTGCGAAAAAAAATCAGCGGAAATTCATCTGACTGGCCTTGTGAATCTTTTTTGAAGTGATTGCCCGCTTACTTTTGTTCGCTTCTGTTCTGTCAATACGGAAAGGCGACTCAACCCTGTGGAATACACGATTGTTGATGCTCATCTGGCAGGGGGGCAACATAGCGGGGCAGCGCTGCGGAAACCGCACGACAAAACGTCCCTGAGCCAAAAGGCACAGGAATTGAGGCGCTCAATCAAAAGATGAAATCAGGATCGCCTAGAGGGGTGCCCGAAAGAAAAACCCGCCGGGCGAACTACCGGGCGGGCCATCTTTTCAGCTGCCGTTGAAAGCCGGCAGCGGGCTTGACGTTAGCCTCAGGCCATTGCCTTGACGCGGGCCGAAAGGCGCGAAACCTTGCGGGAAGCCGTGTTCTTGTGGGTAACGCCTTTGGTAACCGAACGCATGATTTCCGGCTGCGCTACTTTCAGGGCTTCCTGAGCAGCAGGCTTGTCACCAGATGCGATCGCTTCCTCTACCTTGCGAACAAAGGTGCGCACGCGCGAGCGGCGGGCTTTGTTCACATCGGTGCGCGCAGCGATCTTGCGCACCATTTTCTTGGCTGAGCGGGTATTCGCCATAACAAACTCCTGGCGCCCGGCGGGATGTCCCTCGGGCAGAAGGCGCGGAGATACATAAACGGCCCTCGGGCGTCAACCGTCATCGTGACGGAAAAGCAGCCTTTTCGCCTGCGCCGGTCAGCGATCCCGGAAATGCGCCGAGCGCTTTTCCACATAGGCTTTCATGCCTTCTTTCTGATCGTCAGTGGCAAAAAGCGACTGGAACAGGCGGCGTTCGAACTGAATCCCCTGTGAAAGCGGGGTTTCGAAGGCGGCATTGATCGCCTCTTTGGTCATCATGGCGGCGGCGCGGGGCATCGCGGCGATGGTGGCGGCGAGGGATTTGGCCTCGGTCAGCAGGTCGTCGGCCGGGACGATCCGTGCCACCAGGCCGCAACGTTCAGCCTCTTCGGCCTCCATCATGCGGCCGGTGAGGCAGAGTTCCATCGCCTTGGATTTGCCCACAGCGCGCGTGAGGCGCTGTGTGGCGCCGGCGCCCGGCATGACGCCGAGGCGGATTTCGGGCTGGCCGAAGCGGGCATTGTCGCCAGCCAGGATGATGTCGCACATCATCGCCAGCTCACAGCCGCCGCCGATGGCATAGCCGCCGACGGCCGCGATGATCGGCTTGCGCGCCCGTGCGGCGCGTTCCCAGTTCCGGGTGATGAAGTCTTCGTAATAGGTCTGGGGGAAGGTCTTGGACTGGATCTCGCGGACATCTGCGCCGCCGGAGAAGGCGCGCTTGGTGCCCGTCAGGATGATGCAGAGGATGGCGTCGTCGGCTTCAAACCGGTCGAGCGCCTGGGTCAGTTCCGTCATCATCTCCTCGCAGAGGGCGTTGAGGCTCTCCGCGCGGTTCATCTGGATAAGGGCGTAACCATCCTCGGTGTTCACTTCGGTGATGAGGGTTTTATAGGCCATGACGGGTCCTTGAAGGGGAAGGGCGGTCTCTTGTCCGCCGGGTTCTTCTGGTGTGTTGGGTGGTCGCTGCGGGCTCGTGTCGGTCTGGCCACAGGATGGGCCGGTCAGGATAACGTGCAGTGGTGGTGCGGGGCGGGGCCTCAGCAATTGTGGCGATCTCGGGGCGGCGTATACGCCTGCATGAACACTTTGTCACCCCACGGGCCTGTAGCCTGTCCAAGCCCCTGCCACAGGCCTATATCCGGTAGCATGAGCCAGCCCCCTTCCGACACATTCGATCCTGAACGCAACCGCCTCTCCGGGCGGATTGCCCGCACCGCCAAGGTGGGCGCCAATCTCTCCGGCGCGGGGCTGACCTTTGCGGCCCAGTCCCTGTTTGGCGGCGACAAGGGGGATGAGCGCATTGCCAGGGCAATGGCCGCGGCGCTGGGCAAGTCCAAGGGGCCGCTGATGAAGGTGGCGCAGATGGTCTCCACTGTGCCTGACCTCTTGCCGCCCGAATATGCCGCCGAGTTTGCCAAGCTTCAGGCCGAGGCCCCGGCGATGGGCTGGCCGTTCGTGAAGCGGCGGATGCGAGCGGAGCTCGGCGCGGACTGGGAAGGCCGGTTTGCCGGGTTCGGCAAGGAGGCGAGCCACGCCGCTTCGCTCGGCCAGGTCCACGCCGCCACGCTGCATGATGGCCGCAAGGTTGCCTGCAAGCTGCAATATCCGGACATGGCGAGCGCGGTGGAGTCCGATATCGGACAGCTGCGGACACTTCTGGGCCTCTTCAAGCGCATGGATGGCTCGATTGATGCCGATGAGATGGTCGAGGAGATCACCGACCGCCTGCGCGAGGAACTCGATTATGAGCGCGAGGCCAAACATATGGCGCTCTACCGGGACATGCTTGCGGACAAGGCGTTCATCACCTGCCCCGAGCCTGTCGCCGAGCTTTCCACGGCGCGCCTGATCACCATGACCTGGATGGAGGGCGCGCGGCTCGATGCCTTTGAGGGCGCGCCGCAGGCGACCCGCAACCAGATTGCCGAGATGCTGTTCTGGACCTGGTGGGCGCCGATGAACTCCTATGCCGTGATCCATGGCGACCCGCACCTTGGCAATTATCAGGTGACCGGCGGCGGGGCGGGGATCAACCTTCTGGACTTTGGCTGTGTGCGCATCTTTCCGCCCGCCTTTGTGGCGGGCGTCGTCGATCTCTACCGGGCGATGCTGCATGATGATTTTGATGCGGCCTACGCCGCCTATGAAGCCTGGGGCTTTCAGAACCTCTCGCGGGAGCTGGTGGAGGTGCTGAATGTCTGGGCGCGGTTTATCTATGGCCCGATCATCGACAACCGGGTGCGCACGGTGGCGGACGGGGTGTCGGCGGGCGAATATGGCCGCAAGGAAGCGTTTCGCGTGCGCCAGCTGCTGAAGGAGAAGGGGCCGGTGAAGATCCCGCGCGAGTTCGTGTTCATGGACCGCGCCGCCATCGGCCTGGGCGCGGCGTATCTCCGCCTCGGGGCGGAGCTGAATTTCCATGAGCTGTTCGAGCAGAGCCTTGAGGGGTTTTCGGTGGAGAAGGTTGCTGCGCGGCAAGCTGAGGCGCTGGGCCGGGCGGGGTTGGGCTGAGAGGCGGATGCGCCTTTAGCCGGACTGGCGGAGCCATCCGGGGTCGGAGCAGTTCGGGTGGCTCGCGAGGTGGAGCCGGTGCGCGGCGGGCGCCGCGGCGCCCGGAAAGGTAAAAGTGTTGCGGTTTGGGCGCTATCGCCCGCCGCGCACTGCCGCCGGAGTTTCGGGCAGTAGGATTCGGGATGACTTCGGCGCT
>PHEH01000030.1 GCA_002841155.1 Alphaproteobacteria bacterium HGW-Alphaproteobacteria-18
TCGCGGGCCTCGCCGCTCCAGCTGGCAGGCTCGACCGGCGGCGCGGGGGTAGTCGGCACGAGACCTGTCAGGTCGACAAGGCGCGCATCGATTTCAGCCTCACGCTGCTTCAGGACGACGAGCTCTCGGGCGACGCGGGTGCGTTCAGCCTCGATCTCGGCGAGCCGGAAAACGGCAGGACGCCCAGCATCGATTTCGGCCGCGGCAACCTCTGTCAGTTCGTCATATTTTACGCGGCGGCTTTCTGCGAGTTCCTGCTGGCCGGCGATGCTTTGCTTCTCGTGAAGCAGTGCGACGAGTTCGCCGTGCAGCATCGCCAGCTGGGCGTCCCGAAGCCGATCGGTTTGCACAGCCATGGCGCGTGCCTCGCCGGATCGAGCCTCGCGGCCCGCACGGCTGGGAATGGCCTGGCTGACACCGACGGCCTTGTTGGTCGGGAGGAACGCGTTGAACGACGGATCGAAGATCGGGAAATTGTTGACGCCGAGCGAGACCACGGGATCGGGCAGGGCGGTCGCAGCGACGGCCCGCTCGCGGCCCGCATCAGCTCGTTGAGTGAGGGCTTCTATCGATGGATGCTGGCGCAGACGCGCATCGAGTTCTTCAAGCGATTGAGATGCGGCCGGCAGTGCGACTGCCGCGAGCGCCAGGGCTGCGAAGAGCAGCCCGTTTCTGAGTGGAGAATACATGGGAGTAGCGCCTTGATGGTTTGAGACGAGGGGCTAGACACCGCGTTTGCGGGCCGCTCCGTCTCAGATCTGCAGGCGCTGCTTCAGGGAAATCGGCGTATAGAGCGGTGGCGAAAAATTTCGCGGTGGACCGGTCGAGAGGACGAGGAGACGTGGTTCGAACTCCTCAGATCGTGCTTCCGCAGCGATCAGTCCCGGATCATCAAATACGTTGGCCGTCACAAGACCCAAGTTGTCCGGGGCCGGCGCTGCTAACATCAGCATGTCGCAATCGACGCATCCCGGGCAATCAGAAGGTGCTGAGGCGTTGCCCTTGTTATCCGAAGAATCTGTCGTGCCCTCGTTCACAGCGTCGTGACAGGGCGGTTCTGCGTGCTCGACCGTCGCCTGCGCACTTTGATGCCCGGTCAGACAGCATGCCATGACGGGCTGAGCCGCGAAAACCGCAATCATCAGGGTCATCAGGAGGCGGTAAAGCAGACGTATGAACCAACTTAGGACGATCTTTGTTAATATTTCAACGTTGAAGGCCCAACGTCACAGCAACGTGAGGCGATTTTGCGTTGACGAATACAAAGGCTTCATTGACGCGTCGGGCAACACAGCGGCGCAATTTACTACAGGCGAAACATGTCTTTTCGACTGTTCCTTGCAGTGCAGGGGTCCAGCAAACGGCGGTTCCCGACACGGCACGGCAAGCATGGGCAGTCTTGACTCCGCAACGGTTGCGCACGGCATTAGCTCTGAGGCTTCGATATGTGAGCGACGCCATCGAGGACATCAGAAGTCGCGCCTGCTTTGCCTTTTTCGCAGCAGGAACGCGTCTTCTCTTTTGCTTCAGGCGCCGACTTCATCATGTCGTCGCCGCATTTCATTGGATCTGGCTTCGCAGGCGCGGCTAGGGAGGCTGCGCGGATGGGTCGGAAATCGGGGTGACCCACCTTATGATGGGCGAAAGCGGGCATGGGCGCCATCAGTGCCAGTGTGGCAACTACGACGGCGGCGGAGAACTTTTTCATCACAAAGGTCCTTTGATGGCAGCTTTTGGCTGGTTGGATGCAGACTGACAGCCAGTCTGTCCTTTTGAATTCGAAGGACTGAGCCGATTGGTTACACTCTTTCTGGAAAAAGGCCCTGTATCGCTTGATCATGGCAAGCTCCGGAACAGGTACTTTTGGGTTCGCGAACCCGCGGCAAAGGTTTTGCGCCTGGCCTGCAACCTTTTGCTTTGAAACGCGAAGGAACCTTCAAGGACGCTGGTCTGGTGAAGGGCTCGTGACTGCAATCACGCTGTTTGTGCAAGAAGGTGGAAGTTTCGACGTCCGTCTTTCGCTGCGAGAGACCAGGCCGAAATGTCGGCCTGTGCCTGTTGCAACAATCAGCACTGCGATACGGTCAGAAAATCAGAGGATTGAGGCGTGCGGGCGAATGAACCGATATGAACCTGAATTGCACGCACTGATGATGAAAAGCCTCGCCGGGGAAGAGTTTTCCTACAATGCGCTTCTCACCAAGTTGAGCAGCCTTTTTCGCTCGTTCTTTCGTCACAAGTTATTTGGCCACGATGAAGCAGCGGTCGAGGACCTTGTCCAGGAGACGCTGCTGGCAATTCACTTGAACAGGCACCGATATGATCCCGGTCGTCCCTTCACAGCTTGGGTCTATGCTATTGCTCGTTATAAAATGATGGATCATTTCAGGCGTAAGCCAGCCGGCCGGGTATTTGTTCCGGTAGATGATGTTGAGGGCCTCTTCTCCGCAGAGACTGCGGATCATTCAGACTCCAGTCGCGACATCGAAACGTTGCTAACGCAACTGCCGGAGAAGCAAGGCGGAGCAATCAGGCTCGTGAAGTTGGAGCAGCTATCGGTTCAGGAGGCGTCAGAAAGAATGGGTATTTCCGAAGCGGATATCAAAGTCAGCATTCACCGTGGACTAAAGAAACTCATGTCACTTGTTTCAAAGGAAAAGTTGCCGTGACAACCGACGATCTCGTAGCAGACCTTTCCCGCGGACTATCCGCGGTTCGCCCTTCGAGACATCGTCTGCGCCTGGCGGTGGCGGCGGTCGCAGGTTTGGCCCTATCGATGATCCTGCTTCTTCTGATTTTTGGTGTGCGCGCGGACTTTTCTCCGACTAGCGGTCCTGTTCTGTTAAAGGCTGTCTATGGTCTGACGGCTGCTGCTGCTACCGCGCCGTTCCTTCTGGAGGTGTCGCGTCCAAGCACATCGGTCGGACGAGAATTCTTGCCGATCTGGATATTTGCGGCCCTGAATGTTCTGGTGGGGATTCTTGTCATGGTGCTGACCCCGTTGGATTTGCGCATGAGCGCCTGGACAAGTGATCAGTTCCCAGAGTGCCTTTACAGGATTCCGTTACTTTCTCTTCCCATCGCTATGGCCCTGACGCTTGCCGTCCGTGGACTCGGCGCAACGCGCCTTACGCTTGCAGGCTCTGCGATCGGAGCAGTCTCAGGCTCGCTGGCGGCCATTGTGTACGCCGGTTGCTGTCCGGCTGATTCAATTCTCTATGTTGTAAGCTGGTACCTCGCTTCAGTGTTGTTGTGTGCAGCGGCCGGTGCTGTGGTTTTGAGCAGGATGCTTAAGTGGTAGTGATCGAATTTGCTCGCCGTAGCAGCGGCGGCCTCAGGTGACCTGGTCGCTTACGACGCGGCAAACGAAGTGATCACGCGCAAATTCCACCTGCTAACCTCGCGGCTACCATAGTGAATCGGGGACTTTGCGATCCCAAAGCGGAGGATGCGTTGCTGATCGATCGAGGTATCAGGGATGACGAAAGACCTTGCAGGGCGCAACAGATACCTCTTACTGCCACGGTTTCGTTCTGAGGCTGTCTGGCTGGTTCGGCTGGCAGCAAGATAATGTCGCATCAACGCTGCCGAAGCCTTCGGCTGCAGTTGATTGATCAGTCACTCCGGAACGAGCCAACAGCTACCCAACTGTTTCGAATCCACACGATTTTCAACATTGCAGTCCGCAGGGCGAGTCTGGAAAAGCCTGGGCGATATCATTGTCTTGCCGATCGGCTTAAGCGCGATGCGTTAATGATAACGGAGACAGAAGAGAGAGCCATCGCGGCAGCTGCGATCATGGGAGAGAGCAGGGTGCCGGTGAGGGGGTACAGGACGCCTGCAGCAATGGGAATGCCGGCAGCGTTGTAGGCAAAAGCAAAGAAAAGGTTCTGCCGGATGTTCCGCATGGTTGCCCGCGAAATAGTCCGGGCCCGTACAATGCCTCCAAGGTCTCCCTTGAGCAGTGTGACACCGGCGCTTTCTATGGCGACATCCGTGCCGGTGCCCATCGCGATGCCCACATCCGCGGCCGCCAGGGCAGGGGCGTCATTGACACCGTCGCCCGCCATGGCAACGACCCGGCCGTCGGCGACCAGGCGTTTCACGATATCAGCCTTCTGGGCAGGAAGCACTTCGGCTTCGACGGCATCGATACCGAGTGACCGGGCGATTGCCTCAGCGGTGGTGCGATTATCGCCGGTCGCCATGACAATATGCAGGCCTGCATCCCGAAGGGCTTTGAGCGCGCCCGGCGTCGATGCCTTCACCGGATCGGCGATCGCGAACAACGCAACTGCCGCGCCGTCGACTGCAAGGTAGATGGCAGTCGCACCGTCTTTCCGGCGGCGTTCTGCAAGCGCCCTCAGCGCGGCTGTGTCGATGCCGTTTTCGCCCATGAAACGCTCGGCGCCCAAGGCCACTTTTTGTCCATCGACGATCCCTACGACGCCCTTTCCTGTGGGCGAGTCAAAGTCTGAAGGTTCGGAAAGCGCAAGACCTTTGGCGTGCGCGGCAGCGACGATCGCGGTGGCCAAGGGATGTTCGCTGTGACTTTCCAGGCTTGCGGCAAGGCGGAGGGCGGCCGTTTCATCCGCGCCAGGCGCCACATCCATCCCGACAAGCGCGGGTTTGCCTTCTGTCAGTGTGCCGGTCTTGTCGATGAGCAGTGTGTCGACCTTTTCCATGCGTTCGAGCGCCTCGGCATTCCGGATCAGCACGCCGGCCCGCGCGCCCGCACCGACACCGGTCATGATCGACATCGGTGTCGCAAGACCGAGCGCGCACGGACAAGCGATGATCAGTACCGAGACGGCGGCTATGAGACCGTAAGAGAAGGCAGGGTCCGGCCCGAATATGAGCCAGCCAAAGAAGGCTGCTATGGCGACAACGATCACTGCCGGAACAAACCAGCCCGACACTTGGTCGGCGAGGCGCTGGATAGGCGCGCGGCTGCGTTGCGCGTCGGCCACGAGATGGACGATCTGGGAGAGCATGGTCTCGCTGCCGACCCGCTGCGCTTCAACAATCAGGCTGCCGGTCTGATTGACGGTTGCGCCAATCACGCGGTCATTTACCGATTTGGTCACCGGCATTGATTCCCCAGTGACCATCGACTCGTCGATGGAGGAGCGCCCTTCGGTGACGACGCCGTCTACCGGTATCTTTTCCCCGGGCCGCACCCGCAGGCGATCACCAGCAACGACCGTCTCGAGCGGTACATCTTCTTCATTGCCATCCGCATTGATCCGGCGGGCCGTTTTCGGCGCAAGGTCAAGCAGCGCCCGGATCGCGCCTCCTGTCGCTTCCCGCGCCTGCAGTTCGAGCACCTGCCCGAGCAGCACCAGCGTGATTATGACGGCGGCAGCTTCAAAATAGACCGGAACCGTGCCGTGCGCCGAGCGCAGTTCGGTCGGGAACAGGCCCGGCGCAATTGCCGCGACCATACTATAGATCCAGGCCGCACCTGTGCCGAGCGCAATCAGCGAAAACATGTTCAGGCTGCGGTTTCTGACCGACGCGGCTCCCCGCGCGAAGAAAGGCCAGCCTGCCCAGAGCACCACGGGCGTTGCCAGAGCCATCTGGATCCAGGGATTGATCGTGGGCGGAATGAACCGGTCAATACCGAAGACGTGCCCACCCATTTCGATGACCAGCAGGGGTAACGACAGCACCACGCCGAACACAAAGCGCCGTTTCATGTCGCGCAGCTCGGGATTGGGGCCATCGCCTGCGCTGGGCGTCATCGGCTCGAGGGCCATGCCGCAAATCGGGCAAGCGCCGGGGCCGTCCCGCACGATCTCCGGGTGCATGGGGCAGGTCCACTGACTTCCTGCAGCTGCCATCTTAGCTGGTGTCGCGCTGGCATGACCGTGGCAGCCAGCCCCGTGGCCTGAGTGGTCATGCATATCCGCCTCATGCGCCGTGAAGGCATTCATGTAGGTGGCGGGATTTGCTTCAAACTTGGATTTACAACCTGCGCTGCAGAATACGACCTCGGCACCTTCATGAATGAGCCGGTGCGGGGTGTCTGCCTTCGGGGTCATGCCGCAGACCGGGTCGCGCGTCGGTGACGGATCCGCTGTTGTCGTAGTTTCGCTTGAGGACATGCCGAGCTCCTGCGTGTTTTTTGCTACGTTTTCAAATATACCCCTATACCGTATCGGTCAATTACCCCGTGGGGGTATAGTTGATCTTGCCGGCGCTCTTCAGCCATCGCCTAGGAACGGCCGGACGAGCTGACCTGTATAGGTTGAGGGATAGTCCGCTGCGTTTTCGATCCCAAGGTCGCCCGAGAAAAAGGGGCGATCCGCATCGAAGTGGGCCGTTCCGAGCAGCCTGTCCCAGAATGTCGTGAAGAGACCAAAGTTGACGTTGCCCTCAGCCGAAGATTTGAGGTGATGAAACCGGTGGACGGGCGCAAGTGCGAGCACATGGCGAAGCGCGCCGATCTTCATGTCGGTGTTCGAGTGCTGGAGGAGCAGCTGGACCGCCACCGCGAATGCAAGCAGTACGGCGACGTCCAGCGGCATGCCAGCGAGAATGAGCGGCGCTGTCCCTGCCATCAGTTCGATCGCCTGATGGACGGGATGTTTCATGAGGCCGTTGAAGCCGTACATTCGCGTAACGCTGTGATGCACCGCATGGAAGCGCCAGAGGAACTTGTTGTGATGGCTTGCCCAGTGAATGACGGTGATACCGGCGTCGGCGACAAGTATTGCAAGCAGCAGCTGAGCCCATAGCGGCCAGCTGCCGGGCCAGATCGGAGGGAAGGGTACGATGGCAGCCATGATCGGAATGAGGAGCACCGACACGGCAATCGAACCTTCATTGACGAGCGCGTGAAGTCCATCTCTCAAAGTATCGCCCTTTGGGTGGTTCCAGTCCTCATGGTACGGAATAAACCGCTCAGCAAGAAATGACATCGCGATTGCCGCGAGCAACAGCCCCGCAAGACTAGCTTTGGGCGCACCTGAATGCACGAGTGCGATTGCGGCGCCATTGAAGGTCAGCAGCATCAGCGGCGCATAGGTCCACTTGGTGATTTGCTTTAAAGTGGGCATGGGGATTCCGTTTGACTGCGCGCAGGCGAGTGTCGCCTCATCTGATCACAGGGTAACGGGCGCGGCTCAGCCGTCTTGAACGATTCAACAACCTTGCCGCGTCGGGGCAATCCGGACTTCCAGGCCAGAAAGTCCTGCGCCGGGCGAGACACCGAACCAGCGGCGCATGCGGCGCGTGAAATGGGATTGATCGGAAAAGCCGCCGGCCTCAGCCGCCTGAGCCAGACTTGCACTGTCTGAAAGTGCGCGCGCTGCGCGCTGCAACTGCCGCCATTGGAGAACGTGGGAGATGGGCGCCCCGAATGTTGCATGTGATATCTGGCGCAGGCGACTGGGCGACACTCCAAGGTCGTGCGCAATCGAGCCTGGCGTGGCGGAGGCCGGGGCGCCATCAAGCAGCCGTGTCAGAGATCGTTCTGGCTCTGCGGATTGTTCTCCAATCGAGAATGCGCCCATCAGGTCAGCCGGCGAGCCGGTTTCGTTCAGCGCATCCAATCCGGCTGACAGGCGCGAATCTGCAAGACTGAAGCCGCGTTCGTGACCCGAACCCGCTGGGGCAGCCCTTGCGCGGTCAAAGTAGATGCTCCGCAACCTTGTCTCGATTGGACCGATGGCATGTGCACATCCCGACGGTATGATCACGTACTGCCGAGACGGGATGATCTGGAGTCTGCCGAAGCACTCGACTTCAACTGGCCCATCGATCCCCGCGGTTAGCTGGTGAGCGAGATGGGTATGGGGCGCGTTGGCGCCCGCCACGCCTTGCAGAATCGCCCAGCCGTCTCCGATGGTGAGCGAGCCACGCCAGCGCCCGGCCTGCATCAATGACTGTCACCCTCGGATATCTTGGCCGACGACCAGTGTATGTGGACAATCTTCCAGTCTCCGTCCGTCTGTTTGAGGACCATCGTCTCCATCAGCCGACTGTTGACGGCCTTGCCCCGGAACGTGCCGGTAGACACAGCTTCGGTCATCACTGTTGCAAGGCCTTCGCTTTCAAAAACGTGGCGGCTGAGGACCTTTGTCTCAACCGCTTTTGAGAACTCGATATCTGCGCCCATATGATGGGAGCGGTATTCTTCGAGAGAGCGCTCGATTCCGCCGCTCTCGGCGATCTGGACATCGGGGGCCATCAAAGCGGACAGGGCAGCTGTGTCGCCCGAATCAAGTGCCGCAGCAAAGGCATCGACGATCCCGGCCGGGGGGGCCGGTGTGTCCGGGTGCGCGCTTTCATGGGCAAAGGCAGGGCCCACTGCACCCAGGAGAGCTGCAGCAGCGATGGCGACGATGTAGGTTTTCATTTGAGTTTCCTTATTCAGCAGGGCCAGAAATGGTCGTGGCAGCGGCGATCATGCCGAGGATCAGAGTAAAGAGGATTGCGTCCAGCCGGAGCGTGGTCTGCAGAGTCGCGCGTCCCTCGGCGGGTTCGGCGGCGAGCTGATGGGTGACGCGGGTCATGTTGAGCGCGCCGAGCCCGAGGATCAGCAGTGCGGCCAGAAACTTAGCAGCAAGGAGCCGTCCGTATCCGGAGCTGAGCGCCGATGTCAGGTCGCCATTGATCCGCCAGAAAAGGTAGAGGCCGGTTACAAACAGCAGCGGCACGATGAACCGGGCGACACGGCTGAACGATTCCGCGCGGGCAAGAACATCTCGGTCAGTCAGCGCAGGGGCAGGCCAGAGCGTAACGGGCGCCGCCAGCCAGAAGCCGGCGATCAGGACATGGACCGCAACGACCCAGGGGGCGAGCCCCGGCGCCTCAAGACCTGCCGTATGCCCCGTGAGGCCAAAGCCTGCGCTGATGCTGACAGCGGCGAGCATCGGAAGGATACGACCTTTCGCCATGCTTGCCGCAAAGAGGAGGACAGCGCCCGCGAACAAGGCCAGCGCAGGCCTTCCGCCGCCGGCCCAGGTCCACCCGAACTGATCAAGGGACAGCGCCGCGCCGAGGCTGCCGCCCATCTGTGCGTTGAGAATGAGCAGCCGGATCAGC
>PHEH01000044.1 GCA_002841155.1 Alphaproteobacteria bacterium HGW-Alphaproteobacteria-18
GAGCGACGCCGCCTTCCCAGGCCAGGTGGAGATCCATTGCAGCCCCCGCGGCCCGGGAGAAACCTGCGATCTCTGGGACCGCACGCTTCCCATCGCGAAAATCACCCATATCAGCGACTACCTCGGCCGGGAGTATCTCCTGGTGCGCGGCAAGGGCTGCGTGGTGCAGGTTAAATGTACCGGCCTGCCGCTGATCGGGCTGGAGCCTGTCCGGATGAAGTTCACCGTGTCTGACATTGAGACCTACGAACGGATGGCGCGGGGGCAGAAAGCGGTGCTCGATCTTTACGGCGACGGACCGGACCTGTCCGTGCCGCTCTGGACCAAGACGACGCAAATCCTGCGCAATGGCCTGATCGCGCTTGATGGCCTGGCAAAGGACATGACGCGGCGCGAGATTGCCATCCTGCTGTATGGCGAGGCGCGGGTCGCGGAAGGATGGAGCCAGGACGGGGGAGGGCTGCGGGACGCGGTGAAATATCTCGTGCGCAAGGCCGAGGGCCTGCGTGATGGGGGGTACCTCATGGAGTTGCTCGGCACGGAGGCCGGTCCCGGGCAGAGAGTCGCCTGATCAGGGAGGGGATGTTCCGCGGTCCGCCCGCGCATGGCGCGGGGCGCTCCGGCCGGACGGCCTGCCCGGCGGGGCTCACTGAGGCTCCGGTTGTTTGTCGTTGGGCATGGGGCTGGGCCCCGCCGGCGGACCGCGCGCCCGCCCTTCCCACTGCCAGCAGGTATATCCATGGAAAGAAGTCGTCTTTTGCGATGGCTGTCAGAGGGGTGACGGGCGCCCGATCAGGGCCTGACGGAAGCCGGTATCAGGCGGCGTTATGGGACCGGACGAGGCGTCTCATCGTCTCCGCGGCGGCGTTCGCTCTGAAGTCCATGTCGAGAAGCCCGGCGCGGAAGTCCCTGTCATCGGGGACGGCCAGCAGATCGATCCGGGCCGCGCCGCGTGAAACAAGCCAGAGGCAGGCTTCTGCAATGAGTTCCCGGGCGATGGATTGCCAGCCCGGCGATTGTTTCACGAGCAGGGCCGGCAACGTGCCGGTGTCGCCTTTAGAAGTTAGCCAGATGGCGCCGGTGAGCGCGCCGTCGCGCCCTGGGCGAGCGGGGCGCCGATGCGATGCGCGCGCTCGCGGAGCTGGGAGAGCCCGGTCGCATCGCTGTGTCGGAAATCGCGGATGTGAAGCGCCATAAGGGGAGATACTGGAAAGATTCGGGATGCGGGCACCACCCTCGATCTTGAAATCCTCTCATCGTGCGCAACGGGCCAGCGTGTCGAGGCTTTAACAGGCAGGGAGCCTTGTTAAAGGTTGATCGCGCTTGCTTTAATAACGGCGCTGGATCGCCGGCTGCGTCCCCCGGTTTCCTGCATGGCCGCGCCGGGCTCGTCAGGCGTGCTGACGCCAGGATGCGCCATTCCCGGGCCGGTTTTGTGGAACGGCGGCCAAGCCTGGCCGACATTCGAAAGGACGCCTCCTGGGGTTGCGCCAGGTCAACCCCGGGCGCCTGCCATCGCTATAAGGCCTTCCTCCTCAGTCGGAGGTGGGCGGACGGCGCGTCTGCCGGAGCGCGGTCCCCGCGCAAGGGGGCGGAGCAGGCGCGTCAATCAGTCTCTGAAGGCCTCCTACCTACAGCCTCCCCTTGCGCGGGGCCCTCATGCGCTCCGGCGATGCGCCTTCCTGCCGCCCACCCCCGCCTGATGCGGGAAGGATGCGGGCGGGAAGGAGACCGGAGAT
>PHEH01000045.1 GCA_002841155.1 Alphaproteobacteria bacterium HGW-Alphaproteobacteria-18
CTGGCCGAGGATTTCGCGCATCTTGGTCGCGGAGGCGCCGGGCAGGGTGATCGGCATGTAAAGGAGTTCGCCCTCGTAGAGCGCGGGCATGAATTCCGAGCCGATGCGCTGCGCAGGAACAATCACGCTGGCAGTGAGCGCAAGGGCGACGCCAACGGTCACCCACTTGAACCTCAACGCGAGGTGCAGGATGGGCTTGTAGGCCCATATGAAAAATACGTTCAGCGGATTAGCTTCCTCGCGCCGGAACTTGCCGCGCATCAGATGCAGCATCAGGACCGGTACCAGCGTGACTGACAGGATGGCGGCGAATGCCATGGCATAGGTTTTGGTGAAGGCGAGCGGGCTGAACAGGCGGTAGCTTTCACCGGTCAGTGCGAACACTGGCAGGAATGAAACGGTGATGATCAGGAGCGAGAAGAAGATGCCGGGACCGACTTCCTGCGCCGCCTCGATGAGGGCGGCGCGGCGGGCTTTCGCATCGATCCTGTCGCCAAGTTCTGAGAGCCTGCGGCTCGCGTTCTCGACCAGCACAATTGAGGCATCCACCATGGCGCCGATGGCGATGGCGATGCCGCCAAGGCTCATGATGTTGGCGGTGACGCCTTGCAGCGACATGATGAGGAAAGCGCCAAGCACGCCCAGCGGCAGGGTGATCACCGCGACGAGGGACGAGCGCACATGCAATAGGAAGACGAGGATCACCAGCGCGACCACGATGCCTTCCTCGATCAGTTTCTCTTTGAGGTATGCGACGGCGCCTTCGATGAGCGGGGCGCGGTCATAGACAGTGACGATCTCGACGCCGTCCGGCAGGCCGCGCTGGAGTTCGGCGAGCTTGTCCTTTACACGGCTGATGACCTGCAGAGCGTTCTCGCCATCGCGCATGATGACGATGCCTGCGACAGTCTCTCCTTCGCCGTTCAGTTCCACAACGCCGCGGCGCAGCGCCGGGCCTTCAATGATGCGTGCGACATCGCGCAGAAGGACGGGTGTGCCATTCTGTGCATAGAGAACCACCTCTTCAAGATCGGCGCGTTCATCAACGTAGCCGGACGAGCGGATGACGAACTCGGTTTCGGCC
>PHEH01000046.1 GCA_002841155.1 Alphaproteobacteria bacterium HGW-Alphaproteobacteria-18
GGCCGAAACCGAGTTCGTCATCCGCTCGTCCGGCTACGTTGATGAACGCGCCGATCTTGAAGAGGTGGTTCTCTATGCACAGAATGGCACACCCGTCCTCCTGCGCGATGTCGCGCGCATCATTGAAGGCCCCGCGCTGCGGCGCGGCGTCGTGGAACTCAACGGCGAGGGCGAGACTGTCGCCGGCATCGTTGTCATGCGCGATGGCGAGAACGCCTTGCAGGTCATCGGCCGTGTGAAAGACAAGCTCGCCGAACTCCAGCGCGGCCTGCCGGACGGCGTCGAGATCGTCACGGTCTATGACCGCGCCCCGCTGATCGAAGGCGCTGTTGCATACCTCAAGGAGAAACTGATCGAGGAAGGCATGGTGGTCGCGCTGGTGATCCTTGTCTTCCTCCTGCATGTACGCTCGTCCCTGGTCGCGGTCATCACCCTGCCGCTCGGCGTGCTCGGCGCTTTCCTCATCATGTCGCTGCAGGGTGTCACCGCCAACATCATGAGCCTCGGCGGCATCGCCATCGCCATCGGCGCCATGGTTGATGCCTCCATCGTGCTCGTCGAGAACGCGAGCCGAAGGCTCTCGGAACTTGGCGACAAGATCGATGCGAAAGCCCGCCGCGCCGCCCTCATCGAGGCGGCGCAGGAAGTCGGTCCCGGCATCTTCTTCTCGCTGCTGATCATCACGGTGTCATTCCTGCCAGTGTTCGCACTGACCGGTGAAAGCTACCGCCTGTTCAGCCCGCTCGCCTTCACCAAGACCTATGCCATGGCATTCGCCGCCATCCTGTCAGTGACGCTGGTACCGGTCCTGATGCTGTATCTGATGCGCGGCAAGTTCCGGCGCGAGGAAGCCAATCCGCTAAACGTTTTTTTCATATGGGTCTACAAACCTGTCCTGCACCTCGCGCTGAGGTTCAAGTGGGTAACTGTTGCCCTTGCGCTTGCACTCACTGCCAGCGTCATTGTTCCCGTCCAGCGGCTGGGTTCGGAATTCATGCCCGCGCTCTACGAGGGCGAACTCCTTTACATGCCGATCACCCTGCCCGGCGCCTCCGCGACCAAGATGCGCGAAATCCTCGGCCAG
>PHEH01000047.1 GCA_002841155.1 Alphaproteobacteria bacterium HGW-Alphaproteobacteria-18
GGCAGCAGAGGAAACCCCCGCGCCGTCGCGCACCTCGATTGTCTCGGAAATCGCGACACCGATACGCGCCTCGCCGCTCGCGATCTTTGGCAGCCAGTGAGCTTTTTGCTCCTCGCTGCCTGCCTCGCTCAGCGCGATAGGCGCCAGAACATGACTGGCGAGAAAAGGTACTGGCGCGACCGCATAGGCGAGCTGTTCCGCAACTATGGCAGCGTCGAGAAGCGTCATGCCGAGGCCGCCATGCTCTTCCGGTACCCGCATCCCGGGAATTCCCAGGTCCTGGACGGCGCGGAGCACTTTGTCGCTAAGCGGATTGTCACGCTCGGCACATTCGCGGACATGATCGAGCGGGCAGGTATCCGCAAGACACCGCGCAACCGCATCGCGCAGCATCTGCTGGTCCTTAGAAAGTCCGAAATCCATTAGACTGATCCCTGTTTGTGACGCGGCATGTCTGCGGTTGCTTTCGCCGCATCCGAAATCTTCGCCAGCTTCGGTTCGCGCGGCATTTCTAGGCCACGTTCAGCGATGATGTTCTTCTGGATCTGCGCGGTGCCGCCGCCGATTATGAGACCGAGCTGGAACATATAGTTCCATTGCCACGCCCCCCCTTCCCGCTCACGCGGGCTGTTGTGATAGAGAATGCCCAGTTCGCCAATGGCGTCGATTGCCAGCGCGGATATCTGATGAGCGAGTTCGCAGCTTTGCAACTTGACGATCAGTTTCGCCATGCCGCCCGGCTCCCCCCTGAGGCTGTTTGAAAGGATCCGCATTCCATTATATTTCATCGCCGCCACTTCGGCCTGAAGTGCCACCAGCCGGTCGCGCAGTACCGGATTGTCGATCGCGCGACCCTGCCCCAAATGCTCCTCCTGCATCAGCGCGATCAGTGCCTGGAGCCGGTTTTCAAGAGCATCGGGATCGCCCAGCATTCCGCGCTCATGGCCAAGAGTCGCGTTTGCCACGAACCAGCCCTGGCCCCGCTGGCCGACGATCTGGTCCAGCGGAACGCGGACATCAGTAAAGAACACTTCGTTGAATTCCGCGTGACCGGTCATT
>PHEH01000005.1 GCA_002841155.1 Alphaproteobacteria bacterium HGW-Alphaproteobacteria-18
TTGGTTTCCGTGACGTATCCGAGTGCGTTTGCCATGGGGGTCTCCTTTTCGTTTCCTTGGCTGCCGTCCGGGAACCCCTTGTTCCCGTCGACGCCGGACTGAAAGGACGGCCTGTGGCAGGCCTGAACCCCCTCCTATCTCTTTGGGGGGCGCAGCGCAGCGGAGCACCTGACCGGCGGAGAATTTTGAACCGCGAGGAATGCGCCGCAGGCGCAGGGGAAAATTCTTCGCCGGTCAGGTTTCAGGCCCGGCGCAGGTCGTCCAGGTCCAACGGCAAGAGACGGAAACAAGGGGTCCGCAAGAGGCAGGGTGTGGCAACGAATGAGCCCCTTGGCCCGCAACGCATTCACAAGGTGCGCGGCAGACAAAAGCCCCCTCGAAATACCGCCGTTAGGGTTGAACCTTCCCCCTGATCCGTACACAGAGACCCTCGCGCAAAAAAAACCGCCCGGCGGAAACCACCGGGAGGCTCCCTGCTGCCTAAGAGGAGACAAAGAACTCAGGCAGCGCTGGCTTCGCAGGGCGAGCGTTGGTCAACGGATCTCTCCGCTTCGACCGCTTCGAACAGTCCAGAAATCCGGTCCCAAGCATCGGCAGGCGGGCAGGCTGCGCCTTCGACATAGCGGGTGGGTGGCACCTGCATCCAGCCCGGCGTCCAGGCGTTTTCCTTCGCGCCGTTACGCGCCGCGAGGGCTGACACCAGCTGCGCTTTTTGGGCCTTGAGGGTGGCGCTGTCTGCTTGCCCCGAAGCCTCTGGCGAAACGACCTCCGTAAGGAAGGAACGCGTCACACGCCGGTCGCGCAGAAGATCGAAGAACGCCGCATCCGGCTGCCAGAACGTCCCCGGATCAGAGGCGCACACATGCAGCGCCGCCTCAACGGCGGGTCCGCCGGACTCCAGCGTCTCAGCCATCGCAACTGCGATCACCTGCATCACTTCGGCGTCGGAGAGGGCGAGCAGTGCCGCGAAGGTCTCGCAGAGGTGATACGTGTCGCCGCTGCGATGCGGCACCGGCGCGCCCAGCGCCTCAAACAGAGCGCCCGCGCGGTCCCGCGCGGCGTTTAGGTCGGCTCTGGCGGGACCGCCTTCGAGGCTCTGAAGGGTGGCGTCTTTCACCGCGCCGGGCGTGTGCGGGCGCACATTCCATAGCGCGGACCCGCAGAGGACATGGGCTGCCATCAGGCGCAGCGCGATGGTCGGGTTCCGGATCAGGCCCGCCTGCGCCGCGCTATGCCGGTGCAGGCTGATATATTCCGCCATCGGTCCCGACATTTCGGGACGCGTGTCTGCTTCCGGGCCAGCTTTGACCCTGTCAGCAGTCGTCCTGGCCTTGCGCGCTTCGGACGCTTTCAGCCAGCCTTCATGGAAGGTCACCGTACCATCGTGGCGCTGCTCGACGATGACCTTACCGCCCTGCTTTTTCGTTGTCTGCTCATAGTCCCAGCGGTGGAAATACGTCCCGCGCTCCAGCACCGTGACACCGGCCCAGCCGCGCTGCCGGTAGCCCGCAATCTTCTCCGCCACCGCCGCGTCCTGAGCGTCCCAGAACGCCGCCGCGTCGGTAAATACTGCCGCCTCGCCGAAGAGGTCAGCCGTCACCGCGCCGGAGTATCCGGCAAGGTCGAACAGCGCCTTGTCAGTGGTGATCGCGCTTCCGCCGGTGATCCATGCGCGGCAGGCCCGCCCCATAGGGGCGCGCTCAGTCTCGCTGTTCCAGAGTTTCAGCCAGTCAGCCTGCTGGGCTGGCGTCGCCAAGGTCAGCGCCCGCACCGTCTCGCGGTCGATCTCCTCGTCGGCGTAGAGTTTCCGGATGGAGGCGCTCAAGCTCGCCAGCGCCAGCACGCGCCGGACGGTCAGTTCCGTGACGCCAAAGAAGGCCGCAATCTCCTCGACCGTCCGCCCCTCGTCATGGAGCTTCCGGAAGGCGGTATACTGCTCCATCTCGGTGGCGGGCAGGCGCGCGACATTCTCGATGATCGAGGCCTCAATCGCAGAGGCCGCGTCGGCTTCGGCCATCACGGCGCACGGTACCAGCGGATCGGCGCCGGTTTCCTTCGCAACCTGCTGGAGGGCAAAGAAGCGGCGGCGCCCGGCGATGACGCCGTAGCTCTCGCCTTCACGGCGCACGAGCAGTGTTTGGCGGACGCCCTTCTCACGGATGGAGGGCAGAATGTCGGAGACATCCGGCGCTTTGCGGCCATGGCGCATGTTGAGTCTGGAAATGCTGAGCGCGCTCAGCGGCAGGTGAATCAGGTCAGGTTGGGACATGGGAAATCTCCTTCAGAAAGGGAACAGGGATTGGGGGGCGAGGGCGAGGCCCAGCCGCCACGGCGGCAGGGACCAGTGGATCGGCACGAAGGGCGCGCCGAAATAATCAAGCGAAGCATCGAGCGCGCTGGCGCCCAGATCAAAGTCCCGGATCGTCACGTCCGGGCAGCGCCCGTCCACCCAGATGGCGGTGACAAACCCTCGCTCGATATCGAGCGTGAGCTGCGGGCGGGTGCCGAGCAAGCAGGCAAAGACATCCATCACGGCGCCTTCCCACTGATACTCGGCGCAAGGTCGGCAAGGCGCTTCAATACGGCGCGCGCCGTGCTCAACGCGTTTGCAGCCTCGGTGAGCGGTTCATTCTCCGATCCCGGATAATTGGCCTCAATACCCCAGAGGCTCGCCGCATGGGGTGCAAGCTCCACCCCGTCCAGCGAGACCGACAGGACGATGCCGCAATAGAACCACTCGCCCTTACGCCAGCCAGCCATGACGGCTTCGGCTTTGGCCTGCGCCTTGGCAAAGCGGGCGCGGAAATTGTTCCCGGGGCCAATGAATCCCGGCGCGTCCTTGTAGAGCGACGGCCAGAACCCGTCCTGCCTCTGGTCGGGCGGATCGGGACAATCATCGGGAATGATCCGGGCCGAGACGGTAAATCCTTCGATCTGGCAGGTGATGGCGTCGCCGGGGCAGACAAAGGACGAAAAGCGTTCCGTAAACATGGCGCCGCCCTCCCTCACCGGGACCAGAAGACGTGGACTTCATCGAAGCCCGTCTGGAACACGAGGATTTCGCCATTCAGCGCCATGTCGCGGGCG
This sequence comes from Alphaproteobacteria bacterium HGW-Alphaproteobacteria-18, assembly GCA_002841155.1. Taxonomy (GTDB): domain Bacteria; phylum Pseudomonadota; class Alphaproteobacteria; order Caulobacterales; family Hyphomonadaceae; genus Hyphomonas. Next base: position 3,088 of record PHEH01000005.1, read on the forward strand.
AGCGCCTGCCAGTCGATGTAATACTCCAGAGAGGCCGGGATTTGCGTTCCCTTCTCGCGGATCGTCTCCTCAGCGAAGTCTGCGGCCGTTTTATACTGGCCTGCATAGTCCTCGAAGGCGGCGCGCGCCTCCTCAAGCCGCCCGCCGAAATGCCGGTGGAGCTTTGCGCCAAGACTTCCATGCTCGCCGAGAAAGGCGGCAAGGTCACAGACCGTCTCGAAGGAAGCATATTCCGGAATCGGAACATCCTCGAACCCCTCATAGTCATGAATGGCCCATTCCTCGGCCTGGGGGACGGGGCTCTCCGCGAGCATGGCGCGCACATCGGTCTGGATCTCGTCCGGCGTCGTGGCATTGATCCAGCGCCCATGCAGGATGCCGCTGTTATAGGCAGCGAGACAAGCCACATAGATGCGGGGCCGTTCGCTCGGTGAGACTGCGCCGCCTTCAGCTGTGGCGGGTGTTCCGGGGGCAGGGGGCTGGGATGGCTCGGTCATTTCGGTCTCCTTCGCCGTCCCGATCCTGTCCGCATGAGGCGGTGGCGGGCGGCAGGAAGGCGCACGGCCGGAGCGCATGAGGGCGCCGCGCAAGGGGCGCTGTAGGTAGGAAGCCTGCGGACGATCCACCGCGCGCGGACCCGCCCCCCTTGCGCGGGGACCGCGCTCCGGCAGACGCGCCGTCCGCCCGCCACCGGCTCGACGGACTTCCGACGCTGAAGATCGCCAGGACCGGGCTCCGGGGACCTGAGGCCGGTTATGGCACGCATCCTGCACGGGAATTCGTGTAATCTTAAGATGGGAGGCGAATATGTGCGGATATGATGTGTTTTGCCCGGGAAGCTTGGCCAGGCCGCTGACGCCGGAAGAGCGGCGGGTGGCCCGCCCCCTGCGCCGGTCATCGCGGTATCTGGAGCTGGGCGCCTGGCAGATCTGCGACACCTGCGGAGGCGTTTTCTGCGAAGGCAGCTTTCGGCAATTTCCCTGTCCGGTACCGATACGGCGTGGGTATCTGGACAAGAATACAGGCGCGCTGCGTCCGCCCACGGATGCCTGAGCAGAGTGGCATCCGATACATCACAGAGGCGAGAGACAGGCCACACCAGTCCCTCTGACTGCAAAGGGACTGGATCCCTCACCGCAGGCTCATGATGCAGGCAGTGGGAAGCGGTGGCGCGCGCCCCGCCGGAAGCGGCTCACCTAGAGGTCTTGCAGGGTCATCGGTTTGGGATCTTTGCTGCTGGTCTTTCGTGACCGGGTGAAAGTGGTCCGCGTGTGATGTCGGCTTCTCCGACGTATTCTGATGGCGTAGTCGCAGACCTCGCACTTTCGACCGATGATGCGGCTGATCTGGAAACTATGATTCAAGAGGGCGCAGCGCGTTTCGACGATATCCTCAATACGCGCCGGGTAGCTGACATTCGGCTCGAACCGATCCTCGACAATCGCGCGGGGCTTTCGCGTTTGCGCGAGCAAGGAAACATCTGGGCGACGCGAGCCATGCGGGCGGAAACCAAAGGCATCCGTTTTCCTGATTGGGTACGAGAACGCCAATTGGAACTGCACCTTGCGACACAATCAGGTCGCGCCGCCCCAAGTCGGCTTTCGCACAAGCATGATCTATTCTTAAGCGGCGAATAGACCAACAGAGTGCCGACCGCCGGCCCGCCGACGTTCGGCCCCCGTGCCCGGCCCGATACTCCCCTTCAGGGGCGTCACCTTGCTGCTCCAAAGCCATCAGTGCAGGTCGTACTACTGTCGCTGATCCTGGGGCCCCGGTAGGAAACGCAGTCGGCACCATTGCTGTTGGTGCTGGCTCGGCATTCAAATTTGTAGCCTGGATTGCGCTCCTGTTCTCTTAAACCAGTCTCCCTGCATTGCTCCATCAGGCAGCTCACTGTTTTGGACTGGCCGGTGCAACTCTTGGAACTTGATGAACTGCTCGATTGCGAGGATCGGGGCGCCGGCGCCGCTGTGACCGGCTGGCCGGTCATCGCCTGCGCCACCTGATTGGCGTCCCCGCCAAGTGCGGCTGTCAGCCCGCCCATAAGCAGACGCCCCATGGCTTCGGATTCAGCAGCACTGGCCTGGGGTTTCTGTGATTGGGAGCCTGCCGGCGCTGCAGCCGGCGTGCTCGGCCTCTGGAGTTCAGCGAGGTTCCGGCTTGCGGTCTGATCGCCCTGCGCCGCGGCCTGTTGCCACCAATAGGCTGCCTTCTGAAGATCCGGGGCTATGCCCTGGCCATAATAGTAGAGCGCCGCCAATTCCCTCTGCGCGGCAGAATGACCCTGCTCAGCCGCCGCAAGAAACCAGCGCGATGCTTCGCGATAATCCTGAGCCGCATGATACATACTACCCAGCGATACCTGCGCCCCGACCCGGCCTTGCTCCGAAGCGGCAAGATACCAGCGTTCGGCCTCAAGGCGATCCTGCGCGACACCTATGCCTCTATAGTAGAGGTTGCCCATCGATTCCTGCGCTACAGGGTGACCCTGCTCGGCCGCCGCAAGGAACCAGCGCGCCGCCTCGCGGCGATCCTGAGTGACGCCGAGGCCTTCATAATACTGATGGCCCAACGAATTCTGCGCCGCAGCCTCGCCTTGCTCTGCCGCCGCAAGATACCAGCGCGCCGACTTGCGATAATCCTGAGCAACACCGTCACCGTGATAATACAGGTTGCCTAATGATTTCTGCACGTCAGGACGACCCTGCTCAGCCGCCGCAAGAAGCCACCGCGCCGCCTCGCCACGATCCTGAGCAACACCGTCGCCGTTATAGTACCGCACCGCCAGGCGCCCCTGTGCTACCGCGTCTCCGGCCAGAGCCCTGGCTTTCAGCTCCGACAGAGGATCAGATGCAGGTGCGGAGACCGCCGGTCCGGCAGCCGGCGGCGCGGGGCAATCGGGCTGTTTCGTGATCTCGGTATAGGCGTTCCCGGCCAGGAACTTGTAGCTGATGCTACAACCCTTTGTGTAGGTGGCGAAGGTCGGTGTGCATTGTTGGTCACCATTCCCGCAGCGCAAGGCTTCCTGCCATGGGCCACCATTTTCGGATTCAAGGGATTCGCTGCGGACTTCCCCTTCCCAGACACCGTTGACGAGCATTCCGGAGTCGCGCCACTCAAACCGGAGCGCGCCCCAATCCTCATGGTCGCTGCGCTGGGTCAGAACGCCGGTGCCCGAAATCGGCTGGCCGGGCGTGCAGGAACCGCTCCAGCGATATTCCCACCAGCCTTCATCCGGCGGAGCGCTCCTATACTCATGGAACAGGCACCCCTGTACGGTCTGCTGCGTGTAGAACCGGCCTTCCGCATCGGCGCCAGCGATGCCCGCAGGCAAGAACGCCGCCGCAAGAAACAAGGCGACGCCCGCATGCAGCCTCTTGCCCCGGTTGCGCATTGTGCTGACCGATTTTCCCATTTCTGAATCTCCCCGCCATGATGGGTTGTGGATTGAACATTGAACCTGCATGGCGTGCCCGCGCATCATCAGAATTGATGATGCGCCGAACCTCTCCCCTGAGCCTGGAGCACCGTATTATTGCGGCGCGCACAGGTCCGCGCTTGTGGCGAAGGCCAGGCAGTTGTTCTTCATCGCCCCGGCTTCCAACCGCGCCGCCTCGGCGGCGGCAGTCAGGGATAGGTGGGCGGCGAGCAGCTCCCTGCGGTGGAGGAAAGCTGCTCGCAGCCGCGGATGGAGGTATCGCGGGCGGTCACCATCGCGTTCATATTGGCATCGTAGTCCGCGCGCGACATGCCGCTGCCGCAGCTTTGCAGCTCCTCGATCCCGCGCTGCATGATGAATGCGGTATAGAGCAGTTCGTTGCGCGAGCCCCAATCCGAACGCCTGGGATATTGCGCCCTGACCTGGTCGAAGCGGCGCTCGAAATCATTGACCGATCTGCATATCCCCGCCTGCGCGCCCGGCGGAAATGCGGCCGCCTGAGTGGCCGTGGCGGTCCCGCCAGCCGCATTGGCGGCCGCGATCACCCGCTGAGCGGCTGATTGCAGATCCTGGCGAAAATTGGCGGCGCGCATGTCGGAACCGGTGTCGCAGCGGCTTCCGCCCCCGCTGCGGCACTGCTGCTGCACTTCCGGGAGCCGGCTGCGCATCGTCGCAAGGAAGGCCGTATCCTGCTGGCATACCGGCATCTGCGCCGCCATTTGCAGCCAGAAGTGCCGAAGGTGGACCGTTAGTTCGAGCTGCTGCGCATAGCTGATCGCATTGCTGCCGGCGTTGGCCGGCTCGATTGTCTCGTTGAGATAACTCTCGCAGGAGCGGCCCGGGTTCGAGGCCGCCCCGGCGGCGCCTGATACGACAGGCGCCGCGGCGGGAGCGGGCGAGCCGGAGGCCATCTGCACGCTACCGCCCTGCACTGAAGGGGCGGCGGAGAGCTTCTGCGCGGCAATCGCGGCAAGCGGATGATCCGGAAAGCGGGAGAGCAGCTCCCGCCGCACGGTGCGGGCATCTTCGATGCGGCCTGCCTGTTCCAGCTCGTCAGCCTTAGCCAGCATCTGGCCGGGATTGAGGGTTTTCAGGCTAGCGGCGAGTTCCTTTTGCTCGGCCTCTTTCCTGGCTTCAGCCTCAAGGCGGGTGGCTTCGGCTGCGGCGGCCTGCTGTGCCCGGGCGCGGTCCGCAGTTGCCTTATCCATATCGGCCTTCGCCTGCTTCCAGGCCTCGAGCTTTTTCTCATAGTCCACCCAGGCGGCAATGATGTGTTCCCGCTCGGCCGTTTGTTGCTCAAGATGCGTGGCGACCTCTCGCAACAGGCGGTAAGAGGGAAGGAAGGAAGCGATTTCCTGGTTCCATATTTTCTGACAGCCCACTGATGACTTGGGATCAGGACAGAAGTGGGTTTGTCTCTTGGTTGTATGGGTGGTTTCAACCTTGGAGTTGCGGACAACCATTTCGACGACAGGGTACTGCGCCACGATGCCATAGATCTGGATATCGCCTTCCTTGCCCGCACACCGCTTACCAGACAATGCGCGTTTTTGAACATCCGACATATTATCCTTGTCTAACGCGGAGCAGGTCTTTGTAAGGAAGTGCACCGCTCTCTCGCCTGGAGAAATACTGGCGTTCATCAGGAGCGCAATCACACCCGGCTCGTTGCCCGGCGACCAGGTGGGCACAAAGGGCGCGTCCGCGGGCACCTGCTCGATCTGTCCATAGCCTAGCCCAGGCACGACGTATCGCTCCCGATATATCCGTCCGGTCTGTTCACGAGAGACCGGGCTGGAAACCAGATATCCATAAGCAAACTCCGTCTCAGGAGTTGTATCGAAGATCTTGCTCCTGCCGTGTGCGCGCCCGTTTAGGCAATTGCCACTCCACGCGACCGTATTCTCCTGCGCGCTCTGCAGGAAGCTCGTCTCGACAGTTGCCGGCAGCCAGCTGACGATCTGGCAGCCATTGGTCGTCTGCTGAAGGAATTCGCCCGGCAACAGACCCGGAGCAGATGGCTCGGGCCCGAGCGTGAAAACATCGCCGGTCTGGCTTCCCAGCGTCATCAGGTTTTCCAGTGCCGCAATTTCCCGAGCAAGAGATTCGCGGTCATCCTCGTAAAGCTGGTTGCCGGCAAGCTCCCCGTAGAGCTTCATCAGGCGCAGCGCTTCGGCATAGTTCTTCTCGTCCTTGTAGAGGTTCGAGAGATTGTAGGCTGCGGCATCCGAGCCCTGAGCGATGGCCTTGCTGAACCAGAACTTCGCTTTCTCCGCGTCGGGGGTCACGCCCTTCGTGCCTCTGTACAGCGACCCGGCCCAGCTCTGGGCGACCGAATCGCCTGCCTCAGCCGCCATCAGGAACCAGCGCAGCGCTTCGGCATTGTCGCTGGGCGCGCCGCCATCGCCGTAATAATGCTGCTCTCCCAGCTTGATCTGGGCCTCGGTATTGCCCTGTTCGGCGTATATTTTCAGCTGGGCCAGAGGCAGGCCGGACAAGTTCTGTGCAGCCGCCTCCGTTGTCCCGGCCATAAATGGCAGCAGCCATAAGGCGGCGGCCCAGAAGATGTGTCGTCCGCGTCTCATCATACTCTCTCGGAGTTCAGGTTTCCCTCGTGACATCCGCCGGCCGGCGAGCTGTCGACTCACGCCGATACTTGCGAAACAGTCACAATTGCGCATCATCAGATTTGATGACGCGCCGAACTTCTCCCGTAAGCCTGGAACACCGTATCAGTGCGGCGCGCGCGCTGATCCTGGAAACGGTCACCGATCCGGCGCGGTGGGACGCGGCCCTGAACGCTTTCGCGGCCGCCTGCGGCGGGCGCAGCGGGCAGGTCATCGCACTGGATGGCAGCGGGAGTGTCGTGCTGCACCAGCTGACCGAGGCGCCGGAAGATATCATCCGGGAGATCGAGGCCTTCGGCCTGACGGATGTGGCGGCCAATCCCCGCCTGCGGATCGGGCGGACGGCGCCGGTGATGGTGCCCCGGGCCGATCAGGACTTCGTCAGCCCCGAGGAACGCGCGCGTGCGCCGATCTATACGGAAATGTTCGAGCCTCACGGCTTTGCCCATAACTGCCAGATCGTGCTGATACGTACACCGGACATACTGGTGCGCGCTTCGGTCAGCCGGACCCTGCAGCAGGGCGTGTTCGACCGGGACGCGATGCAGGCCTTCACGGCGCTGGCACCCTATCTGGAAGCGGCGGTAAAGACACGCGCAGCGCTTGGCCTGGCGCAGGTGCAGTCGGCCCTGATGGCGCTCGACGCCGTCAAAGCAACCGTCTTCCTTCTGAACGCGGACGGGCGGGTGATCGGCGCCTCGGCCAAGGCGGCCGGCATCGCCGAGCGCGGCGAGGATCTGCGGATCGTCCGTGGACGGTTGCGGCTGACTGAGGTGGCCGCGCAGGAAGCGTTCGAGGCGCAGATGCCGGGCGTTGTCTGCGTGAACGGCACGCCCTTTTCGGTGTGTCTTCCCGGCGCGGTTCTGGACCTGCAGCCACTTCCGGCGAACCGCGACGGTCTCGGCGCCGGGCCTGCCGCACTCGCAATCCTGCGTCAGGCCGCCACACCGGCAGAGCGTGAGAGGATGCTGAGAATGCAGTATGGGCTGACACAGGCCGAAGCGACGACGGCGCTGGCACTGGCTGGAGGGGCCCGCATCGAGGCGATTGCGGCGGCGCGTGGCGTATCCTTGCCCACCGTGCGATCACAACTGCAATCGGTCTATGCAAAACTCGGTGTGCGCCGGCAGGCCGAACTCGTCGCGCGGCTGCAACACCGCATGGGTGGGGCCGACTGAGCCCTGCAAGGATTTTCCGCAATTTGACCCTCACCGCAGTTCGAGCAAAGTCTGCTTGACCCGGAGTGAATCCGGCACGGATGAAAACCTCCGCGCACCCCGTCCGGTGCAATCAGCTTCCAGAAAAAGTCATTCGCCGGCAACCGCGCGGGTCTCCAATTGTTCGATCTTCCGTAGTGCGCGTTTCTCAACGAGCGCCCGCAGGATTTCCGCCCGCTCACTCAGCCAGGCGAGTTCCTCGACCGTGATGGCATAATGCTCTGAATACCGCGCATCGATGTAACCGCGTTTGAGCAGCTCAAACAGCCGCCGATCATGCTTGGTCTCACGCGGCCATACAGCGATTAGTTCAGGGTCAATCTGCTCAGCCAGTGAGCGAAGAAACTTGATGCTGTGGGTGGCAGGTGAGTAGTTCGTCTCGACAAGGAGGAATGCGGTGTAAGTGCGCTCTACAGCCTGGTGGAGTAGGAACGCGGCATCTCTCAGAACCTGATCCTTGATGCTGTCTCGCGACAATTTCAGCGAATGCTGAGCCAGAGGCATCCAGAAATCAAAGTGCTGCTGCGCTGTCGTAAAGATCTCCTCGGCCGTCTGCGGCTGAGGCGTCACGAAGGGCGTGCTGCCCTTGAGATCGTAGAGCGCGATGCCCTCTTTGATGATGTCGGTGAAGAAGTACTGGCCCTGGGAGAGGGCCGTGTTCACCTCGTCCATCGTGTGGACGATGAAGTTGACCGGCGTCCTGATTCCTGTCTCCCGCATGATCCGGTCTTCGGCCCGGTACCAATAGGTGGCGAAGTCCACGACCCTCTGCTGGTTGACGACGATCAGCAGGTCATAGTCGCTGAGGTAGCCCTTGGCGGTATGGGGCTCGTCCACCCAGGTCCCGCGCGCATACGAGCCGAACAGGATGATCTTGAGAATCCGGCCCTCCTTCTTCTTCGGGGACGAGGCGCCTTTCATGGCGTCGGTGAATTCCTCGAACAGGATTTCCGTCACGCGGGCGAGTTCGCGCTGCTTGCCATGGGGGAGGTGGTCGAGGTCGGTTCGCATGGTGTTCATACTAGGCAGGCCCGACCTTCCTGCAAAGCATCAAAGGTAAATGCAGTCCCCCAAACCGCCAAGGCTGTGGCAAAGTTTGCAGCCACCAAAAGCATCTGATTGTCCATGTTACGGATCTTGCGGCACTGTGAGCCATCCGCCGTTGCCGTATTGCCTTTCCGGCGCAGGGGAAGGAAGATTTCGGGCCGGGGCTTCCCGCCCTGCCAGAAGTGAGCGCGCGTTATGCCGAAAGTCAGAGAAGTTCCAGGTTCGAGATCGCCCAATGATATCGACCGCCGCGTCGGACGGAACCTTCGCCAGCTCAGACTGGAGGCCGGGCTGTCCTTGCAGGAGCTCGCGGCACGCATCGGTCTCAGCCATCAGCAGCTTCAGAAATACGAGACAGGATCGAACCGGCTGAGTGTGGGGTTGCTGCCGGGCTTCGCAGAAGCCCTCGGGGTCGATGTTGCCGTTTTCTTTGAAGATGCAGATGCTCCGCCCTCCGGAAGGCGCCAGAAGACGGAGCAACTCCGCAGCCAGTGTGAAAGCTGGCTCCGGCGGACCGAATCGGAAGACACCTTGCGCAGCATGCTGAGGGTGTTGAAGGCGCTCGCGTCTTAATCAGCCTGTTGGTCGCTCCCATCTTAGGCGGGAATAGAATTTCTCGTTTAGATTACGTTAAGTTGCGCCTGCTATCTCTCTTCTGGAACGGAGACACTTACCGGCAGGTGCCCTGATGACTCCTGATGATACAAACCGGGCGTCGGTCCAGCCACTTCCGCCCCTCTATGCACCTTCCGGGGCCAGGCTTGACGGGACTGACCTCAAGATCCTCCGCCTCCTGCAGACCGGCGCGCGCGCATCTATCCAGGACATTGCGCGGCGGATCGAGCTTTCGCATAGCGGAACACTGCATCGCCTGAGACGCCTTGAGGAATCCGGGGCGGTGGTGCGCTACATGGCGGAGCTCGATCCTTCCATCTTCGAGGCCTGGCCGGTTACCTGGATTGACCTCGCCCTCACGCGCAGCCCGGCTGGCAAGCGCGAACGTTTCGAGCAGGCGATTGCCGAGGCGCCGGAAGTCATGGAAGCGATCGAGATCATCGGGGAGTTTGATCTGTCCCTGAGAGCTGCGCTCCGCCATGCCTCCGACTGGCCCGTGCTCAGGGCGTCCCTCGATCCTCAGGCAGAGTTCATTGACCGGGCTCGGATCCGGCCGGTGGCGCGTATCGTCAAACGTAGCGTCCCGCACCCGCTGCTATCCGGTGAGGTGCGCTGATCGCGGGCGCTTGCGTGACCCTCTCTTCCCGGATAATTCCACGCTCGCGCGAATTCCCCCTCACTGCCCCAATCTGAATTCGCCCCGAGGCCAGAAGACGCACTTCAAGCGATTATCTCAATATATCCGCCAGCGGATGAAGAGAATCGCGACCCGTCCGGCCCAGCGCTGTGAACTTCCCCAGAATCCGCCCGCCGGTCCAACCGGCCTCCTTTCGCGCAAAAGGCGTCAGCGGTAGCGATCCCCGACAGATTTCGCGGTGATGTCCCTCGAAGTCCGGGCTGTTCCCGGGCGTTTCGGGCAAGGGGGCGCGTCATGCGTCTGGTGAAAGCTGGGACTGCCTGCATCCTGATCATCGGGCTCGCCTCCAGCGCGGCCACGCAGTTCATCGCCTCTGTCTTCGAAGATCATCCTGCTCTCGGCCCTCGGCTCGCCGTCTCAGATGCAATCGCGATCTATCCGCCCTGGGCGATCCTCGGATGGTCGGCGGGGCATGCGGAGGATTATCCGCGCCCCTTCAAGCTGGCCCATGCGATCCTTTTCACCGGCGGCCTCACGGCGCTCGCCCCCCTCGCGCTCCTGATGAAACCCGGCAGGTCACAGAAACCCTTCGGCGCGGCCGCCTGGGGCAATTTCGAGGATGCGCGCGGAGCCGGGCTCTTCGCGGCGAGTGGCACCGTGCTTGGCCGGTTCGCCGGCGAGATCCTCTGCCATGACGGGCCGGGCCACCAGCTCCTGATCGGCGCCTCGCGCGCCGGCAAGGGCAGGGGCCATATCGTGCCGACATTGCTGGCCTGGGGAGGTTCGGCGCTCGTCCTCGACGTCAAGGGCGAGTTGGCCACCGGCGATCCCCGCCATGGATTCCCGGGAACGGCGGGGTTCCGGGAGACGCTCGGCCCAGTCCTTTGCCTCGCGCCGACAAAGCCATCTTCGGCGTCCTTCAACCCGCTCCTGGAAGTGCGCCGGGGAACCGATGAAGTGCGCGACGTCCAGAACATCGTCGAGATCATCACCGATCCGGCCGGCGACGGGCGCCATTCAGATTTCTGGGACAAGTCCGCCCGACAGGTCATGACCGGCGTGATCCTGCATGTCCTTTATGCCGAGCCGCTGCCGCGCAAGACGCTCGCCATCGTGCGCGAGAAGCTGCGGGATCTCAAATCCACCTGCGAGGAGATACGCGTCACGCTGCACCGGGTGAGCCCGGTCACCGGCCAGCCGGAGGTTCACCCGGAAGTCCTGCACGGGGCCACGAGTTTTCTCGCCGGGGAAGAGCGTCTCCAGGCAGGCCTCAAGGCGACGGCCGAGAGTTTCTTCGGGCTCTTCGCCGATCCGCTGGTGGCGGAGAGGACAAGCAAATCGGATTTCCGTCTGGCGGACCTCATGTGTCACGAGGCACCCGTCACGCTTTACCTGCAGCCACCGCCGTCGGACGCGGCGCGCCTGATGCCGCTGATGCGGCTCTTCCTGAACCAGCTTGCCCGCAGCCAGATGGAGGATCTCGCCCATGGCAGCGACGGACGGGAAAAGCGCCATACGCTGCTGCTCTGCCTCGACGAGTTTCCCCAGCTCGGGAAGATGCCCTTCTTCGAGACGGCGATGGGCGCGTTCGCAGGCTATGGCCTGAAAGCCTATCTCGTCTGCCAGTCGCTCAATCACATTCTCCGGGCTTATGGCCGGGACAATGTGATCCTCGACAACTGCCATATCGTGACGGCCTTTGCCGCCGCCGACATGAACACGGCGAAGACCATCGCCGAGATGGCGGGGGAAGCGCGCGAGCTGCGCCCGCAATATTCCGAGCAGCGGCCGGGGCCGATCCTCGGCCCCCGCCGGGGCTCTGTCACCTGGCGCGAGGAAAGCCGCCCGCTGCTGCTGCCATCCGATGTGCGCCAGCTCCCGCCCGGCGAGCAGCTGACCTTCGTGGCCGGAACGAAGCCACTCCGCACAAGGAAGATAAAGTATGACAGGGAGCCTGTCTTCGCCGGCCGCCTGCGCCGGCCCTCCGGAACCCCTCAACGCCTCACCACGGCCCATGACTGGGAAGACGTCGTGTCCCTCGGCCGGCTGCCGGCATCAGAAAAGCCGGCACGCCCCGGCTCGCCCGCCCGCCCGGCGCCCCGGAAGCCCGCGCCCTCATCCCAGGGCGACCTCTTCCGGCAATCCGGGCCCAGCCTTTCAGAACAGGCGCTGGCGGGCTTCCGGCCGCCCCAGGGCTGGCCGGACAAGCCGGACCCACCACCCACCGTGCCAGGCAAGCGGCCGCGCCGCCGGACAGGGATCTGAGCGTCATGGGATCGATCTGTCTGCGCACTTATCTCGAACCGGAGCTTGCCCGGAAGGTGTCGAAGCTTGCCGCAAGGCAGGGCCGTTCGGACTCGGCCTTCATCGCCGCGGCGGTGCGCGCCATGCTGGCGTCGGGCGAAGAGGGCCCGGCCCGTGCCGCCGGCGACAGCCTCCGGCGCCAGATCGGCCGCATCGAGAACGAACTCCTGCGGATCTCGGGCGAGCAGGCGATGCAGCGGGAACTCTTCCTGACCTACGTGCAGGTCTGGCTGGAGCATAACCCGCCGCTGGACGAGGCGATCACGGAAAGCCTTGCCGCCAGCGCGGACGCAAGGCTCGACCGGTTCATGGACCTTGCCGCGATCACGCTGTCCCGGGGCGGGGCGGCCCACCTTCACAGTCTCACAGATGATCCCGCCGATGCCGAAACCGAGGAGGCGTCCTCATGAGCGCCGCCGCTGACCTCTCCCTGCCGGCGCTCCGGCAGCGGAGCGTCCTCGACGCGGCGCTCGGGCCCGTGATCGCGGCCGCGCTGGCCGATCCCGCTGTCGCCGAAATCCTCATCAATGCCGATGGCGCGATCTGGATCGACCGGGCCGGGCTGGGGCTGCGGGCCACCGGCGCCCATATGGCTGCCAGTGACCGGGAGACCGTGATCCGGCTGCTCGCCCATGTGGGCGGCGAGACCGCCGGCCCCGGCCGCCCGCTGCTGTCGGCGAGCCTGCCGGGAAGCGCCGCGCGGGTTCAGGCGGTGCTGCCGCCGTTGGCGCAGGCCCCGGTGCTCGCCATCCGCCGCCGGCCGGAGCGCATCCTCACGCTCGAAGATTATCTCGCCGCGGGTATCGCCTCGCCAGAACAAGTCGACGCCCTGCGCGCGGCGGTGGCCGCGCGGGCGAACATCATCGTCGCGGGCGGGGCAGGGTCGGGGAAGACAACCCTGCTCAATGCGCTGCTCGCCGAGCCCGGCCTCGCCGGCGGGCGCCTCATCGTCCTGGAGGACACGCCGGAGCTCCAGGTCTCCTCCCCCAACACTGTCCAGCTGCTGACCCGGCGCGCCGCCCCGGAGATCACTTTGCGCGACCTTGTCCAGGCAGCGTTACGCCTGCGGCCTGACCGGATCATTATCGGCGAGGTGCGCGACGGCGCGGCGCTCGACGTCCTCAAGGCCTGGAACACCGGTCATCCCGGCGGCCTCCTCACCGTGCATGCAAATTCGGCGCGCGACGCGCTCGCCCGGCTGGAGGATCTGTGCCTCGAGGCGCAGGCCGCAAGCCCCGCCCGCCTTATCGGCTCGGCGGTGGATCTTGTCGTCTTCATCACCCGCACGCCCGACGGGCGTCGCATCACCGAGCTTCTCGATTTCAGGACCGCACCGCCCGAAGGAGACAGAGAATGAACCATCATCCGTACACACCCGCGAGGATCGCCAGGAAGTCTGCCCTCCTCATTCTGCTCACCGCACTCGCGGCCGCGCCGGCCTTTGCTGCCGGGTCCGGCATGCCCTGGGAGACCCCCCTCCAGCAGGTTGTCGAGTCGATTACCGGGCCGGTCGCGCGGGCCGCCGCCGTCATCGGCATCGTGCTGGCGGGCATTGCCATCATGTTCTCCGAAGGGGGCGGGGGCGTGCGCAAGCTTGCCTTTGTCGGGCTCGGCATCGCCATCATGTTTGCGGCGGTCTCCTTCTTCCTCGATTTCTTCGGCTTTGCCGGCGGGGCGGTGCTCTGATGAGCGAGAAGCTGCCCGAGGGCTATGTCATCCTGCTCCACACTTCGCTGACGCGGCCAGTGCTGCTTGGCGGGGTGCCGCGGGAGTTTGCAATCCTCAACGCGACGCTCGGCGCCGCGATCGCCTTCGGTCTGCAGCAGCCGCTGATCGGTGTCCCGCTCTGGGCGATCGCGCAGGGGGCCGCTGCCTGGGCAGCGGCGCAGGATCCCTGGTTCCTGGAGACCTGGCCCCGCCACCTCTCCAAACCCTCATACCTAGAAAGCTGACAGACGATGATGGATCTCAGCCCTTACCGCCGCCGCGACGCCCGCCTCAGCGATTACCTCCCCTGGGGGGCGCTCGTGGCGCCGGGCATAATCCTCAATAAGGACGGCGCCTTCCAGCGCACGCTCGCCTTCCGGGGGCCGGATCTCGACTCGGCCTCGCTCAGCGGACTGATGGGGGCCTCAGGGAGATTGTCCAATGCCCTGCGCCGGCTGGGTTCGGGCTGGTGTCTGCATGCCGAGGCGCGCCGCCGCCCGGCGCCCGGATATCCGGATACGGACTTCCGGCATGGCCTCGCCTGGCTGATCGATGAGGAACGCCGCATTCTCTTCGAGACGGCCGGGGCGCGGTTCGAGACTGCCTATTTCCTGACGCTCACCTTCCTGCCGCCCCCGGAGAAAGAGGGGCGCCTCGAAGCCCTCCTCTTTGAAGGCGGGGAGGCGGCCGCGCCCGCCACAGACTACAGCGCCCGGCTCACCCGCTTTGCCGAAGAGACTGACCAGGTGCGGAGGGCGCTCGAAACGCTCATGCCGGAGGCGCGCTGGCTGGATGACGCAGACACCCTCGGCTTCCTGCATGACGCGGTCTCTGACCGACCGCTGGGCCGGCTCGCCGTGCCGGAGACGCCGTTCCATCTCGACGCGCTGCTGACCGATGCGCCGCTGACGGGCGGCCTCGCGCCCCGGCTCGGCACCCGCCATCTCAGGGTCCTCTCGGTGCGCAGCTTCGTCAGCGCCAGCGAGCCGGGCTTGCTCGACACCCTCAACCGACTGCCGCTCGCCTATCGCTGGGTGACCCGATTCCTGCCCCTGTCGCCGGAGGAGGCGCGCCGCGAGATCGAGCGGGCGCGGCGGCGCTGGTTCTCCAAGCGCAAGGGGCTCGCGACCCTGCTGCGCGAAGAGCTCTTCCGCGAGGAGGCCGCCCTCCAGGACAATGACGCCGCCAATCAGGCCGCCGATGCGGACGGCGCCCTCCAGACCCTGCTCGGGGAAAGCTGCGGGGCAGGCTATGTCACGCTGACGATCACGGTGGCGGAGAGAACCGCCGACGCCGCTGATGAAGCCGTGCAGATGATCCGTCAGGTGACGGACGGGCTGGGCTTTGTGACAGAGGTTGAGAGCGTCAATGCGCTCGAAGCCTGGCTCGGGAGCCTGCCCGGCCAGGCCTACGCCGATGTCCGCCGTCCGGTTCTCCTGACGCCCAACCTCGCCCATCTCCTGCCGACCAGCGCCGTCTGGCCGGGAGAGGCCTGGAACGATCATCTCGGTGGCCCGCCGCTGATGCTGGCGGCGACCGATGGGGCAACGCCCTTCCGGCTGAACCTGCATGCGGGGGATACGGGCCATACGCTCGTCATTGGGCCGACCGGGGCGGGCAAATCCGTCCTCATCGCCACGCTGATTGCGCAATGGATGCGGTATGAAGGCGCGCAGGCTTTCGTGTTTGATACCGGCCGGTCCTGCCGCGCCATGGTGCTGGGGCTGGGCGGGGTGTTCCTCGATCCGGAGGCAGAGGACCCGGCCCTGGCGCCCGGCTTCCAGCCGCTCGGCCGGATTGAGGACCCGGCCGCCCGGGCCTGGGCGGAAGGCTGGCTCTGTGACCTGATCGAAGCCGAAGGCGTTCCGCTGACGCCTGAGCTGCGCCTCGAATTCGGCCGGGCCCTGCAGCTCATCGCAAAACGCCCCGCCCCGGAGCGCACCCTGTCACTGCTCGCAGCCTTTGTGCAGGACGGGAGCCTTCGCGGCGCGCTCGCGCCCTTCACCCATGCCGGGCCCCTGGGCGCGCTGCTCGATCAGGACCAGGAACAGGCGGGCACCGCAGACGTGACGGCGTTCGAAGTGGGCGCCCTGCTACGCCAGCCCCGGGCGGCGCGCGCCGTGCTGCCGGTGATCTTCCGCAGTCTCGCGCAGCGGTTTGACGGGCGCCCCAGCCTGTTGGTGCTGGACGAGGCCTGGCTTTATCTGAAGGACACCGCCTTTGCCGCCGAGATCGAGACCTGGCTGAAGACGCTCCGCAAGCAGAATGTCGCGGTGGTATTTGCGAGCCAGGCGCTCGCCGATGTTACGCGTTCGCCCATTGCCGCAGCTGTGCTGGAGAACTGCCCAACCCGAATTTTCCTGCCGAATGACCGAGCGCGGGAGCCGGCGACCCGCGCCTTCTATGAAGCCGCCGGGCTCAATGACCGGCAGGTGGGTCTCATCGCGGGGGCCGAGCCGAAGCGGGACTATTACATCGCCGGGCGCGCCGGGAGCCGCCGGATCGAGCTTGAGCTCGGCCCCGCGACGCTCGCCTTCGCCGCCGCCGGCCGGCCCGAAGACCAGGCGATGATCGACAAGGTGCTCGCCACAAATGGCGCAGAGGGCTTTGCCCGGCACTGGCTGATCGCCAGGGGCCTGCCGGAAGCGGCCGCCGCCATCGGCCGGTTCGAAGCCCCCGCCCGCGATGAAGCCCCCGAAGCCGCCCACAGCGAAACAAATCCGGAGACGGATAATCCGTCAGAAACATCCTCAGCCCCGCCAGAGGAGGCCGCCGCATGACTCTCGCACGTTCGCTCTTCACCGCTCTGATCCTTGGTCTTGCCGGGCCGGCCGTCCCCTGTCTCGCGCCGTCGGCCGCCGCGCAGATCGTGGTGCATGACCCGGCCAATCATGCCGAGAACCTGCTGGCGGCCGCCCGGATGCTCGAACAGATCGAGCATCAGATCGCCGCGCTGGAACAACAGGCGCGGATGCTCTCGCGCAGCCCCCTGCAGCTGTCTCCGGATCTTGCCCGCACGCTCGATGAGGCCGAAACGCTGTTCCGGCGCGGGGAAGGCCTTAGCCATGACATCGCCCGCATCGGCGGCGAGATCGAGGCCCTCTATCCGCAGACCTGGGCGGCGTATGATCTTGACGGCGTGATCGACCAGTCTGTCCGCTGGCGCGCAGAAAGCCGGGAAAGCCTCGCGCGCGCCATGACGGCGCAGGCCCAGGCTGCTGCCCGTCTCAGCGAGACGCGGGGGAGGCTCGACGCGGCGCTCGCCGCCTCAGCGGCGGCCGAAGGTCAGACCTCGGCGGTGCAGGCGGGCAACCAACTCGCCGGGCTCAGTGCGGCCCAGCTTGCCGGCATCGAGGCGCTGATGATCGCCGAGGGGCGCGCCCTGCAGGCCGAGCGGATGGAACGGCTCGCCCGGGAGGCGCGGGCCGAAGACATCCGCCTGCGGGCGTTTCCGCCAGCGCGGCCGGCGCCTGCGCCGCCCGCGCGCCGGGCCTTCTGAAGGGAGGACGCCATGGAGAACACCATCCTCAACGGCTTCCTCGACAGTTTCCTTGGCGTGCTCGACGCCGGCTTCGGGTTCATTGCCGGGGACGTGGCCTATGTGCTCAACGCCCTGATCGTGATCTCGGTGACGCTGGCGGGCGTGCAATGGGTGCTTGCCCAGGAAGCCGCGCTTGGGCCCTTCTTCCGCAAGGTGGTGTTCACCGGCTTCTTCGCCTTCCTGATCAACAACTGGAACGATCTGGCCGGGGCGATCAATTCTTCTGGCGCCATGATGGGTCTGCGGGCTGGGGGCAGCAGCCTCACCCTCGAGGATCTCCATGACCCGGGGCGGATCGCCGGGATCGGCACCGAACTCTTCGGGCGGACCGCCGCGCTCGGGGAGGGGATGAACATCATCACCGATTTTGTGACCCTGTCGGTGGTGTTGATTGCGGCCATCATCGTCATGCTCGGCTTCTTCATCCTTGCCCTGCAGATTTTTACCGCCCTGATAGCGTTCAAGCTCGGCACGCTCGCCGCCTTCGTGGCGCTGCCCTGGGGGGTGTTTTCCGGCACCGCCTGGATCGCCGAGCGCCCGCTCGGCTGGGTGGTGGGGAGCGCCGTGCGCCTCTTCGTGCTGGCGCTGATCGCCTCGGTTTCTATCGCTTTTGTCGACGGACTGCCGCCCGAACTGACGCTGAACGCAGGCGGCGCGCTCAATGTGCTCCTCTTTGGACTGACAGTGCTCTCGCTCGCCTGGTTCGGGCCCCAGCTAGCCGCAGAAGTGGTGGCTGGCCAGCCCCATCTTTCCGGCGCCGATGGGTTCCGGGCCGCGCAGGGCGCTGCGGCGACCGTGGTCGGGACCGCCGTCAGCGCGCGCATCCTAATGGGCGGCATGGGCGGGAAGAAGGAGGAACCGGCCGGGGCGTCCGACAGAACCCGTTCGCCCTCGGAACGTCCCCGCGTTGATCATTCGAAGATCCAGCCCAAACCCAGACCCGCCAGAAGGAGATCCTGATGCGCTTTCCGTTCCGCTCCCCGGCCATCTCTTATGCGCCCCCGCCGCCCGACACGCCCTACCGGCGCGCGCAGGCTGAATGGGATGCGCGCATGGGCTCGGCGGTCCTCTCGGCGCGAAGCTGGCGGAAGGTGGCCTTTGCCGCGCTCGTCCTGGCCGCCGGTCTGGGCGCGGCCCTGATGGTCGTCGCTCTGCAGCAGCGTACGTTCGTGCATGTCGTGGAGGTCGCCCCGGAAGGCCAGGTCCTTTCGGTGCGCACCAATGCCGGCCGCTGGACGCCGAGCACGGCCCAGACGGCCTACTTCCTCGGCGCGTTCGTACGCCAGGTCCGCAGCCGCCCGACCGACGCGGTGGTGATGCGGGAGAACTGGCTGACGGCATATAAATTCGTGACACCGGAAGCGGCCACAAAACTCCATACGATCGCCAGGGACGAGAACCCCTTCGGAACGGTCGGGCGCGCGGCTCGCACGGTCCATATCCGCTCGATCGTCCAGCGCAGCGACCAGAGCTGGCAGGTCAGCTGGACCGAAGAGGAGGCAGGCCCCGTCCCGCTCGCGAGCGGATCCTGGACGGGCCTCTTCACGGTCACCCATGTGCCCCCGCGCCGGGCCGATGACGTCGCTGTCAATCCGCTCGGCCTCTACATCACCGATTTCAGCTGGAGCCGCGACCAATGATGCGCCCTCTCACCCTCCACGCCCTCGCTGCAAGCCTGCTCACCGCCTGCGCCACACCGCCCCCTCCGGTGATTCGCATTGAACCGCCCTTCACGGAGGCTTCCGAAGGCCTTGGCGATCTCCCGGAACCCCCACTGCCGGCAGAGCCGGTCCCGGCCGAAGAAATCCCGGCGCTCATGCCGGAAGCGCCGTCCACGGAAGACCTATCTCTGGCGCCCGAACCGGCCAGCCTGAAGCCGGACCGCGCTGAGCCGGTCACCCCGCGCGAGGCCGCCAGGATCCTTGCCGAGGCCAATAGCGCCGCGCGCCAGCGCGCCGCCCCGGGCGCGTTTTCCGAGGCGACCCTGCTTTATGCCTGGGAGCCAGGCGCCATCTATGAGCTGCAGACCTCGCCCGACTTTGTCTCCACCTTGCTGCTCGAACCGGGGGAAGTGCTGATCGATATTGCGGCAGCTGATACCGCCCGCTGGAGCGTCTCGAACACGCTGTCGGGAGACCGGGCCCTGCTGATCGTCAAACCCTCCGCCCCGAAACTCAAGACTAACATCGTGCTTGTGACTGACCGGCGGGCCTATCTGATCGAGGCGGTCTCAGCGGCCGGCGAGGTCTATACAGCGCAGGCTGCCTGGACCTATCCAGCCCCACCCGCGCCGCCGCCCGCACCGGAACCCGCGCCAAAGCCTGAGCCCCCGCCACGCCAGATCCATGAGGACTATGTCCTCAAAGCTCCGCGCAAGGGCCCGCCGCCCTGGATGCCCGAAAAGGTCTGGGATGACGGGCGCCGGACATATGTGCAGTTCCCGGAGGATATTGTGGCTTCCGATATGCCGCCGCTCCTTATCCGGACCGCCGAAGGACTCGAACTCGTCAACTACCGCATCGATGGCCGGAGTTACGAGGTCGACCGGATCTTCACCGCGGCAGAGCTCCGGCTCGGCCGCAAGAAGCCGGTCGTGGTCAGGATACTGCGCCGCCCGCCGCGTGAGACAGGGGAGGGCGCGCGATGACGGATACTGCCCAGCTCACTCCGGCCGAAGAAGCCGTCCGCCTGCGGGCCCGGCCGCCGTCACCGAAGCGGCTCTCCCGCAAGGTCCTGCTGGCCGGGGCAGGCACAATCGGCGCGGTGATCGTCATCGCGCTCGTGACGGGGCTCTCGCCGCGTTCCCGGGCCGCGACAAGCCGCGCCGATACCGCCCCGCCGGTGGCGACCGCGCTGCCCGAAGGGCTCAGCCGCCTGCCGGCCCGGTACGAGACCGCCGCGCTCACGCCGCCGCCCCGGGCAGAAGATGAGCCCTATGACTGGCTCTGGGGACCGGACGGGCCACCTGAGCATCTCTATACGGATCAGGAAGAGCTGACCCTCCCCGAAGGCAGCGGCTGGGACACGCCTCACTCCAACCGGGATGCCTATACCAGCTCACAAGTTTCCCCTCCGCCGCCAGCCCCCGCAGCGCTTTTCTTCTCCCGCCGGGACCTGCCTTCGGTCCGTTCCGTCGCAGCAGCTGAAAGCGCCAGTGCAGGGAAAGCTTTGTCTCTGTCACCCGGCCAGATCTACCTGACCGCCACGCCCGCTCCACCGCCGGGGCCGCCTTTTCTCTTGCAGGCCGGCAGCGTCATCCCGGCGGCCCTTCTGACGGCGGTAAACTCTGATCTGCCGGGCCGCGTGATCGCGCAGGTCTCCGGGCCCGTCCATGACACCGTCACGGGCGATCATATGCTTATCCCGCAGGGCGCGCGGCTGATCGGGACGTATTCGAGCCAAAACAGCTATGGCGACACACGTGTGTTCCTCAGCTGGGACCGGCTCCTGATGCCGGATGGCAGCTCGATTGTCCTGGCGCAGATGGCAGCGACCGACGGGGCAGGGGCCGCCGGTCTGCAGGCCCGGGTCGACAATCATCTCGGACGCCTCGGCGGCGCGATCGCGATTTCGGCGGTGCTCAGCATTCTCGCGAACGAAGCGGAAAACACCTCTGACGGGCGGTTCACCCGCAGCCTCGGCGACGCGGCCGCCCAGGAAGCCGCCCGTACGGGGAGCCGGATCGTCGGCCGCGAACTGAACCTCCGGCCCACGCTGCGTGTCCCGGCTGGCGCGCCCGTCCGCGTCCTCGTTACCGACGACATCCTTCTCGAGCCCTATACGGAGTAAAGTCATGCCTGCTCGCAAGCCCGAACCCGCCTCGCAGTTCGATCTGTTTTCAGCGAGGCCAGAACCACCCAAGCGCCCGGCGCCCGCGACGCCGCCACCCGAGCCTGCAAATGACAGGCGGGCGCCGCCTGAGCGACCAAAACCCGCGCCGGTGTCAAACCCGCTGCCTCCGGCTGCCGACGAATGGTGGACCACCCGCATGACCTGCGCGTTCCTGAAAATCAGCCGGAAGACGCTCTGGGAAAGGCGGAAGGATGAGAGCCTCGGGTTCCCGCAACCCGTGCAGCTCGGGGGCGCGCGGAATCTTTATCGTGCGTCGGCTATTCGGAGTTGGGCAGATGCCATGGCGCAGGAACAGGGCGGAGCAGCGAGTCCGTGAGAGGAGATAGGCGACGCCAGCGCGATAAGGACGTTCAGCACTACCCAGCTTAAAACAGAAAGCAAAAAGGCGGCCCGCGGGCCGCCTCAATCTGGTGCGAGTACTCACTTATTATCGGTGAAGACTCTGTCGAGTGATTTGCTAAGACCTTTTCTTTTCTACCTTTCCGCGCTTATGTCAAGTTCGATTTAGAATTCGAGGGGGCGCAAATGGCATTGCGTTATGCTTATGATTTTGGCTCAAGCTCTATAGGTTGGGCCATTTTCCAAACTGAAGACGGCAGACCATGTCGGTTGATCGATTTGGGTAGCAGATTATTCGACGATGGACGCGACCCGCAAAGCGGGGAGTCTAACGCGAAAGCCCGCCGCGAACCACGAGCCATGCGGAGAAGTTATGACCGTCGTTTGCAGCGCAACAAATACGTTATGGATGTTCTGGTTCAACTGGGCATGATGCCTGTAGAACAAGAGGCCCGTAAAACAGCGATCCCACTGTCTCCGTACGAGATCCGCGCCAAGGCGCTTCTGGAAGCATTGCCACTTCACCATCTTGGGCGCGCGTTCTGGCATATCAACAAACATCGCGGCTTCAAGAGCAACAGAAAAGCGGATGTGCCGGACGAAAGCGGAAAGATCGCGTCAGCTGCGGAACGATTGAATCAGAAAATGCAAGCAATGGGTTGCGAAACCTATGGGTCCTTCCTTGCAGCCCGCCAAGCTGACCCGGACGTCAGAAATCGTAAGCCCACGCGCATCCGCCAAAACAGCCACATCAAGGACGAACTTTACGAGTTTTATCCCACACGGGATATGCTGGTTTGGGAATTTGACCTGATCTGCAAACGCCAACGCGGTTTTAACTCCGGCTTTCCTGACGAGGCACAGATTGCGCCTCTGCGTGATGCAATCTTCTGGCAGCGCCCACTCAAACCTGTCGATCCCGGCTTCTGTAGCTTTTTTCAAGAAGAAGTAAGGCTCATGAAGGCTCATCCGTTAGCGGAAGAATTCATTGTATACCAGAAGGTCAATGAGCTTCGCATCGACGATGACGAAGGCTACCCGCTCCCGCTAAATAGAGAAATGCGCGATCAGGTTGTTCAGCAGCTTCTATCAGGAAGAGATGTGAGTTGGATGCAGCTAAGACGCATAGTGGGCCTCGGGAAGGACTCAGGACGGATAAGTCTGGAGGAAGGGGGCGAGAAGAAACTGGAAGGCTCGTCCATGGCCTATCGATTCAAGGGCAACAAGAAGCCCGGACCATTTGCTGAAACCTGGACGGATATCAGACAGGACCGGCAAAAAATTGATGCCCTTCTTGCTGCTTACAAAAGTTCAAACACAGATTCCGAGCTCCGGGACGCCCTTGCGCCTTTGAATCTGGGGGACGCGGAGATAGAACTAGCGATGAAGTGCAGCCTGCCAGACGGTCATTTGATGATCTCCATGAAAGCGGTCGACATGATCTTGCCGCACTTGAAAGCAGAGATCATCACCTATGCAGAAGCTTGCAAACGCGCGGGGCTTCATCATAGCGATAAACGCGACGGCGAAGTCTTCGACTTCCTTCCGTATTACAACGAAATTGATAGCATGAGGCGCTTTCTGGGGCATGGGACGGGCGATCCTGATGACCCACGCGATGTCCGATATGGCAGGATCGCGAATCCGACGGTTCATATAGGTCTAAATCAACTCCGGCGTCTGATTAATACCATGATCACTCAGTACGGCAGGCCGGACGAAATCGTGCTTGAGCTGTCGCGGGAAATCAAAAAAAGCAAGGCTCAGAAAGACAGGGCCAAACGAGACAATCAACAGAACCGCAAAGCGAATGATATTCGCAAACGAGAGATGGAAGAGATTGGCTTTTATAGTAGAGGCGACCGCTTGCGCACGCGCGAAGCTCTCGAGCGTATACGCCTTTGGGAGGAATTAGGACGCAATCCAAATGACCGCGTTTGTCCGTATAGTGGCAAACCGATTCAAAGCCTTTCGAGACTGCTCTCAGACGAGGTTGAGATTGAACATATCCTGCCTCGCTCGATTTCCCTTGATGACAGCCCGGCTAACAAAACTATTGCGTATCGTGAATGGAACCGGCTCAAACGAAATCTTACCCCCTCCGAAGCGGCCCAGAGTTTTCCTGAAAAATTCAATCAGGATGACATGATTTACCGTAGCCGGAATATGCCGCTGAACAAAAAATGGCGATTTGGGCCGGATTCACGGGAAAGGCTTGGACTGGAGGACAAGTGGCAGGATAGGCTCCTAAAGGAAACTCAGCATTTTGGAGTTGTGGCGGGCCATTATTTGAAAAAGCTCGCGCCCGCAGATGTGAACCGCAAGGAAATGAGCGTCTGGGTGACATCTGGACGGCTGACATCAGAACTTCGGCGGAAATGGGGGTTGCATACGGGTACTAACCAGAAAAACCGGAACGACCATCGCCATCATGCCCTTGATGCCGCTGTGATCGGCGTGACAGACCGCAGTCTTGTCAACATCTTATCCCGCGCAGCGGCCCAGGACGAAGTGCAGGCATTTGCCCGGGTTCTGGCAGATATCCCTGAGCCCTTTGACGGTTTCACCGATCAAGTAAATACAGCTGTAAAAAGGGTGATCGTCTCCCACCGCCCCAGTCATCGCGTCGCCGGAAAACTGCATCTGGATGGAGCATACGGCAAAGTTCGGGAGAACCTCACTAACATTGAACGCGGCGAACCTGCCCGCGGTAATCTCGTTGTCCGGCGGGATATCCTCTCGCTGAAACCTAATATGATTGAGCAGGTGCGCGATGAGAAAGTCCGTCTGGCCCTTCAGCAGGTGCTTTACGAGGCGAAGCAGGCAGGCGGGAGTGACAAAAAGGATTTTGAGAAGGTACTGACTGAGGGACTGGCTGAGTATTCGCGCCAAACGGGAACGCGACGCGTGCGCTGCCTTTATCCGAAAGAGAACGCCATTCCCGTTGGCAAGAGCAAGCAGGGGGAGCGATACAAGTATGCTATTCCCGCAGAAAACCATCACGTCGATATCGTCGAACTGACGAATGGTAGCTGGCAAGCCGTATGGGTGGATATTTTCGAAGCAAACCAGACGACGCTAGCAGAGAGGAAGGGGCAGGTGCAACCACCAAGATGGCAAACTAGATATCCCGATGCCAGATTCATCATGCGCCTGCATAAAGGCGATACCTTACAGCTGTTCGACGATGATAAGATAAATCGCGTTAAGATTATCGTCAGTCTGCGTGCTTCGTTCAATAGTTTGCAACTGGCTGAGCATTTGGAAGGGGGTGTTTTGCAAAAACGCCACGACGACCAGGATGATCCATTCCGGTGGGACTTCGCAAACATTAGTAAATTGAAGGATCGACGCGCCCGGCGCGTACGGATTGATGAGATAGGCCGCATTCGGACAGTCAATCACGGCTCAGTCTGATCTGGCCCGAATATTGCAGATTCTTCCAAAAGATGCGGGGAATCTGTATGGGTCGTATCGTTGAAATTACAAATCCTGGCCGATCCGTGCATAAGGACCACGGATTTTTGGCTATCCGGGAAGGCGGGCAAACGCTGGGCCGCGTGCCTCTTGATGATATTGACGCGGTGATAGCTGCATCACAGGGTATAACTTGGTCTGGGACCAGTCTGACGGCCCTTGCTGAGCGTTCTGTACCTGTTGTCTTTGTCGGGAAGAACTTTGCACCGATTGCACACATCTTGCCGCTTGCCGCCCATCATAATCAAGGTGGCATCATGCAGGCGCAGGCTGATGCCAAACAGCCCGTGCGGAAAAGGCTTTGGGCGGACATCGTTCGTCGCAAGATTTCGGCCCAACAGGCGGCACTTCAGCTCTATGGCCTCGAAAGCGCACGACTGGCTAAGCTGAAGTTGGATGTAACCTCTGGCGATCCCGACAATCGCGAAGCCGCAGCGGCGCAATATTACTGGCGCACATTGTTTGGCGAAGATTTTTCTCGAGACCGAGTGAGTCCAGGCTCAAATATCGCCCTCAATTATGGCTACGCGATTCTTCGCGCCGCGACAGCGCGCGCGATTGTAGCTTCTGGCCTCAACCCTTCCCTGTCCGTACATCATGTCAGTGGGGGAGATGCGCTGCGTCTTGCCGACGACTTGATGGAGCCGTTCCGCTCGGCAATTGATATTACAGTGAAGGATATGAGGCTCGGCGCAACGGACGAATTGACTCCTGTTTTAAAAACCGAGCTGGCGGCTGTCATGCTGGCGGACTACGCGACGGAAAACGGTCGGACCCCCTTGTCGCAAGTTCTCGTCCGTCTCGCGCAATCCTTGGCGCGTGTCTATCTGGGGACGGATAAACGTCTCGATTGGCCACATAGCGATATCCCCCTTCCTGTATCTGCAAACGACATAAGCGAGGAGACATGGGACAGCGTTTTACCGTAGTCTCTGCGTATCAGATCATGTGGGTATGGGCTTTATTTGATCTTCCGGTTACGACACCGCTAGAGAGGAAACGCGCAACGCGCTTCCGCAAAGATCTTCTCGATATGGGTTTTGAGATGGTACAGTTTTCCGTGTACACTCGTTTTTCGGCCAGTAAGCGGCGTGCAGAAGCCCTGGCAAAACGGGTCGGAGCGCTCGTGCCGCCCGATGGCAAAGTGGACATCCTGTTTTTTACGGACAAGCAATATGAGCTTATTCAGAGTTACAGAGGCCAATCCAGTCGGTCAAACAGATCAAAACCAGCGCAGCTTGAGCTATTTTGATGGGATTTTCTCTAGTTTTTTGCATCACATGTCGAAGAAAAACCCGCTATATCAAAGCGATATAGCGGATCAGTCTTAGCAGATCACTCGACAGAGCCCAACCGGAACACGGCACGACCTTTGGCAGACACGTCATCAGTCTTAGCAGATCACTCGACAGAGCCCAACCGGAACGGGGAGATTGAGCGCCTGCAGGCGCAGGGCGTCTTAGCAGATCACTCGACAGAGCCCAACCGGAACTGATGATGCGGGCGATCCTATTTTCACTGCGTCTTAGCAGATCACTCGACAGAGCCCAACCGGAACTGTGGGTTATGGCGGGGCGGTTCATCAGGAGTCTTAGCAGATCACTCGACAGAGCCCAACCGGAACACCAGCCGCCGCACCCAGGACCTTCAGGAGGTCTTAGCAGATCACTCGACAGAGCCCAACCGGAACGATGACCGCGATCACGCGCTCTAGGCTCTCGTCTTAGCAGATCACTCGACAGAGCCCAACCGGAACGAAAAGCCCAAGGACGCGGCCAACGAGCAGGTCTTAGCAGATCACTCGACAGAGCCCAACCGGAACTACCTTGGCTACCGCCTGATCACGGGGGCCGTCTTAGCAGATCACTCGACAGAGCCCAACCGGAACACCCGCTGATGGCTGGCCGGTCGCGTCAAGGTCTTAGCAGATCACTCGACAGAGCCCAACCGGAACCATGTTGTGGGGCGTGTTTTCACATATCCAGTCTTAGCAGATCACTCGACAGAGCCCAACCGGAACCATCTTCACCCGGCCCCGCTGACCCGGCACGTCTTAGCAGATCACTCGACAGAGCCCAACCGGAACAACCAGGAGAGAGATGATGGGTGAGGTGAGGTCTTAGCAGATCACTCGACAGAGCCCAACCGGAACTGCCAAGCTGAGGTATCGCCGGGACGTTCCGTCTTAGCAGATCACTCGACAGAGCCCAACCGGAACGGATGGATCGGCATCCTCGCCGGTTACGGCGTCTTAGCAGATCACTCGACAGAGCCCAACCGGAACAAGGGGCTCCTGGAGTTCGGCAATGGGAAAGTCTTAGCAGATCACTCGACAGAGCCCAACCGGAACCCGCTGCCCGCCTCGCCGGTCACCCAGCCCGTCTTAGCAGATCACTCGACAGAGCCCAACCGGAACTCCGAAGTGGACCGCCTCAGAGCAGAAAACGTCTTAGCAGATCACTCGACAGAGCCCAACCGGAACCGTAAAACAGCAAGTTGGAAACGGGGGGTGGGTCTTAGCAGATCACTCGACAGAGCCCAACCGGAACCATACTTTTAAGCAAGGCTGCGGTAGCGGCGTCTTAGCAGATCACTCGACAGAGGCCAACCGGAACCTTGTCAGCGCGGGCGCGTTCGGAGAAGTAGTCTTAGGAGATCACCCGACAGAGCTTGACCCAACCCTTGATCCGGGCGGTCAATTTGTAAACAATCTTCCGCTATGATGCGAGTATAGCTCGAAATTCAGACGCCTTTTTCAGCTTCGGCCTGTAGCCGCGCGAGTCGCTCGGTGCAAAGCTCTCGGGCCATGGCAATCAACTGCTCGATATGGTCAGCCTGCCAGGTGAGGATTTCCTGCGTGGTCTCATAAGAGGGTGAGTAGCGTGCTTCGACATAGGCGCGGCGCAGGAGCTCGAAATACCGCTTGTAGGGCCTTTGAGGAGGACCCCATGCGTCTTCAAGACGACCATCAATCGTGCGGGCGATGTTCCGTAACTTTGCGAGATGGTGGGTGCCCGGTGCGTAAAGGGTCGTGGTCAGCAGGAACATGCGGTAAGCGCTCTCGGCGGCTTGGTGGAGTTGGAAGGCCGCAAAGTTTCTTGTTTCTGAGTCCTTTCCTTCAAGGTGCTGCTTGCCCGTTGCAAGGAACAACTGGGCGGACTTGCTCCAGCTTTGGAAATATTTTTGAGCTGCCACGTATGCTCTATGCGCATCTGGCGTTGCAGGCTTAGCGAGCCGGTTTTTCGAATCGCCATTCTTATCGGGCTCCCCGTCTTCATAGAGCAGGATGCCCTGCTGGATGATCTCTGAGAAGAAATACTGACCGTCCTTGAGCTGACGGTTTACGTCCTGCAGGGTGTGGACGATGATGGAGACATCCCGTTTGACAAGCGGGTCAGTGTAGAGGTGGTCTTCGACCTCTCCCCAGAAGGCACTCATTTCGGTGAGGGCTTCATGGCTGACGATGGCGAGGAGGTCGACATCGGAGGCGCGCCCGGACCGGCTGTCCTCAAACCAGGTACCTTTTGCGAAGCTTCCGAACAGGACGAGCTTCAGAAGACGGTAGCGTTTTGCGCGGGCTTTGCCATCCGCTTTGATACGGGTCTCCAGCTCCTCAAGGATGACCTCCTGGATACGGGCAAATTCTGCCTGCCGGGCAGGGGGGAGATGATCGAGGGAAGTCTGCAACGGCTCGGGCCTTCGGGTATCTGAAAGTATTGCGCCATTCTCCGAAATCGGGGCGGCCCTGTCTATTGCAGATTGAGATCCTCTGGGAGGTTGTTCGCGGGTTTCGGATATGGATCTGGTTTGCCCTCCAGTTCCCACGAACACGGCCGTGGTGTCTATTGCCTGACGCGCCATTGACGGTATTCAGGGAGGGGTGGGTCGGCGCAGCGATAAGAACCCCCGTTCAAAACCTGCGCCCCGTTGCGCATGCTTCGCGGTTTTCCGACGGCCCACACTTTTCCTTTCAGGGTTGCGTTTGCGATCAACTTTTGTCAGATTCCCTACAGCATCTCTCCGGAGGGGCTCGGGGCGTCGGAAACCCCGCCAGAGCATGAGTCTGTCCCAACGCACCTGATTTTCGCGAACGGCTTGCCTGTGCCTGACGTATGACGCTGCCGGCCGGAGTCCGGATCAGGATGCGCAGGGCGTCGGAAACCCTGGAGAAGCGTGAGACGTGTTTGCGAGCGCCTTGCCGCAAATCCCTGGTGCTTGTCTGACGGTCCGGCATGAACTGGCAGGGAGGACGCGCGATGGCGCCGGCAGACAATTGCAGACCAGCAGCGGAGGCGACAGGGAAGGCTGTCAGCGCGGGCATGCTGCCCCAATCCGTATGCGGATATGAAGGTGTGCAGCCTGATTTTCAAGCACTGCCGCTCACACGGCTCTTCCGCAGCCAGTACCGGCAGTTGGTGCGGTTCTGCAGGATCCGGGTTCGTAACCAGGCGGATGCCGAGAACATTGTGCAGGCGGCGTTCCTGAATGCGCGCCGCGCCTATCCGGACAAGGGGATCGAGGAGCTCAGGCCGCTCCTGTTCACGCTGGTACGCAATTGCATGTTCAATTTTCTCAAATCAGCCGATCACCGGCGACAGCAGGCATCCCGCGAGATCGGGGAGGTAGCAGATCAGGTGGCCTGCCAGAGGATGGTCAGTCCGGAGCAGCAGGTGATCGATGCCGAACGTCTGACGCTCGTCGAAGCGCTCATGGAGGCGATGTCGGCGCGCCGACGGGAGGCGCTGCGCCTCCACCGGTTGGAGGGACTGACGCATACCGAGATCGCGACCCGCTTATCGATCCCCCGCCAGACCGTCATGATCGATATTGCCGAGGCCGTGGCCGAACTGGCCGAGGGCCTCGCGCGCGCAGAGGGAGGGCGTATATCTCGTCCGGAAGCGTCCGCGAACAGGCCCATCGCGCGCAAGGCGTGCAAATCCGGTGTCGTAAATGGCAAATAACGGTACCCGAGAGTGTAATTATTGCGCATTTCAGATGCGTGAAAATTATTGACATCTGCGACGGCCAGCGTAATTAAGGCGCATCTGAGATGCGAGATAATTACATGCTGTACCTTGTTGGCGAGAATATTGACACGGTCACGGCTCATCGCAAGGCCCAGGCGGGTGAGCTCCTTCAGGTCGTCCGGGGGGTATACCTTGATGCTGCTTCAGATGTTGACCAGCTCCTGCGGGAGTTTGCTATCCGCATCGCCCACTACCTGTATCCCCATGCGTACCTGTGTTCGGCCAGCGCTGTTGATCTCGCCCCTACGGCGGACGGCCGCCTGTTCCTTTCCGGGCGCAGGAATCAACGCACCCGGCTGCGGGCGCTGGAGATTGTTCAAACCCAGGCCCCTCCGGCGCCTTCGCTGGATCGCGCCACAATCGGTGATCGGCTGGGCGAATTCACCCTGCGCGTTTCTTCTCCGGAGCAGCGCTTCCTGGAAGCCTTCCGGCTGC
This sequence comes from Alphaproteobacteria bacterium HGW-Alphaproteobacteria-18, assembly GCA_002841155.1. GTDB lineage: Bacteria > Pseudomonadota > Alphaproteobacteria > Caulobacterales > Hyphomonadaceae > Hyphomonas. Next base: position 33,352 of record PHEH01000005.1, read on the forward strand.
GCAGTGAGCAGGCCAGTGCACTGACCGAGCCGATGCGCCGCGCAATCGCCGAGCGCCTCATCGCAGGACATGGCAGTGCCGATCAGGCTGCAGACGTGCTGTGGACTCTCTCGCGCGCCAACCAGTGGTACAGGGAAGGGGAGAGCGCAGAGCGGTATCTCAAAGGACACCGCCCGGAGGTGCCCGGCGTCAGGAACCTCGCCGCGTTCACCCTGGAGGTCGCCTGGCACGGCGCAAGCATCGGCAGGCTGAAGCATGATGGCCATGAGTGGCGCTGGCAGCCTGGGAACATCGACGGGCCGATCCTCGTGCGGGACCCGGTGCCCGGAACACTCCCGCCCTTTATTGAATCTCTGCTTCCGGAGGGTTGGCTTGCAACCGTTCTGAATGACGAGGACCAGCGCAGCGCTCTACGCCATGGGAGGCGGTACCTGTCGAACATAACGGTCGGGGAATCGGCCGCCGCCCTCGCCGCTCTGCCCGCAGACATACTGGCAGGCAGTTTGCCCGTCTTCACCGAAGACGGCGTTTTCTCCGGCACATACCGGGGACCCGGCCGGGGCCACCTGAATGAAACATTTGAAGCTAACCTGGCGCGCCTCTTCGCCGACAGGACCACGCCGCGCCTTTCCGGTGTGCAGATCAAAGCGCCTATGTTCCTTGATCGCGAGGGCATGCTTATTCCGGCCACGGACCAGCCCTTCACCCATATTCTGAAACCGGCGGGGACGTCGGGATTCGAACGGATGCCGGTTGTGGAATGGCTGTGCCTGTCCCTCGGCAGGGCCGCCGGATTCATCGTGCCCGACTTCGCCCTGGTCCCAATGCCGGACAACATGCCGCCAGCGCTCCTGGTCGAGCGATTTGATATCCGACAGGACGAAAAGGACAGGCGGAGGTTCGCTCTTGAAGATTTCTGCTCCATTCTCGGGCTTCCTGCAGAAGATAAGTACAAGGGGACGATTGAGCGGGCGGCCCGCAGCCTCAGGCCGTTGTCGACAAGCCCGGACGAGGATCTCCTGACCCTGTTTGAGAGGGCTGTATTCGCGTGGCTTGTGGCGGACGGCGACATGCACCTCAAGAACATTGCGGTGCTGAAGATTGCGCAGGGCGCGGGTCGCCGGGACTTTGCCAGTGTCCGGATGGCGCCGCTTTATGATGCGCTTACCACGCGGGTCTTTCCAGGCTTTTCCGAAGATCGCATGGCATTGAAACTTTCCGGAAAGGACGACAATCTTCACGCCCGCGACTTCTATACGCTCGCGCGGGTTATGGGCCTGTCTCAGGAAACGGCCCGCGCGTCCCTCACGCGACTGGCCGGCGATCTGCACGATGCTGTTTCATCAACCGCGTTGCCGGATCTCATAGCATGCAACAGCGATGCCGCTGCGCGTTCCCGGAAGGTCCTGGAAATTGTGCGGGAACGGAGCAGTGATCTCAAGATCCAGATCTTAGTCCCGGATTAATAACCAACGGAGGCCTGAGATAGCTCTCTGGAAGTGCCTGCTTTTTGCAGCCTGATAAGCGGCACCAAATACCAGAACTTGTTCCGGCTGTATTGATTACGCTTCCGGAGAAGACGCCGAGCCGAATGGAGAGTGGTTGAGGATGCAGGCAAGGACCTCGTCGCGCACGCCGCAGCGGTCCGACTCCATGATGCGGACGCCCGTGCGCTGCAGTTCGTGGGCCGTGCCTTAGTCGATGTCGAGCTTCTCATCGATCCTGCTGACAGCGCGCGTGACGACTTAACGACCCGCAGCGGGTTACTTTTCCGGGAGCACCCCGTATGCGTCAACCTTGCAACAACGCCTGTCGCACCAACGGCAACTGATCATTCCCGAAATACATCCTGGATCCGTCCAGGAAGAGGGTGGGCGAACCGAACGCGCCCCGTTCAATAGCCTCATCTGTGTGGGCCCGGAGCCGGTTTTTTGTCTCTTGCTCCTGACTCTTCGCGACGAGCGCCCGGCCATCAAATCCGGCGGAATCCGCAACCGAGATCAGAACATCTGTATCGTCCAGATTTCTTTGATCGCCGAAGTAGGCTTCGAATGCTGCATTTGTAAACCGAAACAGATCTGCCTGCTGATCTTCAAGAACGCAGCAACACCGCATCGCGGCAACGGACTTGAGGGGATGGAACGCCGAAGGAAAGTTCATGGGCACATTTGCGAGACTCGCCCACTCTTTCAGCCAGACCCAGCTATTGCGATATCTGGGCGACTCCATATCGGCACGCATCTGGTAAACTGTCTCATTTACGGCATTGAAGACGCCGCCGACGAGGAAGGGCCGCCAGACCAGGGTCGCCCCCGTCTCCTGCGCGATAGGCTGGATGTTCTCGAATGCCAGTCGTGTCCAGGGCGAAGACAGGTCAAAGAAGAATTCGATTTGTGGCATAGATGGCTCTTCCGGGGTGGCGGCTGACTTTCGAAGGATGTGACCAGAGATGATCCGATCAGTGGACAAATTATCCCCTCGTCAAGAAATACAGCGCTGCTAAAGGAAAACGACTAATCTCTGGCATAGCGACGTGCTTGCTCTGAAAAACATATGCCTCCAAGGAATTTGGATCACAACCATATAAAACGAGCGTTCTAAATTTTATGTGATTTTCGAGTGGGACTCTCTCACAGTATGATAGATTCTCAATTTTTCAGCTATGCCCTTACGAAGGGAACGCGTGAGAGCTTAGGGTCTCCTGATCGGGGCCTATATCGCAGAGGATGGTGCTTCAAATTGATCGGGCGCTCCTCGCATCCGGGCAAGCAACAGGCGGATCATTGGCTGATGCCTGATCCTCCATGAAGAGGCACACAAAACGACTTTGGCAGAATGCTCCAGCCCATCAACGAGCACAGCCCAGTCCCGAACAAGCTGCCGGTCCATCCCTCCGCAAGTTTCTATTCGCATCGCAGGCATCGAAGCATCGCATTATTCCCCGATCAGTCGCGCCTCGGAACCGGCAAACAATTCGGTCAGAAACTGACTCACCGCGCGGATCCGGGCGAGTACGTGAACGTCTTCATGGATCGTCAGCCAGAAGGAGCGTTCCAGCCGGACTACATCCGGCAGGATCTGTACAAGCTGCGGATCATTCGCGGCAAGGAAGTGCGGCAGAACGGCGATACCGGCGCCGGCGCGTGTCATCTGCCATTGGGCCACGATTGAAGGACTGCAGTGTTTCAGGGTGAGGCCTGGCATGATTTCTTCGTGGTAGCGAAGCTGCGAAGAATAAATCAGATCGTCTACATATCCGATCAGATCATGGCTGGCCAATCCGGTGACGTCGGGGATGGCGCCGCGTCCCTTAAGGTATTCGGGAGAAGCGTACAGGTGAAGCGTGTAGTCTGATAACTTCCTCACGATCAGACGGCCTGCCTGGGGCCGGGTCAGCAGGATTGACATGTCTGCTTCCCGTTTGGGTACACTTACGAAGCCTGACATGGCGATCAGGTCCAGGCCGAGTCCCGGGTGGCGCGCTGAGAAGCCGGCGATTGCCGGAGCAATCATCAGGGTACCGAGTCCTTCAGGTGCACCGATCCTCACACGTCCCGTGGCCTGGGGACCTTCGCGTTCAGAGATAGCCGAGACTTCAGCAGCGGCCTGTTCAAGCGCTTCTGCTTTGCGGGCGATCATCTCGCCGTCGCTTGTCAGTTGATGTCCCTTTGCCGTGCGCTCGAAAAGCGCAAGCGAGAGGTCGGCTTCCAGCCGCCTCAATCGCCGGCTTATCGTGGTCGGGTCCAGTCCGGTCCGGACAGATACGTCGGCGAGCCTGGGGTGCCGGCTCACTTCCAGAAGTAATTTCAGATCATCCCAGTTCATTTTAAAGCGCCTGCAAAAACGCAGCCAAAGACTGCAAAAATCAACATTTAACGGAGATTAAGAGGCCGCTAGTCTTCGGTCAAAGCGAAATCATCAAGGGAGATGGCAGCTATGGGCGAGGTCCATCATTTCATCAACGGCGTGGCAGTGGCCGGGACATCAGGCCGGTTTGGGGAGATTTTTGATCCCAACACAGGCAAGGTTCAGGGCAGGGTGGCGCTTGCCACGAAGGCGGAGCTGGGCGCGGCGGTGGATGCGGCGCGCGCGGCCTTTCCGGCCTGGGCGGGTACCAACCCGCAACGCCGGGCACGCGTGATGTTCGAGTTCAAGCGCCTCGTAGAAGCCAATATGGATGAGCTGGCCTACATGCTGTCTGTCGAGCATGGCAAGGTGATTGCCGACTCCAAGGGCGACGTGCAGCGCGGGCTGGATGTGGTGGAGTTTGCCTGCGGGATACCTCACCTTTTGAAGGGGGAGTATACCGAAGGGGCGGGGCCCGGCATTGATGTGTATTCCATGCGCCAGCCGCTGGGCGTGTGCGCTGGCATCACGCCATTTAACTTTCCTGCGATGATCCCGTGCTGGATGTCGGCGGTTGCCATCGCTTGTGGCAACACTTTCATCCTGAAGCCCTCGGAGAAAGATCCGTCTCTCCCGATGCGGCTGGCCGAGCTTATGATGGAAGCGGGCCTGCCAAAGGGCGTGCTCAATGTCGTCAATGGCGACAAGGAAGCGGTCGATGCGATCCTGACCCATCCTGACATCAAGGCGGTGAGCTTTGTGGGTTCGTCCGACATCGCACAATATGTCTATTCGACCGGCACCGCGCACGGAAAGCGTGTGCAGGCGATGGGCGGGGCGAAGAACCACGGCATCATCCTGCCAGACGCTAATCTCGAGCAGGCGGTGAAGGATATCGTCGGCGCGGCCTATGGCTCGGCCGGCGAGCGCTGCATGGCGCTGCCAGTGGCGGTCACGGTCGGCAAGAAGACCGGCGACGAATTCGTCGAGCGGATGATCGAAGCGGCCCGCGGCCTTAAGGTCGGCATCTCGACCGATGCGGAGGCCCATTATGGGCCGGTTGTCTCGGCCGCTCACAAGGCGAAGGTCGGAAACTATATCCAGATGGGCATTGATGAAGGCGCAGACCTGCTGCTGGATGGCCGCGGCCTGAAGCTGCAGGGTAATGAAGGCGGATACTTCATCGGCCCCAACCTCTTCGACAATGTCACCGCCTCAATGCAGTCTTACAAGGAAGAAATCTTCGGGCCGGTGTTGCAGGTGATGCGTGTAGAGACGTTGGAAGAGGCCGCAGCGCTTCCGTCCAACCATCAGTATGGAAACGGCTGCGCGATCTTCACCTCCAATGGCCGCGCCGCACGCGAGTTTGCGGCGCAGGTGAATGTCGGCATGGTGGGCGTCAACGTGCCGATCCCCGTGCCGGTGGCCTATCACACTTTTGGCGGCTGGAAGCGGTCTGCCTTTGGCGACACCAACCAGCATGGACCCGAAGGCGTGCGCTTCTGGACCAAGATCAAGACAATCACACAGCGCTGGCCCGAAGGCGATATCGGCGACCAGGCGTTTGTCATTCCGACAATGGGATAATCCCATGACCGGGTACAAAACGATCCAGTTCGAGCAAAAGGGCCGCGTTGCCCTCGTAACCCTCAATCGCCCGGACGCGCTCAATGCACTGAACGCCGAAGTCATGCGGGAAGTGGTCGACTGCTTCGCTGCGATTGATCGCAACAAGGATATTGCCGTCAGTATCCTGACCGGGGCCGGGCGGGCTTTTGCCGCTGGCGCTGACATCAGGGAAATGCAGCCGCAATCCTTTTCCGATATGTATGTCGACGATTATTTCGCGGGCTGGGACCGGTTCGCGGCCTCTCGCAAGCCGGTCATAGCGGCGGTCAATGGCTTCGCGCTGGGCGGTGGCTGCGAACTGGCCATGATGTGTGACGTGATCATTGCGTCAGACAAGGCCAAGTTCGGCCAGCCTGAAATCAAGCTCGGTGTGACGCCGGGCATGGGCGGCTCCATCCGCCTGACCAAGGCGGTCGGTAAGGCCAAAGCGATGGATCTCGTACTAACGGGGCGGATGATTGACGCCGATGAAGCCGACCGGATCGGCCTGGTTTCCCGCGTTGTGCCGCATGATGCGTTGATGGAGCTTGCGCTGGCTGCCGCAGAAGAGATCGCGGCGTTCTCCGTCCCGTCGCTGATGGCAGCCAAGGAGATGGTCGCCCGCGCGCTGGAACTTCCGACGACGGAAGGCGTCAAGTTTGAACGCCGCCTGTTCCAGGGTCTGTTCGGCACCGCCGACCAGAAAGAGGGCATGGCTGCGTTCAGTGAGAAGCGCGCGCCTGTCTTCAGGGACGCATAACCTTTCACCAGATACCCGAAACCGCCCTCCTGGAGTTTTCGGGGCTAACTGGGCGCCCGCTATCACACCATGTGCGGGCGCCCCTTTTTTAAGACGATGACTATGTTTCTGACCGACGTACAGATCATGATCCGTGAATTGGCCGAGAGTTTCGCGATGAGCGAACTACGTCCTCATGCGGCTGCCTGGGACAAGGCCGGAGAACTGGACCGCGCCACGTTGGTGGCGCTTGGCCAACTCGGATTTGGTGGCATCTACACCCGGGACGCGTTTGGCGGCGCAGGCCTCGGCCGCCTCGATGCGGCGCTTATCTTCGAGCAGTTATCGCGAGGCGACGTCAGCCACGCGGCCTTTCTGTCGATCCACAATATGGCGACATGGATGATTGACTGTTTCTCCAGTGATGAACTGCGCGCAAGATACGTACCGCGCCTGACCAGTTCTGAACTCATCGCTTCCTATTGCCTGACCGAGCCTGGCGCGGGATCGGATGCCGCAAGTCTCACCACCACGGCCAGACGTGACGGTGAAGAATATGTACTGAACGGGAGCAAGGCCTTTATTTCCGGCGCAGGCTTTTCCGATGTTTACGTCGTCATGGCGCGGACGGCAGATGAAGGGGCGCGGGGTATCTCGGCCTTTGTTGTGGACAAGGATTCACCGGGCCTGTCTTTCGGCAAGCCTGAGGACAAGATGGGGTGGCGCGCGCAGCCCACGGCCATGGTCAACTTTGACGACTGCCGTATCCCGGTAAGCAATCGTGTTGGGGATGAGGGACAAGGCTTCAGGATTGCAATGGCGGGTCTTGACGGGGGGCGGCTCAACATTGCGGCGTGTGCGCTTGGAGGCGCTCAGGATGCCCTCGATCGCGCTTTTTCCTATGTCCAGGAGCGCAGGCAATTTGGACGCGCGATCATAGATTTCCAGGCAACCCAGTTTAAACTCGCTGATATGGAGACGGAGATCGCCGCGGCACGGTCGCTTCTCTATGATGCGGCCCGCAAAGTCGACGCAGATGCCCCGGATAAAACCAAGTTCTGCGCCATGGCCAAGCGCTTCGTCACCGACACGGCCTTCCGGGTTGCGAATGATGCGCTGCAGTTGCACGGCGGCTATGGCTATCTCGGCGACTACGAGGTCGAACGGATCGTGCGTGACCTGCGCGTACACCAGATCCTGGAGGGCACCAACGAAATCATGCGGGTTATCATTGCGCGCGAAATGATGCGGGGCAGGGCATGAGTCAACTTTCGGTCATCGCAGGAAAGCAGGGCCGGGCGGGGCGGCTGACGCTGAACCGCCCGGAAGCGCTGCACGCGCTCAATTCTGATATGGTGGCCCTGATCACCGATGCCCTCCTCGCCTGGGAAGTTGATGAGGATGTGGACCTTGTCGTTGTCGACCATGCCGAAGGAACGCGCGGCTTCTGCGCTGGCGGAGACGTGCGGATGCTGGCCGGATCCGGGAAAGGAAGCGGCCGGGAGGCGGTTGAGTTTTTTGCGGCGGAGTATCGTCTCAACACGTTGATCAAGGAATATGGCAAGCCCTATGTCAGCCTCCTGGATGGCGTCACCATGGGGGGTGGCGTGGGGATATCTGTCAACGGACAAATCCGCATAGCCACAGCGAACACGATCTTCGCCATGCCGGAATCAGGGATCGGCCTCTTTCCCGATGTCGGAGGGGGGTGGTTTCTCCCGCGCCTTGAGGGCGCGATTGGCATGTGGCTGGCGCTGACGGGTGCCCGGCTGAAAGGAAAAGATGTGCTTGCAGCCGGGATCGCAACGCATTTCGTCGAAGACGCCAGCGGCATTGCTGAGGCGCTCTGTGCCCAAGGGCCTGCGGCTCTGGAGGGGCTCGGGACGTCTGCCCGGATCAGCTGCTACCAACATCTGAGTGAGATGGGGGCCTGCTTCAGCAAGGGTGCGGTTGAAGATATCATTGCTGCCCTTGATGCTGGAAGCGATTGGGCAGAAGCTCAGTCGGAAGTCCTTGGCGCCAAGTCTCCGCTTTCGCTCAAGATTGCGCATCGTCAGCTAACGGAAGGGGCGCTGCTGCGGGACTTCAGGGAAAACATGATGAGGGAGTACCGGATAGCGACCCGTCTCGTGCGGACCCGGAATTTTATCGAGGGCGTTCGCGCCGTCCTGATCGACCGGGACAATAATCCAAAGTGGGATCCTCAGGACTTTGAGGCTGTCTCTGAGAGATTGGTGGATAGTTTTTTTGCTCCGCTTGGCGAAGACGAACTCGCCTTTATTCAAAAAAGGGATGCCTAAATGGCTAACATAGCATTCATTGGCTTGGGGAATATGGGGCGCGGCATGTGCCGCAATCTGCTCGAGGCCGGGCATTGCGTAAAAGCATATGACGTCAATTCCGTGGCGGTTGAGGCGGTGGTGCAATACGGAGCCTCTGTCGCAGACAATGTAACAACAGCCGTGGAAGAGGCCGATTTTGTTGTCACCATGCTTCCCTCTGGCAGACATGTTCTGGACGTCTATTTCGGGTCTGATGGCGCGGCGGGCAAGGCGCCAGCAGGCGCCGTGTTTATAGACTGTTCGACGATTTCCGTTGACGAGTCGCGGGACGCGATCGTGAGAGCGTCGCTGCTCGGTTTCGATATGCTGGATGCGCCGGTGTCCGGCGGCGTTGGCGCTGCGGAAGCGGGTACACTGACGTTCATGGTTGGTGGCGAGCCCCGGGCCTTTGCGATGGCGGAGCCGATCCTTAAGATCATGGGCAAGAAGATTGTTCATGCCGGAGGGGCGGGCAACGGCCAGGCAGCAAAGATCGCCAACAACATGCTGCTGGGTATCTCCATGATCGGTACGTGCGAGGCATTCAATCTCGCGCAGAAGCTCGGTCTCGATGCGCAGACATTCTTTGAAATTTCCTCGACTGCCTCCGGGCAATGCTGGGCGATGACAAGCTACTGCCCTGCGCCAGGTCCGGTTCCGGCGGCCCCGTCAAACAGGGACTATAAGCCGGGCTTTGCTGTGGCGATGATGCTCAAGGACTTGAAACTTGCCATGGGGGCTGCGGCGCTGGCGGGCGCGGAGACGCCACTGGGTCACCTTGCTGAAAGCATATATGCGAAGCTTGATGAAGATGGCCATTCAGGTCTCGACTTTTCAGCGGTCATGAAGCGGATCCAGGGCGAGCTCTGAAGCCTGAACCAGGATCGCGGATCGTCCGGAAAAACAGATATCTGCGTCCTGATGCGAGGAGCCCGGAAATTGAGTTGCTGGTCCGGTATGCGGACGCGCAACACCTGGATCGGGTATCACCGGATAACCCGAAAGGAAGGCGGAACGCGCATAGGGCTGCGTCGTTCAGGCGATGGATGGCGGCCATCACAAGCGCGGCTGATGTATTGCGCCCGGAACCGGCCCGGCTCACCCTGGAAAGACAAGGGCAGGGTTCGCCGGGGCCCGGGCCCTAGAGCGACAGCCCGCCGTCCACGATCAACGTGTGCCCGCATACATAGGAGGCCAGCGGAGAGGCAAGGAAGATCGCCGCGCCGGCCATGTCTTCCGGTAAACCAGCCCGCCGGACCGGAATCGATTGCAGGGTACCTTGCAGGCGTTCGGGGTTTTCCGTCGTCACTTTGGTGAGTTTTGTATCGACCAGTCCCGGGGCGAGGCCGTTGACGCGAATCCCGTCCCTTGCCCAGGCCTGACCGAGGGTCTTGGTCAAGCTGATCGCGGCGGCCTTTGAGGCCGCATAAGCCGGATTGCCGACATTGGCGCTGAGGCCGGAGATAGAGCTGACAATTATGATGGAACCCCGGGTTTCGCTTAGCATGTCGTGAAACTTGCGGGAGATGTGCATCAGGCTGTCTAGGTTGACACGCATCACCTTGTCCCAGCCTGGCTGTTCGAACTCCGCACGTTTGTAAGCAACGATGCCCTGGCTGTGCACGAGCACGTCGAGCTTGTCGTAGGTTACCCTGGCCGTTTCGATGGCGTCAGGGTTGCCGACATCGACCTGCGTATAGGTGAGGCCGGTAAGGTCGCTGCCCTCGGCGGGGTCGTAGTCTGCCGCGCTCGCCCGGGTACCCCAGACGTGCACGTCGGCGCCGCGCTGCCGGAAACCATGGGCAATTCCGTTGCCGATCCCGCTCGATCCGCCGACGACAAGAACCGTCTGGCCGGTAAAGTCCGTATCCTGAACCATTCTGTTTTTCCTTTTCTGCTATTTTGTTTGCCTGACGTGCAGCCCTTTGCGCCCAGTCCAACTGGGAGGCTGCTTTTTAGCCGTGTGGCATAAGCCGGTCGGTACCCTTCGAAAGCGGGAGGGGCAGCAACGTGCACGGTGGTGCGGCGCGGTGTCAGAGCAGCTCAGACCGCCCGCGGAGGTATCCCGGACCCCTGTCATGCGAGCGCAGGTGTTTCCTCTTTGAGCGGCACTCGCTGCGCGCTGCCTTAAGATTATCGTGTCCGACGCAGGGCTTCTGAAAAAGCGCGACTCCGCTTTTTCAGAAGTGCCTCCTTCATGACGGCCTGCCGGTGTCACCTTTGGCCTTTAAGCGTTTTGCCGCGTCCAGGAGTCTTTCAGTGCGCTTCCTGCTCGAGCCGGGCCTGGTCACGCAGTTCGCGCCGCAGAATCTTTCCGGTCGTCGTCATCGGGAACGTGTCAACGAACCTGATTTCCCGCGGGTATTCATGCTTTGCCAGGCGGTCCCGGACCGATTGCCGGATCTCCTCGGCCAGCGTGTCGCTGGGAGTGTGGCCCGGCAGGAGCGAGACATAGGCACGGATGATTTCTGTACGCTCAGGATGTGGCACACCAATAACCGCTGCCATGCTGACGGCGGGATGGCGAATGATGGCGTCCTCGATTTCCGTCGGCCCGATCCTGTAGCCAGAGCTTGTGATGACGTCGTCTGCTCGGCCATGGAACCAGTAAAAACCCTCCTCATCCGCGCGGGCGAGGTCGCCTGTGATCATCCAGTCGCCGGCGAACTTTTTCGCCGTCGCCTCCGGGGCCCGCCAGTACTCGAGCATCATCACCGGGTCGGGTCTTTTGAAGGCGAGATTTCCGACAGTTCCGACCGGCAACTCGTTACCATCGTCGTCAACAATGGCCGCCGTGTGCCCCGGCAGGGGTGTGCCCAGCGAACCGATCCGGTAATGGTTGAGTCCGCTGCAATTGCCCAGGGTCATGTTTGCCTCGGTCTGACCAAAGCCTTCATTGATGGTCGCCTCAAACATCTCCAGCATCGCGGCAAGCAGGTCCTTGCCGACCGCTTCGCTTCCGCTGATGATGCTTCGAAGACGGACATTCTCCTTTTTGATCAGCCGTGAATGAGGCTTGAGAAGCTTCATCATGGTCGGAGTCAGGAAGGCGTTCCTGATCTCGTGACGGCCCATCATCTGCATGGTCAGTTCGGGATCAAAACCCGCCATTGGGAAGACGAGGATTGGGGTTCCGTAGTTCCACCCACACAGCAACGTATTGCCAAGACCGCCCATCCACGCCCAGTCGGCGGGTGACCACATCTTGTCGCCGGGCTGGGGGTAGAGGTCAAACAGTACTTCTGCTCCCGGAAGGTGGCCGAAGAGGACGCGGTGGCCGTGGAGCGTACCCTTGGGCCAGCCCGTCGTGCCTGATGTGTAGTTGATAAGGGCGGGGGTGTCGGGGGAGACCATCAGTGTAGAGAATTGGTCGGATGCCTTGTCGAGGGTCTCGTGAAAGGGGAGGGCCCCGTCTTCCGGCGCCCCATCAATGACGAAGACATGTTTCAGGCTGGGCGCGAGCGCCTTCGCCTCCAGGACTTTGGCGAGATTGGCCTGATCGGTCACGACGGCGCTGATCTCGGCATTGTTGAGCCGGTATTCAAGGCCATCGACCCCGAAGAGGATCGAGGTCGGCACCGAGATCATGCCCGCCTTCCAGCAGGCGACATGGGAAATTGCCGTTACCGGATGCTGTGGCAGCAGGACCATGACGCGCTCGCCCTGGTTTAACCCCAGCCCTTTGAGGACGTTGGCAAACTGGTTGGCGCGCTTCTGTACTTCGCGGAAGGTATACGTACGGATTCCCGAGCCCAGATGATGGATCAGCGCGACCTTTTGCGGGTCATCTGCATGCCTGTCACAGATCTGATGCGCTATGTTGCAGCGCTGTGGCAGGTCCCAGCGAAAGCTGTCGTAAATCTCAGAATAGGTTTTTGCAGGTTTGATCAGACGTTGCATGAAGGCGTTTCCAGTGAGCTTGTTTTCAGGATGTTTTCTTGAGCGAGGCTGAAGATCGGCAGGTCGGAAAATCAGCGGCTCAGCAGGGTTTTTCCGTTCCGGATAACGGTGACATCCCGCTCTTCGATCCGCGCTTCGAAGGAAACGGTGTTCCCGTCCTTCCAGAGATCGATGGCGAGTGTCTCGCCCGGATAGACAGGCGAAGAAAATCGCACCTCGTGATGCAGGATCCGCGCGGGATCAAAGTCGCAATACTCGGCAAGTACTGCGCGGCAGCAGATCGCGTAGCTGCACAGGCCGTGGAGGATCGGACGGGAAAAGCCTGCAGCTTTGGCAGTGTCCGGATCAGCGTGCAGCGGATTGAGATCCCCGGACAGCCGGTAAAGCAGCGCCTGGTTCGGCGCCGTTGTGATGCGGACTGTCCGGTCCGGTGCCCGCTCCGGTACCGCGTGGGGCCTCGGCTGGCCTTCGCGCGGGCCGTCAAATCCGCCCTCGGCGCGCGCAAAGCTCGTCATCCGGATCGTTGCAAGCGGGGCGGTTTCTCCCTTAAGGGTCATCACGGTTTCCTGGGAGAATACTGCGCCTTTCCCGGCCCCCTTGTCCCAGGCCCCGATCATGCGGCTTACAGTCGACGCTCGACCCTCGGGGGGAATGGGGCGATGCAGGCTGATCGCCTGCTCGCCGTGGAGGACATATCTGTAATCGATGCCGACATCGTCCATTGCGCTGCCATGGAAACCGACCACGACGGGATAGGTCGGAAAAGTTTTGAGGCCGGATTCATAGACGAAGGCAAGTTCATGTCGGTTGAGCGGCGCGTGTCCAAGGCCGATGTCGAGCGCATAAAGCATTACGTCCTTTTCCGTCCAGGCATAGCTCGCCGTCTTCCTCAGGGACATGACGCGCTGATGCGTGATCCCGGGAAGAGATGGGTCTCTCAAGAATGTCACGGTGCTTCCCCTCCAATTCGCTCCGTCATTTCGATCGCGGAGTCTATTCATTTGCCTAGAACGCAAACTGCAGAAAATCAAAACATTTGTATTACTGCTTGGCTTGCGTCGGGTGGGGATGTTTGAATGGCTGTCCACTCCGATCCCATTTTCCGGCATTCGCAAAGGGCAGGCGCGCAAGCTGGCGCCCTTACTCGCACTCGCCGCGACAGGTCCCTGGAGCGAGGCGGGCCAGAGATGATTTCCCACCATATGGGATGATGTGCGCTCTCACCTTTCCGAGTGTGTGGCCAGATGAAAGTGATCGTTCTACGCTCCTCCTCTACGGAGATCGGCGGTGCCGGGTAGCCCGCGTATTGCCTTCTGGAAGCCGTTTGCGGTGCTTGCGCTGTTTTATTTTGTTTAGCGGTAAGCATCTGAGGGGTGCACGGAGTTTCGTGCGCGGCGGTTTTTTTTGATGTCCGTGAACCCGGATCGCTGCCTCCCGGCAATCCGGGCCGATACCTGGCGCCCGCTCTGTTCAAACAAAAATTGTTACGGCGGGCGCCACTTTTTGCTTTTCGGCGGGCTGGCGGAAATGGTCACCCGGAGGGTTACGCCGCCCTGTGAGGGGTACGCCGCCGCATTGACCCCAATAAAAATGAATGTATTAAATTGGGCGATAATAAAAACAGGCGCGCAGGTGCTCGGCCAACCTCGGCGGCAACATGTGGCAGCTGGGTCGGGGCCGACACGTATTCGCCAGACTTTTGAGGGAGTGGCATGAAGCTGTCGGGCAAGGTTGCATTGATTACCGGGGTCAGCCCCAATATAGGCGGCGGAATTGCCGAGGAACTCTGGGCTGCAGGTGCCAGTATCGTTGCCGTTGATGCGAATGCGGACAATGCCAATGACTGCGCCAACTATATCAACGCCAATGGCGGCACGGCTTTGGCCATCGAGTGTGATGTCACCGATGAGGCGCAGGTTGCGCGGTCGGTCGACGATGCGGTGAAGCAGTTCGGCAGTGTCGATATTCTGGTGAACAACGCCGCCTTTTTTAATCAGAAGGGTATTCTCGACATGAGCTATACCGAGTGGCAGGCGCAGACGGGCGTAATCCTTGATGGCGCCTTCCTGTTCACCCGGCGCGTTGCGCAGGCGATGATCACAGCTTCCAGGCCGGGGTGTATAATCAATATCATTTCCACGGCGGGACATCAGGGCCAGCCCGGCAACGTCGCCTACTCCACATCTAAAATGGGCCTGATAAACTTCACCAACTCGGTCGCGATGGAGCTCGCTAGCAAAGGCATACGCGTCAATTCGCTGACGCCGACAGCCACAGACCCGGCTGAATCATTCGAGCGGGCGCGGCGTTGGGGGCGGGACGTATCGGAAGATCCGAACCTCAGGGTGCTGATGGCAAAATTTTCCGATCGTGTGCCCATGCAAAAACTGCCAAAACCGAGTGACTACGGCAAGGCGGCTGTATTCCTCGCGTCGGACGATGCGGCAATGATTACGGGTACGGATCTGCGGGTCGACGCCGGTGCCGTCTCGAAATACTGGGCCTGGGACCCCGCCTCCGGACCGGCCTGAAGCGTGCATCTCGCCGGTTGCGCAATTTGAGCTGGCGCGCGACGGAGGGGGCGAGCGCGATCCTCCCATAATGTAAGAAAAAACAAACGTTTTATACAAGCGAACTATTGTCGGCCAAATTCCTCCCAAGTATGAGATTGAGCAACACAAAAAAAACTATCTGTACTTCTTGGGAGGAAGACAAAAGATGAGGAAAATCAAACGAGTTTTGATCCAGAAGTCGGCCGTGTCGGTGCTGGCCCTGGGTGTTCTGATGTCCGGCTTCGTTGCGGTCGGTCAGGAGGTCGAAAATGGCGCCGAGACCAATGCGCAAGTCGATCAGCCCGAAGACGATATCAAGAAGCTCAATGTCGTCTATGTAACAGCCCGTAAGCGGGATGAACGGGAAATCGACGTTCCGCTTGCTATTTCGGCTCTTCCGGCGATCGAGCTGGAACAGCGCGGCCTCTCGAACCTCACGGAAATCTCAACAGCGATTCCTGAGCTTCGGATTTCTGAAAACACCGTTGGGTATGGTGGCAATCTTACCATGCGCGGTATCTCGAGTGCCACGTCGACGGCGTCTGTGGATCAGGCCGTTACAGTCAATGTGGACGGCGTGCCCGTTTCCTATGCTGGCATAATTAAACTCGGCCAGTTCGATCTCGGCCAGGTTGAAGTCTTAAAGGGGCCGCAGGCCTTGTTTTTTGGCAAGAATGCCACAGCCGGTATTGTGTCGCTTACATCGGCAGCGCCTACGGACTATCTCGATTACCGCCTGCGGGGTGAGTATGAGTTCGAAGCTGAACAATACGCGGGTGAAGCTTATGTGTCAGGTCCCCTTTCTGAGGGGGTGCGGGGCCGTCTTGCTGTGCGCTACTCCGACAGCGAGGGCTGGCTGACCAATCAACTGCCTGATCCGGCGACTGTTCCCGGTACCGTCCTGACCCCGGATCGGAAGGGCCCCGGGGCCGAGGAGTTCCTTGCGAAAGGCAGCCTCTATATCGAGCCCAGCACCGACTTCCTGCTCAAGCTGATCGGTGGATACTCCGATACGGAAACGAATGGGAACTACCTTCAGTCACAGCGCATCTTCTGTCCCAATGGGGTTGCGCAGGGGCCGTTCGGTTATGCCGGGCAGGATTGCAAGACCAATAATGTGTCCACCAATGGGGGCATGCCGGCTGCCTGGGCTGCGTTTGACAGCCGGTTCCCGACGGACAACCAACCCTATACGCGTACGAAGCAGCACGTGCTCGTGGCCGACGCGGATTATCAGCTTTCCCCCGATCTGGAGTTTAACTCGATCACTGGGTTCTATAACGTCAATCTGGACGCGTCGGACCACGTTTCAAATGGCGCGATTCCATTTGTCGGATTCGCGACCAGCATCGAGAAGACGACCTATTCACAGGAGTTCCGCCTCTCGAACAATGCCAGCAACAGGTTCAACTGGATGCTTGGTATCTTTCTGCAGGATGACGAGTATGTCGAAGACCAGTCAACGATCATCGGTGCCCTTCGTCCGAAAGCGGACTTCCGTATAACGGGCGACACGATATCGCCATTCGTACAGCTCGGTTTTGACATTACTGACAAGCTGACGCTAACAGGCGGTGTTCGCTATTCGGACGAAACAAAGCAACAGCAGATTGGAACGGGCCAGTTTGAAGGGCTTTACCCGGATGAGCTGAACTTTTCGAACTGGTCTCCAGAAGCAACTTTATCCTACGCTCTGACGCCGAACGCGAATGTTTACGTCGCCTATAAGCAAGCCTATAAATCAGGGGGGTTCCAGACCGAGCACGTCGCCATTCCGGGTGCGCTGGCACTCGGCACTGTTATCGACAATTCGTTCAGGGAAGAGCTGGTTGAGGGGTTCGAGATCGGTGCGAAAGCCTATCTCCTTGACCAGAGTCTTCGCGTATCCGCGGCTGCTTACCAATTCGAATACACCGACCTGCAGCTCAGCAGCTTCGACTCCGTGCTTGTTGCCAACATCATAAGCAATGTGGGTGCGGCGACGAGCGAAGGTGTCGAATTCGACTTCGACTATCGTCCGGCGGCGTTCGGAGGCTTCTCGCTGAACGGCGCAGTGGCTTACAATAACGCGACTTTCGATGAGTATGCTCCAGCCTGCTACAACGGACAGACTGCTGCATTGGGCTGCGATATTGCAACCGATACCAATGACGTTTCGGGTGAGCGTCTCCCGCGCGCTCCGGAATGGAGTGCAACACTGGCAGGCGCCTATGAAGGCTCACTTACCTCAGCGCTCGACTACCGTATCAATGCTGGCTTCCAGTATAGCGGCGCATATGAAGGCAACTCTGATGTGATCCCGAACTCCGGTCAGGATAGCTATATCTCAGTGGATGCCGGCATTGCCATTGCTGACAAGGATAAGGTCTGGGAGCTGGCCCTTATCGGCCGCAACCTCGCGGACGAATACTGGGTGGCGAGTACCTACCAGGTGCCGGTGACTGGCAGCGACCTGGCACTTTCCGATATAGCCGGGACGGTCAATCGCGGTCGGCAGATTATGCTGCGTCTGACCTATCATCCCCAGTAGGACTGCTGCGGTCACAGAGCGAATAATTGGCGCCGGGGCAGACACATTGCCCGCTCCGGCGCCTTTTTTGCTAGCCGGTCACAGTAAGTCAGAACAAGGACGAACAAAGATGAAAGCTGCGGTTCTGGAAGAGCGCGGGGCCGCTGGTCTCAAAATCATGACGGTCCCGGATCCTGAAAGGAAGCCGGGGGAGGCGATCATGAAAGTCCGTGCCAGCTCGCTCAATCGTGTCGACGCTTATATGCGCGACAACGGCCGCGGGATTACGCATGAACTGCCGATCATTCTGGGCGTCGACGGTGTGGGAGAAATTCTTGAGAGCGAACCGGGAAGTGGCTTGAAACCCGGACAGCGGGTGATGCTGTTCTCCTCCCATTTCTGCCAGAAATGCCGTTACTGCCTTGCGGGCGAGCAGCCGCTCTGCCTGGATGTCAAGATCGCTGGCGAGCACCGCAATGGCAGCTTCGCCGAGTATATCTCGATGCCTGCGCGCTGTTTTCTTCCTTTGCCCGATGAGATCAGTTTCGAAGATGCGGGAGTCCTGCCGGCGGCCTATACCACGGCGTATCGCATGCTCTTCGGAAAGCGACCGCTGAAGCCAGGCGACAGCGTGCTCATCGTGGGTGCCGGGGGAGGTGTGTCAGCTGCCTGTATCCAGCTGGCAAAACATATCGGCGCACGCGTTCTGGTGACATCCTCAAGTGCCGAGAAGCTTCGTCAGGCTGAGGCGATCGGGGCAGATGCCGGGGTCAACTACAAGACTGAGCCTGTGAGCCAGCGCGTGATGGAGCTGACGGATGGCTATGGGGTGGTTATGGCGATCGACAGTGTGGGTGAGGCAAGCTGGGGAGACTCGCTGCGGTCCCTGCGGCGCGGAGGCTGCATCATTAGCTGCGGGGCGACGACAGGCGGAAATCCGCCGGTGGAGCTTCAGCGGATGTTCATACGCCAGCTTGAGCTCTATGGCTCCACCGGGGGCAATTTCGATGAGGCGCGCCGGTTGCTTTCGCTGGTTGCCAATACCGGTCTGAAGCCGGTCATCGACAGCCGGTTTAATCTGGATCAAATTTCCGAAGGCTACGACCGGCTGGAAGCGCCCGAGCGCTTTGGCAAGGTCTCGATCGTGATGTAAGCGCCGGGGGCTGGCGCGTCTCCGGCTAGATGCGCTTAGCCTCTTTCCAGTATTCGTCGCGCAACAGCCGCTTGTAGAGCTTGCCCGTCGGCAGACGGGGCAGTTCTTCCATGAAGTCGATCTGGCGGGGAAGCTTTATCCGGCCAAGGTGGGCGAGGACGTGCTCCTTGATGTCTGCAGCAAGTTCCTCACCGGCATCAGCCATGTCGAGGGGTTGTACAACAGCCACCAGACGCTCACCGAGATCGGGGTCCGGGGCGCCGATCACGGCAACATCCGCTACGCGAGAATGTGTGACGATCACGTCCTCGATTTCCTGAGGATAGATGTTCACGCCCCCCGAAATGATCATGAAGCTTTTCCGGTCGGTCAGATACAGGTAGCCCTCCTCGTCAAGCCAGCCGATGTCCCCGAGCGTGCTCCATCCTTTCTCATTGTAGGAGCTTGCGGTGTTGGCATCGTCCTTATGGTACCGGAACTGACTGCCGCCCTCGAACCAGATGAGCCCTTCCTGACGCGCCGGAAGCGCCTCACCGTCTTCCGACAGGATGTGAACTGTCCCGAATTTAGCCTGGCCAACGGACCCCTTGTGCGTAAGCCACTCTTCCGGCGTGATGGCTGTTAGCCCGTTGAATTCGGTTCCGGCGTAATACTCATGAATAATCGGCCCCCACCATGCGATCATCTGCTCCTTGATCGCTACGGGGCAGGGCGCAGCCGCATGGATCGCAATCCGGTGGGTGGACAGATCGTATTGTGATCTGTCGTTCTCGGGCATTTTCAGCATCCGGATGAAATGCGTAGGCACCCATTGTGAATGTGTGACCTGTTCCCGCTCAATCAGTTCGAGTGCGTACGCGGCGTCGAATTTCTCCATCACGATGACGGTCCCGCCAAGCTTGATCGCGCTGAGGCTCCAGCGAAGCGGGGCGGCATGGTAGAGTGGCGCCGGGGAGAGATACACCATTCCAGGTTCGAAACCGAAGCGGTTGATACCGAGGTCTGTCAACGCATCCAGTTCGGTGATGGAGATTTCGGGGAGCGCGAACTTTACCCCTTTCGGGCGCCCGGTGGTTCCGGAAGAATAAAGCATGGGCGCGCCCATGCTCTCGTCCGCAATCGGCGTTCCGGGCTGTTCGTCCCTTTCGGCGACATAGTCACGCGCGCCCTTGGCAGAACCATCGACGGCAAACACAATCAGCCCGGGATACATCGCTGCAATCTCGAGTGCTGCAGGGAGCGTCCTGCTGCAAGCAAACAGGATCCTGGCATCGGAATCGCCAACGATATATCCAGCCTCCTTTGCCGACAGGTGGGTCGAAATCCCCGTAAAATAAAGGCCCGACCGTTCTGCACTGAGCGCGATCTCGAAATAGCTCGGATGGTTTTCGAGGAGGATGGCAATGACGTCACCCCGGCGCAGGCCGCATTTTCGCAGGAGGTGCGCGCCCTGATTGGAGCGGCTTTCAAGCTGCGAGAAGGTGACGGTCTCACCGCTCGGCATCATCTTGTAAGCGGTCCTGCCGGGAGTTTTTTCCGCGTGATTGTGAACGTGAAGAAGCATGCCGGTTGAGTCGCTTTCAGTGTTGTTGGGGCACCAATTAAAACAAGTATTTTAGTTCAATGTAAAGCGTGCCTCAGCTAATCCGTACGCGCCGGGTGACTCTTCCGTCATGGACCTGCCGTCCCTGGGGCGGGACCGTTCCGGCGGTCTGTGCCTTACGTATGACGAGCAAGCCGCTGTGTCAGAACACAGCTACAGCGAACCGGGTCTGAAGTTCTCAAACCATTTCAGAGCCTGAGCGTCGCGCAGCATCTGAGGGTCGGCAACATCTGAGAGCGCGGCGCCTTCCAGGAGCCGCCTGACCGGCACCTCAAGCCGCTTTCCGGTGAGTGTATACGGAATGGCGGGAACTTCCACGATCCGGTCCGGGACGTGGCGGGGGCTCGTTTCGCGCTTCAGGGCGTTGCAGACGGCCGCCGAGAGCTCAGGGCTCAAGATCCTGCCTTCACGCATCTGAACAAAGAGGATGATCTGGTCGGATACACAGACGACGAGCGAGTCTTCTATCTCAGGCATTGTTTCGAGTGTGCGATAGATCTCTGCCGTCCCGATCCGGATCCCGTTCCTGTTCAGCGTCGCGTCGGATCGTCCGAATACATATATTCCGTGCCGGTCATTGATCAGGCACAGATCGCCCTGCTGCCAGGTTCCGGGAAAGGCGCTGAAATAGCTGTCGTGATATCGCTGGTTTTCAGGATCGTTCCAGAAACCGATTGGCATCGACGGGAAGGGAGACCGGATAACAAGTTCGCCGGTCTGGTTTCGCAGGCTCTCGCCGCCGGGTGAAAAGCAGTCGACATGGATACCCAGTGCCGGCCCCTGTATTTCGCCGGCAAAAACCGGCGCGATAGCGATCCCACCGGCAATGGTGCCGCACAGGTCCGTGCCGCCGACCTGGGAGGTGACCCAGAGATCTTCTTTGACGTTCTCGTGGAACCAGCAGAAAGTTTCCGGTGTGGAGGGCGCGCCGCCCAGGACGATCATCTGCAGGCGTTCGATGTCAAATCGTTCGGCAGGCACAAGATTCGAGGACGCCATTTTCTGGACGAGGCCGGGGCTCATACCCAGCGCCGATACGCCTGCTTTTTCAGTTATGCGCCAGAGTGCAGCGGCATCGGGATAAACCGGACTGCCGTCATAGATGACGATGTTGCATCCTGTGAGCAGCGTGCAGATCAGTGAGTTCCAGACCATCCAGCTGGTGGTCGTATAGAAGAAGATCGTGGAGTCCGGTCCGAGCTCTGCGGAGAAATGTTCCGACTTCAGATGTTCCAGCAGGATGCCGACATGACTGTGAACGATGGCTTTAGGCAGCCCTGTCGTGCCTGAGGAGAACAGGATCCAGAGAGGGTGGTCATGAGCGACCTGTTCATAGGCGAACCCGCGGGCGGAACCGTCTGACTGCGCCATCAGCGTATCCCAATTGTGGGATCTGATCGGCGAGGGCGCCGGCATCTCGGCGCCAGGCGAGGTGACATAGACGACATGTTCAAGACTTGGGATCGACCTCAGAACGGTGTCGATGTTTTCGCGCTTATCCTTCTCTGACCCGTTGAAGCGATACGAGGGCGCCGCGAAGATCAGCTTGGGATCGAGCTGCCCGAAACGGTCAATCACTGTCTTGGCGCCGAACTCCGGGGAAGCCGATGAGAACACGGCGCCGATAGCGGCAGACGCAAGCTGGGCGACGATGGCTTCAGACCTGTTGGGCAGATAACAGATCACGCGATCGCCGGATTTGATACCAAGAGACCGCATGGCCGTGGCGATGCGCCGAACAGACGCTCCAAGTTCTGACCACGAGATTTCCCGCATCGGTGTGTCTTCTGAGAAAGCGAAGATCGCGGTCTTCTCAGGCGTGGTGATTTCGTGACGGAGAATGTTCTGGGCAAAGTTCAGCCGTGAGCCTTCAAACCAGATCGCGCCGGGCATATCGTGCGTTGATACAACGCGATCATACCGCTTTTCCGCTTCGACGCCAAAGTGATCCCAGATGGCAGACCAGAAGCCCTCCAGGTCCGATACGGACCAGCTCCAGAGGTCGGCGTAGGTGGAAAATTTAAGATTTCGCTCCTGTTCCAGCCAGGCAAGGAAGCGCATCAGGTTGGAATTCCGGATCCGGCTGCCGGACGGCGCCCACAGGTAGTCACCCCAGTCGGGGGGTGACGAGACAGGACCTTTCGGGCTCTGATCGAGGGCAACGGAGCCATTTATGTGCGGCTTCATGATGCTGATTTTCTCCCTTGGAACGCGACTGTTGACAGTTTCTTTTGCGGTCAGGTTATCCGGGGAAGTTTCCCATCGTAAAGGTATTACCATTGGGCGGGCCGGGCCATGCCGTACCGCTCAGGCTGAATTTTCGCACAATATGGGAATTATCGGGAAAAGCAGGGATCAGTTTGGACTTCTGCCCGGTCGAACAAGCCTTTCGATTTCCAGCATGACGTCCTGGCTGTGATGGCCGGGCCATTCATGCCCGCCGCCGTGCGCGATCCATTTCAGGCGGGTGCCCGCTGCCGTCAGCGTCGCGACGCTCGCCCTGGCGCTTTCAAATGGAATGACCGGATCGCTTTCGCCGTGCACCCAGATGACCGGGACGGCCTGGTGACGCGGTCCCGGAGGGAATTCTTCGATCAGGTGAGGCATCACTCTTGCGGAAGCGGCGATGCACAACTGCATGCTTTCGGGACGTTGCAGGTAGAGGTGGGCGGCCATGACGCCGCCCTGTCCAAATCCGAACACTATGCGCGGCAGGCGCGGCGCGAGTGTATCGACGAAGTCTGAGATGATCTGGCGGCTGAAAGATTCCTGAGCGAGGTCAGGCCTGGGCGGTCCTGCCGCCCCGGCGATGTCAATGTTAAACCAAGCATACCCTGCATCGGACGCGTGTCCGAAAGGAAAGGGGGCCTGCAGGGCCAGGACGCGCACGCCCGGCGGAATGACCCCCTTCAGCTGCTCAAACACAATATCTTCATTCTGGCCAAGTCCATGAAGGATCACCGCATTTGCGATCGCCTCTTCCTCGGACGGGCCGTGGACGGTGCAGATGAGTTTGAAATTCCGGCTCATTTGGTGAAATCGATAACGATTTTTCCGAAGTGCTGGCCGCTCGCAAGATGGCGGATGGCCTCCGGGGCGTCGTCAAATGCGAAGACCTTGTCGATCACCGGTTTCAGGCCATGTGCCGAGATGGCGGCGTTCATGTCTTCAAACTGCGTGCGGCTGCCGACCGAAATACCTTTCAGGTGCAGGTTCTTGCCAAAGATAGCCGGCATGAGGAGCTCCTGCGAACGTCCGCCAAGCACGCCGATGATGACGATCCGGGCGCCGACAGCCGCGGCAGTCAGCGACTGGTTGATTGTCCCGCCACCGCCGACTTCCACGATGATATCGGCGCCAGCGCCGCTGGTGATTTCCAGGACGGCCTTGCCCCAGTCGGGGGTATCGCTGTAATTGATCGTGGCGTCTGCGCCGAGCTGGCGCGCCCGTTCAAGCTTTTCGTCCGAAGACGACGTAACGATAATCCGGGCGCCGAGCATTTTGCCGATGAGCAACGCAAAGATGGATACGCCGCCCGTTCCCTGAACCAGGACCCAGTCATCGGGCTGGAGGTTGCCTTCATCGACGAGAGCGCGCCAGGCTGTGAGGCCGGCGCAGGGCAGGGTTGCCGCTTCCAGGTAGGACAGGGTGTCACTGAACCTCGATGCGGCGTCCTGCCGGGTCACGATGTATTCCTGAAGCACACCGGGCGCGGTGGCCGAGCCAAGCGAGACAGACCGGTCAGCCCTTCGGACCGGGCCGGCCTGCCAGTTTGGGAAAAAGCTCGGGCAGACCCGGTCCCCCAGGCTGAACCGATCCACGCGAGCGCCGATTTTCACGATCTCTCCAGCTGCGTCCGAGAGGGGAATCTGGGGGAGGGCGCCAAACGGGGTCTTGTTCTCGATCGTCACGAGATCGCGGTAGTTGACTGAAGCGGCGTGGAGCTTGATCAGGATATCTTCCGGCGCGAGCGCGGAGGGTATTTCCCGCTCGACCCGGCGCATATTGTCGATGCCCCAGGCGTCCTGCACTTCCCATACTTTCATCGCAATTCCCTCTGTACACTTTTGATGGACCGACCCAATCAAAACATACGTTTTACATTTGACTGGCGAGAACACAAGCGTGTTCGGGGGAATGCGTACCGGATGAACTGCGGCCGGGTCTGTAACGGCAAACAGGTTCAGCGCTTCATGACTGTCTTGACCGGAGTTGAAAGAACCGTTCCGAACAGGGCGTCGAGACCTGCATTCGTCCTGGCTGCTTCGCGCTGGATCCAGTCTGTCAGAGTCTCCGTCCCGGGATGTTTTTTTCGCCCCGCGCGGATGTAAAGGTAGTGCGGCAACTGCACGTCTATACAGGTCTGTGATGCCGGCACCAGCGAGCCTGCGGCAAGGTCGTCGGCCACAAAGAACAGAAGCCCGAGCGCAACGCCTGCACCGCGCCTTGCGGCCTGGTAGGTAAGGCTGAGGCTGTCGAATTCCAGCCCGCGCTCGAAGACAGGCGGCGGAAGGCCGATGGCCTCATAGAATGTTTCCCAGAATGGAATTTCCCGGCGCGTGAAGAGCAGTGGCGCCGGATTGTCTCCCGTCAGAATATTACGGGTCGTATCCGTTTTCAGAGCCGGCGTCACAACAGGTGTAAAGAGGGTCGGAAAAAGCTCGAACTGGCGAATACCGCTTTCGACAATGGTTTGCGCCGTGACCGCAGCGTCCAGAGGGTCAACGGCAAAACTGATATCATTGAATGCCTGTTTCAGCTGTAATGACAGATCTGGATGAGACTGGCGGAATTCTCCGAGCCGGGGTGTCAGCCAGTCGGTTGCCATGCTCGTGAACGTGCGCAGGCGGATCGGGCGGGCGGCGCCGGTGTCGACGTCCCGGCAGGCGGCGTCTATCGTGTCGAAGGCCGTGGCGATGGCCGTGTGAAGCGGCTTACCCCATTGTGTGAGGTCTACGCCATTATGGTGGCGTTCGAAGAGTTCGCAGGCAAAATAGGCTTCAAGGATCGACACGTGCCGGCTCACGGCGCCGACGGAAACGCGCAGCTCGCGCGCGGCAGCACTCAGGCTGCCCGTCCGGCCGGTTGCTTCAAACGCTCTGAGGGCGTTCAGGGGAGGCAGGTTATACCGCATCCGGACCTTTCCAGAAATCTGAAGCCCTACTTGTGCAGATTATGACTCGAATGACAATGTGCCGATTGGTAATGCGATTGTTTTAAAAGGAATGGGCGATATGAAGACTTCGCTGCAGGGGAAGCTCGCGATTGTCACAGGCGGCGCCGGAGGGATGGGCCGTTCGCATGCCCTCCGCCTGGCCGAGCTTGGCGCCAATGTTGCAATCATCGACATCGATCTGAAAGTTGCCGCTAGGTATGGAGAAACCCTGTCAGCTGCCAGCGTCCGTGACGAGATCCTGAATCTCGGCCGGGACAGTATCGCCATTGAAGCCGATCTGTCTGACCGGAAAGCAGCATTCGACGCGGTGCATCAGATCGAGCGTCATTTCGGCCGTATTGATATCCTCGTCAACAATGCCGGCGGCGCGATCACGCCGATCGGTTCCAGTTCGGCATCGATGGCGAGCGAGGAGGACCGGAACACATTGTTTGCCGCCAATTTCCATACGGCCGTGAACATGTGCCAGGCTTGCGTCCCCGCGCTGATCAAGGAGGGCGGGGTCATCGTCAACATCTCCACGGTCGGCGTGTGCCTGGACGACGCCGCAGCCCGCTTCGCCATGTATTCCGCGTCGAAGGCGGCCGTCGAGAAATACACCAGATCGCTTGCCGTCGAACTCGGCCCGAAGCAGGTTCGGGTCAACTGCATCGCTCCGGGCCTTATCGCGACACCGCGCGTCGCCAGTCAGGCAGCCGCGCGCAATCTTGCAACGGGCGGGCAGGCCGATGCGATCCCGCTCAGGCGCCTCGGCCAGGCCAGCGATATCACGGGCGTCGTCGAGTTTCTCGTGAGCGACCTCGCCAGCTACGTTACAGGTGAGTGCATCCGCGTATCTGGCGGGCTCCAGCTTCAGACCGGGACATAACCCGGCATTCAAAGGACGAAGAGATGATTCAGATACTTCCGGACGCGCACAGGGACTCCATTCGCATCGCACAGCAGTGGATCCGCGGAGACGAGTTGAAGGACAAGAACCTCAAGCTCGAGGTCGTTGCTGACGATATGGTTCTCGAGATTCCGTTCAGTGAGAGCGGGAAGACGGAAGAGGGGCATTTCCGGCGTTATGTTGGCCGCAATGAGATCATAGGGTTCATTGATGTGGCATTCGCCGCGGAGAAGTCCGTAAAGGCCATCGATCCGGAGTACATTGTCTCGTGGGATGCGCGCACCGTGTTTGTGGAAGTGCGCGGGCAGGTCGAGATGACTGACGGGAAGGACTACCGGAATCGATATGTCTTGCGGTTTGACATAGAGGGCGGGAAGATTGTTGCCCTGAAGGAGTTCTACAATCCGATCGTTTCGGCGGTAGCTTTCGGGCGCGAGATTGCAGGACAGGTCAGGCTGAACCATGTCTGACGCGGCGTCCCGGTTGGAGTTCGGGGGCGACGTCGCTCTCGTGACCGGTGCAGCCAGCGGACTTGGGCTCAGCCATGCCCGGGCCCTGGCAGAACGCGGCGCACGGGTCATGCTAAATGACATTGTAAAGCCCGGCCCCAACAAGCTGTCGGCTGAAGAAGCGGCTGCCCAGCTCCGCTCTGAGGGTTTTCAGGCCGAGGCTGTCACTGCGAGCGTCGCCCTTGAAGCTGAAGCGGAAGGCGCCGTTGAGGCCACCGTTCGGAAATGGGGCAGCATAGAAATTCTTGTCAACAATGCGGGCAATGGTATCGCGGGCAAGGTCCAGGATATCGAAACCAGCGATCTCACCAGAGTGCTGGATGTCCATCTTTTCGGCATGTTCTGGACCAGCCGCTGCGCGCTGCGCCATATGCGCAAGGCAGGGTATGGGCGGATCATAAATACCGCTTCGGCTGTCGGGGCCTTTGGTGCCGCTGAAGCGGCGCCTTACGTCATCGCAAAAGCGGCCGTTCTTGGCCTTTCCAGAGCGACGTCTCTCGACAATCGCGATTGCGGCATCCGCGTGAACACGCTCTGCCCGGTCGCTGAAACACCGCTGGCGCAAAGCTATTTCGACAAGCATCCGGAGCTCGATACTTCCCGGCTGACATCGCAGGCCGTTTCGCCCGTCGTCGTCTACCTGTCACACCGACGCTGCGAGCTGAGTGGCGAAGTGCTGAGCGTGGCTGGCGGCCGTGTTGCGCGCATCTTTTCGGCGACCGCGCCGGGGATGA
Source organism: Alphaproteobacteria bacterium HGW-Alphaproteobacteria-18 (assembly GCA_002841155.1). Classification (GTDB taxonomy): domain Bacteria; phylum Pseudomonadota; class Alphaproteobacteria; order Caulobacterales; family Hyphomonadaceae; genus Hyphomonas. The sequence goes on from PHEH01000005.1 coordinate 60,891, forward strand.
CCCATGCCGACCTTTCGGCTGAGATCGTGGAAGCGAATCTTGAAAGAATCCTCAGCGCCGAAGGTTACACAATACCCGCCAGTTCAATCGATCAGTATGCGCTCCAGCCGAAAGGCAGGTAGGGTTTACCCCGCCTGCAGTCCGGCCTGCAGCATAGGGGTCTTCAATGGCCGGTCGCGAGCCTTGCGAGGGACTGCGGGTCTGAGGGCAGGCTGTTTCCGGTCCACACGATGTGCAGGTCCGGGCGCACGAGCAGGTAGCGGCAGCCATAGACCATCCGCACGTGTTCTTCATTGCGGCTAAGGATGCGCAGAGGGGCGCCGATCGTATCGAAGGCCGCCTTGACCGCCGAAGCATCGGCCATGCCCGTAAGGTCGACAAATGTATAGTCCGCGCCCAGCACGTCCTGCATCGCTGCCCGGTCCTTAAGCCAGATATGCGGGATGCGTGCACCTGGCTCCGTAGTCGGAAGGTATCGCACAGTTTCCCAGCTGGTCTCGGCATCGGCCTCAGATGCGATGAGGGGGGAGCCGGCATAGGTATAGTTCTGTTCTGCGCCGACCATCTCGTGGACACGGCGATGGTGCCGGTTGGCAAGCTGGGCGGCCCTGTGCTGCTGATCCAGTCCTTCCTCTGTGTCCTGATCGACGGCGGCGGTAAGGTTTGCGCGCCAGAGGCCCAGGCCCTGCGCTGCCCAGCCGGAAGCCTCCACAGTTTTCTGTCCCACGGGGCGCCTCTCGATCTCGTAACTTTCGAGCAGGCCCGGCCCCCCCCAGCCATGGACGGTGCCTGAAAGTTTCCATGCAAGATCGAGCGCATCGCCGACACCGGAGTTCATCCCGAGGCCGCCCGTGGGGATCACGAGGTGCGCGGCGTCTCCTGCCAGGAATGCCCGGCCTTCGCGATACTTCTCAGCCAGGAGCAGGTGCAGGGTCCAGTTGCTGACGTTGAGAAGCTCGTAATCGAATTCGATGCCCGGGCCGATTTTCCTGCGGATCCATTCGTCGAGGTCGGTATCGTCAGGAATGTCGGAATTGAGAGTGAATTCCTTTCGATCTCCCTGAACGATGATTGCAGAACCCTCCGGGTCCGTAAAATAGTAATGGCGGCCCTTACCCATCGGAATGCGGTCGTAGAGTGTTTCCGAGCGGAAGCAGATCTGCTTCATTTTGCGCAGGCTGCCCTGGCCTTCCAGCCTGATGCCAAGCGACTTGCGCACGGTGCTGCCGCCGCCATCGCAACCCGCAAGGAAGCTGCACCGGACCTCCTCCTGCCCGCCATCGGACGGCTTCAACGTCACCGTGACGGCTTCTGCATCCTGCGCCAGGGCGGTCAGTTCGCATCCGTATCTCACCGTTACATTGGGGGTATTCTCGGCAACCGATTTCAGCAGGGGCTCAAGCCGGTTTTGCGAGACAAGCTGGTAGGGCTCGAGTGGCTGGGAGTGATCGGTTGCCGCCTCGATGCGTTCGCGCATGGTGGCAACAGACGGATAGTGCTGCTTCAGCAACGGAGCCTCAGAAAGCGAACGCACAATGAAGATGTCCATTGAGGCGTCAGCAGGGTAACCCAGCGCCCGAACTTCATCTGCGATGCCAAGGCGGCGGTAGAATTCCATTGTGCGGGAGTTGGACCGGTCCATTTTCGGCCAGGGGCCAGTTGAGGGGTTGCGTTCGACGATCAGCGTCCGGACGCCGCGCCGCCCGAGGTCGATTGCCATCGTCAGTCCGACCGGGCCAGCGCCTGCGATGACGACATCAAATTGTGGTTTTACCTGGCTCATGCGATTTCCCTCGAACTGATCTGAACCGACTCTACGTGTGCGGCAGGGCGGCGGAACTGACAGAAGCGAGGATGCGGCTTTCCAGAAAAGTGAAGCCCGTTTGGCTGATTATGGCATTGCGGGAAAGGCCCTGCGGCATACGGTCAATCAGGCTGGCATTGGCCAGCTTGATAGACCTTCCGGGAGGCACCGAATGCTCAGGGAAACTGGCGAACTACCTACCGAAACAGACGTTCTCGTGCTGGGGGCGGGTATGGCAGGACACTGCGCGGCCCTTGCCGCGGCCGATGCGGGCGCGCGTGTCCTGCTTCTTGAGAAATCCTCGCAGGCAGGGGGAAGCTCGGCAATCGCGGGTGGTGGCTTTGCCTTTTGTGGAACAGACGAGCAGAAAGCGGCGAATGTCAGCGATTCGATCGAGGCTTTCCGCGATGCGCTGCTGCGCTCGGGGAAGGGGCGCAATAATCGTGACCTTGTCGAACTGTTTCTCGCAAAACAGCTGGATGCGTACAGCTTCCTCAAGGCGCAAGGTATCAGATTCGAGCTGTTCATGTCTCCGCCACCAGATATGCCGAGAGCTCATATGACCGGAACCGGCCGGGCCGTAACGCAGCTTCACATGAAGGTTCTGGCCCATCCGGGCATCCGCTTTGTCAGCAAGTCTGCCGGCGTGCGCCTTGTCCGTAATCCCGACACGGAGCGTGTGGAAGCGTGCCAGGTCATGTTCGGGGATCGTGCCGTCGAGATTTCTGCTCACAAAGGCGTGGTCCTGGCCACCGGCGGCTTTTCCCGTAACGCGGAGCTCCTGAGCATCTACGCGCCAGAACTTGCAGCGGGGGTAAAACATGGCGGTGTTGCCAACACGGGCGACGGTCTGATCATGGCGAGTGATCTGGGCGCGGGACATGCAGATCTGGGCTATGTCGCAGGATCGTTCGGTGGGGCAATTCGCAATTATCCTGACACGGCAACCAAGGCCGACGAAATTCCGCCTCTTATCTTTGCGTTTCAGGATGCAGCCATCATGGTCAACAAGCATGGCAGGCGCTTTGTTGACGAAGCGCAGAGCTACAAGGCGCTGGGATCGATCGGTATGGCGCAGCCAGGCGGGATTGCTTTCCAGGTATTCGACGACGTCATGATGTCGGCCTCGCTCGGTGACACCAGCGTCAACAACTACCAGGAAGCTCTGATAGGCGGTTATGTAAAGCAGGCAGAGACGATCCGGGGCGTTGCTGAGGCGGTTGGAATTGATCCCGATATGCTCGAAGCGACCGTCAGCACCTACAATACTGCAGCGGCTGCCGGGAAGGATGAGCTGTTTGGCCGGACACGCGGCCTCCGCCCGATAGACAGTCCGCCTTATTATATTGCCGCAACGGCTAACGCGATAACCTCCACCTATGGCGGGGTCGCCGTGGATGGCCGCCTGGCTGTGGTGGACTGGTTCGGAGTGCCGATCGACGGGCTGTACGCTGCCGGGGAGGTCGCGGGCGGTTTCCACGGCGCCGGATATTACAGCGCGTCATCGCTCTCCAGCTCGGCAACATTCGGCCTTGTGGCCGGCCGGAACGCGGCCCAGGGCTGATCTTGCCGGTCAGCTTTCCAGATGCTGGATCATTCTGAAGACTGAATCGAAATGGGAAATGACGGGCAGGGGAACGCCGCGGGCACGCGCCATGTCGAGTGCCATTTCAAGGTCCTTCATCAGGATACTGAGATTGCCGGAAAGCTCCCGGCGAATGCGGCCGCCATAAAAGGCATCGAGTGTCTCGACCAGCAGGCGAACCGGACTGGCGTCGTCTGCGGCGAGCGACCGGCTGAATTCCCGTGACACGTTCGATTCGGCGAACCCGCCGGTCACGGCTTCGACGAGGGTCTGCGGCGTCAGACCGTAGCGGCCTCCCAAAGCAATCGCCTCTGCCAGCGCAGCCATGGTTCCGAAGTTCAGAACCTGATTGCAGGCTTTCATGGCCTGCCCCGAGCCGACGGGTCCGAGATGGGTTACCTTGCTCGCAAAGCTTTGCAGTATCGGCTCCGCCACGGCGACGTCCGAAGGCGCGCCGCCGGCCATCACGGCCAGCGTGCCTGCACGCGCGCCGACTGCGCCGCCCGATACGGGGGCATCGACAAATCGTATTGAGGCGGCCGCAAGCTTTTGAGCAAACGCGACGGCGTCCGCCGGGGGTACGGTTGAATTGTCAACGACAAGCCGCGCCCGGATGCCCGATGCCTTAAGGACACCGTGGGTGCCGGACAGGACGTCGTGCATTGCGCCGACGCTGCCGAGACAGGTGAAGATCACATCGCACCTGCTGGCAAGGTCAGCCGGAGAAGAGGCCGCCTCCGCACCGGCCTGCAACAGGGGCTCGGTCTTCGCAGGCGTGCGGTTCCATACGGTCAGAGGCCATCCCGCTGAGCGTATGCGCTCCGCCATCGGTGCGCCGATGTCGCCGAGCCCGATATAACCGATTTTCGGCCGGTCACCCATCAGAGCCCTCCATCAATGGTAACAATTGAACCACTTGTGTAGCCCGATCGTACGGACGCGAGGAATGCCGCTGCATCGCCAATTTCCCGCGGTTCAGCCGCGCGGCCGAAAGGCAGATCCCGGATCAGATCCTGCCATCGGCCAGCATCTGAAAAACGGCGCTCAGCCTCAGCCTGCAGCAGCATCCTGAAGCGGTCAGTGAGGACGGGGCCGGGATTGATGCCCAGGACGCGCACGCCATCGCTGCGGGCGTGCCGGGCGAAGGCTTTCGTGAACATCATCAGGGCTGCATTGCCCGTGCTGCCGCAGATATAGTCCTTGTTGGGATTTTCGCCTGCAGAGCCGATGATGTTGATCACCACGCCCCCGGGCTTTGTCACCTTGGGGTAAAGTGATCGAGTCAGGTCAATGTATCCGTTGACTTTCAGATCCCAGGCTTTGCGCCATTGTTCGGCGCTGATGTCGGTCAGCGAGCCAGGCGGAATTGCGCCGGCATTGTTCACCAGAATATCTACCTGCGAAACAGCGCCGGACACCGCTTCAATACCGGCAGACGTCGCCAGATCGGCGCTGATCGTCTCGATACGGACTGTGTGACTGGATGAGAGACGGGTCTGGGCAGCCTGGAGGTCAGCCTCCGACCGTGAAACGAGAACGAGGCTCGCCCCCTCCCGGGCAAACGCATCGGCGATGGCAAGACCGATACCCTTTGATCCGCCGGTAATCAGGATACGCTTACCCTGCAATTCGAGGTCCATGGCTGCTCCCTTTTTCCGGCATGCGCCGCCGCATGCCCGCAAAATTCCCTGACTATCTTCCTGTCCAGACAGGTGCGCGTTTCTCCTTGAAGGCGTTCATGCCTTCATAGGCGTCTGCGCTTTGGGCAAGTTCGCCGGTCAGGTCGATTTCCAACTTATGCAGCGCCTCGCGCAGAAGTGGGGGATTGGTCGAGGCGAGTGCCAGCTTCTTCGACATGCGAAGCGCCAGAGGTGCACAGGCCAGCATATCCTGTGCCCATTTGCGGGCGGTTTCCAGCACCTTGCCGGGCTCGGAGACCTCATTGACGAGGCCCAGGCTGGCAGCAGCACCCGCCGTCAGCCTCCGTCCCGTGAGGAGCAGGCCCATTGCGATATGATGTGGAACACGGTGGGGGAGGAGGCGCGCGCCGCCGCCCAGCGCCGCAAAGCCCACCTTTGGCTCAGGCAGGCCAAAACTCGCGCGAGGGTCAGCCACCACCACATCACAGAGCAGGGCGAGTTCCCATCCGCCGCCCAGCGCAAGTCCATTGACCGCAGCGATCAGCGGCTTGTCCAGGCCGGCGCGATGGGAGAGGCCGGCCCATCCGGAGGCGGGCATGGGGTCAAAGAAATCATCAACGAGATCGTGTCCTGCGCAGAATGCCTTTTCGCCTGCGCCCGTCACGATGGCGACGCGGAGGGTTTCGTCCTTTTCATACTGGTCGAAGATGTCGGAAAGTTCGAAGCAGGCTTCCGAATTAAGGCTGTTGAGGGACTCCGGCCGCTGGAGCGTGATAGTCAGGATGCCGTCTCTGGAATCCGTTCGGATCAACTTTTCAGTCATCGGTCGCTCCTTTGGGACCGCGCAGGGCTGCGATCCGGACGCTGCGTCTTGCGCGCACATCAGATTAGTACGTCTGTACTATAAATCAAGCCTGGCGTTTGGTCCTGAGACGGGAGCCGGTGTCGGCACGGCTGCTGCACCGCAGCTGCACCACTTAAATTTCATCGTGGCTGACATTGACGATATCGGGCGGGCGAACGTGCGCATGAAACCCGAAGATGTTCCCATCGTCTGTGGGCCTGGCAGGCCCTCACAGTCGGAATCGATGTTCTTCTATTTCCCCGATCCGGACGGTATGACGCTCGAATACCGTTTTGGCATGAAAGAATTCTCCGAGACCGGTGCGCGCCTGCCACGGAGGGTCGCGCGAACTGTTGAATCCTCCGACCCTTGGGGTGGCATGCGGGAGCCTGATTTTGCCAGGATCAGGGCCATTGAGCAGATGGCGCCTGGTGGTTGATCCTCAGCGCCTATGCGACGTCAGCCGGCTCCGCCCCGGCCTGCATTTTCAGGCCTGCGTCTCACATGGCGGAAAAAAAACTCCGATGCCGACAAAATGAGGGTTGATCAAAACCGGAATAGAACGGATGTTTCAGGCGGTAAATCAGAAAAATCCGAGGGGAGAAGAGGCCACTATGTTTGACTCACCATATGAGAGCAAGTTCGTCGATGCTCCTAAAGGCAAGGTCCATTACCACGATACCGGAGAAGGTGATGTCGTCTTCCTGATCCAGGGCGGAGGCCCGGGTGCTTATGGCTATAGCAATTATCGCCGAAACATAGACCCGATTGCAGATCAGGGGCGCCGCGTCATCACCATTGATCTGCCGGGTTATGGCAAGTCCGATAAGCGTACCGGTTATGCGGGCCTTTTTGATCCGATGGCCGAGGCTGTTCTCGACATCATGGACCATGAGGGTATCGAGAAGGCGAGTTTCGTTGGTAACTCGCTGGGTGGTGGCACATCCCTGCGCTTTGCGCTGGATCATCCCGACCGGGCCCATAAGCTGGTCCTGATGGGGCCGGGTGGCAGCATTCCGATGACGTCGACTTTTCCGACGGAGGGGCTATTCCGTATGCTGAACTTCTATGATGGTGAAGGCCCGACAATGGAGAAGCTGCGTAAGGTGGTGGAGCTGCTGGTTTATGATCCGTCTCAGATCTCTGATGAGCTTCTCGAGGAGCGCTTGAAGACGGCGATGGCGCCTCAGACGATGAAGGATCCTCCGCTTCGAGGCCAGGCTCATAATCCCCGCAACGACCTCTGGCGTGAACGTCTGGATGAGTTGCAGCATCCGACGCTGATCCTGTGGGGCCGTGAGGATCGCGTCCTGCCTCTGGATGCTGCGTTCATTCTGCTCAAGACGATCCCCAATGCCGACCTGCACGTCTTCTCCAAGTGCGGGCACTGGTGCCAGTGGGAGCGTGCGGATGAGTTCAACAGCATTGTCGGCGCATTCCTGGATCGCCCTTACTGAGTGCGGGCCGGGCGGGCGGCCCCCATGTTTTCCTGGCTGATCTGCCCGGCCCGGCGGCCGGCCGGGCGCGCTTTGAGCTTGCCTGCGCGGGGGCGCTCGCCTGGTCACCCCTGACCGTGCGGCTTGCCGTCAGTGCAGTTCCTCCGTTTCGCCCCGGTCGTCTGACTAGTTTTGACAAAGGAAATCAGAAGTATGCTCGATACCAGCAGGCGTACAGTCTACAATGAGGAGCATGAGGTATTCCGTGACTCCGTGCGGAAGTTCTATGCGAAGGAGATCGTTCCGAATCTCGATCGCTGGGAGAACGCGGGCCTCATCGAGCCCGCCGTCATGAAGAAGCTCGGTGACGCAGGATTTCTGTGCCCTACGGTTCCGGAGGCTTATGGAGGTCTCGGGCTCGATTTTCGGTATAACGCGGTCGTCGCCGAGGAGAACTCCTATGTCGACTCCATGGTGCTGGTGACCCTTCAGTCAGATGTCGTGGTGGAGTACCTGGTTCATTACGGTTCTGAAGAGCAGAAACAGAAATGGCTTCCGCGCTGCGTCAGCGGCGATACAATTCTCGCCATTGCCATGACGGAACCCGGCGCAGGCTCCGACCTCCAGAGCATCCGGACTTCCGCAGTTCGGGACGGTGATGAATACGTCATAAACGGCGCGAAAACCTATATTTCGGCAGGGCAGAACTGTACCCTCGCCATCGTGGTTGCCAAGACCGATATGAGCGCGGGCGCAAAGGGCATCTCGCTTTTCCTCGTTGAATCCGATCGTCCGGGCTTCACGCGCGGCCGCAATCTGGACAAGATCGGGCAGAATGCGGCGGACACCTCCGAGCTGTTCTTTGAAAATGTCCGTGTACCGGCAACCAACCTGCTCGGGCAGGAAAATATGGGCTTTGCCTACATGATGAGCCAGCTTCCGCAGGAGCGGCTGAGTATCGCGGTTTCGTCTCAGGCGATGGCGCAGCGCGCCTATGATGAAGCTGTGCGCTTTACGAAGGAGCGGACGGCTTTCGGCAAGAAGGTTTTCGAATTCCAGAACACCCGCTTCACCCTCGCTGACCTCAAGGCGCGCCTCCAGGTCGGCTGGGCCCATCTCGACTGGGCTCTGGCCCGCCATGTCCGCAAGCAGCTGACGGCTGACGAGGCGGCTGCGGCAAAACTTTTCCACACCGAGTTGCTCTGGGAGGTTTGTGATACCTCCCTGCAACTGCATGGTGGGGTCGGCTACATGAATGAGTATCCTATTGCGCGGATGTGGCGCGATGCGCGCGTGATGCGTATATTCGGCGGCTCTTCGGAAATCATGAAGGAACTGATGAGCCGCACGATCTGAGCTGCGCGGGCGGAGGTTTCTCTAAAATCTAAGCATAGCTGTTTTCGGCAGAGGGACGGGCGTGTTGATCCCGAGGCTTATCCCAGGCCGGGCGTGCCAACGTCTCTGTCCCAGAAGGAGGCGCTCGGGAGCGCGCGCATCCTCACCCCTCAGCACGTCGGTTATCAGTGACAGCTTCGCAATGTGAAAGGGCCAGGCAGGCTGTTCTGCTCGGGACGTCGGGAGTGATCGTGGCCTGCGTCCCTGTCTGTCTCGTTTTTCTGTCTGAGCCTCAGGGAGGCTGGGGCCGGCTGGGCGGGCACAAGGCACAATCAGCTATCAAGCGTAATCTTCGGAAAGCTGGCGGCAAAGCTGTCCGTATCGGGACGCTCCGCATGAGAAGGGAAGGCAGATCGATGGGCCTTCCTGCGCGCAGGGACTTGACGTCGAACTAAAACAAACGAACTAATGAGAGTGTGGCGAGGGTATTCCGAGGGTGCCCTGGTCTTGGACGTCAGGATTGCGCACTGCGAACAACGGAATGGCATTTCGCAATGGCTGAAACAGGTAAGATTCTACGCGCTGTCTCTCGTCAGGTGTGATGAGCGCAGCCTACAGGAAGTAAAGCGGAGGGATAAACTTTGGACTTCAATTTGCCGGGAGAAGATGACCCGCGGCGCGTAAAGGTGCGCAGCTGGTTTGAAAAGAATCCCAACCCCACCTACGCCCAGCTGGCTGCGCAGGGCTGGACTGCCTCCAACTGGCCGGAGCCCTGGGGCGTGTCGGCGGATGCGGAGATGCAATGGATTATCGACGAGGAAATTCAGCGGGCAGGCCTGGAGCTTCCCTACACGATTAACGCGATCGGCCTGAATCAGTGCGGCCAGTCCCTGCTGACCCATGGCACCGAGGCGCAGCGCCAGAAGTTCCTGCCGCCGGCGCTCGCATGCGAAGAAATCTGGTGCATGCTCTTCTCCGAGCCGTCTGGCGGCTCTGATCTGGGTGGACTACGTACGACCGCTAAACTTGAGGGTGATCACTACATTGTAAATGGTCACAAGATCTGGACGTCGGTGGCCGATCACGCTTCGGTGGGAGTTCTCGTGGCGCGCACGGACACCAGTAAGCCCAAACATACGGGCCTCAGCATGTTTCTCATCGACATGCACAGCCCGGGTATCACCGTGAACCCTATCATCGACCTTACGGGCAACAAGAACGAGTATAACGAAGTATTTCTCGACAATGTGAAGGTGCCGGCCGATGCCCTTCTCGGACGGGAAGGGGATGGCTGGAAGCTGGCAATCGAGCAGCTTCAGACCGAGCGCGTCGGCATGACGAAGCCAGGTGTCGTCTGGGGTATGGGGCCGACGGCGCGGGATCTTATGGATGGTCTTATCAAAACCGGACGCATCAGCGATCCGCTTCTCCGCGATGATGCCGCCAAGACGTATATCGAAGGCGAGATCCTGCGGCTGCTGACCTACCGGAATATGAGCAACCGGATGAATGGCAAGCCTGCCGGCTTCGAGGGCAGTGCGGGCAAGATGCTGTCTTCGCCGCACGGGCAGCGCATGGCCGACATCGCCAAGCGCTCGCAAGGCGCGGCGGGCATGATCCGTGACCCGGACGTGCTGCCCTTGCCCGACAAGAAGTGGGGCATGTTCTCCGACTGGGATTACGCCTACTGGTTCTCGCCGGCCAATACGCTGGGCGTCGGTACGCAGGAAGTGCTGCTGAACGTGGTGGCTGAGCGTGTGCTGGGGCTTCCCAGAGATATAGACCCGACTGCAAAGATTCCGTTCTCGGAGCTTTCCGGTGGCCGGGCCAAAGCAGCAGAGTAGGACACAGCATGAATTTTGCACTGAGTGAGGACCACGAGTTCCTTCGCGATTCCGCCGCCAAGTTTGTCGACGAGCGGGTTGATCTGTCGCCGCTCCTTCGGCCGGGCGCGGATGTGTCGGCAGCAGGGTATGATCAGCTCTGGGACAAGATCGTTGAGCTCGGGTGGAGCGCTATTGCGGTTCCCGAGGTCTATGGCGGACTCGGAATGAGTTATATCGACCTGGTCATGATTATCGGCGAAACCGGGCGCACGCTGGCTCCGTCACCCCTGTTCGGAACGCTTGCGGGTGCATGGGCTATCGAAAAGGCGGGTTCGGAAGCCCAGAAAATGGCGTACCTGCCCAAGCTTGCAGAGGGCCTGAAGCTGGCGCTCGCGGTCGCTGATGAAAGCGGATCGTACGATAATATGGCGACGGATGTCGCAGCTACGAAGGCAGGTGATCGCTATCGGCTATCGGGTACGAAGTCGTTCGTGGTCGATGCAGCATCTGCGGACAAGATTATTGTTTCGGCCCTCGTTGAGGGTCGAAAGGACTTTTTTCTTGTCGATGCGGAGACTGCCGGCGTTGAAATTGAAGTCCTGCCCTGGCGGGATATAACGCGCCAGGTCTGCAAGCTTGTACTGAAAGAGGTCGAGGCTGAGCGGCTGGAACAGAGCAGCGATCAGGTCTGGCCATGGGTGCGTGACCGGCTCTACCTTGTCCTTGCAGCTGAAAGCGCTTCTGGGATCCGGGCCGTTCTCGACGATGCAGTGTCTTACGCTAAACAGAGAATTGCGTTTGGCCGGCCAATCGGCGCTTTCCAGGCCATCAAGCACCAGCTTGCAAATATTGCGGGTGCCGCAGAGGGCGCCAATGCCATGGTGCAATACGCGGCCTGGGCGCTGTCAGAAGGTGACAGCCGGTCGAGCCTCGCTGCGGCCATGGCGCAGAGCTACGCCAGTGATCAGTATAAGGAGGCATCGCACCGGAACATTCAGGTCTACGGTGCGATCGGCTTTACCTGGGAGATGAAAAATCACCTCTATTACAAGCGGGCCCGTTGCAATGCCGAGCTGCTGGGTTCGCCTGCCTCGCAACGCGAACAGGTCGTCCGCTTCCTGGAGCAGGAGGCAGCCTAGAAAACCGGGGCGGTCTGTCAGACTTGCGGGGCGGCAGCTGGATCCGCCGGTGGATTGCTTTAGCAAGAACCGGTCCAGCCGCTTGCCCGGCGAGCCTGTCGCCGGCTTGAGGCTGTCTCATGCATTTGGATTTTCCGGGAACTCTGATCTGCTTAAGGGCAGGGGCTCCCTTCGTGCGCGGCAGAAGATCATGATTCTTGCGCTTCCCGGTTGACGGGTCACTTCAGTGCGTTGCGGGGAAGGCGTGCGAAGAAAGTCTGTACACCTCATTTTCCGGCAAGGTACGGCTATGCTCAGGTGTGCCCAAAACTGAGTCAGGTCGCCCGGCCTGTCTCTCTTCTGCTCCACTGAAGTCTTTTTGCGTGACGGCGGGCCAGGTCGAACTGTTCGGCGTGTCGCCGCGCCGCTCAGCCAGGGAGGCGCTTTCCCTCCAGGAGACATATCAGGCGTGGCTATCAAATGGCTCGAGATCCAGCATGTGCAGGTTGCCGGATTTTTGCACAACATAGGCGTGCAGCACTGCCATGTGCGCCGCCATTGCAGCGGAGGCTGCGTCGGCATCGCGCTGCCTGATCTTATCCAGAACTTCCCGCCTCATGGCGACGAGATCGGTCAGGTGTTCTGGCCGGAGAGCGAGCAGGATCTGGGCGATGATTTCCGATAGCGACCCAATTATCACGGTCAGCACGTCATTTTTGGCGGCGGTGCCGAGGAGTGCGTAGAAGTCCATGATTTCAGAGATCGACGCCTCGACCGCCTGCGCTTCGATAGCGACGCGCATGCGTTCGACGTTTGCGTCCAGGGCCGCGAAGTCGGCATCGGTCCCGCGCGCGCAGGCGAGCCGGACGGCCTGGTCGAGCAGGTAGCTCCGCGCCTCGGTGAGCTGGTCGAGTGACAGCTTCCCCAGGAAAACGAGGTCATTGACTGTCCTGGAGACTGCCCGGCCATCTCCCTGTCGGATGAATGCGCCGCCGCTGACTCCCTTGCGCAGTTCAAGCATCCCGGAGTTTTCAAGTGCGCGCAGTGCTTCGCGGACCACAGGGCGGCCCACACCGAGTTGTTCAGCGAGGTCGCGCTCGGACGGAAGCTTATCGCCAGGCTTCAGCTTTCCTCGCATCAGGTCGCGGCGGATAGAGTTATAGACTTCTTCAAAAAGACGTTGGGTCATGATCCGTCCGGCTTCAACTCTGCGGCTGTCACAGCCGAAGCCTTCTTCCTCCTCCAGGATGTCCAAACAACCCCTGTGGCTGTTGTGGCGGGTAAGGGTACGGAGAACGGCATGTGCCACCTGTCCAGATCCTGATCGCACATTGACGCACCGTTGTTATCGCGTAAAACAAATATTTTAGTTTGACAGTCCGCACCCGGGACAATATCGATTGGTAATACCATTTGGAAGGCGCATCAAGGTGGACGCAAAGCCCCTGATCGAAGCCTCTTATGGCGATAAATTGGTCCCGGAACAGGGCGGGCGGGGCGAGGTGCAGGAGGATTGGCATGCCGGATTCATTGGTCACGGAAAGTAAAACGCGCGGAACGTCCATGGTCGTGGACGATCGCGAAAACGGGCTGTTCAGGGTCAATCGCAAAGCGTTCCTGGACGACGAAGTGCTCGCGATGGAGCGGGACAGGATTTTCAGCCGGTGCTGGCTGTTTCTCGGTCATGCGTCTGAGTTGCCTAATCCCAATGACTTCGTGACGCGCAATGTCGGCGGCAAGGAGATTATCTTCAATCGCGACCGCAAGGGCGAGTTTCATGCTTTCCTCAACACCTGTCCGCACAGGGGCGCGATGGTCGAGCGTCAGGAGGCTGGCAATTCGCTTGGCTTCAGGTGTTTCTACCATGGCTGGGCATTCAACAATAATGGCAGCTATGCGACACGCCACCAGCCGGGCACCTATCCGGAAAACTTCAACCATGATGGTTGCGCCAACCTGGTTCCGGTAAAGCTGGAGCAATATCGGGATTTCTACTTCATCAACTATGACAATGGCGCGAACTCGCTGGACTCCTATCTGGCAGACGCCAAGCTTGTGCTCGATATCATCGACCAGCACGGGCCGAACGGCATGGAAGTCGCAGGCGGCGCGCAGAAGTACAGCATTCGCTCGAACTGGAAGCTCCTTATGGAGAACAGTTACGATGGCTATCATGCAATGGACACGCACGAGACATACTTCAAGTATCTCGCCGATGCGATTGGTGGGCCGGCTGAGTTGCCCAAGGTCACCAATGTCATGAACCTGAAGAATGGTCATGCGGCCATTGAGGGCGACGCGCCCTGGGGGCGGCCAGTCGCCAAGTGGATCCCCGCCTGGGGGGAGAAGGCCAAGACGGAAGTTGACGAGATCAAGCGTGAAGTGATCGGCCGTGTCGGAGTGGAGCAGGCTAACCGTATCTGCCAGCTTGGCCGCAACACGGGTATTTTTCCCAACCTTGTGATCAACGATATCATGGCGATCACGGTACGGACATTTTATCCGGTGGAACCGGGGCTCATGAATGTGACGGCATGGGCGCTCGGTGTAAAAGGGGAATCAAGGGACTTCCGTAAGCGGCGTCTGGACAATTTTCTGGAATTCCTCGGGCCAGGCGGCTTTGCGACGCCGGACGATGTCGAGGCGCTTGAGTCGGCCTATCGGGGGTATGCTGCCCACCAGCTTGCGCCATGGAACGATATTTCTCGTGGCCTGTCGCGCGGCGCGGGTGAGCCGTTCAGGGCGGATGATGAAGAGCAGATGCGCTGCTTCTGGCGCGAATGGGATCGCAGGATGGGAGGCGAATGATGGCTGATCAGAAACAGGTAGCAGGCGCAAAGGTAGAGCAGCCATTGCCACGCGCCGTCTATGAGGATTTCTTATTCGAAGAAGCCGCCATGCTCGACGAATGGCGGCTCGAAGAGTGGCTTGCCCTTTTCACCGAGGAGTCGGTTTATGAGGTGCCGCGGGCGGGCGCGCCGGACACGGCGGATTCTGCACAAGACCTTTTTTACATTGCCGATAACTATTTCCGGCTCGGGCACCGCGTGAAGCGGTTGCTGGACAAGGCGGCACATGCCGAGTGGCCCCGATCGGTGCAGTCCCACCTGATATCGAACGTCCGGGTCAGAGGGAGTGATGAAAAAGGTGTTCACGTGACCTGCCGGTTCATTACGCATCGCGCAAAAAACGACGTGATCGACATCTATGCGGGACACCATAATTATATTTTCAGAACGATAGGCGGGAAGCTGCGGATCCTGTCCAAGCGGTCCTTCCTCGCGTCCAACAGTCTTCGCGATCAGGGTAAGGTCACAATAATTCTGTAATCCGTCGCATCGCTGGGTCAGATTTTTCTGACTGTTCCGGACCTGGAGTCTGCTTGTGCCCATCATTGATGTTCACTGCCACGTCTCGCCATTGGATTACCCGGCAGCCCCGAACGCAGAGGCTGCCAAGCGCTGGCCGTGCATGGCTTGCGAAAGCCCGGTGTCGGGCACGCTCATGATCGGGGACAAGCCATTCCGGTCTCTCGACAACCGGTCCTGGGACATTGCTCGGCGTCTTGAGGATATGGACCGCGACGATGTGGCGGTGCAGGTTCTCTCTCCGATGCCGGAATTGCTGTCTTACTGGCATGCGACCGAAGACGCGGTGATCCTGTGCGATGCCGTCAATGCTCAGATTGCGGAGATGATTGCCCGGCATCCGGGACGCTTTCGCGGATTAGGCGCGGTTCCTCTTCAGGATCCTGCCGCAGCAAAGCGATATCTGAGGCGCATCAAGCTCGATTACGGCCTTTCAGGCGTGGAGCTGGGCAGCAACATCAACGGCACGATGCTTGGCGATCCGTCGTTCGATGAGTTTTATGCAGAGGCGGAATCGCTTGGACTGTCGGTATTCGTCCATGCGCTTCAGCCGGTCGCGGCAATAGCCGCAAACATGCCGCCGGCTGAGACGGCATTTGTCTATTTTCCGATCGATGTTGCCATGGCCGCCGCATCGATTGCGATGAGCGGGATCCTGCACCGTTTCCCGCGTCTTCGCATCGCGTTCAGTCATGGCGGGGGGGCGATCGGGTCGATCATCGGGCGGATGGATACGGGATGGCATGCGACTGACGGATATGGAGGACGCATGCCCGAGGCACCCAGTCAGACCATTCGGAAGATGTACTTCGACAGCAATGTTCTGGACCCGGACTATCTGTGCTATCTGGTTCGAAACGTCGCGCCCGGTCGCGTCTTTGCCGGAACAGATTACCCTTATCCGATCATGCAGCAGGATCCGGCGAAGTTCATTTCCAGCCTGCCTCTGTCCGTGAATGAAATTCAGAACCTCAACTGGGGGGCGGCGGAGAGGTTCCTCGACGAAGTGATCGTCCGTCCCTGACAGATTCTCAGGAACGCTGATCAGCCTCCTGAGCTGCGTCCCGCGGCGCGCCAAGAAGTTCACCGAGTGTCCTTGCGCAGGTTTCGAGGAAGGGGTGAAAGCCCATCGGGTCTGTGTTCTGACCTCTGCCGACCAGCATCGAAACGGATACCGCGGCGACGGTTTCTCCCAGTGGCCCGGCGACGGGTACAGCAAGACAGATCATATCCTCACTGACTTCCCTGTCGTCGATTGCGAACCCCGTCTGCCGGGTTTTCAGAATTTCCTGTTTCAGGGAGGCAGGCTCAATCAGGGTATGAGGCGTCAGCGGCACGAAAGCGCCTTCGTGCAGATAGTCATCAAGATCGGCGTCTTGTAATCCTGCAAGCAGCACCTTTCCAAGTGCCGAGCAGTAAGCCTCCAGCTGCATGCCTTCTCGAGTGAAGCTGGCCGCTCTGGGGGGGCGGCCCGGGATGCGGATCTTGTAAGTGACCATGCCGCTCTCCAGGATGCCAAGATGAGAGGTCAGACCGGTTTCCTGAGACAATTGTTTCAGAAGCGGCCGTGCGACCCGCGTAATATGCGCGGAGGCATCGCTTTGACTGTACAGCAGCGTCGCAGCGAGGCCCGGCCCGTAAAGATTGGGTCCGTAGCGGCTGGCAAAGCCGGCATCCACCAGTTGTGAGGCCAGGCGATAAGCTGTCGACAGCGGCAGATCGAGCCCAGCCGCAATTTCATTGAATGGCGTCCTGCCGCCGTCCGCGACAATGCCTCTCAGGAGGGCCAGTGACTTTTCGAGCGATGTCGTGTGCGTTCGAGACATATGCGTTTTCTCCCGTATCCTGAGAACTCCCATAGCGGTGTTGATTGAAAATATAAGACCCGGAATTTAAAACCCTTGTCTAATTGAACGCTTCTCTCCAGCAAGAGACAGAGAACAGGGATCACCGCATATGGCGTCTGACAGAGATCAGTATCAAGCGGCCGCGCTCCGGCTGAGGGAAGCTTATTGCGGACAGACGGTGCCGCCGCTTCGCGACATTCTTTCTCCAACGGATGTAGAAGGAGCATACGCGATTCAGGCCATCAACACGAGCTACTGGAGTGATTCCGGGCGGAAGGTCGTTGGCCGGAAAGTTGGGTTGACGGCGAAGTCTGTGCAGCAGCAGCTCGGAGTAGATCAGCCTGATTTCGGTGTTCTGTTCGAGGATATGCGCCTTCCAAATCGGGGGACCTTGTTGCCATCCCAATGCATTCAGCCCAAGGCCGAAGCCGAGGTTGCCATTATCCTGAAATCCGATCTGAAGAGCGCGGCAGTTACGAGAGCGGATGTGCTCGAGGCAACGGGTCAGGTGTTTGCTGCGATCGAAATCGTCGACAGCCGGATTTCGGACTGGAAGATCACTTTCGCCGACACGGTTGCAGACAACGGATCATCCGCATTCTTCGTGCTGGGTGATGCAAAAGATGCTGTTGCCGACCTTGATCTTTACACGTGCGGGATGGCGATGGAGGTCAATGGCCAGGTTGCTTCCCTCGGGGTCGGAGCTGCGTGTCTTGGCCATCCGCTGGAGGCGGCAGCGTGGCTGGCCTCTACGCTTGCAGCGCAGGGAGATCATCTAAAAGCAGGCGATATCGTGCTCACCGGCGCGCTGGGCCCCATGGTGACCCTGTCGCCAGGTGACAGGGTTGTGGCCAGAATCGGGGGCTTGGGGACCTGCGAATTCGAGTATGGAAGGGGATAGGCATGTCCGGAAAGACGAAAGTAGCGATTATAGGTTCGGGAAACATCGGCACCGACCTGATGATCAAGATCATTCGGAAGTCGACTGTCCTCGAGATGGGCGCGATGGTCGGCATTGATCCGACGTCTGATGGCCTGGCGCGCGCGAAGCGACTGAATATTGCCACCACGCATGAAGGCATTGAGGGTCTCACAAAGCTTGAGGTCTGGCCTGAAATCGGGATCGTGTTCGATGCCACATCGGCAGGCGCCCATCTTCGCCATAACGAGGTCGTGACGCGGGCGGGGAAGGTGATGGTCGACCTCACCCCGGCGGCCATCGGCCCGTATGTCATTCCGGTCGTAAACGGCGACGATCATCTTGATGCGCCCAATGTCAACATGGTGACCTGTGGCGGACAGGCGACGATACCCGTCGTTGCCGCTGTGTCGTCTGTGGCGAAGGTTCACTACGCCGAGATTGTCGCGTCGATATCCTCGAAGTCAGCCGGCCCGGGAACACGCGCCAACATTGATGAATTCACGGAAACCACCTCCGCTGGCATAGAGCGCGTTGGCGGCGCCGAGAAAGGCAAGGCCATCATTATCCTCAATCCTGCCGAGCCCCCGATGATCATGCGAGACACAGTCTACACCCTTTCAAGCGGTGCCGACGAGGCTGTGATCGAGGACGCCATAAAGAAGATGGTGGAGAAGGTCCGGTCCTATGTGCCTGGCTACCGGCTGAAGCAGGCGGTCCAGTTTGAGCGCTTTGGATCCAACAACCCCGTGCGCATTCCCGGTCTTGGTGAGTTCCAGGGTATAAAAACGAGCGTTTTCCTCGAGGTCGAAGGGGCCGCGCATTACCTGCCGGCATATGCCGGCAATCTCGATATCATGACGTCTGCAGGCCTGGTGACAGCTGAGAAGATTGCAGTTCGCCGACGCGAAAAGGAAGTAGCGTGATGCCTTTTAATCCGACTGAGACCAAGCTTTACATTCAGGATGTGACACTGCGCGACGGCATGCACGCCATCCGCCACCAGTACGGTCTCGATCATGTTCGCAAGATTGCCGCCGCTCTGGATGAAGCCGGGGTAGACGCGATCGAGATCGCCCATGGCGACGGCCTGAACGGTTCGAGCTTCAATTATGGCTTCGGCGCCCATACTGACTGGGAGTGGATCGAAGCCGTTGCAGATGTTGTCAAGAACGCTGTGTTGACGACCTTGCTGTTGCCCGGAATCGGAACGATCGAGGAGCTCAAACACGCTTACAGGCTCGGTGTCCGGTCGGTCCGCGTTGCGACGCACTGTACCGAAGCTGACGTTTCAAGACAGCATATCGAAACGGCGCGCGAGCTTGGTATGGACGCGGTTGGTTTCCTCATGATGAGCCACATGGTTGAGCCGGAGAAGCTCGCCGAGCAAGCCAAGCTGATGGAGAGTTACGGGGCCGGATGCGTCTACGTCACGGACAGTGGCGGCGCGCTCGATATGGACGGGTACACCGCGCGGCTTCAGGCCTATGATCGGGTGCTCAAGCCTGAGACGCAGCGCGGTGTCCATGCGCACCACAACCTGTCCCTTGGGGTCGCAAATTCCATTGTTGCAGTTCAGAACGGCGTTTGCAGGGTGGATGCATCACTCGCGGGAATGGGGGCCGGGGCTGGCAATGCGCCGCTTGAAGTCTTTATCGCGGCCGCCGACCGGAAGGGCTGGAAGCATGGCTGTGATCTGTTCAAGCTGATGGATGCAGCAGACGAGCTGGTGCGGCCTCTGCAGGATCGTCCGGTCCGGGTGGATCGTGAAACGCTGTCCCTGGGATATGCCGGCGTCTACTCCTCTTTCCTTCGCCATTCGGAAAAGGCAGCGGAGCAATATGGCCTCGACACGCGTGCCATCCTCGTCGAGCTTGGCCGTCGGCGCATGGTCGGCGGCCAGGAAGACATGATCGTCGATGTCGCGCTCGACCTTGCTGGCAAGCGGGCCTAGTGCCCCGCGGCGTTATACGGGAAATGCTGCATGCAGGGCGCGTATCCGGGCCTGGTTCTTGTTGCCGCCGGATTTGTTCCTCGCGGTGTCGCCCGGGGCGCTTTTCTCTGCTGCGGAGCAGGGGGCCTCGAGCAGCCCGGTGCCGCAATCAATCAGGTTCTCCAGCGGGTCATAGCCTTCCCAGATCGGGTTTTTCTTGCCTGACGCAATATAGCTTTCCAGCGCGGCCTTGGCAGAGATGACGTACCAGGAAAAGTAGATAAGCCTTTGCTCGATCACGGGCTGAGGAAGGTCTGACTTGAGATCTCGAATGTAGCGAAGCAGCTGGCCGAAGACAGAGAAATTTCCGACCTCAAGAAAGTCGCGAACCATTTTCCGCCGTGTGCTGAGCAGGCTGCTCAGGAAGCGATTCGCTGTCGGAGAGGGATCTTCCATCTTGTTATATTCATCCGGCCAGCGAACGAGAACTGTGACAATGTCCCGTACACTCTTTGGGCCGCCGGCGCGCTGCAGTTCAGACAGGCCTTCGAGCCAGCCGTCGCTGCTGTCGCGAAAGACGTCGGCGAGGAGCTCGGAGATCAGTCCTTCCTTGGACTTGAAGTAGTAATTCAGAGATCCGCCATTCTTGGCGCCAGACGCCGCCACGATTTCGCGGACAGTTACGGCTTCAACGCCGCGTTCGGCGAACAGTCGGCGGGCGCAGACCTTAATTCTGCTCTTGGTGTCTAAGTCGTTCACCGCTGGAATCCTTTGGCTGAGCGTCGGTGCGTAGTTGATCAGTGTGCAATGCGAGATCACATTCGTAAACTAGTTGCTGCATTGCACAAGTTCAATCGTTTGTCCTAACTCCGATATCTGATTTTGAACTGAAGCGCGCGATATGGGCAGGCCTGCAGATCGACTGATCAGAATATCGACTGACTCGAAATTGTCTGAGAGTCGGAAGCGACTCCGGTTTCAGAGGCAGACAGGCCCTGTTCAGCCCTGACGGGTTAAAGGAGCGTCCGGCGTTCTGGTTTCCCATGCGGCCGCGGAGGGCTTCGGCGGCCTCTCAGGCATTCTATCTCATCCCTATCTCTCGAATCCGGCATTTTCGTCCTTCACCTTTTTGCGAGTTTGTTTTAGACGTTTGTTCTACAGTGAGTTTGAGCCGGGGGACGGCGCAGAGGTGGTCGCAGACCGAGGGAGGATTGACGTGAGCATTGATGACATAAGGTACAGGCGTCTTGGTTACATCGCCCTGACAGTAACGGATCTGGAGAAATCCCGGCATTTCTACGAAACGCTTGTCGGGCTCAAGATGGACGAAGAACCGGACGGAAAGCGGGCTTTCCTCAGGTGCAGCGACCGCCACCATGATCTGGTTATCTACAGCGGCGCCGAGCCCGCCCTCAAGCGGGTGGCCTGGCAGATGGAGAGTGACCGGGCGCTCGAGGCCGTAAGGGCGCATTTTGTCAGGCTTGGCATTGAGTGCGTGGCGGTCAGCCCGGAAGAGCAGTCCGATTTGGGCATCGGAGAAGCTTTCAGGATGTCTGAGCCGACGACCGGTGTGACGTTCGAGTTCTACAGCAGTATGGCGGACGCGCCATCCTCCTATCAGACCACCCACACGAAGATCGCGCGTCTCGGTCATCTCGTCCTGAGTAGTCCTGATCGGAAGGCCACGGAAAAATTCCTGATGGAAGAAATGAATTTCCGCGTGTCTGACCGCATTGATGGCATGGTCACATTCATGCGCTGTTTCCCGAACCCCTTTCACCACTCCTTTGGCGTAGGTTCTGCAAAGCATCCGGGGCTGAATCACCTGAATTTCATGGTCACGGAGATGGGGGATATCGGCAAAGCGAACAACCGGATGAAGAAGGCTGGCGTGCCGATCGTGTTTGGTATCGGAAAGCACCCGCCTTCGGAGTCGGTCTTCATTTATTTCCTCGACCCGGACGGAATGACCGTCGAGTACAGCTACGGTATGGAGGAGTTTCCGGAACATTCGCCGAGAACGCCCCGTGACCTGCCGGCCTCGCTGGAGTCCATTGATTACTGGGAGGGCACGCCGGATCCCAGGATGGCCAAGGTCGGTATTGTTGAGCCGCTGAAATAGGGGACTTGCCGGGGGGGGGTGACGTCTTGGGCGCGATGTCCCGGATGTGCCCGCTATTCGATGTCCAAACTCGAAGACTTTAAGAGGAGGCGGCGGGGCATGGCCCTGCCGCAGACAGGATACATGCCAAAAATTACCGTTGTCGATCATTTGGGAAATGCCCGGATCATAGAGGCTGCTTCTGGCGCATCGCTCATGGAGGCTGGCGTCAAGGCGGGCGTTCCTGACCTGGTCGCCGAATGCGGGGGTGCCCGCGCCTGTGCGACCTGCCATGTCTATGTTGAGGATGTTTTCTTCGAGAAAGTCGGGCCTGCCGACGACATGGAGCGGGAGATGCTTGAATATGCCGTGTCCCCGGTCAGGGCGACCTCAAGATTGTCCTGCCAGATCACAATCAGCGATGAACTGGAAGGGATGACAGTTTCCACGCCCCCGGCCCAGTGATGGCCCGATCGTTCGCACTGCCAGCAGTGCATGAATTCGCAAGTCGCCTGCCGAGAAAGCCAAACTGCTCATGCCCATTCCCATAGAACGCCTCGGTCAGGGCGATACTCACGCGATGTTTCGCGATTCCGTGCGGCGTTTCTTCGCTCTGGAGCTTGATCTGGATACCTGGGAACGGGAGCGCCTTACGCCGCGCAGCTTCTGGAGGGCGGCGGGCGAGGCCGGTTTGCTGTGTCCTACCGTACCAGAGGCCTATGGTGGTCCAGGGCTCGACTTTTCGTACAATGCAATCGTGACGGAAGAACTGACCTATGCAGGATCGTCTGCGAGCCTGCCGCTCCAGTCCGATATCATTGCGGATTATTTCATTCATCTCGGGACCGAAGAGCAGAAGCGGAAATACCTCCCCGGCATGGTGAATGGATCCCTGATCTCGGCGATCGCTATGACCGAGCCGAGCGCGGGGTCAGACCTTAAATCAATCCGTACGCGGGCTATTCGGGATGGCAATGAGTATGTCATCAGTGGCGCAAAGACCTATATCTCCAGCGGCCAGAACGCCGATTTCGTTATCGTGGCTGCAAAGACTGATCCAGACGGTGGAGCGCAGGGTATCAGCCTGCTGGTCGTTGATGCAGACAGCGCGGGCTTTTCGCGCGGGCGCAAGCTCGACAAGATCGGCCAGCATTCTGCAGATACGTCCGAGCTGTTCTTCGACGAGGTGCGCGTACCGGTTGATGCATTGATTGGCGGGGAAGGGCGTGGGTTTGCCGCGATCATGACCCTGATGCCGCAGGAGCGTCTCTCGCAGGCGATTATGGGGCAGGCAAGCGTTCAGCGCGCGATGGACGATACAGTAAGGTTTACGTCTGATCGTCGGGCATTTGGCCGGTCGGTGTTCGACTTCCAAAACACGCAGTTCGTGCTCGCCGAAATTGCGACAGAGCTCCAGGTTGGCTGGTCCCACCTCGACTGGGCCATCAACCGACACGTTGCGGGCAAGCTGACAGCTGTAGAGGCGTCGGCCGCGAAGCTGTGGCACACCGAAACGCAGTGGGCGTCTCTCGACAAGTGCCTGCAGCTCCACGGCGGGGCCGGCTATATGGAAGAATATCCCATTGCCCGCATGTGGCGCGATGCCCGGGTGCAAAGGATCTATGGCGGCACGTCCGAGATCCTCAAGCTGGTCATTGGCCGCTCGCTGAAGACTTAGAGCCTTCTAGCGCAGGCCCAGTGCGCCGATCATGTCCAGGTCAATCGCCGCCTCAAGCGCGCGAACAGCTGCCGTATCTGTTACTTCAACAGTCTGCATATCGTAGGGGTTCATGACGCTGAAGCCCATGAGGTGCATTTGATTCTGCCGGTAGGAGAGGAAGATTTCCTCCTCACCCGGTGCATCGGAGACGCCGCACTCGACGAGGACGGACCGGTAGAGCTTGAGCAGCTCTCTCTCATTCTCGCGGCGGCTTTGCGTATCCAGCGCGCAGTTGATCATTTCCGCGTGGTCGTGACCCGGCGTTCCGGGGAAGGTGCACTGCCAGTCCATGAAGCCAGGTGAGCCGTCGGGATGAAAATAGAGATTGCCCACATGGCAGTCCCCGTGAAGCAGTGTCTGCGGCCCCTGAGCATTGATTTTCCATAGCCGCTCAGTCGCTGCCAGAGCAAACTCCCGATCCGGCAGGACGTGCGGGATCATGCTGGCATAGGAGCGCTGGTTGACGTGATCCCAGTGCTTTTCGCGATAAAGGTAACGCACGAATGCCCGCGCCGGCTCCGCCCACTCGCGATACGCTTCCAGCCGCGGATCTTTCCAGAAATGGGCATGAAGCCTGGCCTGCGCCGTGATGATTTCGGCCACCGTATCAACGCTGACATCCTGGGTAATGTGGCCAAACCTTATTCCGCGTTGGCGCATGTCCTCCATGATCAGAACGCCCTGCTTGGCCTCCTCATCAACCCCTGCAAAATAAACGGCGGGAACCGGTACCGGAACTTCGGGTGCAAGTTCAGCATAGAAGCGGGCTTCCTGAATGAGAGCTGCCCAGACGCGCTTGCGCATGATTTCGTCGAAGCCGCCCTTAATATAGACTGAGCTCGGTGCGCCCTCTGGCTTTTGGGCATAGGTCAGGTTGAATTGAGCGGAGGAGGAGGTGCCAGACCGCTCGCCCTCCCGTTCAACGCTGCTGATCTTGATGCCGGGGAAGCGGTCGGAGAGTGCGCGGCTCAGCCACTCCGGCGTCACTTCATCGAGCGAGAGGGGGAGAGCCAGTGACTTCGTGAGATTGAGATTCATGTATGGCCCCTTTTGAATTGACTGAACCAGCTTAAGCAAGTGCAGGGCGGCGCGCAAGCATTTCAAAACGTTTGTTTTAGTCGTGCGGAGGGATTGTCAGCAGGAATCGCGATCCTTGTTTGCGGCTGAGCCTGCGCGATGCTTCTATCTGAACTCTGTTTCAGATCATGCGCTCAGATATCGCGTGCCGTTCAGAAGCGAGGGCGTTTCAAGCGCAGCCGGTGTCCAGAGCAGTTTCCGTAACCGGGCCGGATCACGGATGCGCTCGCGCAACTGCTGGATATCCCAGTCCAGGCGCTGCGGATTGGTGGAGTCGAAGCAGAGGCGCAGGCTTTCAATCGAGACCGGGGAGGTGACGTCAAGGAACACCTGTCTGCGGGCCTCCGAGTAGCGGTCGAGAATGCTGTCATCCACATCGCCCGCGATGGTTGCCCCGAGCGCTTCAATTAAAGCAAATGCATCATAGAGTCCTCCCATGAGGCCGAAGCCGCTCGTGGGGTTTGTCAGGTGCGCCGCATCGCCCGCCAGGAGGGCGCGCCCTCTGCGATAGGTCGGCGCCGTTCTCTGATGCATGTTATAGGGCGAAAAATGTTTGAGCCGGTATTTTCCATCTCCAGGCAGAGCCGCATTCGCAAATGACGGCATACGGCCCAGAACGTGCGCCTCAGGCAAGGTGGCGCCTTCTGAATAGGTAAAGCGCCACAGGCCGGGTTCGTTGAGTTTATAGACGACAGCGCCATAGACCGGGTCGATCAGGTAACAGGACTGCCAGCCATGCGCGCCGAAGTCGAAATAGATGTCGGTCGCAACAAAGCGCCTGTCCCAGGAGAAACCTTCCAGCGATAATCCCATGGCGCGGCGCACAGCGCTTCTCCCGCCGTCAGCCCCGACCACCCAGCCGCAGTCTATGGTGGTTCCGCCGCCGGGCTGTTCGACGCGGATGCATGCTGCGTCCGATTGCAGGTCCACAGCGGTGAGCCGGCTGTTCCAGTGAACCCGGGCTGTCGCCTGGTGCTGGAGGTGTTCCAGCAGAACGCCTGCGAGCAAATCCTGGCCAAGTGTCAGCGCAAAAGGCGTGTCCGTGTCATCCCTGATTGCTGAATGGTCAAAGACGACCTGTTCGCCTGTGGCATGGACGCGCCAGCAGCGTTCCTGTTCGACTGAGCCTGCGGCGAGCATCGCATCCAAAAGGCCGTGGGCCTTAAGCGCATGCAGAATTGGCCATGCATAGCCGATAGCGCGCGGGGAATAGACGATACCTGCTTCGGCTTCGAACAGATCGACCTGAATGCCTTGCCTTGCAAGGCCCAGCGCAATCATCAGGCCCACCGGTCCCCCGCCGGCGACAACAACATTCTCCGGCATGGGCATTCTCTCCGAATTGGCGCCAGTGAGACGAGGGTTGCCAGATCAGGCCTGTACCGGCTGCGTTTGGCTGCAGGCGCATTGCCGGAGCGTAGCCCTCTAAACAGAAAGTACAATCATTTTAATTTAAATATTCATATCACTTAGTGTCCTGTAATAAATAAAGTTTTTAAAAAATTCCAACAAAACCAGATAAAGCAATTGATCTATCCCGGCTTGCCTCCGGAGGGCTCGGGTGATTGTGATGTGCTTCGGGAACTTTATGAAATCGCCAGGGAGGGCGGGGAGCGCAATGAGAAAGTTTGGCTCAATCGAGGTTGAGATCGAGACGGGGTTTGCCCTGGTTGCATTCAACCGGCCCGACAGCATGAACTCGATCGTCCCGCAAATGCTCGCCGAGTTTGACGACTGTATGGCGGGCCTCGCGGCAGAGCCGGGCGTAGAGGTGGTGATCCTGACCGGACGGGGGCGAAACTTTTGTGCCGGCCTGAATGTGGAAATGCTCAAGAGCGACGGGGCTGAAGCCGTTGCAGGATTTAATCCGGCAAAGACAATTTCTGACTGGCCCGGGCCTGTCATCGCCGCTGTGCAGGGAGCCGTGGCGACTGGCGGCTTCGAGATCACTGTCGCCTGCGATATAATTATTGCCGGGGAATCGGCGCGGTTTATCGACACGCATTCGCGTGTGGGGCTGTTGCCGGGCTGGGGCCTCAGCGCGCGCCTTCATCATGCGATCGGTCTCTACCGCGCCAAGGAGCTGGAGCTCACCGGGCGCCCCCTGCATGCGCGGGAGGCCTCGGACTGGGGACTCGTAAATCGCGTGGTCCCTGACCGGGAGCTCCTCGATTCCGCGCGCGCGATGGCCCGCATGATCCTTGCCGGCGCGCCGCAGATGGCGGCCCCGACAAAAGCGCTCATCGATGGCAACAGCCTGCGCACGCTCGAAGAGGCACTCGAGTTCGAGCGCGAAACTTCGAAAAAGGCGAATACCGGTCTGGTGCCGGGGTCTCTTAGCTTTAATCATGTGGGCGGCGGCAAGTTTTCGAAATAGTCTGTACCCTGCATTTGTGGCAGCCGGCCTTCGCCCGCTATAAAACGTAAGAACTTTTTCTGCGTTTCTCATGCCTCTCCGCATCATTGCGCCGTGTGTGCAAAAAGTGTTGTTGCGGGATCTGACAGGTCCGAAGAGGGGCGTGTAAGATCCTAATAATAATGAAAAAAATGCCTCGAAGCGGGGCCGGAGAGCTAAAGCTTTCCGGGCTGGTCTGGGCTGGCGGCGTGCAGGAGTTTCCCCGGGGCGCGTTGGCCAGCAATTAAAACGTTTGCTTGACCCGAATTTGCGTTACCCATACTTCTGGGCAATCAGAAGGGGGCGGGGCGAACCGGGGCGGAAGATTCCGGTCTGCGCGTCAGCTGATGTTGATAGCCAGCATTTGCCGGATGCGCAGTCCGGCAAATGCACGGGCTGGTGCATTACAAGGCGCGATGTTCGCCAGAAAAGGTCTCGGTAAGATAATGACTTCGCAAATTGTGTCAGTCGACAATGCCGGTTCGAGACCGAGGCCGACGAAGCTGCATGCCTGGTACACGGTCGGGCTTCTGACGGTTCTGTTCGTCCTCTCTTTTATTGATCGCAGTATCCTGGCGTTGCTCGCCGAACCGGTCGGACAGTCGCTCGGTCTGGCAGACCGTCAGCTCGCACTCCTGCTCGGCTTTGGTTTCGCCGTGGTCTATTCGTTTGGCGGGCTGCCCCTGGCACAGCTTGTCGACACGCGTGACAGGCGCCTTGTCGTCGCTGTCGGGGTTGCTGTCTGGAGCCTGGCAACTGTTCTCTCCGCTTTTGCGGTGGACTTCTGGAGTCTCCTGATTCTTCGCTGCGGCGTCGCGCTTGGCGAGGCCGTCCTGACGCCCGCCGCTGTTTCCCTGATAGCTGACCTCTTCACGAAGGAAAGGCGGAGCCTCCCAATGTCCGTCTACCTGTCCGTGGGCAGCTTCATGTCCATAGGTTCATACACCCTCGGGGCAATGGCCTATGACCTCGCTGCAGGCGTAAGCAGCGCGACCGGGCTCGAGCCATGGCAGCTCACATTCGTGCTGGTTGGTCTCCCAGGGCTTGTTCTCGCGCTTGTTTTTTTCTCGACAGCCGCCAACCCGCCCAGAGGGGAGTCACTGGCGATCGGCCAGGACGATTCCTCCTGGAGTGCCTTTTTCAGCTATATCAGGCAGCGGGGTATGTTTTTTGTACCGCTTCTGACAGCGGCGGGCGTCTACAGTTTCTTTGCGCTGGCGGTCGTTACGTGGCTTCCGACACTTCTCGTGCGGGAGGAGGGGCTCAGCCTTTCGAGGGCGGGCTATTTGCTTGGATGGATCGGTATTCCGGCAGCCCTGATCGGTAACTTCCTGTGGCCGCAGGTCGCGATGAAAATAGACGCCAAATGGCCGAAAAGAGGGGCTGTCACTGTACTGATGATAGCGGGATGCGCCGTTGGCCCGGCGTTTGCGGCAGGCATTTCTTCCGGCGGTGTGGGCCTGTACGTTTGCCTCGCCATTGGTATCCTGTTCGGCTCTGCTTTCGCTGTCATGCCGCCAATTGCGTACCAGCAGTTTGGTCCGATCCGGATGAGGGCGCGCCTGGCGGCCGTGAACCTCCTTGTCATCGCGCTGCTCGGATATGGATTGGGGCCACTTGTGGCGGTTGAGCTTGGGGCGCTGATCCGGGGCGGCGAGCACAGTCTCGGCGTCGGCCTTGTATGGCTGTCATTGCTGACGACGCCTTTCCTGATTTTGCTTACCTTCCTCGCTACACGTCAATCCCGATTTGCTGAAGACCAGGACTAGGTCGAAAACGGAGCCAGACTATCTTGTTGAATTGCGCGCCGAATTTCCGGGATATCGGAGGTCTTCCGACAGCTGACGGACGACAGGTCAAACCCTCCAGGCTGTTCCGTTCAGAGGCCATCCTTGAGCCCTGTCCGGCCGATATGGAATGCCTCCGTTCGCTGAGGTTAGGGCTGGTTCTGGATATCCGGAGTGCGTCGGAGGCGCGCGACTTCCCGAACACGGCTGTTCAGGAGGTTTGTGCGGATGTCCGCCAGCTTAACGTCGGCACCGATGTGAAAGCCAGAGGCACCTTTTGGGATGTGCTTGCGCAGGATTGCTCTCCTGCGGGTGTTCAGGCGCTGGTTCACAGGATCTATCGGGCGATACCCGTGGCCGTCGCCCCGGCCCTTTCGGTGTACTTTGATCATGCCGCCGGGCACCCGGCGCCGACGCTTATTCACTGCACAGCCGGCAAGGATCGAACCGGTGTGGCGGTCGCTTTACTGCTCGAGATACTCGGCGTGACGCGGGAGAGTATTGTTGCGGACTACCTCGCCACCCAGCAGACCATTTCCGGTGACAAGATCGAAAACGGTGCCCGCAAGTTTGCAGAGATTGCCGGCCGTATACTGCCGGATGAGAGCCTGCGGATGCTTGCGGGTGTGCGCGCAGACTTTCTGGAGCAGAGCTATGCCTGGATCGAACGAAAGCATCTCTCGACGGAGGCCTTCCTCCGGATGTATGCGGGGCTGACCGAGGAAAGATTGGAAGCCATGCGCGGGGCGCTGCTGGAGCCCGCCGCGCATTCAGAAAAGGCGATGTTGTAAGAGGCAGTGCTTTCCGGTGCCTGTACGCAGGTTCAAGATGACGCGTGCCTGACGATCCGCCCTCTGAATTTCCCTGCTCCACTCAGCTGCGTGCCTGGAAGGCGATATCCCGGAGCTGCAGAGCACAACGCCGAGCATCGTCGCTTCCCCGAGGCCGGAGACAACGACTGTCAAACCGGGCAGGGGGGCTGTCCGCTCAACGAAAAACATACACAGAGAATGCCCGTACATCGCCTCTCTCTGTTGCGCTGCGCGCATCGGGATCGGCAGAAAATTGCAGAAGATGTGGTCTCTCAGGTGCCGGCTTCAGCAACAAGGTTGACTTTATGCCGCCCCAAAGCCACTCATAAATTTAGTCAGTTGTTTTAAATTTGCGAGGATGCTTGTTATGAGTGACGATGCGCTGCCACGTGCCTTCGATGACTTTACAGCCGATTGGTTCACCAAGGCGCTTTCAGCGAGATTTCCGGGTGTGAAAGTCGTCGGTTTCTCCCGCACCGGTGAGCGAATTGGTACTTCCGCGTCGTGTAAATTTTCACTCGATTATGCAGATACCGGAGCCGTGGGTAATCCGCCCGCCTCTGTCTATATAAAGGGCGGATTTACGGAAAAGCAGCGAAATCGTTATTGGGTTGTTTTGCAACAGGAAGTCCGTTTCTTCAACGCAATGGCGCAAGACGTGCCGATGAATATTCCGGATTGTTATTTCGCCGCGTGTGACGCCGACAAGCAGGGACTGACGATGCTCGAAGACATCGTTCAGACTCGTGGCGCGAGATTTGGCAACTGGGGCGCGCTCACTGTGGATGAGGTCGCGGCGTTGCTTGAGCAGTTCGCTTCCATGCACGCCCGATGGTCGGAGGATCCGCGCCTTGGCGACCTCGCCGGATTCGAAAAACCTCAACGCGAGTTCTTCCAATATGTGCTTCGGGACAAGCATTGGGAGGAATTGAAGACACGTCAGTTCGGACAACGCCTTGAGCAGACTTTTCCGGACGTCCAGCTTTTGCGGGATGCCTTGCAGCGCATGTGGGAATTGAATGATGCTGCGCCAAGAACCCTTTGCCATGGCGACGCTCACGGTGGAAACATGTTCTTCGAGCGTGACGGGAAACCGGGTGTTCTCGACTTCCAGCTCTATTTTGCCGGCACATACATGCATGATGTCTCATGGTTGATCGTGAGCGCGCTCCCGATCAAGGATCGGCGAAATGAAGAGCAGCGCCTTCTGCGGCATTACCTTGATGCGGCGCGAGCCGCCGGAATGGAAGTGTACTCGTTTGAGCAGGCTTGGCTGGTTTACCGGCAACAGATGGCCCATGCCGTCCCAAGCGGCGCGTGCAATCCAATTGAGTCGGGGCCGATCGAAATGATCAACGCTGCAGGCGAACTTGTGACGACAGCGGCCGAAGACCTTGATGTGCTTGGCGCGCTAGGCATTCCCCGCCGGTGACGTTGCGGGGAGCCTAGGTGGATTGATGCCAAGGTCTGGCATCCTTGTTTCTGGCCTGGATGATTTTGTGCGGATCTGCCCTGGAGCGCTGTCGGCGACGCGTCGCGGCGCATGAACCGAAAACTCTCCGGCCCCCGGTCCCGATGGGGGCCGGTCAGGTCTTATTTGATAGCCTGGGATTTTCGGGCAGCTTCAATGTCATCGTCGCTCCGGCCAAGGCCCTTCAAGATTTCGCCGGTATGTTCCCCGAGCTTCGGCGCGCGCATCCGGATGGACGGCGGCGATGCTTCGAAGTCTGCAAAGAACCCCGATGTCCGCATCCGTCCGAATTCGGGATCCTCGGTATCGATGAAGCATTCGGTATGGACGGCCTGCGGATCAGCCATGAACTCTTCGACGCTGTTCACGGGGGCAAGGGGGACGCCATACTCATCGGCGAGAGCAATGACTTCCGCCTTGGTCATCTTTGAAGCTGGTTCTTCCAGCTCCTTCCAGAAGTCGGCGTAGTTGAAGATGCGCGACCAGGACGTGTTGTAGCGCTTATCCTCCAAAAGGTCTTCGCGCCCGAAAATCCGGCAGAGCCCTTTGAACTGCGGATCCAGCTGCACGTGTCCCATTACGCTACCATCTTTCAGTCGCAGGGGATGGTGGATCTTTATGTTGGGAATCTTCTGGACGTCCTTTGTCTGGAACAGGAAGTTATTCAGCAAGTCTGGCATCAGGAAGGCGGCGTAAGCTTTCATCAGCGAGAGGGAAACTTTCTGCCCCTTGCCGCCTGCGCGTTCCCGGTGCAGCAGAGCGGCGATGATCGCATTGCACGCCAGGATCGAGGCCACCTTGTCGGCAATGATATGCGGTATGGGCGCGGGATCTTCGGGTGAGCCCATCACCGGCATCGCGCCGCTGAGAGCCTGAATGACATGATCGTAGGCAGGTTTGTCCTTGTACGGCCCATCTTCACCAAAACCCGACAGTCCGGCATAGATAAGCCGAGGATTGCGTTGCCGGAGCGCTTCATAGCCCAGTCCCAAGCGTTCCATTGTCCCGGGGCGGAAGTTTTCGAGAACGACATCCGCGCCGGCGATCAGGTCGGCTGCGATGGTCCGTCCCTCATCCGACTTGAGATCCAGGCAGATGCTCTTCTTGTTTCTGTTGAAGAGGGAGAAATAGGCTGACATCCCTTCATGCATCGGGTGGTTGCCCCGCATGGGGTCGCCGGCCGTCGTTTCGATCTTGATGACTTCTGCTCCAAGGTCGCCCAGCATCTGGCCGGCGAATGGGCCTGACACCATGGTGGCAACTTCGATGACACGGAGGCCCGCACAAGGACCCTTTCCTGCGTTTTCCTGATCGTTGCTGCGCGTTGTCATTTTTTTCTCCCATAGGCCGGCTGCTCGGGCATTCCCCTGATCCCGGCGAAGTCGCTTTTGTGACTTCCGCCAGGTTCGCCTTATAAATAGTACGCGTGTACTACACTGGTTTCAGAGCGTGATCCAGAGGCAATTCGTCAGAGAAAAGTTCAGAGAGGGACGGTCGGGCGGGATATTGGCCGGCCTATTCTCTCAGAATTATCGCACTTCTGGCTAGGCCTGAGGCGTTTAGAGGGGCTGGCAGGTCTCGGGGAAAGGGCGCGGGAGTTGACCGCGAAGGGCACTTGGGGAAGAAACAGTTGTACTAGTCATCTTCTGCAAGCGCTGGCTACATCGATAAAGATGGCTACGCGAGAAATGTGGCCACAAAAGTTTGAGGAGGGTGTGATATGCGAGGGTTAGCGGGCCGGGTTCACGTCATTACGGGAGGCTATGGTGGGATCGCCATGGCTACTGCAAAAGCGCTCGCAGAGCAGGGCGGCACAGTCGTCCTGACCGGGCGGAACCAGGAGAAGGGCGAAGCCGCTGTCGGACACCTGAAGCAGGAAACCGGCGCCGTGGCGCACTTCTACCAACTGGATGTTTCGGATGCAGCGGCCGTATCTGAGGTGGCGGCCCGCATCAACAGAGAGGTCGGTCAGGTTTACGGACTGGTTGCCAACGCAGCGGCCATTTTCCCCGGAGCCGCTTTCGACCTCGCCCCGGAGGACTGGCGCAGGACCTTTGCTGTTACCCTGGACGGAAGTTTCTATTGCGCGCAGGCGTTTGGGCGGCTGATGAAGGATGTGGGCGGTTCGATCGTTCTTGTCTCATCCGTTGCGGCGTCCAAAGCGATCTGGCCGCCGCCTGTTGTTTCCTATTCGGCGTCGAAGGCGGCATTGTCCCATCTTGCAGCTGTGCTCGGCGTGGAGTGGGCCCAGCACGATATCCGGGTGAACGCTATAGAACCCGGGCATATCGAGACGGAGCTGACGCTCAGGGCGAAGGAGCGCCGCCCGGAGATGATGGAGAAGTGGATTGCCGACGTCCCGCAAGGGCGCCTGATCACACCTGAAGAGATTGGGGAGATCATTTGCTTCCTGCTTTCAGACCTTTCCAGCTCCATGACAGCGTCGGTCCTGACGGCCGATGGTGGCTTTTCGCGTCGCTGATGCTTGGCGCACCTATTCGGAGAGAGTCAGGATTATGCTGAAAGCAGACTATTCAGAGCTCGAATTGCTCGTGGGCCGGGAGATCGGGCCGTCTGGTTGGATTGAGGTATCGCAGAACCGCATCGATACCTACGCCGATGCCGTCAGCGATCACAACTGGATTCATGTTGACCGGGAAAGGGCCAGGGCGGCCTTTGGCGGAACGATCGCTCACGGACTTCTGGTTCTCTCTTTGGCGCCGCCCATGGCGCAAGAGATGCTCCATATCGGCGGTGTTGCAGCTGACCTGAACTATGGCTTCGAGAAGGTACGTTTTGTCAGGGTGGTGAAGGGCGGAGACCGGGTGCGACTGTGGCTGAAGGTCCTTAAAGTCAGTACACGTGGCAGCGGTAAACTGCTGCGCATGGAATACCGTCTGGAGCTTGAAGAGGGGCTGCAGACGGCCATTGTGGCCGACTGGGCTTTCCTCCTGTTCCCGGAAACGGTCGCTCTGGCGGAACAGGCATTCAGGGAACAAGCTCAATGAGGCCAGGCGAAACGCAGATCGACCCATTTTTATCTGAGCCCGAGCGCCCGCGTCCATGCGAGCCCTCCTGCTGATATCTGGTTTCGGGACGATTGAAGCAGATCAGCCCCGTTGTTTGGCTGCAGTGATCTTGAGCAGGGTTTTTGCCCAGAGTTCGAGCGCTGCGCGTTTCTCCGCAGCGTAGTCATACCGGTTATATATCTGGGTGACCGGAGAGCCGAGCGGGGTGTGGTTCAGAATGCGGGCGATGACCTCGCCTCGAACGCCGCACCGCTCTGACGCCATCATGCTCGCGCCCGTGCGCCGCAGGTCGTGGGCGGTGCCGTTGTCGATGTCGAGCTTCTCCCGGATCCGGCTCATGGCGCGGGTGACGACGTGACGATCGACCGGCCCGCTGCCATGGATCGCCGGAAACACATGCCCCCGGTAATTGGCGACGAGCCGGGGCAGGGGTTTTTCGATATCGCCGGGTACCTCTGTTGCCGTTGCGAGCGCGAGGGCGCGCCGGATGAGTTGCTGGCTGAGCGGGGAGAGAGGAACATGGTGGGACCTGCGGTTCTTCGACCGCTCCGAGGCGATGACCCATGACCGGGTCGTCCAGTCAAGTTCATCGGTATGCATGCCGATCACTTCACCCGCCCGCTGCAGGGTCGTCAGGCAGAGCTGGAGTGCGATCGCGACAGGTTCAGAGACGCCAAGCCTCGCGCCCACCTTGGCCGCCGACCAGGTTTCCCAGAGCAGGCGGATTTCCGCTTCACTGAAGACGCGGTCGCGCGACTTATGCTGATAGAGTTGGGGAAACTGGGCGGGGTTCATCTCGATCCATTCTTCCCGGATGCCAAAATTATAGATCCGCCGCAGCACTGCATGGGCATAGTTTGCTGTCCGGTTGCCGGAGCCTTCGGCGACCTCTCGGACACAGGCGCGCACTTCGCCGCGCTTAAGGTCCTGCAATGGACGCTTCGCCAGTTTCGGCGCGAGGTGATTTCGCCAGACCCCGGACTCCATGATATTGGTCTGTTTTGTGCGCTGGGCGGCTTCGGGCGAGGCAAAAAACGCTGCGGCGAGGTCTTCGACCGTACGCTCTGCGGCGATGGCCTCTGCTTTCTCAACCTTCCTGACGGCTGCCGGATCACCGCCACTGACGGCAGCGGCGAGCGCCTGGATGGCCCGGTCCCGGGCTTCGGCGAGCGAGAGGGCGGGATACCTGCCGAGGGAAAGTCTGTTTCGCTTGCCGCTCTTTGTCCGGTAGCGCAGCGACCACATCTTTGAGCCGTTCGTGCCAACCCGGAGCTCCAGCCCTTCAACGACTGAATCTGTAACGGTGATGCGCTCGCCGGGTTTCGGTTTGATGGTTTCGACGAAACGCGCTGTCATATTCTGTGGCATCATATTCTCTCCCTTGGGACCCGCCGAGGGACTTCTGACCCCCAGACGATCGGATTTCAGCCCGGCGGCCTCATACAGGGGGTCAAAGGACCCCGGGTCCCATTTGATCGCTGCTTGAAGCAAAACGCCGTGAAACCTAAGGGAGCACAAATTGTACAATAATTCAATATAAACAAGGGTTATTGTGAGCGCCTCGCAACCCATCGAAACGCAATGAAACAACCAAAAATTGCGCTACGAATCTGGGGGTCAGGAGTTCGAATCTCTTCGGGTGCACCATTTCCTTTTCAGTCCTGAGACTTTCATGCTCGCGCCTTGAGGGGCCTTGCGTTTGTCCTCACTGAAAGGCTGCATTTCAGTATGAAGACGCGACCCGCTCGGCAATGTGCAGCCTATCCAATCAAGTTCATTCGCGTCGCCCTGATGGCAGAAGGTCATCTATGGTGCGGGGATGCAGATGCTGGAATGCAGAAAATGTCCCCTAGGGACATATTCAGGCGGCTTCCAGATGTGCAACCGGCTCTTCTCCTGGACCTGCTGCATTTGCAACAGGTTGCGAGAAAATCTCGAAAATCCTGCGAAGGTTTCCAAAATGCCGGTGTCAGTTTAACCTTTTAGACCATTCGGCAATACGACTGTAGCACTTAGTGTGTTTTGGTGGCGTCATGGAGAAGCGCGCCAGATTTCAGAGACCAGAGATGCCAGACGAGTTTGTCGACCTCGAATACGATTTGCGTCGTGTAGAGGCGAGCCGGTTGAGGGCCTTCGCAAAATGTGTGACGGCCAACCGGATCGAAGCCGATGAACTGGTGGAAGACGCCTTGATGCTCTTCCTGGCCGAGGACCGCATCCTCAGGGAGTGCGACGCTTGTTTTGCCGAGCTGGTGGAGGTCTTCAGAAGGGTGCATGCCCGTGTCGCGCTGATCCAGGTGTCCCGGACGTCTCCGGACAAAGAATATGCAGCGCTTATCCATCTTTCCCTGCCTGAGCGCGAAGTCGCCGCGCTCGTCATGGGCGCTGGCATGAGTTTGCCTCAGGCGGCCGGGCTTCTTGGGCTCCCCCTGATAGATATTGAAGTTCTGCTGCAATGTGCGCGCTCCAAGCTGGGAACCGCAAGTTTGCCGGAATGGCCCCTCATGCAAGGCGCGATGGGCGGGTATCAATCGTTTGAGGATGACGGTATCGAGTGACATGACTTCTCTCGGCGCGAAGGGGGCAAGGGGTGTCGAGTTTTGAAGCTATTTTCCAGGTTCATCCTGATCCGATGATGATCGTCGACCCGGAAACGAGACGTTTCCTGGTCACCAACCGCGCCGCAGAGGCGGTTTACGGATACGATCCGGTGAAATTCTCCCGGCTCCGTCTCAATGATATCGATGACACGCCGTCAGATTATCCTCTGAATGGCGATGCCGAGCCCCTTGTACGGACACATCGTTGTTTGACGGGTGATCTCGTCATGGTGCGAATTCGCCAACACAGGCTTGAGCATGAGGGACGCGAAGCCATACTCCTGATAGTTCAGGATGTGCGCCAACTTGCAGAGTCTTTGGGCGCGCTGGGGCCGGCGCAGGAACCGGGATTGGTTCGCCTC
The DNA here is from genome assembly GCA_002841155.1 of Alphaproteobacteria bacterium HGW-Alphaproteobacteria-18. Classification (GTDB taxonomy): domain Bacteria; phylum Pseudomonadota; class Alphaproteobacteria; order Caulobacterales; family Hyphomonadaceae; genus Hyphomonas. Next base: position 97,900 of record PHEH01000005.1, read on the forward strand.
CAGGAACAAGAAGCCAATCTCAGGATTGCCCAACGACTTCTGAAAATTGGCTTCTGGAAATATGAGATCGGGAGCCGAAGGCTCGTCTGGTCCTCAAGTCTTTATGAAATGGCGGGCATTGAGCCTCACGAGTTTGATGGCTCTGTTGAGAGCTATGTAAATATTCTCTATACTGATGATAGAGATCAGGCTGCCCTGGCAGTCAAAGCGCTCAACAATCCAGACATTGAACTCTTTGAATTCGAGCGCCGCCTCAACAGAAAGGACGGAAGCCTCGTCCATATCAAAGGTGTCGGTGAGCGCACCCGGACCTATTCTGGCGATGTTATCACCGGCGTTGTGCAGGATGTCTCGGCCGAAAGACAGCGGGAAAGCAGGCTTCGTCTTCTCGGGGCATCGGTGGAACGTCTCAACGACATTGTCGTTATCCTCCGTGTAGATACATATCTTCCAGGGACGGATTCGCCGATTGTCTATATCAACTCAGCCTTTGAGCGGATTACAGGGTATGCCCAGAAAGATGTGCTTGGCCGGCCTTTGTCATTTATCCTGGCGCTTGCGGAGCCCAAGATTGATCCACGGGAAATGGAAGCTACCCTCAGCGCCGGTCAGTCCCTTCGCGTGGAATTGTCTGGCCCTGCAAGGCCAGACAGATGGGTGACATGGGATGTCGAATTCCTTCCGGTGGCGGATGCGCATGGCAAGTATTCCCATTGGGTTGCTGTTGCCAGGGACATTACGGATAAACGTGCCGCAGAGCAGCGCGCAGCTATAAACGAAGACCGCTTTCAACTCGTCAGCCGCTCGACAGAGGATGTGGTCTGGGAATGGGATGTCATTGCCGACAGTTTGGTATGGAGCGCAGCTTTCGACAAGCTGACGGGTATGCCAGGTGCTCATCTCGAGGCGGGTTTCGATTCATGGACCCGGCGTGTTCATCCAGAGGATCGAGACCGGGTTGTTACATCCCTGCGGGGAGTTGTTGCCTCGCCCTTCTCGCAAAGCTGGTCTGAAGAATACAGGTTCATCCGCGATGATGGCAATGAGCGTGCGATACTGGATCGCGGTTTCATCGTGCGCGATGAAACAGGACGCGCGGCGCGAATGGTTGGAACAATGATTGATCTTACCGAGCGCCTGGCAAGTGAGCAGAGATCGCGCGACTCTGAGCGGCTGGAGGCAATCGGGCAGCTTACGGGCGGTGTGGCGCATGATTTCAATAATCTGCTCACGGTCATTTTAGGGAACAGCGATATTCTTCGGGACAAGCTAGATGATCCTGTCCAGCGCAGGATGGCGGAGTTGATCCTTCTGGCGGCCAGCCGCGGTTCGGATCTGACCCGGCGTCTGCTGGCGTTTGCCCGCCGCCAGCCTCTCAAACCACAACGTATCTGTCTCAATGAAAGAACCGGGTCCGTGTATGCGCTGCTGCGCGGCGCTCTGGACGCGCGTATCCGCGTCCGGCACGCACCGGCTCCGGATTTGTGGAAAGCTCATGTTGATCCGGGCCAGTTTGATGTCGCTATCCTCAATCTTGCGTTCAACGGACGCGACGCGATGCCGGAGGGAGGAACCCTCACAATCGCGACCGAGAACCTCCGTGTACGCGGCCGTTCGGGGATGGAATGGGAAGGGGTTCCTTCAGGTGATTATGTCTGCGTCACGGTGAAGGACTCTGGCACAGGTATGGAAGAGGAAGCATTGCGGCGTGCTTTCGAGCCATTTTTTACAACGAAGCCTGCGGGCAAGGGAAGTGGGCTTGGACTCAGTATGGTCTACGGTTTCGCCCGGCAATCTGAGGGGCATGTGCTTATCCGGTCTCTGCCAGGAAAGGGCACCTCAGTTCGCCTGTTTTTCCCCAGATGTTCCAAAGGGCCGTCTGATGCCGTTGTTGCGGCTTTGCCCGCAGCCGAAGTTGCTGTCGCCGAGACGGGTAGAGTCCTCATCGTGGAGGACGATCCACTCGTACGCGAACACGCGTCTCATAATTTCGAGGCGCTTGGCTATTTTGTGAAGCTGGCGTCATCAGCAGATGAAGCATTGAGCGTGCTGGACGCAGATCCAGAGATATTTCTGTTGTTCACGGATGTTATTCTTGGGGCCGGGATGAATGGTATGGAGCTTGCTGCGGAAGCCAGGAAACGTAAGCCGGGGCTGAATGTTCTTTACACGTCCGGATATGTTCCGGGCGATCACGGTTTCACGAGTCCGATGGATGAAGACGCAGAGTTGCTTCGCAAGCCCTATGAGCGTGAGGAACTGGTCAGAAAGCTTGGGCGCATTCTAAAAAACCGCTGATCGGGTATCTAAGTGGGCTTGGTGACAAGCCGATAGCCGATGCCTCGTGCTGTCTGGAGGGCTTGGGCTGAGCCTTTGTCCAGCTCTTCAATCTTATACCGCAGGCGGCTGATATAGGTTTCCAGGACTTTCTCTCCGTCCCTGTAGGGGCGGCTGAAGGCCTGGTAGTAGAGATCATTGCGGCTGACCGGTTTGCCGTTGGCTGAGGCAAGCGCGTCCAGCAGGCGCGCTTCAGCATGCGTCAGTTCGATCTTTTCGTCCGCATGCCGTAGAACCTGCTCCTGGGAGCGGTATTCAACGCCTCCGATCATGACGGTGTGAGACGCTTCCGCCGCAGGGTGGGGGGCTGCCCGGCGCGCAAGCCGACTCGCTCTGGCGTGCAGTTCCTTTGCACTGACAGGCTTGAGGACATAGTCATCAATGCCGCGATTTATGAGATCGGCGCGAAAGTTTGTGTCCCCCCAGCCTGAAAGCATGATGATTGGAACATCGCTGATCTTGCGGATTTCAGCCAGAATCTGCGATCCTGAAATGTCAGGCAATTGCAGATCCAGGATGACGCAATCTGTGGCGTGGAAATCCGGTGAAAAAAGAAAGGGTTTCAGGGCTTCGAATGAGTCAAAGGCATCGAACTGGTCTGCAGGTTCCGGCCAGCCGAGCGTAATGGTTTCCAGAACCATCCTGTCATCATCGATTAGCACAATCCGCATTGCCAACTCCGGCTTCGGCAAGTGTAGAACGCGCGCCTACTGCGAGGGGTTCCCAGCCATACCAAGTAATCCATCTTCAGATTTACAGAACAATAACTGATTCCGCAGCATTCCGCGAAACTGTACTGAGCAAGGCCGCATCTTGAGGGTGATTTATGTAAGTGACACCCAACATATAGGCCGCCATCAACCCGTTTCCACCATAAGAAATGCCGCAACGGGTGACCCTGGCGTTTGTACTCTTATCGAGAAAGACGTTCTCACCTTTCAGCGTGAGGTGTTATTATTTCTGAAGTTCCATGCGCACCCACGTGCTTGGATCATTCTAAGGCTGTCTGCATGGGCGACATGGCTTCGTGCACAGCTGAAGGGTTGTGGCTTTGTAAAAAAATCGCCCGCATTCGTTTGGGTTTTTTTGTTCCGGAGAATGGAACGGAATCCCCGCTCTTGCGTATCTGACTCATACCGGAAGGACGCGCAGCGATCATTGCCCCCCTCCCCAATCGCAACAGCGCAGTCTTTCCGGTTCCCTTGCCTCGCTTCAGGATCCCATCCCGTTTGAAGCGTAGGCATGATCCGGCTGTCCCGGCTAAAGACGTGCCGGATCTCTGTCTGATGCAGAAGCGCAGACATAGTTAGCGGAATCAGACGTATGCTGTCACCGCTGAGTTCCGGGCCAAACCAGAATGGCGCAGGCCCGGAGCTTTCGGAGCACAAGAAGGTCAGGCCGCATTGTCAGTGCGCGATGAAGACGCCTCGATACTGTCCTCCGTCGAGCCAGATGATGTCATCAGACCAACCAGGGCTTCTCGTGCCCGGCTGACCCGGCTTTTGACGGTGCCTTCACTACAGCCCAGAATCTGGCCGGCCTCTTCATAACTGAAACCAGCTGCCAGCACGGTGACCAAGGCTTCCCGCTGCTTTTCTGGCAGGTGTTGCAGCGCCTCTTGCATCACAAGAAAGTCACTGCTCCATTCCTGATTGCCGGGAGTTGTAAGTGTTTTCTCTGCATCAGAGGCGTCCAATGGCGTTAGTCGCCAGGCCCGGCGCCAGTGCTGTGCATAAGCGTTCCGTACGATCCGGAAGATCCAGGGCTTCATGGGGGCTCCCGAAATGAAACGGTCGCGCGCAGCCCAAGCGTTCAGGCATGCATCCTGAACGATATCATCGGCGAGATCATTATTTCGGCAGAGGCTGCGGGCAAAAGCACGCATATGCGGAACCAGCGCTTCAAGCTGTTCTATGAACCTTGCACCGTCTCCAGTGCTGTCGTTCTGCTCGGTCATGCGCATAACAATACTTCATTGCGATCTGGGTTGCTCGCATTCGGGTCTTGTTCCGCCGTCGGATCAAAGGGCTGATCCGCTCTGTGTGCCCTAGGGGCACGATGCGGATCAACGTCAGCCGCGGAAGGCAAAGCGAGCAACCATTTTTGGTTGTCCTGCGGAAGCCATCTTGCCCTAAAGTGGGCGAGTATTTTTTGATGCTGCTCTGTGCAACTATTGTGAGTATCTGCCCCAATAGTAAACGACTTGTTAAGTCATGCTGAGCGGCCTAGCCGCTTTCCAGCCACAGGATTGGATGTTGCATCTGGCCCAAAAAAAGGCCGGCGCGGGGGCGACCGCACCGGCTCAGGGTACAAGATAGATGGCATAGCAACAGTTGCTACATTGAAAATTACGCGCGATCTGGAATCCGGTTCCAGATTTTTTCATTGCTTATTGTTTAGTCTTTGGCGCGTTCCAGATAGGTGCCGTCTTCTGTGTTGATGATCACGCGTGTGCCTACGCCGACATGTGCTGGCACCATGATGCGGACGCCGTTTTCCAGGATTGCCGGTTTGTAGGAGCCAGAGGCTGTCTGACCTTTGACGACAGGTTCGGTTTCGACGATTTCTGCCGTGAACCGCTGGGGCAGGGTGATCGAAACAGCCTCGCCGTTGAACATCTGCAAGCTGACGGGCATGTTCTCCTGAAGGTAGGGCGCGCCGTCGCCAACCATGGCGCCAGATACGGTGACCTGTTCGAAGTTGGCTGAATTCATGAAGACGAAATTGTCGCCTTCCGGGTAGAGATAGGTGTGCTCGACTTCCTCAACAAAGGCCTTCTCAAGCTTCTCTGAGGTCTTGAAGGTATTGGTGACCTTTATCCCGTCGGAGATGCGCCGCATCTCGATGGTTGTCGTGGGCGTCCCTTTACCAGGACGAAAGGATTCCGCCTTGAGGACGACATAGAGTTGACCATCGGTGTGTTCGATGATGTTGCCTCTGCGGATATCCGCTGCGATTTCAACGGCCATGACGTGTTCCTGAGTTGCGGGAGCCAAAGGGCCGCTATATACCGCCTCCGCGCCATTTGGCCAGCCGCATGCTGTGGCTTTTCAACCCTCACCCGGTAGTTTTCTGCTGACAATCAACCCCAGGAACAGGCCTCATGGAAGCATCTGCATGGTGGAGTCCTGAGGTACATGCCCGCCGCCGGCGTCATTTGCTGGCGCGCGGCCGGGTCAAAACTGCGCTTCGCCGCTGGTTCGAAGCCGAGGCGTTCATCGAGACCGAATGCGGCGCGCTGGTGATTTCGCCCGGCAATGAAGCGCATTTACACGCCTTTCAGACCCAGTTTGTCGCCGAAAATGGACAAACCAGGACATTTTACCTCCACACCTCGCCAGAATTTGCCATGAAAAAGCTTCTCGCCGCCGGCGAGCCGCGCATTTTCGATTTCGCCAGGGCCTACCGGAACCGCGAGACTGGTGGGCGGCACGCCCCGGAGTTCACCATGCTGGAATGGTACAGGGCCGGGGCGGAGATGGCAGACGTGATGAACGACTGCGCCGCCATCGCCCGGATCGCGGCCGAGGCGGCCGGAACGGGGCAACTCTTCTGGAAAGGCCGGACCTGTGATCCGGGCCTTGAGCCGGAGACGCTCACGCTCGCTGAGGCATTTGACCGTTATGCCGGGATCGATCTGGTGGCCCATCTGGATGATCCCGCCGCCTTCCGCTCTGCGGCCCTGGCCGCTGGCGTGGGGATATCCGAAGGCGCTAGCTGGACGGATATCTTCTCGGCCATTCTGGTCACGAAAATTGAGCCCCATCTGGGGATGGAGCGTCTGACTTTCCTCTCCCGCTATCCGATCAGCGAGGCGGCGCTGTCGCGGCCCGCGCCCGATGATCCGCGTTTTGCCGAGCGGTTTGAGCTTTATGCCTGCGGCGTCGAACTCGCCAATGGCTACCGTGAGCTGACGGACGCGGCCCTGCTTGAAGCGCGTCAGCGGTTCGAGATGGATATCAAGGAACAGATTTATGGCGAGCGGTATCCGCTTGACCGTGAGTTCATTGACGCAGTGGCCGCCATGTCCGAAGCGAGCGGCGTAGCCCTTGGCTTTGACCGGCTGGTGATGCTGGCGAGCGGGGCGGCGTCCATCGCGGATGTCGTCTGGACGCCGCCTGTGATCTCTGAGGAATCAGCGCCATGAAACCGGTGACCTTTCGGCATGCGGAGGAGTTGCTGGCCGCAGGGGTCATATCGGCCGATCAGCTTGGGCTGATATCCCAGGTGGCTGAGAGCTATGTGATCGCGCTGCCCGAGCGCCTTGCCGCCCTGATCGACAAAGCCGGCCCTTCCGACCCGATCCGCGCGCAATATGTTCCGTCTGGGGAAGAACTCAACACGCAGCCCGGCGAGGCAGAAGACCCCATCGGAGACGAAGCCCACAGCCCCCTGCCGGGAATTGTGCACCGTTACCCTGACCGGGTACTCCTGAAGATCACCTCGACCTGCCCGGTTTATTGCCGCTTCTGCTTCCGGCGGGAACGGGTTGGCCCCGACAAGGGTAAAGCCCTGAGCAAGGCCGAAGTGGACGCTGCCTGCGCTTACATTGCGGCGCGGCCGGAAATTTTCGAAGTAATCCTGACGGGCGGCGATCCCATGATCCTTTCCCCCGCCAGGGCAGGCGCGCTGACGCGCCGGCTGGAAGCCATCGGCCATGTGAAGGTTATCCGTTGGCATAGCCGTGTGCCGGTGGCTGCTCCGGAGCAGATCACGCCGGAATTTGTCGACGCAATCGCCAGCAATACAAAGGCGGTTTTTGTAGCGGTGCACGCCAATCACGCGCGGGAGTTCACGCCTGAGGCCGTCGCTGCCATTCGGCGCCTGTCACGCGCCGGCATATCCCTCATTTCCCAGTCGGTGCTGCTGCGCGGCGTGAACGATACGTTCGAAGCTCTGGCCGGCCTGATGCGCGCTTTCCTCAGTGTGGGGATAAAGCCCTACTACCTCCACCAGTTGGACGCGGCGCCGGGCACCTCGCATTTCCGGGTGCCGGTAGAGGAGGGGCAATCCCTCGTGCGCCGCCTGCGGGACGAGTTGTCCGGGCTGGCCACCCCCCATTATGTGGCCGATATTCCAGGCGGTGTCTCAAAAGCCGTCATGAACCTTCCGGATATAGAACGCCGAGACGACATCTTTCTGCTGCGTGGCCGGGACGGGGAGCTGCACTTGCCACCGGGTCAGCTCGAATAGTATTCGTTTCTTGCGGTCATCAACTCAGTTATGAGCGCGCGCTCACCTTCGCTCAGGAACGGATTCCAGACATCAAAAATCAGGATGGTACGCGCTTCATTGGCGTCGTTGCGTGCTTCGTGTTCTATTGTGTCGTCGAATACCCAGGCTTCACCCATTTTCCATTCGCGGGTCTCGTTTCCAACCCGAAAGCTTGCCGGGCCGGGCAGGATCAACGGCAAATGTGCGATCAGGCGAATATTTGTGGAGCCGGTATGGGGAGGGATCACTGTATGCGGGTCAAGTTTTGAGAACATCACAGTCGGCGCAAACCCGCTTTGATGCGCTAGAGGCAGCGCGTCCAGAAGAGACACGGTTGCAGGAAACATATCACACGCCTCTTGTTGGCGCTCGCCGTCCTTCCACAGGAAAAACGTGCTCCACCGAGCGGATTGATTGAGTTCAGCCCATTGGTTTACAGGGGCATGATCAGGATACTGAATATAAGGTTTGAAATCATCAGCTATGTTTCTCTGCGCGTGCTCCAGTTCTGACAAGATCGTGCTTGTGGCGGCCTCAAGTTCGGGGAGCCAGCCAAATAACTCCCGGGGGTAAAACGTGATCGCGGGAAGTTGTGGATAATGAAAGAACAGAGGTTCCTGTGCGAACGGTTTCTTTCGTCCGAGCATTATGTCCACGCTTTCACCAAACCGGAAGGTCGCCGCGCCAGGATGTTGATCCGCCACACCGGCTATCCGCGCCGTAAGGAATTCCGCAAGCGCTAACTGATCCATGCTGACGATGTGTCTCGCATGGTCGGTTGGCCCCTTCAAATTGGGCGGCATGGTCTCTTCTGGAGGCGCGATTTTGAGAGCATCGCGATAAATTCGCGCTGCAGCTTTGGGCCCGGAAAGGCGCTCAACTAGCGATCCCTTCGAGAGCAGCGCGAAAAAGTGGTAAGGGTCAATCGATAGAACCTCATCAAGTGCTGCGATCGACTGGACAAGATTGCCGGTGACGCGAAGCAAGACCGCTTTGGCCATACCCACTTCAGGGTCGCGCGGAAACTGGCGTTCTGCTTCAGCTGAGATTGCAAGCGCTGTGGCCATGTCGCCACGCTGCATGGCAATCGCGATTTCAGAGAGCAAAATCCCCGAAGGCGACGACGGCGCGCGCATCCCTGTAGTCCTCTATCCTCACCCTCTACAATATTGGACGTTTATCTGAAGAAACTCAATAGATGTTTCTATGCGGACAAATAAGGGGGCATGCGCGGTCGGAAAAATGTCAGTTTTCCGGGCTGCGTCGGCCGCTTGTGAGCAATAAAAGGGCAACAAAGCCGATGGACGTGGCCTGGCTTGAAAACAGCTCCAGCAGCGCCGCAAACAGCCAGCTTGGCAGGGAGGCGCGCTGCTCCGCCTGGAGGAGGATATTACCCGACCCCTGGCCGAGAAGCTCAGCATTGGCGGCCTCAATCCGGGTGATCAGCTCGTCCCGGCGTTTGGCGAGGCCGAGTTCGTTCTGGGCGTCCCGGTAGGGTTTCTGATCCGCGCGCCCGACGCGCTCGACTTCGGAGATATAGGCCTCAAGGCCCTCGACGGAGCGTGTTTCAGGCGGAATGCCTTCCAGTTGCCGGCGCCAGTCTGCGATCTGGCTTTCCAGCACCCCCCGGTTCGAACTTGCCGTCTCAACGGCGGCGGCGGCGGCCTCGGCGTTTCCGCGTATATAGATCTCGGTGCCAAGGATCGAGGCGCCGGCGCCCACGGCGGCGAAGACAAGCGCGCGGAACGCTTCCTTGAACCGCTTATTGGCGCCGTGCCAGTAAACGAAGGTAAAGCCCCCGAAGGAGATGATGGCGGCGATCACCCCCGCCCAGCCCCAGATGCGCCCCTGCATGGGGTCGGTCACCGTCGAGGAAAATGCCTGATAGTTTGCAAAGCCCGACAGCCCGGCTGCGGCAAGCCCGGCGAGCAGGAAGACGAGCGAGAGAGCGCCGATGATTAGCCGCTCACTGCGGCCCCGGCGCTTTTCCGCCTGCTGGGCCTTGAGGGCAGCCATCCGGTCTTGGCGCTCTGCTTCTATCTCTGCGGCAGTTGGGAGGCGTTGTTCCGGCTTGAGGTGCAGCACTTTGGCTTCTGTCTTCAGAACAGGATTGGCCGCGCGGGTGACAATCGAGTATTCATTCTCGGCAGGGGCAGGTGGGCTCTCAGCCACCAGTTCGGCCGGCGGTGTCTCGGGGCGTAGCGCCGGAAGCAGATCGCCGCGCCTGTTTTCCAGCGCTCGGATAAGGTTTCGCAGGGAACCGCTCTCGCCCTCATTCTGGCAGTAATAGCTTCGCCCCTGCCAGTTGAGGCTGAGGCTGTTGTCTCCGGAGGTCACGCAATCCTCGTGCAAGGGACAGGGCACGCGCGCTTCAGCTTCGTCCTGGCTAACGTCTCCGTCCAGACCCAGGAGCTCGCGCACACGCCGCATCTCTTCCAGACGGCCTTCTTCGCTCATGGTAACCCCGATCAACCCAACGTGTGCTTTGCATAGCGGATTGTCCCCCGGCTCGTCACCCCGCCTCGAGGTAGGGCAATCACACCTGCGTGCAGAATGCAGCTGACACGCAAATTCAACTTTTACTGCCTGCCGAGACATCTTAATCAGGTCTTAAGGCAGCTAAAGTGAGACTGCCCACCTATATGGGGAAGGCTGCGCCCTGAATCCGGCCAGCTATTAAGAGGACTGAACTGCAATGACACCGCGTTCCACCGCGATCCCGAAAAACTGGAAAACCTTCGACATCCCGAGCTTTTTCTCGGCCTTTGGCTACCCCGTAATAGGCATTGGCCTGTTCACCACGATGGTTCTGCTCGGCATCTTTGTCAGCGATCTGACCTTTCATTGGTGGTATATTCCAACGGCGCTCGCGGTCGTCGCTTTCTCCGTTTTCTGGTGCAATCTGGGGATCGGCCCGATGCACCGCATCCTTCAGCACCGCGCCGGTGAAATGAAATGGCCCGCCCAAGTGCTGACCATGCTCAACATTATCATCGCCATGCAAGGCAACCTGCGCGACTGGGTGAACTATCACTCACAGCACCACCGCTTTGCCGACGGGCCGGGTGACCCGCACAACCCCTTCGAGTCCAAGCGCTGGGCCTGGGTTGGCTGGATTCTGTTCCGTGACCGTAAGGATACCGCCCGGCCGATGGCCGCCTGGCTGAAACAGCATCCGGTTATCGTCTGGATGGACCGGTTCTATAACGAGATCAGCATTGTCATCCATTTCGTCATCCCCGCGGTCATCTATCTGATCGTCTGGGCGGCAGGCGGCTCGCTGGTCTTGACCGCGCTGCTGCATGCCAGCGTCATCATCGGCCGTGCCATTCAGTTCCATGCCACTGTCTATGGCATCAACGTGCTGGGCCACCTGAAAACGCCGGTCTGGGCCGATCATCTGATGGCTCTGCTCACCGGCGGGGAAGCCTTTCACGACCATCATCATGACGAGCCCCAGAGCGCGCTGCATCGTCCGCGCAAGGGCATCTGGAACCGGATCGTGGATTACAACGGCACGGTCCTTCTCTTCCTTGAGAAGATCGGTTGGGTGAAAGACCTGAAGATCGCGCCGCGCTTCGCCTGATCTGTCCCCGGAACGTACCAGTCTGAATGCCTGTTCAGTTTCGAAAGGGCCGCCCCTCAAAAGGTGGCCCTTTTCCTTTTCAATTCCTGATTCGTGACACAGACGTGCCGTATTCGGGGCGCAGCCTCTTCCCCACACAGCAACTGGGAAGGGACGCCCGCATGAAACTCTTTCATTCCATCATCGCCCTCGCCGCCGGCGCGGCGCTCGCTGCCACCGCTTCTGCAAAGGTGGTCCCGATCAAGCCGCCCAAGCCTGATACGGTCCAATCCTACATCCTGCTGGACCGCACCGGATCGATGTCCAACATCTGGGATGAGGCGCTTTCTTCCGTGAACGCCTATGCTGGCAGCTTTGCCGCTGATGCTCCGGGGGCAGAGATTGCCGGGGCAGACATCAAGACGGCGGTGACGGTTGCCGTTTTCGACTATCAGGATGGCATGCAGTTCGATGTGCTACGCGACAAGGTTGATCCCAAGGTTTGGAAAACCATCACCAATGATGAAGCCAGTCCGCGCGGCATGACCCCGCTATTTGATGCCATCGGCAAGATCATCACCCGCGCAGAAGCGGATAATCCTGAGAAGGCTGTCATCGTCATCATGACCGACGGTCTTGAGAATGCCTCGAAGGAGTTCACCAGGGAAGGCGCCAAGGCTGCCCTTGACCGGGCGCAGGCGCGCGGCTGGGAAGTCATTTTCCTGGGCGCTGAATTTGCCCGCTTCAACGATGCCGATGCTGTCGGCATGGCCTCCTCCAAGACCATGGCTATCGGTCAGGGCCGCATGGAGGGCTCGATGGATGCCCTCGCCCAGAAAGCCCGTGCCTATGGCAAGGGCGCGGCGGCGGAGATTGAGTTCAACGCAGCCGACCGCGCGGCTGCCGATGAAGCCGGCGTCAAGGAACGCAAAGGCGGCAACTGACCGCTCCAGAAATTGAAACAGAAAAGTCCGGCGGCCCGCTCCATCCTTCTGGAGCGGGCCGCTGCATTTTCCGCTGCGTCAGGCTTGCCTTAGGCCCGCGTTCCCGCTTCAGGGAAGGGGTATGGCAGCAGGCGGGGTGAGCCCATGAAATATTACGAGGATCTGGTCATTGGCACGGTCACGCGGTCGTCCCGGTCTTATCAGGTGACGCGCGAAGAGGTGATCGACTTTGCCTCCAAATATGATCCCCAGCCTTTTCATCTCGATGACGAAGCAGCCGCAAAAACCCATTTCGGCCGCCTCTCTGCCTCCGGCTGGCACACCGGCGCGATGGCCATGCGGATGATGGTCGACACCTGGAAAGATATGGAGCCGACCGCCGGTCTCGGCTCTCCGGGCATTGATGAGCTACGTTGGGTGAAACCCGTCTATCCGGGCGACGAGCTGACCGTGGAGATGGAGCTCATCTCCAAACGCCGCATGAAAAGCCGCCGCGATATGGGTCTCTCCAAATCCCGCCAGACCGTGCTCAACCAGCACGGCGAGACCGTCATGACGATGGTCTCCAACGGCCTTATCCAGGTCCGCAATCCGGAACTGGATACGGAATAGGCGCAACAAAAAACGCCGGTCCTCTGAAGCCCGGCGTTCCTTGAAATCCCATCCGTGACCGGATCAGAGCGCTTCGATGATGGTGACGTTCGCGACGCCGCCGCCTTCGCACATCGTTTGCAGGCCATATTTTCCGCCACGCGCGCGCAGGGCGTGGACCAGCGTTGCCATCAGCTTGGTGCCCGAGGCGCCCAGCGGGTGGCCGAGCGCGATCGCCCCGCCATTGACGTTGAGCTTTGCCGGATCGCCGCCGACATGTTTCAGCCAGGCGAGCGGCACGGGCGCAAAGGCTTCGTTGACTTCATAGAGGTCAATGTCGCCGATCTTGAGGCCAGCGCGTTGCAGCGCGCGGTCTGTCGCAAACAGCGGCTCTTCCAGCATGATAACCGGATCGCCAGCCGTGACCGTCACATTGTGAATGCGCGCCAGCGGGGTGAGGCCGTGCGCCTTGATGGCCGCTTCTGATGCAATCATCACGCCGGAGGCGCCGTCACAGATCTGGCTGGCATTGGCGGCGGTCATGATGCCGTCATCCATGAGGATCTTGAGGCTTGCCATGCCTTCCATGCTGGCGTCGTAGCGGATGCCTTCATCCTTGTCGTGCACCACTTCCTGGCCTTCGCCATTGCGGCCACGGATCGCGACGATCTCATTGGCGAAGACGCCGGCTTTGGTCGCCGCCGCGCCCCGGCGGTGGCTTTCCACTGAGAAAGCGTCGAGTTGTTCCTTGGTGTGGCCATGCTTCTTGGCGATCATCTCGGCGCCGACGAACTGGCTGAAATGCTTGATGCCGAACTTTTCCTTCACCGAGGCGGGTGTCGGATCGGTCGGGATGTCGAACAGCTTGCCCGCGCGCGCATTGATGCCCATCGGGCAGCGGGTCATGCTTTCCACGCCGGCGGCAATGATGAGATCCTGCGTGCCCGACATGATCGCCTGCGCGGCAAACTGGATCGATTGCTGGGACGAGCCGCACTGGCGGTCAATGGTCACGGCGGGGACAGAATTGGGAAGGTTGGAGGCCAGAACAGCCGTGCGGCCGATCTGGCCAGCCTGCTCGCCGGCCTGCGAGACGCAGCCCATGATCACGTCTTCGATGGCTTTGGGGTCAACGCCGGTCTCGGCAACGAGAGCGTTGAGCACCTGCGCGCCGAGGTCTCCGGGGTGCCACTCGGCAAGGGCGCCGTTCTTGCGGCCACCGGCCGTGCGTTTTGCTGCTACGATATAAGCGGTCGCCATGATCTTGAGTTCCTCCTGTCTGACGCGGCAATTTTAATGCGCGTTCAGGCCTGCGCCAGCGGTCACGCCGGGGCAGGGTAGGGAGGGAAGGCGATTTTTTTACTCGTCAAAGCCGACGAACACCGCTGCCTCATCGACCGACTTCCGGTTCGAGACAACCGCATTGGCCGGGAAACTGTCGTCCGGCCAGCCCATCGCGACGCAAGTCTGGATCACCTGATCGTCGGGTATGCCCGCCTCGGCGCGCACCACCGGGCTCTGCATGATGCCCTGGCTGTTGATCACGCAGCCCAGCCCCTTGTTCCAGGCGGCATTGACGAGGCAATTGACGACGCCGCCGCAGTCAAACGGTGCAATGTCGCTGCCATGGATCGAGCGGTCATAAGTCACCACAATGGAAACGGGCGCATCAAACTGGCGGAAACCGCGCAGCACCCAGTCCATCCGCTTTTCCTTGTTTTCCCGCTCAATGCCCATGGCGGCGAATAGCTGTTTGGCAATCTCGATCTGGCGCTCGCGGTGGGGGCCTTCATAGCCCGGCCCCATGCGGAACTCCCGGCTGTCGGGAACGCCCGCCAGGTTGCGCTCGACATTGCCCGCCCGGATACGGTCGAGGACCTCACCGGAGACCACATAGAAGTTCCAGGGCTGGGTGTTCAGCGAGGTCGGCGCCCGCATGGCAATCTCGAGGACTTCCAGGATCAGGGCTTTGGGCACCGGCTTCTTCTGGAACCCGCGGATACTTCTCCGCCCTCGGACAACGTCATCAAATTCCACGGCCAAGGCCTCCCTGAGTTTATCTGTGCTCGCGGGAACTCTAGCGCAGGCTTCGGCGCTGTCCTCCCCTGACGCAGCGACAGGCGAAGGCCGCGACGAACATCCGAACTAAAAAAGGCCCGCTCGGCTGAGCGGGCCTTTCATGAGGAGGTTTAAGGATTGCCGCGCCTATTAGCGCGGGGCCATCCGGATGGCGCCGTCGAGGCGCACGTCTTCGCCGTTGAAGTAGTTGTTGCGGACCATTTCGGTGGCCAGCGACGCATACTCTTCCGGGTTGCCAAGGCGCGGCGGGAACGGAACCTGCGCGCCGAGCGCCTGTTTCACAGGCTCAGGCGCAGCGGCCAGCAGCGGGGTATTGAAGATACCCGGCAGGATCGTGTTGACGCGGATATTCTCGCGCGACAGGTCGCGGGCGATCGGCAGCGTCATGCCGACAACGCCGCCTTTGGAGGCCGAATAGGCCGCCTGGCCGATCTGGCCATCTTCAGCGGCCACAGACGCCGTGTTGACGATGGCGCCGCGGTCGCCGCAGGGCAGCGGGTCGAGGCTCATCATGCCGGCAGCGGATTTCGCGATGCAGCGGAAGGTGCCGACGAGGTTGATCTGGATGATCAGATTGAACTTATCGAGCGGGAAATGGTCGATATTGCCAGTGTTCTTGTCACGGCTGGCGGTCTTGATGGCGTTGCCGGTGCCGGCGCAGTTGATCAGGATACGCTCCTGACCGATGGCTGCGCGGGCTTTCGCAAAGCCAGCATCCACCGATGCTTCATCGGTAACGTTGACATTGCAGAACACGCCGCCAAGCTCTTTTGCGAGCGCTTCGCCCTTTTCTGCGTTAAGATCGAACAGCGCGACTTTGACGCCGTAGCTGGCCAGTTTGCGGGCGGTTGCGGCGCCCAGGCCAGACGCACCGCCTGTGATGACGGCGGAGATGTTTGAATTAAGTTCCATGGGGCACTGCCCTCCCTGTTTTCGAAAACGGCGAACTTCAATTATAATGCCCCTAGGAGAGCGCAATGTCTGACGCAGCGGAAATCATCGAGACGGTCAAAGGGCAGGGCAACGTCTACCTGCCCAAGACGATTCAACGCAATGAGCGCCTGGCCCGTGGGCTGGTGCCAAAGCTGATGCGTCTGGCAGGAAAGCTGCCTTTTGCCGATGATCTGGCCGCTGCCTATTATGCCGCACGCGATCCGCGCACGCCGATGAAGGCCAAGGCCGTTCTGTTTGGCGCTGCGGCCTATTTCGTACTGCCGGTCGATGTGATCCCGGACGTGGTGGTCGGTCTCGGCTTCACCGATGACGCCACAGTGCTGGCCACGGCGCTCAGCGTGGTGGGCATGCACGTCAAGGAAAGCCACCGCTCGATGGCCCGCAAGCTGCTGAACCTCCCGGAGCCTGTGCGGGACGCCCCATGACGCTCTGGCTGCCGCTGGGCTTCGCGGGGCTGCTGGCGATTGCCTATGGATTCACGCTGAGCCGTAGCGCGCCAGGTCCAGCCAAGCTGCTGCTCAAGATTTCCGGCATGGTCATCCTGACCGGCGTTGCCATCTGGGCCGGCGCGCACTGGATGCTCATTGCGGGCCTGGCCGCATGTACGGTCGGCGACGCCTTCCTGGCAGGGAAACCTCAGCGCTGGCTGATCCCCGGCATGGCCGCGTTTTTCATCGGTCATGTCTTTTATGTCGCCCTGTTCTGGTCAACGGGGCAGGTGAGCGGTGATCTCCTGAACTATCTGGGGCGCGCTCTGCTTGTACTGGCCGGCGCCGGCTATGTGCTCTGGCTGTCGCCGTCGCTGGGCAAGATGCGGCTGCCGGTGCTGGCCTATGCCGGCGTCATCCTGGTGATGGGCGCTGCGGCCATTGCCCTGCCGCCTGGCTATGGGCTCGTCCTGATCGGAGCGCTCATGTTCATTGCGTCGGATGCCATTCTGGCAAACGAACTGTTCCGCAGGCCGCCGGGTGAAATGCCCCGCAGGCTACCCTCTATCTCATTGTGGAATCTGTACTTTTTTGGTCAGATGCTGATCGCGCTCGGCTTCCTTGCAAAATAATTCACGCAGACCCCCTTTGTGCTTGCGGGGAAACTATGCGAAGGACGCGGCGGGCCAGGCGCCCCCAACGGCGCCCAGCCTATCTGTGAGGATAGGAGTAAAACAGATGACCGTGACCACCGCCAAGCCGGCTGTACGCCCCGCTTGCCCCCATTTTTCGTCCGGCCCCACCGCCAAATATCCCGGTTTCTCGCTGCAGAACCTCGTGACGGCCGCCCTCGGCCGCTCGCACCGTTCGGGCGACGCCAAGAAAAAGCTGAAAGCTGCGATTGATCGCACCAAGCTGATCCTTGGCATTCCCGAGGATTACCGCGTGGCCATCGTACCCGCGTCCGATACCGGCGCGGTCGAGATGTGCATGTGGTCGATGCTCGGCGTGAAGCCCGTCGATGTCTTCGCCTGGGAAGCCTTCGGGCAGGACTGGGTGACCGATGCCGTAAAGCAGCTGAAGCTCGCAAATTGCAACACCCATGTCGCCGAGTTCGGCCAGCTGCCGGACTTTGCCAAGGCCCGCGACGATGCGGATATCATCTTCACCTGGAACGGCACCACGTCTGGCGTGCGCGTGAAGGATGTCGATTGGATCAAGCCAAACCCGGACCGCGTCGTGATCTGCGACGCCACCTCGGCCGCCTTCAGCCAGGACATCGCCTGGGAAAAGCTCGATGTGATCACCTATAGCTGGCAGAAATGCCTCGGCGGGGAAGCGGCCCATGGCATGTTGGTCCTGTCGCCCAACGCCGTCAAACGCCTCGAAAGCTACACGCCCGACCGCGCGCTGCCGAAACTCTTCCGCATGACCAAAGGCGGCAAGATCGACGAAGAGCTCTTCCAGGGCGCCACGATCAACACGCCCTCCATGCTCTGCGTGGAAGACTATCTTCAGGCCCTCGATTGGGTGGAGCGTCTGGGCGGCTGGAAGAAGCTGAAAGCCCGCTCGGACGAGAGCCTCGCCATTCTCACCGAGTGGGAAAAGAAATCCGACTGGGTCGAGTTCCTCTGCAAGGATGCTTCGGTGCGCTCCAACACTGGCGTGACATTCCTCATCAAGGACGCCCGCGTGGCGGGTCTCGACGAGGCCGGGCAGCGCGATTTCGTCAAGAAGATGATGAAACGTCTCGAGACGGAGAATGCCTGCTTTGACGCCGCCGGTTATGCCAAGGCCCCTCCGGGCCTGCGCATCTGGGTCGGCGGCTCGGTTGAGCCTTCGGACGTGAAAAAGCTTCTCCCCTGGCTCGACTGGGCCTTCCAGGAAGAAGCGGCAAAGCTTTCCTGATGCGGCGTGTCCCCGCGAGAGCGGGGACGGCTTCTCCAGACTTCAAACCCAATTCCAACAGATCCTCGCCTGTCCGGCATGAGTGGATCGAAACGGGAAACTGACATGCCTAAAGTTCTTATCGGAGACACGCTCTCCCCCGCCGCCGTCGAGATTTTCAAGGCACGCGGCATCGAAACCGACATCAAGGTCGGTCTGTCCAAGGAAGATCTGATCAAGATCATTCCTGAGTATGACGGCCTGGCCGTGCGCTCGGCCTGCAAGCCCGACGCCGACGTCATCGCCGCTGCGACCAATCTCAAGGTCATCGGCCGGGCCGGTATCGGCGTTGATAATATCGACATCAAAGCCGCGACCGCCAAAGGCGTCGTCGTCATGAATACGCCCTTCGGCAACGCCATCACCACGGCAGAACACGCCATCGCGATGCTGTTTGCCGCCGCCCGCCAGATCCCGGCGGCCAATGCCGATACCCAGGCCGGCAAATGGCCGAAGTCTGGCTATATGGGCGTTGAACTTTCCTACAAGACGCTCGGCCTCATCGGTTGCGGCAATATCGGCAGCCGCGTCGCCGAGCGCGCCATCGGCCTCAAGATGAAGGTGGTCGCCTATGACCCGTTCCTGACCGAGGAGCGCGCGGTCGAGCTCGGTGTGGAGAAAGTGGAGCTTGATACGCTTCTGAAGCGCGCCGACTTCATCACACTGCACGTTCCGCTTACGGATCAGACCAAAAACGTCCTCTCGCGCGAAGCACTCGAGAAGACCAAGAAAGGCCTGATCCTCGTCAACTGTGCCCGGGGCGGTCTCGTCGATGAAGAAGCTGTGCGCGATCTGCTCGAAAGCGGGCATCTCGCAGGCGCGGCATTCGATGTGTTTGCCGTTGAGCCTGCCAAGGAAAACGTGCTGTTCGGCGCGAAGAATTTCGTGGCGACCCCTCACCTTGGCGCGGCCACAGCCGAGGCGCAGGAGAATGTGGCCCTGCAGGTGGCCGAGCAGATGGCCGACTATATCCTCACCGGCGCGGTCACCAACGCCCTCAACATGCCCTCGGTGACCGCCGAAGAGGCCCCGCGCCTCAAGCCCTTCGCCGCGCTGGCGGAAAGGCTTGGCAGTTTTGCCGGCCAGATCTCCGATTATGGCTATGAAGAAGTCGTCATCGAATATGAAGGCGAAGTCTCAGAGCTGAACCGCAAGCCCATCACGGCCGCGCTTCTGGCGGGCCTACTACGCGCCTCGCGCGGGGACGTGAATATGGTGTCGGCTCCCGCGATCCTGGCCGATAGCGGCGTCAAGCTCACCGAGACCAAGACCGAGACGAGCCCCGTCTATGACAGCCTGATCCGCATCAAGGTGAAGACCAAGGCGACGAAGAACTCCCCCGAAGGCGGCTGGCGCACCCTCGCCGGCGCGCTGATTGCCGGCAAGCCCCGCATCGTCGAGGTGAAGGGCATGGCGCTTGAGGGGGATTTCTCGCCGGTCACGCTCTATGTGAACAATATCGACAAGCCAGGCTTTATCGGCGCGCTCGGCCAGATGCTGGGCGAGGCGAAGGTCAATATCGCGACCTTCCACCTTGGCCGCCAGGAAGCCGGCGGCGAGGCGATTGCCCTGATTGGCATCGATTCAACGCCGCCTGCCTCCCTTGTCGAGAAGCTCGATGCGCTGCCGCAGGTGCGTTACGTCAAAGTCCTGTCCTTCTGATCGGGTAGGGGTGGCCGGGCGTGACCGTCCGGCCACACTTGACGCGGTAGGGTCGTGGGCCGATGGATTTTGACGGAAATGTCATGAAAGGTCACCCATGCACCGTCTTGCTCTGCTGATCGCGACTCTGACTGTGGTGCCTGCTGCCGCAACAGCCCAGATCGTCGATGAAGTTCGCGCCGGCGTCATCGCGCACAATGTCTGCATCGCCAATTGCGATAATGCCAACAAGGAAGACGGACCGAATTTGAATGGCGAGATCGTCTTCAGATCTCCGGACTTCCTGAGCCTTATCTGGAGCCCCCGGCCATATGTGATGGGCAGCATCAACACGGCTGGCGACACCAGTTTTGGCGGGGCCGGCCTGCATTGGAACTGGGACTTTGCCGATGGCTGGTCGCTGGAACCCGGCGTCGGCTATGTCATCCATGATGGGGAGCTGTCTTTCCCCTTCCCGCAGGGCGATCCGCGCAACGATCCGATTTCGGAGACAACCGTCTTCTTCGGCTCGCGTGATCTCTTCCGCACCAGCCTGTCGCTGAACCGCGATCTTGTGGGGCCCTGGGGTGTGCAGCTGATGTATGAACACCTCAGCCATGGCCAGATCCTGGGCAATGGCCGCAATCAAGGCCTTGATAATATTGGCGTGCGCGTAAGCTACGCTTTCGGCGAATAACCCTTGCGCAAGGGGTGGCAAAAGGCCCCTTGCAATTGCCTGCCGAATGCTGCCCTTGTCGCCGCGGCTTAAGAACGGAGCAGCGTAATGGCAGGTGTAGTGGTCGTCGGGGCCCAATGGGGTGACGAAGGCAAAGGCAAGATCGTTGACTGGCTCTCCAGCCGCGCCGATGTCGTGGTCCGCTTCCAGGGCGGGCACAATGCCGGCCACACGCTCGTCATTGACGGCAAGGTGTTCAAGCTCGCGCTGCTGCCCTCGGGCCTCGTGCGTGGCGGCAAGCTGTCGGTCATCGGCAATGGCGTCGTCGTAGATCCCTGGCACTTCCTGACCGAGATTGAAGGCATCCGCGCGCAAGGCGTTGAAGTGTCTCCGGAAAGTCTCGTCCTGGCCGACAATGCCTCGCTCATCCTGCCCTGGCACAAAGATATCGACGCAGCTCGCGAAGGCGCCCTCGGCGCCGCCCAGATCGGCACCACCAAGCGCGGCATCGGCCCGGCCTATGAAGACCGCGTGGGCCGCCGCGCCATTCGCGTGGCTGACCTTGCAGACCCCGCCGCCCTCGACCTCAAGATCGAACGCCTCCTGGCCCATCACCGCCCGCTGCGCGCCGGCCTAGACCTGCCCGAGCCTGATGGCGCGGCGCTGAAAGCGGCGCTTCTGGAGATCGCGCCGCAAGTGCTCGCCTATGCCCAGCCGGTCTGGAAACTGCTGGACGAGAAGGTCCGCCGGGGGAGCCGCATCCTGTTTGAGGGCGCCCAGGGCGTAATGCTCGACGTTGACCATGGCACCTATCCGTTTGTGACCTCATCGAACGTCGTGGCGGGCAATGCTTCGGCCGGTTCCGGCGTCGGGCCGGGCGCGATTTCCTATGTTCTGGGCCTTGCAAAGGCCTATACGACGCGCGTGGGCGCCGGGCCGTTCCCGTCCGAGCAGGACAATGAGATCGGCAAACGCCTCGGCACGGTCGGCCATGAATTTGGCACCAATACCGGCCGCGCGCGCCGCTGCGGCTGGTTTGACTCGGTCATGGTGCGCCAGGCGTGTGCCACTTCGGGCGTCAATGGCCTGGCGCTGACCAAGCTCGATGTCCTTGATGGATTTGAAGAAATCAAGGTTTGCGTCGCCTATCGGCTGAACGGCAAGACCATCGACTATTACCCCGCCGGCCTCACCGACCAGGCCGCTGTCGAGCCCGTCTATGAGACCCTGAAAGGCTGGAGCGGCTCGACCCGCGGGGCCCGCAGCTGGACCGATCTGCCACCTGAAGCGGTCGTCTATGTGCGCCGCCTTGAGGAACTCGTCGGCAAGCCCTGCGCCCTCGTCTCGACCTCGCCGGAGCGCGAAGACGTGATCCTGATGCGCGATCCGTTTGAGGGATAAGAGACCCCCTTATCCCGTGGATAAGGGCCCCAAAAACTCCAAGAAAAACTCCAACGGTGAGCCCGAAAACTCCAAAAAACTCCAACGCCGTTGGAGTTTTTTTATGCGTCAGAGGCGGGCAAGGATTTCGGCGGCGGCTTCGGCCGGCGAGGTCTGATCGGTGTCGATCACGATATCGGCGGCCGGCATCGCGGCCATGGACGCGGTGAAGGCCTCTTTCAATTCGCTGAGGATTTCAGGCGAGCGCAGCTTGCCGAACTCCGCGCGGCTGGAATTCGCGATCCGCTGCATCTGTTCTTCCGCGCTCACCGTCAGGGCAATGAAAATCACTTCGCCGCCGGCATTTTCGACCAGGGTTTTCACCTGTTCGGGAAAGCCCGGGTCGACCGTGGGTTCCGGCGCGAAGGTGAAGATCAGGGAGCGGTCTTCGGCCACCGCCGCGCTGAACACATCCATCCAGAACTGCTCGCGCAGGCGAATGAAGCTTTCAGAGCCGAAGGGGAAGACCGAGGCGACCGCATCGACCACGAGATGATTGTGGAAGAGGGGCAGGCCGGTCTGCCTGGCCAGATGTCTTGCCACGGTGAGCTTGCCGGCGGCGGCCTCGCCATAGATGAAGATCAGGCGCATGGCGGTTTCCTTTCAGCGATACGCCGCAATCGAGCGCACGACCTTGCCTTCGGGGCCGAACACGAACGTTTCGGCCACCAGCTCCTCACGATGGTTCGTGTAGAGAATAGTCAGCGCGTCCGATCCAACGAGAATATCATCGAGTTCGAAGAAGAGTTGCGGGGCGAGGCCAAGCGCCTTCGTCCAGTAATCCCGCAGTGCCTTTTTGCCGAAGAGGCTCATCGCCTCATTTTCCATCACCCGCGCGATACGCGGGGAATGGAAAATGATCTCCTCACTATAATGAGAGAGGATGCGTTCTATGTCGCGATCATTCCAGGCCGCGAGCCAGTCACGCGCGAAGCTTTCGGCAAAACCGCGGGAGAGCATGGCTCTCAAGCCTGGCCGTTGACGGCGAGTACGTCTTCCACCGTGCGCAGGCCCGGCTTGGGCGATGTGACGAGCACGGCCATATTGCCCGGCATATGCTTGTTATCGAGCATCTTTTCGTGCGCCAGCGGAATATCGGCCCAGGTGAAGACTTCCGACATGCCAGGGTCGATGCGCCGGTTGAGGACGAGCTGGTTGGCCTCAGAGGCCTGTTTCAGGTTTGCAAAGTGGGAGCCCTGCACCCGCTTCTGCCGCATCCAGAGGAAGCGGGCATCCATGGTGAGGTTAAAGCCCGACGTGCCCGCGCAGATGACAACCATGCCGCCGCGTTTGACCACAAAGACCGAGACCGGGAAGGTGGCTTCGCCGGGGTGTTCGAAGACGATGTCGACGTCTTTCTTGCCGGTGATGTCCCAGATGGCTTTGCCGAATTTGCGGCTTTCTTTCATATAGTCGTTGAATTCCGGCCCGTTGACCTTCGGCAGCTGTCCCCAGCAATTGAAGTCGTTCCGGTTGATGACACCCTTGGCGCCGAGCGAGAGCACATAGTCGCGCTTGTCTTCGGAGGAGACGACGCCGATCGCATTGGCCCCGGCGATCGCGCAGAGCTGCACGGCAAAGCTGCCGAGCCCCCCCGAGGCACCCCAGACGAGGACATTGTCAGATGGCTTCAGCACATGCGGGCGGTGGCCGAACAGCATCCGGTAGGCAGTGGCGAGGGTGAGCGTGTAGCAGGCGCTTTCTTCCCAGGTGAGGTGTTTGGGGCGCGGCATGCACTGGCGGGCCTGGACGCGGCAGAACTGGGCGAAGGAGCCGTCCGGCGTCTCATAGCCCCAGATGCGCTGGCTGGGCGAGAACATCGGGTCGCCGCCATTGCATTCTTCATCGTCGCCATCATCCTGATTGCAATGGATGACGACCTCGTCGCCCGGCTTCACGCGCGTCACCTTGCGGCCGACGGCCCAGACGATGCCGGCCGCGTCAGAGCCGGCGACATGGAAAGGCTGTTTGTGAACATCGAAGGGGGAGATCGGCTCGCCGAGCGCGGCCCAGATGCCATTATAGTTCACGCCCGCCGCCATCACGAGGACGAGCACTTCATCCGAATCGATGTCCGGGACGGGCACCTGCTCGACGAGCATTGCCGTCGACGGCCGGCCATGACGCTCGCGCCGGATCGACCAGGCGTGCATCAGCTTTGGAACATGGAATTCGGGCGGGATTTCTCCCACCTCGTAGATATCTTTTTTAACCCGTCCTGCCGTTTCAGTGGTCATGGACCTTCCTCCGTCATTTCGGGCGGGGGCGGGCTCGCTCTATGCGGCGTCTTCACAGCCCCGTCCGGCGCGGGCACAGTGGCAAGTGTTGTGAGGCTTCGCAAGGTCAATGTTGCACCGCACAATCACTGTTCTCTTCCTGCTGAGGCTTTCCTGCATGCCCCTTTGTCCGCTGGTCCACCTGAATGGCGCGCTGATGGCGCTGACCGATGCCCATATTTCCCCTCTGGACCGGGGATTTCTGTTCGCCCATGCCGCCTATGAGGTGACGGCTGTCTATGGCGGCAGGTTTGTCGATCTCGACGGCCATATTGCCCGGCTGGAGCGCACGCTGGCGGGAATTTCCATTCCCAATCCGCATATTTCCGAAGGCTGGGCAAACCTCCACCGGGAACTGATCGCTCAAAATGACCTCGTGGAGGGGCTGGTCTATCTGCAAGTTACCGGCGGGGCCTATGACGCGCGCGATTTTGCCGGGCCGCAATCGTTTACGCCAACGGTATTTGCCTATGCCGATGCTAGGCCGCTGATCGGCGCCAGCGCCCGCATGGGCATAGGGGCGGTGTTCATCGAGGACTCGCGCTGGAAACGGCGCGACATGAAGACGACGCAGCTTCTCTCCCAGGCGCTCGCCTATCGCTTGGCGCAGGGGCAGGGGGCGGAAACAGCGTTGATGGTGGAGGATGGCTTCGTCACTGAGGCGGCCTCGGCGAATGCGTGGATCGTGACGCAGGACGGCGAGATCATGACGCGCCAGCTGTCGCCGGCGATCCTTCCGGGGATCACCCGGGCGGGCGTGATGGGCCTGCGCGCGGCGGGCGGCTTTACCATCACCGAGCGCGCCTTCACGCCGGAAGAGGCGGTTAATGCGGCCGAGATTTTCACAAGCTCGGCCGGCGCCATGATCGCGCCGGTGGTGACGTTGGAGGGCAGACCCGTCGGCGATGGCAGGCCCGGCCCGGTAACGCGCAAGATCCAGAAGCTTTACTATGAGGCGATGGGGGCGGATGTGGCGGTCGCCGCGCCGTTCGTCTTTGACCGGGACTAGCTGCGCGGCGGTCCGTCGCTGTCGATAATTTCGCCCTCGATGATGTCGCCGTCTGCATTGGCAGGGCCGCTGCCAGCCCCTGGGGGCTGGCCGAAGGCGGCGCTGAGCTGGGTGCGCATATCGGAGAATTCGCGCACGGCGATGCGGGCGCTGATCTCGTTGGCGATGAGGGCGATGGCGGCGGGCAGGGCGATCAGGGCGAAGTCTATCAGCTCCAGTTGCCGTGCCAGCGATGTATCCCGGAAGAGGGCGAGCACGCCGATCGTTAGAATGAAAATGCCGATCAAGAGGCCGAGGCGAAAGCCGAAACCGGTGAGCAGCGAGGCGCCCGTAACGGCGGTCTGCGCGCCTGCCGCCGCTGCCAGCCGGCGGCGCTCATAGAGGCCAACGGCCAGCATTGCGGCGGTGAGAAGCGCGAGTGCCAGGGGGCTGCGCTGGAAGATCGCCATCAGCGCGGCGCCAAAGGGAAAGGCCAGCAGGGATGCAAGGCGCAAGGTGAGGGCAGTCTGGAGGGGCGCGGGCTGGGTCACGAGGTCTGGCGGGGTCCGTTTCTATGGTGCAGGATAGGTGGCGTCTGGCAATGCGGGCTGCAAGTGTGGCAGAGGTGCCGCTTGCCAGCCGGGAGGCGCTCGGCCATGTTGCGCCGCAGCATAGGGGAGGCCAGAAAACCATGACAAAAGCCGCCAAAGATTACCAGCACGAACCCGACGAACCCTGGATCTTCCGCACCTATGCGGGCCATTCGACGGCGAAGAAATCCAATGAACTCTACCGGCTGAACCTCTCCAAGGGCCAGACGGGCCTCTCCATTGCCTTCGACCTGCCGACCCAGACGGCCTATGACGCCGATCATATCCTCAGCCGCGGGGAAGTCGGCAAGGTGGGCGTGCCGGTCAAGCATCTGGGCGATATGCGCGCGCTGTTTGCGCAGCTGCCGCTGGAGACGATGAATACCTCGATGACCATCAATGCGCCGGCCGCCTGGATGCTGGCGCTGTATGTGGCGCTGGCCGATGAGCGCGGGGATGATCGCAGGAAACTGCGCGGCACGACACAGAACGACATCGTGAAGGAATACCTCTCGCGCGGCACCTATGTGTTTCCGCCCGAGCCGTCGCTGCGCCTGATCGGCGATATGGTGAGCTGGTGTTATCTGGAAGTTCCAAAATGGAACCCGATGAATGTCTGCTCCTATCACCTGCAGGAAGCGGGCGCGACGCCGGAACAGGAGCTGGCCTATGCGCTGGCGACCGCCATTGCGGTGCTCGATACCGTGAAGGCCGGCGGGCAAGTTCCAGAATCAGACTTTGAAACCGTGTTCGGCCGCATTTCCTTCTTTGTGAATGCCGGGGTCCGTTTCGTAACGGAACTTTGCAAGATGCGGGCGTTCGTCGATCTCTGGGAAGAGATTGGCCGCGAGCGTTATGGCGTCACCGATCCCAAGGCGCTGCTCTTCCGCTATGGCGTGCAGGTGAACTCGCTGGGCCTGACCGAGCCGCAGCCGGAAAACAATGTCTACCGTATCCTGATGGAGGCGATGGCGGTGACGCTTTCCAAACGGGCCCGCTGCCGCGCGTTGCAGCTGCCCGCCTGGAATGAGGCGCTGGGCCTGCCACGCCCCTGGGACCAACAATGGTCGCTGCGCCTGCAGCAGATCCTCGCCTATGAAACCGACCTTCTGGAATTTGAAGACATCTTCGATGGCAGCCATGTCATCACCGCCAAGACCGAAGAGCTGAAAGAAAAAGCCCGCGTCGCGCTGGCAGAGATCGACGAGATCGGCGGCGCGCAGGCGGCGATCCCGTTCATGAAGGAAAGCCTCGTCGGCGCCCATATCGACCGTATACGCGCAATTGAGTCCGGCGCGCTCACCGTGGTCGGCGTCAACCGCTTCACCGAAACCGCAGAGAGCCCGCTGGGCGGCGGGGATGGCGCGATCCAGACGGTCGATCCGGCCGAAGAAGCCGCGCAGGTGCGTGATCTCAAAGCCTGGCGCGCCGCGCGCGACAATGGCGCCGCCGAGGCTGCCCTCGCTGAGCTGCGCGCAGCCGCCGCCGAGAACCGCAACATCATGGAACCCTCGATCACCTGCGCCAAGGCGGGCGTGACCACCGGCGAATGGGGCACGGTGCTGCGCGAAGTGTTCGGCGAATTCCGCGCGCCGACGGGGGTTGCCCTCGTCGTTACAAGCAGCGGTGAAGAAGATGTTGAGAAGGTGAAAGCCGAAGTCGCCCGCGTCTCGATGGCATTGGGCCGTACACTGACATATGTGCTCGGCAAGCCCGGCCTTGATGGCCACTCCAACGGCGCCGAGCAGATCGCCGCGCGCGGGCGCGAGGTCGGCATGGAGGTTGTCTATGAAGGCATCCGCTTCACGCCCGCCGAGATTGCCGCGCAGGCCAAGGAAGCCAAAGCGCATGTCGTCGGCCTCTCGATCCTCTCGGGCAGCCATCTTGATCTTGTGCGCGAGACCGTGGCGGAGCTGCGCAAGCTCGGCCTCGAAAATGTGCCCGTGGTCGTCGGCGGTATCATCCCGCCCGAAGATGGCCGCGCGCTGCGCCAGATGGGCGTTGCGGCGGTCTATACACCCAAGGATTTCCGGATCACGGAGATCATGGGCGATGTCACCCGCCTTGTTGAAAAAGCCTGGCTTGTGAAGGGATAACTCCAGAACTCTGTAGCTGGTCTTGCGGGGCAGGGTGAAAGCTGACTAACGGAGGGCGAAGTCAGATGACGGAGCCCGCGCGCCATGCCTTCTGCTGCCCCGTTCCAGCTCGGCTGGGAAGAATGGATCGCGCTGCGCGAGCTCGGCCTTCCCGCCATCAAGGCCAAGATCGATACCGGCGCCAAGACGTCCGCCCTGCATGCCAGCGTGATCGAACCCTTCGGGCCAGCGCATGCCCCCCAGGTGCGTTTCCTGATCCAGCCTGACCCCAGCGACCCTTCCCTTGAGATCACCTGCTCGGCCCCGGTGGTCGACCGGCGCGAGGTTGCCAGTTCCAATGGCGAGCGGGAGCTGCGTTACGTCATCGAGACCCATGCCGAGATGGGCGGGCTCGCCTGGCCGATCCAGCTGACACTGTCGAACCGCGAAACGATGACCTACCGGATGCTGCTCGGGCGCGGCGCCATCCAGCCGAGCTGGATCATTGATCCGAATGCGTCCTTTCTCCAGCCCCAGCTCAGTTTCCAGACCTATCAGGGCCTGCCGCGCCGCAAACCGGTGAAGCGGCCCCTGCGCATCGCGCTGCTGACACGCGAGCCGAAGAATTATTCCTCCCGGCGCCTGATCGAGGCGGCCGAAAAGCGCGGCCATGTGATCGAGGTGATTGATACGGCCCGCTGTTACATGCGTATCGGGGCAGTGGATGCCGAAGTGCATTATGATGGCCAGGCGCTGCCGAGATATGACGCGGTGATCCCGCGTATCGGCGCGACGATCACCGATTATGGCATGGCGGTGCTGCGCCAGTTTTCCAATACCGGGGCTTTCTGTCTCAACACGGCCGGCGCCATCGGCCGCTCGCGTGACAAGCTGCTGGCCCATCAGATGCTGGCGCGGGCAAAGATCGCCATGCCGATCACAGCTTTTGCGCACAGCCCGAAGGATACAGCCGGGCTCGTCGCGCTCGCAGGCGGGGCGCCGATCGTGCTGAAGCTGCTTTCTTCCACGCAAGGGAAGGGCGTGCTGCTGGCCGAGACGCGCAAATCGGCCGAGCGGCTGGTCGACGCGTTCCGGGGGCTCGACGCAAACTTCCTGGTTCAGGAATTTGTCGAGGAGGCGGGCGGGGCGGATGTGCGCGCCTTTGTCGTGGGCGGCAAGGTAGTGGGCGCCATGCGCCGGCAGTCCGAGACCGGCGAGTTCCGCTCAAACCTCCACCGGGGCGGCACGGCCAGTGAAGCCAAGCTCTCCCCGCAGGAGCGGGACGTGGCGCGCGAAGCGGCCAAGGTGCTGCGGCTGGAAGTGGCGGGGGTTGACCTCCTGCAGACCAAAGACGGGCCGAAGGTTCTGGAGGTGAACTCTTCGCCCGGCCTCAAGGGCATCGAGAAGGCCACCGGCAAGGACATCGCCGCGCGCATCATCGAGCATCTGGAGAAGGTCGTCCGCCCGCTCTCCCGCCACCGGGAGCCGCTTTAGGAGCGGCCCCCTCAAAAGCGGCTGAACAGGCGGCCTTTTTCCGTCACCAGGATAACGACCAGCGAGGCGGCGCCAAGGATCACGAAGCCGAAAGTCAGCGGCACGGTGGTGCCGTCAAATTGCGCGCCGATGATCATGCCGATGATGCTGGAGATCATCGTCGTGGCAAAGCCATAGGCGGCTGAGGCTGTGCCCGCGATCTTGCCCAGCGGCTCCATCGCGAGGGCGGAGAAGTTCGATCCCATCATCCCGAAACAGCCAAAGCCGATAGCAAACAGCGGGAAGAACACGGCGAGATTTTCGCCCCAGGCAAGCGTTGCAAATGTCAGCAACAATGAAGACAGCATGAAGACGAACAGCGCGATGTGACTGATACGGCGCATGCCGACCTTCTCGACGAGGCGCGAGTTGGCAAAGTTCGACAGGGCAAGGGTGGCCGCAATGCCGGCAAACCAGTAGGCGAACGTGTCGCCCTGATCAAATACGTCGCGGAACACCTGTTCGGACGAGGCGATGAACGCAAACAGTGAGCCGAAGACCAGGCCTGAGGCCAGCATGTAGCCAAAGCTCACCCGCGTGCGGATGACCTGCAAATAGGCGGAGAGAACGCTGCCTATCTCAAGCGACCGGCGTGCTTCCTTTGGCAGACTTTCGGGCAGCCGGAACCATGTCCAGCCCAGCATCAGGGCGCCCCATACCGCGAGTACGATAAAGATGCCTTCCCAGGGGGCGACATAGAGAATGACCTGGCCAATGGCCGGTGCGATAATCGGCACGATCATGAAGACCGTCATGACCAGGGACATGAAACTCGCCATTGCGCGGCCGGCGAACAGGTCGCGCACAACCGCAGCGGCGACCGTGCGGGCGCCCGATGAGAACACCCCTTGCAGGAAACGCGCGGCCAGAAGGGCCCAGAAATCATGCGCCATGACGCAGAGCAGGGCGGTCAGCATATAACCAATGAGACCGATGAACAGCGGCGCGCGCCGGCCGAAACGGTCGGTGATCGGTCCCCAGATCAGCTGGGGCGCGCCAAAGCCGAGCACATAGGCAAAGATGATCAGCTGCTGGCGGTTCTGGTCACCGCCCTCGGCCGTCAGGCCTGTGGCCCGTGCAATCTCGCTCAGCGCGGGCAGCATGATGTCGATGGCAATCGCGTTGAGGGCCATGAGGCCTGCAACGATGGCCACGAATTCGACTTTGCGCATGCCTGTGGGCTGGGGCGCGTGAAGGCCTTCGGCCTTGCCCGCTTCACTTCCGTCCATCGGTCCGGTCTTTCCAAAATCCGGCAGGGGCCAGATTTTCGCCGGACCGCCCGTCAACAATCCGGCCTTTTGGACCCATCTTTCCCGCTTGGCCAGAGTATGAGCAGATAAATTCGTGCCGCCGGATAATTACCTTGCCAAATGTACACTTCGGGCGGCTTTGACGCAGTGCTAAGGATTCCATTCATGAAGACAGTGATGTTCCGTACAGGGCGCTGGGTTGCACTCGCGACTGCCAGCATGTTCGTGCTCCAGGCTTGCGGGGGAGGCGGTGGGGGCGGTTCAAACCAGCCTCCGGTGATCACGTCGGGGAACTCGGTCAATATCAATGAGGGCACGACCGGCGCGATCTACACGCTGTCGGCCACCGACCCGGATGGCGATAGCCTCACCCGCGAAATGCTGTCGGGCGGGGATTCTGCCGTGTTCAGCTTCAATGCCACAACGGGCGTTCTCTCCCTCAGCACGCCCCTCGATTATGAAGCGCCTCAGGATACCAACAGCGACAATATCTATGAGGTGACATTCAGGGTCAGCGATGGGCGCGGGGGTACGGTCACCCTGACGGTCCAGATCCGGGTTCAGGATGTCGACGAGACGGTCAACGGGATGGCGCTTCGGCGGGTTGTGACCGGTCTGTCGGCGCCGCTCTATCTTGAAGGTATTCCGGGTACGAACCGCGTGGTCATTCTCCAGAAGGGCGGGCTTGCCCGCGTCTACAATCCGGATACGGGCATGGAAGAGGGCGTTCCTTTCCTTAACGTTCAAGGTGATGTCGGGACTGAAGGCGAGCAGGGCCTCGTCGGGATTGCCTTTTCGCCCAATTTCACTACGGACCGCAGGGTCTATGTGAACCTCACCAACACTGCGGGTAATACAGAGATCCGCCGCTACCTGACGGATATAAACAGTGCGCTCCAGCTCGACCCGTCGACGATGGATGTCATCCTGACCATCAGCCAGGTGGACGAGTACCATAATGGTGGCTGGCTGGGCTTCGACAATAATGGCTTGCTGTATATAGGCACGGGCGATGGCGGCGCGTTCGCGACACGCCCTGACGGGTCTCCTGCACGCAACAACGCCCAGGACACCAACTCGCTGCTCGGCAAGATCCTCCGGATCGATGTGTCGGGGGATGATTTTCCCGATGATACCAGCCGCGACTATCGCATCCCTGCGGGCAATGCGTTTCCGTCAGACGGAAGCGCCGGGCGGCCGGAAATCTTAGCGCTCGGACTGCGTAACCCGTGGCGGTCGAGCTTCGACCGGCAGACAGGCGACCTCTTCATTGCTGATGTGGGGGAGAACAACCGTGAGGAAGTCAACCGGATGCGTCCGGGCGATGTTGGCGCAAACTATGGCTGGGCCGTGCGCGAGGGCACGCAATTCTATACCGGCAACGATTCCGCCAGCTTCACCCCGCCGGTTGCCGAATATGGCCACGGTACAGGCCCGACGCAGGGCCGCTCGATCACCGGGGGGTATGTCTATCGCGGGAATATCGGACCGATCCGCAACCACTACCTGTTTGCCGACTTCATCAGCGGCAATGTCTGGTCAGTCCCGGTCTCGTCCCTGACCGTCGGTCAGACTGTGGCAGCCAGCCAGTTCAACCGGTTGAATGACACTCTGGTGCCGGATGCGGGAACGCTGAGCAGTATATCGAGCTTTGGCATCGATAATAACGGCGAGATCTACATCGTGTCTTATGGTGGCAGTGTCTTCCGTATCGAGGGCGCCCCGTAAGGCGCCCTCCCAGATCAACAAAGCCAGTCTGGCCGGGTCAGATCACTGCGCCGAGCGCTGGATCTGGCCGGCGAGGTTGAAGATCACCTGATCGGCGTCGAAGTAAGCGACATCGTCGGGCTTTGGCCCTTTGCCCATGACGATCTCGGCGCTCGCGACATAGCTCGTCTGTTCGCGATAGCTGATCGGGCCGTCCCAGAAGGGATCATAGAAGCTGTACCGGCTGTAGCGCACGCTGCGATAGGGATCGTAGAAGTAAGCCGCGCGCGGGCCGAAATAGCGGTAGTTCAGGTAGAAGTGGTCGTAATAGGGTGAGTAAGCCGCGCCCGAGGGGATGACGCGCGTGTTGGCGTCCGTATCGCGCCGGACCACCCGGAAATTGTCATACCCGTTCTGCTTGGTCAGCTCGGCCGCCCGGAAGAGAAGATAGGTCTCCACCGTCTTGCGGTCGGTCAGCGAGTTGCCCGAGAACTCCACCTGGAAGCGGTTATCCTCGATCTTCATTTCGGAAAAACCGCGATCCGACAGGGTCGCAGGCTGGTAAGGGGTTGCCGTGGCGCAGGCCGCCGTAAAGGCGAGCGCGGCGACGGCAGCGGCAAGGCTAAGGCGTTTCATGGCACGGCCTCCAAGAGTTTCTTCTGCACTATATAGTGTGACTCCACGAAGATGAACGCCACCCAACACGCAAGTTCACAACAACGTGACGAGACCGCTACCCGATCACGATCCTGTGGGCGATCCCTTCTGGCCCAAAAAGAAACGGCAGCCTGAAAGACTGCCGTTCCATAAATCATACATAAATGGGGTGATCAGGCCGCGTTGTAGCCGATCACGGCTTTGACTTCGAGGAACTCTTCGAAGCCATGTTCGCCCCATTCGCGACCATTGCCCGACTGGCCATAGCCACCGAAGGGTGCCGAGAAGTCCGGGCGCGCGCCATTGACGAGGATCTGGCCGGCGCGGATGCGGTTGGCTACTTCGTTGGCTTCCTTGTCCGGACCCTGAACATAGCCGGCGAGACCATAGACTGTGTCGTTGGCCATTTCGACGGCTTGGTCGACGGTGTCATAAGGGATCATGACGAGCACCGGCCCGAAGATTTCTTCGCGCGCGATGGTCATCTCATTGGTGACGTTTGCAAACACGGTCGGGCGGGCGAAGTAGCCTTTGTTGAAGCCTTCCGGGCGGCCAGGGCCACCGGCGACGAGGGTTGCGCCCTCTTCGATGCCCTTCTGGATCAGATCCTGGACCTTCTGATACTGGTTGCCGTTCGAGATCGGGCCGATGGCGCCGGGCGCGGCGTCTGCCGGCATGCCGACTTTCACGGACTCGGCGGTTGCCTTGGCAATCGCGATGGCCTGTTCCTGCTGGTCTTTCTGCACGAACATGCGCGACGGCGCGTTACAGCTCTGGCCGGAATTGGTCATCATGTTCATGATGCCGCTGGAAACGGCCTTCTGAAGATCGGCCGTAGGCAGAACAATGTTCGGGCTCTTGCCGCCGAGTTCCTGAGCAACGCGCTTGACCGTCGGGGCAGCGGCCTGCGCCACCAGCACGCCGGCGCGGGTCGAACCGGTAAAGCTCACCATGTCGACATCGGGGTGGGAAGACATCGCCGAGCCAACGCCGGGGCCGTCGCCATTGACGAGGTTGAACACGCCCTTGGGCACGCCGGCCTCATGCAGCACTTCGGCGAAGATCATCGCATCCAGCGGCGCGATTTCCGACGGCTTCAGCACCATGGTGCAGCCAGCGGCCAGCGCCGGGGCAACTTTACAGGCGATCTGGTTCAGCGGCCAGTTCCAGGGCGTGATGAAGGCGCAGACGCCGATCGGCTCCTTGCGCAGAAGGGTGGTGCCCTTCAGCTCTTCCCATTTGTACTCGCGCAGGATGCCGGCAGTGGTCGCGAAGTGACCGAGGCCCGAAGGCACCTGGGCGGCATTGGCCAGCCACATCGGGGCGCCCATCTCGTCGGAGATGGCCTTGGCAAGGTCGGGCATGCGCTTCTGGAGGCCAGCCGTGATCTTGTCGAGCAGGTCGGCGCGGTATTCCACGCTGGTCTGCGAGAAGCTCGGGAAGGCGCGCTTGGCAGCGGCAACAGCCTTGTCCACATCCGCAGACGAACCGATGGAGATGACCGCGAAGTTTTCTTCGGTCGCCGGGTTTTCGACTTCCAGCGTGCGCGGCGTTACCGGATCAACCCATTCGCCGTCGATATAGAATTTGAGGAATTGTTGCATGGGCCAGGGCCTCCCTTGAGCGCGTCTTAAATGGACATCTCCCTTACTATAGGAGACCCAGAGGCGTTTCGCCACTCCTGACGCGGGGGGAGGGGCGAAAGGGCATGACACCAAAACCAGCGCTGTTTCAGGCGCTAACGGAGACGTAAGATGAATTCACGGCTGGAATTGGTTCTCACGCCGGAGTGGGCTGCGGGGCAGAGCCGCAAGGGTACGAAGAAAGTCGCCTTCGAGGCGCCTGTCTTCGATGAGCAGATGCAGGCCTGGAAATGCGTGTTTCATGTCGACGGGGAGCCGACGCGCCACGCTTACGGCGTGACGGCGATGCAGAGCCTGACGCTCGCCACGCGGCTGGTCAGCCACGCCGAGGAAAACATGGAGTGAGACGCGCGGCGCTTACTTCTTCGCCTTCGTCCAGCCCCGCCCGGCCATGCAGGTGATAAAGTTGGCTTCGATATTGTAGCTGATCTCGCTGCAAGCGGCGCGGGCGGATTCGTAGGGCATGGCCCCCTCTCGGGCGGTCCAGCCGCTGTTGGGCGCGCTGGTGCAGGCAGAGAGCAGGGCGGCGGCGGCAAGAACCAGAACGGACTGTCTCATTTTTTCATGTTTCCAAAAATCCCGCGCAGGATGTAGCGGGTGAATTCACGGCTGGCGGTGGTGGCGGCCGTATTGGCGGCACGCTCGGTCGGGGTCATCCGGCGCGAGCGGCTGGCGGTGGTCGCGCGGCCCTTCGCGGGCGCTTTAGCCGGTGTTTTGGCGCTCGCCTTCGCCTTGGCGGCAGCTTCCTTTTCCTTCTCCGCTTCCAGGCGCGCCTTCTCGGCAAGCTTGGCCGCAGCCGCCTCTTTCTTGGTCAGGATCTCATAGGCCGACTCCCGGTCCACCATCTTGTCATACCGGCCAAAGAGGGGGCTGCCTTTCACGATCTCGGCGCGCTCGGCATCCGTGACCGGACCAAGGCGTGAGGCCGGCGGACGGATCAGCGTGCGCTGCACCATCGAGGGCGTGCCCTTTGCGTCGAGGGTTGAGACCAGCGCTTCGCCGACGCCAAGCTCGGTGATCACCGTCTCGGTCTTGAAGCCCGGATTGGGGCGGAAGGAGGCCGCCGCGGACTTCACCGCCTTCTGCTCCATCGGCGTATAGGCACGCAGGGCATGCTGGATGCGGTTGCCAAGCTGGGCAAGCACGCTCTCGGGCACATCGCGCGGGTTCTGGGTCACGAAGTAAACCCCGACCCCTTTGGAGCGGATGAGGCGGACCACCTGCTCGATCTTCTGCATCAGGGCAGGCGGGGTGTCCGTGAACAACAGGTGGGCCTCATCGAAGAAGAAGACGAGGCGCGGCTTTTCCGGGTCGCCAATCTCTGGCAGCTGTTCGAACAGTTCCGACAGCAGCCAGAGCAGGAAGGTGGAATAGAGCTTCGGGCTGTTGATCAGCTTGGTCGCGTCCAGGATGTTCACATAGCCGCGCCCGTCCCGCGTCGTGCGCATGAAGTCTGAAAGCTCCAGCGCCGGTTCTCCGAAGAAGGCCTCTGCGCCCGCCCGCTCCAGCACCAGCAATTCGCGTTGAACAGCGGCCAGCGAGGCGGCGGCGACGTTGCCATACTTGCGGCTCACCTCTTCGCGGATGCCAGGCTCGCCGAGATGCGCCAGCAGCTTGCGCAGGTCTTTGAGATCAAGGATGCGGAAATCGGGGTCTTCAACACAGCGATCGTCTGCATACTGAAAGGCAATGTTGAGGATACCTTCCTGCACGGCGGTCAGGCCCATCAGGCGCGAGAGCAGCACGGGGCCCATCTCGGCGATAGTGGCGCGGATCGGGTGGCCCTTCTCGCCGAACACGTCCCAGAAGATGACCGGGGCAGGGTGGTAGGTCAGCGGCCCCATTGCGATTGCTTCGGCGCGGCTGGCGAAGCTGCCATGTGCCTTGTGGGTTTCGGTGCCGGGGAAGGCGATGCCCGAAAGGTCGCCTTTCACGTCGGCGGCGAAGACCGGCACGCCCGCATCGGCAAAGGCCTGCGCCATCACCTGTAGCGTCACGGTCTTGCCCGTGCCCGTGGCACCGGCGACGATCCCGTGCCGGTTGGCCGCTTTCAGCAGCAGCATCTGGGCGTCATCAGGCGTGCCGGAGCCATCGGCGTCTGCGCCGCCCAGGAAAATTGTCTCGCTCATGCCGCCGGCCCCTTGTTGATGCGTTCTCAAATCACGTGTCAAAGGCTAGTCGTTCCACCAATTTGAGCAAGCCAAGCTGCGCAGGTTTCTCCCGCTTGACGGGTGCCGGGTGTGGCCGCACCCTGACACGCCTCAGCTTTATCGGAGCAATACATGGGCAGCGCCACCAAGACGGGCATCTGGATCATCGCGACCGGCGTTATCATTGCGCTGCTGTATTTTGGCCGTGAGATCCTGGCGACCTTTGCCATGGCCGTCTTCCTGTTCCTCATCATCGAGGGCTTCGGCACAGCCATCAACAATTCCTCCCGCATGATCCATATCGGCTTCGCCCGGCTGCTGGCGGTCTTGCTGGTTGTTGGCGGATTTGTCGGCTTCATTGCGCTGATGGCCAACGGGGTTGCCGAGTTTGGCCGGGACGGGAGTGAATATGAGGAGAAGATCAACGCCCTGATCGCCGACGTCTATCGCCTCGCAAGCCTGAAAGATGCGCCCACGCTGACGCAGCTTGCCTTCAACGAAGGCGGCCAGCGCTTCTTTGCCAACATCGCCAACTCCGTGCGCGGCCTTTCGGGCGATATCGTGCTGATCCTGATCTATGTCGCCTTCCTGTTCACCGCCCAGTCCATGTGGACCCAGAAGCTCGACAACATCTTCCCCGATTCGCAGCGCCGGGAGATGGTACGCCACATTGGCAATGATGCCCGCCTGGCGATCGAAAAGTATCTCTGGACGCAGACGGTGATCTCGGCCCTCATCACCCTGCTGTCCTACATCTCTCTATTGGCACTGGGTGTGCAAAATGCCCTGTTCCTGTCGGCTGTGATTTTCGTGCTGAACTACATCCCCACCGTGGGCTCAATTGTCGCAGCGCTGGTGCCGCCCCTGTTTGCCCTTGTGCAGCCGGTTATTCCAGGCTGGGTGCCGGCCATCGCGCTCGAGGAGCCCTATGTCTACACGGTTATCGTCTTTGCCGTGGTCAGTTTCTGGCAGTTCTCGATCGGCAATTTCGTCCAGCCCCGGATGATGGGGGAATCCTTGAATCTTTCGGCGCTGGTGGTGCTTCTGGCGCTGGCCATCTGGGGCGTACTCTGGGGCATTCCCGGCATGTTTCTGTCTGCGCCGTTGACCGTCCTGATGATGATCCTGTTTGCCCAGTCGTCTCATACGCGCTGGATCGCCATCCTGCTCTCAGCCGATGGGAAGCCGCAGGGCAGGGTTGCAATCGAAGATGCAGGCTGACTGTGGGGCAGGGTAGCCAACAGGGCATTGAAATGTTACATGGCAATTGGGCTGAGGGTGTCTTGCGAGTGATTCTGACTTGCAGCACTACCGATAATTAAGGTTTGTTACGCCGGAATGTAGTTGATTTGCCGGCAACGCAAACAACATATGACAAAATCAGGCATCCGCGTGCGTCCCCCCACCCAGCCTGCGGATTTTGCCTGTAGGGCCCGCTGGACATGTCCCCGTCTGGCGGGCCCGCTTGCATCGGGCTGTCTCTTACATCCGCGCGCCTGGTTCCCGTCTTCCGCTGAATTCCGGCAACCGTTTCGTTTGAAACATGTTTCTTGAAGCCTTCCCTTAGGGCGGGTAGACCCGATTCTTGACCGGTTTTCGTGCAGAGTCGTTCCCATGCCCCATACCACGCGTTCCAACGGGCCTGCTGGCCAGCTTCTTGACCAGATTATGCAGGAAGCTGCCCGGGAGGATGTTTCCGGCCTGACCGAGGCGGACATCCACACCCTGGCACAGCGGCTGTGGGACTGGGCTGAAACCGTCCCTGCGGGGCAGCGGTCGGTTCACGTTTCGGTGAAGGCCGAAGGCGCCGGCGGCACGCTGTCGCGCAGCCTTCTTCAGGTCACTGGGCCGGACATGCCTTTCCTCGTCGATTCGCTGCTGGGCGAATGCGCGGCTCAGGGGCATGAGGTCAAAACCCTGTTCCACCCCGTCGTGACGATGGCGGATGGGCGGATGGTGTCCGTCATCCAGATCCACACCGCGCTCCTGACGCCAGGCGAGGCTGCCATCCTCGAAGAGGGCGCCCGCGCCACGCTGGCCGATGTCGAGCGCGCGGTCGCCGATCACGCCGCCATGCGCGCCCGCATGCGCAGCGAGATGAAGCGCATCTCGGGGCTGTCCCATCTTCAGTCTGCGGAGCGTGATGAGGCGGTTGCCTTCCTCGAATGGCTCTCGCGGGAGCATTTCGTTTTCCTGGGCGCGCGCGAATATGATTTCGAAACCGACGCGCAGGGCAGGGTGGTGCCGGCCGAGCCGGTCATGGTCGAGGGGTCCAATCTCGGCATCCTGCGCGACGAGACCCTCAACGTCCTCAGCCGCGACAGCGAGCCCCTCGTCTTGACCCGCGAGATCGGCGACTTCCTGCAATCGCCCGTGCCGCTGATTATTGCCAAGTCAACGCTGCCAAGCCGTGTCCATCGCCGCGTCTCTTGCGATTATATCGGCGTGAAGAAGTATGACGCCGAAGGCCGGGTGAATGGCGAGGTGCGCTTCCTGGGTCTCTTCACCGCCGAGGCCTATGACGAAACCGCGCGCTCCATTCCCTTCGTGCGCCGCCGTGTCCAGAAGGTCATGACCGCTTCGGGCGCCGCCCCTGGCGGGCACACCGAAAAGGCCCTCGCCAACCTCATTGAGACCTGGCCGCGCGACGAACTGTTCCAGACCCGTTCGACCGTGCTCGGCCCCATGATCATGGGCGCGCTACACCTGATCGGCCGCCCGCGCACGCGCGCCTTCCTGCGCCGCGACGAGTTTGACCGCTTCGTCACCGCGCTGGTCTTTGTGCCGCGCGAATCCTATGACACGGCCCTGCGCCAGCGCATCGGCGCGCTGCTCACCGAAGCCTATCAGGGTGACCTGAAAAGCTTCCAGCCCTATTTCGACTCCGGCCCGCTCGCGCGCGTCCATTTCGAGATTGCGCTGCACCCGGACCATCCTGAGCCCGATCCGGAAATTCTGGAACAGCGCATCATCGAGCTTGCGCGCACCTGGGATCAGGGTTTCCGCGAGCTACTCATGGGCTCGGGCCTTTCGGGCCATGCACGCGACGGCGCACGCGCCTTCATCGGCGCCTTCAATGCCGCCTATCGCGAGGCCTTCTCGCCCGAAGAGGCAATGCTCGACGTGACCTGTATGGCAGAGCTCAGCGCCGGCCAGCCCATCTTTGCCCGTGCCTACAGGCTGCCCGCTGACGCCCCGTCCAAGGTCCGCGTCAAGATCTATGCGCGCACAGGCTCCATCGCGCTCTCCCATTGCGTGCCGGTATTTGAAAATCTCGGCCTGTTCGTGGATTTCGAAACCGGATATCCTGTCCGTCCCCTGATGAAGCCGGTCGAAGACGCACCTGATGTTTACTGGATTCATTCCCTCTCGATGGAGACCGCAGACGGCTCGGCCCTTCCGCTCTCCGAGATCGCCGATGATTTCGAACAGGCCTTCCTTGCCGTCTGGGGCGGGCAGGCAGAAAATGACGGCTTCAACAAGCTCGTCCTCGTGGCCGGTGCCAGCTGGCGGGAAGCCGCGCTGATCCGAGCCCTCGCC
This sequence comes from Alphaproteobacteria bacterium HGW-Alphaproteobacteria-18, assembly GCA_002841155.1. Taxonomy (GTDB): domain Bacteria; phylum Pseudomonadota; class Alphaproteobacteria; order Caulobacterales; family Hyphomonadaceae; genus Hyphomonas. The sequence continues at coordinate 138,125 of PHEH01000005.1, forward strand.
TCCTTCCGCCGCCAGAGCGGCCTCGATCAGCCTCAGGAAGTGCAGGAAGCTGCGCTCGCCGGTTATCCGGCCGTTACGCGTCTTCTGCTGGAACTCTTCGCCGCGCGGCTCGACCCTGCCGCGCACAAGACGCTCGAGGCCCGCCGCAAGGCGCAAGGCGAGATTGCCAAACGGTTTGAAGAAGCCATGAAGGATGTCGTCAGCCTGGCCGATGATGTCGTGCTGCGCCGGCTCTTCCATCTTGTCGAATCCCTTCAGCGTACGAACTTCTATCAGCGCGATGAGAACGGCGCCGTGCGCCCCTTCATCAGCTTCAAGGTCGCCAGCCGCGAACTGGCAGACCTGCCCGAGCCCAAACCCTTCCGCGAAATCTTCATGCACAGCCCGCAGGTCGAAGGCGTCCATCTGCGCTTCGGCCCGGTCGCGCGGGGCGGCCTGCGATGGTCAGACCGCCCGTCGGATTACCGCACCGAAGTCCTCGGCCTGGTAAAGGCCCAGCAGGTAAAGAACGCGGTCATCGTGCCTGTTGGCTCCAAAGGCGGCTTCTATCCCAAACAGCTCGCCGACCGGTCAGACCGCGACGCCTGGTTCGAAAGCGGGCGCGACGCTTACAAGCAGTTCATCACATCGCTGCTCGGCATCACCGACAACATCATTGAAGGCAAGGTCGTCCACCCTGCCGACACTGTGATCTGGGACGGGGAAGACCCCTATCTCGTGGTTGCGGCCGATAAAGGCACCGCCACCTTCTCAGACACCGCTAACGCCATCAGCCTCGAAAAAGGCCACTGGCTGGGCGATGCCTTCGCCTCGGGCGGCTCGGCCGGGTATGACCACAAGAAGATGGGCATCACCGCACGCGGCGCCTGGGAAGCGGTCAAGCGCCACTTCCGCGAAATGGGCCGCGACATCCAGACCGAACCTTTCACCGTCATCGGCGTGGGGGATATGTCGGGCGATGTCTTCGGCAATGGCATGCTGCTCTCGCCGGAAATCCGTCTCGTGGCGGCCTTCAACCATATGCACATCTTCCTGGACCCTGATCCGAAGGACGCAAAGAAATGCCTCGCCGAGCGGGAGCGTATGTTTGCCCTGCCGCGGTCGAGCTGGGCTGATTACAATACCAAGCTCATCTCCAAAGGCGGCGGCATTTTCGAGCGCGCCGCCAAGTCGATCACGCTGACGCCCGAGATCAAATCGCTCGCCGGTCTCAGCAAGGATGTCGTCACGCCGGACGAGCTGATCAACGCCCTCCTGAAAGCGGAGGCAGACCTCCTCTGGTTTGGCGGGATCGGCACCTATGTGAAAGCCGCCCATGAATCCCATGCCGATGTCGGCGACCGGGCCAATGACGGCGTGCGCGTCAATGGCCGCGATCTCAAAGCCAAGGTCATCGGGGAGGGGGCAAATCTCGGCATGACCCAGGCCGCCCGGATCGAATTTGCCCTTGCCGGCGGGCGCCTCAACACCGACGCGATCGACAATTCGGCCGGCGTTGATTCCTCCGACCACGAAGTGAATATCAAGATCCTCGCCGCCGAAGCCATCCGCCTCGGCGGGCTGACGGAGACGACCCGCAATCCGATGCTGGCGCAGATGACCGATGATGTCGCCCGCCTCGTCCTCACTCATAACTATGACCAGACCAACGCGCTGAGTATCGCAGAGGCGACCGCCAGCGAAGACCATGAGGCCCTGGAGCGGCTGATGGTCTATCTGGAAGAGCGCGGCGTGCTCAGCCGCCCGCTGGAAGGTCTGCCCTCCACGCAGGAGATGCAGGCACGCGGCGCCGAAGGGCGCCCGCTAACACGGCCGGAACTCGCCGTGCTGCTCGCCTGGTCCAAGATCGTCCTCTTTGACGATATCGTCGCCTCCGACCTGCCGGACGATCCATTTTTTGCCGAAGTCCTCAAGGGTTATTTTCCGAGCCCGATTGACGGCTTCGAGGAAGCCCTCGCCAACCACCGCCTGCGCCGCGAGATCATCGCCACGGTCATCGCCAATCGCAGCCTTGATCTCGGCGGCCCCGTCGCCATCCTGCGCCTGCGCGAGCTTACCGGCGCGGCGCCCGCGCTTGCCATCCGCGGTCTCGAAGCGGCCCGCGCCGTGCTCGACATCGCCGGCTTCCGCAAGGAGGTGTTCGCCCTCGACAACAAGGTCTCCGCAGAGTTGCAGGCAGAGCTTCACCTCGAAGCGGTCCAGGCCGTCAGCGAGGCGGCCGCCTGGTTCATCCGTACCCTGCCGGAAAAAACCACCGGTGAAGCGGTCGCCGCCACGCACGGCCCGCTGAATGAACTCAAAGCCGCCCTCAGCGATATCCAGACTGCCTATCCCGCCTCGCGGATCGAGCGGTCTGCCCGTGCCTTCATCAAGCGCGGCGCGCCCGACGCGCTCGCCCGCTGGGCAGCGGCCATGAGCTATTTTGCGCAAGGCCTCGTCGTCACCGACATCGCCGCCCGCACCGGCCGCAAGGTCACCGAAGCCGGCGCCAGCTTCTACCAGGCGGGCGATGCCCTCCGGCTTGACCGTCTGCGCACGTCCGCGCGCGAAGGCCTCATCAAGGCGCCCTATTGGGACCGTGTCGCCGGCCGGCGCCTCATCTCGGAACTCGTACGCCTCCAGGCCAGCGTCTCGGAGGAAGCCCTCAGCGCCGGCGGGCTGGAGCCCTGGCTCGAAACCCGCAATGATGGCCGCAAGCAGCTTCTCGCCACGCTCGGCGCCCTTAGCAAGGATCGCGACTGGTCCTTCGCCAAATTCGCCCTCTCCACGGACGCCGTGCGACAGTTCATGGGTCGTTAGCAAACGAGAGAGTTGAAAAAAGTCGGGGAATCGCGCCGGGCTCCACACAACGTTTACGCATGTTATCCACAGTGTAAAACATGCTGAGATTGTATCACTGGCCCCTCGACCCCGCCGGCCGCACGGTCCGGCTCGTGCTCGCCGAGAAAGGCGAGCCGTTCGAGGCCGTATCCTCCCGTCCCTGGGCACCGGAACTTGAGATCGCCTCGATCGCGCCCGGCGCGGTGGCCCCGGCCCTGGTGTCGACACATGGCGCCAGCCCCCGCTTTGCTGCCAGCGGCACCCGCGCCATCTGCGAGCATCTCGAAGAAATCCGCCCCGTGCCGTCGCTCCTCCCCGATGACCGTACCGAACGCGCCGAGGCCCGCCGCCTCTGGTCCTGGGTCGAGGCGGGCATGGAGGAAGTCACCGACACCCTCCTGTCGGAACGTGTGATCCAGTGGACCCACCGGGGCCGCCAGCCTGATTCCGAAAAGCTCCGCCTCGGCGCCCATGCTCTGCGGGGCCGCCTCACCTTCCTCAACGCGCTGGCCGAGCAGCGCGGCAACCTCGCCGGCCGCCACCTCTCGCTGGCAGACTTCGCCGCCGCCGCGCATCTTTCCGCCTATGACTATTTTGGCGACGTGCAGTGGGACGCCGTGCCAGACCTCAAAGCCTGGTATATGCGGATAAAGTCCCGGCCCAGTTTCCGGCCGATCCTTGCTGACCGCCTGGAGGCTGCCCGTCCCGTACCCCATTATGCAGAGCTCGATTTCTGACCCCGAAACACAGCTGAAAGCCCGCGCCCTCGCCCTCGGCTTTGACGCCGCCGGCATCGCGCGCGCCGATGAGGCGTGGCCGGCAGGCGAACGCCTGAAAACCTTCGTCGAGCTCGGCCGCCATGGCGACATGGCCTGGATGGAAACCACGCTCGCCCGCCGCAGCGCCCCCACCGCCATGTGGCCCGAGGCCCGCTCCGCCCTCGTCGTCGCCATGAATTACGGCCCGGACCACAACCCCCTCGACAATCTCGCCCAGCGCGAAACCGGCAACATCTCCGTCTACGCAAGGGGCAGGGACTATCACGACCTGATCAAATCCCGCCTTAAACAGCTCGCCGGCGAGGTCGCAGAGATCACCGGCGCAGACGTCAAAGTCTTCGTCGACACCGCCCCGCTGATGGAAAAGCCGCTCGCCCAGAAGGCAGGCCTTGGCTGGCAGGGCCGCCACACCAATCTTGTCAGCCGCGATCTCGGCTCCTGGTTCTTCCTCGGCACGGTCCTCACCAGCGCGGCCCTGACGCCCGACGCCCCCGAACCCGACCATTGCGGCTCCTGCCACGCCTGCCTCGACATCTGCCCGACAGGCGCGTTCCCCGCACCTTACCAGCTCGACGCCCGCCGCTGCATCTCCTACCTCACCATCGAATATGGCGGCCCGATCCCCGCCGAATTCCGCCCCGCCATGGGCAACCGCATCTATGGCTGCGATGATTGCCTGGCCGCCTGTCCCTGGAACAAGTTTGCGAGCAGCGCGTCTGAAGCCGCCCTTTATGCGCGCGCAGAGCTCAAAGGCCCCGGCCTGGATGAACTTGCCGCCCTCGATGACGCGGCCTTCCGCGATGTCTTCTCCGGCTCCCCGGTGAAGCGCTCAGGCCGGGACCGGTTCGTGCGCAATGTGTGCATTGCCATCGGCAATTCGGGGGAGCCGTGCCTCATCGCCAGCCTGCTGCCCTTGCTGCAGGACACCGCCCCGGTCGTGCGCGGGGCGGCCATCTGGGCGCTCGCCCGCCTTGATCCTGCCCGCTTTGCAGCCGAAAAGGCGCGCCTCAGGCCGTCAGAGCATGATATATCGGTATTGGCAGAGTGGGACGAAACAGCCGCATGAGCGATGGCATGAACGACACCGCCCCCGGCTACCGCGACGGCCCTGCGCCGCCCGCGCCGCCAAAGCGCAAAGCCCCCCTCTGGCGCCGCATCCTTGTGGGCATCGTGCTCACCGGCATCGGCCTCGTCGTCCTCTTCCATCTCTACGCGCTGATCCTGCGCTTCGCGCCCATCCCCGGCACCATCCTGATGACCCAGCGCGCGATGCAGGGCGAAGAGGTCCAGCGCGACTGGGTCTCGCTGGATGAAATCTCCCCGCGCCTCGTCTATGCAGTCATCGCCGCCGAAGACGCCAAATTCTGCGCCCATGGCGGCATCGACTGGGAAGCCATTGAAGCGGCCCGCGAATGGAACGCCAAAAATCCTGACCGCAGCCGCCGCGGCGGCTCCACCATCAGTCAACAAACCGCCAAGAATGTCTTCTTCTGGAATGGTGGCGGCATGCCCCGCAAGGCCGGCGAAGCCTGGATGACCTATGTGATCGAGGCCGTCTGGGGCAAGCGCCGCATCATGGAAGCCTATCTCAACGTCGCCGAATGGGGCGACGGCATCTTCGGCGCCGAAGCCGCCGCGCAGGAACGTTTCGGCAAATCCGCCGCCGATCTCACAGAGCGCGAAGCCGCGCTTTTGGCGGCAGTCCTTCCGTCCCCGAACAAATGGAAGGCGGTCAATCCGGGCCCTTACGTCCAGCGCCGCGCCGGCTCCATCCAGGGCCGCATGCGCGTCGTGGCCAATGAAGGCTATGCCGCCTGCGTTCTGGGCGGCGAGGCTCCGAAACTCCCGCCCCGCGAAACCCCCAAAGGCGAAACGCCCCGGCCGCCACCTGTGTTCGAAGAGCTCCCCGAAGCCCCCGAAACCGGCGAGGAAGCCCTCGACACGCCCCGCAACGCCAATGACGAACTCAACGACTTCCTGAACGCGGCGGATGAAACCTTCGCCAATCCTCCGGTGTCGGAACCCGCGCCGGAAACACCTGCCGAAATCACCGAAGAACCCGCCCCCGAACCCGAGCCGCTCCCGGAACCCGAACCCACCGATCCGCCCCCGGAAGACCCCGTCTCAACCGGCCCCACCGAACTCCGCCCGCCGGAGTAATTGGCCCCCACTCGTAGGGTGCATTAAGCGCAGCGCAATGCACCAAACTGTCCCCAACTTGTCCTGATCTGTCCCAACTTGTCCCGGATTGTCCCAATCTGTCCCCGGATGCCGTTGGCGTTTCCTTGGAGGAAAATTGGAGTTTTCCCAGAAAACTCCAACGACGCCCGCGCCCCCCTGACCACGCCCCACCCCAACCCTCCCCATAGTCATGGGGAGGGGGGCAGGTATCGCGAACCTGAGAACTTTCATCTCCCCACAGAACAACAGGCCCCCTCCCCATGACTATGGGGAGGGTTGGGGTGGGGCACCTCTCCGTAATTCGCGCCCGTTGAAACAGGGACAAAGCTAATCTTGTCCAACACCGGGAAGACCGCATCCTCAGCAGAACCAACCCCAAAACCCCCCGCCCAATCCGACCGGCCCCACGCCTCCGCTATCCTCGCCGCGAATGACCTACGCCCTCGCCACCCCGCTCCCCGGCCTCAGCCTGATCCAGCGCCTCCTCTGGCCGCTGATCTTTGTGCAGCTGATTGCCCTGCGCGACTGGGTCCGCGCCCATTACGGCTGCGGCGTGCCCTACTGGATCACCATTTCAAAGTTCGGCCGGGTCCGTCTGCGCCATCTGCCCACGGATTTCGCCTTCAGCTACGCGGCGCCGGTCACCTACGAAACCTTCGGTCACGACTATTCTGCCGGGCTCACACGCGCATTGCTGACAGCTACCTACGCGGAGGAAGAAACCCCGCCAGCGCCATACCCGGCGCCAGCCCTCCCCATCCCCCAAACGCAATCGGGGCAGGCCCCCTCACAAAAGGGAATGGCCCACCCCGACACGTCTTAGATCTATTTTCCGTCCCCGGATCGCCGGGGCTGGGAACACGCTCGCCGTCGCGCCGAGATCGGTAAAGTCCGGGCTCATTGCGGGGAAGGCCTGGGAGATCAGGCTCTCGGGATTCCAGCCCTCCATCCGGGCGAGGGACTTCACCGGGCGGGGCTGATCGAACAGGATCACCTCATTGCCGCGCACGCCGAAGATCTGTCCCGAGACGTTCGAAGACTGATCCGAGCAGAGCGCCACGGCGAGCTGGGCGACCTGATCGGCGCGCATGCCGTTCTTCATCCGCTCGACGCGCTGGGCGCTGGCTTCATCCTTCACCGGGATCGAGGCGATCATCCGGGTCCAGGCGAATGGCGCGATCACGTTGGAGCGGATATTCTTGGCCGTCCCTTCCATGGCGAGGATGCGCGAGAGGCCGACAATGCCGAGCTTGGCCGCGGCATAATTGGCCTGGCCGATATTGCCGATCAGGCCGGAGGTGGAGGTGAAGAAGACGTAGGATCCGCGCTCGTTCTCGCGGAAATATTCCACCGCCGCGCGCCCGACATTGTAGGAGCCATGCAGGTGCACATCGATCACGGCTTTCCAGTCGGCTTCGCTCATCTTGTGGAACATCCCGTCGCGCAGGATGCCGGCCGGATTGACGATCGAATCGAGGCGGCCAAACGTGTCGAGCGCCTGGGTCACCATATTGGCCACCGCGCCATAATCGGTCACGCTTTCGGAATTGGAAGCCGCTTCCCCGCCGGCGGCGCGGATTTCCGCTGCGACAGCCTCGGCCGGGCCGGCATCGCCCTCGTCGCCGCCTTTCAGGCCGCCACCGAGATCATTGACCAGCACTTTTGCGCCTTCGCGCGCCGCCAGAAGCGCTGTTTCCTTGCCGATGCCGTTGCCGCCGCCCGTTACCAGAACGACCTTGCCGTCGAGAACACCCATGACTTCCTCCATATTGCTTCTTGGTTCGCGCGGGACACTACCGGCCAGAAGCGCGCCTGCAAGAGGCGGGGAGAAAATCAAGGTTTGAAATACCGCGCCCAAGCGGCTAGCAAGCCGGTCATGACACGTACCTTTCAGGCAGTAATCTGGGATTTCGGCGGGGTATTCACCTCCTCGCCCTTCGAGGCTTTCAACCGGTATGAGGCCGAAAAGGGCCTGCCCACCGACTTCATCCGCTCGGTCAACGCCGTCAATCCGCTGGAAAACGCCTGGGCCAGGCTCGAGCGCAGCCTCGTTGGCGCCGAGGAATTCGACGGTCTCTTCCGGGCTGAAGCCCTCGCCATGGGGCATGATGTCCCCGGCAAGGACATCCTCGCGCTGCTCTCGGGCCATCTGCGCCCGCGCGTCGTCAACGCGCTGAAGGTCTGCAAGGGCCATGGCAAGGTCGGCTGCATCACCAACAACGCCCCCATCGGCAAGGGCGCCTCGATGACCCATGATGAGGGCAAGGCGGCACAGCTCGCCGAAGTCTTTGCCCAGTTCGATCACCTGATCGAAAGCTCGAAACTCGGCATTCGCAAGCCCGATCCGCGCATCTACGCCCTGATGTGCGAAGCCCTCGATGTGGACCCAAAGAACTGCGTCTATCTCGATGATCTCGGGATCAATCTGAAGCCGGCCCGCGAAATGGGCATGGCAACCATCAAGGTGACCAGCGAAGACCAATTGCTGGCCGATCTGGAAGCCATCACCGGCTATGCGGTGCGCTAGCTTCGCGCTCGCCCTCCTGCTGGGGATGCTCGCGGCCTGTTCGCAGGCCGAGCCCGCCAATGCGCCGGTTACGCTGCCGCCAGCCCCGCCCGAATCCCTCACCCGTCCGCCCCAACCGCCCGAACCGGTGGAGCTGACAGCCCCGGCCGAAGAGATGAAAGCCGCCATCCTGCGCGAAGCCGAACGCGGCGCTCTGCGCAGCCTCGCGCGCCTGGCCGATCAGCAGGACGGCTTCATCTCCAATATCGGCGGCCAAAGCCATTTCGAGTTCTGGGATCTCCTGCGCCGCACCGGCGTTGATCCCAACCGCAAGCTCCGCGACCTCTTCGAAGGTCCGCCCGGCAAACGCGAGATCGACGGCGAGACCTGGTTTGTCTGGCCCGATATTGCGGCCAAGGATGTCAGGGATCTGATCCCGGAAAAGCTCACTTTCGTGGAACGCCGGCGCCTGCGTGAACTGATCGGCGAAGATGGCATCGCGCGTATTCGCGCCGGCGAAGGCTATCCGGGCATGCGCACCGCGATATCGGCCGATGGCCGCTGGGTCTATTTCGTACTCGGCCAGGATGGAGAAGAATAGAGATGTCAAAGATCGGAGCAGACGCCGCCCTCAAGGCCCTCAAGGGCTGGAAGATCGCTGAAGGCGAGCGCGACGCGATTGCCAAAGCCTATCGCTTTGCCGACTTCAAGACGGCGTTCGCCTTCATGTCGGCCACGGCGCTCAAGGCCGAGCAGATGGACCACCATCCCGAATGGTTCAACGTCTATAACAAGGTAGACGTGATCCTCACCACGCATGATGCCGATGGCGTCACGCAGAAGGATCTGGAACTGGCCGGTTTCATGGACCAGCTGGCGGCAAAGCTCAGCTGATCTACTTCCAGGCCACCCGGTAAAGATCAAACCGCCGGTCTTTCAGGTTCTGCACGGCACCCGACTGGCGCGCGGTGAGCAGGTCTGACAGCGAGAGGTCTGCAATCGCCACCGTTTCGGTGTTGGGCGCAGCGTCTGCCGCAATCCCGTCGCGCGAGAAGGGGAAGTCTGACGGGGTGAGAATACAGCTCTCTGCATAGTGAATGTCCATATTTTCGACATTCGGCAGATTGCCGACAACGCCCGACATCACCACATAACACTGGTTCTCGACCGCGCGCGCCTGGCTGCAATAGCGCACACGGAGGTAGCCCCGGCGCTCATCGGTGCAGAAGGGAACGAAGAGGATCAGCGCGCCCTGATCGACCAGATGGCGGGCGATCTCCGGGAACTCGGAATCATAGCAGATCATCACGCCAATCGGGCCGCAATCGGTGTGGATGACGGAGTTGCCATCACCGCCCTTGATGTTCCACCAGCTGCGTTCGGACGGCGTCGGGTGGAGCTTCTCCTGCGTGTGGACCGATCCATCGCGCAGGAAGATGTAAGCCACATTGTGAATGTCGCCATCGGGCATCCGCGAGGGATGAGAGCCGCCGATGATGTTGATGTTATAGGAGACGGCCAGGCGCTCCATGAAGGCGATGAAGCGCGGGGTATATTCCGATATCCGCGCAATTGCCTCTGCCGGGCCGAGGGGCTTGCCTTCCAGCGAGAGGAGCTGGAGTGTGAAGAGTTCCGGAAATGCCACGAAGTCGGCGCGGTAGTCTGAGGCAATATCGACGAAGTATTCGACCTGCTGTTCGAAATCATCAATCGCGCTGATCCGGCGCATCTGGAATTGAACGGTGGCCACGCGCACGCGCTCGGGCAGGGATGTGTCGCCGAGGCTCGGCTTGGCCTTGATCGTTTCCTGTTCCAGCGGATTGCGCCAGAACATCTGGGTTGCGTGGCCGCAGGAGTCGATATCCTCGGGCATATAGTTCTTCAGCACGCCCACGACTTCAAAACCCTGACGCAGCTGGAAGCTGAGCACCGGATCGCGCATCTTGGAGGCTTTGACCGCTTCAATATAGTCGACCGGGTTGGGAAATTCCTTCTGGTGGCGATGGTATCCGGGCATGCGTCCGCCGAACACGATGCCTTTGAGTTCCAGCCACTGGCAGAGATCCTGGCGCACCTTGTAGAAGCGCTGACCGATACGCAGACGGCGGAATTCGGAATCGACAATCACATCCATGCCGTAGAGCATGTCGCCCTCGGGATCATGCCGGGCGGCAAAGCCGCCACCGGTGATCTCGTTCCAGGTGTGCTGGGAAAGCGCCGTGGCAGAATCGATCACGAAAGTTACGCAATGGCCGACAATCTGGCCTTCAAACTCGGCCACAAACTGCCCGTCGGGGAATTTGTTGATCTGTCCGGCGATCTGATCGACCGTGTAGCCATCGGCAACGCCATAGACCTTGTCATAAAGCGGGCGGATGCCCGCGATGTCTTTCGGCTTGGCATTGCGGATGACGAGTTTGGTGCGTGTGGCAGTCATGGTTTCTCCGATGAGCGTCCTGGCACCTTATCTAGTGCGGCAATCTTAAGATTGCCCGTAATCCACCCAGTGGGCTGGACGCAAGGCGTACATCCCCGCCATGCATCCGGGCGGTATCGCGTGCCAGCGTCAGGCCAAGCCCGGACCCCGAAGCGTTCTGGTTGCGCGCTTCGTCCAACCGGGAGAAGGGGCGGAAGGCCTCTTCATGGCGTTCCGGCGCAATGCCGGGGCCGTCATCATCAACGATGATCTCTGCCCAGTGCGGCCCGTCTACAAGCGTGACGCGGGCATGGCTGGCATATTTGAGGGCGTTTGACAGAAGGTTCGTAACGGCCCGTTTCAGCGCGAGCGGTCGGCCTTGCACAATGAGGGTTTGTGGCCCGCTGACCGGGACATGCGGTCCAAAGCTCGCGGCCACGTGATGCACGGTGGCGCCAAGGTCAAACTCAGCCGGTTCGTCGCCTTCCTCTCCGCGCGCAAAGGCAAGGTATTCATCCAGCATCATCGCCATGTCATTGAGGTCTGACTGGGCTCCCTTGAGATCTTCGGATTCCGGCATGAGCGCGAGGGTCAGTTTCAGGCGTGTCAGCGGCGTGCGCAGGTCATGGCTGACGCCGGCCAGCATGGCGGTGCGCTGATCTGCAAAGGCGGTGAGGCGGCTTTTCATGTCGATGATGGCGCGCGCGGCGTCGCGCACTTCAGTGGCCCCGGACGGTCGGAAGCCTTCCAGATCACGGCCGCGCCCGAAGGCCCGCGCAGCATTCGACAGGCGAAGAATTGAGCGGACCTGCTGGTTGAGGAAACCGACAGCAACAGCAACCATCAACAGGGAGAAGAAGATGACCCAGACGATGAAGAAGTGCGCATTGATGACGAGGGCGCGCTTTCGGTCGATCATTATCTCGGCTGTAGACCCGTCAACAGGGAAGCGTATGTGCAGCTTTGCGTCACGCGGGATCTGGCCGATGATTATATCGTTGCCAAGACGTGCGGCCAGTTCGCTGTTGAGCGTGTTATTATAGGCAAAGCTCCGCCGCAGCGCTTCGGTGGGAAATGCGTCGGGCGGCAAACTACAGTTGAACTCTGTTTCCAGAAGATTCTGGATACGCAGGTGATCTGCCGGACCATAGCTCGGGTTGAGGCAGGCGTCCCGGATAAGCGCGGCATCACGTGCGATGCCTTGCCCGAGCTTGCGGTTCACCTCTGCAATGTGGCTGGAATAATAATACCAGGTCATCAGACTAAGGATCAGCAGGACCGGCGCCAGGATCAACAGCAGGCTGCGAGCATACAGTCCGCGAGGAGTGATATCTCTGAGACGTAGCATCCGCATCTCAGTCTGGCATCAGGCGGTAGCCGATGCCCCGCACGGTCTGGATATGGATCGGCTCTTTGGGATTGGGCTCGATCTTGCGGCGCAGGCGGGTGACCTGGACATCGACAGAGCGCTCCATGCCAGCGGAGGTCATTTCGGCGAGGTCTTCGCGGCTGATGGCTTCGCCCGGTGTTCGTGCCAGGATCGTCAGCAGCTGGACTTCGGCATCCGTCAGACGGATGCGCTGATCGCCCACTTTCAGCTCTCCGCGCGCGATATTGAAGACAAGACCCGACATCTCGACTTCTTCCGGAGGAGGGGCAGGTTTCTGCGACCGCCGCAGGATTGCCTCGCAGCGCAGGGCGAGTTCCTCGGGCTCAAAGGGTTTGGCGAGGTAGTCGTCCGCGCCAAGGCGCAGGCCTTCGATCCGGTCCCGCGCTTCCCCGCGTGCCGTCAGCAGCATGACCGGTGTGGCCCGGGCTGGGCCAGACCGGATGCGGTCCAGCAGTTCAAGGCCCGTCTCACCCGGCATCATGATATCGAGCACAGCAAGATCGAAAGTCATGTTCTCCATCAACCGGCGCGCGCCAACCGCGTCCGGGGCGGCGGTCACCCGGTATCCCTTCAGGGTGAGGAAGCGCTTTGTCAGGTCGCGGATGCGGTCGTCATCATCGACGATCAGGATATGGGCGGGATCGCGCAGGCTCATGGTATCGCGCTCACTTCACCAGCGCTTCGAGCATGAAGCGCGCCCCGGCGACCGCTTCGGGGCCGCAGGCGCGGAAAGCCACGCGCAGGCGCTCGCGCAGCTCGATGGCAATCGGGGTCGTCAGAGTGGTGCCCGCTTCTGACAGGGAGAGCTTCCGGCGGCGGCCATCAGAGCCTTCCCGCGCCCGTTCGATCAGGCCGCGGGCGTCCAGCTGGCCGATGATGCGGGCGAAAGTGGGCACCGTCATGCCGAGCTGATCCCTCAATTTGCTGACCGTCAGACCCGGCTTATAGCGGATTGCCATGAGAATCTGCAGCTCTGACTTGCTCAGACCGGCCTTTTTGCGGGCTGCTTCACTGGCCCGCACAAGCTCATCTGCCCCTGAAATCAGGAGTCCTGCGCCTCTGTCGAGCTCCTGATCGGTCAGGAACAGGCGGGGATCGAATGGGCGGTTCAGGTTGACGGATTGGGCCATAAGTCGGAAATGAACGCGAACCGCAACAAAAGTGCAAGCGAGGAGCGTACGCAATGTCTGCCATCCCTTATGATGACCGCGATGGATACATCTGGATGGACGGCTCGTTTGTACCCTGGCGCGACACCAAGGTTCACGTGCTGACCCATGCGCTGCACTACGCCTCGTCCGTGTTTGAGGGCGAGCGGGCCTATAGCGGCAAGATCTTCCGCTCGCTGGACCATTCCAAACGCCTGCACAATTCGGCGGGCATCATGGGCTTCGATATTCCGTTCAGCGTGGAAGAAATCGAGCGTGCCAAGAAAGAGGCCCTGGAAAAGTCAGGCCTCGAGAGCGCCTATGTCCGCGCGGTGGCCTGGCGGGGCTCTGAGATGATGGGTGTTTCGGCCCAGAACAACACCATCCACCTAGCCATCGCTGTCTGGCATTGGGGCGACTATTTTGCCGACAAGATGAAGGGCATCCGCCTGACCCATGCGCAGTGGCGCCGCCCGGCGCCCGATACTGCGCCTTGCCATGCCAAGGCCGCCGGCCTCTACATGATCTGCACCCTCTCCAAGCATGCCGCCGAGAAGGCGGGATATCAGGACGCGCTGATGCTGGACTATCGCGGCCAGGTGGCCGAGGCGACGGGCGCGAACATCTTCTTCGTGCGCGACGGCGTGCTGCACACCCCGACACCAGACTGTTTCCTCAACGGCCTGACGCGCCAGACGACGATCGCGCTCGCCAAGGCGCGCCAGATCGAAGTGGTCGAGCGGGCGATCTTCCCGGACGAGCTCTCGACATTCAGCGAGTGTTTCATCACGGGCTCTGCCGCCGAACTCACCCCCGTGGCCGAGATCGGCGAGCACCGATACAAGCCGGGCCAGATCTCCGAAGCCTTGGTGAACGACTATTCCAACCTCGTGAACGGCAAGCTGGAAATGGCGCTTTAGGGCGTCAGTTTTGAGGACGCAAAAAGAATTTTACTTCGGCTTTTTGCGGATAGGCGATGAATGTGCCTTGCATAGGCCCTCGGTCTGTCGCCGGTAGTGCCATTACCGCTCCCAGACCTATTTCGGCAAAGTGGGGCGGGTCCAATTTCAGAACATTTAGTCCCTCCAAAGGGTTCAGCAGGCCAGCTGTGCCATCGTAAACTTCAAATATGATCGCCTGAGGTGATGTGGGCGAAACAATCATCAGTTCCGAGAATAAGTCATTATCAAATGATTCCTGTATGATGGTGGCAGGCACGCCGATCGGCCAGCTATAAACTTCCTGCAGGATATTATAGTTGGCATCGAGCCCAATCATCAGAAGACGATGATTGCCTTGGTGCTCGCCGTCCGTAAACACGAGCGCCATCCCCACATTGCCGGAGGGAATACGAACCTCGGTGGAGTCCACGACCGTTAGCGGTGTGCTGCTGTTGAGATGCGCATGAACCGATTGGCTGAGGTAATATCGAGTGTCGAGTAGGCCAGATCCAGGAACTTGCCGGAAAACGTCAATCGTGTTTGCGGTCGAATTGTAAGCCAGAAATGAATGGGCTTCACCTTGTCCAGTGAAGGCTAGCTTATCGGCAGGACGGGTGATCCTCATTACATGACAGAGTGACTGACCATTCTGTATGACCACGGCAGGCTCAATATCATTGCTTAGAAAATTAATAATATCCGAAGGCTCGTAACTGGTGAAGCCTGTGTTGCGCTGTCCAACAATCAGTTTGCCTGATGTCGACACGCCACATGGCTTCTGTACAGACAAGTCTTTATCCAAAGACAGCCGGTCTTCACTCGTCAGATCACTGAAAATCTGAATACGATTGGCTGCTTCGTCAACAACGCCAACCCCCAAACGATATGGTAGTTTGGTAGCGTTAATTGGTGCCAATCTGACGTTTCGGTCAAATACTTGATCTACGACGGGTGATGCGGTTGTTGGAACGACCCCGCCAGTTCTTGGCATGTCCGTTTTAAATATCTCCACGCCGCGTCCGTCATCCGTCACCAAGGCAACCGCAACACCTGAGTATCCGAGGCTCGGTTCGTAGTATGTGATGGAGGAAATCTCGCGAGAATATTTGCTGGTGGCGTATGCTTCCGTTCTGAAACCTGACCATTCTGGTAGCTGAGCAATGTTTTCGAAGGTCACTGCGACATCCGCCGTACTGGTGTTGGTGCCGTCGGAGACGGCGACGCGGAAGACGGCCTGTGTATCTTCGGCAACTTCAGCGGCGGCGAGTTCGATCCGGGCCTGGTTTGAGGTGGTGAGGGTGACGGGCGGGCCGGAGACCTGGCTCCAGGAAAATGTAAGGGCGGCGCCTTCCGGGTCGGTGGAGGCGGAGGCGTCGAGGGTGAAGGGCTGGCCTTCCTGGGCCGCGGTGGGGGTGGCGGTTGCCTGCGCGGTTGGCGCTGCATTCACCGGGGGAGGTGGCGGCGGGGGAGGCGGGGGGACAGGCAGCCAGGGTGGCAAGAGCAAGGGCGGAGACGGCCACACGTAGGCGTGGCTGGAGCAAGCTGACTTTCATGGACCCCTCGGTAATCTAAAGTTACGTTACGGGTATCAAATAATTTCTGCGCCGCAAGCTAGAAATTCGTGTATTTTTAAAGACTTGTGGGACTTTCCAAAAATCCATCTTCCGCGTTGGCAGTTAACCATAATACAGCCTGCAGACGAAAGCGCGCCATCGCTGTCATGCTCCCGCCGGAGAAAAAAGGTTTCAGGTCAGGATGTCGCTGGCTGGCAGCTTGGCCTGGCGGCGGGCGATGAAGTGGGTTTCGAAGGCGACGACGAGGCAGGCCGCGATGATGATGCCGGCCCCGGCCCAGACGCGCCAGCCGGGGATCTCCTGAAAGAAGGCATAGCCCAGAATGGCAGACCAGATGAGGCCGGTATATTCGAAGGGCGCGAGCGTCTGCGCTTTGGCCCGGGCATAGGCCATGGTCATCAGCCACCAGATGCCAATGCCGAACACGGCCGCGCCGGTCAGCATTGTCCAGGCGCCCTCTGCCGGCAGAGGATCTGTGAAGATCAGCAGGAACGGCAAGAGGAAGAGTGCCGGGAAGATATTCATGAAGGTCACAAGAGTGAGGCTGTCTTCCTCTCTCGTCCGCAGGCGGAGGAGAACGATATTGAGGGCGTAGAGCACAGCTGAGGCGAGGACGGCGACCGTGCCATAGAGCCGGTTGCCCTCCGCCGGGGCGCCGGTACTTTCCGCTGTTGCGGCAAGAGCGGCGCCGCAAAAGCCGATCAGGGAGGCGCCGATGGTCACCGGGCTCATCTTTTCGCCAAGGATGACGCGCGCGATGGGCGCAATCATCAAGGCCGCCGTGAACCCCATGACGACGGCTTCGGCAAGGGCAATCTGGGTGAGGGAATAGAAGAAGCAGAAAGCTGAGATGACCTGTGCCAGCGATCTCAGCGCGTGGAAGCGAATAGCTGGCAGCGTGGGAAACGGGCGCCGCGCCTGCAGGAAGAGGCCGAGCATGATCGCCGAGCCGAGGAGGTAGCGCCAGCTGGTCGCCGTCAGGACACTGGTGGGGCCCTGCATGACGGATTTCATCAGCGCGTCGATGCCGCAGCCAAAGATCACGCCGAAGCAGACCAGAAGGATGGGATGGGGCGCGCGCATGTCAGGCCCCGGCGTGAAGCCCAGGCCAGAGGATGCAGGCGGCATACCTCATCAGAATGGCAGCGCCATTGACCAGCAACTCGCCGCCCGCAATCAGCAGGACCAATCCGAGCAGAAGGGAGGGAAGCAGCATGGAGGGGGGCGCCTGAGTTTCTTCGCGCAACATCTGGCCTATCCGGGGTGCGCGGGGAAGGAGGGGGCGGGAAATTTTCTGCCGCTTTAGGCTGCCACTTTTCTCAGAATAGGGCAAAGATGAAGTGGGCTATGGATGAACCTGCTTTTGAATTCTCAGTTTGGGAGGGGGCGGATGGCACCCGATGCTCTGGCAATACTCAACAGCGTGTCGACCCCGATACAGGTGCTCGACCGCAATTTCTGTTTTGTGTTTGTAAACCCGGCCTATCTGAAGTTTTTCGGCAAGACCTGGGAGGAGCTTGCCGGACGCACGGCCTCTGATGTCTACCCGGAAGATCCTGACCGGATGGCCGAGGTGCGCGCACGGTATGAGCGGGTGCTGAGCGGTGAGGTCACCGGCTCCATCATACAGGCCTACCGTGTCGCGCCGCCGGGGCAGCCGCGGGCCGAGAGGTTCTGGAAAGTGGATCAGGCCGCGCTTTTGAGCGCCGATGGCCAGGTCACATACATCGTGGAGACAATTCAGGATGTGACCGTTGAAGTTCAATTGCGACGGCAGAAGGATGTGATCAATTCCGAACTGGAACACCGCCTGCGCAATACGCTGACAATGGTTGGTTCCCTTGCCATCCTTACCGGACAAAGCGCGGGTAGTACGCAGGCCTTCGTGGAAACCTTCACCGACAGGCTTGAAGCGATGAGCCGCAACCTTCTGATGATTTCAGACAATCACTGGCAGGGCCTGACCTATCGGCAGATCCTTGAGGCGGAACTGGCGCAGGTTGTCGCGCTGGACAGTCCCAGGCTTCTGATGCGTGGACCGAATGTTCTGTTTACAGTGCGCTCAACCAAATGGACGGCGCTGCTGGCGCATGAAATGGTGAAGAACGCGCTTCGCTATGGCTGTTTCTCCGTGCCGGATGGAAAGCTTACCCTGCTGTGGGTCGTGGAGGACGGCAACTTTGTGACCGAATGGATCGAAGAGGGGCACTCGCCTGGCGCGGACCTTTCCCGCAGCGGCTTTGGCTCGCAGATGCTGGGTCTGATGCCGAACACGAAAATTTATCGGGAAATGCGCCCGGAGGGGCTTTATCTGCGTACGGAGTCGCCCGCGACATTTCTTCAGGATGGTCCTGAGATGTCCAATCTTGAGCTGTTGGCCGAGTCAGGACTGCCGCATCGACTGGATGAATAGGGCCTGGGTCACCACGGCCTTCACCTGCGCCGGTTTGAAAGGTTTGGGGATGAGGAAAGCGGGCTCGCCGGGCGCGCCGGTCAGCATGCGTTCCGGGAACGCCGTGATGAAAACAACGGGTACGGAAAAGTGCGTCCAAATTTCCTTGATCGCATCGGTTCCCTGAGATCCGTCCGAGAGCTGAATATCGGCCAGAATCAGATCCGGCCGGGTTTCCAGCACAGCGGCCACGGCCTGGTCCCGTGTAACCGCGATGCCGGCAATGCTGTGTCCCAGGGATTTCACGAGCTGAGACAGGCTTGCCGCAATCAGGGGTTCGTCTTCGATGATGAAGATGCGGGCCGTGAGCATGCCTGTAAGTTCGATTTCGGCCGCATCCAGGAGCTCCTCCACCCTTTCGGAACTGACGCCGAGGATCTTGCCCGCATCAAGCGTGTCGAAGCCTTCCATGGCGGTTAGCAGCAGGGCCCGCCGGGACTGGGGGGAAATGCCGTGCAAGCCTTTGCTCTTGGAGGGCGCATTGCCGGGCAGGCGTTCGATTGTGCTGTCCAGACGTTTGAACATGCCGGGCTTGTCGAGGATTTCGGGCAAGTTCCCGAACAATTCTTCCAGCATGGCCTCGACGGTTCTGTCCCCCTGCGCGGCGCTGCCCAGAACGGCGCGGGCATACCGGCGCAGATAGGGAAGTTGCTGTTCAAGCGCCTCGGATATTTTCATTTGCTGTGTCCCCCATCGGCTGGTCGGCTGCCGCTTAGAACGTAAGCTTAGTTCATGCACCGGGATTGGAAAGGGTTGGAAATGACATGGGGTACGCCAATTTATTGGTGTGTCCCCTTGACGCCGGCTCATCACAGGCGGATTTGAAGGGGCGGATTTGATCTGGACCTGAAGTCCACAGATGCGCTTTGCATGCACCAGCATGCCGGGGAGGCGGGATGAGTCAAGGACCGGACAAGCAGAGCCCCGCCTGGGATATCCGCGGTTGGAGCCGCGATGGCGTCATCTCGGCTGCCCTGCAAGCTGCCCATGCCATTCCGGAGGAAGAGCCTTTTCCAGAGGCCTTGCATGGGCTGATCCAGGAGATCAGGCGGCGCGAAGATCAACCCTGAGCGCTGATTTCTGGCGAGCTGAGGCGTTGTGCCTGACAAGGCTCAAGCAGCCTGCCGCCATCGGACAATTCTGAAACCGGATGCGGCCCTGGATGGTCTCTGTTTCATAGACAGGCGCCACGTGACCTGTGAGAAGGCTCATCTTTTGGTCTCCCTCCTATTGATTTCCCCTGTATTAGTAGTGCCTAAGACCTGCTTGACCAACTTAGAGCGCCTGTTTCAGTCCATGAGAATTCCTCTACAATTCAGGGTGAGGGCCGCCGCATGAAACGCCTGATCCTGATGCGCCACGCCAAGACAGAGCCCTGGAATGAGGGGATCGACGATTTCAGCCGCGCGCTGACGGCTCAGGGGCATGAAGATGCTACCCGCATCGCACAGGAAATCGTTGCGCTGGGCTGGAGCCCTGAGCGCATTCTGGTTTCAAGCGCGCGCCGGGCCAGGGAGACCTGTTCACAAGTAGCCAAGGTCGTGGCGGGGGAAAAGGTGCGCCCGATGGAGGCGCTTTACCTCACTGGCGTGCGGGGGCTTACCGAGGCTGTTGCGCAGAATGACGGTGCCCGGGTTCTGATGTTGATCGGGCACAATCCAGGCTTGCACGATTTTGCGTTGGGCATCCTGCGCGAAGGCGGATCGCAGGATCACGCGGCGGCCCTCCGGCTGAATGAAAAATTCCCTACCAGCTGCGCGGCGCTGTTCGAAATGGAGCAGGAGGGTGCCTTTGTGCCGGCCCATTTCCGCCTTGTGCAGGTTCTTCGGGCCAAGGATTTCCGTTAGCTACTGCCGGCTAAGCGACCCCCATAAAAAAACCGCCTCTGCCCGGTGAGGCGAGAGGCGGGAGGAGCCACGGTTCCGTGGAGGGTCAGGGTTGAGAGGCTGGAGGGTCGGGAACCGTGAACCTGATATGGCCTAGCGGCGTTCAGTGTGCACTTCGGTCAACAGCGGGCTGCCGATGGAACTGACCGCGCGGTCCATTGTCTTGCGAACGCAGTAGGTCTGGGCATAGCCGCCCGCAAACCGCATTTGCGCATGTTCAGCTGCGCAGCGCTCTGCGACCTGATTCCGGATATGTTCATACTCCGTTTCGGCGCCAGAGCGACTGGAGAGGTTCTTGCCGGAGTAGCTCACTTCCATCTTGAAGCTGTCGCTAGCTGCAAATGCGGGGGCGGAGAGAGTGGCGGTTGCGAGCGCCGTTGCGATGATGAAGCGTTTCATGGGCGTTTCCTGAAAGTTGCAATTTCTGGGAGAGGGGTGTGCAGCCGGGCCCAGGGGGAGAGCCCAGCTGCACGTTTGCCGCTTAGTTACGGGCTTCGCGGCGATTCTGGCGGCGGCGGCGAGCGACCAGGAGGTTCAAGCGGCCCTCCGAACCTTCGTCATTCGCCGGCAGGGACCGGATGGCGGCATCGCCGGGGACGAGGCCGTAGGCCAGGACACCCTCAAACACCATGGGGCCGTTGTCGTTGAGACGGGGGCGGGGGGACATGACTTGATACTCCTTCTTGCTGGTCAGTTTGTCCGTTTTGTCGGCGGCGGTCTGTTTCCGTTGCCGACACGAACTAGATAGACCAGCTATTATTGTTTTTCAATATGAAATTATCGAAAAAAAATAAATCCAAATAAAATCAAGGCCATAAAATCATCGAAAAACGATAATTATCAGATTTTGGGATCTTTCGAGAAGATTATCGCAATTCGATAAGCGCCGGGAGCGGCTTATCGCTTCCGGCGGCAACGGTCCGAGCAGTATTTCACCTCGTCCCACACCCGCTCCCACTTTTTGCGCCAGGAGAAAGGCCGCCCGCAGGCGGCACAGACTTTCGAGGGCAGGTTTGCTTTACTGTGGGAGGCGCTATGAGGCATGGGCGCGTGAAGCCGGGACCAAGCCGAGATCAAAGCTCAGCTGAGCGGACTCTGAAACCTTCGGCGCAGCTTTCTTGCGGGCAGGCTGTTGGCCGCGAAATGGAATGCCGGCCCGTTTGCTTCCGTGACGCATCTGGATCTTGCCGGCATGCTCACCATGCCCGGCCCGCTTTCTGACGGCCGAGATCCGGCTTCGGGCCTCTTCGGCCGCGGCCATATGATCCACGATCCGCATGGGATAGGTCTGGCCCAGGACAATTCCGGCCCGCGCGCGCACCGATGCGGGCGCTTCCCAGGGCGCGTGCAGCCATTCGTCCGGCAGGCCGGCAAGCTCGGGTACCCAGCGGCGGATGAATGTGCCGTCAGGATCCTGGTCACGCGATTGTTTGACGGGATTGTAGATGCGGGGTGTGTTGATGCCGGTGGTGGCAGATTGCATCTGCGCCTGCGGATAGTGAATGCCCGGCTCAAAATCCGTGAACAGGGCCGCCAGTTGTTCTGCGGGCTGTTTCCAGTCAAGCCAGAGATGGTGGGACGCAAAGCCCATGGTCATGGCGCGCATGCGGAAGTTCAGCCAGCCTGTCTCCCTCAACGAGCGCATGCAGGCGTCGAGGAAAGGAAAGCCGGTGCGCCCTTCGATCCAGGCGGCGAGACGCGGATCGCCTGCCGCCGGCTCCGGGCGAAGTCCATCATAGCCAGGATGCAGATTGCGGGATTCGATGGAGGTCTGATCCTCGAGCTTCTGGATGAAATGGCAATGCCAGTACAGCCGCGAGATAAAGCTGCCGATCGAGGCGGCAAATCCGGTGTCGCCCGCGCGGTCATGCCCGTCGAGCGACTTCCGGGCTGCCTGCCAGGCTTCCCGGATCGAGACCGTGCCGAAAGCCAGATGAGGCGACAGGCGCGAGCAGGCATCCGCCGCAGTGAGCGGGCTCGACATGTCCCTCTGATAGGAGCGGCCCCGGTGTTCGAGGAAGCTGCGCAGGCAGTCTACGCCAGCCATGCGCCCGCCATTCTGGCGCTGGGGACAGTCATCCGGGCCAAGGCCAAAATCCTGCGGCAGGGGCCATTCTTCGCTTTCCGCGCCTGCCGGTTTGAGGGCCTCCGGGGCCACCAGCCTGGGGCGGCGCATGAAGGCTTCCCACTGGTTTGCCCAGCCGTCGCGCGATTTCAGGGCGCGCTGAACGCCGTTCTGGGGCTGCTCGCGGACAGAAATACCGGCATTGCGTGCCCAGCGGCGAACGGCCCGGTCGCGCTCAAACGTCCATTGCAGACCGGTTTCCTCATGCGCATGGATCGCCTCGATCCCGTGCTTCCGGTGAATGGCGGATAGGACGTCAATGGCATTGCCTGTGCGCACAATCAGGCCGGCGCCCCGCGCCTTCAGGGCGGCGTCCAGTTCTGCAAGGGACTCACGGACAAAGTCGAACTGCCGGCGGGAATGCTCGGGAAGGGCCCAATAGGAGGGCTCGAAGATGTATAGTGGCAGGATGGGCGCGCCGCTCGCGACGGCCGCCGCCAGGGCTGCGTGATCGTGAACACGCAGATCCCGTTTGAACCAGATGACATGCACATCAGACATGGAACAAATATAGAACAAACGCCGATTTACGCAAGATACTTACTCACAGGGATGAGCCAGCCTCGCAGAGGCCTCCCGAATAGCAGGGATATTCTCTCTCTGCTGGAGGCGATCCAGCCCCAGAAACCGCAATTTCATCAGCTCGTTGCGATAGCGAAACGAGTGTGATTTAAGGTTTAAGAAATGGAGGCGTAATTCCCGGGGGGGAAGAGAAACATGGGGGCAGACGGCGAGGCAGCCCGGCAGTTATTCCTGCCGCTATCGGGGGGCGGTGTTCGTGAGCCGCCGCCGGATCTGGCAAGCGCTCATGCTGCGGCCAATGCGCTCGCGCTTGATCAACCAGAAGTCTCCGCCATCAGGACGCTGACCAAATCCCAAGCTTATGTCATCGCCGTTGTTGCTGTTCTGCTGTCGGCTTCCGCGCTGCTGGTCCCCAAAGTTTTTTTCGCCCTGGCTGGCGTTGTTTCATTCCTGACCTTTGCTGTCGCGCTGGGCTTTCGGTGCACGGTCTATCTGCGTGGGGCCGCCGTCTATCAAGATCCGCCGCGGCATGCGGAAGAAGGGGCGAGCGGGGAGGGGATCATTTGGCCGATCTATACCGTTCTCATCGCCCTCAAGCATGAAGCTGAGAGTGCGGCCCAGCTGTCGGCGGCCATCTGCAGTCTGGATTATCCGCGCGGCAGGCTGGACATAAAATTGCTGATCGAAACGGGAGACGAGGCCACGCGCGAAGCCCTGCACGCGCAGAGATGGCCCGCCGGTACGCAGCTTCTCATCGTTCCGCCCGGAATGCCGCGGACCAAGCCGCGCGCTCTGAATTATGGACTACGCTCGGCGCGGGGCGAGTTCGTGGTTGTCTATGATGCGGAGGATCGTCCGCAGGCAGATCAACTCAAAGTGGCTGTCCGGGCTTTCCGGGCGGGAGGAGGCGACCTTGCCTGCGTGCAGGCGCCGCTTGTGGGAGAGGGTGGCCGTGGCTGGATCGCTGGCCAATGGGCGCTGGAATATGCGGTGCAGTTCGGGCGCTTTCTGCCAGGGCTCGCTTCTCTCGGTCTGCCAATTGCGCTGGGCGGCACCAGCAATCATTTCCGCCGCGCGCATCTGGAAGCGGCCGGCGGATGGGACGCGTGGAATGTGACGGAGGACGCCGATCTGGGCTTGCGTCTTGCGCGCAGGCGATTGCGGGTCGGTGTGATCGCGCCGCCAACGCTGGAGGCGCCGCCGGAAAAGCTGGGTGTGTGGCTTGCCCAACGCTCGCGCTGGCTGAAAGGGTTCCTGCAGACTTGGCTGGTCGTCATGCGCCGGCCTGGCAAAGCTCTCAGAGAGATGGGGCTCGGAAATTTCCTGGCGCTTCAACTCACATTGGGCGTCGCCATTCTCTCTGCGATGGTCCACGGGCCTTGGGTCCTTTGGCTTGCTGCCATGGTCTTGCTGCCAGGCAGTGTCGTGGCGCCGGTCTTCCTGTGGTTTGTCGGGTTTTCCTATGCGGCGGGCATTCTCATGGCCCTGGCGGCGCCCGGCAAACAGGATATGCGGCGTCTCCTGCTGGCACTTACTTTGCCCGCCTACTGGCCGCTCCAGTCCGTAGCGATGGCGCGCGCCCTTTATAGCCTTGCGCGCAGGCCCTATTTCTGGGCCAAGACACCGCATGGGGAAGCGCCCGGTTTAGTCCACGCAAAAGTCATCGCGCCTGTCAGGCGAGTTTATTCGTCTGAGGCTTGAAATGTTTCGGTAACGAAACGTTCGGGTTGCGTTCGCAGATGAAATCGGGAACGCCGGGGTGTGCCACACTCTGACGCCGCGTGAACGCTTGGCGAGACGCGATGGCGGGCATAGAGTGACGTAGAGATACAGACTGTCCAAAGGGAGCATCGCCATGGCTTACGATAATGCCGAACAACTTGAAGAGTTCCGGCTTGAAACGCGCAAATGGCTGGAGGCCAATTGCCCCGCCTCCATGCGCACACCGATGAAGGATGATGAAGTCGTCTGGGGTGGCCGCCATGCAACCTTCAAGAACCCCGATTCCAAGCTCTGGCTCGACCGGATGGGAGAGAAAGGCTGGACGGCGCCGGAATGGCCCAAGGAATATGGTGGCGGTGGCCTGTCGCGCGCAGAAGCCCGCGTGCTGGAGCAGGAGATGCGCCGGATCAAGGCTCGCCCGCCGCTCTTTTCCTTCGGTCTCTGGATGTTTGGCCCGGCGCTCTTGGAGTTTGGCAATCACGAGCAGAAGCTGCGCTTCATCCCCGATATCGTCAAAGGCAAGATCCGCTGGTGCCAGGGGTACTCCGAGCCCGGCGCAGGCTCAGACCTCGCGGGCCTACAGACCCGGTGTGAAGACAAGGGCGATCACTATCTGATCAATGGCCAGAAGGTGTGGACTTCCTATGCCGACAAGGCCGACTGGATCTTCTGCCTGGTGCGCACCGACACCAGCACGAAGCATGAAGGCATCAGCTTCATCCTGTTCGACATGAAGAGCCCCGGCGTCGAAGCGCGTCCGATCCAGCTGATTTCCGGCGAAAGCCCTTTCTGCGAAACCTTCTTCACCGATGTGAAGGTGCCCAAGGATCAACTTGTTGGCCGGGTGAATGGCGGCTGGGATATCGCCAAGCGGCTTCTCCAGTTTGAGCGTTCGTCGATTTCGGCCGGCGGTTTTGGCGGGACAGGCGGCTCGGGCATTCTCGGCCCGGATGATTACGCCAAGCATCATGTTGGCATCGACGAGACGGGCCGCGTTGCCGATGGCGACCTGCGGGGCCGTATCGCTGATCACAAGATGTACACCAAGGCCTTCGCCCTGACGGTTCAGCGCCAGACTGAGCAGGCCAAGGCCGGTCAGGCGGTCGGCCATACCGCGTCCATCCTGAAATATGCCGCCGCCAAGATGAACCAGGACCGCCATGAGCTTCTCATCGAAGCGCTCGGCACGGAGGGTCTCGGCTGGGAAGGGGAGGGCTTTGACAAGGGCGCCCTGAAGGCAACGCGCCAATGGCTGCGCTCCAAGGGCAATTCCATTGAGGGCGGCACGTCTGAGATCAATCTCAACGTCATCGCCAAGCGCGTGCTCGGCCTGAAAGAGCATCAGTAGGCGCGCGTCTCGCGCGGCCTTTTCAAACGATCCTATGATTTAAAATTTAAGGTGTCAGAGTAATGAGCTTTGTACTGACTGAAGACCAGGAAATGCTGCGCGAAACCGCGATGGCGTTTGCCCGCGATGAGCTTTCCGTCACCCATCTGCGCGCCCTGCGCGATGCCGGCGCCAATGGCAAGGATGCCAAGACCCGGCAGAAGCTGGCGGAGCTTGGATTTTTCGGGGTGATTATTCCCGATGAACCAGGCGCAGAAACTTTTGGCTTGGCTGGCCTGGGGCAGATCCTTGAAGCCCAGGGGCGCACGCTGGCGGCGACGCCGCTGCTACAGACGGCGCTGATTGCAGCCTCTACCCTGCAACTCGGCGGAAGTCCTGCCCAGCAGGCTGAATGGCTGCCTAAGATCGCGGGCGGCGAGGTCACCTTCGCGCTGGCGCTTGACGAGTCCGCACATTTTTCACCTTACAGCGTTGCCACGGAAGCCGAGCGCAATGGGCAGGGCTATACGATCAATGGCCTCAAGAAATATGTGCCGGACGCGCATCATGCCGACATGCTGATCGTGGTGGCCCGCACATTCGGAGAAAGCGGGGATCGCCATGGCCTCAGCCTCTTCCTCGTGCCGCGCGACGCGAAGGGTGTGACGATCAGTGAGCTGAAGACTGTGGACAGCCACGGGGCGGCTCATGTGACATTTGAGAATGTGAATGTCGCAGAAGCCGCGCTCATCGGGCCGGCCGATGAGGCTGCGGATATTCTTGATCCCGTTCTGGATCGCGCCGCCATCGGCCTTGCCGCAGAGATGCTGGGATCGGCCCAGGCGGCGTTCGACATGACGCTGGACTATCTCAATAATCGCAAGCAGTTCGGCCAGCTGATCGGATCTTTCCAGTCCATGCAGCACCGCGCCGCGAAGATGTTCATTGATCTGGAGATGACACGCTCCTGTGTCGGGGCTGCGCTTGCGGCAGCGGACGCCGGAAAATCGGACATTGCCGAGCTTGCAAGCCTTGCCAAGGCGCGGGCCGGTGAACTCATTCATCTGGTGTCGAACGAATGCGTTCAGATGTATGGCGGCATCGGTATGACGGATGCGGCAGAACCCGGTTTCTACATGAAACGCGCGCGGGTTCAGGAGGCCCTCTACGGATCAGCAAGCTGGCACCGGGACCGGTATGCCCGCCTGAATGGCTTCTGAGGCTCTGCCGAAAAGCTGACAAGTCGTTCCGCTTTGGGTTTTCTTTTCGGGTGTTATGTGGAACCATGAGTTCCGCATAACAACGAGAAGGAGACACCTATGGCGATTTCCCGCCGCGACGCCAAACCGCTCTGCACAGCTGCCGAGTTTGCGCTTGCCAGTGAGAGCTTTCCGCCTGATGTCGGCAATCTGACTGAAAGAGAACTCCGTCAACGGATTACGCGTGCGCGTAAACTGCGTGACAAATATACTGATCTTGCAAGCAAACAATCCCGCGAGATCCGGGGCAAGGCGGCGCCCACGCGCCAGAAAAAGCCGACCGGCAATGCAGGCACGGAAATGAAGCGCGACTTTTTCGCCGAAACGCTGGGCCGGTTTGAGGCCAAGCTGGGGATTGTCGAGCGCCGCAATGAGCGCGAAAAGGCTGCTGCCGAGAAGGAAAAGGCGCAGACAGCATTGAAAGCGGCGCTGGAGCGCAAGCAGAGTGCCAGCACGCCTGCCTCTCGCAAGGCCGGAAAGGGAATGAAGGCGACGCCTTCAAAGAAGGCTCAGGCGTTCCCGAATCTGCGCACCATGAAAGGCGCTGCGCGTGCGAACAATGCGCGCAGCCAGGCAAAGCGCGACTCCAAACGCTAAGACGTCAAACAAAAAAGCCGCCGCTCCGGCATTCGGGGCGGCGGCTTTGTTTTGGGAGAAGACTTGATCAGGCGTTCTTGAGCGCTGCGGCCTTCTTCAGTTCCTTTGCGATGAGATAGTAGACAACCGGGCGGTGCTTTGCGCGAACGCTACGGCCATACTTCTCGATCGCGGCCTTGATGGCGGCGTCAGCCTTGGCTTCATCTGTCACGCCAAGACGCTTTCCGATGAAATTCATCTTTACACGAGCAAGTTCTTCCTTGTCGGAAGCGGCGACTGTCGCTGCGTCGGACTTGTAGATGGCAGGGCCGCAAGCTTTGACGCACGCATCGAGAAGGGCAAGATCGGGGCGGGTCTCGCCGACTTTTTCCTTCAGGTCTGCAATATATTTCTCAACGAGCACTTCTTTGGCGCTGGGCGCCTTGGTGGTGGCTTTTGCCATGTTTGATTTCCTTCCTTGGTCCGCGCCAGCACAAAAGGCGAAGCGGACAATACTTCAGGGATTGCGAAGGAGGCCTGATGCCTCAATGGGCATGTAGACCTCGCTTCGCCAGAAGGATCAAGCAGAAATGCACAGCCTGTGCATTTCTGTCTCAATAATCAGTATGCGGAAATCACTTTTTCAGGGCGTAGATCATGCAGACGCTGGAAGATATCTGCTGTGATTTATCGTCCGAAGGCAGATTCAAAGAGTCAATGTCTGCCTGAGTAATGGTTACCTGTTGCCCGCCGATGCGTGCTGCTGTGACAGTAACGCTGCTCGGACGCGGTGGGGGCGGAGGTGGGGCCGGGGCCATAGCGGCGGGCGCAGAACGATAATAGTCATAGTCACTGCCAGCCATTGAGGACCACTGGCCAAGGCAAGGCCCGCTGCCTTCCTGGACTACCATCAGATTGCCCAAGGTTGCGCCGCTTGCTGCTGCCGTGGCTCTGGCGCGCGCGGCACCGTCTTTCACGGCCGCTTCATAGGAGGCCAGGTTCATTTCCGTAGTGCGTTCCAGGTAAGTCGAGAGGCCAGTTGAGTTTTCCGGGCTGAGCGCAAGAGCGCCTGCGCGGGCGGCGCCGGCTTTGGCAACTTCGTCAACGATCACGCTGAGTGTGACGCGCGCTTCATACGCTCTGATCTTGTCTGAGCGTTCATTGTCGATGCGGTTGCCGTCCTTGTCCTTGTATTGCTCATAGAGCGCGGTGACATTGACAGAGGATTGGATGACGGCGCTGTCGCCGGCCGTCTTCTTGATCGTCTCATAAGCAAGGCGGCCGCGCTCGACGGCGAGCTGCATGGCCTTCCTGGAATCCTTGTCCGTCTCCAGATAGGTCACCGAGAAAGAGGCGCGATTTGGCGTCACTTCCATATTCGCGCGGCCGAGCACTTCGATAACCGGGCTGCGCGTCCAGTAAGGCGTGACGAACGCTTCGTTCTGGAAGTCCGGCACACTCTGCGCGCTGGCCATCATGGCAGAACCCGCGGCGGTGATTGCAAAGAAGGAGCAAGCCAGGGCTCGCAGTCCGGAAAAACGTGTCATGCATGTCCCCATAAGATCAGATGTCGAAACGGCCCACGGATGAAATCCGCGGGCCGTCAAAACTATCGAACCTTTAATGTGGCGGCACAATGACCAGATTAGCTCGCTTTTTCGTTCGCTTCGGACTGAAGTAGCGTGTAGCGCTCGATGCCGATCCGCTCGATCAGGGAGAACTGGGTCTCCAGATAATCGACATGCTCCTCTTCATTATGGAGGATCTTGTAGAAGAGATCGCGGCTGCCATAGTCGCGCACTTCTTCGCAATACTGGATGGCGTCGCGCAGCAGCGGGATGGCGATATTCTCAAGCTTGAGGTCGCATTCCAGGATTTCCAGAACGGACTCGCCGATGTGCAGCTTGCCGAGATCCTGGAGGTTTGGAAGCCCCCCGAGGAAGAGGACGCGCTCAATCAGCCAGTCGGCGTG
The DNA here is from genome assembly GCA_002841155.1 of Alphaproteobacteria bacterium HGW-Alphaproteobacteria-18. Lineage (GTDB taxonomy): Bacteria > Pseudomonadota > Alphaproteobacteria > Caulobacterales > Hyphomonadaceae > Hyphomonas. The sequence goes on from PHEH01000005.1 coordinate 167,721, forward strand.
ATGCATTTCCTCGATCGATTCGTCGTGTTCCTTCTTCGCCAGTTTCGAGACGCCCCAGTCGCGCAGCATGCGGGAGTGGAGGAAATACTGGTTGATGGCGGTCAGCTCGTTTTTCAGGGCCTGGTTCAGGAAGTCGATGACCTTCTTGTCGCCTTTCATGGGGAGCTCCGCTTTCTGGCTTGTTTAGGTGAATCTACTTAGCGCTATAGGCGAGCGGTTTGTAAGGATCAACCAAAAAACCCAATAAAATCAATTGCATATGAAAGTGCGACACAGTTGCAGCGCGTGCAGGGTGGCGCGCCGTCCCAGCCGGTTCACATCAGTACTTTGAGTTTAAAGGAAGAAACGCTTCAAACAGCGTTGATCTATTCAGCGGCCATCATCGGAAACGGCGAACTCTGGCAGTCCATTTTTTCCGAAATCATCTCGCCGATGGTGGTCGAGCACTTACCGCAATTGATCTTGCAGCCATGATGGGCCTGCACAGCCTTGGGGCTGCGCGCGCCAGCATCGACGGCCTCGCGAACCGACCGGCAGTTGATACGATTGCACACGCAAATGATCATGCGAACCATTTGCAGCACTTGCGAATGAGTGTCAATCAGGCTTTTTCCGAAAAAGCGGACTGTTCGGGAAATGGCCAGAAAGCTCAATTCTGATGTGGTGGTTCCCAGCCAAAAACGTCTTCGATTCCAAGGTTGAAGACCCGGGATATCCGGAAGGCGCTTTCCAGGGATGGGGAGTATTTTCCCAGCTCTATGGCAATGACGGTCTGCCGGGTGACGCCAATGGCCTCGGCCAGCGCGGCCTGGCTCATCCCGCCCTGAGATTCGCGCAGCTCCCGGATACGATTGGTGATGGGCGGGGCTTTCGCCATCGCTCAGGCCCCCCGGCGATAAAGGAAGATCTGAAACACATATTCGGAAATCTGTGACAGCATCAGGCTGAGAAAGATCAGGTGGAACAGCATGTTCCCGTCCATTTGGACCGAATAGTGCCAGAGCGCCCCGAGCGCAGGCACGGCCAGCACATAGCTTGACCAGTTGCCGGCCTTATCCGCGATGATCTTTTCCCGCTCATCGGCCGGAGCGTCGGCCTCCCTGGCCGCAGAAACAGCGAGAACGGACATAACGATCACTGACGCGATCACGATCAGGATGACATAGCCGATAACGAGACCGATCAGCGGCGGCGCGGTTTGCCCGAGGGCATTGGAGATACGCACCACTTTGTCGAAATAGAAGAAACCTGCGGCGGCCAGTATGATCGCCATGGCCCAGGCTGTTTTTTCACGAAACGAAATGTTCTGGAAGGAGGCTAAGAAGGACATCATCAAACCCGCTATGTTAAAGATTTCATACATTCGTGTGTGGATGAAGAGCTTGGCAATGTCAAATATATTTTACAATTCGCTTGGGGTTCGCTTGACGCCTCCGGGCGCGGCCTCTAGGTCCGGCGCACCATCAATCACCCATGACTGACGCCCTGATGACCGATCTCCGCACTCTCGCCCAATCTGCCAAGGCCTGGCCTTTCGAACTCGCGCGCGCGCTGGAAAAGCGCGTCGAGGAGCAGGTGAAGGCCGGCGAGCGGACGCCTGATGCGCCGGTGATCTTCGAGACTGGCTATGGTCCCTCGGGCTTGCCCCATATCGGCACTTTCGGCGAAGTGGTCCGCACCACCATGGTCCGCCACGCTTTTGAAGTGCTGACCGCTGGCAAATACACCACGCGCCTCATCTGCGTGTCCGATGATATGGACGGTATGCGGAAGGTTCCCGAGACCGTGCCCGATCCCAGATCGCTGGAACAGTTCCTCCAGAAGCCACTGACCACCGTGCCTGATCCGTTTGGCACGCACCCGTCTTATGGCGCGCACATGAATGCGCGCCTCTGCGCTTTTCTCGACAAGTTCGGTTTCCAGTACGAGTTTCTCTCGGCAACCGACTGTTACCGGTCTGGCCGGTTTGATGCGATGCTGCTGCGCGCGGCGGACAAATATCAGGCGATCATGGATGTGATGCTGCCGACCCTTGGGGAAGAGCGCCGCGCGACCTATTCGCCTTTCCTGCCAATCAGCCCGAGCACCGGCCGGGTGCTCTATGTGCCGATGAAGAAGGTTGACGCGGCCCGCGGGGAAATAACGTTTACGGATGAGGATGGCACTGATGTGACGCTCCCGGTAACGGGCGGCGCCGTGAAGATGCAGTGGAAACCGGACTTCGGTATGCGCTGGGCCGCCCTTGGCGTGGACTTTGAAATGTTCGGCAAGGACCATCAGGCCAACGCGCCGATCTATTCGAAAATCTGCCGCATCCTCGGCGCCCGCCCGCCGGAACAATATGTCTATGAACTGTTCCTGGACGAGAAGGGCGAGAAAATCTCCAAGACCAAGGGCAATGGCATTTCGGTCGAGCAATGGCTGACTTATGCGCCTGACGAGAGCCTTGCGCTGTTCCAGTTCCAGAAGCCGCGCGTGGCCAAGAAGCTCTACTTCGACGTGATCCCGAAAGCGGTCGACGAATACCTGACCTTCCTGGAGAAGTTCCCGCAGGAAGAGGCCGCCGCCCAGCTTGAAAATCCGGTCTGGCATATTCATTCGGGCCATCCGCCCCTATGGTCGAGCCCGGTCAGCTTTGCGCTTCTTATGAACCTCGTCGCGGTGGCCAATCCGACCGATACGTCCCAGCTCTGGGCCTATATCATGCGCTATGCGCCTGAGGCTTCGCCGGAGACCCACCCGCTGCTCGATGAACTCGCTGGCTACGCCATGCGCTATTACCGCGACTTCGTGCTGCCCGCCAAAACCTTCCGCGCGCCGACAGATCAGGAGCGCGCCGCGATGGCCGATCTTTCTGCCCTGTTCAAGGCCTTCACCGATGAGCCGACCGGCGAAAACCTTCAGACGCTGACCTTCAGCGTCGGCAAGGATCACGGTTTTGAGAATCTGCGCGAATGGTTCAAGGCGCTGTATGAAGTCCTGCTGGGCCAGGAGCAGGGGCCCCGCTTTGGCAGCTTTGCCGCCCTCTATGGCGTGGCCGAAACAGCGGCGTTGATTGACGACGCCCTCGCGCGTGGCTGAGTGGTAAGCTGAAAGTAATACAAAGCCGGGTTATAGGTGGGCCTTCCCAAGGAGGCCTGCCGCCCATGCGTTCACTCATTCTCGCCACGCTCGCCCTGACGCTGCCGCTGTCAGGCTGTCTTGCCTCCAAGATCGTGACCGTGCCGGTCAGCCTCGCGGGCGACGCGCTGGAAGCAACTGGCAAGGGCGTGCTCTATGTCGGCGGCACGGCCGTGCGGGTCACCGGCGACGCGCTCGATGGGCCCGACGAGATGGTTCGCCTCCAGATGACCTACAAGAAAGGCAAGAGCACGCGCACCGAGACACGCGAAGTGAAAGCCAAATATGTGGAGCGCGAAATCAAGAAGATGAGCAAGAAGGGCAAAGTGGTCGACGTTTCAGTCGAGCCGCTGGACTGATCTGCGCCCGCCAAGCTGGCCACCCCCGACATGCTTGCGCGTATCGGGGGTGAGGTTTCACTGATCCGGCGCCAGAGGCGGGAAGCGGCCCGCTTATCCGGCAGCCGAGATCAGCGAGACTTTCGCCTTGGGCAGCGCGCCTTGCGGCCAGCCGGCCCAGAGGTCAGCTTCGTGAGCTTTGGCCTTTTCGGCCGCCGCTTCCTTCACATGGCCAAAGCCGCGGATCTCATCGGGTACGCGGGCAATCTCCACGGCGAGGGAATGGTTTGCCGCCGTCAGTTCGGAAGCAATGCGGCTCATATTGGCGAGATAGGTATCGCGCAGGTCGCGCTCCATCTTGCGCTCTTCGGTATAGCCGAAAAGGTCAAATTGCGTGCCGCGCAGGCCCTTGAGTTTTGCCAGCACACGGAAGCCGGTCCACATCCAGGCGCCGAAATGCTTTTTCTCCTGATGCCCGTTTGCATCCTTCTTGGAGATGATCGGCGGGGCGAGCCAGAAGCGAAGCTTTCCGCCCTTGAACTGGCTGGCCAGCTGCTGAGCGAATTTTCCATCCGTGTAGAGACGGGCCACCTCATACTCGTCCTTATAGGCCATCAGCTTGTAGGCATAGGTCGCCACCGCGCGCGTCACATTCTCGCCGAGGCCGGCGGCTTCCTCTGCGGCGCGAACCTCTGCAACAGCGGCGCGGTAGCGCTCGGCATAGGCTGCGTTCTGATACGCCGTAAGCCGTTCGGCGCGATCGGCGATCAGGGCGTCCAGGGTCTTGGGCTCAACCTGTCCGCGCGGGTCATGCTGGGCAGCTAGGCGCTCGGGCGCAGCGGCCGCAATACGGCCAATGTTGAAGGCCGCCATATTGTCCTCCACCTTCGTGCCGTTGAGGCGGATGGAGCGGTAGAGCCCCCGAAGGCTGACGGGCACTTTGCCCTTCTGCCAGGAATATCCCACCATGATCATATTGGTGTAGATCGCGTCATGCAGATAGCCGACGGCGAGGGCTTCGGCGTCGATGGCATTGAACTCTGCCGTCTGGCGCTTCACGCGGGCCGAGAGAAGCTCGCTTTCAAAGCGTTTTGACCGGTTGCGGATGAATTCTGAAGTCGGCGTCACGTCGGAGTTGGCGTAGGCGGCGGTGCGTTGCGGGTCCATAAGGGTGAGGGCGTCGCCGCCTGCGGCCACCACAAGGTCGCATCCGATGATGAGGTCCGCGCTCGCGGGGGGAACCCGGCCCGTCGAGATCATTTCCGGCTCACGCGCAAAGCGCAGATGGCTGAGCACCGGGCCGCCCTTCTGGGCAAGGCCGGTCATGTCCAGCGTGCAGGCGGCATTGCCGTCCACATGCGCGGCCATCGCCAGGACGGCGGCCACCGTGGTGACGCCTGTACCGCCGACGCCTGTGAAGAGGACGTTCCAGGGGCGGGCAAGGCTCGGCGTTTCCGGCAAGGGCAGGCCGTCCGCATCGAAGATCTGGCGCGGCTGGTCTTCCCAGGCGGCCTCGCCATCCTGAATGGTCACGAAGCTCGGGCAGAAGCCCTTCACGCAGGAGAGGTCGGTATTGCAGGTGGACTGGTTGATGCGGCGTTTGCGGCCGAGTTCGGTTTCTACAGGCTCCACCGAGAGGCAGTTGGACTTGACTGAACAATCGCCGCAGCCTTCGCAGACTTCGGTGTTGATGATCGTGCGTACACGGTCGGGCGCGATCATGCCGCGTTTGGAACGGCGGCGTTTCTCGGTGGCGCACATCTGGTCATAGATGATGACGGTGACGCCGGGCGTGCCGCGCAGTTCCTTCTGCACGGCTTCAAGATCATCGCGGTGATAGATCTTCACGCTGCGCGGCAAGCCGGTGACCGCGGCATAGCGGGTCGGATCTTCGGTCACGATACGGATGGTCTTGACGCCTTCGGCCTCAACCTGCTGGGCGATCTGGGCCGGGGTCTGGCCGGACTCCACATGCTGGCCGCCGGTCATGGCAACAGCGTCATTATAGAGGATCTTGTAGGTCATGTTCGCGCCGGAAGTGACGGCGGCGCGGATAGCAAGGGAGCCGGAATGGGAATAGGTGCCATCCCCCAGATTGACGAACACATGGGGCTCATCCGTGGCCCAATGCTGACCGACCCAGGCAATCCCTTCGCCGCCCATCTGGCTCGTCATGTCGGTTTTCCGGTCCGGCATGAAGTTCGCCATGTAGTGGCAGCCGATCCCCGCCAGCGCGCGGGAGCCGTCGGGCACATTCGTGGACGTATTGTGCGGGCAGCCCGAGCAGAAATGAGGCGACCGGACTGTGGGGGAGGCATTGGTGCGTGCGGCTTCACCGGAACTGCCCACACGGTCGAAATAGGCTTCGGCGCGGCTGGTGTCCCAGCCGGAGGGAATTGAGCGCATCAGCGCATGGGCGATTTCCGGAATGCTGAGGGAGGCGATGTCTGACAGCAGCGGTCGGCCTTCGCCGTCGAACTTGCCTTCGATGACAGGGCGGCGGCTTTCGGGAAGGTCATAGAGCGCGGCTTTGAGCTGGCTCTCGATCAGCGGGCGCTTGTGTTCGATGACGACAACGCGCTCAAGGCCGGCGCAGAATTCGCGGACGCCTTGTGCTTCCAGCGGCCAGGGCATGGCGACTTTGTAGATGCTGAGGCCTAGGCGACCGGCTTCTTCGGGCGTGAGGCCGATGGCGGCGAGCGCCTCAAACACATCGCGGGCCGCCTGTCCGGTGACGATCACGCCAATGCGCGGGTTCGGGGAGGGCAGGATGACATGATCGAGCCGGTTGGCGCGGACATAGGCCTGCGCGGCGGGCAGCTTGACCTGCCGCAGACGCGCTTCCTTGCTGAGTGGAATGTCGCCCCGGCGCATGTGCACGCCGCTTTCGGGCAGCTGGAAGCTCGGTTTCTGGAGGGCGAGGCGGTTCAGCGTCACATCGACGACGGAGCCGGAATCCATCGTGTCGGCGAGGGCAACCAGGCCGACCCAAGCGCCGGAGAAGCGGCTCATTTCCCAGCCATGGATGCCATAGTCCAGCACATCCTGGATCGAGGCCGGGTTCAGGACGGGGATTTCGGCGTCTGCCATCGCGTATTCGGACTGGGAAGGCAGGGTGGAGGATTTGCAGTTGTGATCATCGCCGACGATGGCGAGAACGCCGCCAAGGGCGGATGTGCCTGCTGCATTGGCGTGTTTGAACACGTCACCGGTGCGGTCAACGCCCGGCGCCTTGCCGTACCAGATGCCGAAGAGGCCATCGAATTTTGCGCCGGGGAAGAGGCCGAGCTGCTGGGAGCCCCAGACGGCGGTGGCGCCGAGGTCTTCGTTCAGGCCTTCCCAGAATTTTATGTCATGAGAATCAAGGAGTTTCTGGACGGCCCGGAGCTGCTGGTCGTAGCCCCCGAGGGGGGAGCCGCGATAGCCTGAGATGAAGCCGCCGGTATTGTGGCCGGCGGCGCGGTCGAGGCGCTTGCGATCAAGGGGGAGGCGGACAAGGGCCTGGATGCCCGTCATATAGGCCTTGCCCTCGACAAGTTCGTATTTGTCGTCCAGCGTAACTTCACGATGTTTCATGGCAGAGTCACTCTCCGGGTGCCTGCGGCATATTATTGGGAAAATCGAACGAAATTGCTTGCCTTTCTTGCAAGAATTTTGCTATTTCCGGGCATATTCTTCTGTTTGTCGAGGGGTTTCCGGTAAATTGTCCCAAGAGCTTGATACCATTGATGCCCGCATCCTGGATCTGATTCAGCATGATGCGAGCCTGTCAGTTGCCGAAATTGCAGAGCGGGTGGGACTTTCTTCTTCGCCCTGCTGGCGGCGTATCAAGCGTATGGAAGAGGCCGGTTTCATTCTCGGCCGGGTGACGCTGATCAACAATCATGCGCTGGGGCTGAACTTCGAGGTGATTGCGAGTGTCAAACTGGCCCTTCCGAGCCGGGAAAATCTTGAAGCTTTTGAAGCGCTTGTGCAGAACTGGCCGGAAGTCGTCGAATGTATGACGGTGACCGGTGCGGTAGACTATTCGATGCATATCGTAACAACGGACATGCATGCTTATGACAACTTCCTTCGAGACAAACTCCTTGGTTCCAAACTGGTTTCTGACGTTCAGTCGCGGATTGTCATCCGCGTGGCGAAGCGAACCACGGCCCTGCCGCTCGGCCTTGTGCGTCAGACGACCAAGTCCAGCGACTAGGCGTTTTGGCGCGCCAAAGGCCGTCACAGCGGTGCTTTTTGCGGTCATTTTCGGGTCAGGCCCTGTCATGTCTGAGACAATTCAGGACACATCAGGACAATTGAGGACACTTCTGGAGACCGCGCGGGCCGATCATGGCCTCGTCGGACTCGGCGCCGTGATCGCCACGCCGGAGAACGGCATCGTCGCCCTGGCGGTGACTGGCGCGCGGACCCGCGGCGGGGACCCCGTTCAGCCGGGAGACGCCTGGCATATTGGGTCCAATACAAAGATGCTGACAGCGCTTGGCTGGGCGCGCTTAGTGGAGGCAGGATCTGCGCGCTGGGGGATGACCTTGGCGGAGATCTTCGAGGGCGAAGAGCTGGCCCCCGGCTGGCGCGATGTGACCATCGAGGAATTGCTCAGCCACCGCTCGGGCGCCGCGCCCAATCCGGGCGTGCTGTGGATGACCGGTGCCGGACGCAACGGCGACCCGGTTGACCGGCAGCGGGCGAGCCTTGTCTTGAGCACGCTGAAGAAAAAGCCTGCCGGCACGCGCGGCGCGTTCACCTATTCCAATCTGGGCTTCATCATTGCCGGGCGGGCGATGGAGAAGGTTGCCGGCACCGGCGAGACTTATGAGGAATTGATGGCCCGGCTTGTCATTGCCAAGGCCCCGGAAGGCGCAGGCGAGGGGTTTGGCTTTGGGCCTCCGCCCCAGGGTATCCAAGGCCATAGCAAGCCCTTGTTTGGAGGGCTGAAGCCTGCCGGGGTCGGTCCGTCTGCAGACAATGCTCCGGCTTTTGCTTCAGCGGGCACGGCGCATATCACCCTCAAGGGGCACGCCCTCTTATTGCTGCCCTTCCTGGATGGGCCTGAAGCACTTCCCGAGGCGATGCGGGTGAAGCTGACGACGCCTTATCCCGATGCCGGGTCGGATTATGCGCTCGGGCTGGGCGTTCAGAAGGGAAAGGACGGCAAGCCGGTCTATCTGCATGCCGGGTCCAACACGATGTGGCTGTCTCAAGTGGTCATGGTGCCGGAGGCTGGCGCGGTGATCATCATCAATACCAATCAGGCAGGCGCCGCTGCGGACGCAGCCATCCGTGAGCTGACGGGCGATCTTCTGGATTGGGTGAAGGATGATTTGCGCTAGAGAGCCTGGACCTGGGTGACGTGTCCGTCCGAGCGGAGGAGCCGCTGGTCTTCGCCTTCCGGCCAGATGCGCATGTAGGTGATGAAGTCGCTCGGGTCGATGCCGACCTGATCGAGGCCCTGGAAGAAGGCGCCAGGCTCGAAACAAACCCAGGCAAGGGGCCGCTCCCAGGTCGCCTCGGCGCCCGCGTCCTCGATCAGTTTGAGCAGGGCGTTGCGGGTTTCGGTGGGCGGATATTGCAGGAAGACTGAGTGATAGATCACGGTCGGCCCCTCTTCAGGGCGCGCGGAAAGTTTCGTCTTCAGCCAGTCTGCGGCGTCTGCCTTGTCTACCCGTACGCGCGTGCGGCGGGCAAGGGCGATGGCCGCGTCCAGCCGCGCGAGCCGTTCAGGCTGGTCTGGCCAGATATAGGATTTGAGCCGCCGCGCCGACGAAGCCTTGGACAGGTTTACCGGAGACTGGTCGCAGGCTGCGCGCGTGGCAACATTGAACGACATATCCATATGATCCGGAGGCGGACCATTCCAGTTTGTGGTGATGGTTACATCGCTATTGCCTGTCAGCTCCCAGCGGGGGGTCTGATAATTGAACCTGTCCCAGTTCTGGTTGAGGCCGGCGCTGGCGCCAAGCTCAAGCAAATGCATCGGCCCTGGAAACTGGCTGGCCACTTTCAGGAAGCCCGGTAGCAAGGCAATTGCGCGGCGGGTTTCATTCGTCTGTGGAGGTGATTTGATAAAGACCTTTGCCGCCCTCTCATGCCGTGCCAACCAATCATGGGCGACAGGCCATACGGCTTCCATCGTCCAATCGGGATTGCCCGCTGGGTAAACGGCGGTCAGTTCCGGCGCCTTGTTACCGAGGGCTGAGTAATGAAGGTATCCGGCGATGCGCAGGGCCAGAGCGTCACGTCGCGGGTTGCCGGCCCAGCCCTTGATCAGACGGCCGACGGGGCCATGCTGCTCAATGTCGTCCACCATTGCCAGGCAGAGGGCTTCCATGAACGGCGAGCCCAGAGCCTGGCAGAAGCCTGCCTGCTCGCGGAAATGCGCGACAATTTCGTCCTTCGCTGATGCCGCCACGCAGTTGTGCCCCTTCGCTCACATACTACCGATAGAGGGATGCAGGGCGGCTTGATAGCCGGAATTTAAAGCGGCGCAGCTGATTTCTGGTGTTAACCTTAATCCTGCCCGATGCAGCGGCACGGCAGGGCCGTACCCGCCAAATGACCAGGCGCGAGCGTTGCGCTTGTGGACCAACCAGGCCGAGCCACCGGCAGCATACATGGCCCCATCGGGCAGGGTGGCCGGGGCCAGGATGTCCCGCTCTTTCCTGCCGTTCAGCACGGTCTGAATTTCCCCTGCGGAAAGTTTATCCACTTCCGAGATGGACGCGCCGCGCGTCATCCGGCCCGCTCGAATGAGCGCTTCGCGGAAGGCCACGGCCGCTTCGCGGCGGCATTCAAAGCAGGGGCGATGGCCGCCTGCCAGAGCGGTTGCCTCATCCAGGAAGAAGAGTTCCGTATAGTGACCGGGCCGCATCAGCGGGCGGCGCCGGCCTTTGAATTCCAGCCGGCAGATGATCCAGCGCTGGCTGGCCCATTGCCGGTCCCTCAGTGTGCGGTCTTCCCGGTGGAAGCAGCCGCCCCGGTTTCCCATGAAGCCGCCCCGCGCGGGCACTGCGTGCAGCAGCCCGAACGGATCAGCCCTGTTGCGGAGCGGCATGGCCTGCGGATCAGGCGCGCTCAACCGCCATAGCGATGCCTTCGCCGCCGCCGATGCAGAGGGAGGCAACGCCCTTCTTCAGGCCGCGATCTTCCATGGCAGCGAGCAGCGTGATGAGCACGCGGGCGCCCGAGGCGCCGATGGGGTGGCCCATGGCGCAGGCGCCGCCATTCACGTTGAGCTTGTCATGGCTGATGCCGAGCTCTTTCATGGCAATCATCGGGACGACCGCGAAGGCTTCATTGACTTCCCAGAGATCAACATCATCGGCCTTCCAGCCGGCTTTCTTCAGGGTCTTCTCAATGGCCTGAACGGGGGCCGTGGTGAAGTACGCCGGTTCATGCGCATGGCTGGAGGCCGAAACGATCGTGGCGATCGGCGTGAGGCCGCGCTTTTTGGCTTCGGACGCGCGCATCAGAACAAGCGCGGCGGCGCCGTCAGAGATGGCCGAGGCGTTGGCGGCCGTGACCGTGCCGTCCTTGTTGAAGGCCGGGCGCAGGGTCGGGATCTTGTCGGGCATCGCTTCGCGGGGCAGCTGGTCTGTATCCACCACCGTTTCGCCCTTGCGGGTTTTCACCGTGAGGGGAGCAATTTCGCGCTTGAACCGGCCATTTTTCGTGGCGTCCTGCGCGCGGCGCAGGGTTTCGAGGGCATAGGCGTCCTGCTGCTCGCGCGTGAACTGGTATTCGCGGGCGATCATGTCGGCGAAATTGCCCATCGGTCCGCCTTCATAGGCGTCTTCCAGGCCATCGGTGGCCATATGATCGCGGGCATTGGCCGCGCCGTATTTATGGCCCTGGCGGAGGGTGAGAAGGTGGGGGGCGTTGGTCATGGATTCCATGCCGCCCGCGACGATGACGGTGGCTTCGCCCGCGAGCAGGGCGTTGCGGCCCATGACGACAGCTTCCATGCCCGAGCCACACATCTTGTTGATGGTGGTGGCTTCGGTTTTCTTGTCGAGGCCAGCCTTGATGGCAGCCTGGCGGGCTGGGGCCTGGCCCTGGCCGGCGGGCAGGCAATTGCCCATGATGATTTCGTCAACCTCGTCAGCGCCGAGCTTGGCTTCGGCGGTGGCAGCTTTCACGGCATGGGCGCCAAGCTCGTTGGCGGAGAAGCTGGTGAGTTCACCGAGCAGGCCGCCCATGGGGGTGCGGGCCATACCTACGATAACGACCGGATCTTTCTCTGACATGCGACGATTTCCTTCCTGATTTTGCGTTCTTGTGCGGCGCGGGAGAATAGGCGCCGGACATGCCGCTTCGTCAAGGCCGGGACGGGGTGTTCCCGGTGTCAGATGCCGAGGGCGGCTTCGATATCGGCAGCCAGGCGGGGGTCTTCGGGCTTGACGGAGGAGGGGTAGGCCTTGAGCGGTGTGCCGTCGGCGCTGACGAGGATCTTGTGGAAGTTCCATTTCGGCAGGGCGGGCTCGCCGAGCGTCGTGATCGCGGCCTTGTAGAAGGGGTGCTGGCCAGCCCCGGTGACGGCGTATTTTTTCGTCAGCGGGAAGGTGACGCCGTAATTGATCTCGCAGAAGGCTTTGACGTCTTCTTCGCTGCCCGGTTCCTGTCCGCCAAAATCATTTGAGGGGACGCCGATGACAATGAGGCCATCGGCCCTGTTGGCGTCGTAGAGTTTCTGGAGGCCGGCATATTGGGGCGTGTATCCGCAGCGCGAGGCGGTGTTTACCACCAGGATGGCCTTCGCGCCGAGGGCGGTGAGGTCGAGCGGCTGGCCGTCGATGCGGGTGAACTGGGTGGCGGACATGGCGGGAGCGGCCTCCTCGGCCGGGGGAGCTGTGGCGGGAGGGACGGTAGGCTGGCCGGCGGTTGCCTCGGCGCAGGCGGCGACGAGGGCGGTTGCGGCAAGGGCGATCATCGCAAGGCGCATCGGCGCGTCTCCTGTTGTTATTCCACAGGAAGTTATAGGGCCGGCTGAGGGCGCGTCATCCCCGACAAATATGAAATGCTTGTGAGGTTGGGGCAGGCCCAGGCGCTCAGATCAGCTTGAGGCCGATCTCGGAGCCCTTCTGCCAGACGACCTGCGCGCGGCCGGAGAGGCCGACAGCGCGCGCGTTCACTGTCAGGATACGGGGCAGGCTCTCATTTGTGGGGAAGCGGATGCGCAAGCCCGCATCGGTATAGTCGAGCACGATGCCTTTCCGGCTGTAGCCGGAGTCAAGCGTGACGATGGCTTCGCGGTAGACCTGCGCGCGGACGGGGCGGGCATAGTCTTCTCCGGTCTGAGATGTGGTCGCACGGGTGATGCGGGATGGGTCTACCGTCCCAGTTTTCCGGCTACCGAAGATGCGTTCCAGAATCGTCATGACCCATCATAGGCAAGTATCATGCCAGACTTGTCCAAATCTGTTCACATTCTAGGAAATTCGGGGTTAAGGGTGGGTTGACCGGAAGGGGTGAATTCTTCCGGTCAACCGTAGTAAGTGCAACAGATCCCGGTGTTTACCAGATCCGGACGCGGTCTTCCGGCGGAAGGTAGAGCGCGTCGTCTTCCGTTATGCCGAAGGCCGAATACCATTCGTCGAGATTGCGGACGACACCATTGATCCTGTATTGCGGGGGGGGAATGCGGACCCGTCTGAAGTTGCTGGCGCAGGGCCTCATCCCGATAGTTCGACCGCCATACCTGGGCCCAGCCGAGGAAGAAGCGCTGATCACCGCTCAACCCATCGAGCACGGGAGCCTGCTCGGCTTCGCTGATCTGGCCATCACCATCTGTGTCCAGGCTCAGCTGGTAGGCGCGGTAGGCCATCGACAGGCCGCCGAGATCGCCGATATTCTCCCCCAGAGCCAGGCGGCCATTGATGCAGGTCTGGCCATCATCCAGCGGGCAGTAGCTGTTATACTGGGCGACGAGGGCATCTCCGAGCTCGCGGAAAGCGGCCTGATCTTCCGGAGTCCACCAGTTGCTCAGTGCGCCGGCGGCATCGAACTTGGCGCCCTGATCGTCAAAGCCATGGCCCATTTCGTGACCGATGACGCCGCCGATCGCGCCATAGTTCACGGCAGGGTCGGCAGAGAGATTGAAGAAGGGGGGCTGAAGGATTGCCGCGGGGAACACGATCTCGTTGAAGCTCGGATTGTAATAGGCGTTGACCGTCTGAGAGGTCATGAACCATTTGCTCTTGTCGACTGTTTTGCCGAGGTCAGAGAGATTGTCATCCTGAGCCCATTTGCTGGCCGACATCGAATTCTCGAGCGCGTTTGAGCCCACAACCAGCGTGTCATAAGTCTCGAAAGTGTCCGGATATCCGATTTTCGGATTGAAGGTGTCGAGCTTCTCTTTGGCCTTTACCTTCGTCGTCTCGCTCATCCAGGTGAGCTCTTGGAGGTTTGCAGACATGGCCTTGCGCAGGTTGGCGACGAGGTCGTCCATCGCGGCTTTGTTCTCGGGTGGGAAATAGCGTTCGACGAAGACCTTGCCGATAGCCTCCCCCATCACGTCCTCAGTGGAGGAGACCGCCCGTTTCCAGCGCTCGCGCTGTTCAGGCTGACCGCGCAGGGTGGTGCCATAGAAGGCAAAGACTTCCCGGTCGATCTCATCAGGCAGGACATGCGCATGATCGATCAGGAAGTGAGCCTTGAGATAAGCTTTCCACGTGTCGAGCGGGGTTGCGCCTGCAATCTCGAACATTGCCGGGAAACCGCCGCCGAGCTTGGCGGCATCCTCTTCGGAAATACCGGCGGCTGCCAGTTCTTCTGCCGTCGGAGGAACCTGCGCGACGAGGAAACTTGCCTGATCGCCCACACCGATCGTGTCGAGTGCAGCAGAAGCCGGGAAGTCGCCGGCAAGCGCATAGAATTCTTCACGCGAGAGCTTGTTGTAGGTGATCTCGGGATTGCGCGAGAGGGCGCGGTCCCAATGAGTCTTTGCCATTTCTGTTTCGAAAGCCATCACATCGGCCGCCGCAGACGCGGGATCCGTATAACCAGCCTTCTCGAGAAGGGTGGTCAGCAGTTCGACATATTTGGCGCGCTGTTCGACGGATTTGGCATCATCTTTCAGGTAATAGTCACGATCGGGCAGGCCGAGGCCGCTGAGGCTCATCTGGAAGATGTAGGTTTCGGGGTCTTTGTCATCGACGAAGACAAAGCCGCTGATCGGTGTGGCGAAGCCGACAGTCGCCGTAAGGCGGGCGAGGTCTTCGCTGCTGGCGATGGCATCGATCTGGTCAAAATAGGGCTTCGCCGGATCGAGCCCGGCAGCATTGATCGCATCGATGTCGAGAAAGGCGGCGTAATACGCGCCGATCTTGCCTTCCGGCGTGTCGATGGAAGGCTCTGCCTTGGCGAGGTCCTCGATAATCAGACGGACGCGCTGCTCGGATTTTTCGCGGAGAAGATCAAAATTTCCATAGCGGGAGCGATCAGCCGGGATTTCGATTGTGTCAATCCAGGTGCCGTTCACATACGTATTAAAGTCATCTCCTGGACGCACGCTTTCCTTGAAGGTGGAGAGATCAACGCCCCAGTCGCCCCAGGTGTCGGGTGCTGACAGAAGAAGACCTTCCGGGGTCGGATACTTCTTCTGTCCCGATGCGGCGTCAGAATCTGGTGCGGACGCGGTTGATTTTGCGGCGGCAAGATCAGTTGCGGGCGGCGTTTCAGGAGCCGTCGCACAAGCTGTGGTAAGCGCGATCACTGCCGCGCCAAGAAGCAAACGTTTCATTTTCGGTCCTCCGACTGTTTGCAAGAGATTGGAAATGGCCGGGAGACACCCGGCCATTGGATGATGGATCATGCGGACGCATGCTCAAAAAGCTACTCTGCCGGTTGGGCTGATCCGGGTGTCCCGCCCTGGCTGGTGCCCATCAGGGCTTCTTCATCAAGTGTGACCTGGCCGGTATAGCCCTCACCGATCTGACGGTAGGGCTTGCCGCCCCAGGTCCAGCGGAAGATACGGCCGACTTCCACGCCAACAGCATAGAGCGCGGGCACCATGAGAAGCGAGACGAACAGAGCGAAGGCAACCGCATAGCCCAGCGATACGATCATCGGCTGGAGGAACTGTGCCTGCACGGAGCGTTCTGCCATCAGGGGCAGGATACCGACGAAGGTGGTAACGGATGTCAGCAATACCGGACGGAAACGGGAGACACCCGCATCCACCAGTGCCTGAACGGCGCCTGCGCCCTCATCGCGTCTGCGGTTAACATAGTCGATGAGCACGAGGTTGTCGTTGATGACGACGCCGGCCGCCGCCGCGATGCCGAAGAAGGCAAACATGGCCATCGGCACGCCGCTGATCGCCAGACCGAATATGGCGCCGCAATAGGCAAAGGGCAGGGCCATCATCAGCAGCAGGGGCTGAGAGTAGGAGCGGAAAGCAACGGCCAGCAGCATGTACATGGCACCGATACCAATGAGCAGCAGGCGGCCGATTTCAGCAAAGAAGCGCTGCTCCTGCTCGAAGCCGCCAGCTTCGCCGCGGATCACGTCCGGGAACTGTTGCTTGAAGGAGGGCCAGAAGTCCTGCTCCATCGCCCCCATGATACGTCCCCGTCCGCCTTCGCCGAAGATTTCGGCAGATACGGTTACCGAGCGCATCCGGTTGCGGCGCACGATCCGGTTGATACCGGGGGCAAACTCGAATTCGGCCACCTGGGTGATCGGAATTTCGCGGCCATCGGGGGTGCGTATGCGGAGTGTTTCAAGACTGTCGAGATCTTCGCGCGCCGATTCAGGGAAACGAACCATGACCCGGACATCCTCACCATCGCGCGGATTGCGCTGGGCCTCGATGCCATAATAAGCCTGCGCCACCTGGCCGGAGACATCGCTCAGGGAGATGCCGAGTGTTTCCGCGCCGGGTTTCAGCGTGACACGGATTTCCTCTGCCGATGAGGAGAGGTTGTCGGAGATGTCATAGGCTTCTGAGTAGGTGGCCAGATTGGTTTTCAGGAAATCGGCAGCCTCGCGCAGGCGGTCGAGATCGGGATGGCTCAGGGCGAATTGTATGCCCGTGTCGGCCTCGTTGAAGGTGAAGGAGAAATCGATGTTTTCGGCGTCCTGGATCTCGCCGGTCGCTGTGCGCAGTTTTTCAGCAATCTCCTTCGAACGGATTGTTTCAGGTCGCTCCTCTGGCGGCACGAGGCCGATGAAGGCCTGAACCTGGCGTCCCGAAGCGATCACCGATGCATCGCGGATAAGGCCCTTCTCGACTTCAGGATGTTCCTTGGCCAACTCCTGTTTGGCGATGTCGATTCCGGCCTGTAGCTGATCACGAACCTGGAGCAGGCGCTCATAGGGTGTTCCGTCGGGCATCTCGATGGAGACCTGGATAAGGTCTGCCTCGATTTCCGGCATGAATTTGAAAGGCACGATGCCGGTTGATTGGAGCGTGGTGGCAATCGCAAACAGGGAGAAGAAGAACGCGACCGTTGCGTAGCGGAACCGGATCGCCAGTTCGAGCACCGGTTTGTAGATATGGTTGGCAAACCACAGCATGCTGTCAGCAATACGCCGCTGCATTGCCATGAAACGGCCCGTGCGCCCGCCAAACTCCTGCTTCTTCATATGAGACAGGTGGTTGGGCAGGATCAGCATGGACTCGATGATCGAGAAGGTGAGGGCAGCGACAACCACGAAGCTGATCTGCTGAGTGAACATCCGCGTCGGGCCGGTGATGAAGGCCCAGGGCAGGAAGGCGATGATGGTCGTCAGCACACCGAAGATAACCGGCTTCATCACCATCTGCGTGCCGGCGATGGCTGCATCCAGGCCGCTGCGCCGTCCGCTCTCGACTTCCCGGTGTATGTTTTCGCCAACAATGATGGCGTCGTCGACGATAACCCCGATGACGAGGAGAACGGCAAATGTGGAGAGGATGTTCCAGGAGACACCGAAGAGCGGCATCAGCATCACGGCGCCTGCAAAGGCCGTCATGATGCCGACCGTAACCCAGAACGCCACGACGGGGCGCAGGAACAGCACCAGCACAAGCATCACCAGAAGGGCGCCCTGAAGGGCCGAGTTGGTGATGAGATCCATCCGGGCGTTGAAGGTTTTCGAATCGTCCCAGAGGATGTCGATCTTGATACCCTCGGGCAGGATGCCGTTGGCCGGGTCGTTTGCCCGTTCGATATAGTCCCGGAAGCCAGCGGCATATTTCGGGATGTCCATCTTGTCGGGCTCGGGCGTCATCACGAACACCGTGTTGCGCCCGTTGAAGGTCGTGCTCAGCTTGTCGCTGACGAGGCCATCCAAAACTGTCGCCACATCGCTGACGCGCACCGTGCCTTCGCCGCTGGTCTGGCGGATGATGATGTCGCCGAACTCTTCAGCGGAGTCAGCTATGTTGCGAGACATCAGGGAGACATGCCCGACAGGGGATTCGATGCGCCCGCCCGAGGAGTTGAGCGAGGTGGAACGCACGGCAGCGGCCACATCGTTCAGGCTCAGGCCGAAGCGGCGGAGGGCTTCTTCGGAAACTTCAATATTGACCTGCTCGTCCATCGTGCCCTGCAAGACGGCGAGTTCTCCGCCTGGCAGGCGGGCAATATCATCGCGGACCTTCTTGCCGATGCGGCGCAAGGTCTTCTGATCGACATCACCGTGTACGGTCATGCCCATGAACCAGTTGCGCTGCTCCCAGCGGGTCACCTGCGGGCGATAGGCCGCCTGCGGAAGGTTGTTGATCTGGTCGACGCGGATCTTGATCTCGTCAAGGAAGACATCCATGTCGATGTCATCGCGGCCACGGATGTTGACGACGCCCATGCCTTCGCTGGCTATCGAGGTGATCCGGTCAAGCCCGTTGATACTGGCAACAGATTCCTCAATACGGGCAACGATCTGTTCTTCGATGTCACGCGGGGATGCGCCGTTCCAGACGACCGAGACCGAGGCCCCCGACACCTTCACGACCGGGAACATCTCCCGTTCCATCGAGCTGTATCCGAAGACGCCGCCAGCAAAGGCGATGATCATCAGGAGGTTGGCGGCGACCGCATTGCGGGTGAACCAGGCTACCAGGCCGTTCATTGAGCGCTCCCTTCGCCGCCTTCCTTCATACCGGCATCAGCGACCGCTTCAGCCTCTGAAGCGGTCTTTTTCTGATCGCCATGAACTTTCACTGTGCCGTCGGGCAGGCGCTCCATAACGGTGATGCTCATGCCATCGAAGGCAGCCTGAATGGGGCTTGTGATGGCCAGCTCGCCAGGCTCAACTCCCGAGCGGAGATAGGCCCCCGTTCGATCAGAAAAGGCGACGTCTACCGAGCGGATAGAGAGCTTGCCGTTTTTGGCGTCGCCTACAAACAGGCGATCGTCGCCACGAAGCGCTGCCCGCGGGGCGATCAGGACGCTGTCGATTGTCGTGCCCTGGATGCGGGCATTGACAAAGAGGCCCGGCGCCATCGGCGCGCCATCATCGGCCCCGGTTCCGAAGGGGTCTTTGAGCTCGGCAAAAACGTTGATCTGCCGGGTCTGCGAGTTGATGGCAGCGCCCGTGCGCACGATCTCACCGATCCAGGTGCGCGGCTTGCCGCCCACGACAGCAGAGAACTCGACCTTTGGACCGGGCTGGTCTGCCGAAGCAGAAAAGGCGATCGGCAGGCCGAGCTGACCAAGGTCAGCATCCTTTAGGGGCAGGGCCACTTCCACCACATCGGTGGCAAATATGGTTCCAAGCGCCTGGCCAGGCGAAGCAAACTGGCCGATATCGGCCGAGCGTTCGCGTACACGTCCATCGAACGGCGCCACAATGGCGGTTCGCCCGAGGCTCAGTTCAGCTTCGGCCAGTTGTGCCTTGGCAGCCTCGAGGGACGCCCGGGCTTCGGCAAGCTGAGGCTCGCGCCGGGCAAGGGGTGAGGCGTCCGCAAGTCCAAGATCCTTGAGGTCTTGCTGAGCCAGCTCAGCTTCAGCAATTTCGCGCGCCAGGCCCTGTTCGGCGCTGGCGACTATCGAGCGTGCCCGCACGATCGTGAGTTCATAGTCGGCAGGCTCGACACGAACGAGTACCTGGCCGCGCTTGATGAAGCCCCCATCGACAAAATCCGGTGAGACATAGGTCACGCGGCCGGAAATCTGGGGCGAAACGATGATTTCGCGTTTCGGGCGCACTTCGCCTTGTGCTTCCACCGTGATCGTAAGGGAGCCTGACGTCACCTGTTCAGCAAAGACGTTGAGACCTGGGCGGGGCTCATCATTCTTTTCCGGCACCGGTTTCATGGCCGTGATGGCAATCACCCCCCCGACGCCAAGGATCAGAAGGATTGCGATTGGTGCGATGATGGCGATCAGGCGTCCCATGGCGTCTATCTCCTGCCGCTTTCGGCGGCGTCAGTGTCAAAGAGGTCATCCTCAGAGGCGAGTTCCATCACCGGAACACCGCCGCCAAGGGCGAGATGGTAGTTGATACGATTGCGCGCGCGGTCTGCCCGGGCGGTCACCAGCTGGCTTTCTGCTGTCAGCCGGCGCGTCTGCGCGTCGATGAGGTTGAAGATGTTGACCGTGCCGCTGGAGTACTGGCGCTCGGCGATTTCCTCGGCAAAGCGGGCCTCTTCCAGCGCGCGGCCCTGCGCGTCTTCCTGATGGGCGATCAGAATATCCGCCGTCAGAGCGTTTTCGACCTCGCGCCAGGCATCGAGTGCTGCGCTGGCATAGTTGGCAACGGCCACCTCTGCCTGGGCGATGGTGGCAAGGCGCTGGGCATCGAGCCGTCCGCCGGTGAAGATGGGTTGCACAAGGCTCCCGATCAGGCGTGCTGCGATGAGGGATGGGTCCAGTGCCTCGGAAAGGTCTGTCTGGTTGGTTCCGACAGAGCCTGTAAGGCTCAGGCTGGGCAGCAGGGCGAGGCGTGCCGCCTCGGCGCGCAGGCCAGCGCCGACGACACGAGCCTCCAGTGCGGCAATGTCCGGCCGGCGTGACAGGAGGAGGGCAGGGTTCCCGATAACGTCCATCGGGGGCAGCTCGGGTATCAGCGCCGGGGCGGTCAGCTCTGCGGACGGATACCGGCCGAGCAGGACTTCTAGACGCCGCGTGGCCTCAGTGGAGAACTGCCGGCGTGCGGCGATCGCCGCTTCGGCCTGGGCGAGCGCGCTGCGCGCGGTGCGCAGTTCCAGCGGCCCATAAATCCCGGCGCGCACACGCGGTTCAGTCAGGTCAACGACACGCTGGCGAGCTTCATAAGTGAGAACGGCGATGCGCTCCTGGGCGAGCGCTTCATTGAGGCTGATCCAGGCAGAAGCTGTCTGCGCCGCAATCGAGAGTTCCGAAGCGGCAAGGTCAGCGGCTGTAGCGGCATAATCGGCATCCGCCTGTGCAATGCCGTTGGAGATGCGTCCCCAGAGATCGAACTCCCAACTGCTCTCAAGACCGAGGCCGTAGACACCGCTATTGATGCGGTCGTCTCCGCCGCCGGGAAGAAGCACACCCGTCGACGTTCCGCCAAACGTTGCCGAAGCAGACAGTGAGGGCCAGCGTTGGCCGCGCGCGCTGCGCGAGAGCGCCGCAGAGGCGCGCAGGCTGGCGGCGCGGGATTCGAGCGTTGGATTGGCCCTGAGGGCTTCTGCGACGAGGCTATCCATGACGGGATCATTGAACTGGCTCAGCCAGTTGCCCTGCGCTGCCACGCCCGTCACGCCGCGTGCAGCCCATTCTGCGGGTGCGTCTGGGGCTGTCGCAAACAGGGCGTCCCTGTCGCTTGCCAGGCGCTCAATGGCGTTGGGAGAGGTGGCACATGCCGCGAGCATGGCCGTGCCCATCAGGAGGAAAGAATTTTTCATGCGGTTTCCGGCGCTCCGGGCTGCCATGGGGGTTGCGATACGCTTGTCTTTGTCGAGCGTCAATGAGGAATTATCGATTTTCAATAACTTTTGCCTCTGCGTGTTGCTGCAATTCCACTCGCAGGCTTGTCGACTGGTATTGGCATGGCGCTGGGAGCGCGCTAGCCCGCTAGATAGATGGCCGGAAGGTGTTCCGGCACAGGCGGTTTTCCTTATGAACGATGGATCTGAAACAGAGGGTTTACAGCCATCGCGGCAGTCCATGACCCGCCGGGCCCGGGACTTTGCCGTGCTTGTCCTGACAACCGGGACCGTGATGCTGATCCTGGCGCTTACAGGCTCGCTGGGGCTTATCGAGGCGCTGACGGCGATGTTTGTCATCGGGTCGATTTCGGCCGCTTACTATGTCGGTTCAGCGGCCATGCAGGTGCCGTCAGGCCCGGTGAAAACGGTTGAAGCCTCCAGGCGCGACGGAATTGCCATCGCAGACCTTCTGGCCGCGCTGCCGCAGCCTGCATTCGAAGTCAGCCATGACCAGCAGCGTATCACAGCCTTCAACGAACCGGCCGCGGCCTTCCTCAGGCTTGGTCAGCGCCGTTCGGCGCCGCCCCGCGCCAGCGTGATCATCCGCGCGCCTGCTCTACTCAACGCGATCGAGACCTGTTTCAACACAGGGGGGATTGGCTCGGCCGAGATCGAGATGGAGATCGGGCCGGAAGAGCAGTGGCGGGCACATATCCGGCCCATACCGGGCAGCGGCAATCTGCTTGTTGTGCTCGAAGACCTGACCCCAGTGAAGCGTGCGGCCCGCGCCCGCGCTGATTTCCTTGCCAATGCCAGCCATGAGCTGCGCACGCCGCTGACGGCCATTTCAGGCTTTATCGAGACAATGCGGGGGCCGGCGCGGGAGGACAAGGATTCCTGGGATCGCTTCCTGGGGATCATGGCGGGTGAAAGCGAGCGGATGAGCCGCCTGATCGCCGATCTTCTGTCCTTGTCGCGGATCGAGAGCGCGGAGCATGTGCAGCCGACAGCCCGTGAGCATTTCGGCGATATCGTCATGAGTTCTGTCGATGCACTCCAGCCACTGGCGAGCGAGAAGGGCGTGGACCTTGTTTTCGATGAGTCCGGCCCCTTGCCGGCGGTGACGGCAAACCGGGACGAGTTGATCCAGGTTGTCGAGAACCTGGTGTCGAACGCGATCAAATATTCAAAGGGTGGCCATAGGGTCACGATCCGCTGCGGCGTTGCGCCGGACGGGTTTGTGGCGCGGACGGAGGCAGCGCAGGCCTGGCCGGAGAGTGAGCGGATGACGCTGCTGCAGACATCCAACCGGATGGCCATCAGCGATCCGACGGTCTGGATGCGGGTTGAGGATCAGGGGCCTGGCATCGAGCGCGAACACCTGCCGCGCCTGGGCGAGCGGTTTTACCGGGCCGATCAGAGCCGCGGCGGCAAGATCACCGGCACCGGTCTTGGCCTGGCGATCGTCAAACACATCATGGCCCACCATCGCGGCGGTCTGGCGGTTGAGACGGTGATGGGGCAAGGCACGGCGTTTGGGGTCTGGTTGCCCGCGGCCCGCGACACCTGAACCTCTAAAACGGTAAAGCCCCCGGGGCGGGGGGCACCGGGGGCTTCCTTCCGTCTGGCGAGATGGAATGCGGGCGTTAGCCTGCAATGCGCCGGACGTAGTCGTATTCGGTCTTGCGACCTTCACGCTTTCTTGCAGGCTGGAATGCAACGGCTGCGTGCTCAGCGCAATAGGGACCGCAGTCTGCTTTGCGTCCACAGAAGGCGAATTTCGGGTCCGCAGGGTCGCCGATGGGCCATTTGCACATCGAATCCCGCAGGGTGAGGATAGTGGCTGCGCTGCCGTCTGCCATCGGCAGAGGGGGGAGCGGGGCAAGGGCGGTGGTCCGCTCCGGGGTGGCCGGAACATCGGTCAGACCTGGAAGAACCGTTGCAGCAGGCGCCACGGGCGTTGCGGCGGCGGGGGCTGCGCCCTCGACCATGAAACGGGGCTTCGGACGCGCCAGACGCGGCGGACGTTTCACCGGGCGCGACGGGGTTGCGCGGCCCGACAGGCCAAGGCGGTGAACCTTGCCGATCACGGCATTGCGGGTGACCCCTCCCAATTGTTTGGCGATCTGAGAAGCGGAGTGGCCTTCGGCCCAGAGCTTCTTGAGCACTGATACCCGTTCATCGGTCCATGACATGGCTTGCAGATCTCCCGCGTTGGGTGGGCTGTGCAAAGAGCCCAGACCCACTAGATGTTGTGACGGCTGTAAGTGCCGCCCCTCTGAACACCTAGATATCGTATCAGGAGCGAAACGAAACACAACATGCGGGCCACGCATTCCACAGAGTTTCTATATGTTGTGGTAAGCATTCCACAGGGCGGGCGGATGCAAAAGTCTGGGGCGCCCCCTCGCGCAACGCCCTTGCTTCGCCTATTTGCGATGCATGGATACGATTCCCGGCAGTGCGCAATCTCGCCTTCGCCAATATGGCGCTTTCAACGGCCTTGGGCTGTGGACACTCTACAAAAGGGAGGTGGCGCGCTTCCTGAAGGTGTGGATGCAGACGGTGTTTGCGCCGGTTGTGACCACGCTGCTGTTCATGACGGTGTTCAAGCTGGCCTTTGGGGATCGGGGCCGGCTGACGGGCGACTTCGAGGGCATGAACTATAACGACTTCCTGGCGCCGGGCCTCATCATGATGGCGATCCTGCAGAACGCCTTCGCCAATACGAGCTCAAGCCTCCTGCAGGCGAAGTTCAATGCCACGCATGTCGACTTCCTGATGCCTCCACTCTCGCCGCTGGAGCTGACGATTGCGTTCCTGGGCGGGGCAGTGACTCGCGGACTGGTGGTTGCGGCGATTTCGGCCATCGCGATCCAGCTCTCGGGTCTCGCCAACCTCTCGGTGGCGCATGTCTGGCCGATCCTGTGGTTTACCCTGACAGCGGCCATCATTCTCGGCGCGCTGGGGGCGTATGGCGGCATCTGGGCCGACAAGTTCGACCATCTGGCAGCGGTGACCAACTTCGTGATCGTTCCGCTGACATTCCTGTCGGGAACCTTCTATGATATCAAGGTGATGGTCGAACCCTTCCAGTCCATCGCGCACTTCAACCCGATCTTCTACATGATCGACGGGTACCGCTACGGCCATCTGGGTGTGGCGAATGGATCGATCCTGGTGGGGGTGATCTTCACCGGTGTTCTGGCGCTTGCCTCGATGATCTGGGTCTGGCTGCTGTTCCGCAACGGGTACAAGCTCAAGGCCTGAGGGCCGCCTGCCTTCCTAGAGGGCGGCCTTTATCGCATCCTTCCGGTAGCTGCGCGTCGCCATCAGCAGGCAGACAATGCTGGCGGCGTTGAACAGAAGGATCAGTTCCAGCGCGCGGGCGAGGGGCTGCTCTGCGCCGCTGCGGGCGAAATGGTCTGACAGCTCCCCCGCAATCCAGGGGCCGCAGCCAATGCCGATCAGCGTCAGGCAAAACAGCATGAAGGCCGATGCGAAGGAGCGCATGCGCAACTTCACGAGTTCCTGCGAGGCGGTATAGGCGATGCTGGCATAGATGAGGCCGATGAAGCTCGGAATGATGTTCCAGGCATAGGCGAGCTCCACGCTGGGCGCGCGCAGGAACATCCAGGCAAACGGCAGGGCGATGGCGGCGCACAGGGCAATGATCAGCGGGCGCCAGCGCAGGTCTTTCTTGGACAGGGTATCGCAGACCCGGCCAAGCACGATCGCGCCAATGCTGCCGACCCCGCCGATCAGCATACCCAAAGGCAGCGAAACCTGGCCGGGCGAGAGCCCATAGGTCCGCTGAAGATGGCTTGAGGTGAACACCAGAAAGGCATTCGCGGAAATGCAGATCAATAGGCAGCCCGCCAGCAGCCAGAGATAAGATGGCTGGCTGAAGATGAATTTCAGGGTTTCGCCAAGCGAGGGCGCCGGGCTGTCATCCTGGCGCTGGTCGGCGAGGCCGCGGATCGGCTCCCGTATGCCAAAACGCACGACCAGGGCCAGGATCAGCCCGGGAACGCCCGCCACGAAAAAGGCAACGCGCCAGCCGTAAAGTTCGTAGACGTATCCGCCGAGGGCAAAGCCCGCCATGATGCCAAGGCCGATGCCGGCGGTGTATATGCCGAGCGCCGTGGCGCGCTCCTGCGGGGGATAGAGATCGGCAATCATGGATGTGGCCGGCGGTGTGCCGCCCGCTTCACCGACGCCGACGCCCATGCGCGCCAGCAGCAGATGCCAGTAATTCTGAGCCAGGCCGGACAGCGCCGTCATAGCCGACCAGAGGCCCAGCGCGATGGCAATGATGTTGCGGCGGTTGCCCCTGTCGGCCCACATCGCCACCGGGATGCCGAGCGTTGCATAGAAGGCGGCAAAGGCAATGCCCGAGAGCCAGCCGAGCTGGCTGTCGCGCAGGCCGAACTCGTTCTTGATCGGCTCCAGCAGGATCACCAGGATCTGGCGGTCGACATGGTTGAAAGTGTAGGTCAGTGTCAGGACGGCAAGTATCCAGGCACGGCCTGAAATCTTCGGCGCGGCCGGGGCGAGGGCGGGACTGGTCATGCCTTGGTCTCCAGGCGGCTGAGAAAGTCTGAAATGGCGGCAACGGCCTCGGGCTCATCGAGGATCGGCGCATGGCCCACTCTGGGTACGGTCGCGAGCTGCGCATCCGGATGCCGCCGCGCCATCTTTTCGGCGGTATCGCCCGAAAGGATATCGGACGTCTCCCCACGGACGATCAGCAGAGGGGCTTTCCTTGAAGCGCCAAACAGCCGCCACAGAACGAAATTGGTGACCGGCCCCGGCTTCACCTTGCCAAGAGAGCGGGCAATATTGGGATCATAGGCGAGGACCACTTCACCCGATGGCAGCTCTTTGTAGGTGCGCCGGGCAAAGTCCATCCAGCGTGCCTCCGGCATATCGGGAAAGGCCGCGCCTTGTAGTGTCTTCACCGCGGCAGCGGCGCTGTCCCAGTCTGTCACCGGCGCGACCTTGCCGGCATAGGACGCAATGCGGGCAAGGCCGGATTTCTCCACCACGGGGCCGACATCATTGAGCACGATTCCCGACACACGTTTCGGCGCCGCGCGGATCATCAGCAGGGAGATCAGCCCGCCCATTGACGTTCCGATCAGGGCGGCGCGCTGAACGCCAAGCTTGTCGAGCAGCGCGAACATGTCTTTGGCATAGACCGGCGGCTTGTAATTCTCAGGCTGCGGATCATAGGCGGACCTGCCGCGACCGCGCACGTCCACCGCGACATAGCGATGGTGACGGGGCAGGGCAGCGATCATCGGCTCGAAATCCTGATGATTGCGGGTCAGCCCATGAAGGCACAGGATGGTGAGCCGGGCGTCTTCGGGGCCATAGGCCTTCGCATAGAGCGTCAGGCCATCAGCCGATGTCCAGCTGATGTCAGTGCCATCTGGCAGCATGTGTTCGCCTCCCCGGACGGGGGCTTGTGCCCCGTTTTCAACAGATGTTGAAAAATAGACGCAAACCCTTCAGAAAGGCAAGCGGAATGGGCCACTTTGACAAGCGGGCTGTCTGGTCCATACCCGTAAGACGAATAATGCCTGAGGAGGAACACCCCTGAGCGCGCGAAACAAGACGCCGCCGCCGAAAGCCGACCGCCGGACCGCCATCCTGGATGCGGCCGAGGCGGAGTTCAGCGCGCATGGATTTGATGGCGTCACGCTACGCACGATTGCGAAGCGGGCCGGCGTCGATCTTGCGTTGCCGAACTATTATTTCGGACCGAAGAAGCAGCTGTTCGACGCGGTGTTCATTCGCCGGGCCCAGATTGTGAACCTCTGGCGGGAAGAGGCCCTGAAAGCCGCCATCGAGGCGGCCAAGCCGAACCCGCCCACCGTGGAAGCGATTATCCGCGCCTATCTCGAACCGATGCTGACGGGCCCGCATCTGGAAGACCAGGGCTGGAAGAACTATTACGCGCTCGTTGCCTATGTGAACAACTCGCCCGGTTGGGGCGGGCGGCTGATGGCCGAGCATTTTGATCCTTTGATTCGCCAGTTTCTCGACGCGCTGCGCCTCTCCCTGCCGGGGATGAACGAGAAAGACCTCTATTGGGGATATCAGTGTTTCTCCGGCGCGCTGACGCTGACGCTGGCCCAGACAGGGCGCATTGATCATCTTTCGGGCGGGGTATGCCTTTCTGATGATCTGGCGGACGCCTGCGAGCACATGGTCCATTTCATTGCGGGCGGTTTTGACGCCGCCTGCCGCGCCGCGCCGGCCGCCCTGACCACGCCGCTGACAAAGCAGCGCCGCCTGAAAGGCGCGTCTGGCTGATCCGGCTATTCTTGTCCGTACAAAGAAAAAGGGCGGCACTCGAAAGTGCCGCCCTGAAGTAAGGTCCGGGAGGCTGCGCCCCATGTCCCGTGAGGCGCAGTCTGGGAGGAAACGCTCCGGACCCTAGAATTCGTAATCCACACCAAAGCTGAACGTGCGCGGATCGCCGTAATACGCGTTGAGTACGCCTTCGAGGCCGAGTGTCGGCGTGCCCGTGGTTGGATTGATGAAGTTGTACCCAGCGACCTTGTAGCGCTCGTCCGTCAGGTTCTTGCCGGTGAAAGTGAAACCCCAGCGGCTGTCGTCAGGCTTCCAGCGCAGACCAAGATCGATCAACGTGTAGGCTTCCTGGTCGAGTGGGCTGCGGACCTCGAACTGGCTCGATTCGCTGCGATAGGAGGCAAGCGTGTTCAGGGTCAGGCGGCCTTCCCGCTGAAGGATGTGGAAGGGCGTGTCATAGGTCAGGCGCAGGCTGCCTGTCCATTCCGGCGTATTCTGGAAGACACGCTGGTTTGCCACGTCATTGCCGAAGGCATCGATGAACTCGTTGAATTCAGCGTTGATGTAGCCGATTGAGACCGAGGAGGTGAACATGTCGGACTCGTTGAAGATTTCTTCGCCGAGCACGGCCGTGCCTTCAAACTCGATACCCCAGAGGTCTGCCGAAGCGGCGTTGGTGGTGACCCCGGTGAAGGTGTCGTTGACCCCGTCGCCATCGGTATCAAGGCCCACCGATCCGGGGATCTGGACGTCCTTGTACTCCATGATGAAGCCGGCCAGGCTGGTCTGGACGCGGCCTCCAAAGGTGCTGGCCTTCCAGCCGATCTCGTAGCTGTCGACCTCTTCGGGATCAAACTGCATGAAGGCAAAGACTTCTTCCGGCGAGACCGTGCCATCCAGGTTAAGGTCAGGCGCGGCGGTTGTCTGGCCACGCGGATCGAAAGAACCGCCTTTGAAACCCTGTGAATAGGTTGTGTACAGAGTGTGGTTTTCGACGGGTTTGTAAGTCAGCGACAGGCGCGGGCTGAAATCGTCGAATTTGGCGGAGCCTTCGAAATTTGATGTCGTGGCGATCGGAATACCCGGCCCGCCGAAGAAAGGAGAGAAGCCGCCGATGAAAGTGCGACGCAGGACAACCGAGGAGCGCTTGTCTTCCGTGTACCGGCCGCCAAGAGAGATGGCGAACTGATCTGTCAGGTCATAGGTGAAGTCCGCGAAGACCGACCAGGTTTCCGTGCTGACTTCGCCGAATGTCTGAGCATTGAGGCCCGGCAGGCTCAGGATGGCTCCGGTTGTGCCGAGCAGCACGTCAAACACGGTGGAGGAATTGGCGTCCAGATAGTAGGCGCCGACAATCCCGTTCAGCCGGTCACCAGAGTAGAGAACCTGGAACTCGTTTGACAGCTGATCATTGGTGTAGATGCCTGGGACATCGACATCTGCTTCAGGCAGCGCGTCAAAGTCGATCGGGCTTGTCCCTTCATCTTCGCGATAGGCGAGGATGTTCTTCAGAGTGATCTTGTCGTTGACTTCGTATTCGGCAACGAGCGAACCCCCATAGACTTCGACCTTCTGCTCCACCACATCCAGGCCGGCCCGGTTGTCATAGACATTGCCGAGCACAGGATAAGTGAAAGGCGGGAAAAGATCCGGGATCAGACGATGGCCCTGACGGGCATTGGATTCGTCGTTCATGTAATCGCCAGCCAGGCGCAGCTGGAAGGAGTCCGTCACATCCCATTCGGCGGAGAGGCGGGCGGAGAGGACGTCTTTGTTGTAGTTGTCCTGGCCGGTGATGATGTTCTTGCCGTAGCCGTCGCGGGTGAAGACGCCGAGGCCGCCGCCGACGCGGAAGGTGTCTGCCAGCGGCATTGAGGCCGAGGCCACGACATCCTTCTGGCCATAGGTGCCGAGCACGCCGCGCGCCTTCAGGGTCGGCTCATCGGAGAGGCCCTTGGTGACATATTTCACCGCGCCGCCGATGGTGTTACGGCCATAGAGGGTGCCCTGAGGACCGCGCAGAACCTCAATCCTTTCAACGTCATAGACCTCCAGAACCGACCCCTGCGGCCGGTTGAGATAGACGTCATCGACATAGATCCCCACGCCCGCCTCAAAGCCCGAAACCGGGTCCTGCTGGCCGACGCCGCGGATGAAGGCGGAGATGGTATTGTTCGTCCCGCGAGAGACTTCCAGGGTCACGTTGGGCGAGATCTTGGCGACCTCGTCCATGGTCTGGATGCCGAGATCGGCGAGCAGGTCGCCGCTGAAGGCGGAGACCGAGAGCGGCACGTCGAGGAGGTTTTGCTCCCGGCGCTGCGCGGTCACGACGATGGCACCAAAACGGCGTTCATCCGACGCGGCGGTCTCTTCGGTCTCGACCTGAGCATAGGCGGCGACCGGCGTGAGCGCCGTGGCGCACATAGCCAACGCCATGAATCTATTGAACTTTACGGCCATATTGTCCTCCCATACGCCCGTTATCGAGCTTTTTTCAACGCTTGTTGATATTCAACAGGTGTTGAAATGACAGGGGCGGCGCAGGCTGTCAATGTGTTCCCGGTGCAACACTTCCGGCGCGCGGGGGTGGACGGAGTAAAAACTCCAACGGAAACTCCAACGGGGGGCGGGAAAGCTCTATCGCTTCACCAACAGCGGCAGTGTTTGGGGCTCCCCCCTCCGTCCGCTGCGCGTCCACCTCCCCCGCTTCGCAGGGGAGGAGCAAGGCGTGCCCAATCGCTAGTTGGGTGGCTGCCACTCGAAGAGGTCGAGCGTCTCCTCGCTCGGGCGTTTGCCTTTCATCCGGTCGAAGCAGGGGTGGGGGATGTGGCGGCCGGAGGGCAGGACTTCGGAGACAAATGTGCCGCCATGGGAGGGCTTTGACACGCGGATAGGCGCGCCGCAGACGGGGCAATTCTCGGCCCAGCCCTGGCGGGGCGGGGCGTCTTTGGCGTCGGCCCGGTAATAGATGGTGGCCGCCACGCGGGAGCGTTCCGGGGTCGAGTTGGCATTCCGGAAATGTTCCTTGCGGTGAATCCACATCTTGGGGGTCTCCTTTGATTTGCGGCGCTAGGGGTAGCAGGGAGGGGTTAAAGGAGCGTGGCCAGCGCGGGGGTTTTCTGAACCCCTCTCCCTGGGGAGAGGGGCAGGGGTGAGGGGGCGCAACAGCGCGGCACCGCGATGACGGTCCCGGTTGAGAGCTTGCACTCCCTCACCCCCAACCCCCTCTCCCAAGGGAGAGGGGGCTTAAACTGTGTTGGACAACGGCGCGCTTATCCGGCGGGGTATCCCGCCCGCATATGTTGCGCAGATGATCGATGTTGCGCCCCCTCATCCCGTGCTCGGGCAATCGCAGTGCGATTGCTTTTCCTCGCACGCCCTTCTCCCGCAGGAGAAGGGGCTTAAGAAGCATGTGAACACGCAGGCCACCTCGCGCTCGCTCCGGCATCTGGCGCGGGAGGCGGCCGAAAGGGGCGAGCGGCTGGTGGAGATTGCGCGGCGGCTGAAGATTGCGCCGTCCACGATCCATCATTGGGCGCGCGAGGATGGGTTTCGCCGGAAGGATGTGCGCGCGCGGGCGAGCCTGGCGCACGGGCCCCAGCTTACGGGGAAGGCAGACTATCCGGAGCTGAAGGATATGGCCCCGCGCGCGCGGCTGGAGCGGCTGGGGGAGCTTTCAGGCGAAGCGCGGCTGCGCGCGGTGGCGGCGATTGAGGAGGGGTATCTCGATTATGGCCTCAAATGGCTGCGCGAGGCGCAGAAGCTGGAGCGCGGGTACAAGGCGCTGAAGGAGCATCTGGAGCATTATCCGCCACCGGAGGAGTTTTATGAGAGCGAAGACGATGCCTGGCGGGAGCATATCGAAGACGAGATGGCGGCGCTGGAGGCCGGGGAGGTGTGGGTACCCCCGCCGCTGCCGCCCCAGACGCCCAAACAGATCGCCAATGCCAGGGAGGACGCCTTGATCGACGCCGCCATCGAGGCGGCGCGCATCGAGCGGATGACGGAGGAGCGCGATGGCCGGGCGCCGACGCCGGATGAGATCGGCGACGACCGGGTGGCCAATTTCGGGCTGGATGTCGAGGAATACTGGCGGCTGAAAGAGGAGGTGAAGAAATGGCGCCTCTTCCCCGGCCGCGGAGACCCGCCCCCTTTAAGGGCGGTCTCCCGTGGGCGGAGTATCCTTCCCCAGCCCGAACCGGAGATGCCGGCCGGGAAGAAGCTCTACGGGATGGAGGATGCGTTTCCGGTGACGTTCACGCGGCGGGAGTGATCCGTAGGTGGGTTGAGCGCAGCGAAACCCGCCATTCGCGCAGCCCTTACCAAAACTTTAAAAACCCTATTGAAGTCGCAGTCTGGCCACCCATCTACGAAATTACGCGTACGTTACTAGTCGCAGTTGACCTAGCAGTTGGAGAGAAATGACCATGACTGAAGAGAATAACGATCAAAGTGAGATGGTTGGCGACAAAAAATCGTCAATTGAAATGGAACTTAATGCATTGATGGCAGTGGTCAAATCACTGGATTCCCTGTCGCCCGAGGGGCGGAATTGGGTTCTGGCTAGTGCCGCGAGCAAGTTTGGGGTGCAGCCACCGTCGATTTCTAAAGCTCCGTCAAAGGGTAATGTCGAAAGCGCATCACAGCAATCAGAGGGAGATGGATTGTCTTCCATTCAGAATCCCAAGGTGAAAAAGTGGATTAAAGACGCCCAGTTTACTGAAGAAGAACTGGAGTCAGTATTTTATTCGAGTGGAAGTGAGTATCAAATTATCGCCAGTGATGTTCCCGGAACATCGAAGAAAGATAAGACGATAAATGCGTACATTCTCGTGGGCGCATCGAGGTTCTTGGAGACCGGGGAACCTAATTTTACAGACCAGGAAGCACGCGTCTATTGCGAGACGATTGGTTGTTATGATTCCACAAATCACGCCAAATATATGAAAGATAAGGGAAATTATATTACTGGAAATAAGAATTCTGGTTGGACCCTTACTATGCCTGGTCTCAAAGCTGCTGTTGAAGTGATCCGGGGGGCCAAATGAGCTTGGCAGCGAGCAATCTGCTGGCACCCGTTGGCGAAGCTCTTCGGGGCACGGTCATCAAGAGTTATTCTGAAATTGTCAGCAGATACGCTCATATGCACTGGGAACCAGCCGAGCTAAATGGGGGAAAGTTCTGTGAAGCAGTCTATTGCGTGCTAAAGGCAGCTTTGGATGGTGACTTTTCCGTATCTCCAACGAAACCGAAAAACTTCAAGCAAGCATGCGAGGCGTTGGAGAAATATCCAGTTGCCTCCACCATCGTCGGAGAACGGAGTATTCGAATTCTCATTCCCCGAGTTCTGATCCCTTTGTACGACATTCGAAACAACAGGGGCGTCGGGCATATAGGCGGCGATGTTGATCCCAATTTTATGGATGCAACTTTGGTAATGCATCAATCTAGCTGGGTAATGGCGGAGTTGGTCAGAGTGTTTCACGCTGTATCAACAGCTGAGGCCCAAGCGGCTGTAAAACAACTCACTGCATTGCGGCATCCATTGATTTGGCAAACCTCCAATGGACTGAAGCGCGTTTTACGCACCGACCTTGGTACAGCGGACAAGATCCTGACCCTTCTATACGGCGAGTCTACGCCAGTTAAGGTTTCTGATCTTCAGCAGTGGACTAGTTACAAAAATTCAAGCAATTTCAAAAAGATAATTCTACGTCTTCAAGATAAGCTCTTGGTTGAATATGACAGCGCGAGCCATACTGTTGAGCTGTCGCCCCTAGGAGCAACTCTTGTAGAAGATAAGGATTTTCTCGGCGCAAATATAAGCAGTTAAATCCCCAAATCCTCTTCCCTCAACCGCTTGACCTCGTCCCGGAGGCGGGCGGCCGTTTCGAACTCCAGGTTCGCGGCGGCTTCGCGCATCTGTTTTTCGAGGCTGGCGATGGCAGCTTTGAGGTTGTGCCCGGTTTCGCCCCGAAGTGGCAAGGGCTTTTCTTCGCTGACGCCGCGTTCGCGGTTGCGGCGGGACCTGGAGGCGGAGGGTTTTTCGCCGAGTTCGGAGAGGATGTCTGACACGGCGCGTTTGATTGTGGTGGGCGTGATGCCGTGTTCGAGATTGTAGGCGGTCTGTTTTTCGCGGCGGCGGCTGGTTTCGTCCATGGCGCGCTGCATGGAGCCGGTGATCCGGTCCGCATACAGAATGACTTTTGCGTCCGCGTTGCGGGCGGCGCGGCCGATGGTCTGGACGAGGGAGGTTTCCGAGCGCAGGAACCCTTCCTTGTCAGCGTCGAGGATGCCGACGAGGCCGCATTCGGGAATGTCGAGCCCCTCGCGCAGGAGGTTGATGCCGACGAGGACATCGAACACGCCAAGGCGCAGATCGCGGATGATCTCGATCCGCTCGATGGTGTCGACATCCGAGTGCATGTAGCGGACCTTCACCCCGTTCTCGTGGAGGAAGTCGGTGAGATTTTCCGCCATCTTTTTCGTCAGGGTGGTGATCAGTGTGCGCATGCCGTTTGCGGCGGCGGTCTTGGCCTCGGCCATGATGTCGTCGACCTGGTTGGCGCCGTCATTGGAGACGGGGCGGACTTCGACCGGCGGGTCGATGAGGCCGGTGGGGCGGATGACTTGTTCCGTGAACACACCGCCGGTGCGCTCCATCTCCCATTTGCCGGGGGTGGCGGAGACGTGGACCGTCTGGGGGCGCATGGCGTCCCATTCCTCGAATTTGAGGGGGCGGTTGTCGAGGCAGGAGGGCAGGCGGAAGCCGTATTCGGCGAGGGTGGACTTGCGCGAGAAGTCGCCTTTGAACATGGCGCCGATCTGGGGGATCGTCTGGTGGGACTCGTCGGTGAAGACGAGGGCGTTGGCGGGCAGGTATTCGAAGAGGGTCGGGGGCGGCTCGCCGGGCTTGCGGCCGGTGAGGTAGCGGGAATAGTTCTCGATGCCGTTGCACGAGCCCGTGGCGGCGAGCATTTCGAGGTCGTACTGGCAGCGCTGCTCGATGCGCTGGGCTTCGAGGAGTTTTCCGTTCTTCTCGAAATGGGCGATGGTGGATTTCAGCTCCGCCTTGATCTTCTCGATGGCCTGGTTGAGCGTCGGGCGCGGCGTGACGTGGTGGCTGTTGGCGTAGATCTTGACCTGGGGCAGCTTCTGGATCGTCCGTCCCGTGAGGGGATCGAACTCGGTGATGGATTCCAGCTCGTCGCCGAAGAAGGAGAGCTTCCAGGCGCGGTCTTCGTAGTGGGCGGGGAAGATGTCGATGACATCGCCCTTGACGCGGAAGGCGCCGCGGCCGAAGGCGACATCGTTGCGGGTGTACTGGTTGGCGACGAGGCGCTGGGTGACCTCTTTGGGGTCGATCCGGTCGCCGGCCTTCAGGGTGAAGGTCATGGAGGTGTAGCTCTCCACCGAGCCGATGCCATAGAGGCAGGAGACGGAGGCGACGATGATGACGTCGTCGCGCTCCAGGATGGCGCGGGTGGCGGAGTGGCGCATCCGGTCGATGGCCTCGTTGATCGAGCTTTCCTTCTCGATGTAAAGGTCCGAACGCGGAACATAGGCTTCGGGCTGGTAATAGTCGTAATAGGAGACGAAGTATTCGACCGCGTTGTCCGGGAAGAAGGATTTGAACTCGCCATAGAGCTGGGCGGCGAGGGTCTTGTTGGGGGCGAGGATGAGGGCGGGGCGCTGGGTGGCCTCGATGATCTTGGCCATGGTGAAGGTCTTGCCCGTGCCGGTGGCGCCGAGGAGGACCTGGTCGCGCTCGCCATTGGCGATGCCCTCGACGAGTTCGGGGATGGCGGTGACCTGGTCGCCGGCGGGCTCGTATTCGGAGGCGACCCGGAAGCGGCGGCCGCCTTCGAGCTTCACCCAGTCGCGGTCTGGCCGGTGGGGCGTCCACTGGTCGGAGGGGAGCGCGCCGGCCGCGTCGAGCGCCGCGCCGTCGAGGGTGAAAGCAGCAGAAGCGTCAGCGACGCCGCGAGCGGGGGGACGTGAGGAGCGGGCCATGGCCGCCATATTGGGCGCCGCGGGGAGAGAGTAAAGGGTGTTCTTGTTTTGTGCGAGGCGCTAGGGTGGGCTGGAGTGGAGGACGGGTTAGGTTACCAGCTCTTCGTCGTCGATCTCCAGAGCCTCAGCTTCCTGCGGGAGAAGCGGATCGCAGGTCTTTGAACTGTTGCAGCCTATGCCTTTATATGCCTCTTCCGCAGCTGGGCGGGCCCTTGTTTTTGCTTCGATCTTGCGCATCAAATTGAGATACTCGCAGACCTCGCATGGCAGTGAGGATAGGTCTTCATACGCCATCGCGTGTTCCGCGATGGCGCGATAGCAAAGCGCACGATCATCCTGCATTCCGAAATAAGGCGGGGCGTAGGCGTTCTCCTCCGTCGTTACGGTCGTGCCAAGCCGCTGGCGAATTTCTGAGATCCAGCGTGCGAATTTGTTTTCCCTGGGAGGACAGGTCTGCGCAACGAGCGCCCAGAAGGCCAGAGGCGCCGTTGCCTGGGCGAGCAGTTCCACGATCTCTGTCCGCACATAGTGAAACTCTGCATAGTCGCCGCAATGCCTGAGCAAGCGCATCAGGTTCAGGATGTCTATGTCGGACAAGGTCTTGGGTATCGTTTCCCGGTCAGGTCCCAGAAGTTCTTCGAGAACAGCTTCGATTCTTGGCTTCTGCAGTCGGCGCCATTCCGGATTGATATGCATGTACTCGCGAGTGACGCTGCCATTTGTCCGCAGAGTGACGGTCCAGCTTGCATCCCAGCGGTCAGCAAGCAGTTCCAGTTTCCTCGGTGGCTTGCCGACAATGACGTCGAACATCGTCACCATCCATTCGGCCCCGGCACGAACTTTTTCTTCCGGATGATCCAGCAGGTCGGTCAGCCGACGTTCATTGTAGGGCGTCTCCGGCAAGCCTAGTACCGATCTGCGTTCAAGGTGCCTCTGCACTCTCTCCTCAAACTTCAGGCTGGGACGATAGGTGTTTCCGGCGGCCTGCATGCCTTCGCTGAAGAACTGTTCCTCCAGGAACGGATCGAACACATCTATCTGACCGGCATCATACAGCCTTTGCTGCGTACGGTTTCGTTGCCAGATGCTAATGGCCTGAAAGAGAGCCGCCATGATTACAAGGTCGACCATTGCGCGCGAAAGGAATGTCAGGTGTTTGCCGAGCGCGTTGGTTTCGCTGGGCTCTATCGGACGCTTGAGATCAACCTGATAGATTTCCCACCAGTCAACGAACGGGACGGCCTTTGCCAGTTCGGCACCGAAAAAACTTAGCCAGGCAACGAAGGCGTTGCTGACATCGGCGCCTTCGACAGGGACAAAGGCATCGCGTTGCCAACCCCAAAGCTGGTGCAGGGACAATGGGACAAGGACGAAGAGGAATGCATAGCCCAGCAGGGCTTCATCCTTCAGGTCGTTGTCGAAGCCAATCTGGATTTCACGCGCGTCGGTCTTCAGCAGGCGGGATGCCGTTTCGCGATCTTCTTCAACCCATGCCCAGCGCCTGCCCAGCCCTGCGACCAGCAGCATGCCGATCGCAATCGGTGCCAGTCCCCAAGGCGTAGCAAGGGCAAAGCCAAGGGCTGTAAGGGGGAGCATGATCAGAATGACGAGCAAGTGCGGCACGCCCTTCTGGGTTGCCCCGGAAAGGGGCGCGATCAGCCTTACGAGACCGGAGTCCAGCCAGCTAGCAAACCTTGCGGGCGCGTACAAAGGCGGGGCGCCTCCCGCGAGAATTCTGACTTGGGCGTCCCGGCGTTCTTTCTGGCCGAGAAAGAACCGGCTGATGTGTGGAACAAAGATAAAGCCCACGAACAGTGCGATAACGATAAACGTGATCCAGAAGGTCAGCACCCCAGAGAGTGCTGAGCCGGTGTCTTTTGCGCCGGCTGCCCAATTTGCCAGTATCACAATGGCAACAACCAGAATGAAGCTGATCCAGAACGAGGCGGGGGACACGGCGTCGTCGCGGAAAAGCTTCGCTGGTTTCCCCAATTCGCTGGGGCGGTGCTTCAGTTCGGCTCTTGCCTGCAGATATGTGGCGCCAGAAACAGGCAGGAAAGCGAGGGCAAGAATGCCTAGAAAGGTATAGATGGGGAGTGGATCGTTTGCAGATCTGGCGGCGTCTACCAAATTCAGCTCTGGCCACGGATGACTGTTCTGGGAGGTCGAAACATAAGCGACCGCAGTAAGGGCGGCGAGAGAGAGGATCAGCCAGTAAAATAACTCGCGAAAGCCTAGCCGCACCAAAGTCTGATCGTCTGGCAGCCGCTTGATTGCTGGCTTGGTGAGAGCGGGACTGAGCCGCCCCCAGATCTGGAGCATTCTGGCAATGTTGGCGGTGAAGAGGCCGGTGATGAGGCAGGCGAGGGCGAGCCAGTCGGCGCGGACATTTGCCGGGTCTGTGTCCGGCAGGAAGGGGGCGGCGAGGAGGAAGGCGCCTGTCGCGGCTAACACCAAGCTAGAGAAAATCAGGGTTCGTCCCCAATACTCCCAGAAAGTCGCTTGATCAGTAGCGCCCGTGTTCGCGGCTGTGCCCTTGCGGCCCATGTCACGCGTCTCCTCACCCGTAATACCCCTGTGGATTTCTACCTTTACGCTTTGTTAACCTTCGCGCAAGGGGAGAAGTTGGGCGTGCAGGAGGGAGGGGCGATTTGGTTCGCCCTCAAACAATCCGGAACAGATGCTGGAGCGCGAGGTAGATGCCGCCGGAGAGGGTGGCGCTGGCGGGGACGGTGATGATCCAGGCGGCGGCGATGGTGTTGACATGGGCGCGGCGGACAAGCTTGCGGGCGGCCTTGCGGCGGGCGAGGCCGGAGAATTCGGTCTCGGCGCCATTGGGCGACCGGGCGTGCACATAGGCGAGGCGCGTGTGTGAGTTGGCGGTGAACCACTCGCGGAAGAAGCCGACCCCGAAGACCGCGCCCACGGCAATGTGAGTAGAGGACACCGGCAGGCCGAGCCAGCTGGCAATGATGACGGTGATGGCGGCGGCCAGCGCCACGCAATAGGCCCGCATCGGGTTCAGCTTGGTGATCGAGTCGCCGACCATGCGGATGAGCTTTGGCCCGAACAGCATCAGGCCGAAGGAGATGCCCGAAGCGCCGATCAGCATGACCCAGAGCGGAATGGTGACCCGGTCGGAGATGGCGCCGTCCTGGAGAGCATGGACGATGGCGGCGAGCGGGCCGATGGCATTGGCCACATCATTGGCGCCATGCGCGAAGGAGAGGAGCGCGGCCGAGAAGATCAGCGGCCAGATGAAGAGCTGGCGCAGGGACTGGTTGCGGTTTTCCATGCCTTGCGACTGGCGCCGGATCAGCGGGTGGACGATGAGCCAGACGAGGAGGGCGATGCCGAGGCCGATGAGCAGGGAATGGGGCAGCGAGATCTTGATCAGCTTGCTGATGCCTTTCAGCGCCATATAGGTGCCGAAGGCACCGGCCATGAGGGCAATGAGCACGGGCACCCAGCGGCGCGCGGCGGCAATCTTGTCTTCCCGGTAGATGATGGCGACCTTGATGAAGGCGAGGACGGCGGCCGCGATGACGCCGCCCATCACCGGGGAGATGACCCAGCTGGCGGCAATGCCGGCCATCACCGGCCAGTTGACGGCGCTGAAACCGGCCGCCGCGATGCCCGAACCCATGACGCCGCCGACGATGGAGTGGGTGGTGGAGACCGGCGCGCCCAGAACGGTGGCGAGGTTCAGCCAGAGGGCGGCGGAGATCAGCGCGGCCATCATCAGCCAGACGAAGGTTTCGGTATTGGCAGCGGTGGTGGGGTCGATGATGCCGCGCGAGATGGTGGAGACGACATCTCCGCCCGCCAGAAGGGCGCCGGCGCTTTCGCAGATGGCAGCGATGATGATGGCCCCGGTCATGGTGAGCGCCTTGGCGCCAACCGCAGGGCCGACATTGTTGGCCACATCATTGGCGCCGATATTAAGCGCCATATAGCCGCCGATGGCGGCGGCCGCGACGATCAGCAGGCCATTGCTCTGACCCCCGAACAGCGTTCCGCCGATCACGACAATCGCGGCGAGGAACAGAAAGCTGAGGCCTGGGCCAACGAGGGCGCGCGCTGTCGAGGCAACGGCGGCTTCAGCTTTTCCGATCTTCGCAAGATCCTTGTCGAGCGTCTCCTTGACGATCGTTGGTTCCTTGCCGTCCACCATGGAAGCCCCCTCGCTTGGCGATGTGAGGCGCATCAGCCGCAAGCGCCGGGAGTTTTCAAGCCGCAGGACGCAAGATTCCGGCGCGCAACTGAAGATGTCATGAGACTGTCATGAATGCGGATCGCGATGGAGGGCAAGATTTCGTTGAAATTCAAACGACTGGCGAAACCGTAACTCCATGCGTCTGTGTCAGAACGGGGCGTAACGAAACGGCACGGGACGCTTGGACGAGCGCGCCGGCTGCAATTGGACTTATGAGGGCGAAACCCATGGCCAAAACGATCCTGGTGGTCGATGACGATCCGACACAGCGCCGCCTGCTTCAGGCCGCCGTGGAGAAGGCTGGCTTTGCCTGCCGCACGGCGCCCGATGGCGAGACGGGGCTGCAGATGGCGGCGGATGCGCGCGAAGGCGTCGATATCGTGCTGCTGGATCTGACCATGCCGGGCCTGTCGGGGATGGAGACGCTGGAGCGCCTGAACGGCAAGCGCCCGGACCTGCCGGTGATCATGCTGACGGCAACGAGCGGCATCGACACGATCGTGCAGACAATGCGGCGCGGGGCGGTGGACTTTATCGTCAAGCCCGCCAATCCCGAACGCGTGGTCGTCTCGATCCGCAATGCCCTGAAGATGCAGAGCCTGACCGGCGAGGTCAAACGCCTTTCGCGCAAGGTGGAAGGGGGCATGAAGTTTGAGGACATGATTGCCTCGGCGCCCGCGATGCGCAGCGTCATCCGCATGGCCGAGCGCGGGGCGGCGTCGGACATTCCGGTGCTGATCCTCGGCGAGAGCGGCGTGGGTAAAGAAGTTGTGGCGCGCTGTATTCAGGGCGCAAGCCAGCGGGCGGGCAAACCCTTCGTGACCGTCAACTGCGGCGCGATCCCGGAAAACCTCGTTGAGTCGATCCTGTTCGGCCATGAGAAGGGCGCGTTTACAGGCGCGGTTTCCAAATCGCCGGGCAAGTTTGTCGAGGCCGATGGCGGCACGCTGTTCCTTGATGAGGTGGGCGAGCTGCCCCTCGACGCGCAGGTGAAACTGCTCCGTGCCCTGCAAGAGGGAGAGGTGGACGCTGTGGGCGCACGCCGGCCGACCAAGGTGGACGTGCGCATCATCTCGGCGACAAACCGCGATCTGGCAGGCCAGGTGAAAGCCGGCACATTCCGCGAAGACCTGTTCTACCGTCTCAACGTGTTCCCCATCGACATGCCCTCCCTGAAGGAGCGCCGTGAGGACATTCCCGCGCTGGTCGATCATTTCATCGGGCGTTTCAATGCCAGCGAAGGCACGAAAGTGACCGGGGCGAGCAAAGACACGCTACAGATGCTCTACTCCTATGACTGGCCGGGTAACGTCCGCCAGCTGGAGAATGCGGTGTTCCGCGCCGTGGTGCTGTGTGATGGCGATGAGCTGCGCCCGCAGGACTTCCCGCAGATTTCCGGCCAGATGGCAGATGTGATGATGATGCCGGCAGTTCCGGTGCAGCGCCCGCCTGAGGCCCCGCCAGTGCCGGCCAATGATGTGAAGTCCGGCTTTGTCGGCGACGTGCCGGTGGCGATCAAGGACGAGGATGGCGAGATCCGCAGCCTGCAGGACATCGAACGCGATCTTCTTCAGTATGCGATTGAATTCTATGACGGGCATATGAGCGAAGTCTCGCGCCGTCTCGGGATCGGCCGCTCGACGCTTTACCGCAAGGTGCGGGAGTACGACCTCGACGTGCGCGGGGACCGCGAGACGGGCTGATCTCCTCTTTGAAGCCGCGCCGGATCAGGTCCGGGGCGGCTTTGAGAGATCATAGGACATTGCCACATTGCAGCGGGCATAGCTGGCGCCATAGCGGGCCATGATGCCGGCATCATGCACGAAGCCGGCCTTCTCATAGAGATGGATGGCGGCGGCGCATTTGGAATTCGTCAGCAGGAAAAGCTCGCCGATGGGCATCTGGCGGGCGCGCTCTATCGTCCGGTCAAGGAGGAATTCGCCCGCCTTGAGGCCGCGCGCCGTGGCACGCACGCCCATCTTGGTCAGCTCGAAGATGTTTCCCTCCACCGGCATCAGCGCGCAGGTGCCGATGACGCCGAGGCCGTCTGCTTCGACAAACAGGATTTCGCCGCCCGGCGCGAGGATCTTCTCGCGCGGGTTCTCGATGATCTCGATGTCCTTTTTTTCCAGCGTGAACATGTCTTCCACCCATTCGCGGGTGATGGCATCGAAATCGGGCGCCAGCCGGTCATCGAACTCAACCAGCCGCAGGGACGGCCGCGTGCCGTGGATCTCGTCTTCGATGCGGCTTTGCAGGGAGCGGTCCTGCAACGCGCCTTCAATCCGGGTTATCCAGGAGAGAAAGCCGGTTTCCTCGCCCGCGCAGAGCCCTTGCGCGGCGCGGCGCACCTGCGGCCAGAGATCGGCTTTCAGGTCTTCCAGAAGGGCCTGGCCTTCGGCGGTCAGGGCGATGCGTTTCTGGCGATGGTCGCCCTCGACCGGGCTGGTCGTGGTGATGCCGAGCTTCTGAAGGGCGTTATGGATACGGGTGACGGCGGGCTGGCTGATGCCGACGGCTTCGACGGCTTCGGAAACGCTGAGCGGGCCATAGGTGGTGAGCGCGGCGAGCAGCGGAAAATGCGTGCCCTGAATGGACAGGCCGCGATCCGCAAACACCTTGGTGGCGTCGGCCTGCATGCGCTCGGCCAGGCGTTTCAGCCGGCTGCCAAGGGCGAGGTAGCCCATCTCTGCGAGGACGTCTCTGGGCATAAGGGGTTCCTTCAAATCAAGAGATATATAACGTGTTATATATTGGCCATGTCAAGCGTCTCTGTGATGCGGGGCTGCGGGATGCGTCAGGGCTGTGATGTGGGTTGAACGGGCTCGCGCGTGGCGCGCCAGGTCAGCGTCAGGCCGGCGAGGGTGACGAGTACCATCAGCCAGTAGAGTTTCGTCTGCGCGTCGATCCCGCCGGGCGAGAGGGCGTCATAGGCGAGGCCGGCGGCAAGGCCGGTGACGGCCATGGCCGGGCCGAAGATCAGCGCGCCATTGGCCGAATAGGCGAGCGAGAGCTTGTCATCCGGCAGGGCGGCCTGAAGGAAACGCATCGTTCCGATATGCGTCATCGCAAAACTCGCCGCATGCAGCGTCTGGAAGACATAGACCGCTTCCACCGGCAGGACGAAGCCCGCGGCCGTCCAGCGGATCAGGGCTCCGATCCCGCCAATCCAGAGCATGGCGTAATAGTTCATGTCCCTCAGAAGCTTGCGGGAAAGCAGCAGCAGCAGGATTTCAGCCGCCACGCCAATCGCCCAGAGCGCGCCGATATGGCCGCCATCAATGCCCTGCGCGATCCAGATATTGGAGGCGAACGCATAGTACGCCCCGTGGCTTGCCTGGATGAGGGCAGCGGCGAGCAGGTACACGAAGACGCCGGGCATGCGGTAAATCGTGAAGGAGTCCGTGAAGGTCGAGATCAGTGGGCGACGGGCGACGGCGGCGCGGGCGCCCTGCTTGGTGAACAGCGGCGCAAGCGCGGCGATGGACGAGGCGGCGATCAGATAGAACAATATCCAGTCCGGGCCGTACGCGCCGAGGATTGCCCCGCCTCCGAGATTGGCGGCGACAAAGGCAGCTGACGCGATGGCGCGGCCCTCGCCATAATCCGGGCGGCCATTGCGCGTGCCGAAAACCAGGACGGCCTCGAAGAGTGGCCCGACGAGGTTCATGGCGCTGTAAACGATCACGCAGAGGAAGAAATGGA
This sequence comes from Alphaproteobacteria bacterium HGW-Alphaproteobacteria-18, assembly GCA_002841155.1. Taxonomy (GTDB): domain Bacteria; phylum Pseudomonadota; class Alphaproteobacteria; order Caulobacterales; family Hyphomonadaceae; genus Hyphomonas. The sequence goes on from PHEH01000005.1 coordinate 211,258, forward strand.
CCGCACGCGGGGAGTCTGGGACCAGCAGCGCATACCCAGCCAGCGCGACGATCATCACCGAGGCGAGCGTGCCGCGCAGGCCGTGATCCTGTGCGATGCCAGCCGTAAGCGGCCCGGCCACGATGCGGATGAGGATGGCGAGCGTACTGGCCCCGGCGATCTCGGCGCCCGACATGCCTGCGGCCCGCTCCATCCAGACCGGCAGATAAGGGAGGTTTGCGCCGAGGACGAGGTTGACGGCGCCCGCCGCCAGCGCGGCGCGCCAGGATGCGCTCAGGCCCATGAGGCCCCGCCGATGACGCTTGCCGCATGCTTCGTCATGCCCGCTGCAAAGTCCTTGTCTGAAGCCCCCACTGCCCGCCTGATACTCTGCTTGTCAGGCGCGCGGTAGAGGGGTCAGCGAAGACTTTTCAGGTGATGGAGGCCGCGTTGATCTGCGCACGGAGCTGCTGGCGGACGAGTTCTCCGAGCGTGCGGGCCTCGGCCTCACGCGGGCTGCCGGACTTCCAGGCGATGCCGACCTGACGGCCGATGATCGGCGTGACGAAGGACCGGATGGCGACATCTGGCCCCAGTGCCAGGCCATTATCGGCGGCAAGGCGCGGGATCAGCGAGACACCGAGCCCGCCAGCCACCATGTTGACGAGCGTGCCGAGCGAGGTGGCCGCGACCTGTTCGCGTCCCCCGCCCGTCTTGAGGCGGCAGATCGAGACGGCATGATCGCGCAGGCAGTGGCCGTCTTCGAGCAGAAGCAGGTCCTCGCCCTGAAGGTCTTCCGGCGAGAGGCCGTTCTTGCGGCTGAGCGGATGGCCGGCCGGGGCGGCCAGGAGAAACTCGTCATCGAACAGCGTCATCACCTCGATGCCGGGCGCTTCCCAGGGGAGCGCGATGAAGGCGGCGTCCAGCGTCCGCGCGCGCAACTGGTCGATCAGGCGGTGGGTGCGGTCTTCGGTGAGGTAGAGTTTGAGATCGGGATAGCGCCGGGTCAGCTGGCCGACGATCTGGGGCAGCACGAAGGGCGCGATGGTGGGGATGGCGCCCAGATGGAAGGGGCCGGAGAAGAGGGCGCCCGCGCTGGTGACGGCCTGGACGAGGGCGTGCGCGTCAGCGAGCAGGGCGGAGGCGCGCGCCACGGCGATTTCCCCAGCATGCGTCAATGTTGCACCGCGCGATTCGCGCTCGGCGAGCGACACTCCAAAGAGATCTTCAAGCTCCTTTATACCCGCAGAAAGTGTGGGCTGGGTGACGTGACATGCCTCGGCCGCACGGGAGAAAGAGCCCGTTTCGCCCAAGGCGACGAGGAATTGAAGTTGGCGGAGGGTCGGAATGTTCATAGATATAATCTATACTAATAATTGGAATTATCAATTTTATTTATTGGGTGCGCTGCATCAATTCGGTACGGCCTGCAGCCACCGAAGCAGGCCACAAACCCGTTCTAGGAGACCCTCCCATGCTTGGCATTGGCCAGAAACTACCTGACTTCCAGATCACCGGCGTGAAGCCGAAATTCATGCAACACGAACAGAATGGCGAAAGCGCTTTCGAGCCGCTGACCCAGGACAGCTTCCCGGGCCTCTGGAAGGTCATCTTCTTCTACCCGAAGGACTTCACCTTCGTCTGCCCGACCGAGATCGCCGAATTTGCGCGCCTTGCGCCTGAGTTTGCTGACCGCGACGCGGTGGTCCTCGGCGGCTCGACCGACAATGAGTTCGTGAAGCTCGCCTGGCGCCGCGAACATGGCGACCTGAAGGAGCTGCCGATCTGGCAATTTGCCGACACCAACGGCTCGCTGGTCGATGGCCTTGGCGTGCGTGAAGAAGGCGCCGGCGTTGCCTATCGCGCGACCTACATCGTCGACCCGCACAATGTGATCCAGCACGTCTACGTCACCAACCTGAACGTTGGCCGTAACCCGCAGGACACGCTGCGCGTGCTCGACGCGCTGCAGACCGACGAGCTTTGCCCGTGTAACCGCCCGGTTGGCGGCAAGACGCTTGAGCTCGCCTAAGGGCGACTGAATGCCAGCTGGTTCCGGGCTCTCGCGCCCGCCCCGCGTCCCCCACCCATGGCGGGCGCGGCTCGGGACCGGCTGGTTATTCCCCATTTCCATTTTCGATTTCTCAGAGGAGCGCGCGATGTCGCTTGAAACCCTGAAGACCCTTATTCCGGACTATGCCAAGGATATCCGTCTCAATATCGGCTCTCTGGCGAACGAAACGATCCTCAGCGAGCAGCAGAAATATGGCTGCTATCTCGCCTCGGCCCATGCGGTCGGGGAGGTGCAGACCCTGCGCGCCATCGAGGCTGAAGCACGCGGCAAGCTCTCGCCTGAAGCGCTGAACGCGGCCAAGGCCGCCAGCGCCATCATGGGCATGAACAATGTCTATTACCGCGCCACCCACCTTGTTTCGAACACGACCTATACGACGATGCCGGCGCGCCTGCGCATGAACGTCATCGGCAATCCGGGCGTCGAGAAGGTGGATTTCGAGCTGTGGTCGCTTGCCGTGTCGGCGATCAATGGCTGCGGCATGTGCCTCGACGCGCATGAAGCCGAGCTGCGCAAGCATGGCGTGACCAGTGAGCAGATCCAGGCAGCGATCCGCATCGGCGCGGTTGTGAACGCGGCGGCGCGTGTGCTGGCGGCCGAAGCAGCGCTTGCGGCTGAGCCTGCCTGAGCCTCTCTGCGCAAGTCATGAGTATGGGAGCCCCTGGGCCTTTATGGGTCTGGGGGCTTTCTTTTGGTGAATTGCGGCCATTCGGGCCGAATGGCATGTATTCTTGGTAACGAAGTGTAAAAGTTCTGCGCTTGTGCATCTCTGACGGGCAAGCGATGCGGTATCGCAACAGGGTGTGGTAAGGCCCGGTTTCCGTTTGGATTTTACGCTCTTTCCCATGCCCTCCCATGCCGCCGTCATGTGGCGTTCCAGTCTTGGGCGCCATTTGTTCTGCAATTAGTCCAATGTGGAAATTCCGATTCGCCAGTGGCGCCCATTGAGGCCCACGCTGGCCCATGATACTCCAAATTTACACATGGTTTACCCATGGCGGGGTTTAGGCAAACAAGATTGGGCTAGGCGGGTGTTCGTTTCCACCTATGAGGGCGCTATTGATGCAAAGGGACGGGTTTCGATACCCGCGCCCTTCCGCGCCGCATTGGGTGGGTCGAGCCGTCTTTTCGTCTGGCCGGCGCCCGACGGGTCGGGCTCTCTGGAGGGCGGTGGCGAGGAGCTGATGGAGCTTTATCGCGAGACGCTGGCCGAGCTGCCGCTGCAATCCCCTATCCGGGAAGCGATTGTCACCTGCATCATCGCGGCTTCGGCAGAACTGAAGATTGACGACACAGGCCGGGTGAAGCTGCCTGAAGATCTGTGCGAGGCAGGGGAACTCAGTGGCAAGATCAAGTTCTCCGGCCAGATGGACAGTTTCCGGATCTGGAATCCCGAACGGTTCAGCCTGCACCAGATGCGGATGCGCTCCATCGTCAATGCGCCTGAAACCCTCGATGCCTTCGCGTCGGCCTATAACAAGGTGCGCCAGCGCCGGGCGGCCGCAGGCCGCGGCGGGGAGGGCAGCTGATGTCGCCGCGCCCCTCCTCCCGTAGCCCCGCCGAGCCGGGCCATCTTCCCGTCATGCTGGCCGAAGTGCTGGCCGCGCTGGCCCCCGCAGACGGGGACGTGATCATTGACGGCACCTTCGGGGGCGGCGGTTACACGACTGCCATCCTCAAGGCGGCCAACTGCACCGTGCTCGGCATAGACCGTGATCTCGACGCAATCGTCCGGGCCGAGAAGATGGCGGAGGTCAATCCGCGCCTGGTGCCGCTGCTGGGCTGTTTCGGCGATCTCGATACGCTGGCCGAGCAGGCAGGGCATGCGGGCGTGGATGGCGTCGTGCTCGATATCGGCGTGTCCAGTTTCCAGATCGACCAGGCAGAACGCGGCTTCTCCTTCATGAAGGATGGCCCGCTGGACATGCGCATGGGCGGGAGTGGTCCGTCGGCAGCCGATGTCGTCAACAAGATGAGCGAAAAAGGCCTGGCGGACGTGATCTTCCGTCTCGGTGAGGAAAGGAATTCCCGGCGCATTGCCCGCGTTCTGGTGCAGCGCCGGGCGCAGGCGCCCTTCGAAACGACCGCTGATCTGGCCGCAGTGGTTGAAGAGGCCGTTGGCGGGCGGCGCGGCGCGCGCTCCCATCCGGCGACGCTGACCTTCCAGGCGATCCGCATGTATGTGAACGATGAACTTGGCGAGTTGGCGCGCGGCCTGCGCGCCGCAGAGCGTATTCTCAAGCCTGGCGGGCGGCTGGTGGTGGTCACCTTCCATTCGCTGGAGGACCGGCTCGTCAAGCAATGGCTGCGGGAGCGGGCCGGGGCGATGCCGGGCGGTTCCCGGCACATGCCGCTGATGACCAAGGGGCCAAAGCCTGCCTTTGAATTGCGGGAAAACAAGGCAGTGCAGCCTTCTGAAAAGGAAGTGGAAACCAATCCACGCGCACGGTCTGCAAAGTTGCGGGCGGCGATCCGCACCAATGCGGACGCGGCCCTGGATGAGGCGAGCGACGGTATGAACCTGCCGCCGCTCGCGGAGCTGGAGACGTCGCGATGAGCCGCAAGGTATTTTTCTTTGGTCTTCTGGTCGCCGGGTTGCTGATTTTCAGCCTCTATCGGGCCAAATATGGCGCGAAGGACACCGCTGCCGAACTGATGGCGGTGGAGGCCCAGATTGAAGAAGCGCAGCGCGAGAAGGCACTGCTGGAAACGGATCTGGCGCATATGAGCCGGCGCGACTGGATCGAGGAATTCGCGCGCAAGGAGCTGGGCATGGCCCCGCCCAAGCCCGGACAGATGGCGCATGAAGGCGATCTTGATGAGGTGGTCGGGCCGCCGGTAACCACCCTGAACGTCATATCAATGTCGGAAGAGGGCACCGAGCCCCCTGCGGAGGCGCCCAGATGAGCGAAGCTTCCCGGGATCGCACACGGCTCGTCGGGCTGGCCATTGGCCTGCTCTTCGTGCTGATGGCGGGCCGGGGCGGCTTCCTGGCGCTATCGGATGCGCCGTCCAGTGCGCGTGCAAATCCCCTGATGGCTCCGCTGGAGTCGCGCGCCGATATTGTTGATCGCAATGGCGAACTCCTTGCCACTTCGGTTGTTTCCTGGTCGCTTTGGGCCAATCCGAGCGTGATCTGGAGTGGCGCGGATGCCGCAAAGCAGCTGGCAGGCATTTTCCCGGATATCAACGAAGCTGATCTTGCCGCCCGGCTCTCGGATCAAAACCGCAAATTTGTCTGGGTGAAGCGGGGCCTGACGCCTCGCCAGCGCGAGCATGTCGTGGCGCTCGGCCTGGAAGGGCTGGATTTCCGCGAGGAAGCGCGCCGGGCCTATCCGCGCGGGGTGCTGGCAGGCCAGATTCTGGGCTACACGAATGTTGACGGCAAGGGCATTGCGGGCATCGAGCTTGCCTATGACGCTGTGCTTCAGGCTGGCGCGGCGCCCGTGCGGCTTACGCTGGATATTGGCGCGCAGGCAGCTCTGGAAGCTGAACTCGCCACGGCGGCTATGGACTATGACATGAAAGGTGGCGCGGCGATCCTGATGGATACGCGCACCGGTGAAATCCGCGGCATGGCAAGCTGGCCACCCTTTGACCCCAACCGCGCCAGTGATACGCCTGCTGATGATCCATCCCGCACAAATCGTGCTGTTGGCGCGGTGTACGAACTCGGCTCGGTCTTCAAGCCGCTGACGATTGCGGCGGCGCTTGAGGTAGGCGCCATCCGTGCGGAAGATCGCTTTCAGGTCGGACAGCCGCTGATGGTGCGCGGCTTCAGGATTACCGATACGCACTGGTTTGCTCAGGAGGCCAATGCCTCGAAGATTCTCTCAGAGAGCTCGAACATCGGAACGGTGCAGGTCAACCTGGCGCTTGGGCCTGAGCGCCAGATGGAGCTGCTCGAAAGGGCGGGCCTGACGCGCCGCGCGCCGGTGAGCCTGCCCGGATCGGCCGCGCCCCTGATGCCACAGCGGCTGGATGAGGTGACGGCGGCAACGGTGTCTTACGGACATGGCATATCGGTCACGCCGCTGGCGTTCCTGCTGGCATTTTCCACCTTCGGAAATGACGGGCTGATGGTGCCACCCGTGCTGGTGGAGGAGGCGGCCGCAGCCCGCGAAGCGCCCGTGCGCCTGTTCTCTGAAGAGACCGCCCACCTGGTGACGCAGATGATGCGCGATACCGTTCTGAACGGCACTGCCCGGCGCGCCGATGTCGCCGGATACCGCGTTGCCGGCAAGACTGGAACGGCCGAGAAGCCGATCCCCGGCGGCTATGCCAAGGACCGGAACGTCTCGAGCTTTGCTGCCGTGTTTCCCGCAGATAGCCCCCAATATGCCCTGATTGTGACGCTGGATGAGCCCAAGGCCATCGAGGACGGAAGCATGACCGCCGCTGTGAATGCCGCGCCGGTTGCCGGGCGCATTATCGAGCGTGTGGCGCCGCTTCTCGAGGTCGATCCGCGATTTGAGGATCTCCGGCCCGCGACATCGCCGCCCCCGGCCCTCTCCCAGAACAGGAGTGAACTTTGAAACTTTCGGACCTCTTTCCGCTTGCCGAGAAGGGCGAGACCGAGATCCTCGGCATGACTTCCGACAGCCGCAAGGTTCAGCCCGGCTGGCTGTTTGCGGCGCTGAAAGGCAGCGTGCATGACGGGGGCAAATTTGTGCCCCAGGCTATCGCCCAGGGCGCGGCCGCGATCCTCTCGGATGGCAGCATCGGTGAGGTATCCGCGCCGCATGTGATCGCCGATGAGCCGCGCCGCGCGCTGGCGCTCGCGGCCAGGCGCTTCTGCGGTGTGCAGCCGGAATTTATCGTCGCCGTCACCGGCACGAATGGCAAGTCGTCGACCGTGGATTTTGCCCGCCAGATCTGGAGCCGGGCCGGGATCAAGGCGGCCTCCATGGGCACGCTGGGCGCCATCGGCCCGGGCGGCAAGGTCGAGATCGGCCATACGACGCCCGACCCTGTGACCGTCAGTGAAACGATGAAAGCCCTCGCCGGGCAGGGCGTGACGCATTGCGCGATGGAGGCCTCCAGCCACGGCCTTGAGCAGCACCGGCTGGACGGGGTGGATCTTTCGGCCGTGGCCTTCCTCAATCTGACGCAGGACCATCTCGATTATCACGCGACGATGGACGCGTATCTGGACGCCAAGCTGCGCCTCTTCCGCGACCTGGCGCCCAAGGGTATTCCGGCCATCGTCAATGCCGACAGCGCGCACCGCGAAATCGTCGAAGAAACAGCGCGCAAGGCGGGCCTTCAGATCGTATCTTTCGGCTGGCGTGGCGAGGATCTCTGGATCGACGAGCTGATGCCCAAGGCGACGGGCCAGACGTTGTTTCTCTACTGGAAAGATGTCGAGCAGAAGCCGATCGAACTGCCGCTGATCGGCGAGTTCCAGACGCTCAACGCCCTGGCGGCGGCCGCGCTCTGCCTCTCGCTGGGCATGGAGTTCCCGACCGTGGCCGAGGGGCTCGCAAATCTGAAGCCTGTGAAGGGCCGCCTTGAATTTGTCGGCAAGACCGAAACCGGCGCAGGCGTGTTCGTGGACTATGCCCACACGCCCGATGGGCTTGATGTTCTGCTTCGTGCTGTCCGTCCGCACACGGCGGGTCAGTTGAAGGTGATCTTCGGCTGCGGCGGCGACCGCGACGCCAGGAAGCGCCCGATCATGGGCGAGATTGCCAGCCGCCAGGCCGATGATGTGATCATCACCGATGACAACCCGCGCTCGGAAGATCCCGCCAGGATTCGCGCCTCAGTGCTCGGCGGCGCCAAGGGCGCACGCGAGATCGGCGACCGCGCAGAGGCGATCCATACGGTGATCCGTGAGCTGAAAAAGGGCGACACGCTGGTGATCGCCGGTAAGGGGCATGAGACGGGCCAGATCATCGGCTCTCAGGTGCTGCCCTTCTCCGATCAGGATGAGGCGCTGGCCGCCCTGAAAGGCCTTGCGCGATGACCCGCCTGCTCTGGACCTCCAGCGATATCGAACTTGCGACCGGCGGCCGTGCCAGTGCGCCCTTCGAGGTGACGGGGTCGATTTCCATTGATACGCGCTCGCTTCAGCCGGGCGACCTGTTCGTGGCGCTGAAAGACCAGCGCGACGGGCATGATTTTGTCGAAGCCGCCTTCAGGGCCGGCGCGGCGGGCGCGCTGGTTGCGCGGCCGATGCCGGGCGGCGCGATAGTGCAGGTTGAGGATGTTCTCGAAGCGCTGACGCAGATGGGCATTGCCGCACGCGTCCGCTGCGGCGCCCATCGCACGGCGGTGACGGGCTCTGCGGGCAAGACTTCGGTGAAGGAGATGCTGGCGCAGATCTACCGCGCCTTCGGCCCGGCCCACTGGAACGTCAAGAGCTTCAACAATCATTGGGGCGTGCCGCTGACGCTCGCCCGCATGCCGGAAGACACAGCGCGGGCTGTGTTCGAGATCGGCATGAATACCCCCGGCGAGATTGCCCCGCGCAGCCAGATGGTGCGCCCGCATACCGGCATTGTGACCTGCATTGCCGCCGCCCATCTTCAGGGGCTTGGCTCGGTTGAGGGCATCGCCGAGGAGAAGGCAAACATCTTTGCAGGCCTGGAGGCCGGCGGAACAATCATTCTGCCAGCGGATGATGTATTCCTCGATTATCTCTCTGAGCGTGCACGGAGTTTCTGTCCTACGGGTAATGTCGAAACTTTCGGCACGTCGCCTGACGCAACGGCGCGGATTGCTGCCTATGAAACAGATGGCCGCACCAGCCGTGTGGACGTGGATATTGTCGGCCAGCGTGCCAGCGTGACGCTGAACGCCGTGGGCGCGCACTGGGCGCAGAATGTGGCCGCCTCTTTGCTGGCGGCAAGCCAGGCGGGACTGTCGCTGAAAGACTGCGCCGGGGCCCTCTCAGGCTACGCGCCGCCGCCCGGCCGGGGCACTTCCGAAACGCTGGTTTTGCCGGAAATTGGCGAAATCACGCTGATTGATGACGCCTATAACGCCAACCCTGCCAGCATGCGCGCCGCGCTCAAGGGCCTTGCTCAGCGCGCCGGCACGCGCCGCCTCGCGGCGCTGGGCGACATGCGCGAAATTGGCGACTCTTCGGCCGCAGAGCATCGCGGACTTGCAAGCGCTGTCGTAGAGTCAGGCGTCGATGGTGTGTTTCTCGCTGGTGCTGAAATGCAACACCTTTCCGAAGCGCTGCCGCGTGATTTGCAGCAGATATCTGCTCCGACAGCGGATGAGTTGTGGAATCAGCTGCAAAAAGCGCTCCGAGCTGGGGATGTTCTCTTGATCAAAGGGTCGAATGCGTCCGGGATGGGCAAGTTAGCGGACCGGCTACGCCAATGGAGCGTGCCGGCCGGACTGGGCAAGATGGATGGCGGTCCAGAAGGGGCTGCGAGGGTAAGCTGATGCTATACGAACTGCTGGCCGCAGATAGCGGCCTATTCAACCTTCTGAACTACATCACCTTCCGCACAGGCGCGGCGGTGGTCACCGCATTTCTGGTGACGGTGCTGTTTGGCGACATGCTGATCAACTTCCTGCGCGCGCGTCAGGGCAAGGGTCAGCCGATCCGCGACCTCTCGCTCGAAGCGCAGCTGTCCAAGCAGGGCACGCCCACGATGGGCGGCTTCCTGATCTGGCTCGGGCTGATTGTCGGCGTGGCGCTCTGGGGCAATTTGCAGAACCCCTATGTCTGGGTCACCCTGTTCGTCACCTTCTCCTACGCGGTCCTTGGTTTCCTCGATGACTATGCCAAGGTTACCAAACAATCGACCGATGGGGTCTCCGCAGGGGCGCGCCTGATTGCCGGGTTCGGCATCGCCGCGTTGGCCTGCGCCGTCATCATGGGCCTGCACGGCGCCCACACCCCGGCCGGCCATGCCGACTGGGGCCCGCTCAGCCCGCTGGCCGAATGGATCGCAGGGTTTGCGCCAAAGACCTCTGTGCAGCCGGCAGACCCGAACTTCTCCGGCGGCGTCGCGGTTCCCTTCGTCAACAACTACTTCCTGCCGCTGGGCGGGTTCTTCATCCTCTTCGGGATGATTGTCATCGTGGGCGCGGCAAATGCGGTGAACTTCACCGACGGCCTTGATGGCCTCGCCATCGTGCCGATGACGTTCGCGGCCGCCGCCTATGCGACGATCGCCTATCTCACCGGTAACTTCGTGTTCGCCTCCTATCTCGGGATCCAGTTTGCGCCGGGGGCGGGCGAGCTTTCAGTCCTGCTCGGCGCGGTGATCGGCTCAGGCATGGGCTTCCTCTGGTACAATGCCTACCCTGCCAAGGTGTTCATGGGCGACACCGGGTCGCTTGGTCTCGGCGGTATGCTCGGCGTCGTGGCGGTGGCCACCAAGCACGAGTTTGCGCTGGTGGTGATCGGGGGCCTGTTCGTGCTTGAGGCGCTGTCTGTGCTGACCCAGATCGGCTGGTTCAAGATCACCAAACGCCTGACAGGTGAGGGCAAGCGCATCTTCCTGATGGCGCCGCTGCACCACCATTTCCAGAAGAAGAACTGGCCGGAAACGCGCGTTGTCGTGCGCTTCTGGATTCTCTCCGTCCTGTTCGCCCTGATGGGCCTTGCCACCCTGAAGCTGAGGTGATGCAGGCGCCATGATCCCCATTACCGAATACGCTGGAAAAGACATTGCTGTGTATGGCCTCGGCCGCACCGGTCTCAGCACGGCCAAAGCCCTCAAGGCTGGCGGCGCGCGCGTCCATGCGTGGGACGATAATGAGGAAACCCGCGCCAAGGCCGAAGCGGCCGGCATCGCCCTGTCCGACATCAACAAGCGCGACTGGCAGACCTTTGCTGCGCTCGTCCTGTCGCCGGGCATCCCGTACAAATATCCCCAGCCCCACCGTCTTGTGCGCATGGCGGAGATGACCGGCGTTCCGGTGATCGGCGACATGGAGCTTTTCGCGCGCGCGGTTCAGGCCCTGCCGGAGCGGGCGCGTCCGAAGATCGTCGCCATCACAGGCACCAATGGCAAATCGACCACCACCGCGCTGATCGGGCATATCCTGAAACAGGCCGGCCGTGATGTGCGCGTCGGCGGCAATATCGGCACCGGCGTGCTCGACCTCGCAGCGCTGCACTCCAATGCCATCTATGTGCTCGAATTGTCTTCCTATCAGCTCGACCTGGTAAAGAGCCTGCGCTGTGATGTGGCCGTGTTCATGAACCTGTCGCCTGACCACCTTGAGCGTCATGGCGGCATGGATGGCTATCAGGCCGCGAAGATGCGCATCTTCCAGAACCAGACGGAAAAGGACGTGGCCGTCATCGGGTTTGATGACATCTACACCCAGTCGATTGCCATCGGCCTGTCGGCCAAAGGCCCCCAGAGGGTCGTGCAGATTTCCTCTACCTATACGCTCGGCAAGGGCATCAGCGCTGTGGATGGTCGCCTTTATGACAACCAGTCCGGCAAGGCGGAATTCGTCGGCAAGCTGGATGAGTGCCCGGCCCTGATCGGGCGCCACAATTCCCAGAATGCAGCCGCTGCCTATGCGGCCTGCCGCGCGCTTGGCCTTGATCCGGCGACGATCATGGCGGGCCTGCGGACTTTCCCGGGCCTCGCCCACCGGATGGAAACGGTCGGCGAAATCGACGGTATCCGCTTCATCAACGACTCCAAGGCAACCAATGCCCAGGCTGCCGAGCAGTCGCTGCGTTCGTTCAAGAACATCTACTGGATTGCCGGGGGTGTTCCGAAGGCGGAGGGTATTGGGCCGCTCGCCCCCTTCTTCCCGAACGTCACCAAGGCCTATCTTATCGGCCAGGCGGAAGACGTGTTTGCTGCTACTCTGAACGGTAAGGTGCCCACACAGGTCTGCGGCGCGCTCGACCGGGCCGTTGAAGCCGCTTACCGGGACGCCAAGGCTGCCGGACAGCCCGGCGCCATCATTCTCCTTTCACCCGCCTGCGCCAGCTTTGACCAGTTCAAGGACTATGAGCACCGGGGCGATGTGTTCCGCGCCCTCGTCCATGGCATCGTGCCCGCGAGCCTCAAGGTGACCGCGTGAGCTACACGGCCAACGCACCGCTTCTGCCGCGTTCGGATACATCCTGGTTTACCGAATGGCGCCGCACCCTGGATTGGGGGCTGGTCGCCGGCGCAGTCCTGCTGCTGAGCATCGGTCTTCTGATGTCGCTGGCGGCAGGTCCATCTGCCTCGACGCGCATCGGCTATGCCGATCCCTACCATTTCGTCTACCGGCAGGCCGCGCTCGCGATCCTTGGCTTCACAATCATGATGGTCATGAGCGTGCTGGACCGGAAATGGGCGCGCCGTGCGGCGACGCTGATCTTCTTCGTCAGTCTCGTGATGATGGTGATTGTGCTCGGCATCGGGCATGAGGCGAAGGGGGCGCAGCGCTGGCTCCGCTTTGCCGGGACTTCGTTCCAGCCGAGCGAGACGGCCAAGCCGGCCCTGATCCTGCTCTGCGGCTGGTTACTCGCGCAGAGAGCGCTCTACCCCAAAGGCCCCTGGGCGCTGATCGCCTTCCTGTTCTATGCCGTCACGCTGGGCCTCCTTCTGATGCAGCCTGATGTCGGCCAGTCGGCTTTGCTGACGGTTGCCTTTGTGACCACTTTCTTCGTCAGTGGTCTGCCCAAGCGCTGGGTCGCGCTGTTTGCTGTTGGGGGCGGCGCGCTGGCGGTCCTGCTCTACAATATCCTGCCTTATGTGAAGGCGCGGGTAGATGTCATTCTCAATCCCGGGAGCGTCGACAGTTACCAGCTCAAGAGTGCTGCCGAAGCGATCAGCCGGGGTGGACTTTTCGGTGTCGGTCCGGGGGAAGGGCTCGTGAAAGCGCGCCTGCCGGATGCTCATACCGATTTCATCTTTGCCGTCATGGCCGAAGAGTTCGGTCTCGTGGCAATTGTTGTCCTGATGGCGATCTTTGCCATGATGGCGATCCGCGGCTTTCGCGCGGCTGCGCGGATCGAGGACGGCTACGCCCGAACGGCCGCGGCAGGTCTCTTCACGCTGTTCAGTCTTCAGGCGGCTGTGAATATCGGCGTCAATCTGGCGATCCTGCCGCCAACAGGCATGACGCTGCCATTTGTCTCCTATGGGGGATCTTCGATGGTGGGTATGGGATTGACGCTCGGCCTTGCGCTTGCTCTCGTCCGCGGCGAAGGCACAAGGAGCCGTGGCCGGTATGGCTGACACTCAGACTACAAAACTCGTTATCATCGCGGCCGGTGGCACCGGCGGCCACATGTTCCCGGCGCGCGCCTTTGCCGACGAAATGCGGGCGCGCGGCTGGAATACAGCCTTGATCTCGGACTCGCGCGGCCTGCGCTATGCGTCTGACTTCCCGGCTGACTGGAAAGAAGAGATCGAGGCAGCCAGCCCGAATTTCCGCAAGCCCTGGACCGTTCCGGGCGCGGCCCTCAAGATCAATAGTGGAATAGCCCGTGCCCGCCGCCTGATGAAACAGCACCGGCCGGCTCTGGTGGCCGGCTTTGGGGGCTATCCGGCCTTTCCGGCACTGGCGGCGGCGCGGCGTCTGGGTGTGCCGATCATCATCCACGAACAGAACGCCGTGCTTGGCCGCGTGAACCGGCAGTTTGCCAAACACGCCAAGCTGGTGGCGAGTGGATTTGAGAGGCTTGACCGTCTGCCGTCTGGTTCGGCGCATATGCCGATCGGAAATCCCGTGCGCGCGGCAATCATTGAGGCCGGCAAGGTTCCCTTTCCGTCTGCGGATGGCACGCTGAACATATTTGTCACCGGCGGCAGCCAGGGATCGCGTATTATCGGTGAGATGGTGCCGCTCGCGATTGCCAACCATGTTGCGCCCCCGTTGCGCGTACGTCTCAAGGTGGTTCAGCAGGTGCGGGAAGAGCAGTTCGAGATTGTTTCCAACATCTATCGCAATTCCGGTGTCGCGTGCGAACTCTCCGCATTCTTTGGTGACATGCCTGAACGCCTGGCGGCTTCACATCTGGTGATCGCTCGCTCCGGGGCGGGTACCGTCAGCGAACTTGCCACGGTAGGGCGCCCATCGATCCTCATTCCGCTGGCGATTGCGATGGACGATCACCAGGCGGCAAATGCCGAGGCGTTGACCGCCATTGGTGCGGCCGACATGATCCTGGAAGCCAATGTGACACCAAAGCTTCTCGGGGAGCTGATTTCGGCGCGTTTGTCGGATGGCGCAGACCTGACGGTTCGTGCCACGGCCGCAAAATCTGCAGCTCGCCCGGATGCTGCCCAGAAACTGGCCGATATGGCGGAGAGGATCGCGGAACTATGATCCGCAAGTCTGCATTTATTGCTCTCTTCTTTGGCCTGTTTCTCGTGATTTCTGAATTCGCGCGCAATTGGGGTAACTGGCAGCCCTGGCCATTCTGGGCTGTCGACTTCATTGCGGCCGGCGCGCTGATCTGGGGAGGCCTGCGCACCCTATATCAGGGATCTTCCCGCCTGCTGTCTGCGGCGTGGGGTGTTACCGTCGGCGTTTTCTGGATGTCATACTTTTCGCACATCCAGACCCTGGTCGAGGGCATTGATGTGGCCAAAGGTGAGGGCCCGCTGACACTGATGATCGGTGTGATGCTGCTTGTTGCGGTTATCGGCCTGTTCATGTCACTGGCCCGGCGGACGGTTTAGAAGTTCAAGGTTTCTCATGACGACCCCAACCCCCTTTCCCGTAGGCCCCGCTCATATTGTCGGTATCGGCGGCATCGGCATGTCGGGCATCGCCGATGTGATGCTGACGATGGGCTATGAGGTCCAGGGCTCGGACGTCGCCGACAGCGCCAATGTCGAGCGTCTGCGTGCGCGCGGCGTAAAGGTGTTCATCGGGCATGAGGCCGGCAATGTGGCTGGCGCAGGCACGGTGATCATTTCAACGGCCATCCGGCGCGATAACCCTGAAGTTCAGGCGGCGCGGGCATCCGGTATTCCCGTCGTGCGCCGCGCTAACATGCTCGCGGAAATCACGCGCCTCAAATACACCGTCTGTGTCGCGGGCACGCATGGCAAGACGACCACCACATCGCTCGTCGCGTGCCTGCTGGATGGGGCGGGCATCGACCCGACGGTCATCAATGGCGGCATCATCCATGCCTACGGGTCGAACTATAAAGCCGGCGAAAGCGACTGGATGGTCGTGGAGAGCGATGAGAGCGACGGCACCTTCGCCAAGCTCCACCCGACCTGCGCCATCGTCACCAATATCGATGCTGAGCACATGGACCATTATGGCACCATGGAGAAACTGCGTGAGGCATTCGACACCTTTGTCGAGAACCTGCCCTTCTATGGCTTTGCCGTTCTGTGTACGGATCATCCCGAAGTTCAGGCCCTGGCTGCCCGCGTGACCGATCGCCGCCGCATCACCTATGGTTTCAACCTCCAGGCCGATGTGCGGGCGGTAAACCTGCGCACCGATCTCAATGGCGCGCACTTCGATGTCGAAATCCGCCGCAGTGCCGGTGAGACGCCCCGGCGTATCGAAGGGCTGACCCTGCCGATGGCAGGTGAGCATAATGTGCAGAACACCTTGGCCGCCATCACCGTGGCGCTGGAGCTTGGGGCAAGTGATGAGCAGATCCGCGTATCCCTTGCAAAGTTCGGCGGGGTCAAGCGGCGCTTTACGCCGGTCGGGGACTGGCTGCCCGTAGCTGGAGGCGCGCCAGTCAGGATCATTGACGATTATGGTCATCACCCGGTGGAAATTGCTGCCGTGCTGAAGGCGGGCCGCGCCATGCAGGGCGAGCGAACACTGATCGCTGTCTGCCAGCCCCACCGCTATTCGCGCCTGAATGACCTGTTTGAAGAATTTTCGCGCTGCTTTGACCAGGCCGATCATGTGCTGATTGCGCCGGTCTATGAAGCCGGCGAGACACCCATTCCCGGCATCACGCATGAAGCCCTCGTCCGATCAGTCCTGCGCCATGGCCATCGCAACGCCCGCGCCCTGGCATCGCTGGCTGAACTGCCCGAAGCCGTCCGGGAACTTGCCGGGCCCGGCGCCATGGTTGTCTGCCTCGGGGCAGGGGACATTACCCGCTATGCTGGCGAGCTTGCAGGCAAACTGAAGGGCTGACGCAAGGTCACAGACAAAACCACCTTCCGCTTTACATATTAGCGTCTAGTCTCATCGCACATACGCGCGGGCACACGCGCCGGGAGGATGCGAATGGCTCAAGCGATCGTGGACGGCGCCGGCGGCGCCTCAGCTCATAAACATGTCGGTGAAGGCGGCGCGCTCGGCAAGACCGGCTTCTCATGGGCCTGGTTCGAAGCAGCGCGGAATCCCTACTACATCCTGATCGTCATCTATGTGTTCGCGCCTTACTTCGCGCGCGACATCGTGGGCGCAGATATCCTCGCCAGCGGCAAGCTGGAGGGCCTCTCCCCGGATGAGGCCCGCCGGATCGCCGGCGCCGAAGGCCAGGCGATGGTCGCAAACCTTTCCAAGACGGCGGGTTATATTGCCGCGCTCACCGCGCCCTTTCTCGGCGCTGCGTTTGACCGGGGCCTGCGCCGCAAACCGCTGATCTTCTTCTGCCTGTCCCTTATTTCGCTGATCGGTATTTCCCTCTGGTGGGCGATCCCTGGCCCGGCGGGCCTGTCGACCGGGGCGGTCATGTCCCTGCTGATCATTGCCTATGTCTGCTACAGCTATAGCGAGGTGGCGCATAATTCGATGCTGCCGGACGCCGCGCGGCTCGATGCTCTGCCGGCCGTCTCCGGCCTGGGGCTCGCGCTCGGAAACGGCATGGCGACGCTGATGTTTCTTGCCATCGTCATCATGTTTGCCCTGCCGCTGGCGCTTGCCTGGCCCTTCGCGCAGCCGCTGTTCGGTATTGATGCTGCCCAGTACGAGCAGTTCCGTATCGCCGGGCCGATTTGTGGCATCTGGATGCTCGCCGCGATGATCCCGTTCTTCCTGTATGCAAAGGATACGGGCACCCGCGGCACGCCGCCGCTCCGGGCTATCAGCGAAGGCGCCAGAGGCGTCATCCGTACCATCCGGCAGGCTGCCCAGCACAAGGAAGCCTTCAAATTCCTCGTCGCCCGGACGATCTATGCCGACGGCATGTTCGCCCTGCTGACCATCGGCGCAGTGTATGTCAGCCTGTTCCTCGGCTGGGGGCTGATTGAGCTGACCATCTATGCCATCTGGGCCTCGGCCTGGGGCGTTGCGGGCGGCATATTCGGCGGCTGGCTCGACCAGAGGCTGGGGCCTAAGAATGCTCTCGTTGTCGAGATCGCGGCGATCGTGCTGATCCTGTTCTTCGGCCTGTCGATCACGCGCGACTCAGCCTTCTTCGGCCTCTTGCCCAATGTCAAAGTGTGGGACACGCCGTTCTTCTCCGGCACATCAGACCTGCTCTATCTGCTCCAGGGTGCCCTGATCGCGGTGTTTGCCACGGCCAACATTTCGTCCAGCCGCTCGATGTTGATCCATGTCGCGCCGGCCCATATGCGGGGCGAGTTTTTCGGCCTGTTTGCGATTGCCGGGACGGTCACCGTCTGGCTCGGGCCGTTGTTGATCGAACAGTTCACCCGCTGGTCGGGCGATCAGCGGATTGGCATGTCGGCTATCGCGCTCTTGTTCTTCATCGGCCTTGCGGTTCTCCTGACCGTGAAGTCCGATCCACCGGTCCGCAGGGCGGCGGTATGATCGCCCTTAGCTGGTGGGGCCGAAAGCAGGCGAGCCGCCACCACCGCTCGTGATGCGCTGAATGTTCGTGACGCGGCGCGGGCGAAGATAGAACGTGTCGGTCATCGTCATCGAGGTATCGATGACAAAACCGAAGCTGCTCGAATAGTCATATTCGACTTCGGTGAGGATGATTGAGCCTGGCTGGGGCACGATGCCGTCTGGAACCATGACAACCGATCCGACAGGGCGGGGCTCGATCCGGTAACCTTCAGACCAGGCAACACGCTTCTGGCCATTGCCATTATCAACAATCGAGGTGATCCGCATACGGGTTTCCGATGCGGGGTAGGGCTGCATCATCACGTTCGCGGCATTGTAGAGCTCACGCATATCGTCATCGGTGACAGAGACGAGGCGCGCAGTGAGGTCTCCAAGGCTGGCTGCCGTTGCGGTCACCCGGCGATCAACGCGCATCAGATAGCTTAGCTCGATACAGCCGAAGAAGATCAGCACCATGACAGGCGCGATAATGGCAAACTCTACGGCAGAGACCCCATCCTCGTTCCGCAACAAGCTTTTCAGGCCGAGCTTGCGCGGCGCATTCTTCCGGCGGAGACGGGCTTCGAAGTAGCGATTGAACATCATTCGAAGTCACTCCCGAAGGGCTCGTTACGGAAAACGACATTGGACTGGATCAGATGCTTGTTGCCATGCATGTTGGCGAGCGGCGCAGTCAGGCCAGGGGTCAGCAGATCCCATTCATAGAAGACGCGCACAGCAACGATGTCGTTGGGGCCGCCGGGATTGAAACCAAAGCTGCTATTGTCCACCAGGCCGGCCGAGTCGATCGGCGTGCCTGTCGGGGTGTTGTTGAAGCCGCTGACAGTCTGCACATCAAAATGAAGGCGGTTTTCGCAATCCATCATCCCCATGAGTTGGGCACAGATCAGTTCACGGTACTCTTCTGCGTTCATTTCGGCTTCCTGGACGGCGCCAGTCCGCAGGGGGCGGGAAGCCTCGGCAACACCATGATCGAGAATCGCGGTCATAATGAACAGAATGCACACTTCGAGCAGGCCAAAGATCAGGAAGAAGAACGGCGCCGCGATCAGCGCAAACTCGACGGCCGCAATCCCGCGCTTGTCGGCGGCATAGGCCCCAAAGTGATCGCGCAGCCGGGCTGCAAGACTGTTACGGACACTGAGCATAATCTGGCTATTCCCCCACTGGGACCAGCTTGAATGCCTATCATGTTCCGGTTTGCAGGGGGTTCATCAGATCAATGCAATTTCACGCATTGGCCTGAGACCGCGCGCGGCCTAGTTGCCGTCTGTCAGGGCCTGCGCCTGAAGTTGCTGCTGGATCAAGGTCGAGAAATAGGCCGGATCGTCCCCAAGCGTCAGGGCAGAGCGGCAGACGGGCGCGCAGTCATAGGTCTGGTTCTGGCCGGCGCGGTTGACGGTGACCAGGTTTGAGGAATTGGCGGTGACAACAACTTCCGCGCTGTAGACTTCCTCGCCCGCCTTGTTGAAGACCATCAGATTGGTCGTGCCATAGCTCTTGCCGGTGACGAAGATCAGCCGGTCATCGTGAACGGCGACATCGGCAATGTTCTTGTTACCGACGACAATGCTGGCGGCAGGGCCGTTCAGGCGGAGGGGCACGGTCTTGGAAGCTTCAACCGACAGCTGTTGAGCCTGCGACGCGCCGGCGATGACCAGGCTTGCGATTGCAACAAGGGCAGGCTTCACGAAAGTCTTCATTGTAAGGAGGCTCCGGCGCGGTGTTTCCGGAACGTCGTCTATTTTAGTTTCCCATTTCCTAATTCAGGCCGTGACCGGAGGGGGCAGAGGGCGCAAGGCGGGTTTCTACGCAGTATATATATATAACGAATCACGCGTACGTGAGGGCTGTGCTTTCCGTCTCCGAATCGGTAAACAACCCCCTGATTTTACTTCATGATTTTTCTATTTGTGGAAACGAGATATCAGGACTGCTCGTATACAACCATCTGTGTTCCGGGAATAAAAGTTTCTAGCCGGGACTTTTCAAACGCATGATGGGAGTTTCCAATGTTTGCACGTTTTCTGAAAGATGAGTCCGGCGCAACTGCTATCGAGTACGGCCTCATCGCCGCTCTGATCGCTGTGGCCATTATCGGTGGTGTTTCGGCTCTTGGTGGTCAGACCGCCGCTACCTTCGACTCCGTTACCGAGGGTATGAAGAACGCCCCGTCGGGCGGCGAAGGCGGCGGTGAAGGCTAATCTTTAGCCAACTGCTTGATACGAGAGAGCCGCCGGTCTTCCGGCGGCTCTTTTCGTTTGGGGCGGGCGCAGGGGCTTCAAGGCTTCTTTCAGGCTTTTGAGGCAGGGTCAGCTCCAGCCTCAAAGATATTGGAGACGCCAGATGGTTCTCATCGCCCTTGCCGCCCTGTTTCTTGTTCTCTGCGTCGTGGCGGCGCTATTTGACGTGAACCAGCTGAGGATTCCCAACTGGCTGAACCTCACACTGGCCGGCCTGTTTGTTCCGGCTGCTGCGGTTTCCGGCCTGCCGCTGGAAATCATCGGTGGTCATCTGATGGCCGGTGGCCTGGCCTTCGTGATTGCCTATGGCCTGTTTGCCTTCCGCATCTTTGGGGGCGGGGACGCCAAGATGATCCCCGCAGTCGTGCTCTGGATGGGACCGGCCGCCGCCTTTCCTTTTGCCTATTACATGGCGCTGGTGGGCGGCGCCTGCGCCCTCCTTATCCTGATCGTCCGGCGGAGCATGCCTGCGGAAGTCATTCCTGGCTTCATGCGCAAGCCCTTCGAAAATAAAGCCAATGTTCCGTATGGGGTCGCCATTGCCGCAGGCGCTCTTCTGGCGGGCTCCAACTCTCCCATGCTGGCAGGTTTCTTCAGCACCGCCGGGATTACCGGTTAACGATCCTTTAGGCGGCGCGTGCAATTTTCCCAACTGTATGAACTGGCAGGCCGCGAACATTTACCTTTGTGCGCGGAATTGGGAGGGAGTGGCGCCGCATGTCGCCTATACGCATCATTATCCTTTTGCTGGCGCTCGTCGCTGCTGGCGGCGCCGCCCTGCTTGTCAGCCGGATGAGCCAGCCGCAGATCGTGACCGAGACGGTTACCCGCGACCTGACTGTCATCGAGAAGGAACAGGTATCCGAAGTCAAGGTGCTGACCACGTCACGCGACCTGGCGATCGGTGAGCAGATCAAGGCGGACGATCTCAAATGGGCGGTATGGCCTGAAAAGGGGACCGTGGAAGGGCAGTTCATCGAAACGGCTGCGCCTGGCGCCATCGAGGACATCGCCGGCGCCATCGTGAAGCTGCCGATGTTCAAGTCCGAGCCGATCATGCCGCAGCGGATCGTGAAGCGCGGCGAAGCAGGCCTGCTTCCTGTCCTCATGGGACAGGATATGCGCGCCGTCTCCGTGGAAATCTCCCCTGAGTCTGCCTCGGGCGGCTTCATTCTGCCCAATGACCGGGTCGACCTCATCCTGACTTATGAACAGACGCCGACAGCAACAAACGGCCTGCGGGACTCCCGCACGGTTTCACAGACCATCTTGCAGAATGTCCGCGTGCTGGCGATCGATCAGGCCTACGCGTCTGGCAGCCCGGAAGAAACAGCGCGGCTGGGTAATACCGCGACCCTCGAAGTCACGCCATCCGAAGCTGAACTTGTTGCCCTGTCCCAGAGAAAAGGCCGGCTCACCCTGGCCCTGCGTCCGCTCGATGAAATGGCCATCAGTGCGCCGCGCAAGCCGCGTCTGGGGCTGAATGGCGGAGACGATGAGGGGGGCGCCGTCATGATAATCCGAAATAGCCAGCCGACATTGACGGCGATGGGGGGCAACTGATGAAGCGCGTTATCCGGGCGCTCTCTTGCGCGGTTATGCTTGCGGCTGCGCCAGCGCCTTTCGTTCTGGCGCAGACGGTTCCCAATGGCATGGGCACCAGCATCACCAAACCTGGCGACCAGGCTGTTTCCCGCCGGGTGACGCTTGGTGTGGACAAATCGATGATCGTCGATCTGGAGGCGCCGGCAGCAGATGTCGTCATTTCCAATCCCGAGATTGCCGATGCCGTGGTGCAGACTGCTCAGCGGATCATTTTCCGCGGTATCAAGTTCGGCCAGACCAATGCCCTGATCTTTGACAGGGCAGGGCGCACGCTTCTTGATCTCAACATCTCGGTCGAAACAGACCTTTCTGCACTTGAAGATACCATTTCGCGCCATGTGCCTGACTCGCGGGTCAAGATCGAAAGCTTCAACGGGAATATCATCCTGACAGGGAAGGTCGATAACCTCTCCCAATCCGATCAGGTCAGCCGGCTTGTGAAGGCTTTCTTCCCCGAGACTGCGGGGGGCGGCCAGCTTCAGATCGTCAATATGCTGAACGTCAACGCGGCCGATCAGGTTCTGCTGGAAGTCCGCATCGTCGAGATGCAGCGCAGCGTGATCAAGCAGCTGGGCATCAATCTTTCCGGCTCGATGAACTTCGGGGAACTGGCCAGCCAATCCCTTCAGCAGGTCTTCCAGAACGGGCTGCCGGTGTTCTTTGACGCGGCAACAGGCCAGTACAACACCACCGGACAGGGCACGGCCGTTGAGGCCATCCAGCAGAGTGGTCCGTATAGCAATTCGTTCTCAGGCAGTGCCTCCAACGGCTTCAACGTCCAGGGCCAGGCGCTCGGCGGTATCTCGCTGGAGACCGGCTACAGCAACTATAATAACGGCCGGCTGCAATCATCTGCCGGGGCTGCCATCGATGCGATGGAACGGGTCGGTATCGTCCGCACCCTGGCGGAGCCAAACATTGTTGCGATGTCTGGTGAAAGCGCAAAGTTCCTTGCGGGCGGTGAGTTTCCGGTGCCTGTCGGGCAGAACCAGAACGGTCAGATCACGGTCGAGTTCAAACCTTATGGTGTGGGCCTTGCGTTTACGCCGGTTGTACTGTCTGAAGGCCGCATTTCATTGAAGGTATCGACAGAAGTGTCGGAACTGACCTCCCAGGGCGCCTTCCAGGGTACGGCCAGGACCGTCACGGATGCCGATGGCAACACCACGATCATCCAGGGCGCAACCCTGCCGGCCCTGTCGGTGCGTCGCGCGGAGTCTGTGGTTGAGCTGCCATCGGGTGGCTCGATGATGATGGCCGGCCTGATCTCTGTGAAGGACCGCCAGACAATCGATCAGCTCCCAGGCTTGAAGAAGCTGCCGATTTTGGGCTCGCTTTTCCAGTCTCGCGACTTCCTGTCAGATGAAACCGAACTTGTGGTGATGGTGACGCCATACCTCGTTGGCCCGGCCAGCAAGGCGAACATGAAGTCACCGGCTGATGGCTATGCCAACGCTTCGGACGCCAAGACGATCTTCTTCGGCAAGCTGAATGAAACCTATGGCCGTGATGGCGCTCCCATCAAGGCTGACGAATACCGTGCCCCTGTGGGCTTTATGGAAGAGTAGGGCAAGACAGACATGACCCGTCAGATCCGATCGCTACCAGCTCTCATCGCACTCGGCGCGGGGGCAATGACTATCTCCGCCTGTGCTAGCGTGGCGCCGACAGCGGTTCCCGCCGCATATCTGCAGACCTCGCCCCTGGATGTTAATGCCATCCAGGTCGAGAAACGCACCGAGTTCCTCGAAGTATCGATTGACGCTTATGCCAGCGAACTTTCCAGCAGCGACCGGGCGCGTATCCGCGAGTTCCTGGGAGGGTATGTGAAGCGCGGACATGGGCCGCTGGTTCTCTCCTTGCCGCAGGTTTCTTCCAATCCACAGCTGGCCGTCGCCGCTATCGCAGAAGCGCGCGCCATCGCCTGGGATATGGGGGTCGAGTATGAAGAGATGTCGGGTACAGCGCATGGCGCCCGCTCAGCTGCCAGCGAGCCGATGATCCTGGCCTATCAGAGTTATGAGGCGATTGCGCCGCATTGCCCGCCCAAATCGACGATCGATTTCAGCAATATCGATTCCAACAATCACCTGCCGACGCTTGGCTGCTCGGTGCGAACCAACCTTGCTGCCATGATCATTGATCCAGGCGATCTGCTGGGCAACCGGCCGCTGGATCCTTCCGATCTCTCACGCCGTGAAGTCATCCTCGAGAAGTTCCGTGCAGGACAACCGACCGCTTCGGAGCGGTCCAATCAGGAATCCGGCGCTGTTTCATCAGCAGTCCGATAGAATTTAGGCGAAAGCCACGGGGAGCATGAAGAAGATGGGCAAGGACAACACGATGTTCGAAGATGACATCGACCCTGAATTCGAGGATGTCTTCGGTGACGAGGCGCCGTCTACGCCGATTGAAAAGGCCGCGGCCGCCATCTTTGGCGAAACGCCGGCCGTCCCGGTAACGCCGGTTCAGCCCGTCGTTGATTTTGCTGGTCGTCCGGCAAATTACAACATGCCCGTCTTCTCTTCAGGGGATGAGGGCGGGGACGCCCTGCTCCCGGCCATATCGATCAAGCTGTTCTATGAGCGTGAGGAAACCCGCCTCCTCATGGAATTGTGCGCCCAGGACCGCCGGATGGGAAGGGCAACTCTCGAGTGTCTGCCGGGCGGTATTCCGTCTGCGATCCATTATCTGCGCAGCAGCCCGACGCCCAACCTCATCCTGATCGAATCCGGTTCCGTCGCCACCCAGGTCATCAGCGAAATTGATGCGCTTGCCGAACATTGTGATGAGCATGTGAAGGTGCTCGTCATCGGCGCGGTCAACGATATCATGCTCTATCGCCAGCTGATGGCGCGCGGCGTGTCTGAATACCTCGTGCCTCCCTTCCAGCCGCTTCAGATCATCCGCGCGATTTCAAACCTGTTCACCGACCCGGACGCGCCCTTTGTGGGCCGTCAGATTTCAGTCGTCGGCGCCAAGGGCGGGGTAGGGGCCTCCACGATCGCGCACAATCTTGCCTGGTCGCTGGCCGAAAATATCAAGGTCAACACCACGCTGGTCGACCTGGACCTCTCCTTTGGCACCACAGCGCTCGACTTCAACCAGGAAACGCCCCAGACCATCGCCGACGCGCTTCTGGCGCCTGAGCGGGCCGATGACGCTGTGATCGAGCGCCTCCTGGCGCGTGCCACCGAGCGCCTGTCGCTGTTCACGGCGCCGGGACATATCAATCAGATCATCGATATTCCCGATGATGCGTATACGACCGTTATTCAGGGCGTGCGCCGGAATGTGCCGTTCATGGTGCTCGATCTGCCGCATGTCTGGAACCACTGGCTGCGCAACACCCTCATTCAGTCTGATGAGGTGATTGTTGTGTGCCAGCCCGATCTGGCATCGCTGCGCAATGGCAAGAACCTGATCGACCAGCTGAAGGGTCACCGCGTCAATGACAATCCGCCGCGGCTCGTGCTCAACATGTGCGGTATGCCCAAACGTCCGGAAATTCCGGTGAAGGATTTTGCTGCCGCCATTGGTGTGGAGCCGGAGATCATCGTGCCGTTTGATCCCGAAGTGTTCGGCACAGCGGCCAATAATGGCCAGATGATTTCTGAAACCGGCCCCACTTCGAAGCCCGCAATGGCTATTGACGAACTGGCGGCCGCATTGAGTGGACGGATGATCCAGCGGGCTGAGAAATCATTCCTCAAGAAACTGCTGGGTAAGTAGGACGATCAGGACGACGGGATAGAACATGGCTTTTGGCAAACGCTCGGGTACAACTTCCGCAACGCTGCCCCCGCCGGCGCCTGCGGCGGCGCCGAAGACGGCTACGCCAGCGCCAGCTGCGCCGCCTGTGGCCACAGCGCGTGCATCCGAGTCCGCCCCTGCTGCCGTCAGCAAGCTCAAGACCCCGGAGGTCAAGCCCGAGCCAGTACGCAAGGTAAACCAGCACTCCGACCAGTATTACGCCACGAAGACAACCATCTTCAACGCGCTGATCGACACGATTGACCTCTCCCAATTGGCGCAACTCGACACTGAGAGCGCGCGGGAAGAAATCCGAGATATCGTCGTGGAAATCATCAGTATCAAGAATGTCGTGATGTCGATCTCAGAGCAGGAATACCTGCTTGATGACATCTGTAACGACGTGCTCGGCTATGGTCCGCTGGAGCCGTTGCTGGCCCGGGACGACATTGCCGATATCATGGTCAATGGCGCCGATACGACCTATATCGAGGTCAACGGCAAGATTGAGCGGACCAATATCCGTTTCCGCGATAACGCCCAGTTGATGAACATCTGTCAGCGCATCGTGAGCCAGGTTGGCCGCCGCGTCGATGAAAGCTCGCCAATCTGCGACGCGCGCCTTCTGGATGGTTCACGTGTGAACGTCATCGCGCCCCCACTCGCGATTGATGGCCCCACGCTCACCATTCGTAAGTTCAAGAAAGACAAGCTGAAGTTGAGCGATCTGGTGAAGTTCGGTTCGATCAGCGAATGCGGCGCTGAGATCCTGCGCATCATCGGCCACAGCCGCTGCAACGTCCTGATCTCGGGCGGTACGGGTTCGGGCAAGACGACGCTTCTCAACTGTCTCACCGGCTTCATCGAGCCGGGCGAGCGCGTCATCACCTGTGAAGACTCCGCCGAACTTCAGCTCCAGCAGCCCCACGTTGTTCGCCTCGAAACCCGCCCGCCCAACATTGAAGGGTCCGGCGAAGTCACGATGCGTGAGCTTGTGAAGAACTGTCTGCGTATGCGCCCTGAACGGATCATCGTCGGCGAGGTGCGCGGGCCTGAGGCGTTCGACCTTCTCCAGGCCATGAACACGGGCCATGACGGCTCGATGGGCACGCTGCACGCCAACAGCCCGCGCGAAGCTCTCAGCCGCGTGGAATCCATGATCACCATGGGCGGCTTCTCCCTGCCGGCAAAGACCATCCGTGAGATGATTGTCGGCTCGATTGATGTCGTCGTGCAGGCCTCGCGCCTTCGCGATGGGTCGCGCCGCATCATGTGCATCACCGAAGTTCTCGGCCTTGAGGGCGATACCATCGTCCTCCAGGATATTCTCAAATATGAGATCGAAGGCGAGGATGATAACGGCAAGATCATCGGCCGCCACCGCGGCATGGGCATCGGGCGTCCGCGTTTCTGGGAGCGCGCTTCCTATTACAATCTTGAGCGCGAACTCGCCGCTGCTCTTGATGAGCTCAATGGTGCCTGATGTCTGGTCCGATGATCCCCTATATCGTGGCTGCACTGGCCTTCCTCGCCATCGTGGGGTTGGGCCTTGTGATGACGGGTGGCAATAACGATGCTGCCCGAAAGCGCGCCAAGGCGATCAGCACGGGCCGGGGAGGAGCGCAAGTCAAGGGTGGCAAGGTCGTTGATGACGGCATTCGCCGCCGTGCCAAGACCCAGGAAATGCTTGATAACCTTCGCAAGCAGGATAAGGAGCGCCGCCGCAATGATCCCATGCGGAATGTCGGCTCGAAGCTTACCCAGGCGGGGCTTGAAATCCCTGTGCCGATGTTCTGGGTGCTGTCTGCCGTCTGCGGTCTCGTCTGCGCGGGTATTGTCTACATTTCCGGGGCCGATGGCCTTGTAATCAATGGTATGTCCCTGAAAAGCCGGCCGGTGCTGATCGGCGCGGCCTTCTTCGGCGGAACGCTCGGCATCCCGCAATCCATACTCAACTTCCTGATCAAGGGCCGTCACACCAAGATGGTCAACCAGTTTGCTGACGCGCTGGACATCATCGTGCGCGGTGTCCGCTCCGGCCTGCCACTCAACGAATGTATCCGTGTCATTGCCAAGGAAAGCCCTGAGCCGCTGCGCAAGGAGTTCCTTACCTTCGCCGACAACCTCGCCATGGGCGCCGGGCTGGAGCGTTCGCTGGCTGCGCTTTACAAAAGGTTGCCGCTCCAGGAAGTCAACTTCTTCGCCATCGTGCTGACGATTCAGTCCAAGGCGGGGGGCAACCTTTCAGAAGCCCTCCATAACCTCTCCACGGTCATCCGCTCCCGGAAAATGATGCGCGAGAAGGTGAAGGCACTTTCATCGGAGGCGAAAGCGTCCGCGATGATCATCGGCAGCCTGCCGATTGCCGTGGGCGTGATGGTCTTCATGACCACGCCTGACTACATTATGGAACTCTTCCGTACCGAGACGGGTCACGTCATTCTCGTGCTTGCGGCAGGCATGATGGGCACAGGCATCACGGTCATGCGCAACATGATGAACTTTGATATGTAAGGCGGCACGCGGGATGTACGAATTTCTTGTCTCCTTTACCAAGCCCCAGACGCTGGCCGCGTATCTGGTTGCCGCAGCCGTTTTCGGCACGTTCCTGACGATTTTCCTGCCATATCTGCAAGGCAACAGGCTTGAGACCCGACTCAAGGCCGTGGCCACCCAGCGCGAGAAACTGCGCAAGCAGAACCGCGCGGCGCTCGAAACAAAGGGCCTCCGCCGCAAGGATGACAGTATTGTCGGCTCGATCTCATCGAAGCTGAACCTCGCCCAGGCACTTGAAGATCCCAATGTCGTGAAGCTGATGAACCAGGCAGGCCTGCGCGGCCCCGGGCCCATCTCGGCCTTCTATTTCGCGCGGATGGCCATGCCCTTTGCCGGGGCGGGCCTGACCTTCTTCTACATCTTCTTCGTCAATGATCTCGGCCTCAATCCGGTTATGAAATATGGCTCGGTTATTTTCGGGGCTGCGGCCGGTTTCTACGCGCCCAACCTCTACATCTCCAACCTCGCTCAGAAACGCCAGAAGTCGATCATGCGCGCCTTTCCGGATTCGCTCGACATGCTGCTCATCTGCGTGGAAGCGGGCATGTCGATCGAAATGGGGTTCAACAAGGTCAGCCAGGAAATCGGTTCAGCCTCACCTGAGCTGGCCGAAGAGTTCGGCATCACCGTGGCTGAACTGTCCTACCTGCCGGACCGGCGCCTGGCCTATGAAAATCTTGCCCTGCGCACCGGCCATGAGGGCGTCAAGGCCGTCTGTATGGCGCTCGGTCAGGCTGAGCGCTACGGGACACCGCTGGGCGACGCACTGCGCATGATGGCCAAGGAAAACCGTGAGATGCGCATGTCGGAGGCGGAGAAAAAGGCCGCGGCACTGCCGGCAAAGCTCACCGTGCCGATGATCCTCTTCTTCCTGCCGGTGCTGTTCCTGATCGTGCTTGGCCCGGCCTATATCAAGTATAATGCAATGCAGAAAAAGAACGCGGTCGCGCCGCAGGTCACTCAGGTCGAGCGGCCCAGCGATCTCGCCTGAGGGCTTTCCCCGGCCTCTCAGGGCGGCTAGACCGCTGCCATGAAACCACTTGATCTTGCCCGCACCAGCCTCACCCGCCTTGGCGTCTCCATGCCCTCGGCCAGCGGCGCGATAGCCTGCCGGTCGCCCCTGGATGGTTCCGTGCTCGGATATCTCCCGGCCGCCGGCCCGGTAGATCATGAAACCGCCGTCAGCCGCGCAGAGCTGGCCTTTCTTGCCTGGCGCGACCTGCCTGCGCCCCGGCGCGGCGAGCTTGTCCGCCTGCTGGGGGAAGAGCTTCGCGCGGCCAAGGAAGACCTGGCCACGCTGGTTACGCTCGAAGCCGGCAAGATACCGTCAGAAGCTGCCGGAGAAGTGCAGGAAATGATCGATATCTGCGATTTCGCAGTCGGTCTTTCCCGCCAGCTTCACGGCCTCACCATCGCGTCCGAGCGCCCGGGCCATCGGATGATGGAAATCTGGCACCCGGCAGGCATCACCGCCATAATCACCGCGTTCAATTTCCCGGTGGCAGTCTGGGCCTGGAACGCGGCTCTCGCGCTCATCTGCGGTAATCCGGTGATCTGGAAGCCGTCTGAAAAAACACCGCTCACTGCGCTTGCCGTCATGGCGGTCGCAGAACGCGCGGCCAGGAAGTTCGGCGATGTGCCTGAAGGCCTTCTGTCCTGTCTCATGGGCGGGGCAGAAACGGGCGCCCGTCTTGCGGAGGACGCGCGCATTGCCATCCTCTCAGCCACTGGCTCCACCCGCATGGGCCGCGCGGTCGCGCCGGTTGTCGCCCAGCGTTTCGGCAAGATGATCCTTGAGCTTGGCGGCAACAATGCCGGCATCGTCTGTCCGTCGGCGGACCTTGACCTTGCCCTGCGCGCCATCACCTTCTCGGCTTTGGGAACGGCTGGTCAACGCTGCACCACGATGCGCCGCCTGTTCGTGCACGAGAGTGTCAGCGCGACGCTTGTCGCGCGCCTCAAATCCGCCTTCGCTTCGGTAAAGGTCGGTGATCCCCGCAGGGAGGGCGTGCTGGTCGGGCCCCTGATTGATGAGGCGGCCGCAGAGGCGATGCAGGGCGCCCTCAGTGAGGCCCGCGCCCTAGGCGCTGTGGTAACGGGCGGCGATCGCCTTTCCGGAGAGGGCGTCTATGTCCGCCCGGCCATTGTGGAGATGTCCGGCCAGGCGGGGCCGATGCTGCGCGAGACGTTCGCGCCCATACTCTATACAGTGCCCTATACGGATCTTTCCGAAGCCATCGCCTTGAACAACGCGGCGGGCGCCGGGCTCTCTTCTGCTATTTTCACGACAGACCTGCGCGAGGCAGAAACCTTCCTCTCCGCGTCCGGTTCCGATTGCGGCATCGCCAACGTCAATATCGGCACCTCTGGTGCAGAGATCGGCGGCGCGTTCGGCGGTGAGAAGGAAACCGGTGGCGGGCGCGAGTCCGGTTCAGACGCCTGGAAAGGCTACATGCGCCGGGCCACCAATACGATCAACTATTCGCGATCCCTGCCGCTGGCTCAGGGCATCCGCTTCGATCTGCCCGATTAAGCTGACGCTGTGCCTACGGGTTCAGCGTGCCACGCAGCTGGCGCTTGGCGCCGGGCGAGGTGGTGCCCGTAGTGTCGCTGTTGCCTTTCAGCGCGTCATAGCTGCGGGCCGGCTGTACCAGCCCGCGCAGCAGGGCGGCATTCTGCTCGGCCACCCTGTCAGGTGCATTCTGTGTACTGACTTCCTTCATCTCGTCAAACCGACCCTGAAGACCGATCACGAGCGCCAGGTTTTCCGTCACGCGGCTGCCCGCGCCAGGTTGGGCGGCGGCATTGCGCAGTTGCGCTTCGGCTCCCGGCAGATCACCTGAAAGCAGCAGGGAGAGGCCATAATTGGTCAGCGTTGTCATCCGGCTCGGCTCGATCGCCAGCGCGCGCTGATAGTTCGCCTGTGCCTGGCGGTGCATTTCCATCTGGTCGAAGGCTGTGCCCAGGGCTGCCCAGCCATCCGCCCGTTCGGGCGCGGCGCGCGTCACCTGTTCAAAGCTTGACCGCGCAGCTTCGTATTTGCCCTCTGCCATACGGATACGTCCGTTCACCATCAGCAGATCGGGGTTACCGGGATGGATCACCAGCGTCTTGGTCACCACATCGAGGGCGCGTTCCTGGCTGCCCATCGCCCGCAGCGCATCGGCAAATTGCAGGGCGGTTTCGATGTTCTGCGGGTCTTTCTGGTATTCTTTCGACCAGAAATTTGCCCGTGTCAGCGGATCTGCGCGGTTGGCTGCGTCGCGTTCCGCCTGAGGGGCGGGGGCAAGGGCTGCCTCAACGGCCTGGGCCAGTTCCTTGTCCGCCTGGCTCTGCCCGGTGGATGCGCAGGCACTGGCCACCGCCGCAAGGGCGAGCGCGAGGCCGGCAAAGGGCTTTTTGGCACTGGACATCGGCAGGCTCCGTGTATGTATCCCTGTAGGTCAGAGGTTACTTTGCCCCCGCCCGGGTCAAAGTTCGGTTAACGCCGGAGCCTGCGCCATTAACCACCGAGACGCCCCCGAAAGGCCAGACATGCATAAATCCTTCACCACCGACGCCCCCCAAGCCGTCCGGGTCTGGCTCTACACGAGCCCCCTGTTCGGCGCGCTGGAGAACGATCCGTTCCCCAATGCGCGGGCGATTGCGGCGGCGCAGGGCTTCACCGGCGGGGCAGGGCAGAGCGTCCTGGTGCCCGGCCCGGATGGCCGCACGTCCGACATTCTCTATGGCCTGGGGCCGGGCTCAGATCAGCTCGCCCTGGCGGCGCTGTCGGCAAAGCTTTCGGCCGGCGATTATGAAATTGCCTTTGCCGGCGGCTATCCTTTCGCCAGCATCGCGGCAGGCTGGGCGGACGGGGCGTACCGTTTCGATGGCTACAAATCCGAAAAGCTGCCGCCCCCGCGCCTCGTGATCCCGGCGTCAGAAGATGCCGCCCGTCTCTCGCGGGAAGCGGACGCCATCTGCGGCCTGCGCGACCTCGTCAACACGCCGGCCGCCGATATGGGTCCCGAACAGATCCACGCCCGTATGTCTGCGCTTGGCGACCGTCATGGCGCGCGCGTTGCCGCCATTGTCGGCGACACGTTGATCGATGAGAATTACCCGATGGTCCATGCTGTCGGGCGCGCTGCGGTAAAGGCGCCCCGCTTCCTGATGCTGGAATGGGGCACGCCCGGCGCGCCGAAAGTCTCGCTCTGCGGCAAGGGCATCACCTTCGATACCGGCGGCCTCAACATCAAGACCGGCGACGGCATGCGCATCATGAAGAAGGATATGGGCGGGGCCGCCCATGCCATTGCACTGGCCCAGCTCGTCATGGAAGCGCGCCTGCCCGTGCATCTGCGCCTCTTCGTGTCAGCGGCGGAAAACGCCATCGCGGGCGACGCGTTCCGCCCCGGCGACATCCTGCAAAGCCGCAAGGGGCTAACCGTCGAGATCGACAATACAGACGCTGAAGGCCGCCTCGTACTGGCCGACGCGCTCACCCGCGCCAGCGAAGACCAGCCTGACCTCCTGATCGACTTTGCCACCCTCACCGGCGCCGCCCGTGTCGCCCTCGGCCCAGATTTGGCGCCGCTGTATACCGATGACGAGCAGCTCGCCGCCGACATTCTCGCCGCCTCCGAAGAGGTAGGCGATCCGGTCTGGCGCATGCCGCTCTGGGATCCCTATCTCAGCTATATGCAAAGCCCGGTTGCTGACCTTGTGAACTCCGGCGGGGCCGGGATGGCCGGCTCGATCACGGCGGCGATCTTCCTCAAACAGTTCGTCTCGGCCAAAAGCTGGGCGCATTTCGACATCTGGGCCTGGCGCAAGACCAAATACGGCCGCCCCGATGGCGCCGCCGCCTGCGGCCTGCGCGCGGTCTACGCCATGCTGGAAAAACGCTACCCGGCGGTCTGAACAGAACAGCCCCTCCACCGTCATCCCGGACGCCGCAAAACGGTGATCCGGGGCCTTCTGTCAGGGGGCATCGTTCCATTGCTGGACAGGCAGAGGCCCTGTCCACGCCTTCCGCCTGATATCTGCGCCAGTTTCCATGCGCGCTATCCGCCCGGACTGCGGCTGAGGGCATCATGCCCGCATCACCTCTCGTCCTGTCATCCATCTGGCGCGAGGTGAGGGGTCTCACCAGCCCCGGCAGCGGAGGCGGAAGGTGTCGCGAACCTTCCATCTCGCATCGTTCATCATCGCACGCGGCGCATTCTGCCTCCGCCTGCCACACCCCAGCAAAACCGGAAGGGTCCGCCCCTGTCCGGCTTTTCGTGCTGGCGCTCAGTCTCCCGCCTTCAGGCGGATCGCTTCGCGCACACGTCCGCGCACGAGCAGCGTGTCGATGTTTTTCGGGTCGGCCGCCATTGCGGTCTCGACATCCTTCATGGCCAGGTCGAGCGCGTCCTTGTTGAGGTGCACTTCGGCGCGCATCTGGTGGGCCGTGGCATCGCCGGGTGTGTTCGCGATCGCGATGTTGAGATCCTTCAGCGCCTCGTCCCATTTGTCGATCAGCATGTAGGCGGTTGCCCGGTCGAGCAGCAGGTCATTCTCGTTCGGGGCAAGGCGCAGCGCTTCGGAGAAGGAGACAGCGGCCGCTTCCGCCGCGCCGATCTGCAGCCAG
Source organism: Alphaproteobacteria bacterium HGW-Alphaproteobacteria-18 (assembly GCA_002841155.1). Taxonomy (GTDB): domain Bacteria; phylum Pseudomonadota; class Alphaproteobacteria; order Caulobacterales; family Hyphomonadaceae; genus Hyphomonas. Next base: position 244,769 of record PHEH01000005.1, read on the forward strand.
GCATTGCCCGCCTGGGAGAGGTATACCGCACGCTGCTCCATCGTGCCGCCATCGCTCGACATCGCCAGATTCTCCAGCCGGATGGCGCCTTCTTCGGCATTGCCCAGGGCAATCAGGGCCAGGGCCGTGCACTGGCGCGCGCCGGGCCGGTTGCCTTCGAACGTCCAGGCCAGCCCATCTTCATAGGCTTCGTCTGGCGCCGTCTCGATCTTGGCAACGCAGGCTTCCAGCTTTCTCGCCTCGGCGGCGGCAATCTCGGCCCCTGCACTCTGTTGCAGGAAAAGGGCCGCACCTGCGACCATAGCAATAAGTGACATGGGCAGGACACTCCAAAGCCTCTATCTCATTGTCCTTAGGCGCAATCGGAGCACCCTTGGCAAATGACAGTTCAGCCATCTCTGCTGTTTGTTTTCGGACTTGGCTACTCTGCCCAACAGTTGGCCAGCCGCTTGATGGCAGCAGGCTGGCAGGTTGCCGGCACCGTCCGCAGCGAGGGCAAAGCCGCCGAGCTCAGGTCTCGGGGAATTGACGCGCAGGTCTGGTCCGGGGAAGAGCCGGTAGAGATACCCGGCGGCGCTCACTGGCTGGTCACACTGCCACCCGGCAAGGACGGCTGCCCGGCGGCGCAAAGCGTCCTGAAGTGTCCTGATTTGTCCCGATCTGTCACCTATCTGTCCACAACTGGCGTGTATGGAGACCTGAATGGCGGCTGGGTGACCGAGTGGAGTGAGGTGAATCCCGGCTCGCCGCGGGCGGCCGCGCGGATCAGGGCTGAGGGACAGTGGCAGGCCCTGACCGGGGGGAGGGCGCGCCTTGTCCGCCTGCCGGGCATCTACGGACCCGGCCGGTCTGCCTTCGACCGGCTGAGGGATGGCACGGCCCGGCGCATCCTCAAGGAAGGCCAGGTCTTTTCGCGTATCCATGTTGATGACATCGCCTCGGGCCTGGAAGCGCTGATGCAGCGCCCGGAAGCCACAGGGGTTTTTCATCTCTGCGATGAGCTGCCCGCGCCGCCCCAGGATGTCATTACGTACGCCGCAGAGCTCCTCGGCCGGCCAGCCCCGCCTGAAATTCCGTTCGAGGCGGCAGACCTGTCCCCCATGGCGGCGAGCTTCTATGCCGAGTGCAAGCGCGTTTCCAATGCGCGGGCAAAAGCCGCCCTGCGCTGGCGCCCTGCCTATCCCACCTACAAAGAGGGTCTGCGCGCCATTCTTGCGGCCGAAAGCGCAAAAATATTTCCCTGATTTTCGCGACTTAGCCTCAATCGTGCCCTGTTGGCGCCAGCCTTATCAGGTGTAAGGTGAAGTGGGCGGAGATCAGAGGACGATCATCATGGCATTGCAGGTACGTGGCCCCTTGGCTGGGTTCAAGGCCGTTGTTTTTACATTGCTTTTGGCAGGCCTTGCCGCATGTGGCGGCTCGCAGACGGTGACGACAGCCGATGAAGATGCAGACGCGACTGTCCTCGTCGAACGCTCCCCGGCCGACCAGGTTGCCGCCCGCAAACGCGAAGAAGCCCGCCGCAAGGCCCGTGAAGGCGAGACGCAGGACTTCTCCTACTTCCGCTACCGGATCGACACCGCCACCGAACAACCCCTTGCCTGCTTTGTATTTTCTGCCGCTCTTGATCCTCAGACGGACTACTCACCTTATTTGGAGTTCCGCCCCTCCTTCCGCGCGGCCCTGACCGTCGAAGGGCGCGAGCTCTGTGTCGGCGGCCTCGCCTTCGGTACCAGCCGCACCGCCACGATCCTGGCGGGTCTGCCCGCTGCCGATGGCCGCACCCTGAAGCGCGGCGAAACCGTGCCCATCGACTTTGCGGACCGCCCGCCCTTCGTCGGCTTCAAGGGGACAGGCGTGATCCTGCCCCGTGAGAATGCCGATGGTCTGCCTGTGGAAACGGTCAATGTTGATGGGGTCAAGGTCACCGTCACCCGTGTCAACGACCGCGCCATCGTCTTCAAGAATGTCAGTGAAGGCCAGACGACCCGTCAGGGTCAGTGGTCCTGGCTCTGGGGCGAAGATTCGCCGGAAGACGTGGGCGAAGAAATCTTCTCCGGCCTGATGGATGTGACCAACGTTCCGAACGCACCGGTCGTCACCGTTTTCCCGCTTCAGGATGTTGTCGGCCCGATGAAGCCCGGAGCCTATTTCGTCCGGGTTGAAGATGCTGCGAAACTGACCGGTTCTGAAGGCCCTCCAGCCGCTTCTGGCCGATGGATACTGCTCACAGACCTTGCCCTGACGGCCTATTATGGAGAGCAGGGGCTCGACGTGACCCTGCGTTCGCTGAAGGATGGCAAGACGGTCAGCGATGCCACCGTCCAGCTGATCGCCGCCAACAACTCGGTTCTGGCAGAAACCAAACCCGATGCCTCCGGCCGTATCTCGTTCGACAAGCCGCTCCTGAGCGGCAAGGGAACGATGGCGCCCCGGCTTGTTGTCGCGACCAACACCAAAGGTGAACTCGCAGCCCTCGACCTCAACCGCTCGCCGGTTGATCTGTCTGAATACACCGTCGGCGGGCGCCGCACGCCCGGCCCGGTGGATGCCTATGTCTATTCAGATCGCGGCATCTACCGCCCCGGCGAAACGGTCGAGCTGACCGCGATGCTGCGCGACCGCGCAGGCCGCCAGGTCACCGGCCGCAATGGCCATCTCGTGATCTATCGCCCCAATGGCCTTGTTGCCTCCAAGACCCGTTTCACCGATCCCAAATCCGGCGCTGTCCTGCAGAGCTTTGCACTGCCCCGCGGCGCCTCGCGCGGCGAATGGCGCGCCAGCATCGAGATCGACGGCCTCACATCCCCTGCCGGTGAAATGCGCTTTGCGGTCGAGGATTTCGTGCCCCAGCGGATCGCGGTGGATGTCACCGCCGATCAGGAAGCGCCGATGAAAGCCGGCGCAACGCGCAATGTCGATATTGCGGCCCGCTTCCTCTATGGCGCGCCCGGCGCGGGGCTCACGGTCAAGACCGAAGCCCGGATGGAGCCAGATCCCAAACCCTTCAAGGCGTTTGAAGGCTTCACCTATGGCCGTCATGACCAGAGCTTCGAGCAGCAGATCCTCGAATTTGAGGATGTGACGACCGATGGTGCCGGCAAGGCGCTGGTGCGCCTCTCACCTGGCACGGCCGGGTCCAATTCCGGCATTCCGCTGCGCCTCAACACGGTGGTCAGCGTGCTGGAGCCCGGCGGACGCGCCGTGTCTGAAAGTGTCCGTGTCCCGTATCGCCCCGAAAACCTCTATGTCGGTCTCAAGCCCGGCTTTGAGAGTTCGGTACAGGAGGGCGGGGAAGCCAGGTTCGAGGTTGTGGCCGTCAATGCCGATGGCCAGGCTTCAGCGCAGCGGCTTTCCTGGAAAGTGCTTCAGATCAACTATCATTATGACTGGTACCGCGAAGGCGAGACTTGGAACTGGCGCCGCTCGCGCACGGTCACCAAGGTCAACGAAGGCGTGGTCAGCACACCTGCCGGCGGGACTGCCGAAATCAAGGTGGCAGCGCTCGACTGGGGCAGCCATGAACTGGTTGTCGAAGGACAAGGCCCGAATGCCTCGGTGGGCGCCTCCACAGGCTTCTATGTCGGTTGGGGTGGCTGGGCGAGCGCAGATGGTACCGAAGCGCCTGACCGCGTGAAGGTCGTCGCCGCAGAGAAGACCCCGAAAGTTGGCCAGAATGCCGAACTGACAATCCTGCCGCCCTATGACGGTCAGGCTCAGATTGTTGTGGCAACCGACCGTGTGCTGTCTGTCCAGAACGTCTCGGTCAGCGCAGCGGGCACCCGCGTCACCCTTCCGGTCACGGAAGAATGGGGCGAAGGCGCCTATGTGATGGTGAATGTCTATTCGGGCCGCGATCCGGTATTGCGGGCAAAGCCACGCCGCGCTGTGGGCATCGCTCATGTGCCGGTGGATATGGCTGCCCGCACCTTTGCCCTGACGATCAACGCGCCTGATCTTGCGCGCCCGCGTGGTGAGCAGATGGTCGAGGTGGAGATCAAGGGCGGGCCGCGTGAGCCGGTCTTCCTGACCGTCGCGGCTGTAGACGAGGGCATCCTCCAGCTGACCAAGTTCAAGTCGCCTGATCCGGTCGCCCATTATTTCGGCCGCAAGGCGCTCGGCGTTGAACTCTATGATGATTATGGCCGCCTGCTCGATCCCAATCTCGGCATGCCCGCTGAAGTCCGCTCCGGCGGTGACCAGCTGGGTGGGGAAGGGCTCTCGGTTGTTCCGGTCAAGTCGGTCGTGCTCTATTCCGGCCTCGTGGATGTCGGACGGTCGGGCAAGGCCCGCGTGCGTCTTGATATCCCGGAGTTCAATGGCCAGTTGAGGATCATGGCAGTTGCCTGGTCGAAGACCGGTGTTGGCTCGGCAGACAAGAAGATGACTGTGCGCGACAGGGCACCTGCTGACCTCATCATGCCCCGTTTTCTTGCCCCTGGCGATGAAGCCGTGATCACAGCCAGCGTGGATAATATCGAACTCAGCAGCGGCCAGTTCAGTGCGAAAGTTGCTGGGACAGGTCAGCTGAGCGTGGCTGAGGCCTCCCTTATGCGGACCCTCCAGAAAGGCCAGCGCGCGGACATTCCGGTGCGTGTGACTGCCTCAGGCGAAGGCATCTCCAGCCTCAGCCTGAATGTCACCGGACCGGACAATTACCGGACCGACCGGACCTATGAGATCCAGACACGCTCGCCCTACCTTCCCGAGACACGGGCGACGAGCCAGCTGATGCGGCCCGGTGAAACCTTCTCGGTCAGCCAGGCCCTGCTGACGGGCTATGTGCCGGGCTCAACCGAGGTTTCGGTCGGCTTCTCGCCGCTGCCGATCGATGCGCCGACCCTCTACGCCTCGCTCGACCGGTATCCCTATGGATGCACCGAGCAGATCACCAGCCGGGCCGTGCCGCTCCTTTATTCGGAGCAACTCGTCTCGATGGGCGCCAAGGAGTCGCGGGACAATCCGCGCGACAAGGTCCAGACGGCGGTGAACACCGTTCTAAATCGTCAGGGCGCGGATGGCGCGTTCGGCCTCTGGCGGGAAGGGGATGGTTATGCCAACCCCTGGCTCGGGGCCTATGCAACAGACTTTATCTTCCGCGCCAAGGAAGCCGGTTATGCCGTGCCCGACGAAGCCCTGACACGGGCCTATGGCGCGCTGCGCAATGTCGCTACCGGCGATACGTGGCGGGTCTATGGCTACGACACGGATGTGTATGAGAGCCGCTATTCCAACGATACGGTCCAGCAGATGATGTACCGCTCCTCGGCCTATGCGCTCTATGTGCTGGCCAAGGCCGGTGAGGCGGACATTTCCCGCCTGCGTTATCTGCATGACCGGGAGCTCAACAATATCAACAGCCCGCTCGCCCGCGCGCATATCGGGGCAGGCCTTGCCTATCTCGGTGACCGGGCGCGCGCCGCCTCGGCGTTCAAGTCGGCAGAGCAGAAGCTCGGCTATCGCAACACCGGCGATTACTACCAGACGCCGCTGCGCGATCTGGCCGCCATCGTTGCCCTCGCTGCGGAAGCCCAGCTCCCTGACACCGTCGCCCGTCTGGGCGAGCGGCTCGGTAAGGACGTGCCCGATGCGCCCAGCCTGACAACGCAGGAAAAGGCCTATCTTCTCTTGGCCGTCAACAGCCTCACCAAGGGCGAAACCGCCGTTCAGGTGAAGGTCGAAGGGCTCGGTAATGGCCGGGACAATGAGCGCCAGTACAGCCTCAGCGAGGCCCAGGCGCGGGGTGGGGCCAGCTTCCGCCTCGGGGGGGATATCCCACTCTTCCGCACGGTTCTGGTAACTGGGGCGCCGTCATCGCCGCCGCCGGCTGTTTCCTCCAAGCTCAGTGTCGACAAGCGCTTCTATGCGATGGCCGGCGAGCAGATGAAGCTTGATCAGATCCGGCAGGGTGAACGGGTTGTCATTGCCCTGACGATCACGCCGGAAGAGCGCCGCGTGAACCCGGTGATCGTGGCCGACCTTCTGCCCGCAGGCTTCGAGATCGAAGCGATCCTGCGTCCGGCCGATGGGCGTCTCTACGAGTATGATTGGCGATCCGGTGAAAACCGTGTCCGTGCCGGTGCTTTCGGCTTCCTCGGAGAGATCGGCCGCCCCCAAAGCGCGCAGTCGCAGGACGACCGCTTTGTGGCAGCGATCGACGTGACCGAGAACCCGGTGACGCTGGCCTATGTTGTCCGCGCGGTCAGCCCGGGCAGCTTTGCGATCCCCGGCGTTGTGGCTGAGGATATGTACCGCCCTGAAGTCTTCGCCCGTTCGGCGCCCGGCCGTGTGACCGTGCTTGCCGCGCAGGGCGCAGCGGGCGGACGCTGATCGAAGGGGAGGGCAGTTTGGGCCAGTTTTTCGGCCAGTCCGTCCCGAAACGCCTCCTTGCGGGACTGGCCGCCCTCATTGCGGCTGTCCTGCTGATTGACGTGATCTTCCCCCCGCCGCTGGAGCGCGCGGGGGGTGTTTCCGTTCTCGTGACAGACCGCGCCGGCAAGCCCCTACGGGCCTTTCCAACACCCGATGGCCGCTGGCGGTTTGATGTGGATCTTGCCCGGATTGATCCGGACTTTGTCGATGCCCTGGTGCGGGTCGAGGACAAACGTTTCTGGGATCATCACGGTACGGATTGGCTGGGCCTCTTCCGCGCGGCGTTCGACAGTATCAAGGCAGGCGAGATCGTCTCGGGCGGCTCCACCCTCACCATGCAGACGGCGCGGATGCTGGAGCCGCGCCCGCGCAATCCCGGTTCCAAGCTGATCGAGATATGGCGGGCAAACCAGCTCGAACGCCGCCTCTCCAAGCGCGAGATTCTGGAGCTCTACCTCTCGCTCACGCCCTATGGCGGTAATCTTGAAGGCGTGCGCGCGGCCAGCTGGAGCTATTTCGGCCATGAAGCCGACCGGCTCTCAACCGATGAGATCGCCCTGCTGATTGCCTTGCCCCAGTCACCTGAAGTGCGCCGTCCCGATCGGCGGCCAGAATATGCCGCGCGTTCGCGCGATTGGGTCGCCGAGAAGCTCGCTGGTTATGGGGTCTTCTCGGAAAACGACGTCCTGGATGTTGCCTCAACATCCGTCCCGGTCCGGCGGCTGGACTTCCCCGACCGCGCCTGGCACGGCGCCGACGCGGTTCTGGCAAATGGCCCGCGCGCCGACGTCCGCTCAACCCTGGATTCTGCCCTCCAGGCGGAGCTTGAGCGCATTGCCCTGACACGGGCTGAGCAGGAAGGAGCAGATGTCCAGGTCTCCGTGATTGTCGTGCACGTCCCGACCCGCGCGGTCCGCGCGCTGGTCGGTTCGGCCTCGCGGGAACGGGCAGGCGGTTGGCTTGACCTCACCAATCGCCCCAGGTCGCCGGGATCTACCCTCAAGCCCTTCATCTACGGGCTTGCATTTGATGATGGCACAGCGTCTTCCGACACCCGCATCCAGGATTTGCCGAGCCGGTTCGCAGGGTACCAGCCCGAGAATTTCGACCGCATGTTCCATGGCGATGTGCGGGTGTCAGACGCGTTGCAGCATTCCCTGAATGTGCCGGCAGTGCTGATGCTCGACCGGATCGGGGCGGAGCGCTTCTCGGCGCAGCTTGCCATCGCGGGCGCGAGGCCGCGCGTGTCGGGCGCCAAAGGCCAGTCAGCAGGCCTGGCGATTGCGCTTGGCGGAGCCGGAATGACGGGCAGGGAACTGGCCATCCTCTATGCGGCACTCGGCGATGGCGGCGTTGCAAAGCCGCTGGTCTGGCGCGCTGAGGAAGAGGTGGCAAGCCGCTCCGATCCTGGCCGGCGTCTGATGAGTGAGGCAAGTGCTTCAGAGATCCTCCGCATCTTGCAGGGGTCTCCTTCACCTTCGGGGCGAATGCCGGGCCGGCTCACGCAGGATGCTCCCCAGATCGCCTTCAAGACAGGCACCTCTTATGGTTATCGCGACGCTTGGGCGGCGGCGGTTTCCGGCCAGCACGCGATCGTGGTCTGGGTCGGCCGGGCCGATGGCGCCCCGCGTACAGGCGTCACCGGCCGCGACATTGCCCTGCCTATCCTGTTCGAGATGGCAGACAGGGCCGCCCATCATCTGCGCGATGATGGCGATAGCGAACGACGCCTCAGTGCCATGCCGCTGACCCCGGCAAAGGGAGCGCTGCGGGCCTTTTCCACTGACCGGCCACCGGAAATCCTGTTTCCGCCCCAGGGCGCGGAGCTTTGGGCGGGGAGAGTGGACGGGCGCGCACCGCGGCCATTCGTACTCGCCGGGCGCGGCGCCGGCGCGTTAAGCTGGTTCATTGATGGAGAGCCCGCCTCCCTGGATGATGCCGGAGCGCCTGTCTGGCGGCCCGATCAGCCTGGGTTCTATCTGGTAACTGCGGTGGACGGGGCAGGCAGGGCCAGCCGGGTGCGCGTCCGTGTGCTGACTGAAGATCCAGCCTGATCATATTGTGTGCATCAGGTCACATGGGCGTGACAAAATACACCTTAACGCATTTGATGCCTTTTTTGTGCCGCCTGTAGCAACTAATTCGAATTTGCCGCGTATAAGTGCCCCTTCGGGTACCGGCAAAGTAAGAGTTAATAATCGAGCGTGCTTACCAATCGTCCAGCCGTCCTTATCGCCGTTGTCGCCGGGGCTCTTGCTTCCAGCGTTGCGTTCATGTCGGACGCTGGTGTTGAAGACCGCCGCGCCGAGTACGCGCCGATTCGCGTCGCAACGGCTGTCTTTGCAGGTGGGTGCGTCTCCTGTGTCGAGGCTGATTTTGATCGGGTTGCAGGCGTTATCGAAACCGTTCCGGGCTATACGGGTGGCGCGGGCGATCAGCCAACCTACAAGCAGGTTGCTGCCGGCGGCACGGGACATTACGAAGCCGTAAAGGTTACCTACGATCCGTCGCGCATCTCCTATGAAGACCTCGCGACAAGCTTCATCCGTTCCATCGACCCGACAGATGATGAAGGTCAGTTCTGCGACAGGGGCGAAAGCTACCGCAGTGCCATCTTCGTTTCTGGCCAGAGCGAGCGGGCTGCGGCCGCAGCTACGGTGTCTGGTGCCCAGCGTTTGCTCGGCAAGGAAGTTGTAACGGAAATCCGTCCACTGATGACCTTCTGGCCGGCTGAGGAGCAGTATCAGGATTACGCCCTCAAGAACGCGGCCAAGTATGCAAGCCAGCGTGAGGCCTGCGGTCGCGATAAACGGCTGATGGAAGTCTGGGGCACCAACGCGCCAGCCCTCTGAGTGCGGGCTCAGCCCCCAAATGCAGCCGTGGGGCAGGGCGGTTCGGGGAACTCCATTTCGCCGATAAACCGGTTTTCCCATTCCCTTGTGCGTTCCGATGGGGCGTAGCCCTCGCCGATATAGAGTTGGAAAACCCGTGTGATCGGGCACCCGTTTTTACGCTTGCCCAGATCGATACGGACCTGACCCGCCGGTTCAAAGTTCTCAAAATCACTGCGAAGCAGCGGCCGGAGACTGGCATGCAGGGACGCGATCAGCACCCTCTCCGAGAGAGGGGCTTCTAGGGGCACACTTTCTGAAAAGCTCTTGGGACCGGGATAGCGCCGCCAGGAAATCAGTGGCAGGTCGCGGTCGCGGGCATAGAAGTCCAGGCCATGCCAGGCTTCCCGTTCATCGACCAGGATAGCCGTTGCGCCCAGGCGCTCCGCTTCGGCAAAGACCTGCTGGGCTGAAGCCTCCCATCCGCGTGTTCGCTTGGCAGCATTATCCAGTCCGAGACCCGTTGTGGAGGCGGCCGGCAGCAGCGTCATGCCCATGAACAGCGCGCCCACCAGCAGGTTGACCCCGAGGCTTGCCCAAAGCGTGACCGCCTTGCCCCGGCTGAACCAGATCGCGATCAGAAGCGCCGCGCCAGGATAAGCGGTTGCCGTCCAGTTGGCATGGGCGCGTGACAGGATCGCCTGGCACAGGATGAAGATCAGAACCGGCAGGATGAAGCAGAGCAGCCAGCGTTCGTGACTGGCCGTCTCGCCTTGCCGGGTGCGATAGAGAAAGAGGCCCGTGAGCAATGCCAAAAAGCTGACCGGACCGAACATGCCCAGCTGGTCGGCAAACCAGCTCAGCGCATTCTCGGGGTTAAAAAGGTCGCCCCCAAGATTGGCATTGTCGACCGTGTGGCTGACAGTGGCAAAATCATTCGCTGCGTTCCAGGCCAGGTGCGGGGCCACGATCAGCCCGGCAATCAGGCTGGCCAATACGCCTCGCAGGGACAGGATGGCCCGGCGGGTCGGCGCATCGATAAGGCAGGTCAGCGCGATCCCGATCAGGAAATAGAGCATCGCGTATTTCGACAGCATGCCCGCGCCGATCACGCCCCCCAGCAGGGCCGCCGAGACCCAGAGACCTTTCCCGCTCCTGAGGCGCCACAGAAGATAGAGGCCCGCGCACCAGAACGGCATGAGAACCCCATCCGTTGACAGAACGGCCGATGAGAGAATGACGGATGGCATCAGGGCATAGAGCAGCGCGGCGAAAAATCCGGCGCGCGCGTCCAGCATGGCTCGCCCTGTCAGGAATATGAGGGCGGCCGCAACTGTGTGGAGCACCGGCGCAGCAAGTCTTATGGCCCACTCATGAGTCCCAAAGAGAGAGGTTGTCAGGTGGATCACCCAGGCGATCATCGGAGGCTTGGAATAATAGCCCCATTCGAGTGTCTGTCCCCAGCGCCAGTATTGAGCTTCGTCCGCATAGAGCTCGAGCGGGGAGGCCAGGACGGCAATGATGCGTAGAATCAGCAGCAGACCAAGGGCAGCCACGATCAGACGTTCAAAGGTCTGCGGACGAATGGGCGCGGTCGATTCTGTCATTGCAGCTCCGTAGGGGTTCTGTGTGGGTCTTATGGCCTCTCCGGAGGCCCAGATACAGGGGCAGGTGCCGTCAGATGGGGCGGTTGGACCATTAACAGCGTGTCATTTTTGCATCGCAACTCAAAAACCGTACTCGAGCCGAAATGCGATGCTGAACCTTCAAACGCTTGTCACTAATCTGTCACTCAGCGGGGTTAAGGCCTCGCCAAACCCGGTCTCGCGAGGGGGCCGTGGTGATGGTCGAAATTCGGGGAACTCCAAATGATCAAGAATTTCTTTGCGCGCAGCGCATCGATCGCGGCTATTGCGGCGCTTGCGCCTGTAGCTGCGGTTTACGCCCAGGAGACTGCGTCTGAGCTTCGTGGCTCGATTGTGGATCAGAGCGGAGCAGCTGTCGTTGGCGCTACCGTTACCGTCCTGCACGGGCCGACTGGCTCGTCCAGCGTCATGACTACCGGCTCGAACGGTACGTTCTTCCAGACTGGCCTTCGTCCGGGCGGTCCATACTCCATCACCGTCAGTGCGCCAGGTTACGAGGCCTCTGCTGTTGAAGGCCTCAGCCTCAATCCAGGTACCCAGCCGCCCTTGCGCCTGCGCCTTGCTGCGGTCGGTGATGACACGGCAGTACTCGATACGGTTGTTGTGACAGGAGCTGCCATCAGCGCGCTTGACCTGAACAACGGCGTTGGTTCGAACTACGGCGCACGCGACGTTGCAAACCAGCCATCGCTCGCACGCGACATCATCGCGACCCTCAACCGTGACCCGCTTGCTGTTTCCAGCGGCCCGAACAACCTCTCGGTTGCCGGTGTGAACCCACGCTACAACGCCGTCACCATCGATGGCGCCCGTCAGGCTGATAACCTCGGTCTCGGCACCAACACCTTCCCGACAGCGCGTTCGCCCATCAACCTTGATATCGTTGAAGCTGTCTCGCTCGTTGCTTCTGACTACACCGTCACCGCGTCGGGCTTCACCGGCGGTCTGGTGAACGTTGTCACCAAAGGCGGTTCGAACGAAATCGACGGTTCGGCTTTCTACTACTACCGCGATCAGGACTATATCGGCACCAGCGTGTTCGGTGGCGATCGTTCCTACAACCCAGGTATCTTCGAAGAAAAAGAATACGGCGCAACGCTTCGCGGCCCGATCATCAAGGACAAGCTCTTCTTCTCGCTGTCCTATGACAAGTTCGAGACTGCCCAGCAGGTCGACATTTCTTCATCAGCAGCGTCGGCTGGCTACAGCGAAGCGTTCTACACCGCTCTGAACCAGCTCGTGCTGGACACCTACGGCATCGATATGGGCGGCCGCCCCATGCAGGTGGCTGTTCCGGAAGAAACCGAGCGCCTCTTTGCTCGTATCGACTGGGACATCAACAACGATCACCGCCTTCAGATCCAGTACCAGAACACGGAAGAAACCAGTGTTTCGGGCGCCACCTCGGCCACGACCTTCCAGTCGGCCTGGTATGATGTCCCAAGCACGCTGAACAGCTACACGGCTCAGCTCTTCTCCAACTGGACACCCAACCTCTCGACCCGTCTGCGGGCATCCTACACCGAGAACGAGCGTCTCCAGAACTGCCGCGCCGGTGAAGGCGTTGGCGCGCTGAGCATGATCCTCTCGGTCAACAACACGGTTGGCACGCCGCTCGAAGGTCTGCTGAACATTTCCAACCCGGCAACGACCCGCACGCTCAGCGGCGGCTGTGACCAGTTCCGTCACACCAACACCTATGCGGATGAGCGCCTGACCCTTTTCGGCCAGGCAGACTATGTCTGGAACGATGTGATCTTCACCTTCGGCGGTGAGTACGAAACGCTGGACGCGGCCAACGCGTTCTCGCAGTTTTCGCGCGGTCAGTACACCTTCACCGGTGCACAGAACCTGATCGACGGCACAGCAAACGTCCAGTACCGGAACGTGGCTTCCAACAACACCGGCGCTTACCTGACCCAGTATGACTATGCACGCTGGACCGGTTTTGCTCAGGCTCGCTGGCAAGTGCTTCCGGAACTCGAGCTGACCGGTGGTCTGCGTTACGAGTACATCTCGACGGACAGCGGCGCAGTGCTCGATCCGGGCTTCGAAGCCCAGGTTGGTATTCCCAACACGACCAATACCGACGGCCTCGACATCATCATGCCGCGCTTTGGTTTCCGCTACACTCCGCTTGATCGCACGACGATCTCGGGTGGCATTGGCCTCTTCTCGGGTGGTGATCCGGGTGTGTGGACCCTCAACACGGCAGCCCCGCTGGTCGTTGTTGCCCAGCAGAACCTGACGGGTGTGAACCCGACAGTCATTCCGCAGGTGCTGCTCGACGCAGTGGCGAACGGTTCTGCCGGTGCCATCGATGCTCTGGACCCAGGCTTCGTGCTTCCGTCTGACTGGAAAGCATCGCTGCGTATCGACCAGTCCTTCGACCTGAACTTCGGTGCTGTGGATCTCGGTTCCAACTACCGCGCTTCGGTCCAGGTTCTGCACACGCGTTCCAAGGACGCCTTCCTCTGGGAAGAATACGCCCAGACGAACGGTGGCCTGACCCCAGGTGTGGCGCCGGATGGCCGTCCGATCTACGCCGACCTTCAGGCGCTGGGTCTCTCCAACCGCACGATCCTGACGAACGCTTCGGGCGATGAAAGCACAGTTTACACTGTGTCGCTTGAGAAGTCGTACGACAACGGCCTTGATCTCTTCATGTCCTATGCCCACCAGGACGTTGAAGCCATGACCGAGGGTTCTTCCTCGCGTGGTATCTCGGCATGGCGTGGCCAGGTGGCCGCAGACCGGAACTTCCCCGGCCCGCGCACCTCGCTTTACGAGATCTCTGACGCCTTCAAGCTGGGTCTTGGTTATGAGCGCGCCTTCATTGGTGACCTGGCAACGCGGGTTGACCTGTTTGGTCAGTTCACCTCGGGCGGCCGCTTCACCTATACCTACGACATCGGCAACGGCTCGACCTCAAACGACTCGCTGTTTGGCCGCGCCGGTAATGGTGAAGGTCCATACGACAACAACCCGCTGTACATTCCGGACCTCTTCGGCGATCCGAACGTTGTTTACGGCCCGAACTTCAACCTCGCCGCCTTTGGCGAGTATGTGAAGAAGAACAACCTCAAGCAGGGTCAGATCTCTGAAGTCAACGGCGCGAAGTCCAAGTGGAACCAGCGCTTTGATTTCCGCCTGCAGCAGGATCTTCCGGGTATCTGGGGTGCTGAGAAGTTCGTTGGTGACAACCGCTTCAAGCTGGTCTTCGACGTTGAGAACCTCGGCAACCTGCTCAACGATGAGTGGGGCACCATGTACAGCACGCCGTCGAACGGTCAGCTGGGCATCGTGGCAGCCGATCTCGTTCGCGCTTCGGATGTTGAAACCCTGGGTATTGCTGCGGCGCCTGCGCTCCGCGGAGATGCTCAGCGGACCGCCTGTGCCACCGCTGGCGCCTGCGTTTACCGCTACAACAGCTTCAACGGCCTCGCGACGGCCTTCGAGAACAACGCTGCTTCCGCATGGAAAGTCCGCGTTGGTATCCGTTACGAGTTCTAAGCGGAAATCCGCCGAACGCACATTATATGAGGGGGGCGGTCTTTCGAGACCGCCCTTTTCGTTTGACCCAAGCTGTGGCAAGGCCCGCGCGACATGACTGATATGAACCCCTTCCTCCCGCCTGAATGGGCCCCGCAGGCCGCCCTCTGGGCTGGCTGGCCGCGCCTTGCCGAAGAATGGGGCGGTGATCTCACGGCTGCGCGCTCTGAGATCGCGGCCTTCATTCGAACAGCCGCCACCTATGTCCCGGTGAAGATCGCCTGTGGTTCCCGCGAGGCGGCAGCCTCGGCCCAGCTCGCGACGGGCGGGGCAGGGGAGATCGTAGAGATCCCGACCGGCGACATATGGCTACGCGATACAGGTCCGGTTGTGACGGGCACGGGCGCGTCCCGGGAAGCTCAGGTTTTCCGCTTCAATGGCTGGGGCGGAAAATACCTGATGGATGGCGATACCGAAACGGGCGGCGCGGTCGCTGGCGTTGAACAGCTGCCTGTCCGTCGCCATGCCCTCATTCTTGAAGGCGGCGGGATTGATGCAGATGGCGAAGGCCGCCTGCTGACGACCCGGCAATGCCTGCTCAATCCGAACCGCAATCCTCATCTCTCGCAAGAGCAGATCGAGGCAAGCCTGACGGCTGCCCTGGGTGTCGATGAATTCATCTGGCTGGGGGATGGCCTGATGAACGACCATACCGATGGCCATGTCGACAACATCGCGCGCTTCATTGCGCCCGGCCATGTGCTTTGCCAGCATCCGGCAGACCGGAACGATCCCAATGCGGAAACATTGCAGGAGATCGAGCGGACGCTGGTTTCCCACGGGCTGATGGTATCCAGCATTCCTTCGCCTGGCCTGGTGCATTTCGGTGATGGTGTTCCCGTTCCGGCCAGTCACATGAATTTCACGATCACCAACAGGGCCGTCCTTGTGCCGATCTATGAGGATCGCTTCTCGGCGGTTGCCCTGTCTGAACTCAAGGCGCTGTTCCCTGGCCGCGAAGTCATTGGCTTGCCAGCGCGCGCCATCCTTGCGGGCGGTGGAAGTTTCCATTGCATGACCCGCGAAATCCCCGCCTGAGAAGGAGCCAAAGCTCATGACCCGGACGATCACGCTCGCTGCCATTCAGTTCACCCCCACCGATGATGTTCAGCAGAACATTGACCGGGTTGCCGGTTTTGTGCGGGAAGCCGCCGCCAAGGGCGCAGATGTTGTGCTGCCGCCCGAATTGTTCTGCGGCCATTACTTCTGCAAGACACAGGAAGAAGAGCATTTCGCCCGGGCCTTTGAATGGCAGGACCATCCGGCTGTTCATCAGCTCTCGGATCTTGCGGCCGAACTTGGCGTCGTTATTCCCGTTTCGATCTATGAGAAGGAAGGGCCGCACTATTTCAATTCGGTCGTCATGATCGATGCGGATGGCGCCCCGCTGGGTGTTTATCGCAAGAGCCATATTCCAGATGGCCCCGGCTATCAGGAGAAATATTATTTCCGTCCGGGCGATACGGGCTTCCGGGTCTGGAACACGATGAAGGGCCACATCGGTGTGGGCATCTGCTGGGACCAGTGGTTCCCGGAGGCGGCCCGCTCGATGGCCCTGATGGGAGCAGACGTGCTGCTCTACCCCACGGCCATTGGCGCCGAGCCGCAGGACGCGTCTCTCGACACAGCTGCGCGCTGGCGCCGGGGCATGCAGGGCCATGCGGTCGCCAATGTCATTCCGGTGGTGGCAGCCAACCGTGTGGGCGACGAGCAGGGGCAGGTCTTTTACGGCACCAGCTTCATAACGGACGAAACCGGCGACATCGCCGCCGAGCTTGATCGCAAGGAAGAGGGGGTGATCGTGGCAACCTTCGATCTTGATCACATCGACCGGGCCAGGGCGGCGTGGGGTTTCTTCCGTGATCGGAGAACCGATCTCTACGAAATCCTCCTCTAGCTGGAACCGGCCTGGTCAGCCGCGATGTGATGTGCCGAACATCCGCGCTACGCGATCATCTGTCTCGTCATTGTCCGCGAATATAACAGGCTCACTGCTCCGGCGCTCGCGCTGACGCTGGTCCGCAATGCGGATGCCGCCGCGCCCGGACGATTTGACATGGTAGAGTTCCGCATCTGCCTGGCGCAGCATGCCGGCAAAACCGATGCGGTGGTCATGGAACGCTATGCCGACGCTGGCGTTCACGCTGATGTAGTTGCCTTCAAAGTGCAGGGGCGCCAGGCTTGCCTGCAAGAAGGCATTTGCCTGGGTGATGATGTCCATCCGGCTCTGCCAATGATATCCGAGGATCAGGAACTCATCCCCGCCTGTCCGGAAGATGTCGCCTCGGCCACCAAAATGAGCCCGCAATTTTTCCGCTACAGCCACCAGTACGGCATCCCCGGCAGCATGCCCGTAACTGTCATTGACCGGCTTGAACTTGTCGAGGTCAATCGCAACGGCTGTTGCATACCGCTCGCTGGTCTGGCGGTTCTCCAGTTCACAAATTCTCTCGAGCAGGCGCCGGTTGCCCAGCCCTGTCATGGCGTCTGTGTTCGCCCAGAACTCGGCCTGGCGCACCTGTCCGCCCAGAACGGCGCTCAGATAGGCGAGTGTAAAGGCGAAGGCGAGCGGCAGCAGAAAATGATTGATTGGCAAGTAGGGCGTCACATCCAGGACACGCAGGTATATCCAGATCGTGGCCAGAAGGCAGGGCAACCAGGCAATGAGGGTGCTGCGCGCGCCGGCCACGCCAGTGGATGACATCAGGGCCAGCCCGGCAACAGAAAGCTAACGCCAGTCAGTACGCTAACAAAGGCGATCAGATAGAATACCCGATAGAGGCGAGGTGCCTGCTTTTCCATGTTCAGGAAAACCATGATGAACATCGTACCAAAGGCCATCATCATGGCTTGGGTAAAGAATACCATCCGGGCAAAGTTGAAATGTATGTGCATGCCTATCAGGGCATTCACCAGTCCCGATGACAGGAGAATGTAGAGCGCCGCAGAAAGGGCAAAGCAGATATAGATGCGAAAGGCCGCGCCCTCTGATGTAAATGACATCGAGGCCGCATAGATCGCAAAGGCCAGCGCCGCGCCGACAATCAGGCTCCAGACCAGTGTTTCTAATGTCATGCGGCGGGTGAAGCTTGCCTCCGAAGCAATCGTCACCGGCAGCAGGATCATTGAGGAGCTGCGTATCCGGATGAAATACTCACGTTCCTCGTTAGAGGGAACATAAAGATGATATGCCGGATACGCCGCCAGGATGGCCGCGCCGGTGACTGGAACAGCGGATCCCGCCATGCTGTGATGCAGGCTGCCATCCGGGCGCCGCTCATACAGATCGGTGCGTTCAAGATAAGGAAACCGCAGCGCAATCTTGGCAGACTGGATATCCGGGCTGGAATTCTTCAGGGCAAAGCGAAGCCACACATCCCCTTGGTTCGATGCAAATTGCGGCGTCCTGCTTCCGGCGGGCTTGAACCCGATTGCGTCTGCCGCGTCGATGACGTCTTCCGGCGAGAGAGCAGGATCAATTCCGTGGGCAAGGTGGAGAAGGGGCGTGAAAGCGGCGTCCGCTGGCATGCCGGCAATGTCGATACTGCGTAAGGGTTCGTCCGCAGATGCCATGAGCGGCAGCAACATCCAGGTGAGCGCTACCAAAAGAGCGGTGGGCCCAAAGCCTGGCTTGATATCCACACAGATCATTATGCAACCGCATCCGCTTCTGCGGCTTGCTTATGGCAATTCAGTAAATATCACGTTGTTTTTACGCGCGAATTCTCTCCCTTCTCAAAAGGGTTTGGCAGCGGATCTGTAGGTACTGCTACAGATTTGGAAAACAGATCATCCTACAGACGCTTGCCCGGAGAAAGGTGGCTGGCCGCCGAAACGATGGCGTCGGCGTCAATCATGAAGTGCCGGTAGAGATCTCTGATCGTTCCGGTCTGGCCGAAATGTTCCACCCCCAGAGGGGTCACAGGATGACCCTTCACGCCGCCGATCCAGGCGAGTGTTGCCGGATGTCCATCTGTCACCGTGATCAGCTGCGCATGCCGGGGCACGCCCGCCATCAGCCGTTCGATCTGGCTCTGCGCCGTCATCTGCCCGCGTGCGCGTGCGCGGCGCGCGGCGGTCCAGCCCGAGTTCAACCGGTCGGCTGAGGTTACCGCCAGCACGCCAATATCCCGCCGCCCTTCGCCAATCCGCGCCGCCGCCTTGATCGCTTCGGGTGCAATCACGCCCTGATAGGCAATGATAACTTCCGCGTTCGGGCCGGGCGGGCGCAGCCAGTATCCCCCATCGATCACGCCTTGCCGGAAGGCCTCGTCCTCACGCGACCAGGCGCGCACCTGTTCCACGGGCCGGGTGGAAAGCCGCAGATAGACCGAGCCGCCCGTCTCGTCGCGCAGCCAGGTTCGCTCGTCCGGGTCGCCCTCACCATCGCGCTGGAGATAGTCGAATGACCAGTCCATGATGATCGAGAGTTCATCAAGGAAGGCTGGCTCGAAGGAAACGATCCCGTCCTGGCTCATGCCGATCAGCTGCGCCCCGATGGACTGGTGCGCGCCGCCTTCCGGGGCGAGTGTCACGCCGCTCGGCGTGCCTGCAATGATGAAACGTGCGTCCTGGTAGCAGGCATAGTTCATCGCATCGAGCCCGCGCGCCACGAACGGATCATACACCGTGCCCACCGGGATCAGCCGTTCGCCGAAGAGGGAATGAGAGAGCCCCGCCGCGCCCAGCAGCAGGAAGAGGTTCATCTCCGCAATACCGAGTTCGATATGCTGGCCTTCCGGAGAGAAGGCCCATTTCTGCGCAGAAGGTATCCTCTCTTCACGGAAGGTATCGCCCTTGGCCTGGCGGGCAAACAGTCCGCGCCGGTTCACCCAGCCACCCAGATTGGTCGAGACCGTGACATCCGGCGACGTCGTCAGGATGCGCCGCGCAAGTTCGGTGTCGCCCCGGGCGAGGGTATCCAGGATCTTGCCGAACCCTGCCTGGGTGGAGAGCATCTCGTCCTCCAGGAACACCGGCCCGGAAGAGGCAACACGCGGCGCCGTATACCGGCGCGGCCCTTTGGCAAAGAACGCCACATCCGCCAGCGCTGCCTTGAGATCGCCGGGCTTTTCCACCGTCGCAAACGGCTCCCACTCCTCGCCTTCGGCCACGCCCATGACCTTCTGAAACTCGGCCATCTGCGCCTTGGTCATCAGGCCGGCATGGTTATCCTTGTGCCCGGCCAGCGGGGTTCCCCAGCCCTTGATCGTATAGGCCAGGAACACGGTCGGGCGTTCGTCATCGGCGCGGGAGAACGCCTCCAGCAGCGTCTCCAGGCATTGCCCGCCCAGATTGTTCATCAGCTCACTGAGCTCTGCGTCAGAGCGCTTTTCGATCAGCCGCGCCACATCGCCCTGGTCGCCGAGTTCGTCCAGCAGGCGTTTGCGCCAGGCCGCGCCGCCCATATAGGTCAGCGCCGAATAGAGCGGGTTGGGGCAATCCTCGATCCACTGTTTCAGGCGCTCGCCGCCCGGCTCGGCAAAAGCCGCCCGCTGCCGCGCGCCAAAACGCAGCACTTCCACACGCCAGCCGAACGCCTTGAAGATCGCCTCGATCTTCGTCCAGAGGCCCTCATGCACCACCCCGTCCAGGCTCTGGCGGTTATAGTCGATGATCCACCAGGTGTTGCGCAGGCCGTGCTTCCAGCCTTCCTGAAGGCATTCATACACATTGCCTTCGTCGAGCTCCGCATCGCCGACGAGCGCCACCATGCGCCCGGCCGGACGCTTGCCTGATCCAAAGTCTGTCCACGGACGGGCGATCAGATAGTCCTGGATGATCGAGGCAAAGGCTGTCTCCGCCACGCCGAGGCCAACCGATCCGGTGGAGAAGTCCACGTCATCAATATCCTTGGTGCGCGAGGGGTAGGACTGCGCCCCGCCAAGCCCGCGGAAGTTTTCCAGCTTCTCGCGCGTCTGGTTGCCCATCAGATAGTGCATCGCATGGAAGACCGGGGCCGCATGCGGCTTCACCGCCACCCGGTCTTCGGGGCGCAGTACATTGAAATAGAGCGCCGTCATGATCGACACGATGGAGGCGCAGCTTGCCTGATGCCCGCCCACCTTCACATCATCGTCGGCCTTCTCGCGCAGATGGTTGGCATTGTGCACGGTCCAGGCGGAAAGCCAGAGCAGGCGCTGTTCAATCGTTTTCAGCTGATCAATGGAAAGGGGCATAGAATTCGGGAATCTCGTTGGGGAAGGGGCATTTCCTTCCGCCTAAAACAGGCGGGCACGCAAGTCCATCCGCTTGGAAGGTGCGCAGGTCTCGATTACCGTGATGAAAATGGAGGAAGACGCATGACAGACCTGGCCGAACGCCGCATCCAGCTGGTGAAAGATCATATGGCGCTGGAGGTTACCCATGACTGGGACGCCGTCATCGCGACCTTCGAGCATCCGCGCTACGAAATGTATGGCTCAGGAAACGTGTTTGATGGCGAAGCGGCCGTGCGCAGCTATTTCGATGCCTCGCGCACGCCTTTCCCCGATCAGGGAAACGAGATCATCGCCATCGCCCATACAGGCGAAACGGTCCTCGTCGAGTTCTGGCTGACAGGAACACATCTCGGGCCCCTGCGCCTGAAAGACAGGGTGGTCGAGCCAACCGGCCGGCCCTTCCGGGTGCGTATGGCGGCAACATTCGAGTTTCCGCCGGGCGGAGACAAGATCATCTGCGAGCGGCCTTATTTTGATCAGGGCGCTGTTCTGCGCGCACTCGACCTGGCCTGACTCTGCTCCAGATCCGGCCTCAGCCCACCGAGCGGCGGGCCTTGTCGAACATGTCGGTAAGGGCCGCGCCGGGGCCGCTGGCGACCTGATGATACCAGTCCGGCATCGCCTGAAGAACACCGGCCGTATCGGCCCAGCGGCGCACATTCGCATCCGCCGTCAGCTGAAAGGCCTGACGCATGTAGTTCTCGTCCAGCCCGTCAAATCCATCCGCAAGGGTAATGGAGGAAAGGCTCATCATGCTTTTCTGCATCGTCAGCATCGATTCCAACGACGCTGCGGTGAGGGCTAGGGAAGTGCGCCAGGGCGCCAGCCAGAAGTCAAACATCTGTTTTGTATCCATCAGCTTTGATCTTTAATGTACGCCGCTATTGTGCGCCGCACAACAAATCTCGTGCCAAAAGCCAAAAACCGCCCCGTTTTCGCCGCGCGCAAATGGTCTTAACGAGGCATCATGACTGTTGATACGCCCTATCCCTTCGAGCCTTCGCCCGCCAAGGGCCGCATTCTGGTGTTCGATTCAGGCGTTGGCGGGCTCACGGTCGCGGGCGAGATCCGCGCGCTTGGGCCCCGCCTCTCGGTCCATTATGCCGCCGATACCGGCTTTTTCCCATATGGGGACAAATCAGACGAAGCCCTGCGTGCGCGCCTTCCGGTCGTTGCGAAGGCGCTGGTGGACGTCGTCAGGCCGGATGTGTTCGTCATCGCCTGCAACACGGCCAGCACGCTGGCCCTCACTGAGGTGCGCGCCGCGCTCGATATTCCCGTTGTCGGCACGGTGCCGGCCATCAAGCCGGCGGCAAAGCTCACCGAAACCGGCACGATCGGCCTTCTCGCCACGCCGGGCACCATAAGGCGCGCCTACACCGCCCGCCTGATCGAGGAATTCGCCAGCGACAAGCGCGTCATCCTGCATGGCAGTCTGGAGCTGGTAAAACTTGCCGAGGCCCATGCGCGCGGCGAAGACGTGCCGCCTGAGGCCTATGCGGCGGCCCAGGCCCCACTCTTCAAGGCGCCGGGCGGCGATCAGATCGACACGATCATTCTGGCCTGCACGCATTTCCCGCTGGTGCGCGGACAGCTCATTGCAACCGCGCCCCATGCGGTCAGCTATATCGATTCCGGCGCGGCCATTGCCCGCCAGACCATCCGTGTGCTGCCTGAGAGATCAGATTCCGGCGGGCAGGGCGGCACAGCCTGCCTGACGAGCCCGCCGGACAATGAGGAAGGGATCACCCGCGTCCTGAGACGCTACGGCTTTCCCGAGGTTCAGTTCGTGGCCATCGAGCCGATCGAGATGACTTCGGCGCCTTCTGCCGAGCCATAGAGCGACGGCCAGGGGCTGTCCTGGACAATCGCCACTTCGGACTCGCCAAACCCGTTGAAGCGGGTGGCCATCGAGCGGCCATAGGCGCCGATATTGCCGAACTCGATATAGTCGCCCTCGGTCAGGCCGGCCGGAAGCCAGACCGTGCCCGGAAGCATGTCGGCCGAATCGCAGGTCGGTCCGTAGACGGTGTACTCCACCATGCGGCCGAGCTTGCGTCCGTCGCCCGAGATCGCGCGCATCGGGAACACCCAGTTCTCATGCACCGCGTCATAGAGCGCGCCATAGGAGCCTTCATTGATGTAGAGCGCGTTGCCCTTCACCAGATCGACGCCCACCAGGAGGCTTTCTGCTTCGGCCACCAGCGCGCGGCCGGGCTCGCACCACAGGTCAGCGTTTTCCAGAACGAACATGTTCTCGAACGAGCGCATCACCATGGAGACATAGTCTTCCATCTCCGGCGGGTTCTTGTCGGCATAGATCGCCGGAAAGCCGCCGCCGACATCCACGATGTCCACGGTCACGCCGGCGTCGATGATGACGCGGCTGGCGTCCGCCATTGCCTGCGCCCAGGCAGACGGCTTCATCGCCTGGCTGCCGACATGGAACGACACGCCCAGTTCGTCCGCATAGCGGCGGGCCACGCTGAGGATTTCAGCAGCTTCCGACGCGCTGGCGCCGAACTTGCCCGATAGCGGCAGGGCAGAGCCTTCATTCGAAACGGCAATGCGCACGAGGATCGTCAGATCCTTGGCGAAGTCGGTCGCGTCGAGGATCTTGTGCAGTTCGGCCATCGAGTCGGTCACGAAGATGCGCACGCCATGCAGCTTGTAGGCACGCTCAATGGCGCGCCGGGGCTTCACCGGGTGCAGGAAAGCGATGCGCGCATCGGGGAAGCGGCCGCGGATCAGCTCGATTTCGGTCTCGGAAGCCGCGTCAAAGCTGCGGATGCCCCCTTCCCACAGCGCGTCGAGGACGTGCGGGGCAGGGTTTACCTTCACGGCATAGAAAGGCTGGGCCGGGAATTTCTCCACGAACCAGTTTGCGGCTGCGGTCACGCGCTCCGGACGAAAGCAATACGTCGGCAGCTCGGGCTGTTGCTCACGGGCAATATGATACGGGGTAGCGTAAGTGCGCATGACACCTAACCTCCAAAGGGCTTCAAACCAGCTTTGGGCGTTAGTACAGGGGGCCCCCCTTATCGGGTTAGCCCAGATGTCCGCCACATCGAATTTCAAGGGTGGAGTTAGTGCACAACGCCCGGTCATGCAAGAAGAAATTTTGCCCGTTACACAGACGTGTCACAAAAGAGTAGTACAGCGGCGCCAGATACTGCTTGCAAGTTTAGTAAACTGGGGTTCCACAAATCGCGTCCTCTCGCGGTGTGCACGCCATTCCCGGAGGTCTGCTGATGTCCCTTCGCCTTTCCTGCCTGTTGGGCGCTGCGCTGCTGCTGTTGGCTGCCTGCGGCCAGACGGACCTGTCTCAGCTGGATACCGGAGAGCCGGGCGTCAAGCCTGTCCCTGCCATCGCCCGGAACCAGAAGATCAAGATCGTGGGGTCTTCCACGGTCGCGCCGTTCTCCCGCCCCGTGGCCGAGCGGTTTGGCGCCGTGACACGCTTTTCCACCCCGATTGTGGAGTCGACGGGCACGGGCGGGGGCTTCAAGGCCTTCTGTGAGGGCGTTGGTCCGATCACGCCATCCATTGCGAACGCTTCCCGCCCGATGACGGCTTCCGAACGGGAATTGTGCCGGAGTGCCGGGGTTGTCGATATCACCGAACTTGCGTTCGGGTATGACGGTATCGTGTTGGCAAATGCCAAGAACGGTCCGGATTTTCGCATGACCAAAAGGCAGATGTTTCTCGCCCTCGCCAAGGATATCCCTGACGGCAAAGGCGGGTTCATCCCAAACCCGTATTCCCGCTGGAGTGAAGTGTCTCCGGAATTGCCCGATGTTCCGATCCTCGTCTTTGGCCAGCCGCCCACGTCGGGCACGCGGGACGCCTTCAATGAACTGGGCATGGAGAAGGGGGCGCTTGAAATCCCTGAGCTTCAGGAATTGAAAGCGTCTGACCCAGAGGCCTTCAAGCTGCGGTCCCACACAATCCGCACCGATGGCAAATGGATCGATTTCGGCGAGCATGACTCTGCGATTGTCCAGTCCCTGATGAAGTCGCCAGAGGCTGTCGGTGTCCTGGGCTATTCGTTCCTGGAGCAGAATGCGGACCGCGCAAAAGGTACCTGGTTCAACGGTGTCGAGCCCACATTCGATAACATCAATTCCGGGGAGTATGGGCTTGCCCGGCTCATGTTTTTCTATGTGAAAGACCAGAATCTGCCGCTGGTGGATGGCTTGGCAGAGTTCGTGGTGTTTTCGGTGGATGATGGCGCGGCCGGGCCGGACGGCTACCTTCTGGAACAAGGCCTCGTGCCTCTGCATGAAGACGAGCTGCTCGCGCAGCAGAAGATCGCCGCCCAGCTTGTTGCAAAAAGCCGAGGCTACTGACGCCGCCTCAGTCCCGCGTCAGAAGCCTGGCCCTGCCGGGGGCCGCCGCCGCCGGATACGGATCTTCTGCCAGAAGCGTTTGCGCTCTGGCGCGGGCAGGGGCTGAAGGTTTTCGATGAACGCCTCTGCGCAGGACCGCCAGCTATAGGTCTCCGCATAGGCCCGGCAGGTCTCCCGGCTCAGCTCAAGACAATCCAGCGCGCCCTGGCGCAGCGGGCCGCCAAGCGGTGTAATCGTCCCGGCCCCGGAGCCGGGGATCACATCGCGTGGCCCCGTGGCGTCGTAAGCGGCCACTGGCGTGCCTGCCGCCATCGCCTCAAGCACCACCAGTCCGAACGTGTCGGTCAGGCTCGGGAACACGAACACATCCGCGCTCGCATAATGGGCGGCCAGGTCATCGCCAAACTTGGCACCCAGGAACACGACATCCTTGTATTTCTTCTTCAGCTCTTCGAGCTGTGGCCCGTCGCCAACGATCACCCGGGTGCCCGGCAGGTCCAGCTCGGCAAAGGATTCGATATTCTTCTCAACTGCCACCCGCCCGACATTCAGGAAGATCGGACGTTTCATCCCCGCAAACGGATCGCCCGGCTGGCCTTCGGCGATGCGTTTGGCTGGGTTGAACATCTCGGTGTCCACCCCCCGGCTCCAGGAAACAAGGTTGATGAAGCGCTGCTGGCGCAGCTCATCGAGCAGGGAGGGCGTCGCCACCATCACCTTGCCGGAATATTTGTGGAACCAGCGTACGAAAGAATAGCCCCACGCCAGAGGCACCGGCAGGCGCGCCGACACATATTCGGGAAACCGGGTGTGATAGGCGGTGGAAAACGGGTGTTTCTCCGTCAGGCAGACCGCGCGCCCGGCCATGCCGAGGGTGCCCTCGGTCGCGATATGCACCGCGTCGGGCTCGAAAGCGTCAAACCGCTCGCGGATCTTGCGCCGCGCAAACAGCGCCAGCTTGATCTCGGGATAGGTCGGCAGGGGCATGGTCATGAAGCCATCCCCCGGATGCACGATCTCCCAGACATGGCCCATGGCCTCTGTCTCGGCGATAACGCGCTTCATCGTGCGTACGACGCCGTTGACCTGCGGGTCCCAAGCGTCGGTGACGAGCATGATGCGCATGCCGGCTCCCTGAATTTCAGCCCCCCATGGGCTTTGGGCGCGCAATCTGGCGGGCTTGGCGCGGGGCGTAAAGGGGGTCATTGCGGCGCAGTGTTGTTTTGGCACACTCGCTCACCGGGGGTATTCTTGTGCGCAGGCTGCGGTATAAGCGGCAGATTATTGCCCCGGCCCTGCCAGACGGACCCACCCCATGCCCGATACCGTTACACACACCGCTCTCGATTGGGACGCGCTTGACGCTCTGAAATTTGCTGACGAGGAGGCCCTCCTGGAAGGCCTGCTCAAGGAAGGCATTCTACCTCAGCCGATCCGCGAAGGCGCCGTCCGCCGGGGCAGGGAGCTGGTGATGTCGGCCCGCGCCAAGGGCCGCCGCAAGGGCATGATGGAAAGCTTCCTGGAAGAGTTCGGCCTGACGAACTCCGAAGGCCTCGCCCTTATGTGCCTGGCTGAAGCGCTCCTGCGTGTGCCGGACACCGAGACGAAAGACGATCTCATCGCCGAGAAAATCCGTTCGGGCGACTGGGGCGCCCATAAGGGCCAGTCTGACAGCTGGCTGGTCAACGCCTCCACCTGGGGCCTCATGCTCACCGGCCGCGTCATCGGCGCGCCGGCCAATGCCCAGAAAGGCGCGGGCAATTTCGTCACCGGCCTCGTTCGCCAGAGCGGCGAGCCCGTCATCCGCGCCGCCATGATGCAGGCCATGCGCATCATGGGTGAACAGTTCGTCCTGGGGCGGACAGTATCGGAAGCCCTCAAGCGTGGCCGCCGCATGGTGAAATCCGGCGAAGCGGCGCATTTCAGCTTCGATATGCTCGGCGAAGGTGCCCGCACCACGGTAGA
Organism: Alphaproteobacteria bacterium HGW-Alphaproteobacteria-18; assembly: GCA_002841155.1. Classification (GTDB taxonomy): domain Bacteria; phylum Pseudomonadota; class Alphaproteobacteria; order Caulobacterales; family Hyphomonadaceae; genus Hyphomonas. The sequence continues at coordinate 271,705 of PHEH01000005.1, forward strand.
CGCTGACCGCTATTACAAAGCCTATCATGACGCGATCGCCGCCGTCGCCGCCGACAAAGACCCCGCCCTGCCGCCGGAAAAAGCCAACGGCGTTTCGGTGAAGCTCTCCGCGCTCCATCCGCGCTATCTTGCGGTGAAGGAAGCCCGCGTGATGGCCGAGCTTTATCCCCGCGTCCTCTCCCTCTGTGAGGCGGCCGCCAAGGCCAATATCGGCCTCTGTCTCGACGCGGAGGAAGCCCACCGCCTGGTCATCAGCCTGAAGATCTTCGAGCGCCTCGCGCGTGAGCCCTCCCTGAAAGACTGGACCGGCCTTGGCCTTGCCGTCCAGGCCTACCAGAAACGCGCCCGCGCCGTGATCGACCGCCTTGCCATCCTGGCGAAGGAAACCAATCGCCGCTTCATGGTTCGCCTGGTCAAAGGCGCCTATTGGGACAGCGAGATCAAGAATGCTCAGGTCGAGGGCTTTTCCAATTTCCCCGTCTTCACCACCAAGCAGGGTACGGACGTTCATTACCTCGCCTGCGCCAAAGCCATGCTTGCGGCGTCGCCTGCCATCTACTCTGCCTTCGCTACCCATAACGCCCACAGCCTTGCCGCCGTCGACCTGCTGGCGGCGGATGCCGGCGTTACCAGTTTCGAGTTCCAGCGTCTCCACGGCATGGGCGAGCCCCTCTATGAAGCCGCCGAAGCGGGCAGCCGCGTGCGCGTCTACGCCCCGGTCGGCGCGCATGAAGACCTCTTGCCCTATCTCGTCCGCCGCCTGCTTGAGAACGGCGCCAATACCAGCTTCGTCCATTCCTTCCTTGATCCCGATGTTCCGGCAGAGCAGGTTGTCGCCGACCCCATCGCCAAGGTCGAGGCAGGCCCCCGCCGCCATCCGCGCATCCCCACGCCGCCGCGCCTCTATGGCGCCGGCCGCCGCAATTCTGCTGGCCATGATCTCAGCCAGATCGGTGTGCGCGGCCAGTTTGCCGCCGCCCTCAGAACGCTTGATGATGGCCCCGCCTTTGCGGCTGGCCCCATCATATCCGGTAAGCCGGAAACCGGCGGGGGCGAACTCGTCCGTATGCCCGCCGAGACCGGCCGCGCGCTCGGCGCCCTCCGGGAGGCGGACGCTTCCGCCATCGACCGCGCGCTCGAGGCGGCAACAAACTTCCAGCCCGAATGGGATCGCCTCGGCGGCCCCAAGCGCGCGGAATATCTCCACGCCATGGCGGATGCCATGGAGGCAAACGCTGCCCAGCTGATCGCCCTGATGGCGCGTGAGGCTGGCAAGACGCTCCCCGATGGCATCGCCGAAGTGCGCGAAGCGGTCGATTTCTGCCGTTATTATGCCTCGCAGGCAGAGCATGATTTTGCCGCCCCCGTGCGCCTGCCCGGACCAACGGGGGAGACCAACCATCTCTCCCTGCATGGCCGCGGCGTCTTCTGCTGCATCAGCCCCTGGAACTTCCCGCTCGCCATCTTCACCGGCCAGATCGCCGCCGCCCTTGCCGCCGGCAACACCGTCGTCGCCAAGCCCGCCGAGCAGACAGGCCTCACCGCCTTTGAGGCCGTGCGCCTCTTCCACAAGGCAGGCCTCCCGGCCGATGCCCTGCATCTCCTGCCGGGCCGGGGGGAAACCGTCGGCGCGGCCCTCACCGCTGACAGCCGCGTCTCCGGCGTCTGCTTCACCGGCGGCACCTCCACCGCCCGCCTGATCAACCGCACGCTGGCGGGCCGCGACGGCCCCATCATCCCGCTGATTGCCGAAACCGGCGGCCTCAACGGCCTCTTCGTCGACACCACCGCCCTGCGCGAACAGGTGATCGACGACATGATCCTCTCCGCCTTCGGCTCGGCCGGCCAGCGCTGCTCGGCCCTGCGCATCGCCTTCATTCCGAACGCGACCGCCGATCATCTCATCGAAGGCCTCATCGGCGCCATGAATGAGCTGGCGCTGGGCGATCCGGCACTGCCGGAAACCGACACCGGCCCGGTCATCGATGCCGACGCCCGCAAGGCCCTTGCGGGCCATCTGGAGCGCATGCGCCGCGAAGCCAAAGTCCTCCACCAGCTGGACGCCGGCAAGCTCGGGGAAGACGGTTATGGCTTCGGCCCGGCCCTTGTGGAGCTCTCCTCGCTTGACCAGATCAACGAGGAAACCTTCGGGCCCGTCCTGCATCTCCTGCGCTATGATCCGGATAATGTCGCTGCCATTGCCGCCAGCCTGAAAGCCAAGGGCTACGGCCTTACTCTCGGCATCCATTCGCGCCTGGAAAGCTTCCACAACGCGGTCAAGGCGGCCTGCCCGGTCGGCAACACCTATGTGAACCGCTCGATGATCGGCGCCGTGGTCGGCGTCCAGCCTTTCGGCGGGGAGGGGCTCTCGGGCACCGGCCCCAAGGCGGGTGGCCCCCATTATCTCCATCGTTTCGCCACAGAGCGCGTGGTAAGTGTCAACATCACCGCGCAGGGCGGAGATCCCGAACTGCTGAGTCTCTAAGGAACGAATCCATGAAACGCCTCCTTCTTTCCGCTTCGATGGCCGGGCTCCTGCTGGCGGCCTGCGCCCCTGAGGTGGAAGCGCCAGCTGAGACGTCCACGGCGGAAACCGCCTCTGCGGACATTGCGCCTCTGCCCTCCGATCTCGGCAGCCCCACCTTTGAAGAGATCACCGAAGACTACGAAATCCGCACGGTTGTCGACCCGAAGATCGCTGCCTTCGATGAGGCCCTGGCCCAGTCCTATTTCAACCTCGCGCAAGGTTATCTGGACACACTCAAGGAACAGGCCGTCAGTGACAGCAAGACTGCCGCTGAAGAGGCCGCTGCCAATGGCACGGAAAGCTGGTTCCGTCAGTATTCTATGGAATACCGCTTCGAGGCGACTGCCCAGGAAGGCGATATCATCAGCGTACTGCAAAATATGTATGTCTATACCGGCGGCGCTCACCCCAACTATGCTCTCAAGGGCATGGTCCAGCAGAAAGGGCAGGTGGAGCCTGTCGCGATTGGCGCAGTGGTCGCCGATGCCGCTGGCTATGGCGAGCGTTTGAAGTCACACCTCACCGATGAAAAGCTCGAACGCGCCTATGGCGATACCAGCCGCGACCAGATTGCTGCCGAAGTCGAGGAACTGCTGGGCGACAGTCAAACGGCCGGCACACAATGGGGCGCCAATTTCGTGCTTGAGCCGTCCACCGAGGCCGGCAAGTTCGGCGGGATCAGCGTCCTCTTCTCCCCCTACGATGTCGGCCCGTATGCCGAGGGCGCGTATGTGATCACTGTTCCGGCCAGCGAACTGGCCGGCAAGCTTACACCCGATTGGGCCACGCGCTTCGGTGGTGAGCCCGTTCTTCGGGCAGACCCTGAGTAAGCAAGAGGCAGGCGTCCGGAAAGGTTCCGGGCGCCGCGCCCTAGCAGCGGCGGAAGTTGAACACCTGTGCCTGGTCCCCGTTCATCCGGGAGATCGTCGCGTTCATCCGGCGGCCATCGCGGGTGTAGGTGATGAGCTGGGGAAAATCATGCGCCGGGTTGGCAAAGGTGATCGAGTTTCTGCCCCGGCTCGTTTCGGTGAACTCTGAAGGCCCGAACCCGCCGGGATAGGCATTCAGCGTCGCCGGCGTGCCCAGATCAATGCGTGTCTGCTCGAAGAAGGTTGCCACATTGCCATTGAGGTTCAGCGCATAGCCGAACAGATAGCCATGCTCAGGCTTGGTCCACACTTCCTTGTAGGTGCGATCATCATTGCGCCAGCAGCCGCTGATCCAGTCGAGATCATCCGCATGGGCAGCGGAAGGGGCGCTGGCACAGGCCGTCAGGCCAAGGGCGAGGGCAACAAAGGCGCGTTTCATGGGTCCACCAATCTTTGCGGCCCAACGGGCCTGTCTGCGTAGCGTGCGAACGGATCATTCCGCAATTCGCCCCGAGGATACCACCCCCATGCCTGCTGTGAAGCCATGAGTGCAGCTTGCCCGCGCCGGTGGGAGGGGGTGGCTAGTCCTGCGCCACCATGAAATGCGCCACGATGGCCGAAACCGGATCGGCGCGGCTCTCCTGCCACGCCTCGGCGCGCACCGACGCCATCCGCCGGCCCATCTTCATCACATACGCCCGCGCATAGAGATCCTTGGCATGCCCCTGGCGCAGGTAATCGATGGTGATGTTCATCGGTTTGGGCGGGCGCGGCATGTCGGAAATCAGAAACACCTGCAACATCGCCGTCAGCTCCAGGAAAGACGCAATCGCCCCGCCATGCAGCGCGCGGATGGTCACATTCCCGATCAGCTTTTCCTGAAACGGCAGGATCGCCGTCATCTCGTCGCCCAGCACTTCACAGCGCATGCCAAGGGTCTGCGCAAACGGAATGCGCCTGAGGATGGCGTCCACTTCATCCGCGCGCGGATTGGTCAGGTCCGGATTCATGCCTGCGTCTTCCCCTGTGGGCTTTGCGAGCCAAAGCGCGGCTTGTTGATGGCAAAGGTGCCCGCCGATGTCGCGATCAGCCGGTCGCGCGTCTCGTGATAGGCCCAGGCGCGGGTAAAGCAAACGCTCTTGGTCACCCGGTAGCACTCGGCCTCGCCGATGATCTCCAGCCCCTTTTCAGCCGGGCGCATATAGTCGATCCGCAGGTCAATCGTCGCCACAAAGCGCAGCTTCGTCATCGCCGCGGTGCAGGCCATGCCGGAGAGATTGTCGAGGAAGGTGGTGATCACCCCGCCATGGATGACGCCGGTATCCGGGTCGCCTACGAGGTTCTCCGCCCAGGGCTGGCGCCCCCAGACATGGCCTTGCTCGACGCGCGTGACCTCAAAGCCCACCTCATTGCCCCACGGCACGGCGCTGTTCATCAGTCCGACATGTTCGCGCATCACAGCGGCGATGCGATCGGGATCATTTTTGTCATCATTCATCAGAGGCTTACCCCGCGTCCGGATTTGACGCCTTATCCAAGCCGGATAACATCGCACCAATTCCAAAGAAACGGCAAACGTGACCCGCCCCAGGGGAAGAGGAGACGCCTAAATGGCATTTGACGCAGCGGCAAAGCCCAAGACGTGCATCATTGGCGCCGGTTGTTCCGGTTTCACCATGGCAAAACGGCTGAAAGACGCCGGCCTGCCGTATGACTGTTTCGAGAAGTCCGACAATATCGGTGGCAACTGGTATTACATGAACCCCAACGGGGTCTCCTCCTGCTACCAGTCCCTGCACATCGACACCTCCAAATGGCGCCTCGCCTTCGAGGATTATCCTGTCCCCGCAGACTGGCCCGATTTCCCCCACCACGCCCAGCTCCTGCAATATTTCCACGATTATGTGGATCATTTCGGCCTGCGCGAGACGATCACCTTCAACACCTCTGTCACCGATGTTGCCGATCTCCCCGGCGGGCGTTACCGCGTCACCCTGTCGACTGGCGAAACCCGCGAGTATGACGCCGTCATCGTCGCCAACGGCCACCATTGGGACGCCCGCACGCCCACCTATCCCGGCAACTTCACGGGCTATCAGGTCCACTCCCACCATTACCGCGACCCGTTCGAGCCGTATGATTTCCGCGGCAAGCGCATCATGATCGTCGGCGCCGGCAATTCGGCGATGGACATCTCCTCAGAGCTTTCCCAGCGCCCGATTGCGCAGAAGCTTTTCATCTCCATGCGCCGCGGCGTCTGGGTGATGCCCAAATACATGGACGGCCGCCCCGCCGACAAAGCCGTGCTGCCCGCCTGGATGCCCGCCAGCCTTGGCCGCTCGCTCGCCAAGAAAAAGATCAAGAAAACCATCGGCAATATGGAAGATTATGGCCTGCCAAAACCAGACCATGAGCCGCTGGAAGGCCACCCCTCCGTCTCCGGAGAATTCCTCACCCGCGTCGGCTGTGGCGACATCATCCCGCGCCCCGGCATCGACCGGTTCGACGGCAACACCGTCCACTTCACAGACGGCACCTCCGAAGAGATTGACGCCATTATCTGGGCGACCGGCTACAATACCAGCTTCCCCTTCTTCAAGCAGGATGAGCTCACCCCGAAGGACAACGTCTTCTCCCTCTACAAGCGCATGGTAAAGCCCGGCCGCGAGACCCTGTTCTTCCTCGGCCTTGCCCAGCCGCTGCCCACGCTCGTTAACTTTGCAGAACAACAGTCAAAGTTGGTGGCGGCCGCGCTTCAGGGGCGCTACGCTTTCCCCTCGCATGAGGAGATGGACCGCGTGACCATTGCCGATGAACAGGCCCATCTGGGCCATTTCTATGACAGCCCGCGCCACCGGATGCAGGTGGATTTCAATCTCTATGTCCGCGATCTGCTGAAAGAGATCGAGCGCGGAGCGAAACGGGCGAAGGTCGGCGCATGAGGGCAGGGGCGACCGGTCTCGCGCTGGCGGCGCTTCTGCTCGCCGCTGCCTGCGCCTCATCGCCCGCGCCCGTCAGTCATCGCCCGTCCCAGGCTATCCTGCGCATGCCCCCGGTGAATTACGGCCCGCCGGGGGATGCGCGCAATCCGCCCCAGGGCCCGTTCCAGCCAAACGCTTACCTGCGCGCCTGTCCCGGCATGCGCGTCTCCAACGCCCCGGCCATGGATGGGGATCGCTGGCTCACAGAGTTCAAGCCGATCATCGTCGTCTATGGCGTCATCCTCGCCACCTCTCCGGTCAATGATGTCTGCCTCGCCTCGGGCTATGGCCTGCGCGATGGGCGCATGCATGCGGGCATAGACCTCACCAGCCGCCCGCCCGGCATCGTCTATTCCGGCGCGCCCGGCCGCGTGATCGAGGCAAAGAATTCCTCCGGCTACGGCCTGAATGTCGTGCTCGATCATGGCCACGGCATCTACACGCGCTACGCCCATCTTGACTACTTCGCCCCCGGCATCACGCCCGGCGTCTCCATCGGCTTTGGCCAGCCGGTCGGCCAGATGGGCTCGACTGGAAACGCGCAGGCTGCCCACCTCCATTACGAAATTCTCACCGGCAATATCGACAATCCCAGAGGCGCCTACGGCCTCACGACGCATGATCCTTTCAGTTTCCCCGCTTATGAAGGGGCGTTGCAGGCCGGGTACTGATCTGCCAGACCCGGGGGAGGGAAAAGGCAGGGGGGCCGCCATGATACCGAAAATCTCGCCATCGCTGATCGCGCGCGCCTATGCCGATCCGCTCTCCTGGCTCAATCTTGCAGTCGATCTCCTGCCCATCTGGGCGATCTTCCAGTTCGGCTGGGGCGCCACGCCGCTGGTCGCGCTTTACTGGCTGGAAAACCTCGTCATCGGCCTCTTTGCGGCGGCCCGCATGGCTGCCGGCGGTCTCACCCAGCTCGGCAAGGGCATGATCAGCGGCGCGGGCGTCTTCTTCCTCGTGCCCTTCTTCATCGTGCATTACGGCGCGTTCTGCTTCGGGCACGGCATTTTCATCGCCAGTTTTGCGTCCCCGGAGATCGGCTTTCCAAATCCCGCCGAACTCCTCGGCTGGGCGCTCACCACCGGCCCGCACATTGCCTGGTTCCTCGCCGCCATCTTTGCGGCAAACCTTGCGGTCTTCCTCATCCATTTCATCGGCCGCGGAGAGATCGCCCGCGCCAATGTCGCCGCAGAAATGGCCGCCCCCTATGGCCGCATCGTCACCCTGCACCTCGCCATCATCCTCGGCGCCATGTTCGCCTTTGGTACGGACGAACCCCTGATGGGCGTCCTCCTCCTCATCCTCATCCGCGTCGCCTTCGGCATCATCCTTTCCCTCCGCCTACGCATCAAACGAGACCGTCAGCTGGCGGAGGGCATGACGCCCGAGAGCGCGCCGCTCTAATCCCCCGTGTCATCCCGCAAACCGCAAACAGATCCCCCTCCGTCTTGCGCGTCCCGCGCAATCCACCTCCCCCGCTACGCAGGGGAGGATTGCGTTGCACTTCGTTGAGAGGACGCGCTGTTATCCTCCCCTGCGTAGCGGGGGAGGTGGACGCGAAGCGGACGGAGGGGGCAGGTAGCTATCAGCGGAAATAAAACCTCTCCCCACGCACAACCGGCCCCCTCCCCATGACTATGGGGAGGGTTGGGGTGGGGTAGCTCTCCGCTCTATCTCAACGCCACCCAATTGACGCCCCCCTCGCTCTCCCCCATCCCTCTCCCTCTGACACAGGGAGCGCGCCATGAACCCCATTCTGATCCTCGACTATGCGGGCATCGCCGTCTTCGCCGCCACCGGCGCGCTGGCGGCCTCGCGCAAGCAGCTCGACATCATCGGCTTCCTCTTCTTTGCCGCCTTCACCGGGGTAGGGGGCGGCACGGTGCGCGACCTGATCCTCGATGTGCCCGTCTTCTGGGTGGCCAATCATGACTATCTGCTGATCTGCCTCGTCACCGCCGTCCTCGTCTATTTCACCGCCCACCTGTTTGAGTCCCGCTACAAGCTCCTCCTCTGGCTCGATGCCGTGGGCCTTGGCGCCTACTGCGTGTTCGGGGCCTGGAAGGCGCTGGAGGTCACCGGCTCGCCGGTCATCGCGGTGGTCATGGGCGTCATCACGGCGAGCTTCGGCGGCATCCTGCGCGACCAGCTGGCGGGCGAGCCCTGCATCCTCCTGCGCCCGGAGATCTACATCACCGCCGCGCTCGCCGGCGCGGCCACCTATACCGGGCTCCACCTTGCCGGCCTCCCGGTGATGATGGCGGCGGTTCCGGCCGCGCTCGTCGCCTTCGCCATCCGGGGCGGGGCGATGAAATTCGGCTGGTCGATTCCCGGTTACAAAACCCGTCCGGGACGCCCCGCCGAGGAGATCGAATGAGCCCGTCTCCTGGTGTCCGAAAGTGTCCTGAACTGTCCTGAAGTGTCCTGAAGTGTCCCGGTTTGTCCCAGATTGTCCCGATCTGTCCCGGAATTGACGCTCATTGCCCGGCTTTTTGGCCGCGTCTGCGCGCATAGCTGCTCTACGGGATCACAAAGTTGACGCGGGATGACGCCGGGTGCAGTGTCGGGTTCGTTACAACCAGAAAGAAACCTCATGGCCGATATGACAGTGCCCGATGCCCTCTGCGGCAAGCGCGCCAGCACCAAGGCTGCCAACCGCCGCGCCATCTTGCAGGCGGGCCGCCAGGTCTTCGCCCGCATTGGTTACGAGGCCACCACCGTGCGCGATATCATCCGCGAAACGGCGCTCGCCTCGGGAACTTTCTACAATTATTTCAAGTCGAAAGAGGAAGTCTTCCAGGCCATCGCGGAGGATTCCACCTATCGTTTCCGTGATCGTCTGGCCGATGTCCGCGCCAGGGCGCAGAGCCTCGAAGACTATATGGAACACGCCTACCGTGCCTATTTCGGCTTCATTTCGCGCGAGAATGAAGACGCAATCGCAAGTGGCGCCCCCCATATCGCCCTCATCGGCGTGCGCGTCGATACGCCCGAAATGCAGGCCGTCGCCCAGGAAATCCGCGCTGACCTCGAACATGTCCTTGGAAAACAGGGCACTAAGCCCTCCCTCGATACCGAATACCTCACCGCCGCCGCCATCGGTATCGCCCGCGAGATGGGCGACTACATGCTCAAGCGCCGCCCCGTCGATGTTGAAGGCGCCACCCGCTTTGCCTGCACCCTGCTGCTCTCCGGTCTCAAGGCGCTCGACGCAGAGGGATAATCTCGCCGCCGCCGGGGAACCCCTTGGCGGCGCGCGAAAATAGCGTCAGGTTCTCCCTCGAGAAGAGATAAAGGGAGAAAATCCGGTGAGCCTTCAGCGCGCTATTGCAAAGATGATTGCCAGCCTGCCTGGCGGCATGATCGTCAAGATGTCGGGCGGTGAGCCCAAGACCATCGAGGGCCGCACGCTTGAGCCCCAGCTCCAGCTGGTCGCCTGGAACGGCCGCAACGCGCCGCCCATGTCCACCCTGCCGGCCGAGGCTGTACAGCAGGGCGTCAAGGCCCAACTCGCCCTGATGGCTGACAAGCTTCCCGGCGGCGTCGGTGTCGAGGCGTTCACCATCCCCGGCCCGGACGCAAACGAGATTCCGGTGCGCCTCTACACGCCCGCCTCTCAAGACCCGCGCCATCCCCTGATCGTCTATTTCCATATGGGCGGCGGTGTGATCGGGGATATGGACACCTGCCACGCCTTCTGCGGCATGCTCGCGCAAGGGGCGCAGGCGCCTGTCCTCTCGGTCGATTACCGCCTTGCGCCCCAACACATCTTTCCGGCCGGTCTCAACGACTGTTTTGCCGCCTATAAATGGGGCGTGGAGAACGCGGCCAAATACGGCGCGCCTGCGGGCAAGGCCGCTGTCGGCGGCGACAGTATGGGCGGAAACTTCTCCGCCATCATCAGCCAGCGGATGAAGCGGGAAGGTGGCCCCATCCCGGCGCTTCAGCTTCTAATCTATCCGGCCATCGACATTTCCAAACACTACCCCTCCAAAACCAGCTTCGCGAATACCTTCTCCCTCAGCCAGGACACGATGGACTGGTTCATGAAGCAGTATCTGCCCGAAGGCTTTGATTACACTGACCTCAACGTTTCCCCCGGCCAGGAAAGCGACCTTTCCGGTCTCCCGCCCGCTGTTGTGGTGACAGCAGGTCACGACCCGCTGGTGGACGAAGGCGATGAATATGCCGAGCGTCTCAAGGCCGCCGGCGTGAAGGTGATGCACAAACGCTATGACAGCCTCGCCCATGCCTTTACCGCCTTCACCTTCCTCTCGCCCGGCGCCCGCGCCGCCTGCGCCGAAATCGCCCGGATGGTCCATGATCTATTCCAGCAGCGCATCTTCAGCAAATGACCAAATTCTGTTGCGCTACTTAAAGACATCGTCTGAGATCATCCAGTCTGCGATATCGCAATTGGGGATGCTATAACTTCAGCCATTCGCGCAGACGAAAGGTTATGTGCACCAGCAGCGGCCTCGCACGGGATAGATCCTAATGAGCTCAGACGTTGTCAAAATGTGGGGCATTGCAAGAATCGCGGATCTGCTACTAGCGATCATTCTCGCGCTTTCGATAAACCTGCTCTCGGGGGATATCGGCGAATTAAGAGACTTTTTCGGAACGGTTTGGCTTGGCATATTGGCCTACGGTGTTGTCACTTTTGGGGCTCTTTTTTTTGCAACATCGTACCTTTGGACTTGGCTTGCGAAGCGTGGTTTGAAGCTAAATTATCTGTTCACGTCAGCTGGCAGCAGTGTGATTCTCTGGTTGTCTCTCGTGGGTATCCATCTGTTTGGAGGAGGCCTCGATCATGCGCAGTGGCAAATTGTTGCTGGCCCCTGGATTATCTTCAGCGTCGTCGCTCATGGCCTTTTGAGTTGGCTGGCTTGGAATCTCTGTATGAGAAGATAAATAGTGGCTTGGGCAGTGTCAGCGGGCACGACCTTGAGAAGTATGTACGCGGCTAGGAAATAATGAAATCTCTTGTTGTCAGTCAGCTCGCCCCGGATTTTGCCGGGACGGGGCTTCAGGATTTGCCCCTGCCGGAGCCAAAGCCCGGCGAGGTGCGCGTGGCGGTCAAGGCCGCCAGCCTCAACTTTCCAGACCTTCTGATGACGGAGGGAAAATACCAGCTGAAGCCCGAGCTTCCCTTCACCCTCGGCATGGAACTGGCCGGCGTGGTCGATGCGGTGGGGGAGGGCGTGACGGAGCTGAAACCCGGCGATGAAGTTGCCGGCGGCAGCCGCATCGGCGCCTTCTCGCAATTCATCGCCATGCCCGCCGCCGGCCTGCGGAAAAAGCCTGCCGCGCTCAGCTTTGCCGAAGCGTCCGCCTATGGCGCGGCCTATCTTACCGCCTATGTCTCGCTGGTCATTCGCGGTCATCTCCAGCCGGGCGAAACCCTGCTGGTCCACGGCGCCAGCGGCGGTGTCGGCATGGCGGCGGTCGAGGTCGGCAAGCTGCTCGGCGCCACGGTCATCGCCACCTCGGCCTCAGATGAGAAGCTGAAAGTCGTGAAGGCGCGCGGCGCCGATCACGTCCTCAACGTCACGCGCGGTTTCCGCGAAGAGGTCAAGGCGCTCACCGGTGGGCGCGGCGCAGATGTGATCTTTGATCCGGTCGGCGGCGATGTGTTTGATGAAAGCGTGCGCTGCATCGCCTTTGACGGCCGCCTCCTGATCATCGGCTTCACCTCCGGCCGCATCCCAAGCGTCAGCGTGAACATGCCCCTCATCAAGGGCTTCTCTGTCGTCGGCGTGCGCGCCGGCGAATATGGCCGCCAGTTCCCCGAAAAAGGCCGCGAAAACCAGGAAGCCATCTGGAAATGGGCTGAGGAAGGCAAGGTCAAACCCTGCATCTATGCAGAGGTTCCCCTTGCTGACTGGCGCGCCGCCTTCGACATGATGCGCAGCCGTGAAGTCGTTGGCAAAGTTGTTCTGCTGCCTTGAGGGGCGCAGAAAGCCCGGCTCGGGTTGAGCGATGTCAAACCATGAGCCGGGCCTGAAGCAGGCTTTTAGACCGTCCGCTTGGCGCGGTCGCTGGCATTGGTGGTTTCGATGGCTGCGCGGGCAGCAGCCCACTGCTCATCCCCCCAGGCGCTCAGCATGCTGAAGTTACCACCGGAGGCATTGTACATCGCCCCGTCAATGGCAATCGTCTGGCCGTTCACATACTCACAGCCCGGCGCCATCAGCAGAACGGCAAGGTTCACCAGCTCGTGCATCTCGCCCACACGGCCCATCGGATTGGCCACGCCGCGCTCCATCCGCTCGGCACCATCGGCATCGGGGGAAAGACGTTTCGACATACCTTCGGTCGGGAAGGGCCCCGGCGCAATCGCGTTGAAGCGCAGGCCATGCGGGCCCCATTCAATCGCGAGTGATTGGGTCATCACATTGACGCCCGCCTTCGACATGGCCGAGGGCACCACAAACGGCCCGCCATTCCACACCCAGGTCGTCAGGATGGAGCAGACATTGCCGCGCCGCTTTTCCGCAATCCAGCGCTTGCCGATGTCATGCGTCATGTAGAACGTGCCGCGGAACACGATGTTGGAAATCGCATCAAATCCGCGGATGGTGAGATCCTCCGTACGCGAAATGAAATTCCCGGCCGCATTGTTGATCAGCCCCGTCAGGGGGCCATGCTTCGACCAGATACCGTCGTTCATCTCGGTGATCGCTTCGGCCACGCGGATATCGCAGGCATGGGGCACAACCTTGCCACCATGCTTGGCCATCAGTTCCTTGGCGGTCTCTTCCAGTACGCCGCCCCGGCGGCCGCAGATGTGCACTTCGGCGCCGAGCTTCAGAAAGCCCTCCGCCATTTCCTTGCCAAGGCCGGTGCCGCCACCGGTCACCAGAATCCGCTCATCCTTCATCAGGCCATCGCGGAACATCAGTTTTGTTGTGTCCATTATAGTCTCCTCCCATGTGTCCTTTACGAGCGTATAGGGCTCTCTTCGCGCCCGCCAGCGGCGACGTCGCGGAAGCTCGGTTTCATTTCCGCCAAGGCAGGCTGACCAGCCGCCAGAGCGCCCATACCGGTAGAACGACCAGGGCGCCGGCCAGAGCTGGCTGCCAGAAATGCCGCAGCGCCCAGCCGAGCGCCGAAAACAGCTGGCGCAGCATGGCCCGCATCGCTTCGATGATGTTGAAACTTGGATCGCCGGGGTCGAAGCTCGCCGCCATCACGAAGAAGCCGACCAGGATGCAAAGTGCCAGGAGTTTCAGTCCACCCCAGAGGCCAATGCCGAACAGGCGCGTCAGCAGCGGCCGCTTGACGGCCGCCGGCGCCGCCGCGGCAACGTCCGGCAAAGGGGCCGGCTGGGGCGCAGGCGCCGGGGCGGGCGGGGGAACGGGGCGCGGGGCGTCAGATGTATCCATCATCGGCTCACTCTAGGCCTGTCGCCCGGTTCCCGATAGGGGCTCTAAAGGCCCCGACCCTTCAGCCGCTGGTATCGCGTCCCGGCGGCGGGGGAAGATCTTCGCCCGATGTCTTCGTCCGCGTTTCTTTGGCGAGCAATTCGCCCTGATACTCGATCGCGGTCGGGAAGGGGATCGTGATCCCCGATTTGTCAAAGTTCTGTTTGACGCTCTTGATGAGGTCGGCGCGCACCTGGATGAAATCAGGCGTCGGGACCCAGGCCCGCAGGCGCATCGTCACGCTCCAGTCAGCCAGCGACTGCACGCCCGCCCAGATCGGCATATAGCTGATCACCTTGGGATGGGATTCAGCGCAGTGGCGCAGAACTTCCAGCGCCTTGTCGAGATCGTCATCATACGAGACCCCGAAATACAGGTCGAGCCGCCGGAAGGGCTGGATCGTGTGGTTGATGAGGGGAGAGCCCCACACCTTGTCATTGGTCAGCGAGACGATCTTGTTATCGATCTGCTTCATTGTCGTGGTGAAGGGCGTAATATTGGTCACCTCGCCATCCAGATCGGCCAGCGTCACAAAATCTCCGATCCGGAATGGCCGGAAGATCGCCAGCATCACGCCGGCGGCAACAGCTTTGAGCGTATCCTGCAAGGCAAGGCCGATGGCGAGGCCTGCCGCCGCCAGCACCGCCGCCAGCGAGGCGGCCGGGAAGCCCATCTGGATCAGCGCCGTCACGATGGCGATGGCAAAGATCACATATTTGATCAGCGAGGCGGAAAACGCGATCAGCGTGTCATCGGCCCCGGCATGGGCATGGGCCTTCTCGCCGAATTTGCGCAGCGAGCGGGAAATCACATTGGCGCCCATCAGCGCGAAGAACAGGATCGCCATCGCCGCCAGGGCGCCAGGCCCCCGCGTCTCCACCAGCGCGCGCCAGTCATAGCCCGCCAGCCCCAGCGGCAGGGGCGAGAAGAGGATCAGCGCAAACACCCGCGCCACCGAGGCCATCAGATCCCAGGCCGAGCCCTCAAAATCCTTGTCCTTGGGCGTCGCCAGCTTGCCGATGAAGCGGATGAAATGCTTCACCATCAGGGCTGCCACCCAGATCAGGATCACAGAGCCCAGGACAAGGCTCCAGGTGACCGCATGCGGCCAGGCTGTCGCTGCCCAGGCAGGCCAGGTGGAGGTGTCGATATTCAACTGCGCCAGGAGGCGGGTGGTGTCGGCTGGTATGCTCATGACGCCGGTTTAACCGGCTTTGCGCCGCGCGTCAGCCTCAGGATCAGCAGGAGAATGAGGCATCCGGCGGTAAAATGCCCGATCAGGTGCAGGCCCGTCTCAAACCAGTTGTGGAAAGCGATGCCGAGCAGGCCCCATCCGGCGGCGGCAAAGTACCAGAGGCTGGCGCTGATGCGGGTGGCAAAGATCCAGGCAAACAGCGCCGCGCTGAGGATCGTTGACCAGTACATCGGCCAGGGAAAGTCCGTCGGGCCAAGCCCTGTCAGGCTGCGCACGGCCAGCGGGATCGAGATAGCCGCGGCCACCGAGATCCACCCCGCCAGCAGGCCGCTTGCCGCGTCGCCAAAGTAAACACCAAGGCTGCGCGTTCCTCGCAGGGTGTGGGCCTCCCGCGCCGCCCACCAGGCACAGAAGAAAATCGGCGCCAGCAGCAGGAAGTCGATCAGCTGTGACCCGATCAGCTGCGCGCTCAGCATCCAGACGATATTGCCCACGCCCGCCAGCGCCAGCGGCAGGCCCAGCCGCGTGGGCCATTGTGCCGGGCGCCAGAGGCCCGCAACCCCCAGCGCCGTATAAGCCCCGAAGATCACGCCCCAGATCGAGAAGAAGGCCGGCATCGGCTGTTCGGGCGCCGCGCTCCCCGCAGTGGCGTCTCCGATCGGCGTGCCGATGCCAAAGGCCGGCGCCAGCGCCCCAGCCAGCGGCTGCAACACGCCCAGCACAAAGATCAGAAGCGGAAACAGCCGGGTTTGCATGGGCGAGGGTCTCTCATTCATTCAGAAAATATAGGCCCGCCTGAAACTGCGTCCAGCCAGTGTCAGCGGCAGGCGGCCACGTCCGCCTCGCACAGCGCCATCACCGAGGACATCCACCCGGCATAGCCCTGAAGGTTGGTGTAGCGGCCATTATACTCGCCCTCGCAGAAATGCCCGGTCGTCCGGTTCTGTTCGACTACGGAGAGAATGCCCACCACCGTCTTGCTGCCGTCAGCCTCGGTCACATAAAGCGGCCCGCCGCTATCGCCGATACACGGCCCCGCGCCATTCTCGCTGGTCACGGTAATTGTGGCCGGGCCGGTATTGAGGACTTTCAGGCGCGTCGTCAGCAGCTCATTGGAGAGCTGCCCGTCAAACCGCGTCAGCCCCCAGCCGGCCATCTCACCGGTCGGATAGTTCGCCGGGGCCAGCGGTTCAGCCGTCGCGCCAAAGCGGGCGACCGGCACATTGCCAAGGCCGGTAATCTGTTCCTCGCTGAGGCGCACAAGGGCGATGTCATTGGCATAGCCATTGCCCGTCCCCTCATAGCCGGCATGGCAGACGGCATATTCGGCAGAGGCGCGCTTGGCTTCGGGGCTGCGCAGATTGGCGGCTTCGCCAATCACCCGGATCTCGTCAAACGGCTCATCAATGCAATGGGCCGCCGTCACAAACCAGTTGCGCGCCACGCGCACCGCCCCGCAATGCCCGCTCGCCACAATGCCGGTCGGATCGGTCTTGCGCGGTTCGATCTTCACAATGCCGGGAAAGGCGCTGAGGCTTGCGGCCAGCGCGTTGACGGCCTCAGCCCCCACCATCGGTTCTTCCAGCTCAGTTGCGCCGGCAGCCATCGCGGCGGTGGGCGTTGACGGCGCTCCGCTCGGCAGGATGCACCGGCTGGCATTGACGAGGCCGAGCGAAGCGGCTCGCACCGCTTCGGGCGCCACCCTTGCGTCTTCATCGGCCGGGGCAGGGGCGTCGCCCGCCTCTGGAGCCGACGTTGCCCCTTCGGCGGGGATCTCCATCTGGGCTTCCGGGGGCGTTGCCGCCTCTGCGGCGATTCGGGCAGCTTCGGCCCGCTCTGCCTCGATTTCCTCCGGCGTCGGCTGAAGGTCTGCTTCGGAATAGCCGGGCACGCTGGCGCCTGGCTTGTCCACTGAGGTTTCCGGTTGGACCGGGTTCAGCCCCGGAAGCCGGACCTGGTCGCAGGCCCCGAGGATGAGCGTCAGGCTCGTTAAGACAGCAAGATGGCTGCGTCGCATTCCAATGGTCCCCTTCTGAAAGCATCGCGTCGATTTATAAGGGGGCCGCGCGCGGCCCCGGTCAACAGCCAGGCCAACGGACACTGAAACTGCCGTGCCGGGGTTGCCCGTTGCGCCGGCCTGCCTACACTCGGCATCAGCCTAGGAGACGTCCCCATGCCCACCTTCCGTGCAGCCCTCGCGGCGCTGGCCCTGTCGATCCCCCTGACCCTTCCGGCGATGGCCCAGGAAGGCGGAAATACTGAAGAGATACAACGTGCTTTCGCGGCAGGCTGGAAGGCGACCTTCACCTGTTCCGGCCTCTTCGTGGCGGGGCAGACGCTGCCGGAACTCGACCGGAACGAGCTGGCGGGAATTTATCCCGACTATGTCCGCTACTATGACCAGCTTCCGCCTGCCACAATTGACGAGACCCGCAAGACGGTTTCGGTTTCCTATTCGCCGATCATGCCCCCGCGCATGGCCGCCTATCGTCCCGGTTTTGGCTGCACCCAGCTTCCCATCGGCGCCACCGAACAGGCGATCAGCTTCCTGCCACGCTTTGCCGCCTGGCCTGAATTCCGGGGGCAGGACCGGGGCAGCGCCATCGGTTCAAATGTGAAGGTCGAATTACGGCTGGAAGAGGCCGAGCGCCTCGACATGCCCGTCACCTCCGCTTTCGACGAGATGACCTATGGCGCCGGCACCCTGACCAGCTCCGTTGTCATCGTCCGCGACGGTCAGGTTGTGGCCGAGCGCTATGCGCGCGGCGTCGAGCACGAAACGCCCCAGCGCACCTGGTCGGTCGGAAAATCCCTCACCGCCACCATCCTCGGCGCTGCCCGCCGTCAGGGCCTCATCGACATTGACTATCCCGCCATCATCACTGCCTGGAACAAGGGCGCTGATCCGCGCCGCGAAATCACGATCCGCAATCTCCTCCACATGGCCAGCGGCCTCGATAGCGGCGATAGTGGTGCGCGCACGGACCGTCTCTATTTCGGCGGTGGCCGGGTGGTGGACCATGCGGCCGGCAATGTCCTGGAAGCCGAGCCCGGCAGCCGCTTCAAATACGCCAATAACGACACCGTCATCGCCATGCGCGCTCTGCGTGAGGCGATGAACGACGACGCGCTCTATCACCGCTTTCCCTACGAATCCCTGCTCCACAAGATTGGCGCCGTACGCACTACGCTGGAGATCGACTGGAACGGAGACTTCATCGCCTCCAGCCAGGTCTGGGCCACAGGCCGCGATCTTGCCCGCATCGGCCAGCTCTATCTGCAAGACGGAATGTGGGCCGGTGAGCGCCTCCTGCCGGAAGGCTGGGCCGAGTTCGTCCGTACACCCGCGCCTGCCCAGCCTGCTGATGCCCTGACGCAGGGCGCAGGCTATGGTGCCCAGTTCTGGCTGATGAACAACATTCCCGGCATCCCGAAGGACACCTTCTATGCGGCGGGCAATCGCGGCCAGTACATCGTCATCATGCCCGCCCTCAACACGGTCATCGTCCGCCAGGGCTATGACACGATTGGCGGCGCCCGGTTCGATATCGACCGGTTTGTGCTGGACGTGACCCGCGCCATCGAGGCCGCCGATGCAGACCGGGGCGTCGCCGCCGCAGACCTGCGCCGCGCCGCCGAAGAAGAAAACGCCCCCCGCCCGCGCGTTCCCCTGCGCGGTAACTGGTAAGGTCTGCGATAGACCGGGCGGCGGGCAGGGGGCCTTAGCGGCTTCTTGCCCCGCTCGGGGCGGGCGTGTGTTTCACAATAACCCCCAGCAGTTCGACAAGGTCGGCGGACGTCAGCTCGCTCATGCCACCGGAGGCGAGTCCGGTTTGCTCGAAAAGTTCCGGCTTGGGCGTGGCGCTGACTTCAAATGTGCCCCCACCCGTGAGGAACTGTGACAGCATGGACGCCCAGAGGGTTGCCTGCGGAAGTTCCTTCGTCATCGACGTGCTGCCCAGCATCACGAGGCCCGAGGCGAACATCCGCACGGTCTCGGGTGTTGCCGTAGCAAAGTTCGCTATCATCGGATCATCAAACGCGCCGGCCTTGGCAATCTCGATGGTCAGCGCAGCGAACTTATTCAGCCCGCCCATATCAGTCAGACGCGTGGAGACCTGTTGCACGGTCATCCGTTCTTCCATCAGCGCGTCGAGCGCGGCCTCATCAAAGGTTTGTCCGTCTAATCCAAATACTGGGATCAACTCGGCATAGGCGGGCAGGGTGGCCTCCACCCGTGTCACGCCGCTGAACAGGCCATTGGTCGTGCCGGCATTCTCCAGCACGGTGACGCCGGTCTCCGGGTTCCAGCGGAAGCTCAGCACACTGTCCCCGGAAAACCGGCTGAGGCCTACTTTGCCCAGCATTTCTGAGATCTCCCTCAGAGAGGGGCCCTCGGCGGTCTCGGCGGCTTCCGGATCGAGGGACGCAGCAACATCCAGAAATCTGCCCAGATCCATCATCACATTTTCATGCTTCACCTGCACTTCTTCGGGCAGGAACCAGCTGAACTTGGTGGCGGTAAACTCCAGCTTGCCGATCTCCAGCACCGGCGCCCCGCTCAGCGCAATGGCCGTGTCCTCAAGAATATAGCTGCCAAGATTCCACAGATCGCGCTCGGTGACCGGCGGCGTCTCGCCTTTCTCGCCCCATTCCAGAAGCCTGGAGAAATCCGCGCCGGTCCAGGAACCAAGAGCGCTCCTGCCAGACAGGCTGAACCCCTC
Source organism: Alphaproteobacteria bacterium HGW-Alphaproteobacteria-18 (assembly GCA_002841155.1). Classification (GTDB taxonomy): domain Bacteria; phylum Pseudomonadota; class Alphaproteobacteria; order Caulobacterales; family Hyphomonadaceae; genus Hyphomonas. Next base: position 291,431 of record PHEH01000005.1, read on the forward strand.
GGGGATATATTCGCCAGTCTGGGAGACTGTGCCGTCAAAGCTGCCGTCAAACGTCACATCCGTCTGCACCGCCCCGCCCAGCTTGCCGCGATCATATCCATAGACCAGCTGGCGCGGATACCGGGCCACGACTGTTCCGGTAAGTTCGGCGTCGCCTATCGTCTGCTCATTCACCGCGTCCAGGAACAGCATCGTGTCCAGCGAGAAGCTGCGCGCAAAGGCAGACAGCACGCGCATCGCCGCAACGCCCTCTTCCTCTCCTGCCACCGCTTCATGGGTCCAGGGGTGCAGCGTGAACCCGCCGAGCGCGAGCGTGCCTACCTGCATCGTGGAGCTTTCCGTGGTCCGCGTCGATGGCGTGTCCAGCGCCGCGTTTACGGCGTCCGTCACAGTGTCGGTGTAATCTGAAAGGTCGAGGTTCACGCCCTTCAGCTCGATCCGGTCAAAGATGCGCAGCGTCTCGCTGAGCCGCTCACCCCGCATCCGCGCCGCCAGCGCCGCCGTGTCGAGGTTCCAGATCCGCGCCTCATCGGCGGTCAACAGCGTTTCCGGCTGTCCGCCCGGCAGTGTCAGCGTCACACCGCGCAACCTGTGCGCGCCGCTCGCGCTGTCATAGCCGCCATCTGTAAAGGTCAGCGCCGCCGCGTCACCAAACAGGCTTTGCAGCTGCGCCGCGTCCAGGCTTCCTGCCGCCGCCGCCCCGCGGGCCGTTGGCCGCGCCAGCGCTTGCGCAAACAGCGCCTCCAACGTGTCATCCGCCGCAGCCACCGGGCGCGGCGCTTCAGAGAGGGAAGGCAGCACAGGGGAAGCTGCAAGCAGAGCAGACAGGGCAAAAACCCGCAGGCCGGACATCATCGACACATTCATTCTCCCAAAGGCTGCTGCTGGCCGTTTAGGATCAGAAATCCCCGTCTTGCAAGGCCACATTATGGCAAGGGGTCACGGCGCTCCGTAGCCGGATTGGGGCGCTGCCTTCAGGTTTGACACTTTGCGCGTTTCGTTCTGGCTGAACGCCTGCATCATGGCGTTCCCGCTGACCTGCATCGTGAACGTGTCGATATGGCTGCGCCCGTCCGGCGCGGCCTTGCAGGAAACCTTCATGCGGAACGTATCGACCTTGGCCACCATTGCAGGCTTGAACGCCTTGGGCGAAGTCAGCTCGAAGGTGAGAAGGTTGCCTGTGGCCTTGTCCAGCGTTGCCATGCCGGTCAGGTGTTTCATCACGTCGCGCATGTCATCATTCTCACCGGCTACCGGCGTGAAACTGTAAGTCGCGGCCACCGGTGTTTCCGAAACCCGTTTGGCATTGGCCGGAATGTTCCCGGTGAAATTGCTGCACCAGATGTCGCCCTTGGTCTGCGCTTTCAGGCGTTCGGCGCGCTTGGCTGCGTCGCCCTCAAGGCTTGCGATATCCGGCGTGACGGCAACCACCCGCTCGCCCTCCGCCCGCGTCTGGTCCACCGTCATCATCAGGCGTTGACCGCCATCTTCAAACGCCATGTCGAATACATAGGCAGGCCCCTCCTTCGAGACCTTCCGGGCTTTCTCCAACAGGGCGTCGGCACCGGCGGGCAGGGCGAGGCCGATAACGCAAAGTCCGGTCAAAAACAGGCGGGTCCGCATCGGCTGGCTCCATCAGGTTGCACGCGCTGTGCAACTTCTGCCTTTCCGCCGCAAAATGAAAGAGCCAGACGCGGCGCCTTGCCCTAGTTTAATCTTCGCCATGGCCGACACCGCCCCGCCTTCCTTCCGCCTACCGCCCGCCTTCGAGGCGTGGTTTGCCGCGCGCGGCTGGTCGCCCCGCCCGCATCAGCTCGCCCTTGCGCAGGCCTCCCTCGCTGGCGAGAGCGCCCTCCTCATCGCCCCCACAGGCGGCGGCAAGACGCTCGCCGGCTTCCTCGGCAGCCTGATTGAGCTGGGCGCCCTTTCTTCTCCTCCCCCGTTTACGGGGGAGGTGGACGCGAAGCGGACGGAGGGGGGAGCCCCGCGTCCGGCTTTGCACACCCTCTACATCTCCCCCCTCAAAGCCCTCGCCGCCGACGTCCAGCGCAACCTGATGACACCCGTCACAGAGATGGCCCTGCCCATCCGCATCGAAACCCGCACCGGCGACACGCCCCCCCATGTCCGCCAGCGCCAGCGCAAGACCCCGCCCGACATCCTGCTGACAACGCCGGAACAGCTCGCCCTCCTGATCGCGTCGGACCACGCCGCCAGCTTCTTCGCCGATCTCAAATGCGTCATCATCGACGAAATCCACGCCATCGCCCCCTCCAAACGCGGCGACCTCCTCTCCCTCGGCCTGGCAACACTGGCCGAATGGTCCCCCACCTGCCGCTTCCTCGGCCTCTCCGCCACCGTGCGAGACCCTGAGCAGCTGGCCGGCTGGCTGAACGTCCGCCGCCCCGCAGAACAACCCTCTTCTCCTCCCCCGTTTACGGGGGAGGTGCCCGAAGGGCGGAGGGGGGAAGCCCCAACCACAGCCTCTCCTTCAACCCCTCTCCCCCCAGGGGGGAGAGGGGCAGGGGTGAGGGGGCAGCCCAGCAGCGCATCGCCCGTGGCCGCCCCTCACCCCCAACCCCCTCTCCCCGAAGGGGCGAGGGGGCTAAAACCCTCCGTGCACATTATAACCACCCCCACCACCATCTCCCCCAACATCGACATCCTCCTCTCCCGGCAGCGCATCCCCTGGTCCGGCCATTCCGGCCGCTTCGCCGTGCCTGAAGTGTATGAAGCCATCCGCGACGCGCAGATGACGCTCGTCTTCGTCAACACGCGCAGCCAGGCCGAGCTTCTCTTCCAGGAGCTCTGGGCCGCCAACGATGACAATCTCCCCATTGCCCTCCATCACGGCTCACTTGCCCGCGACCAGCGTGAGCGCGTCGAAGCCGCCATGGCTGCCGGCCTGCTCAAGGCGGTGGTGTGCACCTCCACCCTCGATCTCGGGATCGACTGGGGCGAGGTCGATCTCGTCATCCAGATGGGCGCCCCCAAAGGCGCCGCCCGCCTCATCCAACGCATCGGCCGCTCCAACCACCGGATGGACGAAGCCTCCAAGGCCCTCCTTGTACCCACAAACCGGTTTGAAGTCCTCGAATGCCGCGCCGCTGAAGCCGCCGTCGAAGCCGGGGAGATTGACGGGGAAGGCCCCCGCGCCGGCGCGCTCGACATCCTCGCCCAGCACATCATGGGCCGCGCCTGCGGCGAAGGCTTTCATCTCCCCGCCCTCTACGATGAAATCCGCCGCGCCCAGCCCTATGAAAGCCTCGACTGGGAAACCTATGAACGCCTCGTCGATTTCGTCGCCACCGGCGGCTACGCGCTCAAAACCTATGACCGCTTCCACCGCATCGTCCGCCGCCCCGACGGCCTCTGGGTCGCCCGAACCCCAAGAGACAAACAAGCCCACCGGATGAATGTCGGCGCCATCGTGGAAGCCCCGATGCTCAACGTCCGCCTGGCAAGTTTTGCAGGCGGCGGCGCAGCGCAACCGTCTCCTCCCCCGTCTGCGGGGGAGGTGGCCGCGAAGCGGACGGAGGGGGGAGCCCAGCGCGCTACCTCCGCCCGGGCCACCCCCACAAGCAAGGCGCAGGCGCCCCTCGCCGCAGGCGAGGGAACAGCGCCGAGCAAAAGAACAATAAGACCCGGCCGAAAACTCGGCGAAATGGAAGAATACTTCCTCAGCCTGCTGACCCCCGGCGACACCTTCCTCTTCGGCGGTGAAATCCTCCGCCTGCTGGGCATTGACGGCATGGACGCCCTCTGCGCCCGCGCCCAGTCAGACAGCCCCGCCATCCCCACCTATAATGGCGGCAAGTTTCCTCTGAGCACGTTCCTGGCAGACCGCGTCCGCCACATGATCCACAATCCCGAAGAATGGAAACACCTGCCAGACCCCGTCCGCGAATGGTTCGAAATCCAGAAGCTGCGCTCAGCCATTCCGCCGCCGGATCATCTGCTGGTGGAAACCTTCCCGCGCGCAGACCGCCACTATCTCGTCTCCTATCCCTTCGAAGGCCGCCTCGCCCACCAGACCCTCGGCATGCTCGTCACCCGCCGCCTCGAACGCGCCGGCGCAAAACCCGTCGGCTTCGTCGCCAGCGAATACGCCATGGCCGTCTGGGGCATGGAGGATATGCGCGGCCTCGACATGGCAGAGATCTTCCACCCCGACATGCTGGGCGATGATCTGGAAGAATGGCTCGATGAAAGCGCCCTGATGAAGCGCACCTTTGCCCATTGCGCCCTCATCTCCGGCCTCATTCACCGCAATATGCCGGGCACGGAGAAAAATTCCCGCCAGGTCACCTTCTCGACAGACCTCATCTTCGATGTCCTGCGCAGCCACGAGCCCGGCCACATCCTCCTTGAGGCCACCCGCGCCGACGCTGCCACCGGCCTCCTCGATGTCCGCCGCCTCTCCGACATGCTCGCTCGCATCCACGGCCACATCGTCCACAAACCGCTCGCAAAGATCAGCCCCTTCGCCGTCCCCGTCATGCTGGAGGTTGGCCGCGAACCGGTCTTCGGCGCCTCCGCCCTGGAAGCCATCCTCCGCGAAGCCGAAGAAGACCTGGTGCGCGACGCGATGGGGTAATAAACTTGACCCGATTGACATAAATCCCGGCCCCCAAGAGCAGGTCAGACAGGGTAGGCTCGCGCTGCCCGCGAATGACCCGAAAAAACCCCCGAAAGACCCGCCCGCCATGAACCCTCGCCGCCTGCTTGTCCTTGCCCTCCTGGTGCTGATACCCGGCGCGGCCGCGATCGCGGCGCAAGGCGCGCTGCCGGGGGATGTGGCGATCACGCGGGCGCTGCAAGGCGCGCTGGGAAGGGCGCCTGCCTGGGCCGGGCCGATGACGGATATGGCCAAGGCGCCCTGGCTCTGGGCCAGCATGGTAGCCGCTGTCATTCTCGCGGGCCTGGCCGGGGGCAGGCTGCGCGCGGCCAGCCCGCTGCTCGCCTATGGCTTTGCCTGGGGCGTTGACCATATGCTCCGGATGCTGATCTTCGTGCCCCGGCCGGACGCCGCCCTCGTCGCCGTCGCCACCGCCAGTTCGTCCAGCGGCCTGCCATCCACCTTCGGCCTCGTCTTCGGCGCGCTGTTTGGCGCGGCGTTCTGGATACGGGGCAGCGGCGTGCGCCACCAGGCGGTCCTCGCCCTGTCGGCGCTCTTCATGGCGGTCGGCGCCGCCGCCCGCATCGTCCTCGGCGGCCATTGGCTCAGCCAGATGGTGCCCTCCTTCGCGCTGGGCATCCTGCTCGCGGGCCTTGCCGTCTGGCTCATCGGCCGCCTGCCTTATCCCTCAAGATCAAAAGGATAAGTGCTTTAGATACAGGGACTTGAAAAAATCTCGCGGCGATTTATCCACCCCCACCCGCCATGGGCCTATACTCCGTCCCATGAGCGAGACCTATCAGCCCACGGAAGACGAGACCGGCCTTGGCGCCCTCATGGGGCGGGCGACCAGCCTGGCGCTCGGGCTCATCGCCCTGGCGCGCGCCGCGCTCGCCCAGTTCGGTGCTGCGCCGCCGCCGGCCGCCTATACGCGTCTCATCCTGCGCCGCTATGTCGTGCCCGCCGAGGCAACCGTGCGCCGCGCCATCCTCGTCCTTGCCGCCACGCTGTCCCTGCCCGTCCTGCGCGTGGCGGCTGCGTCCGCCCGCCCGGCGAGGCCCCCGGCCCCGGCGCAACCGGCCGCCCGCTATCCCGTCTTCTGCCTCACAGAGGCGGCGCCGCGCCCCCGCCGCCCGCGCCCCGCGCCGGAAGCCGCGCTGCCCCGCATACTCTTTCTCGACACGCTCACGCCCGCAGCCCCGGCGCCAAAGCCTCGTCCGCCAGCGGATGAAGAGGAAGTGGCTAGCCAGACCCGGCTCCTCCGCCGCCTCTTCGCGCTGGAGCGCGCCTATCTCTATCCCGAGCGTGAAGCCCGCCGCTATCTGCGCCGCCGCGCCCGCGACGGGGCAAAGGGCAGGGCGCCCCGCCGCCTAGCCTTCGCGCGCATCCCCGGCAACACGCGCCACCTCTACGCGCCCTTCCGCGATGTCCTCGAAGACATGAACACTGCCGCAGAGGAAACCCTCCTTGAGCGGAGGGATACTTCTTAAACTGTCATCCCGGCCAAAGGCGGCAAAGCCGCCGATTGAGCCGGGACCGCTCTCCATCCCCCACACCCGGAAGGCGCCCCCGCCTTTCCGGCCAAACGTGCTGCGCCCAGCCGCCACCCCACCCCACCCCAACCCTCCCCTTGCAGGGGAGGGGGCAGGCCGTGCCCCGCCGCCAGAAAACCTCTCCCCACGCACAACATGCCCCCTCCCCACGTCTGTGGGGAGGGTTGGGGTGGGGCTGTTATAGGCTCTTTCCCGGCGCTCTCAGCGGCGCCTAATGCCCCGGCCCCAGCTTCGCCAGCGCCTGATCCACATACGGCTTGCAGTCTTCCGGCACGCCCAGGAACGGCGCCTGATTGAAATAGATCCGCCGGCTGACCTGATATTCAAGGCCCTCCATGATCTTCCCTTTCACCTTCTCCGTCGGTCCCAGCTCCAGCGCGGCAAGATAATCGCGCATCGCGCATTGTGGATAGGCCTGCGGCCAGTCGGCAATGTAGAGCCCGCGCAGGAAGCCGCGCCGTTGAAGGGTCTCGGCTTTCTGGGCGTCCGTCAGATCGGCGCGGGTCAGGAGCTGCCCCAGCGCCTCATCGGCCTTCTGCGGCGGTTTGGTCTTGAAATAGGTGTCGTAAAGCAGGGGCGCGAACACCTCGTCTGCCAGCTTGACCACCGGGTCGGCGGGCGGCGCCTCAGAGGGCGCAGAGGCGCAAGCGGCCATCAGGGCGGCCAGTCCACATGAAACAAAGGCTCTCAGTATCATCCTCATTCTCCCCCTCGGCTGAGCACACCGCCAGAAAACCCCGATTGCCCGGCCGCCTCCACCCCCCGTTCCGGGGGGATGCGCCGCCCCGTTGACCGGCGCCCCGCTTCGGCCCAATCCTCCTCCCATGACGCCCGCCCGCGCCCTCCCAAACGAAACGCTGCTCCACCTTGCCGGAGAGCTGCTGACGCCGACGCCCGAGGGTGCCCTCTGGTGGGCGGCGCGGCGGCTGCTGGTCGTGTCCGATCTCCATCTGGAGAAGGGGTCCAACTATGCCGCCGCCGGCCAGCTCCTCCCGCCCTATGATACCGGCGCCACGCTCGCCCGCGTCGAGGCGCTCTGCGCGCGCCTGCGGCCGGAAACCATCCTCTCCCTCGGCGACAGCTTCCATGATCGCCAGTCCGAACATCGCCTCCCGCCGCCCTACGCGGCGCGCATCCGCGCGCTGACCGGCGCCCATGACTGGGTCTGGATCGAGGGCAACCATGATCCTGATCCCCCCGCCCATCTCGGCGGGCGCGCCGCCAAAGTCCTGCGCCTTGATGGCCTCGTCTTCCGGCATGAGCCTGAAGGGGAAGCGGGCGAGATCGCCGGCCACCTTCACCCCGTCGCCAAGGTGGCCGGGCGCGGCCGCGCCGTGCGCCGCCGCTGTTTTGCCGCCGATGGCGCCCGCCTCATTATGCCCGCCATGGGCGCCTTTGCCGGGGGCCTCAATATTCTGGACACGGCCTTTTCCGCCGTCTTCCCCGAAGGCTGCATGGCCTTCGCCCTGGGGGAGGGGCGGGTCTATTCGGTCCCCCGGACGCATCTTGTCCCGGACGTACGCCGAACTCCAGGTTTGGGCGGGGCAAGCTCTGGCGGCTGGCGGCTTTAGCCCGCGCGGCAGTTGCAAAGCGCGCGCCGATACTTTAGGTATCCGGCAAGTACGGACGCCCGCAAATCCTCGCGCCCGCCAGCGATGTGACACCGAAACTCCTTACCACTCTCAGAGCCTATTCCCTGAAACTCTTCGCGGCCGATGCCTTTGCCGGCGTCACCGTCGCCATGGTTGCGCTCCCGCTCAGCCTCGCTATCGCCATCGCCTCGGGCGCAGACCCCGGCGTCGGCCTCATCACGGCGATCATCGGCGGCCTCCTCATCTCGCTGCTCGGCGGCAGCCGGGTGCAGATCGGCGGGCCGACCGGGGCCTTCATCGTCGTCGTTTACGGCGTCATCGCCGCCCATGGCTTTGACGGGCTCGTCCTCGCCACGCTGATGGCCGGGGCCATTCTTCTCGCCGCAGGTTTCCTCAGGCTCGGAAACCTCATCCAGTTCATTCCCGAAGCGGTGGTCAACGGCTTCACCATCGGCATCGCCATCATCATCGCCACCAGCCAGATCAAGGATCTCTTCGGGCTTCAGGTTGATCATCTGCCAGCTGAGTTCCTGCACAAGATCCCCGCCCTCTGGCAGGGCCGGGAAAGCTTCAGCCCCGCCGCCCTCGGCATCGGCCTTGCCACCATGGTGCTGATCGTCCTCTTCCGCCGCCTTGCGCCGCGCTGGCCGGGCCTCATCGTCGCGGTCGGGCTCACCTCCGCCGTGGTCGCCTTCGCCCATCTTCCGGTGGAGACCATCGCCAGCCGCTTCGGAGATTTGCCCTCCGGCCTCCCCATGCCCACCTTCCCGGAGGTGACGCTCGCCCGCCTCAAGGAGCTTCTCCCCTCGGCCCTGATCATCGCCTTCCTGGCGGGCGTTGAATCCCTCCTTTCGGCGATGGTGGCAGACCGGATGATCGAAGGCCGCCACCGTCCGAATGCGGAACTCATCGCCCAGGGCGCCGCCAATCTCGGCTCGGGGCTTTTCGGTGGTTTGCCGGCCACCGGCGCGATTGCGCGCACGGCGACGAATGTAAAGGCCGGCGGCCGCACGCCGGTGTCCGGAATTGTCCATGCGTTGACCCTGCTTGTCATCATGATGTTCCTGTCTGACCTTGCCGGGCAGCTTGCCTTGCCGGCTCTGGCCGGTCTTTTGCTGCTCACGGCCTGGAATATGAGCGAGCCGGACAAGTGGCGCGACTATGCCCGTCTCCCCCTGGAAGACCGGCTGCTCCTCATCCTCACCCTCGTGCTGACGGTGGTGGCAGACCTCACCATCGCGATTGGGGTCGGCGTCGGGCTCGGCCTCGCCCTGCGCCTGCGCCGCCGCAATGTCCCCCCGTCAGACTGGACACCGCCAACCCGTTGACGATAGGGATAAATTCCTGCAATAGGAATAAATTCCACGTTTTCAGACGGATGCATTCGGATGCAGCACAAGGATATCTGGCGGGGGCTTGATCTCCTCGCGGCCCATCACGGCCTCACCGCCTCGGCGCTGGCCAAACGCGCGGGGCTCGACCCGACGAGCTTCAACCCCTCCAAACGTGAGGCCGCCGATGGACGCCCCCGCTGGCCCAGCACCGAAAGCCTTGCGCGTGTTCTCGAAGCCGTCGGCGCCGGCTTTGACGATTTTGCCGCCCTCGTCGAAGGCCGCCGGGGCGGCTCGGCCCCCCTCATCGGCTTTGCCCAGGCCGGGCAGGACGGGTTCTTTGACGATGCTGGCTTCCCGGTCGGCGCAGGCTGGGAGGAGGTGCGCTTCCCTGGTCTTGGCGCAGAGACCGTCTATGCCCTTGAAATCAGTGGCGATTCGATGGAGCCCGCCTATCGCGCTGGCGACCGGATCATCGTCGCCCCCGGCGCGCAGGTGAAGCCCGGAGACCGCGTCGTCGCCAAAACCGTGGCTGGCGAAGTCATGGCCAAAGTGCTCGCCAGAAAGAACGCCCGCATCATTGAACTGGCTTCCCTCAACCCCCTCTATGCCTCGAGGGAATTCAAGCCTGCCGACATATCCTGGATTGCGCGCATCCTCTGGGCAAGCCAGTAAGCAGGCGAATCCAGAGGCCACCCTCCCATGACCGACCAGATCCCGCCTGTCCCTTCCGAGGGGCTCGACCCCCAGGACTGGGCCGCCTTCCGCCAGACTGCGCATGACCTGCTCGACGCGGCCATCGACAAGATGACCGCCAATCGCGAGGGCCGGGTCTGGACGCCGTTCCCGGCGGAGATGAAAGCCGCCTTCAACCAGCCCCTCCCGCAGGACGGGCAGGGCGAGGCCGATATCGCCGGCCAGCTGGCCGCGCTGCTCCCCTATGGCGTCGGCAATACCCATCCCCGCTTCTTCGGCTGGGTGCATGGCTCGGGCACGCCGCAGAACCTGCTCGCCGAGATCGTCGCCAGCGCCCTCAATGCGAACGCCGGTGGGCGCGATCACGGCGCCATCTATGTCGAGCGTCAGGTGATCGCCTGGTGCCGCGAGATGTTCGGCTTCCCCGAAACCGCCAGCGGCCTCCTCGTCTCGGGCACATCGCTCGCCACCATCGTCGCGCTCAAGGCGGCCCGCGACGCCCGCCTCGACTTCCGTAGCCGGAAGGACGGCATCTGCGGGGATCGCCTCGTAGGCTATGCCTCAGCCGAAGCCCATGCCTGCAACCCGCGCGCCTTCGATGTTCTTGGCCTTGGCACCGATGCCCTCCGCCGTATCCCCGTCAACGACGCCTATGAGATGGACGTGGATGCTCTCCGAAAAGCCATCCGGGCAGACCGCGAAGCCGGCCTCACCCCCTTCCTCGTCATCGGCACGGCCGGCACCGTCAACACCGGCTCCACCGATCCGCTGGCGGAGCTTTCGGCCATCGCGAAAGAGGAAAACCTCTGGTTCCATGTCGACGGGGCCTTCGGCGCGCTTGCCCGCCTCTCACCCGCCCATGCCGAACGCTTCAGGGCCATAGAGCTGGCCGATTCGGTCGCCTTCGATTTCCATAAATGGCTGCATGTGAACTATGATGCCGGCTGCGTGCTCGTCCGCAACGAGGCCCATCACCGCCATGCCTTCTCGGACCGCCCGGATTATCTCAAAGGCACAGATCGCGGCATCGCGGCAGGCAATCCCTGGCCGGTGGAATACGGGCCAGAGCTTTCGCGCGGCTTCCGTGCCCTGAAGGTCTGGTCCCAGATCGCGGGCTTTGGCACGGCAAAGCTCGGAGAAGCCATCGCCCGCAACTGCGATCAGGCCGCCTATCTCTCCGACAAGGTTGCCGCTGATCCGCGCTTTGATCTGCTCGCCCCGGCAAAGCTCAACATTTGCTGCTTCCGCTACCGCGCGGACGGGCTCGACGAAGCCACGCTCGACGCCCTCAACGAGGAAATCGTCATCCGCCTGCAGGAGAGCGGTGTGGCTGCGCCCTCCACCACAAAGCTCAAGGGCCGCACCGCCATCCGCATCAACCTCACCAATCACCGCACGCAGCTCTCGGATATAGACCTTCTGCTCACGGAGATTGTGAAGCTGGGGGAAGAACTTACGGGCTGAGTAACACACTCCCTTCCTCCGCTTACCCCCGCGAAGGTGGGGCTCGGGAGGGAAACCCAAGTCCTATTCCGAAGTCTCCGGGAACTTGCCGGCACACTCTTTCAGGAGAACGATACCGGTGCCAAGCCCGGGTTCGGGCACGGGGAAGCTCGCACTGGCCTCTCCGGCGCTAAGCGTGAAGGTGCCCGGCGTGCGGAACTGGTCAAGGATGGTGTCGAGGGCCTCATCGGGAAAGTAAAGGAATACCGCATTAGGTTGCTGCTCTGACTTGCGGATCACACCGTTGCCCGTGCGGCCACTCGCATAAGCCAGTTGGGCCTCCGCCCGGTCTGGCACTGCGGCGAACTGGCTGCCCACCACGCTTATGAAGTTCCGGTCAGTCATCATCGTGATGTTCATCATCGGCGCGGTGGTGCCATGCCAGAGCATGCACATCCATTGACCGTTATCCGTTGCGGCCGGCTTGTCGCTGACGCCCCAGCTCTGCGCTGCTGCGGGCAGGGCGGCTGCTCCTAGAGCCAGGGTCAGAAGCCCGATCTTCAGTGCACGCATGACAGATCCCCTTTATCATGTCTGACGCAAAGTGTGCCTCAAACGGAAACCCCCGCCCACCCCCTGAACAGGGGCGGCGGGGGTCAGGCAAGGGCAGGTGCAGCGGCCTCTTGCCGGAGGCATAGAAACCACTGCGCGCAATCCTTCAGCGCGGCGCCATCCGGATGCCGCCATCAAGGCGCAGGCACTGCGCGTTGAAGTAAGTGTTGCGCACCAGTTCCAGAACCAGCGAGCCATATTCTTCCGGCTTACCGAGGCGTTTGGGGAAGGGCACCGAGGAGGCGAGGCTGTTCAGCACCTTGTCAGACGCGCGCAGCATCAGAGGCGTGCCGAAAATGCCCGGCATGATGGAGTTCACGCGGATGCCGATGTCCATCAGGTCACGCGCCATCGGCAGGACGAGGCCATTCACGCCCGCCTTGCAGGAGCCATAGACGACCTGTCCGATCTGGCCATCCTGGGCGGCCACAGAAGCCGTCAGCGTGATCACGCCGCGCTCGCCATCTTCCAGTTCCGGCAGGGTGGCCATGCCTTCGGCCGAGAGTGAGGCGATCCGGTAGGAGGCGACGAGCACGCCGCGCGCACCGAATTCATAATCCTCGGTGGTGAGGCGTTTGTAACGCGCGTTTTCCTTGTCCCAGGACAGCGTCTTGCCGCCTTTCGACGCCATCGCGCAATGCACCGTGATGCGCTCCTGGCCATGGGCGGCGCGGGCCTTTTCAAATCCGGCAACGGCGGAGGCCTCGTCCATGATATTCACATTGCAGAAGATGCCGCCGATTTCCTTGGCGGTCGCTTCGCCGGCCTCTTCATTGATGTCGAAGATGGCAACTTTCGCGCCAGCCTTGGCCAGCGCGCGCGCCGTGGCCTGGCCGAGGCCCGAAGCGCCCCCGGTGACGATGGCGGCGGTGTCTTTGGTGATTTGCATGGTCGGTTTCCTTCCCTGAAGTCTCGTTGCCTGCCTGTGTAGGCAGGGAAGGGCAGTTTGAAAATGTTGACGCCGCGCCAAGGCCGGGGCGGTTCAAATAGCGGGCGGAAACGTCATTCCTCTTGCCGCAGGTTCAAACTCCCGTCACAAACCCTCCCCATGGATTGGGGTAAGCTCAGATCGTTTCACGCCGCCGCCGAATCCGGCAGCCTCACCCTTGCCGGTGAGCGTCTCGGCATTTCCCAATCGGCGGTCTCGCGCCAGATCGCGGCGCTGGAAGAACAGCTCGGCGTCTCGCTGTTCCAGCGCCATGCCCGCGGCCTTGTGCTGACCGATAGCGGCCACACGCTTTATCGCTCCACGCTGGAAATGGCCTCGGCTGCCCAATCTGCCAATACGGCCCTGCGCGACCAGCAGGAAACCCCGCAAGGCGAGCTGATCGTGGCCGCGCCGGTCGCTTTCGGGTCGATCTGGATGGTGCCCCGGCTCGGCAATTTCATCCGCCGCCATCCGGATCTGCGCCTTGATCTGCGCCTCGATGACCAGTTCGAGTATGACCTGCTCAAGCTTGAAGCCGAATGCGCCGTGCGCCTCTGGCCGGCCGACAAGGCCGATCTGATCCAGCGCAAGCTCGGCACGCTGGGGACAAATCTCTATGCTTCGCCGGAATATCTGAAGGCCCACGGCGTTCCCAAGGAGCCCCAGGACCTCGATAATCACCGGATCATTGCTTATGGTGACGAGTCCACGCCCCTGTTCGAAATGGCGTTTGCCTGCCGCGTGGGGCGTGATGACGCACCGCCGCGCCCGGCGACTCTGAAAGTGAACAATGTGTTCGCCATGCTCCGGGCGGTTGATGCCGGCCTTGGCATTGCCGATGTGCCAGACTACATGGCCGCCACCCTGCCACGCCTGGTTCGGGTGCTTCCTGAAGTAACTGGGCCGGTTTTCGATCTTTACTTCATTTACCCCAGCGACTTGCGGCGGTCCAAACGGGTGGCTGCGTTCCGGGAATTCCTGACAGCTGAAACCGAGCCCTTGAGGCGGGTTTCTATGCGTCCTGGATCGTGAACTGCGCGTAACGCATGCAGAAATGCATGCTTGGGCTGCTGTGCCGCATGTTGCATTGCAGCGAAAATCCCCTATCTAGGCGTCATGCCAAGGGTCCTGGGCATAACCCGATCATTCCTCCGATTGGGCGTTTCCTCCCCCCTTCAGGACCCCACTTTATGCCCGGCGCGTCTTTTGATGCTGCCGGGCTTTCTTTTTCAGGCGGAATTTGAGCGCGTTGGCTGCGCATTTTCATATTTACAGAATTTACAAAACACACTTTACCGGAAGAAGCCGCGCGCCAGTCGCCAGATCAGGAAAATCACCAGCGCGATCGTGAAGCTCATCGAGCCGTACAGCACGAAAACCGAGAATTCGTTCCAGGGTTGATCCAGATTCCCGCCTGAAAGCTCCAGGAAGGGTGGCGCCCAGCCCAGGTTTACCGACACCTCGTCATTCCGGCTGAGATCGCGCAGCTTGTCGGCCCACATCATCGCCAGCTGGAAGAAGCCGAACACGCCCAGCGCGCCCAGCAGCAGGTTCATCGCGCTCTCATCCTTCTTGGCCAGGCGCGCCTCCCGGTCGCGGGTCTGGCTCTCCATGTTGGAGATCAGCCGTTCGATATAGTCATTGCGCCGCCCGATGCCGCGCAGCTGGGTCATCTTCTCGAACACTTCGCTCTCGGTGTCATAGCGGAAGACGTTCATGTAGCGGTCGCGGTAATAGCCGGCATAGTCGCCGGTGCGGAAGGCATAGAAGGCTTCGGCTGCGCGTTTCAGGCGCCCCTTGCCGCCAAGGCGCTCCACCTCATCAATCAGCTCGAAGGCAGAGGCCTCATATTCCCGCGTCATGAACTCGTTATGCATCGAGACGACATGGATCATGAAGGCATAGGGGCAGGTGCCGATATAGTCGTTGGCCGCTTCCAGGCTGCGGGCTTTCTCGACATAGGTGGTCAGTGCGCGGGGATTGGCGAAGCGCACGAATTTCCGCTCGGTCGCCTGTTCCTCCGTTGCCGGATAGATCGGGTCAGTGGAGTCCAGGATCTCGGAGGGGTCCTGGTTCATGAAGTCGATGATGTTCTGGTTGAAGCCTGCCATGAACAGATATTGCAGGCAGTCCTGGCGGCGCCGGTCATCCATGCCGGGCCGGGTCTTCCGGGCCTCCTCGATCTGCGCATCGGTGAAGGCGTCATAGTCGGGCCGGTGGATCACCCAGTGCCAATAGTCCGCCCCCATCCGCACCTCGGGCACATCCACCAGGCCCTTCGGGTTCAGCCCGTCGAGCTTCTGCTGATAGGGCAGGTAGCAATCTTCCTGAACCATCAGTGTGCGGGGTGGGGGAATGCCGGTTGCGGGGTCAGGCTCGGGCAGCAGGCGGCGGAAGAAGGTCGCGTCCTCGAAGAAAAAGAGAAGCCGCGAGACCGGCATCACAAGGCCGGGAACCTCGATGAAAGGGGCCTCTGCCACAAGGGCGTCGAAAGTCGGCGCAAGGCGTGTGGTCCGGCGTTTCGTTTCGGCCTTGGGCAGATTTGCAAACAGGTCATCTGCATCAAGATCGAACGAGTCGCGAACATACTGCCAGAAGCTCTGATCGCTTCCGCGGGGGCTTTTCACACGCAGCAGGTCCAGCGGGGCAATGCCCGTGCGCTCGTCAGTTGCGCGGAAGGGGGGGCTGCCGGGCGGGCGGGGATTGGCCTCGAATTCCTTCGGTGCGGCCGCCTTCTGCAACAGGGAAAGAAAATAGAACTCGCCGGGTGTATGGTCGTAATTGTAGCGGAAGGAGAGGTGATAGCCCACCGCGCCATTGGCATGGGTATACCAGAACCGCCGTACCCGGAGGGTGCGCGTCTTGCCGAGCCCTGGCGGGGTGGCGATGAAGCGGCGCCCCTCTGTGGACCAGGCAATCTCGTCAGGCGCGGTCACCTCGATGAACTCGCCATCGCGCGGGCAGAGCGTGTCCAGCAGGAAATCATCCACAGCGCCAAGGCGTTCACGGTCGGCAATGTCGTTGAACAGGGGCTCCACCGCGTCGCGCAGCCGCTTGCTGCCGCGATAGCCAGGCTGAAAGGCACGCACCGTTTCCGGGTCCAGGCGCCGGCCGAGCGCCGCGGTAACATTCTTTTCACTGACATAAAGGGAGAGCGTGAAATAGACTGACTTGTCCTCACATTCCTCAAAGCCGTGCTGCATGCTGGCTGCCTCTGCCATCCCGGTCACTCCGCTGATGTCTGGCGCCGGCCTCCCGCCGGCTAGCTTCGGTCCCGGCGCACCTGTTCGGCCGCGGTCAGTACCTCTTCAAACCCGGTCAGCGCCACGGTCTCGTTGCGCGTGCAGGCTGCTTCCAGCGCTTGCAGCTGCTCTGCTGCAACGGGTGATGACGCCGGGTCCTGGCCTTTCAGCACCGTTACTCCGAAGAAGCGGCGCATATGGCTCAGCAGGCGGCAGGCGGTCAGGTCCGCGCCGCGTGAGCCAAGCACGCCCAGAAGCAGACCATCCTCCGCATCCTGATCTTGTGACAGCGGGGGCTGGCGATAGTCGATGCCGACAAGACGCGCCCCGCGCCGCTCCCAGATTTTCAGACGGTCGACCTGGTCAAGCCCCGCATGCGCGCTGTCGAGTGCATAGTCGTCTGCGCTCATCTTCACCGGGTTGTTCATCTCGATGAAAATCAGGGGGGCGGGCACATCGCCCTCCGGCCAGGCGAAGGCCTCGCGCGCTTCCTCGCGCACCAGATGCATCAGCATGCCGAATAGGCCCCGCCGCCGCTGCGTGGCATCGACGAAGATATAAGAGAGCGAAATGGTGGGGTCGGTGCCATCGCCCGCAAAGGCAATGAAGTTTGCCGCGCCGAGCACCGGCCCGTTCGCGCCCTCCGTCAGCAGGATCGCCATCTCCCGGTAAGGTCCGTAGAGCGCGGCGAGGCGCTCATACGCCTCCCCTTCATTCAATGCCAGGCAGGCCCGGAAACCGTCCAGGTCTTCCTTCTCATCGGGCAGGATGAAGGCATCGTCATAGGCGCTGTAGAAGCGCAGCAGATACGGGTCATCAGCGCGTGTAATGTAATGGGCGATTACGCCGCCCTCCAGGGCGTCGCTGCGCTCACGTCCAGATAATGCAGTCACTGTCATGCCATCCAACTGGTCGCATGCTGGCCATTTCTGTCAACGGGATTCTGATATGCCGCAACGCTGGGGCAGGGCTCGACCCCTTTGACAGGATGGGGAATGCTGCCAGCAAGGAAAAAAC
Organism: Alphaproteobacteria bacterium HGW-Alphaproteobacteria-18; assembly: GCA_002841155.1. Taxonomy (GTDB): domain Bacteria; phylum Pseudomonadota; class Alphaproteobacteria; order Caulobacterales; family Hyphomonadaceae; genus Hyphomonas. Next base: position 308,463 of record PHEH01000005.1, read on the forward strand.
TGCGGAGGAGCCCCCATGACATCACGCCCCCTTGTCGACCCCGAACTCATCCCCTTCCTGGAGGCGTTCCCGACGGTGAACATCGATGCGGGGAACCTCGCCGTGATCCGCCAGTCCCGCGATGCGGCGCTTGCCCAGCTGCCGCCCTTTCCGGCGAGTGTCAGCGTGGAAGAAGTGTTCATCCCCGGCCCGCAGGGCGCGCCGGATGTGCGGGTGAAGCTCTACCGCAAGAAGGAGGGGGCAGAGGGCCCGCGCCCCACCATCCTCCACCTGCATGGCGGGGGCTACATCATGGGCAATCCCGAATTCATGGGGCCGATGTGCGCGCTCTGGGCCGACGCCTATGACGCGGTCGTCGTCGCGCCGGCCTACCGTCTTGGCCCGGAGACAGCCTTTCCCGGCAATGTGGAGGACGCCTATGCCGCCCTTGCCTGGGCAAATGCCAAGGCCGGAGATCTGCGCATCGATACTGGCCGCATCGCGGTTGCGGGCGAAAGCGCCGGCGGTGGCCTCGCCGCTGCCCTCGCGCTTCTGGTCAGGGATCGGGGCGAATACCGCTTCTGTCACCAGCAGCTGATCTTCCCGATGATCGATGACCGCACCGCCGTGCGCGCAGACCTCTCGCCGATGTTCGGAGAATTCGTGTGGACCAACGCGTCCAATCATTTCGGCTGGGCGAGCCTTCTGGGTCAGCCCCCGGCAGCCCGGATGTTTCCCCCTACGCAGCGGCGGCTCGTGCAGAGAGCCTTGCCGGCCTGCCGCCGGCTTTCATCTCCACCGGCGCGCTTGATCTTTTTACGGAGGAAAACCTGGAATACGCCCGCCGCCTGATGGCAGAGGGTGTTCCGGTCGAACTCCACGTCTATCCCGGCGCTCCCCATGCCTACATGCAGATGGCCGGCGCCCGCGTCACCCGCGCCTTTATGCGTGACGCGTTGTCAGCACTGGCACGGGGACTGGGCGTGGACTGGAAGGATTAGACCGAAGCGCGCAGCATCCAGGCTGTTTTCTCGGAAATCTGGGCGCGCTGGGTGAAGAGGTCGACGCTCACCGGGTCGGCATTCTTCTCGGCGATGGTGATGCCATACTTGGCGGCCCGGCTGACGGCTTCATGGCCGGCGGCGAGGTTTTTCAGCATGTCCTCGGCGTCGGGCACGCCATTGTCGGGCTTGATGGTCGCATGTTCCATCATCTCGCCGGAGGAGCCCGGCGCAAAATGGCCGAGCGCCCGGATGCGTTCGGCGATCTCGTCGAGCGCGGTCCACAGCTCGGTATACTGGGTCATGAACAGATTGTGCAGCGAGTTGAAGCGCGGGCCCGTGACGTTCCAGTGATAGCCATGGGTCTTCACATAGAGGGCGTAAGTCTCTCCCAGCAGGGTTTTGAGTGCATCCGCGCTGGACTTGCGGGCGGCGTCAGACATTCCGATGTCGATGGACATGAAATTCTCCTTTTGAAACAGATATGGGGTGCAGCCCCCATCATGACCCTTAGATGGGCATGAGGGAAGCGCGTTTCAAATCTGAAACGATGGCCGGCGCTATAGGCTCTGCCTATGCCTTTATGACAGACTGCCGCAGAAGCGCTGGATACGAACGAGCGCTTCGGTCAGGGCCGCGTCGGAGGTCGCATAGGAGATGCGGAAGGTATCGGGCAGGCCGAACGCTTCTCCGAAGACGATCGCGACCTTTTCCTGCTCCAGCAATTCGGCGGCAAATGTCTTGTCATTGTCGATCACCGTGCCGGCGGTGGTCTTCCTGCCGATCAGGCCTTCGCAGGAGGGATACACATAGAACGCGCCTTCCGGCTTCGGGCAGACAATCCCGGCAGCCTGGTTCAGCCCGTCTACCATCATGTTGCGGCGCTTGGCATAGGCGGCGCGGAACACAGGCAGGAAATCCTGCGGGCCGTTGAGTGCCTCAACGCTTGCCCACTGGCTGATGGAGCAGGAGCTGGAGGTCGACTGGTCCATAACCTTGCGCATCGCGCCGATCAGCTTCTCCGGCCCGGCAGCATACCCGATGCGCCAGCCGGTCATGGCATAAGCCTTCGACACGCCGTTCATCGTCAGCGTGCGGTCATAAAGGGCGGGCTCGACTTGCGCGATCGTCTTGTACTCGAACCCGTCATAGACAAGGTGCTCATACATATCATCCGTCAGTATCCAGACATGCGGATGGCGCAGCAGAACGTCGGCCAGGGCTTTCAGCTCCGAGCCGGTATAGGCCGCGCCGGTCGGGTTTGACGGGGAGTTGAGGATCAGCCATTTGGTTTGGGGCGTGATCGCTGCGTCCAGCTTTTCCGGGGTCAGCTTGTAAGCTGTGTCGGCGCCGCAGGGTACAGCGACCGGCGTGGCGCCGCAGAGCAGCACCATCTCCGGATAGCTCACCCAGTATGGCGCCGGGATGACCACCTCGTCGCCCACATTCAGCGTCGCCATGAAGGCATTGAACAGCACGGCCTTGCCGCCGGGCGATACGTTCACCTGCGACGGCTTATAGGTGAGGCCGTTCTCGCGGGCGAATTTCGCGCAGATCGCCTCTTTCAGTTCCGGGATACCGTCAGACGGGGTGTACTTCGTCTTGCCTTCGCGCATGGCGCGGATCGCGGCTTCCTTGATGTTTTCCGGCGTGTCGAAGTCGGGCTCACCGGCGCCGAGGCCAATCACATCGAGGCCCTGGCGCTTCATCTCGTTGGCCTTGGTCGTCACGGCAATCGTGGCGGAAGGCTTCACGCGGTTGATTGCGTCGGACAGGCGGATGTCGGCGGCCATGAGGGCGGTCCTTTATGTGGGGTGGTGGTCTTGCGGCGCACGCTTACTGGAGGCCCGGCAGGCCATCAAGGCGCTGAATTGGCGCTCCCCTGGGCCAACCTGGTCCATCGGCGGGAAGGTGTTGCCTCATCGTTAACCAGATCGATCAAATTTTACCGGTATATTGCCGGTGTGCTAACTCAACTGGTCCAATATGGACCGCGTTGCGGATAAAACTGCCTGATGGCGGTCTGAGCAATCCGGAGCAAAGCCATGAGTATGGATAGCTGGAACCAGAAATTTGACACTGTCCTTAATCGCGCCGGCCACGAGCTTTCGGGGATGGCGGAGGGCTTTGCCGATTTCGTCAACGCGCTGAGCCTTGTCGAGAAGAGCCTGCTGGGCGGGTTGGGTGTGCTGATGCTCTGCTATATGCTGATGCCCGGCGGACGAGGGGAGGGCGTTGGCAATTCCAGCGGCAGGTACTTCGCCGGTATTCTTCTGCTTGTTGTGGCAACGGGCGTGTTCGGCGGACTGGCGATGACCGGGCGGATTTCCCTGTAATGCGCAGCCCTTTGGCTTTCCGCCGCCGCCGGTCTCCATTATCTCTGACCCCATGAGCGACGCAGCCCCCGGCGCTGCCCCGGTCCGCGGGGTGGACGTCATCCGTGAAAACCTGAAACACCTGCCCGCGCGGCCGGGCGTCTACCGGATGTTCGGTGAGGCGGGCGAGGTATTGTATGTCGGCAAGGCGCGCGATCTGAAGGCCCGCGTCTCCAGCTATACCCGCATGGGCGGCCACACCCAGCGCATCGCCCGGATGATCTCGCTGACCCGCGCGATGGAATTTGTCGTCACCGAGACAGAGACCGAAGCACTGCTGCTGGAGGCGAGCCTCGTCAAATCGCTGAAGCCCCGCTTCAACGTGCTGCTGCGTGACGACAAGTCGTTTCCTTATATCCTGATCCGCCGCAATCATGAGGCGCCCCAGATCAAGAAGTATCGCGGCTCCAAACAGGATGAGGGGGATTATTTCGGCCCTTTCGCCAATGCCGGCGCCGTCATGCGCACGCTCGATACCTTGCAGAAGGCGTTCCTGCTGCGCACTTGCGAAGACAGCGTCTATTCGGCGCGCACGCGGCCTTGCATGCTGCACCAGATCAAGCGCTGCGCGGCCCCCTGCGTCGGCCTCGTCTCGAAGGAGGATTACACCGCGCTCGCCGATGAGGCGGCGGATTTCCTGCGCGGCAAGGCCGGTGAACTCCAGAAACGCCTCGCCTCGGAAATGGAAGCGGCCTCCGAAGCGATGGAGTTCGAGACGGCCGCCCGCCTGCGCGACCGTATCCGCGCCATCGCCCATGTCCGCTCGACGCAGGACGTCAACCCGGACGGGATCGAGGAGGCCGACGTCTTCGCCATTGCCATGGAGGGCGGGGTTTCCTGCGTGCAGGTCTTCTTCATCCGGGCAGGGCAGAACTGGGGCGCCAGCGCGCATTTCCCCCGGCATGAGAAGGACCAGACGGCGCCCGAAATCCTCGCCGCTTTCCTCGTCCAGTTCTACGACAAACGCCCGCCACCCAAACTCATCCTCGTCAGCGAGCCGCCCGACCAGGCTGACCTGATCGAAGAAGCGCTGGCTCTCAAGGCGGGTCGCAAGATCGAGCTGCGCCGTCCCGAGCGGGGCACCAAGCGCGACCTGCTCACCCAGGCCGAACGCAATGCCAGTGAAGCGCTCTCCCGCAAGCTGGCCGAATCCGCCAGCCAAGAGCGTCTGCTGACCGAAGTGCAGAAGGTGTTCGATCTGCCGGGCCCGCCGCAGCGGATCGAGGTCTATGACAACTCCCACATTCAGGGCACGAACGCCGTCGGCGGCATGATCGTCGCGGGCCCCGAAGGCTTCCGCAAGCAGGCCTACCGGAAGTTCAATATCAAGGACACCGAGATCACGCCGGGCGATGACTATGGCATGATGCGCGAAGTCATGCGGCGGCGCTTTGCGCGCGCGATGAAGGAGAAACTGTCCGGGAATGTCTCAGACTGGCCAGATCTTGTCCTGATTGATGGCGGTCTTGGCCAGCTCAGCGCTACGGTGGAGACACTGGCAGAGCTGGGATTGACGCCCGAGGACGTCACCCTGGTCTCCATCGCCAAGGGGGTTGATCGCAATGCCGGGCGCGAACAGTTTTTCCGCCCCGGAAAAGCGCCCTTCAAACTGCCCGAAAATGCCCCGGTTCTCTACTATCTCCAGCGCCTCCGCGACGAGGCCCACCGCTGGGCCATCGGTGCCCACCGCCAGAAACGCGCCGCCGAAGCGGCCCGTTCCCCGCTCGACGAGATCGAAGGTATCGGCCCCTCCCGCAAGAAAGCCCTGCTCCACCATTTCGGTTCGGCGCGTGGCGTATCGCGTGCCAAGGTGGCGGATCTGATGGAAGTTGAAGGCGTCAATGAAGCCCTCGCCCTCCGCATCTACGGCCATTTCAATAGCGGCTGACTGCGCCTTTCGTTCAGCCCTTCTGCGCTTCAGCGCGCGCTGCCAGCGCAGCCATATAGCTCTCGATCAGCAGGACCAGTTCGTCTTCCAGCGCCTGTGGGTCCAGCTCCAGCTCTGGCTCGGAAGCCGCTGCCCGCAGGAGGCAGATCACGGCATGGGTCAGCACGAAGGCAGACTCCCGGCCCAGCACGAAGTCCAGATCATTCCGTTCCCGGATAGATGCAAGAAAGGCAATGTGGTGTTGGCTGAGGATGCTTTCCCCATGCGCGCGGAAGAGGGCATCCATGAGCAGAATGCGCGTTTCGGGCGACCCCTCGATGCCGCTCATGATTGCCTGGATGATCGTGCGGACGCCGTTCTGTTCAGGCGCCGCGAGTACGATCTCGGTGACCTTGAGCCGCATCGCCTCGGCCTGACGTTCACCTAACGCGGCGAGGATGTCGTCGCGGTCTCTGAAATACTGATAGAGCGTGCCGATACTCACGCCGGCCCGCTCTGCAATGCGGTTCGTGGTCAGGCGGGATTCTCCTTCAGCTTCGAGAAGCTGAAAGGTTGCCGCCAAAACCGTGTCCACAGTTGCCTGCGCACGCGCTTGCTTCGGATTTCTCCGCGCTTTTTCTGTCATTTGCGTCCCCCAACTTTCTGCCGCCCGTCTTATTGTCCGGTGCGCATAGAAAATCTGAGAAATACTTATATTATTTCAGGCCTCTGGCCAAGGACTGTGTGATTTCGGGCATCCTTTGCGCCGGGGATATTGCCGGGTCGCGAACGGTCCACAGGCTTCTGGAGTATCAGGGGCTTATCACAGCGCCCGGTATCGCCTATATTGGCCAAGTCTTCGGACTATGGCGATAAACGCGCGTGTAATAAGCGGTTCGGACCCGGGGGCGGTACCCGGCGGCTCCACCACAAGCAGATCAGCGATGGTCTGTTTCTGACGGGGCCGAAATAGTGTCGACGGACGTGTAAAGACGAGGCTTTCGCTCGCTTGAGCTGCGTTAGAAGCTCAAAAGCAAATAGTTGCAAATGACAACTTTGCTGAGGGCGAACTGCTCGCCGCGTAAGCGGTGACGGTTTTTCCGACCTAAGTCCTGGGGCTTCAGACCCCTAGGCGGGGCCCGGGGGCGCCTGGCAACAGAAGCCCCCACCTTCTCCTCCCGTGTATGGCCCAGAATGCGTTTGGCGCGCGGCCGGTATTGTTTGCCGCCGCGCGTATTCTGCCTATTGTATTGCCGAGAGCAGACATGAGGGAGAAGGCCATGAGCAAGAAGGGTGTAAGCCGCCGGCAGATGATCGGCGGCTCGGCCGCCGCGCTGGGCGCGATGAGCGGGGCGCCCAAGGCGCTGGGCGAAACCAGTCCGCAGACCCCGGCGCCCGGCGCGCTGGCGGGAAAAACGATCCTGATCACCGGGGCGGCCTCCGGCTTTGGCCGTCTTGGGGCGGAGCATTATGCCCGGCTTGGCGCGCGGGTGTTTGCGACCATGCGTAACCTGCCGAGGCCGGAAGCGGAGGAACTGACACAGCTCGCCAGCGAGGAAGGTCTCGCCATTGAAGTGGTCGAGATTGACGTGATGTCTGATGAGAGCGTCGCCAGCGGTGTTGCCACAGTTCTGGCGCGCACCGGCGGCACGCTGGACGTGCTGGTCAATAATGCCGGGATTGGCCTTGGCGGGCCGCTCGAAGTTCAGGACATGGAAGCCACCAAGCTCCTGTTCGAGACCAATGTGTTCGGGCCCCACCGGATGGCGCGCGCCGTGCTGCCGGCGATGCGGGCGGCGGGGAAGGGGCAGATCTTTCAGGTCTCCTCCCAGCTTGGCCGCGTCATCATTCCGGGGATCGGCCACTACTCGCCGACAAAGTTTGCGCTTGAGGCCATGAGCGAAGGCATGGCCTATGAGATCGCTGCGCAGGGGATCGAGGTGACGATCATCCAGCCGGGCGGTTATCCGACCAAGATCTGGGAAAAGAGCACTGCGCGCGCGGCGGCCCTGAAGGCCCGCACGCCGCAGGACCTGCTGGATGCCTATCCGGAAATGACCGCCGGCATGGGCCAGCCCAGCAGCGGCGGCGGCTCAACCGATCCGATGGATATTCCGCGCGCGATTGCCGAGATCATTGCGATGCCGCGTGGCACGCGGCCCCTGCGCCGCCCCGTGCATCCAGTTGCCAGGCCGCAGGAGGCGATCAACGAGGTCTCACGAGAAACACAGCTTGCCATGCTCGGCGGCTCGCCCTGGGGCCCCGCCGTCAAGGAAGTTCTCGACTAGGGATCCGTCCGCAATCGGAGCGATCTAGAGAAGGATGGTGCCTTTGCCATCCTTCTCCATCGCGCGGATGTAAGCGGGATGTTCCCGCATCTGTTTCAGGAACCGGTAGGCGTTCGGAAAACTCGCTTCATCCATGCCCGCGCGATGAACGCAGAGCTCCATCGAATAGCCCATCACGATATCGGCGGCGGTGAGCTCATCGCCAGCGAACCATTTGCTCGTCCCCAGCGCCTTTTCGATTTCACGAAAAAGGGCGGCAAGGCGCGGCCCGAAGAACGCCTTGTCGAGCGCGCTGACCAGCGATTTCGCCACGGGGCGGGCCAGAAAGGGCGCGCGGGTTGTCAGGGCCATCATCACGAATTTGTTGGTCAGCAGCGGCTGCAGGCTGCCTTGCGAGGTATGGAACCAGAAAAGGTATTTGGCGCGCATGGGTGATCCGGCGGCCGGGCGCAGGCGGTCATTGTCATGCTTGTCCAGGATATAGTCGACGATGGTGTTGGTCTCGGCCAGTGTCACATCGCCATCGGTGATGACCGGCGCGGTGCCGAGCGGGGAGATGGCCTTGTACGCGGCCGGCGCCAGGCGCGTCTGCGGGTCGCGGTCATAGAGTTTCACCTCATACGGCACGCCGAGTTCCTCCAGCAGCCAGAGGATGCGGATGGACTGGGACTTCTCAAGATGGTGCAGGGTGATCATGGGGGCGTTCCTCTCAGCCGGGCTGGCATCGTCCTAGCAGCTAGTGCGGCAAAGCGCACGGGCCAGAGGAAAATCAAATTCCCCTCATCCCCGGCGCGAGGATGAGAGGAATTCAAGCTTATTCCACCCCCAGAACTTCCTGTAAGAACAGGGTTTCAGCTTCCCGCTGGGCCTCCCGGTTGGATTTCCGGCGGAAGCCATGGCCTTCATCCATCGCCATCATGAACCAGGCCGTGACGCCATTGGCCTTGACGGCTTCGAGGATCTGCTCTGCCTCCGTATACGGAACGCGCGGGTCGTTATAACCCTGGATGACAAAGAGGGGCTTGGTGATCCTCGAGGCATTCTTCAGCGGCGAAATCTCGTCGAAGAAGGCCGCAACGACAGGATCGCGCTCATCGCCATATTCGGCGCGGCGAAGATCGGCGCGGTAGCCTTCGGTGTTTTCAAGGAAGGTCTTGAAGTCCGAGATGCCGACGATATCGATCCCCCCGGCGATCCGGTCAGCATAATCAATCATCGAGGCGAGCACCATATAGCCGCCATAAGAGCCGCCATAAACGATGACCTTGCTGGCATCCAGATCAGGCTGGGCCTCGACCCAATCGAGAAGGGCGCCAATATCCTCAACTGATTTCTTGCGGTTCAGGCCATTATCGAGCGAGACATAGGTTTTTCCGTAGCCGGATGAACCACGCACGTTCGGAACGACGACTGCAAGGCCAAGCTCGTTTACCCAATATTGGTAGGCCGAGGAGAAACCTGGGCGGGATTGGGCCTCCGGGCCACCATGGATCGAGATGATGACCGGGTGGGGGCCTTCGCTTTCAGGTTTGTAGATGAAGGCGGGAATATCCATCCCGTCTGCATTGGGATAATCGAACAGAGCGGGTTCGACGAAGGATGCCGGGTTCAGGCCGCCCGTCTCTGCCTCGGTCCAGCGCGTGAGGTTCAAGGTGGCCACATCAAAAGACCAGGCATCAGACGGGCTGGTCGCCGCGTTGAATGTGAAACCGACATGGCTGCCGCTATGGGAAAAGACGAGGCCCGAGGCGATGCCCACCGGAAGTGTCGGGCCAGGGCGGACTAGTCCGCTTTCGACGTCCAGGAGGTGGATTGTGCCAAGGCCGCCTTCGTTCAGCGTGAAGGCTACGGTCAGGCCATCGGGGGAGAGGGTCCAGTCGGATACGCCCCATGCGATGTCAGCGGTATAGTTGATAACCGTATTATCCGGCGCAAGACGCACCAGGTTGGCAAATTCGCTGTCCTTGTCGGTTACCGTAAGGACCGAACCATCTGCCAGCAGCGCGCCGCCGGAATAGGCGACCGTGTCATCCGGGTTGATCTGCGTCAGCGCGCCCGAGGCAATATCGAGCATAAAGAGATGGCTTTCGGCAATCGAGAGATAGCGTTGCAGCAGAAGCTTTGATCCGTCATCGGACCAGTCTACCGGGCCGATGGCGCCTTCGCCTTCCAGTGCAACACGCAGGCTCGCTGGGTCTGCCGGATTGCCAATGATGATGTCATTGTTCGGGTCGCCCGGATTGGTGCGCGCCCAGGCCGCGGAGGCGCCATCATCTGCCCATAGCGCGCCACCATTGCGCGTGCCAGGCTCGGTGAAGCCGGTGATGCGGCCGGTTTCCATGTCAAAACGATATCCCTGGAAATATTCATCTCCGCCCTTGTCCCGGGCAAAGAGAAAGGCGCCGCCCGCAGGGCTGACGCTGGCATTGCTGACAGTCTCGCTGAAGAAGGTCAGCTGCCGCCGTGCGGCGCCGGGGGATCTGACTTCATGGATCTGGTTGGTGTCGCCAAAGCGCGTGGTGATCAGGATGCCGCCGTCGCCTGTCCAGTCGAGAAAGCCGTGGCTGCGGACATTCTCATACGCGGCAAGGCGGTCAGAGATTTCAGCCGGAACGTCCGGGATCGATTCGAGAACCAGGTTACCTCTTGTCACGCGCTCGGTGGCCGAAAGCGCGGTGGGTGTTTCTGTCAGTGCTGCGGACGGCGAAGCCGCCGTCTGGGCACAGGCAGAGAGCGTGACCGCAAGCGCTGCAATGGATACGAAGCTGGAGCTGCGTCGTTTCATGGCGATTTCCCCGTCAGAAGTTTTTCATGACAGTTTGTTTAGTGCGTTCAGCCCTCGCGTCACGCCTTTTTCAGTCATTGGGCTTCACATCGCCGCTACAATCGGGGTCTAAGGCGGGGAACAGGTTTTGGGCAGTATGGGAGATGGGTATGAGTCGTTTGAAAGCCGTGTGCGCAGGGGCGCTGGCCGCAGCCTTGATGATCAGCTGCAAGGCAGCGCCGCACGAAGTGCCCCCGCCATCCTCCCTGACATCGCCGCAGATCGAAACCGAGCTGGCCGTGCCCCAGGAGGCGCCGTTGGTGCTGCTGATCGGGCTGGATGGTCTCAATCCGCCCATGATCGACCGGTGGGAGGCGCCCAACCTCAAAGCGCTTGCTGCGCGTGGGGTCCGCGCCGAAGCGATGTATCCGGTGATGCCGAGTGTGACCTTTGTGAATTTCTATTCGCTCGCAACGGGACTTTATCCCAAGCATCACGGCATGGTGGAGAATTATCCCTATGATAAGGTTGCGAAGGAACAGTTCGACCGGGCAACCGGGCCGCAGGAAGAACGCTGGTGGCAAGGCGAACCGATCTGGGTGACCGCCGAGAAGCAGGGCCTGCCGACCTCCATCATGTTCTGGCTGGGGTCTGAAGTTCCCCATGATGGCGTGCGCCCGACACGCTGGACGCCGTATGAGCACAATAAGCCTTATCAGGACCGGGTGGACGAGGTGCTCTCCTGGTATGATGCGCCTGAAGCCGAACTGCCCCGCTTTGCGGCCGTGTATTTCGACCGCGTTGATACTGCCGCGCATTATTTCGGGCCGAGGTCTGACAAGGCGAAGGAGGCGGTCGCTGAGGTGGATGGCTATGTTGGCCAGCTGGTCGCGGGGCTTGAAAGCCGAGGACTTCTGGCGCGGACGACGGTGATCGTCGTGTCAGATCATGGCATGGTCTGGGTGGACCCGGACAAGGTTATGGACATTGGCCAGTTTCTCGATCTGAAGGAACTCACTGTGCCGCAATTCAGCGGCCCGTATGGCGGCTCGGCGCATCCTTTCCTGCACATCTACGGCGATGGCCCCGCGCTGGAGGCGGCCTATGAAGGCCTCAAGGATTTTGACGAGCATATCCATGTCTACAAGCGTGGCGAGATGCCCGCACATTATCATTTTGATCATCCGACACGCGGCCCGGACCTTTTCCTCGTGGCAGATCCGGGTTGGACTGTGCGCAATGCCAATGTCGGGGGCTGGCGCGCGCCCATCCCCGGTATGCATGGTTATGACAACCTTGATCCCACGATGGCGGCGACCTTCATTGCGGCCGGTCCTGCCTTTCCGGAAGGGGAGACGGCTGCGCCCTTCGAGAATGTGAACGTCTATCTGATGATCGCCTGCGCGCTGGGCATTGAACCGGCGCAGACCGATGGCAATCCGGCAGTCGTTGAAGAGGTAACCGGCGGGCGCTGCCCGGCAGCGCCCCACGCGTCCCCTCAGAACTGAGGCACGTGCCAGACGGGCAGGGAGCCGGCAGGCTGGACGTTATTCGCCCAGCCGGTCAGTTTCCTCGCTGATGATTTCCATGAGTTCCGGGTGCTGGGCCTGGAGCGTTGTCAGCGCGGTCATCATCCGCAGCTGGGAGCTGGCCAGTGCTTCATAGTTGCTGCCAAAAATCTGCATGGCTTTCAGGCCGGAGACCTTTCCGCCAAGTTCTTTTTCCATGTTCTTGAGGCCATCTGCGGCGATACGGATTTCAGCGGCGGCGGCTCTGGCGCTTGCCTCATCATTGACGGTTTCCAGCGCGTCGGCGATCCGGGTGATCTCTGCGACATAGGCCTTGCCGATATTGCCCGCAGAGGACGAGGCGGAGATGTCCTTGCCTTCGACCTTGCCCTGGCCGCATCCGGTCAGGGTCATCATGCCGCCAAGAATGGCCGCTGCAATCAATCCATGTTTCATTTCATATCCTCCACGCAGGCCGCCGGTTCCGGCACGCCCCCCAGCGCATTATGGAACATGACAGGGCAGGCGGTGCAACTCCCGAGCGTTTCAGGAATAGCGCGCCTCGACTTTCGGTCCGGCCTCGCCCGCCTTCACCGCCTCAAGGCTCGCAGCAAGGTCAGCCAGATAGCCATCGGCCACTTCGGCATGCTTGGGCGAGAGCATCAGGTGCAGGCTCGGCGGCTCAACCGTGAAAGAGGTAAACCAGCCGCGCTGGCGCATCGCGCTATAGAGGGCGAGCGTGTCAGCGCCCGGATGGCGAAACGCAACGAGGCCAAGAAGCGGCTTGCCCAGAACTTCAAAGCCGAGCGCCTTGACGCCTTCCTCAATCCGTTCGCGCGTCTGGCAGACAAGGCCCTGTTTCTCCCGGTAGCCCGAAACGCCGAGCACATTCATCACCGCCCAGGCCGCCGAGATCGCGCCGCCGGGGCGCGTGCCCGCCAGTGTCGGCGTCTTCATCGGCGCGCCCGACCATTCGCTGAGGGTGAAGGGCATGTACTTGTAGAGCTCGCCCGAGCGGAAAAGCACGGTCGAGGCGCCCTTGGCGCAATAGCCATATTTGTGCAGGTCTGCGCTGATGGATTTGACGGCCGGGACGGCAAAGTCAAAGTCTGGCACGGGCACGCCATTCATGCGGGCAAAGGGCGCAAAATATCCCCCGACACAGGCATCAACATGCAGCCAGACGCCTTTCGCCTCGGCGATTTTGCCGAGCTCGGCGATGGGGTCGATGATGCCATGCGGAAAATTGGGGGCCGAGCCGACCATCATGATCGTGGCCTCGTCGATGGCGGCAGCCATGGCCACCGGATCAGCTTCGTAGCTGCCATCGGTTTTCAGGGGCACGCTTCGGATTTCAATGTCCATCAGCAGGGCGGCCTTATGGAAAGCGAGGTGGCCCGAGCGCGGGATGACGATGTTGGCGCGGTCCTTCGGCTTGCCATTGGCGCGGGCATAGTCGCGCGCGGTCTTGATCGCCATGGTGATCGAATCAGTGCCGCCGGAGGTGATCGCGCCGGTGGATCCCTCTGGCCCGTGCAGCAGGCCGAGGGCCATGGAGATCACATCCTTCTCCATCTGCGCGAGTGAGGGGAAGGCGAGGGGCCCGAGGCCATTCTCTGCCATGAACAGGCCATAGGCTTCATGCTGGAGGGCATGCACATCCTCGCCAGCATTGAAGACATAAACAGCTGTCTTGCCCTCCCGCCAGGCGACATCGCCTGTGCCACGGGCAAGCATTTCGCTGCGCACCTCTTCCCAGGGGCGTCCTTCTGCCGGCATCTGCATTGCGATCCTCCTCCTTTTCTTTTCAATGAGAGTAGGGGGTTAGGCCTTGGCTGGCCAGCCATTGGCGTCCTGGCCCATGTGTCACCAGAAAAGTGCTGGGGAAAAGAAAAACCTCGCCCGTTGTGCGAAGCCCGTTGCGGGGCTAAAGCCAGCGCCTTAGTTTAGATCTGAAACGAAAAATTAACGGGGATGTAGAGCGCAAGCATGACGGACTATATCGGTTACGAAGCGCTTTCTCAGGCCGCCATGCGCGGCGTCGTGCGCGAAGCGCTGCGTCGTGGAAAGAGCAATGGGGGCCTGCCAGGCGAGCACCATTTCTATATCTCCTTCCGCACACGCGCGCCGGGCGTGAAGATTCCGCCCCAGCTGGTGCAGCGGTTTCCCGAAGAGATGACCATTGTGGTCCAGCACCAGTATTGGGATCTGGAAGTGCATGAGGGGCATTTTGAAATCGTGCTGAAATTCTCCGGCGTGCCCCAACACCTGTCGATCCCGCTGGCGGCGATCACCCGCTTTGTCGATCCGTCGGTGAATTTCGGGATTGCCTTCGAATCGCAGAGCAAAGATTCCGGTGTGATTGCACCGGCTACTGTCGCGCCGGTTGAAGAACCTCAGCCGGTATCGAAAGTATCGGGCGAGACAGTGGTCAGCCTTGATGCGTTCCGCCGCAAATAAGGCCGGGCCAGAGCATTGAGCGCTGAAGAAAAGCCACGGGTCACCGATGCCGAAATGCTGGCACGGTTCCAGAACTCCAAAAAGCGCCCGCCCTGTTCGGAAACGCTCGGAATGCGCCTGGCGGATCTGAACCAGGATCAGCAATGGGTGAAGATGGAGTTCGACGTCTCGCCGGGCTTTGCCAATCCCACCGGCGCGGTGCAGGGCGGCTTCATCGCGGCGATGCTGGATGAGGCCATGAGCACAGCGGTGATCATCGCGTCCAACGTCACCATGACGGCGCCCACGCTGGAGATGAAGACCAGCTATCTGCGCCGCCTGATGCCCGGCAAGGCGAGCGTCGAGGCACGCATCCTGAAGCTCGGCAAATCAGCAGCCTTCATGGAAGCAGATTGTTTCGATGCCGAAGGCCAGCTCGTCGCCCGCGCAACAGCAACGGCCATCCCTATGGCGTTCAAGCGCCTCTGAGTCTCTGACGTTGCGTCAGGGGCGAATTCCCCGGTCTTCAATGATAGGTTCTCCCGATAATTGCCGGCGCAAGACCGGCAGGGAGGACATCATGGCCGACGACCTGCGCCCCAACGGCGCTGTGCAATCCATTCTTGAGCTGTCTGCGTTCAATCCCGCTGCCCGCGAGAATCCCCACCCGATGCTGAAGGCCATGCGCGAGGACTGCCCGGTCTTCCGCGACGAAACGGCGAAGGTGTGGCTGCTGTCGCGTTATAAGGATGTGCGGGAGACCGTGAACGACCGCACATTCGTCCGTCATCCGACGAAAGCAGAAGAAGGATCGCTCTCGGCGCGCTTTGTGGAGGAGCGTCAGGAACGGGGGACAAGCATCCTCTTCCTGGACAACCCGGACCATGCCCGCATCCGCCAGCCCCTGGCCAAGGCTTTCTATGCGCGGATCAATGCGATGCGGCCTGAGATCGAGGCGATGATCGACGCGATCATCGAGAAGGCGCCGGTGTCCGGGCCTTTTGACCTGATGGCGGAGATCGCGGTGCCGGTTCCTGTCCTTGTTATTGCGCGCATTTTAGGAGTGGATGAGGCGCGCCTCGATGATTTCCGGCAATGGTCGGAAGAGGTGATTCTGGGGCTCAACCCTGTGCGCACGCCCGAGGAAGATGAAGCGCTGATCCGGGGCGCCTATGCGCTGGACGCTTACTTTGCCGAGCTGATGGAGGCACGCCGGAAATCTCCGCAGGATGATCTCGTCTCCGACATGGTGAAGCTTCAGGCCTCTGGCGAGGCGGAGATTTCCGATGGGGAGCTGCGCAACAATCTTGAGGCGCTTCTGGTCGGCGGAAACCTGACAACCACGGACCTTATCGGCAATGGCGTGTGGCTTTTCCTGACACATCCAGGACAAATCGGGACATTCCGGGACAATCCCGGCCTCGCCGCGCAGGCGGTGGAGGAGGTTCTGCGCTTTGAGGCGCCCGTCTCAGTCACCTCGCGCATTCTGCCTGACGATCGCGTGGTGGGGGGCTGCCCGATGAAGGCGCGCCAGCCGGTCTGGATGTCGCTCGCCGGGGCGAACCGCGATCCGGATGTCTTCGAAGATGCCGAGACGTTCGACATCACGCGCAAGCGGGCGAGCCATGTCGCGTTTGGCGGGGGGCCGCACATCTGCATTGGGGCGCCGCTTGCCCGGATCGAGGCGCGGCACGTGTATCTCAAGCTCTTTGAGCGCTATCCGAACCTGAAGCTGCCGGAGCAGGAAATGGTGTGGCGGTCGCTGCCATTCTTCCGCGGGCTGGAGAAGTTGATCGTCGAGGGGTGAGGGGGCTTTAGTCTCCCATCGCCTCCGCCAACATCCAGATGCCGTCGCGCTCCGCTGCGCGCCGCTCGACCAGCAGGCGGGCGACCTGATGGTCATCCTCGAAGACATTGCCCACGAGACTGTCGAGCAGGGCTTTTGCCAGATTGTCGAGGTCCATCCAGGGCGCATCCCCCAGATGCTCCATGACGATATGCACGCTGTAATCACCATAGCCTGGCCGCAGGCGCGGGAAGTCCTTGCGGAAGAACTCCTTCAGCAGGGTCTTGTAGTATTTGGTCTGGGTCGTGAGGCCCGTGCACGCCACTTCGAGCGCGCCACTCTCGGTAATGCGCGCGCGGACTTTGCCACTTTGAATCCAGTCTGAGGTCATCTTCGGGATAAGGCACAGAGCAGCGATGGCGGCAAGCGACCGCGATGTAGCGGGTCAGCAAGCCCTTGATGCCCCTGGAGCAGGGGGCTAAACCGCCCGGCGACACAGCTTCAGGAGCGCTCCCCAATGGCCAAGACCCCCACACGTACAGAATCGGACACGTTCGGCCCCATCGAGGTTGAGGCGGACAAGTATTGGGGCGCGCAGGCGCAGCGCTCGCTGGGTAATTTCAAGATCGGCTGGGAGAAACAACCCGCCCCGATCATCCGCGCGCTCGGCATCGTCAAGAAGGCCGCCGCCGAGGCCAATATGGCGCTCGGCAAGATGGACGCCGAGACCGGCAAGGTCATCATCAAGGCGGCTGAAGAAGTGATCGAAGGCAAGCTCAACGATCATTTCCCCCTCGTCGTCTGGCAGACGGGCTCGGGCACGCAGTCCAACATGAACGCCAATGAGGTGATCTCCAACCGCGCCATCGAGATGCTGGGCGGGGAGATGGGCTCCAAGAAGCCGGTCCACCCCAATGATCACGTCAACATGTCCCAGTCGTCCAACGACACCTTCCCGACGGCGATGCACATCGCCTGCGCCGAAGAGGTCGTCCATCGCCTCATCCCGGCGCTGCAGGTGCTGCGCAACGCGCTGAACGACAAGGCGGGCGCCTGGAAAGACATCATCAAGATCGGCCGCACGCATACGCAGGACGCCACCCCGGTCACCCTCGGCCAGGAATTCTCCGGCTACGCACAGCAGATCGAGAACGGCATCAAGCGCATCGAGATGACGCTCCCGATGCTGATGGAACTCGCTCAGGGCGGCACGGCGGTCGGCACCGGCCTTGCCTCGCCAGCTGGCTTTGCTGAAGCGGTGGCGGACAAGATCGCTCAGATCACCGGCCTCAAATTCACCTCCGCGCCCAACAAGTTCGAGGCGCTTGCCGCCCATGACGCGATGGTGTTCACCCATGGCGCGATCACGACCGTGGCGATGAGCTGCTTCAAGATCGCCAACGACATCCGCTTCCTCGGCTCGGGTCCGCGTTCCGGACTTGGCGAGCTGGCGCTGCCGGAGAATGAGCCTGGCTCATCCATCATGCCGGGCAAGGTGAACCCCACCCAGTGCGAGGCGATCACCCAGGTCGCCGCCCATATCGCCGGCAACAACACCGCCATCGCCTTTGCCGGCAGCCAGGGCCATTTCGAACTCAACGTGTTCAATCCGATGATGGCCTACAACTTCCTCCAGTCTGTCCGCCTGCTGGCAGACGCGGCTGTCTCGTTCACGGAGAACTGCGTGGTCGGCATCGAGCCGCGCCTCGACAATATCCAGCGCGGCCTTGAAAACTCGCTGATGCTGGTGACCCCGCTGAAGGAGAAGTATGGCTACGACCTCGCCGCGAAAGTGGCGAAGACCGCCCACAAGAACGGCACAACCCTAAAAGTCGAAGCCCTCGCCCTCGGCATCTCCGAGGCAGACTTCGACGCCATCGTGCGCCCGGAGAAGATGATCGGGCCCGATCCGGCCTGAGGGGGCGGGGATACGGAGGTTGCTATGCAGGTCATGCGCGTGGCGGCCGAGCTTCCACAAGGACTCGAACGGCTTGTCGAGGCTGCCGCGGCCGAAGCCGTGCGCAATGTGGGCCTCCTTGTTTCGAACTGGGAGAGTGGCGCGCAGCGGTTTAACCGGGACGGGGCGGCGCTGTTCGCCGTGTTTGACGGCATTGCGCTGGCCGGTATCGGCGGAGTCAGACGCGAAGACACGCTGCCTGAACCTGCCATGCGAATGCACCGTTTCTACGTGCATCCTGACTGGCGCCGGAAGGGTGCGGGACGCCTGCTGGCTGAGGCAACCATCACCCATGGCCTAGCCGCTGCGCCGATTCTGACCTGCAATGCACAGGCAAGCCCGCAGGCCGGCCTGTTCTGGGAAGCGATGGGCTTTGTCCCGGTGGATATGCACCGCATCACCCATATTTATCGCATTTGATGCCGCAATCTTGTGCGCATACTTCATGCGTATATAATATGCTCATTCAAATGATGCGAAGGCTGCCATGACCCGAAAGACCCGTGTCAGTGTGACGATTGATGAAGCTGTAGTCGCCAAGGCCAAAGCCGCCGGTGTCAACCTGTCGGCGGTGGCTGAAGAAGCGATCCGTTTCGAGACGCGCGCCGAGGAAATGCGGCGCTGGGCCGATGAGAATAAGGCGGCGCTGCAGGCGAAAGCCCGGCAGATCGAGGAAGAGGGCCTCTGGTCTGATGGCTTCCGGCTGTTCTGAAGCATGGATTACCTGGCCGTCTTCACCCTGAAGAACCGGCCCGAGCAGTTGGTGCTGGTCCTGAGCCATCCCCTGATGGCGGAAGCCGGCTCGGTTGTCGCGGCGCCCTTGCTGGATACGGCCAGATTCGCGGTTGCGTCGACGTTGAATCCCGTCTTCGACTTCGGCGGCAGGCAGGTCGCGCTGGCGACTGAGCAACTCGCGGCAATTCCTTTGAAAGAGCTTGGCCAGCAGGTCACCTCGCTTGAGGTCCACGAATACCCCATCGCCAACGCCATCAACCGCCTCTTTTTCGGTATCTGAGGAAGCGTGGATCGCGGCCCCGACTTATTGCAGCCCGGCTGTCCTTTGTTCATCCGCCGTTTGGTCCCGCGCTGATAAGGGAAGCGAAACTCGGGAGGACTTCGTCATCTCCAGGCTCCGGATACTTCTTGCGGCCCTGCTCATTGCGTCCAGTTCGGCCGCGCCGGCGATCGCCCAGCGCGGCGGCGATGACCGCTCCTTTGCCGGATTCCAGGTTTCCCGCGCCACCGCGGTGGATATTGCCAGAGCGCAAGGTGTTCAGGATGTGCTGCGCGTGGAGGCCCGGCGGGGCGTCTGGCGCGTTGAAGGCCGGACCGCGCAGGGACAGAAGATGGTCGTTGAAGTGGACGGCATGACCGGCGCCATTGTGCGCATTGACCGGTCTGGGCCCTGAGGCGGCGCAATGCCCGGCTGACGGGGCGCCGAGGCGAGGCTAGGATGAGGTGAGAGAATCACCTGCGTCCAGAAAGGTCCAGCCATGTCCAAAGCTCCCGTTGGCTCAAAGTCCAACCCCTCCCAGTTCGATGTGCTTAACCGGTTGGCCGATGACGAGCCCTATTTCATCATCCGGGCGCATGACCCGCTGTCTTCGGCGCTGGTCGAGCTGCATGCCTATATCGGGGCAGGGCAGTCCGGCGCGGCGCACAACAAGCTCGCCGAGATCATGGCGCTGACGGCTGCCAAGCCGCCACGTCCTGCCTCCAGCCCGAAATACCGTGAGACCTTCGCGATCTCGCTGGCGATGGAGCAATGGCGGGAAAATCACAAGGACTGAGCTTTCATGTCTCTTGGAAACGTCACGCTCGAAAACCGCTTCGTCCGTCTGCGGCCTTTTTTGCCGGAAACCGATGGCGCGGAGCTTTATGCCTTGGCAGAGCGTGCGCCGGATATTTTCCGGCTCTGGTCATTCCGTGGGCCGGGGGACTGGGTCGGCGGATGGATTGAATCCATCCGTAAACGCACGGAAGAGGGATCCATGATCGCCTTTGCCGTGGTGCGTCCGGAAGATGGCGCTTTCCAGGGGATCACAAGCTTTCTTGACCCGAGCGAGGTCAACAAGAGTGTCGAGGTGGGCATGACCTGCTACGCGCCAGAAGCGCAGGGAACAGCGGTCAACCCGTCTGCCAAGCGTCTTCTGATGGGGCATGCTTTCGAGGTGTGGGGCGCGCGGCGGGTTCAGTATCAGGTAGACAATCGCAATGAACGCTCCAAGGCGGCGGTACTGAAACTCGGCGCCCGGCTTGAAGGCGTGCTGCGCAATCACCGGACACTGCCCGATGGGTTTGTGCGCGACACGGCCTTCTTCTCTATTCTGGACACGGAATGGCCACCGGCTAGGGCGCGGCTGGATGAGCGGATCGCGGCAGCACAGACGGTGAGCGTATGAGCGATCCGGTCAATCTCAACAAATTCCGCAAGGCGAAAGACAAGGCCGATAAGGACCAGCGCGCTCAGGAAAACCGCGCGAAGTTCGGGCGCACAAAGGCGGCAAAAAAGCTGGATCAGGCACGCGCTGACAAGCTCAAAAAGTTAACAGATGCGCACCGTGTGCAAGACCCTGGTAAGGATGGTTAAAAAAGCGTTGACAGGCCCGGCTCTTGCACTGAAATCACCACCTGTATCAGTGTGGGAGTGCCGTCCATGTTCAAACGCGTCATGCTCAAGACGGCCTTTGCCTTTACGGCCTTTGGATCGGGCGTCATCTGGGGCATCGCCGCTGAAGCCAGCGCCGCCGGTATTCCTCTGATCGGCCTCTTTCAAGGCTGACCCATTCCGGGCCAGGTCAATGCCAGCTCAATACCCGCCCGGCCCCCGCACCTGATCAATCAGACTGTTTTCATATCTTCCCTGTGAGATGCGCCCGAGCGCGTCGAAGATCGGCTTGGCATCCTTGTCCCTGAGCAGGGGAATGCTGCGCGCAATTTCGGCCGCCTGCGCATAGAGGAGATGGGCCTTCTCCAGATCGCCGCGCGCCTCGGTGCAGGCAGCCAGATTGTGCAGGATGCCCGGCGCCCTGGGATAGATCCGGGCGAGTTCCTGCCATTGCGCGCAGGCGCCGATATATTCGCCCCGGCGGGTGGCCTTCACGGCGGCCGCAAAGCGCGCATCGCCGGCTTCCTCAGGCACCAGCGGCTTCTCCACGATCTCGGCACGCAGGGTCGTCATGTAGGGGGCAATGTCATAGCGGAAGGCGGGAATGGCGGCGGCCACAGCATCCGCAATCATGCCGATCGGCGCGTCCCGGAGGGGCAGGGTTTCGTGGATCATCTCTCCGAATGGGCCGGTGGACTGATCCGTATCAGGATATTGCGCAACATCATAACAGTCTTCCCGCTCGGTTGCCCCGCCATGTTCGGAGGTGAAGACGTGCCGGCCCGTTGTGAAATCCACCAGCGTGACGCGGACATTCACGTCCACAATGTCTTTGGGACAGCGCATCTCGAAGACGACATGGCGCTCGCAATTGAACAGGCCCTTATACTTGTCGCAGCGCCGCTCCCGCCGGAAGCTGGTCTGGCGATTGAAACCAGTGATGAAGACGTCGCCCTCATAGGTGCCTTGCGGGCGGGCAGGGTCCATGACGGCGAACCAGTAGCGTCCTTCCAGCTGGGTGGTATCGATCATCGCCTGGAATTCAGCCTCGGCAACATCGCCGGCCGGTCCCCGGAAGCGCCCGACCGAAACATCGGTATAATTCAGCGCTTCGGCATAGTTGGGCGCCGCACGCGCCGCATAATCATAGCCTGGCGTCGCGCAACCTGCCGCCGCCATAAGCACCCCCGCAAGCAAAACCAGCTGTCTCATCATTATCCCCCCTAAAGCGTCCATTGAATGGGTGGCGCGCCTATACTCTAACGTCAATGGTTGACGCAGACCGGACACTTCCCCAATTCATCGGACGGTAAACTCAAGGAAACCGTCTATGACCCGGACCCTGTTCACGCCCTTCCGGCTGAAAAACCTGGAACTTCCCAACCGTATCGTGATGGCGCCGATGACGCGCTCGAGATCTCCAGGCGGTGTGCCGGGCGAAGATGTCGCCGATTATTACGCCCGCCGCGCTGCCGCCGATGTCGGCCTGATCGTCACCGAAGGCACCACGGTGCGCCGGGGCGGTTCCTCCAACGACCCCAATGTTCCCAATTTTTACAAGGCAGATGCGCTGGATGGCTGGTCGCGCGTTGTCTCTAGGGTCCACGCCAATGGCGGCAAGATTGCGCCCCAGATCTGGCACCAGGGCATGGTGCGCAAGGCTGGCACCGGGCCTGAGCCCGACGCGCCCACCGACAGCCCCTCCGGCATGACCCATACCGGCAAGCAGGTTTTGCCTGAGCCGACGACCGCCGAGGTCGAAGACATGGTGATGGCCTATGCCGACGCGGCCGCAGATGCCAAGCGTCTCGGCTTCGATACGCTGGAGATCCACGGCGCCCATGGATACCTGATCGACCAGTTCTTCTGGGACGCGATGAACAAGCGCTCTGACAAATATGGCGGTAGCCTCACCGACCGCGCCAGCTTTGGCGGCGACATCATCCGCGAAATCCGCAAGAAGGTCGGCCCGGACTATCCGATCATCCTGCGCTATTCCCAGTGGAAGCAGCAGGACTACACCGCCCGCCTTGCGCCCACGCCGCAGGAGCTGGAAGCCTTCTTGAAAGTGTTTGTGGATGCCGGCGTTGACTGTCTCCACGTCTCGCAGCGCCGCTATTGGGAGCCTGAATTCCCGGAAATCGACGGCGAAAACGGTCTCAACGGCGCCGGCTGGGCCAAGAAACTGACCGGCCTGCCCACCATTACGGTCGGCTCTGTTGGCCTTAACGGCGATTTCGAGAAATCCTTCGCCGGCGAAGGCGCGCCGCAACGCTCGCTCGATGATCTCGAAGCCCGCCTCGACAAGGGCGAGTTCGACCTCGTCGGCGTCGGCCGCGCGGTTCTTCAGGACCCGGAATGGGCCAGGAAGGTCAAGGAAGGCCGCTTCGCCGACCTGCGCGACTATGACGGCAAGGCGCTGGCGACGCTTTACTGAGGCTCCGGCCCCCGCCAAACATCCAGTCTGGTCCGGCCTGCGTATCGGTTGCACAAGTTCAACCAGCAGACCGGACCAGATAACATGCGTGTTGCCCGTCTCATTCCCCCCGCCCTGGCTGCCGGGGTTGCCGCCGCCGCCGCAACGGGGTGCGCCTCATCTTCCTCGCTCGCGCAGTTTCAGGACGGCCCGCGCCAGCTGGTGCTGGAGGAGTATTTCCTCGGTCAGACATCCGCCTACGGCCTGTTCGAGGACCGGTTCGGCAAGGTGCGCCGCCAGTTCAAGGTGGACATCACCGGAGCGCTCGACGGCAACCGCCTGACGCTCACCGAACACTTCCTCTATGATGACGGCGAGCGCGAAACCCGCATCTGGGAGATCGATGTGCTGGGCGATGGCCGCTATCGCGGCACGGCCGGCGATGTCACCGGCATCGCCGAAGGGCAGGTATCCGGCAATGCTTTCAACTGGAAATACAAGGTCGATCTGAAGGTCGGCGGCAGTGTCTGGAATGTCGGCTTCAATGACTGGATGTTCCTGATGGAAGACGATGTGCTGCTCAACCGCGCCTATGTCACCCGCTACGGCATCGAGATCGGCCAGGTGACGATCGCGTTCCGGAAAGAATAAGCTCCCAAAGGTCACTCCCGCGCTGTCTGCGCGCGCGCAAGGATGTCCGCGCACGGCGCATCACTGGCCGTTCCTGCCTCGATAAAGGGCAGGGCGGCAAGGCCGCCGGTGATGCTGCCCAATGCTGCGGCAATGCCCAGCTGCAGCACGGTCTCCGGGCCGAGGGCGGATACTTCCGGAGACCGGAAGGTGCCGCCAAGCTTGACGTCCACCATCAGTGTACCGAAGGAAGGATCTTTGGAGTCAGACGAAACGCTGAGGTCCAAAACCTCTTCTTGCAGGTTTATGTCGCCAAGGATGAGAACCAGGCGGTCGTCGGTGTCGATCAAGGCCGGATCAGTCCGTCCAATGCCGTTCTCGAAGGTCATCGAGATCACGGCGCACCGGCTGGGAGTGTATGTCTCGTCTCCCTCGGTCTCGTTCATCAAGGCCAGCGTCTCGGGAATATCGAGCGCGGCAGCCTCCGCGATGATCGCCAGCAAAGCAGCATCCTGCGACCAAACGGAAAGACGCCCGTTAAGACTGGCCGCAGCCTCACGGAAACCGTCGCCGCGTCCTTCCAACTTGAACGCCCCGAACGCTGTCCCTCTCAGATAGGGTTCGGCGGCAAGGTTGCTGAAGGGAACGCCGGTCAGCTCCCCCTCCGCCGTCGTCATCGCGGGCGACTGCGATCCGTCCAGCGTGACATAGGATGAAAGCTGCCCCTCCGCGAAACTGAGCTCCAGCACCGGCGCGCGGACGACCCGGCCCTCAATCTGGAATTCAAGTTTCAGTCCGCGGATGTCGAAGATGGCATCGCTGACCTGATCGGCGTGGAACTTCACATTCCCATCGACCGCGTCGAGCCTTGTAAAGTCGATCACCGCGTTCGGGATCAGCCGTCCGCTCTCATCAAGAATACGGCGTGCACGGACCTGTTCCTCCCCAACCGTTTCATCTGTCCCCACACCGATGGGCACGCCAAACACGATGCCCAGATCGTCAAAGTCGAGATTGGCGGAGCGAAGATCGCCGTCAATGACGGGCGTGCCGCCGCCAAACTGGATTGTGAGCGGGCCGGAAAGGTCGCTGTCGCCGATCATCGTTTCAGGCTGGAAGTCGAAGGTCCAGAGATTGCCGCCAATGCTGATATCGGCGACGGCGTCATAGGGCGGCGTATCGGGCGCGGCGAAGCCGGCAAGCCAGGCGAAATCGGCAAAATTATCCCCGGCCAGCTGAAGCCGGCCGGAGAGGCTCGCGAGCGTGGAGCTTTCGGCGCTGCCCTCAAAGTGCAGGGTGGAGCCGCCCCCGGCCGCATCAATGTGCAGCGCGCCCGAACGCAGCGATCCGGACGCGGTGCTGATCGCGATCACATTCGTCACATCCTTGCGGGTATAGCGCACGTCAATCTCGCGCACCGAGACTTCGTCGATCAGGGCGCGCAATTTGCGCAGCGAGAAATTGCCGTCATCCTCAGGCCCGCCGGGCGAGAGGGCAACATAGCCGTTTTCCACGTCCGCGCGGGAGACCCAGCTGAGGCCCGGAATGAAGCCGAAGGGGTTCACGCGAACAGTCCCGCCGGAAATCTCAGCAGTCTCCGGTGCCCGGAAATCCCGGAAGACGAGCGTGGTCATGCCGGGAAACCGTGTGTGCGCCCGGCTGACGGAAGCCCCGGCCGGCCCCCACACGCCCAGCGCCCAGTTGGTGACCGGCGTGCCAAAGGTCGAAGACGTCATGAGAATCAGGAAGATGACAATGGCCGCGAGGAACGCGCACACCGCGCCGATGGCAATCTGAATGCCGCGAGGTAGATCGGGAAAATTCATGGCCATGTAACGCGCCAGATCCAATTCGGTTCATTCGCGCGGGGCGGGCGTGCCGGGAGGCAGGCGCATTCAATCAGCCGAGGTTTCGCCGTCCCAGTAATCGACTTCACTGTTCTGCTGGCCACTGAAGCGAAAACGCTCCTGTTTGGTCGCAGAATTCCGGGGGCGGGCAAAAAAATCTCGACTATTACTCTAGATAGTAAGAGCTTGCCCTAAAAGGGTGCGCAGCTACGATTGGCGAAATTAAGATCACGCAATTTTTGGGGTATCAGCAGTATGATAGAATTTCGTGATATTTATAAACGTATTCAGAAGCGTCCTCTTCACCAACAAAATCAGTTTGCACTGTTGAGCGGCGCGTTCCTATTTATCGGCGGAAGCATGGTTGTTGCCACACTCGCCGCAGTCGTCGGTGGAAGCATTGGTTGGTATTTTGGAGCAGTTGTCTTCCTGGCCATTTTGTTCGTCGGGTTTTTGACACTAAATCTGGTGCTATTAAATGACCGGCTAGCTGATGTCATTCGGTCATCCGCAACGGTTTCACCCGTGAAAGTTGCTTATAGACATATAACTGAAGCACTTATGCAGGCTGAGCGCGAAGTGCTGATATTCACCTACTTCACATACGATAAGAAGTCTCAACAACGTCTGGTGGACGCTGAGAGAATGCGTAGCCCGCTGCGAAAACGGCTCTTTCGCGCGTTTGATATGTGCATTCAGAATCCCAAAATCGCGTACACGAGAATTTACCAAATAGATGCCGATTCAACTGAAGAAGCTCGTAAAGTAATATCATCTCTGGACAGTCTCTATGCGAGTGAAATTCAATCAATTGACAGAGCGGGGAATTCAAAGAATGCAAAGGTGCTTTTTGTTGCGCCGGTTACTCATCTGACTTTCATACTAGTAGATAATCGCAATGCATTTTTTGACGTTGAAATTTCTTCACAAGCAGGAGAAACCAGCATGCCTTCGTTTTCGATATATATGAAGGATGCCGACGACGAGTTGCTTCAAAACTTGCGAGACATTTCGGACAAAGCTCAGTGTCTCAAGTAAATATCCCGACTTGAGAATGGTCGAGCAGTATATTTTCGGCGCGCTCACGCTCAAATTGACTTCATAAGCCCTTGCCCATTTTGGGTTCACAGAAATGACAAGATATGAATTAGATAGCCGGTGCAGAGCATCGCAATCTAGAATTTGCGTGAGCCAAGTAGCTTTTGGCAGTGCTTTTAATTGATGTGACTTGTGCGTTGCTAAATTGCACAAAGCATGGCGGGGTAACACTGCACTGTCTCTGGTGTATATGAGATAGGCATGTCCAATCCGAATCGCCTGTCGATCAGCCAGATGGCGTCTGCCCGCCCGCCCGTGCCTGCGGGCGATGGCGCGGCCTATCTCAATGGCCTGAACCCCGAGCAGCGCGAAGCGGTGCTCTACACCGAAGGCCCGCTGCTCGTGCTGGCAGGCGCAGGCACCGGCAAAACGCGCGTGCTCACCTCGCGTCTGGCGCATATCGTGGCCACGCGGCTCGCCTATCCCTCCCAGACGCTGACGGTGACCTTCACCAACAAGGCCGCGCGCGAAATGCGTGAGCGGGCGCTGGCGCTGCTGGGGGAAGCGGGCGAGGGGCTGAGATGGCTCGGAACGTTCCACTCCATCTCGGCGCAGATCCTGCGCAAACATGCCGAGCTTGTCGGCCTGAAATCGAGCTTCACCATCCTCGACACCGACGACCAGATCCGCCTCTGCAAACAGATCGTCCAGGCCGAGAACCTTGATCCCAAGCGCTGGACGCCGCGCTATCTCGCCGGGCTGATTGATGGCTGGAAGAACCGTGCCCTGACGCCCGGCAAGGTGCCGCCTGAAGAGGCCGAGCTCTTCGGCAATGGCAAGGCCATCAAATGCTACGAAATCTACCAGGCGCGGCTGAGAGTGCTCAACGCCTGCGACTTTGGCGATCTCCTCATCCACAACATCACCATCTTCCAGGAAAACCCTGATATCCTTCGGGAATATCATGACCGCTTCCGCTACATCCTGGTTGACGAGTATCAGGATACCAACGTCGCGCAGTATCTCTGGCTGCGCCTCCTCGCGCAGGGCTCGAAGAATATCTGCTGCGTGGGCGATGACGACCAGTCGATCTATGGCTGGCGCGGCGCGGAAGTGGACAACATCCTGCGCTTCGAGAAAGATTTTCCCGGCGCCAAAGTCGTTCGCCTGGAACGCAATTACCGCTCCACCCGCCACATCCTGGCGGCGGCCTCCAGCGTCATCGCGCATAATAAAGGCCGCCTCGGCAAGACGCTCTATGTCGGCAATGACAGCGCGGTGAATGAGGACACGGACGCGCCGAAGGTCAAGGTGCGCGGCCTTTGGGATGGGGAAGCGGAAAGCCGCCTGATCGCCGACGACATCGAAAGCTGGGTGCGCGGCGGCGGGCGCCATGACGCCTGCGCCGTGCTGGTGCGCGCCTCCTGGCAGATGCGGGCCTTCGAGGAGCGCTTCATCCTCCTGGGCATTCCCTACCGCGTCATCGGCGGCCCGCGCTTTTTCGAGCGCGCCGAGATCCGCGATGCGATGGCCTATCTGCGCCTCATCCGCTCCCCCGATGATGATCTCGCGTTTGAGCGCGTCGTCAATGAGCCCAAGCGCGGGGTAGGGGATACGAGCCTCGCCAAGTTGCAATCCTATGCCCGCCAGGATGGGCGCAGCCTGTTCACGCTGACCCCGATGGTGCTGCAGACCGATGAGATCAAAGGCGGGGCCAAGCGCGGCCTGACGATGTTCATCGATCAGATCAACCTCTGGCGCGGCAAGCTTGCCGGCGGCATGCCCCATACCGAGCTTGCCGAGATGATCCTTGAAGAGTCCGGCTATACAGACATGCTGCAAAAGGATCGCAGCCCGCAGGCGCAGGGCCGCCTCGACAACCTCAAGGAACTCATCCGCGCGATGGGCGAGTTCGACAGCCTCGCCGGCTTTCTGGAACATGTGGAGCTGGTGATGGATGCCTCGGCGGGCGGCAATGGTGAGGATCAGGTGCAGATACTCACCCTCCACGCCGCCAAGGGCCTTGAATGGCCCGTGGTTTTCCTGCCCGGCTGGGAAGAGGAAGTCTTCCCCTCCCGCCGCAGCCTTGATGAAAGCGGCCTCAAGGGCCTCGAGGAAGAGCGGCGCCTCGCCTATGTCGGCATCACCCGCGCGCGGGAACGCTGTTACATCTCCTTCGTCGCCAACCGGCAGATCTATGGCCGCTGGCAGGCCGTCATGCCCAGCCGCTTCATTGACGAGTTGCCGCCCGAACATGTCGATGCGGTCTCCGAGACCGGCTATTCCGGCCTGCCTGCCAGCGCCGACGCCTTCTCCGGCACCATCGAGGATCTCGGCGAGCGCTCCGACTATCAGAGCCCCGGCTGGAAGCGGCTGAAGGAAAATGCCGGCCGGCCCACGGGCGCCCCGCCGCGCGATGCGTCCGGTCTCACCGCCACCGCCTCGGGCACCTCCGGCTTTACCACCGGCGCGCGCGTCTTCCATGACAAGTTCGGCTATGGCCGCGTCGCTTTCTCTGAAGGCAACAAGCTGACCGTCGATTTCGACAAGACCGGGCGCAAGAAAGTCATCGCGACCTTCGTGACCAAGGCCTGACCAGCTTATCCGGGGCGTTAGGGAAGTTTGCAGCACCGGGAGGCGTGTGCCGGACCAGGGGGGGTATCCGGTGAACATCCGCATTACGGCTGGGAGAGGGGTGAAGCGTCTTGCGCTTGCCTGTCCCGGCGCTGCAAGGGAACAGTCTCACGCGCTGGGCAAACGATATCCGAACGCGCCATTCATATTCCGCTCACCCAAGCATGCGCGCGGCTTAAGGCATCGCAAAGGTTAACAGGAACGGCATTTCTGTTTACATATTGTGTACGATGCGTTCCGTGCTTGGAATAAAGGCAGGGGCAAAGGCAGGTCTGCTTACCTTTGGAATCAGCAGATAGCACCAGTTGGTACGGTTCGTTCCGATTATGTGACGAGCGGACCTTGCTTTAAAGCGGCGTTAACGGCACATGGTGTATGGGGCTGATATCAGGAATGCGCGCATTGTCGGACGGAACGATCCGGACCGTTTCAGAAAGAGCTTGAGATTAGCATGATCGGTAGCCTCCTCGGCCTGTTGTCCACAGACATGGCCATCGACCTCGGGACCGCGAATACACTTGTCTATGTCAAAGGACAGGGTGTTCAGCTCGATGAACCCTCCGTTGTCGCTTACATGACGCAGGGTGGCCGCAAGATCGTCTATGCGGTCGGCGAGCAGGCAAAGAACATGCTCGGCAAGACGCCCGTGAACATGGAGGCGATCCGCCCCATGCGCGACGGGGTCATCGCAGACTTCGAAGTCGCCGAGGAAATGATCAAGCATTTCATCCGGAAGGTTCATAACCGCCGGGCGTTTGTGTCTCCCCTCATCATCATCTGCGTGCCCAGCTCCGCCACCAGCGTTGAGCGCCGCGCCATCCACCAGTCGGCCCTGGCCGCTGGCGCGCGCCATGTTGAGCTGATCGAAGAACCTATGGCCGCCGCGATTGGCGCCGGCCTGCCGATCGATGATCCGGCCGGCTCGATGGTCGTCGATATCGGCGGCGGCACCTCGGAAGTGGCTGTCCTCTCCCTTGGCGGCATCGTCTATTCGCGCTCGGTGCGCGTGGGCGGTGACAAGATGGACCAGGCCATCGTCAATTATCTGCGCCGCGAGCAGAAAATCCTCATCGGCGAAATGTCTGCCGAGCGGATCAAGAAGGAAATCGGCACCGCGATGCCGCCGGAAAACGGCACCGGCATGGCGCTCACTGTACGCGGGCGCGGCACGCTGGACGGCGTTCCGAAGGAAACCGAAATTACTGAGGCCATGATCGCTGAAGCGCTTCGCGAGCCGGTGACCGACATTGTCGACGCCGTGAAAATCGCGCTCGAAGCCATGCCGCCAGAGCTTGCCGCCGACATTGTCGATCGCGGCATTGTGCTGACGGGCGGGGGCGCGCTGCTGCGCAATCTTGATGCTGTAATCCGCAATCAGGCCCAATTGCCTGTGATGATCGCCGATGATCCGCTGAAATGTGTGGTCAACGGGTGTGGTCATGTCCTCGAAAATTATTCAAAAATGAAAAGCGTCCTCTGCCCGGAAGTCTGAGTCGCGGGCAGCGCGGACGGCGAGGGAGCCAGAATAGATGGCGCGCTTCGGACCTTCTGGTCAGAAAACTGCGGCCCGCGGGGCACGCAGGCTTGTGCTTGGCATCTTGATGATGGCGGCCCTGGCGTTGGTGGTTGCCCAGTCCGCACCGCAGATTTCAGCCTTTTTCGTTCCGGCCCGCACAACGGTCAGCGACCGTCTGCGCGCGCCAAGCGAGATCAGCCTGTGGGCGCGCATAACCGGCCAGGCCGAGCGCGAGCGCCGCGTCCGCGAGCTTGAGAATGAAGTCCGCGATCTTGCCCGCTACAAGGCCGCCGCCATCTCGATGGCAGACCGGCTGGAAGCCTATGAGCGCATCCTGAACCTGATGGGCGAGCCGCCGGAGAAAGGCGTCACCGCGCGCGTCACCACAGAAGTCGACGGGCCGTTCTCCCAGACGTTGCTGGCAAATGCCGGCCGCCTGCAAGGGGTGGAACCGGGCGCCGTCGCGGTCAATGAGGGCGGGCTGGTCGGACGGGTGGTGCATCTGGGCGAGCGGTCCTCGCGTATCCTGCTTATCAGCGATTATTCCAGCCGCCTGCCGGTTCTGGGTGAGGTCAGCGGCGTGCGGGCCATCATGTATGGTCAGGACCGCGAAGCCGGACGGCTCAGCGACCTGCCTGAAGACGCAGATTTCGTGGAGGGCGAGCGTATCCTCACCTCCGGGGATGGCGGGGCCTATCCGCGCGGCCTGGTTGTCGGCTCTGCCCGCAAGGACACGAGCGGCTGGCGCGTACGCCTGACGATGCGCGATCATGGCGGCACCTATGTCCGGATGATCCAGCCGCCTGTGATCCCCGTGCCTGTTGCCGAGCCGCCTGCCGAAGCGCCTCAGGCCGACAGCGCGGCCAGCCCGGCTCAGGGGGCGCAATAGGCATGGCCAGCGGCAAGCTCAGACGGCGGAAGAAGTCCCTGTGGAGCCAGACGGCCCCGAGCGCACGCCTGGCTTTCGGCGCTTTCTTCATCGTGCTCACGGGTGCGATCGGCATGTTGCCGCGGGAACTTTTCGGAATTGCCATTGCCTGGCCCTTTGGTGCGCTCTGGGGCGCTATGGGATGGGGCAGGGTGGGGCTCTCCATTCGCCCGATGATCCTGCTGCTGCTGTTCGGATTGATGCAGGACATTGTTTCGAACGCGCCGCTCGGCTGTTTTGCTGTCATAAACCTCGCCGTCTACGGACTGAGTTCGGCGATAACCCAGCAGACGGACGGCATGCGTGACGCGCTCGTCGCTATTCTCGGGCCTGTCGTGATGCTGCTGATGGCGCTGGTTCTGATCTGGGTCTTTGCCAGTATCACCAGCGATCATCTGGTGCGGTCGACACCGATTATGGCCTCGATCATCACGACCGGGCTTGTGTATCTTGTCGGATACCGCATGTTCGATCTTGGGCGGAGGCCGGGCGAAGCACCAGGGCAAGCGACATGAGCCGGAAAAACAAAAACGCCGATGAGATGTTCGACCGCCGCATGTTCCTTGCGGCCGGGGCGGGCGGGCTTGTCTGGGCAGGCCTCGTGGCCCGGTTTTTCCAATTGCAGTTTCTTGATGCCGAACGCTATCAGGGTCTGGCTGAAGCCAACCATGTGAAGCTGGTCATGGCGCCGCCCGAGCGAGGGCAGATACTTGACCGGTTCGGCCGGCCCCTGGCCTCGCAGCGTCAGGCCGGGCGCGTCTCGGTCATCCCCGAACAGATGAAAAATCCGGCTGACGTGCTCAACCGGATTTCCGATCTCATCAGCCTTCCAGAAGCGCGCCGTGAGCGCCTGCTTGAAGACATCCGCAACGCCCGCCGGCGCAACGCGGCCTTCCTGCCGGTGATCGTTGCGCAGGAACTGACCTTCGAGGAGTTTTCCCGCATGCAGGTGCATGCCGTGGAGATGGAGGGCGTGGATGTCCAGATGGCTTCGACGCGGTCTTATCCGCGGGGCCGCGATTTCGGGCATGTTCTGGGCTA
Source organism: Alphaproteobacteria bacterium HGW-Alphaproteobacteria-18 (assembly GCA_002841155.1). Lineage (GTDB taxonomy): Bacteria > Pseudomonadota > Alphaproteobacteria > Caulobacterales > Hyphomonadaceae > Hyphomonas. Next base: position 341,085 of record PHEH01000005.1, read on the forward strand.
TGTTGCGCGCGCCAGCGGCGAGGATCTTGACCGGCTGACGACCGGGCTCGCGCCTGAAGACCAGCGCATCTATCAGGAGATGTTCCGCCATCCGGACATGCGCACCGGCCGCCAGGGGATGGAACGTTTTGCCGAGGACTGGCTGCGTGGCCGCCCCGGCCGCCGCCGGGTTGTGGCCAACGCGCACGGACGTCCGCTCTGGGAACTCACCCAGGACCCGAAACAGGCCGCTGTTCCGGGTAAGGATCTTTACATCACCATCGATGCGGAGCTTCAGCGCATCGCGATTGATCGCTTTGAAGGCGAAAGTGGCGCTGCGGTTGTCATTGATATCGAGAATGGCGACGTGCTCGCGATGGTCTCCACGCCGGCCTTCGATCCCAACGGGTTCGTCAACGGCATTTCCGGATCAGATTACGCGCTCCTGCGGGACGATCCGCGTTCGCCGCTCTATCCGCGTGCGCATGGCGGGGTTTATCCGCCAGGGTCGACCTTCAAGATGGTCGTGGCAACGGCTGCGCTTGAGGCCGGCGTTATCAAGCCGGAAGACCATATCCGCTGCCCCGGTCACTACCGCTTCGGTAACCGTACCTGGCACTGCTGGAAGCGCCCCGGTCATGGCGCCATGAACATGCACAACGCGATCAAGCAGTCGTGCGATGTGTATTTCTACGAGATCGCGCGGCGCGCGGGCGTGGAGAAGATTGCCGAAGTGTCCCGCAAGTTCGGGTTCGGCCACACCTGGGTACTCGGCATGACCGGCGCGCGCGGCGGCCTCGTGCCCGATCCTGCATGGAAACAGAAAGCGCGCGGCGAACCCTGGTTTGAAGGGGAAACGCTGAACTTCGGCATCGGGCAGGGCCAACTTGGCACCACCCCGCTGCAACTTGCCCTGATGACGGCGCGGATTGCCGCGACCGGCGCGCCGATCCGTCCCCGGATGATCGGGCTCGGCCCGAATGATGAAGATGACGCGCTGCTCGATGAGCCGCTCGACCCGGCGATCATGGAGCGGATGAAGGCGGGTATGTTCGGCGTGACCTCTGAAGGCGGCGGCACGGCCTACCGATCCGGTGATCTGGGCCTCGGCGGCCCGCGCCTTGCCGGCAAGACGGGCACGGCGCAGGTGCGCCGCATCACAACGGCAGAGCGCGCAACCGGCGTGCGCGGCGGTGACGCCATTGCCCGTGAGCTGCGCGACCATGCTCTCTTTGTTGCCTATGCCCCGGCCGATAATCCCAAATACGCCATCTCCGTTATTGTCGAGCATGGCGAAGGCGGCTCGCGTACGGCGGCGCCTGTGGCGCGGGATATTCTCGCCGCTGCCATCCGGATGAACAGTGGCCGGGCGCCGAGCTTTTCCCGGCGGGCCGACAATACAGCCACCCCTGAAACGGGAGATCCGGCATGAGCCGTGATGGCTTCACCGGGTTCACCCGCGGCGAGGCGCGCACACGCACCGCTTCGGACTCGCTCCAGTTCGCCGGGGCGGGGGGCGCGTTATCCCAGATCGCGCGCCTGCCCTGGGGGGTTATCCTTGTTATCACGGCGATGTCGCTGACCGGAGCCGCCATGCTGTTCTCGACGGCATGGGATCCGGTGAACCAGATGCCCTCGCCTCATGAGGCAGACCTCTGGCGCAACCACCTGATCCGTTTTGGAATTGCGTTCGGGCTGATGATCGTCCTGGCGCTGACCCCGCTCAAGGTCTGGGCGGCGCTCGCGTTTCCGGGCTATCTGGCTACGGTGGTCCTGCTCATCCTGGTCGATCAGTTCGGCTCGATGGGCGGGGGCGCGCAGCGCTGGCTGAATATTGGCGGCGTGCTGGTTCAGCCCTCGGAGTTTGCAAAGCTGGCGATCACCATCGCCCTGGCGCGCTATTACCAGACGGCGCTCAACACGACCAACAATGTGCCCGGATTCCAGGTGCATATCGGCGCGCTGGTGATCATCCTGATTCCGGCGGCGCTCGTATTCAAGCAGCCTGATCTGGGGACGACGCTTGCCCTGGTGTGCTCAGGCTGTGTGATGATCTTCTTTGCCGGCCTGTCGATGCGGATCATCCTGCCTGTGATTGCGCTGGGAATCGCAGCGGTGCCTGCGGTCTATCTTTTCGTGCTGGAACCCTATCAGCGCGAAAGGGTCGATACATTCCTTTCGGGCCTGACGGGCAATGCCACCAATGGTCTCGGCGAGAGTTACCAGATCGAGCAGGCCAAGATTGCCATTGGCGCCGGCGGGCTCAGCGGGCGGGGCTACCTCCAGGGCATCCAGTCACAACAGGATTACGTGCCTGAACAGCACACCGATTTCATCCTGACGGTCATTGCAGAAGAATTCGGCTTCATCGGCGCGGTTGCGCTCTTGTCGGCCTTTGCGTTCCTGCTGGTCTGGTCGTTCCTGGCAGCCATGCGCTGCCGCAGCTGGTTCGGGCGCCTTGCCATATGCGGCGCGGCGTCGACCATCGCCTTCTTCGCCATTTTCAACATCAGCATGGTGATCGGCCTCCTGCCTGTGGTGGGCATGCCGCTGCCGTTCATCTCCTATGGGGGCACCGCGCTGCTCACCGTGATGGCCTGTTTTGGCGTGATCCTGTCGGCCCACCTTCACCGGGACGAGAAACTGAACATTCGCGGCCTGTTCTGATCCAATAAACTGGCCATTTGCGTTGATTTCTGACCGCGCCTCGCTACGGTTCGGCCAAACATTGCCTCTGGGGAGCGGTATTCATGGCAGATATTGGTCGTAAGTCAGAAACATTCAGCTCGCGGTTCGGCTTCATCATGGCCTCGGTCGGATCGGCTGTGGGGCTCGGTAATTTCTGGCGGTTTCCCTATACGGCCGGCGAGAATGGCGGCGGCGCCTTCATTGTCATCTATCTGCTCTGCGTGACATTCATCGCTCTGCCGCTGCTGATGGCGGAATATTCGATGGGCCGGAAATCCGGCATGTCGGCCATTGAAGGGGTCCAGTCGCTCGCCCGCGCCGAAAGCAAGAGCCAGAACTGGGGCATCGTCAGCTGGGTCGGCTCACTCACCGCCTTCTTCATCCTCACCTTCTATATGGTCATCTCGGCCTGGCTGTTGGCGTATGTGATCCAGGCCATTGGCGGCAATCTGCATGGCACAACCGCAGAGGAATCCGGCCAGAACTTCCTCAACACCATCGGGCAGGGGGAACACCCGCTGAACTCCAAATGGTACATCCTGATGCTGCTCGGCCTCTTCATCGTCGCGAACGTGATCGTGGTGGGCCGCGGGGTAAAAGCCGGGCTTGAGCGTGCCGCGACGATCCTCATGCCGATGTTTTTTGTCATGGTGCTCGTTGTCGTCGGTTTCTCTGTCGCCAATGGGGATGTCGCGCGGACCGTATCCTTCATCTTCGAGCCGAAATGGGAGGATGTGGGTTTCAAGACCTTCCTCGCCGCGCTTGGCCAGGCCTTCTTCTCCATCGGTGTCGGGGTCGGCCTGATGATTACCTATGGCGCCTATCTCGACCGGGGCACCAATATCCCGAAATCCTCTGCCATCGTTGTCGGCTCTGACACCTTTGTCGCCCTGATCGCCGGCTTTGCGATCTTCCCGATCGTGTTCGCCGCCGGCCTCAATGAGGCAGCCGGCCCCAGCCTCTTCTTCGTGTCGATGCCCGTTGCCTTCGAAGCCATTCCCGGCGGCAGCATCTTCGCGATCATCTTCTTCTCGCTGGCGCTCTTTGCCGCGTTCACCTCATCCATCTCGCTGATGGAAGTGGGCGTGTCCTGGCTGGAAGAACGTCAGGGTGTGACGCGTATCGGCGCCGCTTCGGGCGTCGGCTTTGTGCTTTTCATGGTCGGGGCGGCGTATGTCTTCTCGCTCGAATATCTCGACTTCATGGACTTCATGACCGAAGGCCTGCTGTTGCCGCTCGGCGGTTTCCTGGCGGCGATCTTCGCCGGCTGGATTCTCAGCCGCGAGATGCTGACCTCCGAGCTCGGCGAAGGCACCATCATGAATGTCTGGCGCTTCCTGATCCGCTGGTTCGTGCCGCCCTTTATCGGCCTCGTCCTGGTCTTCGGCTTCCTCGACAAGATCCAGGACCAGTACCACGTCCAGCTGCCCGGCGCGCTCGAAGCCCTGCTTGGCCCGAACTATGATCTGACAGCGCAGGAGTAATCCTGCTCAGAGCTTGAAGCGCGCAGCCAGCTTGTCGGCAAAATCATCGGTCGCCTGCACCAGCCGGTCGATGATGCCGGGCTCCATCGAGGAGTGCCCCGCATCAGGGACGACATGCAGCTGCGCGGCCGGCCAGGCTTTCGTCAGCTCCCAGGCGGTCGAGAGCGGGGTCACCACATCATAGCGCCCATGGACGATCACGCCGGGCACTTTGCCGAGCTTCAGCTTCGCCTGTTCCAGAAGCCAGTTATCCTTCTCGAAGAAGCCGCCATTGACGAAGTAGTGGCATTCGATCCGCGCGAAGGCGTCAACAAAGTCGTCCTCATTGAAGCGCGGCGGCGTGGTCAGCGGCCCCTTGATGGAAAGAGTATGGCCTTCCCATTGCGACCAGGCCCGCGCCGCTTCGATGCGGGCCTTGGGGTCGCTTCCCGTCAGGCGTTTATGGAAGGCCTGAAGCAGGTCGCCGCGTTCTTCGGGCGGGATCGGGGCCAGATACTGATCGAACGCATCGGGGAAGAGGCGGCTGGCGCCCGACTGGTAGAACCAGTCGATCTCCGCCTTGCTGACGAGAAATATCCCGCGCAACACGAGTCCAAGCACCTTGGACGGATGGGTCACGGCATAGGCCAGCGCCAGCGTCGAGCCCCAGGAGCCGCCAAATACCAGCCAGTTGGAAACGCCGGCATGTTTCCGGAGGGCCTCCATATCGGCCACCAGATCCCAGGTCGTATTCTCGCGCAGCTCCGAATGGGGCGTTGAGCGGCCACAGCCGCGCTGGTCGAACAAGAAAATCCGGTAGCGGTCTGGATCGAAAAACCGTCGCATTTCCGGGCTAGATCCGCCGCCAGGACCGCCATGTAATGCAACCACGGGGATGCCCTTCGGGTTTCCGGACTCCTCCCAGTAGATTTCATGCAGATCCGAGACACGAAGACGTCCCGAAGCGTGGGGTTCATGGCGGTGATACAATATACGGCGGGACTGGCGTCTGTTCATGCGCTCTTCACTTATGGTCAGCCACAATGCCTGACGTGACTGGACTTCCTTTATTCACACCCATACTGTTAATAACACTTGGGGAAACAGGCTGCTGGCGGGTGGCGATTTGATGCGTAGTGTTCTTGTTTGTGTATCCCTAGGACTTCTGGCGGGATGCGCAACTGTTTCGGTAGTACCCGGAGAGGCGACGGTTGAGACCGCCTTGACCCAGAGCCAATCCGCGCTTCGCAAGACCTCTGACGCCTATTGCGATCACCTCGCCGCCAAAGGCTGGGCTGAGGCTGACAAGGGCCTTGCGGGATTTGCGGACCTTCTGATCCGCGGCCGGAGTGCTTCTGAACAACGCGCCCCCGCTTACGCGTCTGATATCGGCGCAGGCTCGCGCGCACCGGTTCTGGTGCTCGCCAAGATTTCTGCTGACAGCGAATCGGCCCGCAAGGGTCTGGAAAACGTCACCCTTGAAGCGCGTCAGGTGCTGGACCGCTCAAAAAGCGTCACGTCCAACCGGAATGATGTGATCGCCTATGAGCGCGCACTCGTCCGCGCACAGATGGCTCACCGGAATTTCCTCGAAGCGCTGGAGATCGTGTCTGCCAGGGCGGACATGGACGTGACGCCGATCGAGAATGAGATCGCCGCCTTCGCCGCCTCCATTGATGAAGCCCGCCGGGTCGCCGATGATCTTGCCGCGCGCTATACCGGTTCTTACGGCGCCGCGTCCTGAGACCGGCGCGCTGAGGCAAGCCCGCCCCACCCGATCATGATCCAGCCTGCCAGCAGGCCGATGCCGCCCACCGGCGTGATCGCGCCAAACCAGCGCGGCGCGCCCAGCGCCATCGCATAGAGCGTCCCGGCAAAGATCACCGCCCCGCCCACGATCAGCCAGCCGCCCGCCGCGATCTTTCCGCCTCTGCCCGAAAGCCCCGCCGCCAGCGCGGCCGCCGAATGGGTCAGCCCATAGAGCGTTGCCGTCTGCCACCAGGCGCTGCCTTCGTCCGTCAGTGTCCCGTCCAGCGCATGCGCGCCAAACGCGCCGAACGCGACAGACAGAAACCCGATCAGGGCAGCAGCAGGGATAAGCCGGTTCATGGCAAATTTCGCAATCGATCCGTAACGCTCAGCCCTTGCGGGGAAGGGCATAGGTCACGATAGCGTGGCTCGACGGCTTGTCAGCGTGCTCAATGCGCACATCCACTTCGATGATCGCCAGCGCCTGGCCGATCTTCAGGATCGTCCCCTCGGCAATCACCACCTTGCCGATGCAGGGCCGCAGAAAGTTGATGTTGAGATTGCTGGTCACCGTCATCGGCTCAAAGCCAGTTAAAGTCATGATCGCCATATAGGCGGCTGTATCGCAAAGGCTCATCTGCGTCGGGCCGGAGATATAGCCGCCCGGCCGCAGATGCGTCTCGTCGGCTTCCAGCGCGATCACCGCCCGGCCGGGCTCCATCACCCGCACCTGGTTCTGGGCCCCGCGTCCCGGAAACGCCTTGTCCAGAAATGCATTTGCCTCTTCGGCCGTAAACTTTGTCATCGCGCCCTCCCGTCGCGGCACCGCTTGATCACTGCGACGCCTCGCGCAAACCTACGCCCTGAGACCCGCCCGCCAAGAGGTCACCTTAAGGAAGGACTACCCCATGCTGACTGCCGGAGACGAATACCCCATCCACCAGACACCCGAACCGGTCGCCTTTTCGGGGTCTGACCGCAATTTCTATGACCGGTATTTCTTCAACGGTTACAGCGCCGACGGTAAAACCTTCTTCGCCGCCGCGATGGGCGTCTACCCCCATCTCAACGTCATCGACGGCGCGGTTTCCGTCCTGCGGGACGGCAAACAGTCCTCGGTCTTCTTCTCCCGCCCGCTCAACATGGAGCGGATGGACACCTTCGTCGGCGGCCTCTCGGTCACCGTGCTCGAACCGCTCAAACGCATCCGCCTGAAGCTGGAAGAAACCGAAGGCATCGCGCTCGACGTTGAGTTCACCGGCCGCGCCTTCCCGATCGAGGAGCCCCGCTTCACCCGCCGCATCGGCCCGCGCATGATGATGGACCTCACCCGCATGACGCAGAATGGCAGCTGGTCGGGCAAGCTGCGCATCGACGGCCAGGAAATCGCCGTGAAGCCAGACGACTTCACCGGCACGCGCGACCGCAGCTGGGGCGTGCGCCCCATCGGCGCGCCCGATCCCCAGCCGCTCTATCCGCCCATGCCGCCGCAATTCTACTGGATCTGGGTGCCGACAAACTTTGCCGACATGGCGATGTTCTACCATGTGAACCATGACGAGCATGGCGATAGCTGGAACACGCGCACCTCGATCTGCCCGGACGGCGCGCCCCAGGGCGCCGGCCTGCATCTCGGCGACGTCAACATGGACGTGCGCTATGCCAAAGGCACCCGCCGCATGGCCACGGCCACTCTCACGGCCAAAGACCCCTCGGGAAATCCGCATACGGTCGATTACGAGCCCATGGGCACCTTCCTCATGAAAGGCATCGGCTACAATCACGCCAAATTCCGCCACGGCGTCTTCCATGGCGACCAGCTGGTGACCGCGCGCGAAGATTATGATGTCGCCAAATCCCCTTGGAACGAGATCGAAAACCTCCACATCCAGGAGATCGTCCGTGCCACCCATAAAGGCCCCGATGGCAAGGTCTCCGTCGGCGTCGGCGCGTATGAACAGCTTTTCCTCGGCAAGCACGCGCCCAGCGGCTTCAAGGACATCCTCGACGGCGCAGCCTAAACTACCGCCGTCGTGCGGGGCAGGGGATGGACGGAAAGCGCCTCGCGCAGATCGTCCATCGCCTCGCCCACGCCCATCCCGGCAAGCCGCGCGGCCACCTCCCGCGCGTCAAAACCGAAGCTCACCACATTCCCGTCCCGGCCGGCGGCTTTTCCGCCAATCGCCTTGAACAGCTTCCGCGCCGGCCCGTTCTCGGCCAGCGTCTCAGCCGTAAACCGCGTGATCCCGGCGGCCAGCGCGTCATGGACAACCGCCGCCATCAGCAGCCGCGCCAGCCCCTTGCCGTGATGCGCGTCCAGCACGCCCATCGCCAGATCCGCCTCAGAGGTCGCCCCCCGGCGCACCGCGCGCACAACGCCCATCAGCGGCGCCCCGGCCGTGTCGAGGTCCAGTGCGCCCCAGGCGATATGGTTAAATCCGTCCACATCCACCAACCGGTCGATCACGGCGTCCGGCAGCGTCGGCGCCCCTGAAAAGAAGCGTAAGTAACGCGAATGCTCTGAAAACTTTGAGATAATATCCACTTCACGCGCCCGGTCTCTGGGCCCGATCGGGCGCAGATACACATGGTCTCCCGCGTTCAGACGGGTGGAAAAGCCGCGTCGTGTCATGCGGAAGATTTGTGCACTGCACCATGACGAAAAAAGGGCCAGCGCGCAGCCTGCGTCATTATGAGCGGTCATTTGCGGAAAGCGGGCTGTTTTTTGGCGCCGGGCGGGTTAAAGCCCCGCCATGTTGGAAATCAAAAACCTCGATTACCGGGTCGAAGCCCGTCCGCTGTTCGACGGCGCCTCCGCGCGGGTCGCTGCCGGCTGGAAAGTCGGCCTCATCGGCCGCAATGGCACCGGCAAGTCCACGCTCCTGCGCCTCATCCGCGAGGAAATCGCGTCTCCCGGCAAGGACAGCCCCATCCGCCTGCAGAATGGCGCCCGCCTCGGCTGGGTCGCCCAGGAAGTCGCCCCCACCGACCAGACGATCCTCGAGGTGGTGCTGGAGGCAGACGCAGAGCGCCACGCCCTGATGCAGGAATCGGAAACCGCGACCGACCCTGACCGGATCGGCGACATCCACGCCCGCCTGCTCGACATCGACGCCTGGACGGCGGAGCCCCGCGCCGCTGAAATCCTCATGGGCCTTGGCTTTACCAACGCAGACCTCTCCCGCGCCACCCGCGAATTCTCCGGCGGCTGGCGCATGCGCGCCGCCATCGCCGGCGCCCTCTTCGCCCAGCCAGACCTCCTGCTGCTCGACGAGCCGACCAACTATCTCGATCTGGAAGGCGCCGCCTGGCTCGAAGGCTATCTCCGCCGTTATCCCAACACCGTCCTCATCGTCTCCCACGACCGCGAAATGCTCAACCGTTCGGTCACCCACACGATGGCGCTGGAACACCGTAAGCTGATGATCACGCCCGGCGGCTATGATGACTGGCTGAAACTGCGCGCGGCCAAGCTCGCCCAGCTCGAAAGCCAGAAAACCAAGCAGGATAAAGACCGCGCCCACCTCCAATCCTTCGTTGACCGGTTCCGCGCCAAGGCCTCCAAGGCCCGCCAGGCGCAATCGCGCATCAAGATGCTGGAGAAGATGCAGGAAATTTCGATTCCCTTGGAAGAGCGCGCCGCGCCCTTCAATTTCCCCGCGCCCGAAACCATGCTCGCCCCGCCGCTCTTGGAAATCGAAGACGCCTCAATGGGCTATGGTCCGCAGGCGGTCATTCTCAAGGGCGTGAAACTCCGCATTGATCCCGATGACCGCATCGCCATCATCGGCACAAACGGGCAGGGCAAGACCACGCTGGTCAAATCCATTGCCGAGCGCCTGCCGCTTCTGTCGGGCAAACGCCGTATGCCGAAGAAAGTCGAGATCGGCTATTTCTCGCAGGACCAGCTCGACGAGCTCAGCATCGGCGACACCGTGCTCGAACACGTCATGCGCGCACTGCCCAAGGATACGCCCGTCGCCAAACAGCGCTCGGTCGCGGCGCAACTCGGCTTCTCCCATGAGAAAGTCGAAACCAAGGTCGAGAAACTTTCAGGCGGCGAAAAAGTCCGTCTTATTCTGGGCCTCATCGGCCTTGCCCGGCCGCAAGTCCTGATCCTCGACGAGCCGACCTCGCACTTGGATATCGACAGCCGCGAAGCGCTGATCTATGCGCTCAACGACTTTGCCGGCGCCGTTCTTCTGATCACGCACGATGTCTACCTCGCCGAGGCCACCGCCGACCAGCTCTGGCTCGTCAAGGACGGCAAGGTCGCGCCTTACGCCGGCGACCTTTCCGACTACCGCGCCCTCGTCATGAGTTCAGACCGCGACAAAGGTGGCTCTTCCAAACCCGCCGCCCCAGCCGCCGTGGTCGTCGAAGACCCCGTCGACAAGGCCGAACAACGCCGCCGCGCCTCCCAGGCCCGCGAGTCGGCTGCCCCGCTGAAGAAAAAAGCCGACGCCGCCGAGAAAGCCTTCGAGAAAGCAAACGGCCGCATAAAGACGATTGATCTGGAACTCTCCAAATCTGGCCTCTCGCCCCAGAAGATCACCGAGCTCTCCGTCGAACGTGGAAAACTCGAAGCTGAGGCCGCCAAAGCCGAAACCGAATGGCTCGCCGCGCTGGATGCTTATGAGAGCGCTGTAAAAGAGGCGGTGAACTGAGACTCTCCCCCCTTCACCCCTCTCCCTAGGGAGAGGGGCCGGGGGTGAGGGCGCGCAACACATCCCTTCAAGGGTCCATTGCGGTAAAGCGCCGTGTCCCCTCATCCCCAACCCCTTCTCCCGAGGGAGAAGGGGCTTGGAGCGTCTATCCCTCAAATCCTCACCCCCACTCCCTTAAAATCCCCAATCCCCACAACCGCTTATAAGTTTCTTCCCAAAACCTTCCCCACCCCCTCGCCGCGCGGACATATACTCCGCTTCATGACGATGCTCGCCGCCCTTCGCAGACATCCAGACTTCGCCGGGTTCTTTGACCTGGTGCACGCCTTTTTCTGGCCGGTTCTGGCTTGGCAACTCGTGCGCGCGTCAAAGCAGATCGCCGCGCTCGGCTGCGGGGAGTCGCTTGTCCGCGTCCATTGGTGGGGCGGCATCACCATCGCCTACCTCGGCGACCGCGCCCCTGACCCCTCCGCCTACAGACCCCTCGCGCCCACACGCAAAGCCTGGGACGATCCCTGCTGGTCGACCTCACTCCCGGCAGAGATCAACACTGATGAAGCGCACAACCTCATCTTCCCCTGCGCCAGCGGGGGAAGTGGCAGGCCGCGCAGCGGACTGACGAAGGGGGCCTGCACGCTCTCCGCCCACGCCGACACCTCCTAGCTTTGACCTGATCCCGAATTCAGCCCCACCCACCGGCCAGCGCCCGCTGCGTCCGGTCAAACGTGCTGCCCGAAACGTAAATGCCCCCCCTCGCAGGATCAAGCGGAGAGCACCCCCACCCCAACCCTCCCCATAGTCATGGGGAGGGGGGGCAGGTTTCGCCCGTCTGAGAGCTTTTCTCTCCACACAGAACAACAGGCCCCCTCCCCATGACTATGGGGAGGGTTGGGGTGGGGCACGGTGAGGTAGGCGTGCCATAAAACCGTCAGGGGTCTCAAATGCGGTGCAACATACCGGCGTTCACCCCCAAAACCCCGCCCCCGGCGGTGCCACCATCCCGTCCGTATACACCAGCCCGCCCTCAATATCGCTCGCCAGCCAGAGCGGCCCGTCGAGATCGGCCGCGTCGGCCAGCTGCGCCAGCAGCACCGCCGGCGCCATCGACAGCGACCCCGCCACCATACAGCCCACCATCACGCCCATCCCCGCGCCCCGCGCCGCGCGCACCATCGCCAGCGCCTCGGTCAGCCCGCCCGCCTTGTCGAGCTTGACGTTCACCGCGTCATAACTCCGCGCCAGCATCTGGATGTCGGCGCTCGTATGCGCGCTTTCGTCCGCGCAGATCGCCACCGCGCCGGGCCGCCGCATCAGCGCCTCATCCTTCCCGGCCGGGAAGGGCTGCTCGATCAGCACCACGCCGAGCCTTGCGGCTGATTTCACCAGCCCCGGCAGGTCGCCCTCGCTCAGCCCCTCATTGGCGTCCACGATCAGCCGCGCCTCGGGCCGCGCTTCATGCACCGCCTTGATCCGCTCAATGCTATCTGACCCGCCCAGTTTCAGCTTCAAGAGCCGCCCCGGCGCCGTCTTCGCAGCCGCGGCCATCGCATCTGGCGTATCCAGGCTGATCGTCACCGCCGTCTCGACCGGCCCCGGCTCCGGCAATCCCGCCAGTTGCCAGACCGGCGTGCCCGTCTTCTTCGCTTCCAGATCCCACAGCGCGCAATCCACCGCGCAGCGCGCCGCGCCCGGCTTCATCAGGCCTTGCAACGCGTCCCGGCTGATCCCGGCTTCGATCGCCGCGCGCATCGCCTCGATCTCTTCGAGTACGCTCTGTACCGTTTCGCCATGCCGTTCATAGGGAACGCTTTCGCCCCGTCCGGCGTTTCCTTCCTCTGAGAGGACAACCCGCACCGTCTCCGCGCTGGTCTTCGATCCCCGCGAAATCGCAAAGGCTGCCTTCAGCGGCGAGGAAATGTGAGCGGTTTCAAGCCGGAGATGACCCATAGGTTAATCCTGAAAAGTGAATTGTATTGGATTGGCACACACCGTCCTTAAGCATGTTTTGATAGGAAGGTCAGTCTGGACCCTGAAGAATGCTGAACCTTACCGCCCCCGGTTTCGCGCTTGAAGACAGCGACGAAGGACATGTCCTCCGCCTCAGCGGAGACTGGACCGTCGCGACCATTAACCAGCTCGATGCCCAGCTGCGCGCGGTGTCCGGGGCTGTCCCCGATTGTCTCGATGTGTCCGGACTTGGCCGGATAGATACCTCCGGCGCGTATCTGATTGACCGGACCTGGCGCGAACATGGCGCGTCCTGGCCGCCCCGGATCATCGGCGAACATGCCTCTGCCGCGAGCCTTCTGGAACAGGTCCATGCGCATACCGACCCCGTCCCGCCGCCTGAGAAACCAGATACCGGCTTCCTCGCCATGCTGGAGCGGACCGGCAAGGGAAGCGTTGATTTCTATAAGGAATTGACCGCCAGCCTCGCTTTTCTCGGTGAAACCCTAGTCACCATCGTCCGCCTCCTCGCCCAGCCCTGGAAGCTGCGCTGGACGTCCATCGTCTCGGTCATGGAAGAAGCCGGCCTCAACGCCATGCCGATCATCGCCTTCCTGTCCTTCTTTGTGGGCATGGTCGTCGCTTTCATCGGGGCCACGACGCTGCGGGACTTCGATCTTGAGATCTACACGATTGAACTCATTGGCTTTTCCATGCTGCGCGAGTTCGGCGTGGTGCTCACAGGCATCGTTCTGGCCGGCCGCACAAACTCCTCCTTCACCGCCCAGATCGGCACCATGAAGATGCGCCAGGAGATCGACGCGATGCAGACCCTTGGCCTCAAGGCCATGGATGTGATTGTCGCGCCGCGGGTCATCGCCATGGTGGTCATGACCCCGATCCTGACCTTCGTGGCCACGCTCGCCGGGGTCGCCGGCGGCATGGCCGTGGCCTGGGCCGCCCTCGACATCAACCCGGCTGTCTTCCTGGAGCGGATGCGCAACTCCGTGCCAATCGACCAGTTCTGGGTCGGCATGTCGAAATCCCCGATATTCGGGCTGGTGGTGGCCCTGATCGCCTGCCGTCAGGGCCTTCAGGTCGGCGGCAGCGTCCAGTCGCTCGGCAAATCGACCACCACCTCTGTGGTGCAGGGGATCTTCGCCGTCATTGTCCTCGATGCTCTGTTCGCGATCTTCTACATGGAGCTGGGCATATGAGCGCCGAGCCCGTCATCCGCGTGCGCGACCTGAAGGTCGCCTATGGCCGCAATGTCGTACTCGAAGGCTTTGATCTCGACATTCCGCGCGGCGAAGTGATCGGCATCATCGGCCCCTCCGGCGGGGGAAAATCGGTCAGCTTGCGGGCGATTGTCGGCCTCAAACAGCCTGAATCGGGCAGCGTCGAGGTATTCGGCGAGCATCTGGAAGCCCTGAGTCGCGAGGACCGCACCACGCTGGAACGCCGCTGGGGCATCATGTTCCAGGACGGCGCTCTCTTTTCAAACCTCACCGTGCGCGAAAACGTCATGGTGCCGATGCGCGAGCATACAGACCTCAATCCGGCCCTGCGCCATGCGTTGGCCGACATGAAGATACGCATGTCTGGCCTTTCGCCCAGCGCCGGCGACAAATACCCCTCTGACCTTTCCGGCGGCATGCGCAAGCGCGCCGCCCTGGCCCGCGCCCTGGCGCTGGACCCTGAGCTTCTCTTCCTCGATGAGCCGACCGCGGGCCTTGACCCCATCACGGCGGCGGCCTTCGACAAGCTGATCCGCGATCTGCAGCAGGCCCTTGGCCTGACGGTGTTCCTCGTGACCCACGACCTCGATACGCTGCATGCCGTCTGTGACCGCATCGCGGTGATTGGCGAGAAGCGCGTGCTGGCGGTCGGAACCATCGAAGAGCTCAGAAAGTTCGATCATCCCTGGATTCAGGAATATTTTGGCGGACCGCGCGGACGCGCGGCGTCGGCTGGTTATTAGGAGGGTTCGGTAACATGGAAACCCGGGCAAACTATGCATTGATAGGCGGTCTTGTGATCCTGGCCGCCGTCCTGGTGGCAGGCTTCGTCCTGTGGCTCGGCCAGTCCGAGTTCAACCGGGACTACAAGGACTATGACATCGTGTTCGAAGGGCCCGTCTCCCTCGAAGAGGGCGGGGCTGTGCGCTATATCGGCATCAAGGTCGGTGAAGTGCGGACCGTCCGGATCGACCGGGCTGACCCGTCAAAGGTGCGCGCCCGCATCCGCGTCTCCCGCGAAACACCGATCCGCGAAGACTCCAGCGCGTCGATCCAGCTGGCCGGTATCACCGGCACCACCTTCATCCAGATCAGCGCAGGCTCCGGCCGGCCGCTCGAGGCGCGGCCCGGCGAGCCCGTGCCCGTGATCCGCGCCGAACGGACCCTGGTCGATCAGATCGTGGCGGGTGGGGCGCAGGCACTCAGCCGGGCCAACCTCACCTTCGACAATGTGAACAAGATCCTGACGGACGAGAATATTGCCTCGGTCAGCGCCACGCTGAAGAATCTCGAGATCGCGACCGGAAAGATTGCCGCGAAAGATGGGTTGATCGACCAGGCATCTCTGGCCGTCCAGGATGTCTCGCGCGCTGCCACCGCTTTCGAGAAAGCCTCGAAGGAATTTCAGGACTTTGGCCAGTCGGCTGACACCAGCCTTGCCGAAGCCGCGGCCGATCTGAAAATCCTCGTTGCCGATCTGCGCACCGTTGCCAAATCGGCAAGCGGCACCCTCGACCGCAGCACCCAGGCCGTCGCCGCCGCCACGGCCATTATCGAAGGCCCGGCGACCGAGACCTTCCAGAACGCCGGCCTTGCGAGCAAGGAACTGCGCATCACGCTCAGCCGGTTTGACCGGTTCCTGAGAGAATTGGAAAGCAATCCCCAGTCGCTGCTGGTTGGCGAAGCTGTGCCTTATGAGGAAAAACGCTGATGTTCCGTCCCCTGATCCTTGCCGCCGCCGCATTGTCGCTTAGCGCCTGCGCGGGCATCATCCCGCAGCGTGAACCTGCCAACGCGCTCTACCGGCTCAGCCCGCTGGAGCCGGCCTACCCGCTGGCGGCGTCGGTGACCATTCGCGAGCCGGAAGCCTCGCGCCTGCTCGCAGGCCGGTTCATGTCGGCCGAAGATGAAACCGGGGCGATGCGGTATGTGCGCTCGATCCAGTGGACAGACCGGGCAACCAGCCTGATGCAGGAAGCGGTGCTTGATCTGCTCAGCGGGGAAGGGCGCAATGTGGCGCTTCCTACCCAGGCAGGGGCTCTCACCGACTATGAATTTTCCTGGCGCATTTCAGACCTCACCCTGAGAGGCACCACCGCGCGCTGCCGGCTTGAAGGGGCGATCATGAAGGGACAGGAGCGCCAGGTTCAGCAGCAGATCTCGATTTCGACGACCGCCACGGCGACCGGCACGTCAGATGCCGCGCGCGCCCAGGCGATGGTCGAAGCCGGGCGCGCCTGCGCCCGGGAAGCGGCCGCTTTCATCGTGCAATCTGCTCAGCCACTTACAGAAACGCCGGCCCCGTAGATCCGGAACCGGCGTCTCGATACTGATAATTTAAAGGCCGATCAGCCCGACTTCATCTCGTCGAAGGCGCGATCCTTGTCGACGCGCACATCCTGGGGCAGGCCCAGAACGCGCTCGGCAATGATGTTCTTCAGGATCTCGTCGGTGCCCCCGGCAATCCGCAGGCCCGGCGCCCACATGAAGCTCTGCTGGAAGATGGCATCGCCCGGCATCCGGTCGGCGTCGGTCATGATGCCGTAATGGTCCTGCATCTCGATGGCCGAGTTGCAGATGTCCTGCAGATGGTTGGCGGTGATGATCTTGCCGATCGAGTTTTCCGGGCCCGGTGTCTGGCCGCGCGAAAGGGCCGTCTGCGTGCGGAATTTCGTCAGCTTGTAGCCTTGAGCGGCAACATACCAGTCAGCGAGTTTTTCGCGGAAGGCCTGGTCGTCCATCGTGCCGGCAGTCTTGGCGTAAGCCATGATCTCACCCCAGTCAGGACCGGGCGAGCCGCCAACGGCGAGACGCTCGTTCATCAGCGTCACGAGCGCAACTTTCCAGCCGGCGCCGACTTCGCCGAGGCGGTCGCTGTCAGGAATGCGCACATCGGTGAAATACACCTCGTTGAACTCGCGGCCACCGGATGCCTGGTGGATCGGGCGAACCTCAACACCGGGCTGTTTCATGTTCACGATGAACATGGTGAGGCCCTTGTGCTTGGGCACTTTGGGGTCGGTCCGGACGAGCAGAATGCCGTAATCGGAATAGTGGGCGCCCGATGTCCAGACCTTCTGGCCATTGATGACCCACTCATCGCCATCTTTCACAGCGCGTGTCTTGAGGCCGGCAACGTCAGATCCTGCCGATGGCTCGGAGAAAAGCTGGCACCAGATTTCTTCGCCGAACAGGGCTTTCTGGACATACTTCTTCTTGTGCTCATCGGAGCCGAACGCGATCACGGTCGGGATGCACATGCCAAGGCCGATGGCGAACGGGCCGGTGGGCGCGTCATACTTGCCCTCTTCCTGACCCCAGATCACGGCTTCCATCGAGGTGCCGCCGCGTCCGCCCCATTCCTTCGGCCAGGTGATCTGGGCGAATTTGTTCTCGGCTTTGGTCTTCTGCCAGGCTTTCGCGCGCGCAAGGGCAGACTCGTTGGCCTGCCGGGGCCTGGCGCCGGCCTTCAGCTCAAGATGCTTGGAGAGGAAGGCGTTGGCCTCCTTGCGGAAGGCGGCTTCTTCGGGGGTATCATTGAAGTCCATGGGGCACTCCGTTCGTTTTCTTCAGTGTTTCTGTTCTGATTATATTGCTTGGTGAGGGGAGGGGGCGAGGGATTGTCCCCGGATTTTTTTTTACCGTGTGCGGATGCTGCCAGCGTGCTGCCTTATTCCATCCTGAATCGCGGCGTCCTATGAGAGTCAGGCGCAGGGGCGATTCCGCCGGGTGCGCTAAGCAAAGGGACACATCATCATGTCGCATGTCATTACGAAATCTCGCCGGTTCATCGGCGCCACGGCCGCTTCCCTGCTGATCGCTGGCCTGGCGCATGCCGGTATCGAGATTGACGTCAGCGGCGCAAAAATTCCTGCCACCGGCCTGACCTTCAGCGTTTCGCAACAACCGGTCTACGACCCGGAAACCTACATTCCGGTCGAACCGAAGCGTTCGGAACTCTACACCGGCTCGCTTTACGTCACGCGCAGCTTCGACACGTCTTCCGTGAAGGTGCTCAAGCACGTTATCGAAGGCACCAAGGTTCCGGCCATGCAGATCACCATGACGAAAGATGGTACGCCGGGCCGTCAGGTCTGGAAGCTGACCAACGCCACGCTCAACAACTACTCGACCTATTCGGGCGATGGCAGTGACGTGATTGAAAACTTCGACATCTCTTATGAGAGTGCCACGCTTCAGGTTTTCACCGGTACGGGTAACACCCCGGCTGAGACGCTCAGCTGGAAGTCTGCCGGTTCGAACAGCTATCCGGGCGTGCCCGCTGCAGCTGCGGAATAATCCGGTCTCCGGGCGGCGGGACATCTCCTGCCGCCCGGCAATTCCGTAAGAGGCGGATGCCTCAGGCCGCATTCTTGGCCTCAAGCGCACGCACAAGCTTTTCCTTCCAGACCTTCGGCGAACCGGCCTGAACGTTCAGCAGCTTGGCGCGGCGATAGAAGAGGTGGCAGTCGACTTCCCAGGTGAAGCCCATGCCGCCATGCGTCTGGATGTTTTCCTTGGAGGCAAACCAGTAGGCTTCGGAGGCCGCCACGCGCGCCGCCGCCGCCGCTTCGGGCAGCTCCGCAGCGCCGGTGGAAAGGGCCCAGGCGCCATAATAGCAGTTGGAGCGGGCCACTTCATTTTTCACATACATGTCGGCCAGCTTGTGCTTGATCGCCTGGTTGCCGCCGATCGGGCGACCGAAGGCGTAGCGCTGCTTGGCAAATTCATTGGCCATCTCAAGGCAGACCGACGCGCCGCCGAGCTGCTCGAAGGCCAGGAGGACCGCAACGCGGTTCAGCAATTCATCATTGAGGGTCTGGCCTTCGCCCTTGCCGCCGAGGCGCTCAGCGGCCGCGCCGGAGAAGGTGATCTCGGCATGGCTGCGGGTCGGGTCGAGCGTCTGGACGATCTTGCGGGTAACGCCCGCGCCGGAGAGGTCCACGAGGACGAGCGAGGCGCCAGACCCTTCCTTGGCCAGAACAATGGCATGGGTGGCGATGTCGCCATCGGCCACCGGGATCTTGGTGCCCGACAGGGTCTTGCCGTCAAAGGTGGTGGTAAGGCTTGCCGCATTGGGGTGGCCGGGGCCTTCGCTGGCGGCATAGGCGCCGATCACGTCACCGGCAGCGATCTTGGGCAGGATGGCGGCTTTCTGGCCGTCATTGCCGGCGAGTTTCACCGCTTCGGTAAGGTAGTAGGCGGTCGAGGAGAAAGGCACCGGCGCAATGGCGCGGCCCATTTCTTCTGCCAGCACGCACATTTCCAGCATGCCGAGGCCGAGGCCGCCATGTTCTTCCGGGATCGCTGCGCCCAGCCAGCCCATCTCGCCGATCTTGCCCCACAATGCCGCGTGGTACGCCGTCTTGTCGTCGTTCAGAACCTTGCGGACTTCTGCCGTCGTGCATTCCTGAGACAGGAACTTCCGGGCTTCATTGGCAAGGAACTTTTGGTCGTCGGAAAAATCGAAATTCATGGCGCGTCAGGCTCCCAGTCGCCCCGTGGGGCGTGTCTTGTTTATCGCTGATGAAGGAGCATAGCGCGCTTTACGCGCACGGAAAGCCGTGACCCAAGGGAAACAAATTGCCCGGTGACTTCGGGGAAATTTGATCGATTACGCTTACCTGCACGACATATTCCTCTGGCATCTATGCGCGTTGAACGAGTGGGGTCGTCTCATGGCCAAGGCGCTGTTTCATAAATCTCAGCGGGTATACGTAAAGCCGGTCGGCACATGGGTGCAGATCGAGCGTGTCGTGCCGCATTGGGTCAAGGGCGTCGATGAGCCCTTACGCATCGCGTATGACTGTGGCCTCGGCCGGCTGTTTCAGGCTCAGGAGCTTGCTTCTGAACAGACGATGCACCGTATGGAACGCTGCGAAGAGGAAGATGACGACGACGACGAGATGTTGATCGAGCAGTGGCGGGTCGTCCGGCGTATGATGAAATGGCGGTCCGGTGATGGGCAGGTGGTGATCGGGGCAACGCCGGGCACCTATCCAGCCGTCGCCACAGATGACGGCGCCAACAGTGGCTGGCGGGTGCCGGCGACGGAATATGACCGTGACCCGGCCCGCATCGAGCATCAGGCCCGAATGATCGCGCACACGCCCGACCTGTTCCGGCTGGCTCGTAAGATTGCCGAGTTCGCGACTGCCAGGCCCAAGGATGTGCCCGAAGACCTGCGCCCGGTTGCCCAGCGTTGCGCAAAGATCCTGCGCAGTGTCTATCGGCTGGAAGAAGAGGCTACAGCGGCCGAGTGATCAGCTGCGCATACCGGCGCTGAAACGGATGAGCGCGGCGCCCAGTAGCGCGCCCAGCAGATTGGCAATGGCGTCGAGGACAGACGCTTCCCGGCCCGCATCGCCAAGCGCCTGCGCAACCTCAAGCCCAATCCCGTAAATCGTTGCCACAGCGGCTGCGGCCAGCCAGCGTCTGGGATGCATCGCGAGCGTCAGAGGCGCGGCCAGGCCGGCATAGGCGGCAAAATGGCCGAATTTGTCCCACATCTGAGGGGTGGAGGATGCAGTCACCGGCATCAGCGAGAGATACGCAATGATAACCGCAACACACAAAGCGGCAGCGGCCGCGAGTCTGCGGATAAGAAGAAATGGCGGGCGAACAGGCATAGCCCCCCTTTGCCAGAGGCTTGCCGGATGGGCAACGGCTCTCGACGGGGAAGGTCCTGTCCGGTATCCCCTGAAGCCTGTCACCTCTCCCGGAGACCTTGATTGATGCGCACTGAAACTCCCGTCGCTGTAAAACTTGCCGACTACACGCCCTATCCCTTCTCGATTGATGAGGTTCGCCTGGAATTCCGGCTGGACCCTGGCGCCACGCAGGTGCGCGCCACGCTGAAGGTGACCCCGGCTGGCAGTGGCCCGATGCGGCTCGACGGCGAGGCCCTGATGCTGAAATCGATCCGGATGGCAGCCGAAGGGGCTGCCCTCTCGATCCTGCCGCCTTCGGAATACGCGCTGGATGATCACGGGCTGACGCTGTCGGCGCCGCCGTCCGGCCCCTTCACCCTCGAAACGCTGGTCGAGATTTCGCCGGAGAAGAACACCGCCCTGTCGGGGCTCTATATGTCCGGCGGGCGCTTCTGCACCCAGTGCGAAGCCATCGGCTTCCGCCGCATCACTTACTATCCCGACCGCCCGGATGTGATGAGCAGCTTCCGTGTCCGGCTTGAAGCGGAGAAGGCGACCTATCCCCATCTCCTCTCCAATGGCACGCCGGGGGAGGCCGGGGATCTCGCCGATGGCTGGCATTTTGCCGAATGGGACGATCCCCACAAGAAGCCCGCCTATCTCTTCGCGCTGTGTGCCGGTGAATATGACGTGCTGCGCGACAGCTTCACCACGGCCAGCGGCGCGCATGTCGATCTCGGCATCTATGTCGACAAGGGTGAAGCGCCGCGCGCCGCCTGGGCGATGGACAGCCTGAAACGGTCCATGCGCTGGGACGAGGAAGCCTATGGCCGGGAATATGATCTCGGCGTCTTCAACATCGTGGCCGTGCGCGATTTCAATTTCGGCGCAATGGAGAACAAGGGCCTCAACATCTTCAACTCCGCCTATGTGCTGGCAGATGAAGCCACGGCCACCGATCTCGATTTCGAAGCCATCGAATCCATTGTTGCCCACGAATACTTTCACAACTGGACGGGCAACCGCATCACCTGCCGCGACTGGTTCCAGCTCTGCCTGAAGGAAGGCCTCACCGTCTTCCGGGATCAGAACTTCTCCGCCGACATGCGCTCGCGCCCGGTGCAGCGCATCAAGGATGTGATCAAGCTGCGCGCCCGCCAGTTTGCCGAAGATGCCGGCCCGCTCGCCCATTCAGTGCGGCCTGACAATTACGCCGCCATCGACAATCTCTACACCGCGACCGTGTATGAGAAGGGTTCGGAAATCATCGGCATGCTCCGCAGGCAGATCGGCCTGGAAGATTTCCGGAAAGGCATGGACCTCTATTTCGAGCGGCATGACGGGCAGGCCGTCACCATCGAAGATTTCTACGCCTGTTTTGAAGCCGCCACGGGCCGGGACTTCGCCGCCTTCCGCCGCTGGTATGCTCAGGCGGGCACGCCGGAAATCACGGTTGCGGAAAGCTGGGATGGCGCCAGCGCAACCCTGCGCGTGAAGCTCTCCCAGGCAACGCGGCCAACTAATGGCCAGCCAGTGAAGAAGCCGGTGCCCGTGCCTCTTCTCTCCGCGCTGCTGGATGGCAAAGGCGGCCATGCCGCCGCCGAAGGGCGCGCCGCTGAACCGTTCCTGTTTGTCCTGGAGGATGACAGTGCCGAGCTCACTTTCAAGCTGCCCGCGGGCAGCGACCGCCCGCTTGTCTCGCTCAACCGCGACTTCTCCGCGCCCGTGCGCCTGACGCGCGCGCTCAGCCGCGATGAACGCCTCGCGCTCGTCCGTGCCGAGACAGATCCGTTCAATACCTGGGACGGATTGCAGACCCTGATCAAGGAAGAAATCCTCACCCTGGCCGACGGCTCGCAGACAGCGCCCGATACGGCTCTTGTTGAGGCGATTGGTCAGGCCGTGCGCGGCGCTATGGGCGATCCGGCCTTTGCCGCGCTCCTGACGCGCTTGCCGGATGTGGGCGAGCTGTTCCTGGAACGCGAGCCGGCCGATCCGGTGGCCCTGGCGGCGGCCCGCCGCAAATTGCAGGCGGCGATTGCCGCAGAGCTTTCCGCCGAGATCACCGAAACGCTGGCGGCGCCCTCACCGGCGCCCTATAATCCGGGGGCGGAGCAGGCCTCCATCCGGGCGCTGCGCTCAGCCTTCATCCTGCTGCTGGGCGGGCGCGGAGACGCGGCCGATACGCTGCACGGTCTTTACCGCAACGCCCCGAACATGACCGAGCAGCTCTCCGCCCTGCGCGCGCTGACGCTCTCCACCGGCCCCGGCCGGGAGGAGGCGCTCGCCGATTTCGAAGCGCAATGGAAACAGAACGCGCTGGTCATGGACAAATGGTTCTCCGTCCAGGCCGCCCTTGGCACGGCTGAGGATGTCCGCCGGCTGATTGCCCATCCTGACTTTGACCTGCGCAATCCAAACCGGGTGCGCTCGGTGGTGGCTGCCTTCGCAATGCAGAACCTCGCTGCCTTCCACGCCCCCGATGGCTCGGGCTATGCGGCCGTGGAAGAAACCATCCTTGCCGCCGACAAGGCCAACCCCGCGCTCGGCGCGCGCCTGATCACGGCGTTCGAGCAATGGCGCCTGCTGGAGCCCCGCGCGGGCGCCGAAGCAGAGGCCTGCCTGAAGCGCCTGATCGCAGGGGGCTTGTCGCCCAATGCGATGGATATTGCCAGCCGCGCCCTCGAAGGCGACACCAAAGGTTAATTCCACAGCTAACTTCGTTAACGAACGGTCAATGTTTCAGCAGGAAAAGGTAGGTTGCCTATTTCCCGGAAGTAGCAGGCGTCAGGCTCACATTGGCAAGATCGCAGGCCCGTTCTCACCTGAAATCAGTTGCTGTCGCAGAAGATGTGGCAGCAAAGGCAGAGGCGCGCCGTCTGCGCGTCCTGGTTCCACTGATCCTTGCGCTGCTGGCTTTTGCGCTCGGGCTCAAGGCTTGGGACGAGCGCCAGAGCGCTGAAACTGCCCGTCTGAGCCAGATCGAGGGCGAAGCGCGCCACCTTGCTGCCCGGGTTGAAGCCACGGCGACTGTGGCCATCACCGCCATTTCCATCGCGGAAGGGGGCAGCGTCCCCCGCGCCGAAACGGCGAGCCTGACCCCCGGCATCGACGCCATCGTCTCTCTAAGTGATGCCTCTCAGTCTCCGGCTGGATCGCGCCTGCGTCAGGCGGCGGATACGGCTGCCCTTATGATGCGAGAAGGCGCCAAAATTGGCCTCTCGGGACAGGGAGACTTTGTGTTCCTTGCCGGGCTGGATGCCCGAAATCCGGTGATCGCACTCACACAGGCTTCAAAGATACTTTCTGAACCTGGACACGGGGTTCGTATTACGGTGCGGGGAGAGGGCAATACACTTGACCTGGGGGATGCCGCTCTGGCCACTGCTGCCGCGAGCGCAGACATCCGCCGGCCGAGGGTGGCGGCGGGCGCTGCATCGGCCTGCGTCCCTGTCAGCACTGGGGCAGTGTCGGTATGTGTCACCGTGAATCAGCCATTGATCACCCGGGCAGATCTTCTGAGCTTTGCGATTTTCGCGCTTCTGGTCGCTGCGCCGACATTCACGCTCTTCGGCTTGTCGCGGCGGCTCTCCCTTCGCCAGCGCGAGATTGCCATTCATGAAACCCGCACGGAGGAATCCGACCGTATCCTCGGTCTCGTCATGCGCGGCGCCCGCGCGGGGTACTGGGAATGGTATCAGGATTCCAATTCGCTGTTTCTCAGTGAAGGGGCCGCAGATCTGGTGGGCGTGGCAGATACGGGCCGCGTGTCACTCGACGAGTTGCTGGACCGGGTTCCGGTTGAGAGCCGGGGCTATGTGAAGGAGGGGTTTTCCAAGGCGCGCAGCATCGGCTGGGTTCACCTCACCTTCATTGCCCAGACGAGCCCGCTGCGCTGGATCGAGACGCGGGGCAGCGTATCCACCGATCCGGTCAGTGGCACGACCGTATTTGGCGGCATCATGATGGATGCCACCGAACGCAAGCAGGCCGAAGACCGGGTGAAGACCGCCGAGCGCCGCCTGCGCAACGCCATCGAAGGCTTCAACGGTCCCTTCGCCCTCTGGGATACGCGCAAGCGGCTGCTCTACTGGAACCGCGCCTTTGCGCTCGATTTCGGCTTGCAGGACACGCTGCGGCCAGGAATGAGCCATGATACGGTTGTTATTGCCCGGGCAGGGGCCGTTGCGATGGAACGCCAATCGGCAGAGGATGCGCGCACCACAGCCCTCGCCTTGCGCAATGGGCGCTGGCTCAAGATGGTTGAACGCGGAACACCTGATGGCGGACTCATCACGGTTGGCATCGATGTCTCTGAAAATGTCCGCAACGAGGAAGAGCTGAAGAAGCAGAAGGAAAAGCTGCGCCGCGTCGCGCTGGACCTTGAGCGATCAGAGGGACATTCCAACGAACTCAGCCGGAAGTACTCGGAGGAAAAGGAAAAGGCAGAGCGCGCTGCGCTCGCCAAGTCTGCCTTCCTCGCCAATATGAGCCATGAGCTGCGTACGCCGCTCAACGCCGTCATCGGCTTTTCCGAGATCATGACGAATGAACTCGCCGGCCCGCTCGGCGATCCGTCGTATAAGGAGTATGCCAAGGACATCCTGATATCGGGCCAGCACCTGCTGGACATGATCAACGACATTCTCGACATGGCCAAGATCGAAGCGGGCAAGATGACGATCAGCCCGCAGCCCATCGATCCGATCGACCCGGTCGATGCGGCGATGCGCATGATCCGCCGGAAGGCCGAAGAGAAAGAGATCGATCTTGTCCTCGAAGCTGAGGAGAATATGCCCGATATTGACGCCGATCATCGCGCCATCCGCCAGATGATGCTGAACCTCCTCTCCAATGCCATCAAGTTCACCGACCGCGAGGGTAAGATCACTGTGCGCGTCGAGCAGCGGGGCACGGATATCTATTTCGGCGTCACCGATACCGGCATCGGCATTCCTGCCGAAGATCTGCCGCGTCTTGCCCAGCCCTTCGAGCAGGTTTCCAAGACCAAGGATCGAAATCACGAAGGCACAGGCCTTGGCCTTGCCCTGACCAAATCCTTCGCGGAGATGCATGGCGGCCGGATGCTGCTCTCCTCGATCTATGGCGAGGGGACAACGGTTGCGTTCGTGCTGCCAATTGGAGGGCCGGCGGCGATCCGTTTCGACATTCAGCGCGATGTGGCGTGAAGCTTAAGGCCTCTGGTTCCAGCTCAATAGTTCGCTGCCAGATGATGTCACGGTAAGCTCGCCCCAGGCGCCGGTCTTGAGTTTCCGGTCCAGCCCTTCGGGCAGTTTATCCACCACATCGGGCAGGAAGCGCGCGATGCCATTTGAGGTGACGAGGAGCGCGGCGGCGTCTTCGGCAAGGCCCGCCGCGCGCGCCAGCAGATCTGACCAGCCTGCGCGGATCGCGGCGACATCCACCTGCCAGCCGGGCGGAGGTACGCCGTCCCGGTCCCAGGCCTCCAGCGCGGCGCCAAGACGCGCAGCGACCACCTCTTCGGGCTGGTTCTCGTCAGGCCCATAGTCAATTTCGGTGAGGAAAGGCGCGACCAGAAGGGCAGGGTTGTCTGTTCGTGCGCTGAGGATCGCGCGCGCCGTCTGCCGGGTGCGCACAAGCGTGGAGCAGAGCGCGGCGGAAAACCGGATGCTGGCAAAATGAGCGGCGAGCTTGCGGGCCTGTTCGCGACCAGAGACGGAAAGAGGCAAATCGGTCCGCGCGCCGACGCGGGTAACGGTATCTCCCGTGTCGAAGGTATTGCCATGCCGGACGATATAAAGCCGGGCCATGACGTCAGGCGATGTCAGGGTCACCCAGCTCAGCGACCAAGCGCTCAGCGAGGGCAATATCTTCAGCGGTGTCGATACCGGGAATGGCGATCCGGCCGGGCTTGACTTCCACAGCCTGCACGCTGAAACCGTTCTCGATCAGGCGCAGTTGCTCCAGGCCTTCCAGGCGCTCATAATAGCTTTCGGAAAGGGCGCAGTAGCGGCGCAGCGTATCCAGGCGGAAGCCATAAAGGCCGACATGCTGGCAGACGGGCGAGAGATCGTTCAGTCGACGGAGCTCTGGTTCCTTGCGGATAGCGGGCATGATGTTCTTGGAAAACCAGATTGCCCGGCCCTTGGGATCTTTCACCAGCGTTGTGCCTGAAAAGGGTGTCTGGGCCTTGTGCGCGCGCAGCTGATCGAGCGCCGCCCAGCTCAGCCGTATATAGGGCGTTGCCGCATCTGAACCGGATTTCTCAAGAGCTTCGACAACTGCCACGACATGCTCAACCGGCGTGAATGGCGCGTCGCCCTGAAGGTTCACGACAAAGTCCGGGCACATGCCGAGGCCGTCGACAGCGGCGAGCGCGCGGTCAGAGCCAGAGGGCAGGGCAGGATCGGTCATCACCACATTGATCTTGTGGTCGCGGCAGTATTGCAGGATGCGCGTATCATCGGTGGCGACGACAAACTCAGCGCCCTTGCCAAGCCGGGCGGCGGCCCGCCGGGCAAGCTCGGCCACCCGGCTGACCATGGTTTTACCGGCAATCTTGGCGAGTGGCTTGCCCGGCAGGCGGGTTGAGCCATAACGGGCAGGAACAACGATCAGGGTCTGC
Source organism: Alphaproteobacteria bacterium HGW-Alphaproteobacteria-18 (assembly GCA_002841155.1). Classification (GTDB taxonomy): domain Bacteria; phylum Pseudomonadota; class Alphaproteobacteria; order Caulobacterales; family Hyphomonadaceae; genus Hyphomonas. The sequence continues at coordinate 368,073 of PHEH01000005.1, forward strand.
ATGTGGTCTGCTCCGCAGATCAGGGGCGCTGGCCGGACTGAATCTGTCCGTCCGTCTGCATCACCTGTACAAGTGCGAGGATCGGGCCGACCCATTGCAGCGAGGTTTCCGGCACGCCTTCATTTCGCAGGAACTGGGTGAAGGCGGGCACAAAATTCTCATGCCGGCCACATTGCGCGATCGCCGAATTCAGTTCCGGCACGACGACCGTTTCAAAGCTGCGGGCAAAGCGCTGGATGTCTTCAGCCTTTGCGGCAAGCAGAATGCTCTGCACCGGATCAACCTTGCCATCTGCGCGGGTGAGGCGGCGCAGATCATTCACCAGGCCCCGGTTTTCCATGGCGAACTGGCCGAGAATGCGGTCGGTCCGGTATTGCACCCATTCGGTGGTGCAGGGCTCAGGCTGGGTGGCGCAGGCGCCCAGCGATCCGAGCGCCATGGCGGCTAGGGCAAAGCGGATCATCATGCAGAAGGGCCTCCCGGGCGGTGTGCTTTCGCCCGACACTAGCCGCAACTGCCGGGCGCGGGAAGCGCTGGTTCAGGCCGTGCCGCAGCTGTCCTCATTCAGGCGCAGGGCCGGAGAAAAGGGAAAGAGGCTCGTATGCTTCTCCTCTCCGAGGAGATCGGCCGGGGGCGCCGGGACTTCAGGTGTTGCCGGCGGGGCGGGCACAGCCTGCGTTTTGCTGGTGCTGGTCTTGTTGGAGTAGGTGAAGGTGTGCTTGTCGCTCCTGGACGATTGCTGGCGGAACTTTGCCTTCTCTTCCTCGCTGAGGCCGGCATTCGTGTTGATGAAGCCAATCGTCTTTTCGGCGCGCAGGACATCCTTGCCACCGGCGGCGCAGGCGATTTTCACGCTTGTCCCGTCATCGGTCTTGCGCTCGACAATCCGGGTTTCGCCTTCGGCCAGATTGAGGCTCACACATTCCTCGACCAGCTGCGGGATCACCGCCGTGCGTGCCTCGATCCGGGCTTCAAAATCCTTGCCATAATAGCGCTCGACCTCAGCTTCGATGCGGGCGGCCTCAGCCTCTATACGGGCGGCATTGGCTTCTATGCGGCGCTCGATTTCCTGGGCGCGGGCTTCGCTGGCCTTGTCCATACGGGCTTCGAACAGGGCCGAGCGCGCTTCGATCTGCGCTTCCATCTGCGCGGCGCGCGCTTCGATTTCGGCGGCTCTGGTTTCCATACGGGCTTCGAATTCTTCAGCCCAGGCGTCGATCTCGTCTTCGGACATGCCGGCGAAATTCATGCTGATGCTTTCCAGCGCTGCCGCAGTGCCAAGGCTTGCGCCCATCAGGGCCAACTCGGAGGTCATGCGGGCGATGTCCTGGAACTCCGGATCATTGGCCATGTCGAGCACGCCGCCCAGTCCTTCCGGGCCGGAGAATTCGGCCATGTCGGCAGCGATGGACATCGACAGATCATGAACCTCCGGCGGCACAGGCGGATTGGGGATCAGGCCTTTGACCGGGTCCGTCAGCAGGACGACCTGGCGGTTGTCGATCTTTTCGCCATCCAGCCAGAGGGTGCCGTTCTGGATCTTGAGGTCTTTCTTGTCCTTTTCACCGGCCGCAGCGACCGAGGCCGTGCCCACCAGAGCCGTTGTTCCAAGGAGAACGGCAGCACCAAAGCCGATCCAGCGGCGGCGGGTATCTGGGGCGGGATAGGACATGAGCTTCAGCCTTTCCTTGAGGGCGTGGGTGAGGGGGAGGCTTGTGGTCAGCGCGATGCGGGCGGGCATCTGCATGCGGACGGCTTTGACCAGCGTGGCGCCATAAGCGTGGGGACTGGCATGGCCGCGGCGCAGTACATCGGCGTCGCAGGCGGCTTCCTGATCGGTACGGAAGGCCTGGCGGGCGATATAGGCGAGGGGATTGAACCACATCAGGGCGACGAAGATCTCGGCCATCTGGAGGGCCCAGAGATCACCGCGCTTCACATGGGTCAGCTCATGGGCAATCGCGGCGCGCGCTTCGGTGCGGGAATAGTCCTGCGCAAACCAGGCGGGCAGAACGACGGCCGGGCGGAAGAGGCCGGTGACGAAGGGGCCGCTGGAGATCAGGCTGGTGACGACGCGCGGCATGCGCTTCAGGCCAGCTTCGCGGGCGACTTCGATGGACAGGGCTTCAAGTTCGCCGGTGACGGGAATGCCCTCGCGGTCAACCACCGCCATGAATTGCGCATGCGTGTGCTGGCTGCGAGCGAGCAGGTAGAGGACGCCCGCCAGCCACACGGCCAGCGCGATCAGGCCGGCATAGACGAGAAGGTCGGGCGTCTCGGCGAGCGGTGCCGGCGGGAGGGCCGCGTCAAAAGCGGCTGGAGGCGCGGCCGGGACCGCCTCTACAGGCGCCGCGGGGACCGGTATGGTGGACATGGCCGGCACCGTTTCGGGGGCAGCGCGGGCGGCCTCTCCGGGCGCGCCGACACCGACACCGGCGGCAGGCAGCTTGAACCAGCTGAAGAGGGAGGCCTGATGCGGCAGCGGCGGCAACAGCAGCCGGACAACCGGCAGCAGCCAGAGCGCATAGGCGATGCCGGCGCCGAAGTGACGGGCGACCGGCTTTCGGATCGCCAGGACCAGAAGGATCAGAAGCGTTGCGGCGACGGCCGCTTCAAGTGCATGGGCCAGATAGGCGCCTGGAACCTGGGCAATCATTTCTTCAGCTCCCCCAGAAGCTTTTCGAGTTCGGCGATGTCATCTTTCGTCAGGCCGCGCGTGTCAGCCAGATGGGCAACCAGCGGCGCGGCGCGGCCGGAGAACACCCGGTCGACAAACTGGCCGGCGGCGCTGCCCTTGTATTCGGCTTCATCAATGGCCGGGAAATAGAGATAGCGCCGGCCATCCTCGCGGGTTGTGGCGGCGCCTTTCTCGACCAGGCGAGCAAGGAAGGTTTTCACCGTGCGGATGTTCCAGTCTTTCCCGTCACCGAGCTTCTCATGGACGTCGGAGGCGGCAAGGCCCGGCTCCGCCCAGAGGATTCCCAGGACTTCGAGTTCTGCGGCTGAAATCTGCATCATCATGCAAGGCCTCCCATCGACTACATACGTGGTCAATACTTTTGACTACGGCTGTGGTCAATAGGGGGAAGATGAATTCGGTGTAAGCTGCTGATGGCCTGCGCGCCGCGACGTGCCGTCCCTTCTATTCGGCGGAACGGTCTTGTAGGGTTAACCCATGCCGGGCGTTTTTCTGGCGAGTCGCGTGGAGTAGATATAATGAAACCGGGCCAGTCGGTTGCGCCGTCCGCCAATATGCGGAATGTGAACAGGGGAGAGACCGGAAGACGCGGTCCCGCTGACGCGAGAGAACAACACTTGGAGGTGTGGGTGCTGGTATCTGTCGAGGAAACAAATGTGCGCGGCGGGGATCGCTGCTGATGCGCCGTTTCCGGGAAGAGATGAAATCGGGCGGCGAGATGACCGGGATCGAGTTTGGCGATCCGATCAAGCCGTTTGCCGCCATCTGGATCCACGCGACCGGCTTCAATGCCATGACCTATCAGTCGCTTCTGGCCCCGCTTGGCCTGCGCGCGCGCATCGGCGCGCTCGACATGCGCGGTCATGGCCGCACGACCCTGCCCACCAAAGGCGGCCTTTCCAGTTGGAATCGCTACCGCGACGATGTGATCGAGTTCCTGGAAAGGGAAGCCCCGCAGGGCGTTGTTCTGGGCGGGCATTCGATGGGCGGAACGGTCGCCCTGCTGGTCGCGGGCAAGCGGCCGGACCTGGTGAAGGGGCTGGTTCTGGCCGATCCGGTGATCCTTGCCCGGAAGATCTATTTCTGGAACCATGTGTTTCCGCCCCTCTACTGGCTGTTTGCGCGCAACAAGATGGCGACGCGCGCCAAGAAACGCCGGGCCGAGTTCGGCTCGTTCCGCGAGGCGCTTTCCTCCTATATCGGGCGCGGCGCCTTCCAGTCCTGGCGTGAGCCGTTCCTGGCAGACTATCTGCTCGACGGGATCGACCGGGTGGATACTGGCCCGCAGGACGCCGAGACCCAGCGCTGGGCGCTGACCTGCACCCCGAAATGGGAAGCGAAAACTTTTGGCGCCCAGCGTCACAAGCCCTGGGCGGCGCTGAAGAAGGTGCGCCAGAAGAAGATCCCCATCGTTATCATGCGGCCCAACCGGGATTCGGTGATTTCCGGGAAAGTCCGTGCACAGATCATCCAGCAGAACCCGTCTCTGATGATGCGCGGCATTCGTGGCACGACCCACTTCCTGCCGATGGAAGCGCCGTATGAAATCCGCGACCAGCTTTCGGCTTTCATTGCGCGGCTGGTGGAGCGCTTCACGCTTGAAGAAGACGCGCCGGTCGAGCGCGGCCTGCGCCAGCGCCGCCGCCGGGCGGGGTAGGGCGTTTCTGCCAGCGCCTTTAGCCGGCCGCACCCTTTTAGGCTGCGGCCGGTTTGCGTTTGGGGGGGTGAGAGGTTTCGGGAAAGAGCGGCGGCGGTGGGATGCGCGCAGCCTAGGACGTGTCGCTTGCGGCTCCCCCCTCCGCCCCTGCGGGCCTTCTCGGGGCGTTTGCAGTGCAAACGCTTGTCCCTCGAAGCCCCCGCAAGCGGGGGAGGAGATCCGTGCCGGATAGAGGGGTTTTGGAGTCCT
>PHEH01000031.1 GCA_002841155.1 Alphaproteobacteria bacterium HGW-Alphaproteobacteria-18
CGTCAGCGTCGTCTTGCCGTGGTCAACGTGGCCAATCGTGCCAATGTTAACGTGCGGCTTGTTGCGCTCAAACTTTGCCTTGCCCATCGGGCCTCTCCTATAATTTGCTTTAGTCCGGCCCGCCGGACAGGTTCAACCTGGATTAGTCTCAGGCTTTGCAGCCATCAAGCGGCGCCTAATAGCCATCTGTGACTAGGGTTTCAAGCGGGGTTTTACCGGGGAAAGCTGCAGTCTGCAGGCCTTGCGCAGCCAATCGCCCCGGCCGATAAGCAGCCGGTCTGACTTTAGGGAATTGAGGATCGAATGCGTCACGAACTCAAAGAGCACGCTGCGCGCCTGAGTCGCCAGCCGCTGAAAGCCTTGGCGGCTGCACGCGCAGGCGCTGAACCGCTCAGCGCGGCGGGCTGGAAAATCAGCCTTGCGCGGCACTTCCTGGACGCGGACGCAGAGGCTAGCCTGCTTCAGCATGGCGCCGCAGCGGCGCTGACCAAGGCGGCAGACGATCTTTTTGGCGAAGCGATCGTAAACCCTTCTGAAGAGCGCCCCGCCCTGCACTGGGCGCTGCGGGCACCGGCCCGTCTGATGGGCGAGGCGGAAACCGTACGCCAGAGCGTCATAGCGGCGCTTGAATTTGCTGGAAAAATCCAGACCGGCGAAGTGCGCACGGCAGATGGTGAGGCGTTTACGGCCGTCCTTCATATCGGGATTGGCGGCTCTGATTTCGGGCCGCGCCTGATCGCCGACGCCTTCGAAGACCTCTCCCATCCCTCCATCAAGCTGCGCTTTGCGGCCAATGTGGACCCGTTTGATCTTGATCGCGCGATGGCCGGGCTGAAGCCTGAAAAGACGTTAGTGGTAGGCGTCTCCAAATCCTTCGGCACCGAGGAAACCCTTTATAATCTGGGCCGTGCGCGCAAATGGCTGGAGGAGACACTGGGGGATGACGCCAGCAAACACCTCGCCCTGGTGACTGCAAATCCCGACAAGGCCAAAGCCTGGCTCGGTGGTCGCGAGGCTTACACCTTTGACATGCCGCTCTCGGTGGGCGGGCGTTTCTCGCTCTGGTCTGCCGCGTCGCTGGCTTGCATGATCTATCTCGGCCCGGAGAATTTCAGGAAAATTCTCAATGGCGCCAATGAGATGGACGAGCATGTGCGAACGGCGCCGGTGGCGCAGAACGCCGCTATGCGCCTGGCACTGCTCGATTTCTGGAACACGTCGATCCGCGAGAAGCCAATGCGGGTGCTGCTGGCCTATGCCAACCGGTTGCGGCTGCTGCCGACTTACCTGCAACAGCTGGAAATGGAATCGAACGGAAAATCCGTTGATTCCCAAGGCAATAGCGTTGCTCCGCCGACCGCGCCGGCCCTCTGGGGCGGGGAAGGTTCGGTGGGCCAACACTCCTATCACCAATGGCTGCACCAGGGATCGCAGGATGTGCCGTGCGAGTTTATCCTGGCGCCCGACTACAGCAGAGATTCTGAAGGGCTGAACGCACTGACCGCCCATGCGCTGGCGCAGGCTGAAGTGCTCGCAAATGGCCGCAGCATCGAGGAAGTTCGCTCCGAGGAGCCGGGGATAAGCGACGCGGTATCCGCCCAGAAAGTGCATGCTGGCGGACGGCCTTCCACGCTCTTTTCCCATGCCAGTTTCGGGCCGGAGGCGTTTGGCGCGCTGGTGGCGCTGTATGAACACCGCACTTATTTTGCGGGACAGCTGTGGGGCCTCAACCCCTTCGACCAGTGGGGCGTGGAGCGCGGCAAGACGATGGCCGGGCGCATCAAGTCGGTGCTCAAGGTGCCGGAGAAAGCCGCTGATCCTGTCACAGCTGCGCTGATCAAGCAGATTATCTGAGCGCGATGAGTGTTACCCGGTTCCTGTGTGAGACGACGCTTGGCGAGACCCGCTGGGCGGCGCTGGATGCGGGGGACAGGCCACTGGCGCTCTACCTCGAACGCCCCACAAAATCTGTGGTGCTGGGCGCGCGCCTGGAGGCCCGGATTGGCAAGGCAGACCCCGGAGCAGGCGGCACATTCATAGACATTCCGGGGCAACCGGGCGCGTTTCTCAGGACAAATCCAGGACAATCCGGGACAAATCAGGACATTTCCGTGCCCAGCGAGGGCAGCCTGGTCAGTGTGGACGTTGTGGCTGAAGCCCGCGCGGGAAAGCTCGCCCGCGTGAAACTCGCGCCGGCCGGCAGCCACCCCGCCCCCTCCGGCGCGAATGCCTGGCGGGCCGCGCTGAGAGCCGAGCCCACGACCCCGATTGAAGATGTACCCCCCGGCGACAGCCTGATCGCCGCCGCGTTTGAAGACGCGCTCTCGCCGGACGTAACCCTGCCCGGCGGTGGGCGCCTGCACATTGCGCGAACGCGGGCACTGACGGCGGCGGATATCGATTCGGCCGGACGGGCGATGAAGGGCAGCGCGGCCGCGCGGGCGCTGTCGCTCAACCGCGAGGCAGCCGAGGCGCTGGCCCGGCAGATTTTGATTCGGGGGCTGGGCGGGCTGTTCGTACTCGACTGCGTAAGCCCGCTGACGAAGGAGACCTCCACCAAGCTGCGCGAAGCGTTCCTGGCGGCATGGACTGCGATGACAGCGCGGCCCGCGCGGGTGCTGACGCCTTCAGCGCTCGGCCTGATGGAGCTGTCGACCGAATGGAGGATTACGCCGCTGAGCGAACTGCTGCTGGATGAGGGGGGCATGCCAACGGCGCAGACCCTGGCCCTAGCGGGGCTGCGCCTTCTGGAGGCCGAAGCCCGGCAGACCCGGATGGGGCGGCTGAAGCTTTCCCTGCCGGAGGCGGCGTTTGCCTGGCTCACCGCCAGCGAGATGGACGCAGAAACGCAGCTCGCCGCAAAATATGGAGCGCGGCTGACAATCGGGGTTCACTCCAGAGCGGCCCCTGAGGTATCCCCCGAAGGATGAGCAAACCTGTGAACCCCAGCCAGAGAACCCCGCTTTGTGCGCGCTGCCGGAAGCAAGCCGTGGCCGCCGAGTATCGCCCCTTCTGCTCCAAGCGCTGCGCGGACGCGGATCTCGGCCAGTGGCTCAAAGGGGGTTATGTGATCCCCGGCGCCGCCGCTGAACAGGCCGATGATACGGCCGGACCGGGCGCCGCTGAGGATGACACAGATTCCCACTGATTTGGACGTAGACAAGCCCTGCTGCCTTCGTTAAGTAGCCGCTTCCCCGTTCGGCCCGCCCGGGTAGCTCAGGGGTAGAGCAGCGGATTGAAAATCCGCGTGTCGGTGGTTCGATTCCGCCCCCGGGCACCATTCTGGCTTCCAGCGACGTCCGCCGGCATCCGCCCGCATCCATAAAAACAAGGACTTAGAGCGGGGCCACCAACGTCTCCGTCCGCCAACGTCCACCCAAAAACGTTGGAAGAAATTTTTTTTGTTGGCATTTTGTTGGCATCGAGACGGCTCGGAATCGCAACGGCCGGAAAAATGCCAACACTTTTTGACGATGCCAACAAAATGCCACTGACAGACACACGAATCCGAGGCCTCAAACCCGACAGCCGACCGAAGCGATACAGCGATGGTTATGGCCTTTACGTGGAGGTGACACCCGGAGGATCGAAGCTCTGGAAGCTGGCCTACCGCTTTGAGGGCAAGCAGAAGACACTGTCGTTCGGCCCATACCCGGAGGTCTCCCTTGCGCGGGCCAGAGAACGGCGGCTTGAAGCCCGGACGATGTTATTCGAAGGCGTAGACCCTTCGGCTATCAAAAAGGCCGGCGAAGAAGTGCGGCGCGCTGAGATCGAGGATACCTTCGCCCGGATCGCTGATGAACTGCTCCAGAAGGAGGAGATCGAGGGCCTTGCCCCGGCCACGCTCAAGAAAAAACGCTGGCTCGCGCGACTTGCATGCGAAGACCTCGGCCCGAAGCCCATACGGGACATCAAGGCACCCCAAATCCTAGCGACCCTTCGAAGAGTCGAGAAAGAGGGAAACTACGAATCAGCACGCCGGCTTCGTGCCCTGATCGGTCAGATCTTTCGCTACGCCATCGCAACGACCCGGGCGGACGGTGACCCGACCGTGGCGCTGAAGGGGGCGCTTATCGCGCCCAAGGTCCAGCACAGGGCCGCCGTGACCGACCGCAAGGGGTTTGCGAAGCTGATCAGGACCGTCTGGACGTATGAGGGCACGGTCGAAGCCCAGGCTGCCCTGAAGCTGCTGGCGCTGCTCTATCCCCGTCCTGGCGAGCTACGCCTGTCCCACTGGAGCGAGTTCGACTTTGAAGAGCGGATGTGGACCATCCCGGCCGACCGGACCAAAACGCGCAAACTGCACACGAAGCCCCTGCCCGGACCCGCCATCGAGATCCTCAAGGATCTGAAGCGGTTCACCGGCAAAGGTTCGCTCGTCCTGCCGTCTCAGATGTCGGACGGACGGCCCCTCAGCGAGAACACGATGAACTACGCGCTGCGCCGGCTCGACATCCAGCCGGACGTCCACACCTGCCACGGGTTCCGGGCCAGCGCTTCAAGCCTGCTCAATGAGAGCGGGAAATGGCACCCAGACGCTATCGAAGCCGAACTCGCCCATGTCGGCGATAATCATGTCCGCAAGGCCTATCACCGAGCAACCTATTGGGACGAACGCGTCCGCATGGCGGAATGGTGGGCGGCAGAAGTGATGAAATTTGCAACTCCATGACAACGCAAACACCCCATCAAGACCGTTTAGCGAACTGGCTGGCGCACGCGCACACATACCAAGTCGGTCGACAAAAATTTAATTGCGGAGTGCTCGCGTCAAAAACGGGGTCGTTGCAGACTTCCTACCCGCTCCATATTAGTGAGTCCGCAATATCCAGGATGGGGTCGCTTAAACCTCGTTCATTATCGAGCTTTCCAGGGTGCTGACGCCGTATACTGAAGGCACTCGCACAAGATATACTTGGCGCTCCTCATCGGATGCTTCCGGCGGTCGTTCAGGGTGCGGGGGCCCGAGCGAGACATTTATTCCTTCGTTGAAGCCTGAAATCTGTCCCATAGCAGGCGGGGCACGCACCACTGAGGTGTTAAGTGGAAGTCTCATTGCGCGGGCTAAGTGAATGCCAAAGAAGCCAGACCGCACCACACACGATTGCGGTGTCGGCCAGGTTAAAAGCTGGCCAATGCCAACCGGCAGCATGGAAGTCGAGAAAGTCTGTCACAGCGCCGCGGTGCACCCGATCGATTAGATTGCCCAATGCACCGCCGACGATTAGCGCCAACGCAAGCTGCTCACCTGATCGCGTCGTGCGACAGAACCAAAATGCCAAAGCCACCGTGATTGCCGCTGTGATGACAATGACAGGCCAAGCGCTCGATGCAGTTCCGAAGAGCCCGAAAGATACGCCGCGATTAAAGCTTAGTGTCAGGTCGAAAAATGGCAGCAACTCCAACGGTTGTGCTTCGTGCAAGCGCGATCGCGCCCAAGCCTTCGTCCCGAGGTCGAGTGCTGGAACGGCGAGGAATGCAGTTGCGCCCAATAGCCTGTTCATTCCAGCACCTCACGGAGTTCACGGCGTGAATCCCGGATGATCTGCACTGACGAGTGCAGGAAAAGGAATGCAATGGCTGCGCCCGCGATAAGATCGGGCCAATACGACCCCGAAACAACCACGAGTCCCGCAGCGGCCAAAACAATCAAGTTACCGATCGCGTCATTGCGGCTATACAACCAGATGGCGCGCACGCTTGCGTCGCCATTGCGGTGCTTCAACAGCAACAAGGCGGCACCTAGGTTTACGCAAAGGCCGAGCACCCCGTAGACGCTCATTCCGAATGGTTCAGGCGCAACACCGCCCGAAATTCGGGAAAACGCAGTGCCCAGCACGAACAAACCCAATACACCCAAGGCGAACCCTTGCCAAAGGCTGGCCAACGAGCGCACGCGGCGCGAACGGCCCACCAGCAGCAGGCCAATGCCGGTTGCGAGCGCATCGCCTAGAAAATCCAGCAAATCCGCACGGACGGACACCGATCCGCCGGTAACAGTGATGCCCAAACCGATCAGGAACATGCCCGCATTCAGGAAGACGACGAGCCATAACGTGCGCACATAAGCGGGCGTGGTCGCCGCTTTGACTGCCTTCGCTCCGCATCCATCTTCGCATCCGCTCATGGTGTATTCCTCCAGTTCAGTTTTACTGGTACATCCTCAAGTAACTAGAGGATCAAGCTCAATGCTGTATCTCCCTATCGGCGAGGTGGCGCGCCGCACGAAACTCAAGATTCCCACCATACGTTTTTATGAGGAGATCGGTCTGCTGCCAGCTCCGCAGCGGGCTCCAAACGGGCGACGCGTTTACGGCGAGACCGAGATCTCCCGGCTCGCATTTATTCGGAACGCCAGACAGCTTGGTTTCGGTCTCGACCAGATCCGCGCACTTCTTGATCTGTCCAGCAGGCCCGCGAGCACGTGCGAGGATGCGCGAACAATCGCACAGGACAATCTTCAAATCGTGAAGTCGCGGATTGCTGCGCTGCGTTCGCTCGAGCGCGAACTTCAACAAATTGTGGTCAGCTGTGAAGGCGGAACCGCGCGCGACTGCCGAATCATTGAGGCACTCGCAAAGCTGTGACCGGTTGAGAGCGAGCGCCTCAAGTCTGCTCAATGAAAGTGGCAAATGACACCCTGACGCCATCGAAGCCGAGCTCGCGCATGTGGGCGACGATCATGTCTGCAAGGCCTATTACCGGGCAACCTATAGGGACGAACGTATCCGCATGGCGGAATGGTGGGCGACTGAAGTGATGAAACTTACGGCCAAGTAAAAACGAAAACGCCGAGCCCTCCGTGGCTGACTCGTCCCCTAATCCGGGCCGTTTATTGGCAGACCTTGTTCGGGGCCGACCCCGACTTTGGTCCGGCCGTCACTCGACTTCTCGGGCGAGTGTTGCTCACACATCGAGGAAGAAGCTCAAGGCCGCCATCAACTCCGATGCTCCATGGCCCGCAGCCTGAATATCAAGAATCAATTTGTCGGCAGCTCAATCTTCAATAGACAGACACTCCTCAATTTCCGACAATGAGCGCCCAGCAGTAACCCAAAATGGTATGTAACATTGAAATCCAGCCTCGATCACCTCCCCCCTGCCCGGCAGGCTGAGTTTGCCCGGATTCAGGAGGTCATCCTTGAGGAGCTGGAAACCCGCATCAAGGCGGACGGCAAGGCCCGCGCAAAGCGCTACCGCCTCCTGAAGCTCGTCCTGTTCGGAAGTTTCGCCAAAGGCACCTGGTTTGAGGACAGCCGATCGGGCCGCGCCTCCGACATCGACCTCCTCGCCATCGTCAGCCATGAAGCCCTCACGGAGATGAGCGCCTTCTGGGGAGAGGTCGAAGACCGTCTCTACACCGACCCGCTTGTCAAACGGGATGTCTCCATCATCGTCCACACCCTGCAGGACGTAAACCGTCAGCTCAAGGACGGTCAATATTTCTTTTCAGAGATCATCCAGCAGGGCATCCTGCTCTATGAAGACACCGAACCCGACAGGAACGGCAACCCCAAGAACCTCCTCGCCAAACCCGCTCTTCCTGACCCTCAAAGGGCGTATGGCCAAGCGGCTGAGTATGCGAGTTATTGGAAGCGAGCTGCAGAGCAATTTCTGACAATTGGGCGCCAAGGAATTGAAGCCGGGGCAGAATGGGAAAGGAACACAGCCTTCCAGCTCCACCAAGCCGCCGAGAGCGCGTACCGCATGTTCTTGCTGACCACGACGCTCTACGCGCCTGGCACCCACCATCTCGGAAAACTCCGGAACATCGCCCGCACGATTGATGATCGCATTGACGAGGTATGGGGCCCGCCGCAGAAACCCTACAAACGCTATTTCGAGCTCCTGCGCCGGGCCTATGTCGAGGCACGCTACTCCCCCGCCTATGAGACCTCACAGGAAATCCTCACCTGGCAGGCCGAACGGATCGAGCAGTTGATCGCTGTTGCGAGCGAGCTCTGCAACGAACGCCTCGAGCGGCTGCAGGCAGAAGCGAACTGATCGTCGCGTCCGCCGCAGCCT
>PHEH01000006.1 GCA_002841155.1 Alphaproteobacteria bacterium HGW-Alphaproteobacteria-18
CGATCACGGCCCCATTGACGGCGTTGGCATGGGCGCGATGACCATGGGTTTCGATATCGCAGGTGATGTCGACCTCACTGGATTTTCCGAAGGCGACACTGTCGCGTTCGAGGTCAAGCAAGGCCGCGACGGAAGCTACCGTATCATGTCGATCTGCAACACAGGGACCGAGGGCGCTGATTGCCTGGACACCAGAATCGCACGTCCGGGCAACCCCGAATGAGCCGGATTGGACGCCGGCGGGTTTGTGCCGGTCTGAGACTTCGCGCTTGATGCCGGTGATGCTCCCGGCCGCTTTGTGGAGCGGTGTGACTGACCGGCAAAAAGGAAATGCGTGCCAATCGGCGACTCAGCCCGCGCAACAGGAGAGTTTCGCGACATCCTTGTCGAAAGTCTGCGCCGCCAGCTTGAACCCCTCGACTGTCGTTAAATAAGGGAAAATGGTTTCGCCGAGCGCCTTTGTCGTCATGCCGAACTTCAGTGCCAGTGAAAGTGTCTGGATACTATCAGCGCCTTCCTGCGCCATGATCACACCGCCGAGCAGTCGGTCATTAGCCCGGTCTGCGACCAACTTGATCAGCCCTGTGGTATTGCGTGCCGCGAGCGCCCGAGGAACATTCTCAAGCGGAAGCACACTGGTCTTGACATCATAGCCTGCGGCGTAAGCCTGCGCCTCGGTCAGACCGACACCTGCAATCTGCGGATCGCAGAAAACCACCCACGGCATCGCGGCGTTGTCGTAGCATTCCTTCCCTCCCAGTACCGCATTTCGCGCCGCCAGCTTGGCGCCATAAGCGGCCATGTATACGAACTGATCCCGGTCAGTTACGTCGCCTGCTGCGTATACACCGGAACGTGTGGTGGCCATATCATCGCCAACGATGATCGCGCCCCGCTGATCAGTCTCGACACCCATCTCTTTGAGCCCCAGCCCATCCGTGTTGGGAATGCGCCCAGTCGACAGGACAAGGTGATCAGCCGCCAGGTCTCTGGCGGCACCGTTCACCGTTACCGTCACGACTGTGCGGCTGCCGTCCAGCCGTGCGGCGTCATAGGTTACCTTTTCCACAACCGAGATGCCCTCGGCGCGCAGTGCCTTCGCGAGCGCCTCGGACACCTCTGGTTCAGCGCGCGGCAACAACCGCGAGCGGCACACGATCGTGACGCGGGTACCCAGCCTCGCCATCATCTGTGCGAGTTCCACACCGATATAGCCGCCGCCGAGGAAGATCAGGCTCTCGGGCAGCGCCTTCAGCTCCAGGAGCGCCGTGCTGTCGAGCGTCGGCACCTCCGAAATACCGGCGACGTCAGGAACGGCCGAGCGGCCGCCAGTGGCGACGATGACCTTGGATACCTTGATCTTCCGTCCGCCGACCTCCACACCGCCAAGTACGAGCCGCGCTGGCCCCTCATCGATGTAAGTCACACCATGATAGCCTGGTAGCAAGTTGGCGTATTTTTTCTGCCGCAGTGACGCGACGAGATCTTCCTTTGCTGCGATCAGCGCCGCCCAGTCAGAAACCTGCGCTTCTCCCCTGAGTCCCGGGAACCGATGCGCCGACTGCGCACTAAACACCGCCTCAGCGGCGCGGATCATCGTCTTGGAGGGGACGCATCCGACGTTCACGCAGGTACCGCCAATCGTACCGTGCCCTATAAGAGCCACGCGCACACCGCCCTCTGCGGCCGTAATAGCGGCGGAGAATCCAGCCGATCCGGCACCAATCACGGCGAGGTCGTACTCACAGTTCGGCGCGCAGCATTCGTGTTTCATTGAGTTTTCCTTCGAGACTTGTCTCGTGAAGTTGCAAGAGACGCGAAACTTGGAGGCCCCTTGAATCATTGATTGCGGGTAGCGGTCCTGAAATCACCAGAGCAACTCAAGCGGTACGATCCGGTCCCGGTGTCCGCCTTCGATGTACCAAGCCGCGCAGCTGTTCTTTTGCGTTCTGATCAATCAACTGGTCTGGACCGCCGGATACCCGACGCCGGCCGATGCGGCGGCAATTGTTTCCGGAGACGTGATCGCCGGATCATACACGACCTCTGCAGTCTTCGTCCCAAAATCGATCTCAACAGACTTGACGCCATCGACGCGCAGCATCGCCTTTTTCACCGATATGGGACATGTTGCGCAGGTCATGTTGTCGACGGAAAAGCGGGCCGTGGCCTGCTGTACTTCTGCGACCTCTGTCTGCGAGAACTGCGCGCCAGCAAGCGCCATTCCGCCCATAATCGCCAATCCGGCGAGGCCGGCAATCATCCACGTTCGCTTCATCCCTGCTCTCCTTGCTTAGTAAAATAGTGGTGCCCAAGTTTCGATGGTCAGCGCCGCGAACACGATAAGCGCGCCGCCCCATAGGGCCACCTGCTTGATCCAGGAGGGTGCGGGACGTGCGCAGTCGCTGCCATCCTCACAATGCTTGCCCTTCCGAAAATAGACTTCCCAAAAGCCAGCCGCGAGAAACCCAGCTGCAATCAGCATGAATACCGGCTTGTAGGGTTCCAGCAGCGTCAGCTGGCCGATCCAAGCTCCCGTCACACCGACGCTGATCAGTATCAGAGGCAGGATGCAACAAGACGACGCGAGGAAGGTCCCCAGCACGCCACCCGCGATGAGCCAGCTTGATCGACGATCATTTCCAGAACCGTTTGTCTTGTCTGACATACGCGTCGTTGTCCTTGGCCTTGTGTTCGTCTGCTTGATAGGGTCTGTAGTTGGTACAGACGCAAGCGGAGAATTGAGCATGGACATCACATCGTCGCGAGCGATGCTCAGGCGGGCCGAGTTGGCCAGCCGGCTTGGCTGCAACCTTGAAACCATCCGCTATTACGAAAAGATCGGACTTCTACCAGAACCAGCGCGCTCACCCAGTGGCCACCGGCTCTATTCAAACGTGGATCAGTTGCGTTTGCGATTTATCTTGCGGGCGCGCGATCTGGGCTTCCGAACAGAGGACGTTCGCTCGCTCCTGGGGATCAATGATGGCATGCCTAGCTGTGCCGAAGTGATGGTCCTTGCCGAAGCGCATCTAAAGGACATCAGAAATCGTATCCTGGATCTGCAGCAGATGGAGAGGCAGCTCAGTGAGATCATGATCGGCTGCACCGGAGGTCAAACATCTGATTGTGCGTTGACGGACAAGCTTTTTGAATCTCGGTGAACAGGTGTTGCCGCAAACATCTATTCAGGCCTGTCCGCTCCTACTCAGACGAACGCTCGTCGAGCTAAGGCGCGACAACAGCCAGGATTTTTGAGACTAACGCCCAAGCCGCGAAGTCTCGTCGCCCGCTGTCCCCAATTGAAGAAATGGACAACCTCGACCCTGCTGGCAGTTTGCTGTCGGCGATCCGCGTCTAGGTCAGCAGCTCGTCCTGCACGATCCGGGGTCGCCTTTCGATGAGCGCGAGCAGTACCCGCGCCGCGCCTTCAGGGCGTCTGCGCCCCTGCTCCCAGCCTCGCAGGGTACCTACGGCGACGCCAATGCTGCAAGCAAATTCGGCCTGCGACAATCCCGAGCGCTCGCGGATTGCGGCCACATCAGGCTCAGGCACTTCGATATGATGAACCCATGCGCCCGTCTTGTGACCTTTGGCGTGGGTGAGCGCCTCCTGGAGGCCTTTTTTGATGCTTGTGGCGGCGTTGGTCATGTCACTTTCCATAAGTATCGGCGATGAGGTCTCAATGTTCGATCAGTTCGGCGCGCCGATTGGCGAGATCAGCTGCGCTTTCTCTTCATTCGTCATGCCAGCCGAACTTGATCGACCAATAAACTCCGATGGTTCCACAACGGTCAGCCTCAACGTCGCGCCATGCCGTCGTATGCGTCATCGACCCATATGTCAGTGACGTATCTCTAACCTCAATTCTCGCTCCACAGTTCATCGTTCGAGATGGATCGCCAACCTCGTCGATGAGGCCCTCTTGACCCACATCTCAGAGTCAGGGAGATCAATTTATCGGATTTCCTGTGGAAATCGGAATCGAACCACTCTCCCATGCCAACAACTACCGAATTGTTGGCAGATTGTTGGCATTCGACGACGCTCCACATTTATTTCTGAAATCAAAACAGAGGTGTAAGGGCGCTCGCGATTCCGCCCCCGGGCACCATTTCCCCATCCAGCGACGTCCGCCGGGGTCACCAAAAACATAAAAACTAGATGTTAGCACTGCCTGCGAGACGGTCAGGATAGCCCCACTGACCGGCGCTGTGTTCGAGCAAATATTTCCTGCCACGAAACCGGAGCCTCTTCAGGGCTGACGAGGCCACCTCATAAGGAATGAGCCGCCCGGTCTGGTATGCGCGCGCTAAACTGACACGTCACTTCCGATCAGAACTGGCCGGGTATAAGAAGCCTGAGATGACGGCTCGCTCAAAGATTCCCCCCCGCCTCAATGTGCCTCTCAATGCCCTGAAGGCTTTTGAAGCTGCCGCGCGCCTCCTGTCGATCAAGGACGCTGCGCTGGAACTGGGCGTCACCCCTTCGGCTGTGTCCCATCAACTCAAGATACTGGAGGACGCCCTGGGCGTCGATCTGATGCGCCGGACCGGTGCCCGCATCGAACTAACGGAACCTGGGGCATCTCTTTCTCCGGCGCTTACGGAAGGCTTCACGAGGATATCATCAGCCGTCACCGGTATCTCGGGCGATCGTCAGACCGGACCTCTTCGGCTGTCGGTGCTGCCAACTTTCGCGCATCACTGGTTTTCTCCCCGGCTGAAAGACTATCCTTTCGATCGTCCGGGATGTGAACTCCAGATATCCTCCAGCCAGACGGCCGTCGACCTTGCAGCGGGCGAGGCGGATGCGGGAATCCGGCATGGGAGGGGAGCCTGGCGCGGCTTGCAGGCCGATCTCCTCTTTACCCAGACAGTGACCCTCCTGGCCTCACCCGCTCTAGCCAGTTCTGCGGAGCCACGCGCCCTGATAGCGCGCTCAAACCTCTTTCTGTCCCAACACCTGCAAGCCAGCTGGGATGAATGGAACCAGACCCTGCCGGGAGGCCCCGTTCAGCCGGGCGCCCTGACGCGCGTCGATTCGGCGGGGCTCGGCCTGAAGGCGGCCCTTGATGGGGCAGGTATTACGCTGGCGGGATGGGAAGTCTGCCGAGCAGACATAGATGCTGGCCGGCTCGTTCCGTTGTTCGAGCACCGGACGGATGCAGGGTCTGGATACTGGCTTGTCTATCCTGAAGCGTTGGCCCGTGACCGCCGGATCCGGAACCTTCGGGGCTGGCTGATCGCCGCAACACGGAGCCCTTCGCCTGAAGCCCCGAAGAGAAACGGAACCGCCGCCCGTGCCTGAGACATTTCTTCGACTTGCAGATTTCAAGGGACACAAGGCGTGGGACGCCCGCGACATTGCCGAGGTGGAGGGGGCGAGTGTCCGTCTGCACTGGACCGACGCGCCCTATATCTGGCACGTCAATGATGGCACCGAGGTCTTCCTGGTTCTTGACGGGATCGTCGACATGCATGTTCGCGAAGGAGGCATCGAGCGCGTCCTGGAACTTTCTCCCTTCGATGCGTTCGTTGCAAAGCCGGGCGATGAGCATGTTGCCCACCCACGCGGCGAAGCCCGTATCCTGGTGATCGAACGAAAAGGCTCTGTCTGACACGCCGAGGACTTCAACCGGACGCGGGCTTACCCCGGCATCGCCCTGCCCTTACCAGCCACCAGTCTGTAACCATTCTTCCATCATCGCCATCCGATCCCAGCCCCAGAAGGCTTCCCCCTCCACAAGGAAAAACGGGGAGCCGAAGACGCCCTGCGACAGCGCGGTCTCGCTCATCTCGGTGGTGACCCGCTTGATCTGCGGAGACCGGAGCCCGGAGGCGAGCGCGACGGCGTCCAGCCCCAGCCTGGCGCCGAGGCCCGCAATCTGATCTTCATCACGCGTGTCGAGGTTTCCGGTATAATAGTCGCGGAAAACCGCCCGCGCAAAAGCGGCCGATCCTTCCGGATAATGCGCCTCGATCCAGTAGAACGCCCGGGTCGCGGCCAGGGCAATTTTCGGATGCCCGTCAGGCAATCGCATCGCAACGCCGAGCCGGCGTGCAATCCGCGCCCAGTCATGTCTTGCATAGTCTGATTTCATCGGCGTCGCCGACAGGCCCCGCATGCCTGTCACTTTGAATGCCGCGCCCAGCATGAAGGGCCGCCACAGGATGTCCCGCCCGGCACGCTGGCCGAGTGCGTCAATCTCCTGGGCGGCAAGATATGCATAGCCGGAGGAGAAATCGAACCAGAACTCAATCGGTGCCGCCTTTGTCATGGGAGCCTGTCTACCTGTCCTGAAGCGCGCGAGTGCATTGCCACTGTCATTCGTCCTTCCAGTAATCCACGGCGTCAGACAGCTTCCAAATCGCCTCGATGCTGCGCTTTGCCTTGTCTCCGCCAGGGGCAGAGCCGGCGAAGATGCCAATCTTGCCGCTGTCAGGATAGAGGATCACGTCAGGCGCGTGCATGCTGCTGATGGCAATGTAGCGCAGCCCATCGCGCCCCGCGACGAGTTGATGCGCCGTCCCGGCCCCGCCTGCCGGACAGATGGCCACGTCGCCTGCCTGCACTACCCACTCATCCGGCCCCAGCCGCAGCACGCCGCGCCCGTGGAGGATCACGAACATCTCGTCATTGGCCTGATGCGCATGAAGCGGCCAGGCGCGCTTTCCAGGAAGGATTTCGACGAGGCGCGCGCCAAGGCGCGTTGCACCGGCCGGCGCTGCGATGGCGGCAAAGGAGGCCCCATAGGCGTCATGGGCGTTCGTCTGACGGCTCATCGGCAGGTCCGACAGCGTTATGACCGGACAGGGGGCTGCGCGCGTCTCGCTTCTGTTGCCTGCCGCAGCTCCGGGATCCGCTGCGTCTTTCATCCGGACACCGCGTGCATCAGGATCACCTGAGCACTGGCGCCCGCGATGCGGTCTTCGGCAATCTTCCGGTATTCCGGCGACTGCGACCAGGCACGGAAGTGATCTTCATCCGTGAACGACATAAGGACGGCCTTGTCGCAGGGCCAGTCGCCTTCCACGACGCGTACATGCGTATCTGCCGAAAGCAACCGCCCGCCATACCGGAGGAGCACAGGCAGGAAGGCATCCACATATCGCTGATAGCGGCGCGCATCCTGAATTTTCAGCTGGGCCAGTACATAAACCGTCATGCGGCTCTCCTCAGATAGCGGTTTCACGAACCAGGCTGGTATCCGCGATGACGACCGCCCCGTAGAACGCCTCTCCCCGCACCTGCGCGCCCTGCTCAAACACCAGGATTTCAGCGGCTCTCACAGCGCGCCCGGCCGTATAGGAGACATAATGGACGATCAGCACCTGTGAGGGTTCATCCGCGAAGGCCCCGATCAGCTCAAAGCGCAGGTCCGGAACGCACGCCAGAGCCGCGCCCCAATAGTCCCGCAGCGCAGATTTCCCGCGCACTTGCGCGGAGCCAGTGAGGCTCGCAGCCGCCGGGCTGGTGAAGACCCCGTCTTCGGCCCATACTTTCAGGACGGCTTCAACATCATGGGCGTTCCATGCCGCAATCCAGCCCTCAGCATGCGCCATCAGGGCGTCACGATCATATCTCATATCCAGAATAATCCTCCTGCTAGCGCGCGTTTAAGTGTCGCCGGATCTGCATGGATCAGGAGTTCCCGAGCGGCGCGGGAATCTCCAGTGAGAAGATTTCAGCGCCGGCTGAGGATATCTGAAGCGCCCGTGCCGCCTTGAAGTTATGCTCAGGCTGACCCGAGGATTTCTCACTCCTCCCACCAGCGCCGCTCTGCCAGAAAAGGTTTCTGAACAGACGAGGCAAAAGATGACAGGCGGCGATCCTCTCTCTGACGATATCGTGTCGCGCGTCCGCGGCAGTTTCGCCCGTCAGGGTCTGATGGCGCTCCTGGGTGCGACGCTGTCACAGGTCCGGCGGGGCGAGGTGACGATCACGCTCCCCTTTCGTCAGGAACTCTCCCAGCAGCATGGCTATTTCCATGCAGGCGCCACCTCGGCCATCGCAGACTCGGCGGGAGGGTATGCCGCCTTCACGCTGTTTCCCGAGAACAGCTCCGTTCTCACCGTCGAGTTCAAGATGAACCTGACGGCACCGGCCCGGGGCGACCGGCTGGAAGCCATAGGCCGGGTCGTTTCATCCGGGCGGACGCTCACCGTCTGCCGGCTTGACGTATTCGGGTGCGTGGGTAGCGAGAGAACCCTGGTAGCCATAGGACAACAGACGGTGATGTGCATGCATGGGCGTCCGGATCAACATCCGGGCACGACGCGCAGATCAGACGAGACAGGGTCAGGCGACTGACGCACGCTCATCGGCGTCATGGCCCGCGGGCAAGCCCGAGCCGCATGAACAGGGGCACACATGCCGCCATGACAGGGCTGAATATCACAGGGTTGTCAGATACCGCCCATGATAGACGCCAGCGTTGCCAGCTGCGCCTCATTGCGGCGGTAGAACGTCCATTGCCTGATCCGTTTAGCCGTTACGAGGTCGCACGTCTGAAGCACCCGCATGTGCTCACTGAGCGTGGACGCTGTGATGCCAAGCTTTTCCGCGATAAGCTGGCCGCACACACCGTCCTCGATCAGGTCGCCGTCGCGTTGCGGCGGAAAATGCGCCACCGGATCCTTCAACCATGTCAGGATCTGCAACCGGCGATCATTACCCAACGCGCGGAAAATTTCTGCTCTGGCCATAGAGGCAGTTTGCCAACCAACGAAATGCATGTCAATCATCCGGCGATCTAATCCGGAGCCGCGCCATGCCGACATTCCCTTTTTTCACCGCCGATGTGTTCACTGACACACGCTTTGGCGGGAACCCGCTCGCGGTGGTGATCGGCGGCGATACGCTGGGCAGCGTGACGATGCAGGCGGTGGCGGCCGAGTTTAATCTCAGCGAAACCACATTCGTGCTCCCCCCGGCTGACCCTGCGAACACAGCGCGCATCCGGATCTTCAACCGGACGGCAGAGATGGACTTTGCCGGACACCCGATGGTTGGCACCGCTTTTGTCCTGGCGGGCCTACAGCCTCATCTGACTGAGGCGACGTTTGAAATTCCCGCCGGGATTGTCCGTGTAAGGATCGAGCGGAATGCCGATGGCACGCCCCTCGCCGCCACGATCGCGGCGCCCAAGCCCCTCAGCCTCGGTGAGACGTTCGACGCCGAGGTGATCGAAAGAGTCCTGAGACTGGAGCCTGGGGACGTAGTGACGGCGACCCATCCGCCGATCGTCGCCTCGAATGGCAACCCCTATGTCATTGCGGAGCTAACGCGCGAAGCACTTGCGCGCTGCGCGCCCGACCTGGAGGCGTTCAGGGCCGCCCTCACAGAGCACCCGCAACCGAGTGGCCGTTTTTCTGTTCATGTCTATTGCAGGGAGGGCCTTACACTCCGCACCCGGATGTTTGCGCCTCTGGCCGGGACATGGGAGGACCCCGCAACCGGAAGCGCGAATGCCCCCCTTGCCTGCCTGTTACTGTCCCTGGAGCCCGCCACCAACAAGGCCGCCTTTGAAATCCATCAGGGCGTCGAGATGGGCCGGCCCAGCCTTTTGCATGTCGAAGCCCGGCGCTCACAGGAGGGCATCGTCGCGACCCTGCGCGGCACCTGTGTTGCAGTCATGCGGGGGGACATCAGCGTGTAACCTGTAGGGCCCGCACAGCCGGACTCACTTCTCTGCCAGGAAACCGGTGAAGATCGCGGAACTCCGCCATCGCCTCTTGTATCCCAGTTTGTATCCCGGTTTTCGAGCAGGTAGCAAAAGGCGCCCCTTGCGGCGCCTTGGGTACTTGATTTTATTGGAGGTTTTTAAAAGAAAATGGCGCGAGTGACGGGGCTCGAACCCGCGACCTCCGGCGTGACAGGCCGGCACTCTAACCGACTGAGCTACACCCGCGCATTTCTTGCCGCCCCCTTTCGGAAGCGAAGCGCCTCTCTAATCAAGGGCGGCGGGCGGGTCAAGCACACTTCTTCACGCAATTCACAAGCCTGTGTTGTGCCGCGTGCAGCTCTCCATTCCACCCTTTTGTGCCCCCTTTGCCATTCACACGACACATTCCAGACCCATGTGGTAATAAATTGCGCAAAAGCCGGGATTCGACCCCATGAATATCAAACGTATAGGCCTGATCGCTGGCGGTATCATCGCCCTCATTCTGGTGGGCCTGATCATTGTCCCCTTTCTTGTTCCGAAGGATGTCTACCGGACCCAGATCGAACGGGCAGCCACACAGGCCTTGCAACGGCAGATCACGCTGACCGGTGATGTCAAGATTTCGATATTCCCGACCATCTCAGCCAGTGTCGGCGGCGTGACTGTTGCCAATCCCGAAGGGTTTGACGGGCCTTATATGGTTGAAGCTGGAGAATTGCGCGGTTCGGTGCGGCTCATGCCCCTGCTCTCGCGTCGCGTGGAAGTCAGGGAACTCGCCTTCATTGATGCAAAGGTCTCGCTGCAAAAACTGGCGGACGGGCAGACCAACTGGGTTTTCACGCCAGCTGAACAACCCCAGCCCGCCCCTACCAGACCCCCGGTCGAGCAGAAGGGGTTCAATGGCGGGGTCGAGCAGGCCCGTTTGCAGAATGCCTCCCTCACCTACCGGGATGCGGAGACGGGCGATTATTACGAGTTGCGCGATCTTGACCTGCAAGCATCGATGGCTTCGACCGATCAGCCCTTCCGCCTGAGGGCCAAGGGGTTCTTTCAGGCGCATCCGTTCGAGATCAATTCGACCGTCGACACGATCGACGCGCTGACCAGGGAAAAGCCCGCAGACATCAAGGCCGACCTGGAGACCCCCTTCGGTAAGGTACACTATACAGGCTCGGTCAAACTCGGGACAATTCCGGTCATCGAGGGACAATTCAGGGCATCGTCTGACGCCTTGCCGGCGCTTGCTGCCCTTACCGGGGCAGAGATTCCCTTCGACCTATCCAAACTCGGCAAGATCAACCTGGAAGGCAGCCTCAAGGGCCCCGCCGACGCACTTGTCGTCGACATTGCAAAGCTGACACAGACTTCGGACCTGGCGAAGACGAGCTTCTCCGGTCAACTACACCTTATCGAGGCGCCAACCATTGCCGGCAACCTCAGTCTTGATGCACCGAGCCTGGCCGCCCTCGCCGGTTTTGCCGCAGTCGAAATGCCGATGAACCTCGCCCCGCTGGGCGGCGTTGATGTCAAGGGCAAGGTCAGTGGATCCCTCCTGCAACCTGACTTCAGTTTCGACAAGCTGGGCGTCAAAGGCAAACTGATCAACGCCAATTATGCCGGCACTATTCAGCTGGGCGAATTGCCTGTGCTGAAGGGCACTCTGGAGCTGCGGACTCCAGACGCTGGCGAGCTTGCAAGGCAGATGGCGTTCGAGCTTCCAATGTCGACCGCGCTTGGCAAGGTGGACCTGACCTCGGCAATCAGCGGGCCGGTCGATGCACTTGTGCTTTCAGGGCTGGATTTCAAACAGGAAAGCGAACTGCTCTCGGCCTCTTATAAGGGGGATGTGGGGCTCGGCGGTGACGGTAGCCTGAATGGGCAGCTGTCGGCAGGCAGCACGCGCCTGCGCGACCTGCTGAGTGCGGCCGAAATTGAAGTGGCGCCCGGCACAACACTCCAGAGCTTTAGCGCCAAGGGACAGGCAAGCGGGACTTTCACGAAGATCACATTGTCGGCGCTCGACCTTAAACTCGACAACATAACCGCCAAAGGCACAGCCGGAATTGATCTCACCGGAGAGCGTCCGCGACTGACCGGCAATCTCGACATGGGCGCGCTGGACCTTTCGCCCTTCCTCGCCCCGTCTGATCAGAAGGCCAAGGAGCCCCAGCCTCTGGAAGCATGGAGCAAGGACAAGCTGGACCTGGCTGGCCTTCAGGCGGTTGATGCCGACCTGGCCATCAAGACCAGCACGCTGACCCTGGGCAGCGTCGAGCTGACCGATGCGGCCCTCTCCGCCAAGCTGAACGCCGGCAAACTGACGACCGATCTTTCCCAGTTCAAGGCATTCGGAGGCAACTGGAAAGGGCAGATGATGGTGGATGCCACCAGTCAGGTGCCTGCTGTCAATCTGGACATGGAAGGCAACAGCGTTGCCATCTCCAGCCTGCTCGGCACGCTTGCCGGCTTCGACAAACTGACCGGCACTGGCGCGTTCAAGGTGAACGCAGCCGCACGGGGCACCTCGATCGACGAGATCATGCGTGGACTGAATGGCGAGATCTCAACCAATCTGAATGAGGGTGCTCTCAAGGGCCTGAATGTGACCCAGCTGGTGCGCAGCGCCCAATCGCTGCAACAGGCAGTTACAACAGGCAGCCTCAACAATCTTGATTTCCGCGGCGTCCTGTCTCCTGCCGCAGAAACCGAGTTCACTACCTTCAACACGGTTCTCAGTGTCCAGAACGGCGTTGCAACAGTGGATATCCTGAAGTTGCTGAGCCCGGTACTGGGCATTGACGGCAGCGGCAAGATCGACATCGGCGGCCAGTCTCTGGATGTGCGTCTGGCAACTGCCATCGACAAGAGCGGACAAGGCCAGGGAGCCGTGGTCCAGTTGAACGGCATTCCTGTGCCTGTGCGCCTTTCCGGAAGCTGGGATTCGCTGAAGGTAACACCCGATTTTTCGGGTGTGCAGTCAGCCCTTCAAGCAGAACTGACTGGGCGTCTTCAGCAGGAAGTCAACGACCGCGCAGGTGATGTGGCTGGCTCGATCATCGGCAACATCATAGGCGGCAAGCCGCAGACAGTCCCCGCCACCCCGGAAGACACCCCGCCTGACAGCCAACCCCAGACAGCCGCGCCAAGCGCTGAAAAGCAACTTGAAGACGCCGCAGAAAAGGCAGCGCGGGATGCGTTGGGTAACCTCTTCGGCCGCCGGTCAGCGCCCAAGCCTGCTGAAGAGCCGAAACAGGAGGATGGCGGAGAATAACCGCCGCCCCTGCCACGGCGCACATTCAGGATGCCTTATCCAGCCCGGCTTTGCGCCACCACTTCCAGAAAGGGAGCCTGTGGCACGATGGGGGCATCCTGTAGCGCGACAAGATGCGAGAGCTGCTCGAGAGGATGTGCGTGACTGAAGAAGTAGCCCTGCAACTCCTCGCATCCCAGCTTGCTGAGATATTCAGCCTGGAGAGACGTCTCCACCCCTTCTGCCGTACACTGCATACCAAGAGACCTGGCGAGACTGACCATTGACTGGGTGATGGCCTGACTGTCAGCGCGCGTTTCGATATCGCTGACAAAGGTTCTGTCGATCTTGATCCTGTCGAACGGAAAAGACCGCAGATAACGCAGTGATGCGTAGCCCGTCCCAAAATCATCCAGGGCTATGCGCACGCCAAGCGCGCGAAGCTGATGCAGCCGGCGCAACGTGAACTCCGTATTGCTCATCAGAGCTGTCTCGGTGATTTCCAGTTCAAGCCGGTTCGGATTCAGCTTACTGGCCGCTATCGCGTTGATAATGGTGGACACCAGAGAGGCAGAATGAACCTGCAAAGGCGAGATGTTCACGCAGATACGCACATGTTCGGGCAGACGGGCTGCCTCGGCCAAAGCCGTACGGATGACCCATTCCCCCATGCGCGTGATGAGGCCATTCTCTTCGGCGTGTTCCATGAATTCGCCCGGATAGACCAGTCCGCGTTCTGGATGCTGCCAGCGCAGCAAGGTTTCGCAGGCAATTGTCTCATGGGTACGGGCATCGACGATGGGCTGGAAGTGAATGCGCAGCTCATTCTGCTCAAGGGCACGCTGAAGTTCGCCTTGGATATCGACCCTTGCCTGAGCACGCTTCTCCAATTCGTCATCGAACATGCACCATTTGGCCTTGCCAAGATGCTTGGCCTGATAGAGGGCCAGATCTGCCTGCCGGAACATTGTCCGGCTGTCCTGTATGGCAGGATCGAACAGGCGCACGCCGATAGAGGCGGACGAGTTCGCAGTTGATCCCCACACGTCGTAAAGCTCGCTCATTTCAGCGGCAAACTGATCAAGAAATCCATAAAGATCGTAGGCGTTGCGGCGCTCAACAATCATGGCAAACTCGTCGCCGCCAAGGCGGGCCACGAAATCGGCCGGTTCTGACAGGGACAGGATGCGCGCCGAGACTTGCCGGAGAAGTTCATCCCCTGCCGGATGCCCCAGCGTGTCATTGACCCATTTGAAGCTGTCGAGGTCCATCATCAGGAGCGCGCGGCAGACAGGCCCTGCCGGTGGGTGGCGCAGCATTGCTTCCAGCCGGTCCTGCATGGTTATGCGGTTAGGCAGGCCCGTAAGCCCATCGAAATGGGCCATATGGGCAATACGGTCCTCGATCTTCTTAGACTGCGTGACATCTGTAGCCACACCCCGGAAGCCCAGGAATTGTGCCTTCTCGATGACCGGTTTACCTGTGACAGACCACCAGCGAAGCTCAACCCCATCTGTCTTCACAGGAACGACCATATCCCGGAAAGGCAGCTGTTCCTTGAGCGCAGCTTCCAGCTCATCGCGCGCTTCGCCGGGATGAAATACATCGGCAAATACCGCGCCACGGCGAAGCATATCATTCTTGCTCCAGTCAGGATCACTGGCTTCGCCAACAACTGGAATTTCATGCAGAATGCCGGCGGCATCTGTCTGCCACAGGGAATCGGATGTGCTTTCTTCAAAATCCCGCAACAGCAGCCCGATGAGTTGAGACTGTTCCTGGATGGCCGCCCGGCCAAGATACTGTTCCACAAACTGGCGATGCGTCCATGCGACCGCGACCAGCAGCACGATCAGGTAATACAGCATAAGGATGGACAGGATCGCGTATGTCGAGCCGGTTTGCAGCATCAGAGCTGTCGCCAGGCCAAGCCCGGTGGGGACGATGTAATAGATTGCCGCAATCGGAATTCTCGAGAGTAGAAAGCCGCCCGCAAACATCATACCGGCAGATATAATGCCCATCACCATCTGGCCCTGAACATCAGCAGTGCCCAGCACCACGATCGGGGCCAGGCCCCATAACAGGCCGTTACAGATGGACACCCGTGTAAAATCGGCGATGGCACGGCGATTGCTGCGCCTCTGCGGATCTATGCGCAGAAAGGCCCGATACTTCAGCCAGGCACCAATATTTATAATCAGCCCACAGACTGACCATGCAATCAGGAAATGGATCTGGCCATAGTTCAGAAAGATTCCCAGAATGGCGATGATGTTGAGTACATTCGAGAGGATGATCACATTCGTGATCCGGCTCATCGAACTCATCTGTTGAGCGCGCAGACCGGGGATGTGCTTTTCCGGCACCTCCACTCCCTGCATCAGCATCCGCAACGACCAAAGCGTTGCTGAGCCATCCTGACGATATGGCATACACCCATCTCCCGCACGCTTAAAGTGTCCCGCGTTTCTACTGAGAATTGTTATCATAAGCGGGTTAGCCACATCCGACCGGGATCAATGAAATTTGATCGATCTGCCTGTGGAAATGCGATTGTTACGGGGAATTCAGCCCCTCGGCAGTGAGAAATTTTGTCGCCTCGGACCGTATCTGGGCAAGTTCTGAGGGCTCCATCCTGTCGAGAGACTTACAGATCACGGCCATTCTTGGGTTGCTTCGAAAACGCTCCTGATGCCGATCAATGAAATTCCAATAGAGGAAATTGAACGGGCACGCTTTTGGACCGGTGCGCTGTTTCACGTTGTAGGAGCAGCTCTGGCAATAGTCTGACATCTTAGAGATGTAGTTGCCGCTGGCCGCGTAAGGCTTGGAGGCCATCAGCCCGCCATCAGCATGCAGCGCCATACCGTGGGTGTTGGGGAGTTCCACCCATTCATAAGCGTCGGCGTAGACCAGCAGATACCATTCATTGACCTGCTTTGGGGAAAGCCCTGCGAGCAGCGCGAAGTTGCCGGTGATCATCAGGCGCTGGATATGATGGGCATAGGCGTGTCGCCTGGTCTGGCCGATGGCTTCGGCCATGCAGCGCATGGATGTCTCGCCGGTCCAGTAGAAATCCGGAAGCGGACGATGGGCGTCCAGCGTGTTGAGCTCAGCATAGCCGGGCATCTTCAGCCAGTAGATGCCGCGCACATATTCGCGCCAGCCGATGATCTGGCGGATAAACCCTTCCACGGCGTTCAGCGGCGCCCTGCCCGCTTTCCATTCAGCTTCCGCGCGGCGGCAGACATCCAGCGGATCGAGCAGGCCGCAATTGATGTAGACCGAGAGCAGCGAGTGCCACATCCAGGGCTCGCCTTCGGCCATGGCGTCCTGCCAGTCGCCGAAACCGGGCAGGACTTCGGAAAGGAAGTGATCGCGCGCTTCTTCCGCGCCGGCACGGGTGGTGGCGAAGACCCAGGGGTCGAGATCGCCGAAATGATCGGGAAAACGCTCAGCGACGAGCACGATGACGTCCTGTGTCAGCGTATCCGGCTCAGGCAGGAAACGCTGCGGGGTGGTCATGGATTTGGGCAGGCGTTTGCGGTTTTCTGAATCGTAGTTCCACTGGCCACCTTCTGGCTGGTCACCGTCCATCAGGAGGCCGGTTTTCCGGCGCACATCGCGGTAGAAGTATTCCATGCGCAGCTGTTTGCGGCCCGATGCCCAGGTCTTGAAATCCTTCAGGGGCACGATGAAGCGGGTGTCTTCGGGCAGTTCCACCGGCACGGAGAGGATATCGCGCCAGCATTCCATATCCTGAAGCAGGCGCCATTCACCGGGCTTGGTGATGATAATACGAGACAGGTCTGGGTGGTCTTCCAGGGCGCGGGCGACTTCAGCTCTGAGAGAGCCCTGGTTTTCGGGGGCGTCCAGCTTTGTATAGCGGACACGGTAGCCGGACGCTTTCAGTTCCTCTGCAAAGTGGCGCATGGCAGCGAAGAGGAAGGCGATCTTCTTCTTGTGGTGGGGGACGTAAGTGGCTTCCTCCATCACCTCTGCGATGAGGATCAGATCCGTGTCCTTTACGGCATCGCGGAGGGAGGAGATGTCCGGCGACAGTTGGTCGCCGAGCACAAGTCTCAATGCACCCACCGCCAACGCCCTGTTTTATCAGTACATCTTGTCGAGGACGTATTCGATCTGCTGACCGCGGGCCTCGAAGGCGAGCTTTACCCAGCGGCCCTGATCATCATACCAGATGTCGACATCCAGATCGGAATCCAGAAAATATCTATTGGCTTCAATGGTTTGACCACCCGCCTTAATGGTTTCGCGGCCTTTTGGGGTGACCTTTACCTTATAGATCTCACCATCTTCGGTGGAGAGGAGCTGGGACGACTTGGTCTGGGCATAGTTCCAATGGCTGGCGGGGATGATATCTGCCGGCGCTTCTCCTGTAAAAACAGAGCCTTGCACGTCCAGAGCATTGCCCGAGAGCCTGGCTTTCATGGAGCTTTTCTTGCCATCGTCATTGGAGGTGCCCGCGACGGAGACCAGTTCACCACCGCGCCAGGTTTCGCTGGCCGAGAGGTCGTAGCGGAACACCGTAATCGGGCCGAGGCCGGCTTTCAGGCCGACTTTCGTCTTTGCAATCAGGGCATTATCAGGCCCCGATTCAAACGCGACCGTGTGCGAGCCGAACGGATTTCCCTTGCGCAGGACATTGAAGCGGATCTCGTCGCCCGCCTTGGGCTTCCACGCCTTTTCCAGGCCAGATGCAGACGGAACAGCCGCATCGTCGGCCAGAGCGGTGCCACCCAGCGACAAAAGCAGGACAATCTGGGACACAATGAGACTCTTAAGGGTCATGTGAGTTGATCCTTCTGGCTGTTAGACCATCTGTACGGTCGGCATGGCTTTGCGGATCAGTTTCCGCTGTCATACCGATTGAACCCGGCAGCGGGGGGTCGTAGCCTGCTGCTATTGAAATAACCCAGATCAGAGCAACTTGTTCCATGACCATTCACAGGTCCGTCATCGACCTTATCGGCAATACGCCCCTGCTTCGGCTCAATCGTGTCTCGGAGGAGACCGGATGCGAGATCCTGGGAAAATGCGAATTCCTCAACCCCGGCCAGTCGGTGAAGGACCGGCCGGCGCTGGGCATCATTCGCGAGGCTGAAGAGTCCGGCGCGTTGAAGCCGGGGGGCACCATCGTTGAGGGGACGGCGGGCAATACCGGCATTGGCCTCGCGCTGGTGGGCAAGGCGCTGGGTTACCGGGTGGTGATCGTGATGCCGCGCACGCAGAGCCAGGAGAAGAAGGATGCGATCCGCCTTCTGGGGGCCGAGCTGATCGAGGTGGACGCGGTGCCTTACGCCAACCCCAACAATTATGTGCGCTATTCCGGGCGCCTCGCAGAAGAACTGGCCGCGAGCGAAGCCAATGGCGCAATCTGGGCGAACCAGTTCGACAATCAGGCCAACCGCCGGGCCCATTACAATACGACCGCAAAGGAAATCTGGGACCAGACCGAGGGCAAGGTGGACGGGTTCATCTGCGCGGTCGGCTCAGGCGGGACGCTGGGCGGCGTTGCGCTGGGCCTCAAGGAGCGCAATCCGAAGATCACCATTGGTCTGGCTGACCCCGGTGGCGCGGCGCTCTATTCCTATTACACGACCGGCGAGCTGAAAGCCGAAGGCACCTCGATCACCGAAGGCATCGGCCAGGGGCGCATCACGGCCAATCTTGAAGGCATCCCTGTCGACAAGGCGTGGCGCATCCATGATGACGAAGCGCTGGGCTATATCTTCGATCTCGTCGAGGATGAGGGGCTCTGCCTTGGCGGCTCATCGGGCGTGAATGTGGCGGGCGCCGTGCGCCTCGCCCGCGAGCTTGGGCCGGGGCACACGATCGTCACGATCCTCTGTGACTATGGCAACCGCTATCAGACCAAATTGTTTAATCCGGAATTCCTGCGCTCCAAGGGCCTGCCGGTTCCGTCCTGGATGGAGGCGAAATAATGAGCGAGAGCGGCGACCCGCTGGTCAGTGCAGAGTGGCTGATGGCGAATATCGGCGCGCCGGATGTGCGTATCGTGGACGCGACCTGGTTTGCGCCCTGGACCAATCCGCCGGAGACCGGCCGCGAAGCCTGGAAGCGTGGGCATATTCCGAAGGCCGTCTATTTCGACATAGACGAGATAGCGGATCTGGACTCGCCCTACCCTCACATGCTGCCCGATGCCGTGAAGTTTTCCGCGCGGGTGCGCAAGCTCGGCCTCGGCGATGGCAGCCGGATTGTCGTTTACGATCAGAACCGCTTCTTTGCGGCCGCGCGCGTCTGGTGGATGCTGCGCGTGATGGGGCACAAGGATGTGCATGTGCTCGATGGCGGGCTGCATGCCTGGACCTCTGAAGGCGGCGCGCTGGACGATCTGCCGACACCGCCCGGCGAGCGCCACTTTACACCGCGGGTCCGCAGCGACCTGATCATGGACGCGCGCGATATGGAACAGCTGGTGGGCTCTGCGCGTGTGCGGATCATTGATGCCCGGCCGGACGGGCGCTTCTTCGGGCGCGATCCCGAGCCGCGCGAGGGCCTGCCCTCCGGGCATATTCCCGGCAGCATCAATGTGCCCGGCGGCGCGTTGGTGACCGAAGACGGGCGCATGAAGTCGGCCGATGAGCTGGCCCGCCTGATGCCGGAGGCGAACAAGCCAACCGTCGCCACCTGCGGCTCTGGCGTGACGGCGGCGATTACGGCGCTGGCCCTTGCCCGCCTCGGAAACTGGGATGTGGCAGTCTATGATGGCTCGTGGACCGAATGGGCGTCTGACCCCTCCCGCCCCGTCGCAAAAGGCTGAAGCGATGAGCGCCCGAGATGATGCCGAACAGCAAACCCGCCTGATCCATACGCGCGCCGAACGCCTTGACCGCGTGACGGTAAACCCGCCGGTGGAGCGCGCCTCGACCGTGTTGTTCCGCACTGAGGCAGCCCTCTATGGGCCAAAGCCCACCTATGGGCGGATGGGGTTGACGGTTCACCGCGAGCTGGAAGCGGCGTTGTGCATTCTGGAAGGCGCAAAGCATACGCGGCTGGCGTCCAACGGACTGCAAGCCTGCGCGCTGGCGATTGCAAGCGTTGTGGAAGCAGGCGGACATTTTCTGTTTACGGACAGTGCCTATGGGCCAACCGCGCGTTTCTGCGAGAAACGGCTGAAGGCAATGGGCGTGGAGGCGGAACGCTTTGATCCGCGCATGGGCGCCAGCATAGAGCAACTCTTCCGCGACAACACGCAGGCGATCCTGCTGGAATCCCCCGGCTCACTTACCTTCGAGATTTCAGACCTTCCCGCGATTGCCGAAGTGTCGAAGGCGCGGGGCATTCGTATCGTGTGTGACAACACCTGGGGCGCCGGGCTTTACTACAAACCTCTGGCGCTGGGCGCGGATATCTCGGTGCAGGCGTTGACGAAATATGTGGTGGGCCATTCGGACGCCTTCGGCGGCGCGGTGATGAGCAATGAGCTTTCGCTCGCCAACAAGGTGGCCAACTGCTCTGAAGATTGGGGCATTGGCCTGGCACCCGATGATGCCTATCTGGCCGTGCGGGGCATCCGCAGCCTTGCCACACGCCTGAAGGCGCATGAGGCGGCCGGGCTGGAGCTGGCCAAGTGGCTGGAAACCCGGCCTGAAGTGGCCAGCGTGATCCATCCGGCACTGCCCTCCCACCCCGATCATGAGTTGTGGAAACGGGATTTTACTGGCGCGTGCGGGCTCTTTTCCTTTGTTCTGAAGGCGTATCCGGCCGGCGCGCTGGAGCGCTTCTTCGACGCGCTGACCCTCTTTGGCATGGGCTTTTCATGGGGCGGATTCGAGAGCCTGATCATTCCGTGCGATGACCAGCTGACGCGCAGCGAAGGATGCTGGACGAAGGAGAAGCCCGGCCAGCTGATGCGGGTGCATGTGGGGCTGGAAGCGGTCAGCGATCTGAAGGCCGATCTGGAGACGGCGTTTGCCGCATTGTCCGCAGGCTGAATTTACTGGTTCCGCTCGAAGTTCAGGAAGACGAACAGGTCGTCCACATCTACCCCTATGCGGGCCTGTGGCTCTGACGGGGGCCAGAGGCGCTGCTGGCGCTCACGCAGGGCCACACACTGGCGCGTGAGGCTTGCGAGATGAACAAAGTCATCTGCGTCGATGAGCGAGTCGAGCACGCAATTGTCGAAGACCGGATAGATCATGCCTGCGCCGCATCCGAAGGAGGACCGGTCAGGCCGCGCAGCTGACATCACAAGGCGGTTGGGCGCGGCAAGAACAGGGATGAAGACACCCGAATAGCAGGCCGACACAACAACGACCGTTGGCCGCTCGCCACACCACTGGCTGACAAGACCGTTGAGCTTGTCCGGGCTGAGCAGCCCCTCGCCGCCCAGCACCATACCTTCGGGCACGCCGTGTGAGGTGAAGTATAGCAGGCACCCCGCCTGCGCCGACTGGGCCTGTTGCTCGAAGGCAGAAAAGACCTCGCTCGAGCGCAGGGAGAAGCCGCCCAATTCTCGCGGGCGCAGCGACATGTGGGTGATGTTGTCCGGATTGAAGCCGACATCGGCAAAGGCTTTTGCAAGATCACGCCGGGCATTCTCGAAGGCATCAATGGGAGCGCCGTCACTGTCGCGCCAGTCTGCGGCGAGGATGCCCACGGCCCAATCCTTGAGCGGAACATCTTCGACAGACGGCTCAGCCTGCGCCGGCGCCACGGCGAGCGCCGCCCAGACCAGCGCCCCTGCAAACAGATGCTGCCAGCGCATCCTGCTCTCCTACGCCATCATTCGCGCTTACATATGAGCAGCGAGTGGACGCGCGCGCAAGCCGGGCAGCCCGTCTATTTCGAGCCTATTTCTGGCCTATTTCGGATAGGTGTCCAGGGAGGGCTCGCGATACCAGCAGTCGCAGCCACCATCATACTGGAAGGCCTCGCCATAATCGTTCACGCGGGTGAGATTGCCGTAGGTGTAGACCGGGACGTAATCCCAGGAACTGGCATAGCGGTCTGCCCAGCCATCGCCGGTATCATCGCAGACGGCGTAGCCTTGCGCGTTGTAATCGCAGGTGTAGGGGGCGACCTGGGTGAGCGTGACGGCCATGTCATCGGCCACCATATTCAGGCCCATCGCGATGCCTTCCCAGTCTGAGTGGGAACAGGCGCCCGCGCCGAGAAGCACAGCGCCTGCTATCCCTATACGTGCATCTTTAATCAGCTTTGCAATCATGCCCCGTCTCCCACACCCTGCTGACGAGATTATGGATCGGGGGAAAGTGAATGCAAGCTGAACCGGGGCGCTATACCGGTTCGGGGCTGACCTGGACGACGAGTTTTCCGAGATTCTTTCCCTCGAACAGGCGCGAGAGGCTGGCGGGAGCGTTCTCGAAGCCGTCGACGATGTCGGTCTCGTATTTGAGTTTCCCCTCCATGAACCATTGCGCCATCTGCTGCATACCCTCCGGGAAACGGGGGAAATAGTCGATCACGATGAAGCCTTTTACGAGGGTCCGCCGCATCAGGAGGTTCGAGAAATTGTAGGGGCCGGGCACGGGGCTGGTGGCGTTGTAGGTGGAGATGAGGCCGCAGAGCGGCATGCGCGAGAAGTCGTTCAGGCGGGCGATGACTTCGTCCATGATCTTGCCGCCGACATTCTCGAAATTGATGTCGATCCCATTGGGACAATGCTTGTCGAGGGCGGCGCCGACGTCTTCATTCTTGTAGTCGATGGCGGCGTCAAAGCCGGCGGTTTCGGTCAGCCAGCGGCATTTGTCTGCCCCGCCCGCGATGCCGACGACGCGGCAACCCTGGATCTTGGCGATCTGGCCGACCATTGAGCCGACCGCGCCGGCGGCGGCGGAGACGACGACAGTTTCGCCAGCCTTGGGCTTGGCGATATCCATCAGGCCGAAATAGGCCGTCATGCCGGTGGCGCCGAGGGGGCCCATGAAAGCGGTCAGCGGCACGCCGGGGAGCCTTGGCAGTTTGGCGAGGGATGCGCCTGGCAGTGTGTTGTAGATCGCCCAGCCGGCGAGGCCGGTATTGACGATGTCGCCGGGCGTGAGGCCCTCAAAGCGGCTTTCGGTGATGACGCTGAGGCCGCCGCCGCGCATGGCATCGCCGATGCCGACGGGCGGCAGATAGGCGTCCACGTCGCTCATCCAGATGCGGTTGGTGGGATCGAGCGAGAGGTAGATGGTGCGGGCGCGGACCTGACCGTCTTCAAGCGGGGCAAGCGGGCTTTCGACCAGTTCGAGGTCGCCTTGCCTGATGTCGCCCACAGGTCGTTTGCGCAGCACCCAGGTCTTGTTTGTATCGCTCATGATTTTTCCTCCCGAGGCGCGTAGTTTTATCAAAACAGCTGTTCAGAATGAGAACTCGCCGTTGCTATCAGCAACGATCTCATCATGTAGGCGGCCATTGGAAATTGGATCGCTCTCGGTTCCACCATCTGCTGTATGCGCTAAGGAGTAAAGCATTCGCAGAAGTGGTGCCAGCTGGTCTTCCGCACGATCAGAAGATATCTTCCAAGCTTTGCGATTGGACATAGGCGAATTCTCGACAATTATCTGATATTGTTCGCGAAAGCGCTTTATTCTCTCCTCGGAAAGATCAAGAAGTCCCATCGCGTCCAGCATATCCCGACGAAGCTCTGAGAAACTGGACGCTGCCGTCTTATGGGAAAAGTAGCTGTCCTCAAAACGCCCAAGGCTTTGGAACAGATTTGTAGACAGAAACAGTAATCCGATAATTATCAGAACAAGGACTGGATCTAGCGGAAACATCCAGTCAGCAAAGTACCCAAGATGCCCAGTATGTGATCGCAGATCGACCTTTGAGATATAGTACTTTGTCGCATCAGAAGTTGTGGCAACGAAAAGCACGACGGCCGATATTACGTTGACGAAACGCCAATTATTAGCTCGCCCAAGGATCATCTCTGCTGATTTGTTATGCGCGTCTATATTTCGATGAATCGAAACAGTGAAATAATGCAATAGCAAGCGTCTGTATTGCTGTTCGAATTGTCCAATTTTTTTCATTCTGAGCGCCAGAATTGAGTCTTCTATTTTCCTGTGCAGCTCCGAATTCAAACGCTTGCCTTCTTCGTTCCCAACGCCCTCGTACCTAATTTTAAGTATTTTCCTCAAGTTCATTGATACCCCCATGAACCACAGCGTTCACGAAGAAATATAATCCAATAAATTGCAAGTTAGAATCCGAGAAAAGGAAACTTACGGCGTCAACGCAAGACGCCGCGCCGTCTTTGCCAGATGGCATAAGCAAGAAACCCCACGGCAAGGGCGATGATGATGATGGGAAAAAATTCAGCGCCTTCCATCTTGGGGGCGTCGGTATCCATCAGACTGATCACATTACTGATGATGGCGGCAAGCAGAGAGGCGGCGAAAAGTTTCACAGCCCACGCATGCCTCAGCAGGAGCGCGATGCTGCCCAGAAGACCACCCAGAACGCCAATGGCCCAGAGAGCAAATACCCACCAGGGCATGGCGAACCAGTAGGCAAGCATATCCTCCGGATAGCCCGCGAGATAGGCTTCGTTGCGGGTCACGGTCATCGTGAAATCGTAACAGCCAAAGCCGTTCCAGAGAAGACCAAGGATACCAACAGCCCAGAGGTGCCAGCCGGCGCGCGGCGCCATTACGGATGTGTCTTCGGTCATGTGCGTGTCCTCCCCTCGGATCTTTACCTGACGTAAGGGAAGTGTACGCCGAATTTAGCGGCACACAATCGGAAGCTGTGCGGGGGCTATTTCAGGACGCCGTGTTTTGCCCAGATCTGTGCGTAGTAAAGGAGCAGCACGGAGACCACGATGATGAACACGCCGACTGCCTGGATCGCGGCATCATCGGGCGCGCCGCCAGCAAAGCTGAAGCCTGTGCCGAAGATGGTGGCGGTGGCGCCGATCGCCAGCACGCGCACGGCAGCAAGGCGCTTACGGATCAGCAGAACCGCGCCGATCAGCGAGGCGAATACGGCCACGGCGCGTAGGCCAAGTACCCAGAAGGGCAGCTCATAGATGAACTCGCGCGTCAGGTCCGGCATCTGGTTCATGTAGGGGGCAAAGCGGGTGATCATCGCCAGGAGGTCGAAGACGCCCAGAAGGCTCCACAACACGGCGAGGCCCCCAATAACGGGGAGATGCCACGGCGCCTTCGGCGGGTGCTTCTGCACGGCCGGGAGAAGGGCCGTCACTTCTTCGAAGTCCAGATCACGGTCCATGTGACAGAAATAGCACACCCCCGCTGCCACGGAAAAGCCTAAATTGCCTCCGGGACGTTACGAAAGCGACAGGTGCTGAGTCTGTGGGCAATCCGCGCGATTTCTGCCCCGGCGGGTGACGTGGCCGCGCATGCGGGCTAAACCGGGAACAAATCAAAGGAATCGCACATGGCCACGGCGCCCGTCACCCAGGACAGCCACCTCTACCTTATAGATGCGAGCGCCTATGTGTTCCGCGCCTTCCATGCCCTGCCGCCGCTGACGCGCGGCTCGGACGGCCTGCCCGTGGGCGCGGTGGCGGGCTTCTGCAACATGCTGTTCAAGTTGCTGGAAGACCTGAAAGGCAAGGAACGCCCGACGCATTTTGCCTGCATCTTCGATGCCTCCGGCAACACATTCCGCAATGACATGTATCCCCTCTACAAGGCCAACCGGTCTGATCCGCCTGAGGAGCTGGTGCCGCAATTCCCGCTGGTGCGGCGCGCGTCGCTCGCCTTTGCGGCCCATGCTATCGAGCAGACGGGGTTTGAAGCCGACGATCTGATCGCGACCTATGCCCGCCTGGCGGAAGCCAAAGGCGCGCGCGTCACCATCGTCTCGTCCGACAAGGATCTGATGCAACTGATCACCGACAGGGTGCTGATGCTCGACCCGATGAAGAACAAGCTGATGGGCCGGGAGGATGTGATCGAGAAATTCGGCGTTGGCCCTGAAGGCGTGGTGGATGTGCAGGCGCTATCGGGCGACAGCGTGGACAATGTACCCGGCGCGCCCGGCATCGGCATCAAGACCGCCGCGCAGCTGATCACCGAATACGGCAATGTCGAAACCCTGCTGGAGCGCGCGGGCGAGATCAAACAGCCCAAGCGCCGCGAGACGCTGATCAACTTTGCCGATCAGGTGCGCATTTCCAAACAGCTTGTTCAGCTCAAGGAGGATGTGCCGGTTGTTCTTCCCGTCGAAGAGCTCGCCGTGCAGGACCCCGACCCCAAGGAGCTGATCGGCTTCCTGGAGGAGATGGAGTTTCGCACCATCACCCGGCGCGTGCGCGAGCAGATGGAACTGGAAGGCGCCATCGAGGCCCCCGCCCCTGACGCGCAGCCTTTTGATGTGTCCGCCTATGCCTGCATCCGCGATCTGAAAACGCTGGAGGACTGGGTGGCGCGCGCGACCGCGCAGGGCCATGTGGCGGTTGATACGGAGACGGACAGTCTGGATTCCGTTACGGGGGGACTTGTGGGCGTGTCGCTGGCCCTTGCCCCCGGCGAGGCCTGCTACATTCCGCTGGCGCATGTGGACCCTGAAGCCAAAGGCGAGGGTGACATGTTTGGCGCCGACCCGCCGCGCCAGATCAAGATGGCCGAGGCGCTCAAAATCCTGAAACCGATGCTGGAAGACCCGGCGGTTCTGAAGATCGGCCAGAACATCAAATATGATCTCAGCGTGTTTGCCCAGCACAAGATCCGTGTACATCCGATTGACGACACGATGCTGATTTCCTTTGCGCTGAACGCAGGCATTCACAGCCATGGCATGGATGAGCTTTCCGAGCGCTATCTTGGCCACAAGACGATCAGCTTCAAGGACGTGGCGGGCACGGGCAAGGCGCAGAAAAGCTTTGCGCAGGTGGCCCTCGACAAGGCGACCGAATATGCCGCCGAGGACGCCGATGTGACGCTGCGCCTCTGGCAGGTGCTGAAGCCGCGCCTGCGCACGGAGCAGGTTACCACCGTTTATGAAACGCTGGAGCGGCCGTTGGTGCCGGTTCTGGCGGCGATGGAACAGGCGGGCGTCAAGGTGGACCGGCAGATGCTCTCGCGCCTTTCGGCAGACTTCAACCAGCGCACGGCGGCGCTGGAGGCAGAGGCGCATGAGCAGGCCGGGCGCAGTTTCAATATCGGCTCGCCCAAACAGCTCGGCGAAATCCTCTTTGACGAGATGAATCTGCCCGGCGGCAAGAAAACCAAGACCGGGGCCTGGGTGACTGATGGCGATGTGCTCGAAGGGCTCGCCGCAGAGGGCCATGCCCTGCCGCGCACGATTGTGGACTGGCGGATGCTGTCAAAGCTGCGCTCGACCTATACCGAGGCGCTGCAGGCGGCGATCAACAAGAAGACCGGCCGCGTGCATACCAGCTATATGATGGCAGGCGCGCAGACGGGGCGGCTATCCTCGACTGATCCGAACCTACAGAACATCC
Source organism: Alphaproteobacteria bacterium HGW-Alphaproteobacteria-18 (assembly GCA_002841155.1). Lineage (GTDB taxonomy): Bacteria > Pseudomonadota > Alphaproteobacteria > Caulobacterales > Hyphomonadaceae > Hyphomonas. Next base: position 27,355 of record PHEH01000006.1, read on the forward strand.
CGGTACGGACCGAAGAGGGCCGCAAGATCCGCCAGGCCTTCATTGCCGAGGAAGGCAATGTGCTCGTCTCGGCAGACTATTCGCAGATTGAGCTGCGCATTCTGGCGCATATGGCGGATATTCCGGCGCTGAAGCAGGCGTTCAAGGATGGCCTCGACATTCACGCCATGACGGCGAGCGAGATGTTCGGCGTGCCCATTGAGGGCATGGACCCGATGGTACGCCGGCAGGCCAAGGCGATCAATTTCGGCATCATCTATGGCATCTCCGGCTTCGGGCTTGGCCGGCAGCTCGGCATTCCTTCGGGCGAGGCGAACCAGTATATCAAGACCTATTTCGAGCGCTTTCCCGGTATTCGTCAGTATATGGATGAAACCAAGGAATTTGCGCGCGCCACCGGTTTTGTGAAGACCGCGTTCGGGCGGAAGATCCACCTGCCCGACATCAAGAGCAAGGGACCGGCACGGTCCTTCGCCGAGCGCCAGGCGATCAATGCGCCGATCCAGGGCTCGGCCGCCGACATCATCAAGCGGGCGATGATCCGGATGCCGGAGGCTCTGGCAGAGGCGGGCCTGCGCGCGCAGATGCTGTTGCAGGTGCATGACGAGCTTGTGTTCGAATGCCCGGAGAAAGAAGCCGAAAAGCTGATCGCCCTGGTGCAGAAGACGATGGCGGCGGCAGACGGGCCGTCGCTGAAGCTCTCTGTGCCGCTGGTGGTGGAGGCCAAGGCGGCCGGCAATTGGGCGGCGGCGCACTAATATCCCCCATTCCATTCTGCCCTGTGGATGCTAAAGAGCGGGTGAATTCACCGCTTTCCGGGTATATTTCCGCCCCGGAAGGCAAAATTTTGCGGAAACCACGAGACCTGAGCCCATGATCCCCTACCGTTCACGCACCTCCACCCACGGCCGCAATATGGCCGGTGCCCGCGGCCTCTGGCGCGCGACGGGCATGACGGACAGCGATTTCGGCAAGCCGATCATTGCGGTGGTAAACTCGTTCACCCAGTTCGTGCCGGGCCACGTTCACCTCAAGGATCTCGGCCAGCTGGTGGCCCGGGAGATCGAGGCGGCCGGCGGCGTGGCGAAGGAATTCAACACGATTGCGGTCGATGACGGCATCGCGATGGGCCATGACGGGATGCTCTATTCCCTGCCCTCGCGCGAGATCATTGCCGACAGCGTGGAATACATGGTCAACGCCCACTGCGCCGACGCGATGGTGTGCATCTCCAATTGCGACAAGATCACGCCCGGCATGATGATGGCGGCGATGCGGCTCGACATTCCGGTGGTGTTTGTTTCCGGCGGGCCGATGGAAGCGGGCAAGGTCAACATCGACGGGCAGCTGCGCGCGGTGGACCTGATCGACGCGATGATCGAGGCGGCCAATCCGGACCGGACGGACGCGGAAGTCGACGAGTTTGAGAAGAATGCCTGCCCGACCTGCGGGTCCTGCTCGGGCATGTTTACGGCCAACTCTATGAACTGCCTCGCCGAGGCGCTGGGGCTTGCGCTGCCGGGCAATGGCTCGACGCTGGCCACGCATGCCGACCGGGAGGCCCTCTTCCGGCGCGCGGGACGCCGGATCGTGGAGCTGACCAAGGCCTATTATGAGGGCGGCGACACCGGCGTTTCGGCGCGCGGGATTGCCACCAAGGCCGCGTTCGAGAACGCCATCACGCTCGACATCGCGATGGGAGGCTCGACCAATACGATCCTCCACCTGCTGGCGATGGCACGCGAGGGCGAGGTGGACTTTACGCTCGCTGATATTGACCGGCTGAGCCGGGTGACGCCGTGCCTCTGCAAGGTGGCGCCGGCGGTGCAGAATGTTCACATGGAAGACGTCCACCGCGCCGGCGGCATTTTCGGTATTCTCGGCGAGCTTGGCCGGGCGGGGAAACTGGATACCTCCGTGCGGACGATCCATGCCGAGACGATGGCTGAGGCGCTGAGCCAGTGGGACATCACCGTGACGAACAATCCCGAGGTTCAGGAGCTGTTCCTGGCCGCGCCGGGCGGTGTGCGCACGACGCAGGCGTTCAGCCAGTCACGCCGGTATAAAGCTCTGGATACGGATCGGGAAAAGGGCGTCATCCGCTCGGCGCAATATGCGTTTTCGAAAGATGGCGGGCTGGCAGTTCTGTTCGGCAACATTGCCGAGATGGGCTGCGTGGTGAAGACGGCCGGCGTGGATGACAGTATCCTGAAGTTTTCCGGCCCGGCGGTGATCTGCGAGAGTCAGGAAGAAGCGTGCGAGCGCATCCTGAAAAAGCGCGTGAAGGCGGGCGATGTCGTCATCATCCGCTATGAAGGCCCGCGCGGTGGCCCGGGCATGCAGGAGATGCTGTATCCGACCTCGTATCTGAAATCGATGCGGCTCGGCAAGGACTGTGCTCTGATCACGGATGGCCGTTTTTCGGGTGGCACGTCTGGCCTCTCCATCGGGCATGTGAGCCCCGAAGCGGCCGAAGGCGGGGCGATTGGCCTTCTGGTGGAAGGCGACATCATCGAGATCGACATCCCGAACCGGACGATCAATGCGAAGGTTTCGGCCGAGGAATTCGCAAAACGCCGGGCGGAGATGGACGCCAAGGGCGCGACCGCCTGGAAGCCAGTTGAGGATCGCCCCCGCAAGGTCAGCCGTGCGCTGAAGGTCTATGCCGCGCATGTGGGCAATGCGTCACTGGGGGCTGTGAGGCTTGATCCTTAGCGGTTTTCACAGCCCGCTCTATCCTTCGACTTCGCTCAGGATGAGCTCATTGGCGTCGCTCAGACCTCAAGAAGCTCATCCTGAGCGAAGTCGAAGGATGGGCGGGTTTTGCCACACCCAAACCCGGACAGGGCTTCCCCTTCCGGTTTTGCGTTTCTGGCAGGTCCTGCGGATGGGTTTGGCCCTGTTGGTCCGGGGACGGAGTGGTTTGGTGTAGGTGGAAGGTTTGTCCCCGGCGTCCCGTGGCGTTCCCATCCGCAGAAGTGGCGGCCGTGGCAAGCCTCCTTTGAAGACCGCCGGACCCGAGGCCGGGGGGTGATGCGCCCCAACCTGAGGCAGAGCTTACAGGCGGGCCGGACCCCGGCGGATTGGCTGGCCTGGCGCAGGCGCTTTTTGCCCTAACTGGCGGCAGGTTGCGCGGCGCCCAGGGGGGCGGACAAGGGAATCAGCTATCCCCCCTTTTCACACCCCGTTCACAAATGCGGCGGCTTTCGCCGCAATGAATCGTGAAACTGCCGTAATGTAAGCAATCGGGCGCCGCAGTCCGTTGTTTTCCTTGGTCTCACCAACAAGGAGGGCTTTTTCTATGACGCGAGCTGTGTTTGAACCAGTAACTGGACGGGCCGAGACCCATCATGCTTCCCGGCTCATGGAAAAGGACAAGGCGATGACGACACTGGCGCTGGTTGACGACGACGAAAACATCGTGGCTTCGCTCAAGATGTTCTTCGAGGCGGAAGGCTATCAGGTGCGCGCCTATCATGACGGGGAGTCTGCCCTGCCCGCGCTGACCGACTCGCCGCCGGACATCGCCATCCTCGACATCAAGATGCCGAAGATGGACGGCATGGAGCTGCTGCGCCGCCTGCGCCAGACCTCCGAACTGCCGGTGATCTTTCTCACCTCCAAGGATGAAGAAATCGACGAGGTGATCGGCTTCAATATCGGCGCGGATGATTTCGTGCGCAAACCCTGTTCCAACCGCCTGCTGGCCGAGCGGGTGAAGGCTGTTCTGCGCCGCTCGCGCGGGGCTTCCTCGGTGCCTGAAGAAGGCGACGTGAAAGCCATCGTACGCGGCAAGCTGGTGCTCGACCCCAACCGCCATGCCTGCACCTGGGACGGCAAACAGGTGCGCCTGACGGTGACCGAATTCCTGATCCTGCAGGCGCTGGCCACACGTCCGGGCTATGTCAAAAGCCGCGACCAGCTGATGGACGCCGCTTATGACGACCAGATCTATGTGGACGACCGCACCATCGACAGCCACATCAAGCGCCTGCGCAAGAAGTTTCGCGAAGTGACCGATGAGTTTGATGCGATCGAAACACTCTATGGCGTCGGCTACCGCTATACCGAATAGGCCGCCTGCGGAGCTTTATCTCGGCGGCGCGGCAGACGAGAGTTCACGCCTTGTGCTGAGCTATGCGCAGGCGCGCCGCCAGATGATGGAGCCATCCGGGCGCGTTGTCCGCTATTTTCCCCATTACCGAACCATGGCGGCGCTGGAGCTGGCGCGCAGCGTGCTGGCGGATGGGCACAGGCTGGCGCTGATCGGGCATAGCTGGGGGGCAGATGCGGCCCTGCGCGTGGCACGGCAGCTGGAGGGAGATGTGGTTCTGATTGGGGCTGATCCGGTGGCCAAGCCCGCTTTCCCCCTCTCCTTCCTGCACGGGCGGCCAGCCTCGGCGCGGTTCGTGCTGCATGTGGACGCGGTGGCGGCGGCGCCGGACCGGTCAGACCATGTGAAAGCGTTCGGCTATCTTGCCGGCGGGGGTGTGCACCGGGCCTGGCGGGAAGCGGACCTGACCATCCCCACCGGGCTTAACCACTGGAACTTTGCCGGCATGATGTGCGCCAAAGGGCCAGACGGGATATCGGCCGAAGACTGGCTGGCGGGGCTCGTACCAGCCTAGCCGAAGAGCCGCGAGAAGTGCCAGCTCCAGTTGGGCAGCGAGAAGGTGAGCGCAAGGAAGCCTGCGCCAATCAGCGCGCAGAGCGGCGAATAGAGGCGGCGGTTGAGGCTGAGATAGGGCTGCTCCGGCGCGGCGCGCTCAAACGCCGGCAGAACACCGACAAGACCGCGCAGCAGGAACAGCGCCGACAGGAACAAGCCAACAGGCACCAGGAGGAACTTCAGAACTGTCACAGATGCCGCATAGTGACCCATGATCATGGCTGCACACGCGCCGCACATAAGCAGCACGCCTAGCAGGACAACCGCAGCGCGCGACGGCAGGCGGGTGATACCCCGCCGCCCAACAACAGAGCGGGCCAGGGCCTGCTCATTAGGGAATGGAAAAGAGATCCCGGCGGCCCATATGAAATGGAGCAAGCCAAGGCAGCCCAGGACAATCGCCAGAAGGGTGCCGAGTAGCGGAGCCATGGTTCTCCTCGTCAGCCGCAGCGGAATGACTTAATAATACATGCAGGTAGCGCTTGCCGCCAGTGCCGCGATTGAATAGCCACATTGCCAGCGACGGCCCAGTCAGGAAAGAGAATTATGTCCGACCCAGAAAATACGCTTCTCGTTGAAACCTCCAAAGGCGACATCACCATCGAATTGCGCCCGGATCTCGCGCCAGGTCACGTGGCACGCATCAAGGAACTCGCCCGTGAGGGGTTTTATGATGGTATCGTCTTCCACCGCGTGATTGCAGGTTTTATGGCGCAAGCCGGCTGCCCCAAGGGCAACGGCACGGGCGGCTCCAAGAAGCCGGACCTGAAAGCCGAATTCAATGCCGAGCCCCATGTTCGCGGCACCTGCTCAATGGCGCGCACATCTGCGCCGCATTCAGCCAACAGCCAGTTCTTCATCTGCTTCGACGAAGCCCGCTTCCTTGACCGGCAATACACCGTCTGGGGCAAGGTGACCGAAGGGATGGACATCATCGACCAGCTGGCCAAAGGCGAACCCCCGCGCAGCCCGGACCGTATCGTCAAGATGCGGGTGGCCGCCGACGCCTGATGGTGAGCGGGGGACGCGCAGGCACAAAAGCGATGGCGGAAACAAAAGCCCCTCGCCGAAAGAACCAGAGGCGTGGTCCCACCCTCCTCGGCTCGCGCATTGCGCGGCTGATCTTTGCCTCGAACCTGGCGGGGCTCGCCATTCTTATCGTCGGCGCGATGGTGCTGAACGAGATGCGGGCGGGCTTCGTCGTTTCGAAGAAGCAGGATCTGATCGCGCAGGCGCAGGTGTTTTCCGGCCTTCTTTCTGACGACGCGACCACGCCTGAACCTGCGCTGATCCCCGAGGCCGCGCGCCGCGCCATCGCACGCCTCAACCTGCCCGAACGTATCCGTGCACGGATATATACACCGACCGGCGAACTGGTGGGCGACAGCTATTTCCTCTCTGATATGGTCGATGTCGCCGCCCTGCCCCCGCTGAGGGAACCAGGATGGATTGCCCGAACAGGGCGTGATCTTTCCGAATGGGCGGGCGAAGTGTTTGGCGTATTTTCTCCGCGGCGCAGCTCTGAAGCGCTCCGGACACAAACCTTCGAAGAAGAATTCCGCGCCGCTGCCCTGGGCGAACAGGCCGCGAGCCAACGCTTCTCTGATCGCGGCCAGCGCGTGATTTCCGTTTCAATGCCTATCCAGCGGGTTTCCGCCGTAGTTGGCGTTCTGGTCGTAGAGGGCAGCGACATTGACGAGATCATTCGCGCCGAGCGTGTCGCGCTGGTGCCGTTTGTAGGCGTCGCAGTGCTGATGGCGTTTGTGACCTCCATATTGCTGACGATTGGTATTGCGCGGCCGATGCGGCGGCTGGCGATAGCCGCAGACCGAATCCGGGCGGGCTCCTCGGCTCGGATGGATATCCCACAGCTGACACGCCGCACGGATGAAATCGGAGACCTGGCTGTTTCATTGCAAGGCATGACCGAGGCCCTGATCGAACGCATCGAGGCGAACGAGCAATTTGCCGCTGACGTGGCGCATGAACTCAAGAACCCGCTGACATCTATCCGCTCTGCTGTCGAGACGCTGGAGCGGGTGCAGGACCCGGACGCCGCAGCACGCCTGCGGGCGGTGATCGCGTCGGATGTCAAACGGCTCGACCGCCTGATCACAGACATTTCCAACGCCTCACGCCTTGAGGCAGAGATGACACGCCTACCGAGCGAAGCGATTGATATTGCCCGTTTCGTCAGCGATGTGGTGCAAACCTATGAAGGTCTTTCAGATAATCCGCAGGCGGTCCATGTAACGTTTAGCGACGCGACACTTGGAGCGCGGCTACTGGTGCGGGGCCGCGAAGGACCACTTGGGCAGGTGTTGCGTAACCTGATCGACAATGCGCGCTCCTTCTCCCCGCCCGGATCACGGGTGGATGTCCACCTAGAGCAAACCAATTACGGCCCCCGCACGATTGCCCGCATCCTGGTGGAAGATTCCGGGCCGGGCATTCCAAAAGACAAGCTGGAGACAATCTTCAACCGCTTCTATACGGATCGGCCGAAGGGCACCGCATTTGGCAACAATTCCGGCCTGGGGCTTTCGATCGTCAAGCAGATCGTGGCAACCCACCGCGGCGAGGTCTGGGCCAGCAACAAGGACAGCGGCGGCGCTCGGTTTACGGTGGACCTGCCAGCGATCTGACCGTGCTCGAATCAACCGACGCGCAGACCTGGCCGATAGCCAAATCTTTTTGCCAGACGCTCAAGACGCGCCGTCACCGGCCGTGTAAGATAAAGCGCGGCTTGCGGACGTGAGACGATCCAGCCGATCGCTCCCGCCAGATTGCGCGCCCGTACAGCCATCGCAAACCCTTCAAAGGCCTCTGCACTTTTCAAGGCGGATTCATGTCGGCGCACAGCGCGCAGATCCGCCCTGGACAGTTTCCCGGAGTGGCGCTGAAGAAAAGGGCCGTAGACAGATCTCTGTAGCGTGTAGACATTATCTCCGCGTGTCCGCGACAGGGAAGCTGGCCGGATTGCGTAGCGGTAAAGCGGCGCAGGATGGAGGGCAAAGCGGGCGCCCGCCGCCAGCATATCCGCGACAAACCAGCAGTCTTCTGCCACCCTGAGTTCGGGGACATAGGCAATCTTGTTGCGGGCCAGAAACTCGCGCCGCACGACGGGCTTGAGATAGCCGAGCATGGGCGTTCTGATGCCAGCGCGGTTTCCTTCCAGCCAGGCAGGAAGGTCAACTGGTTTGAGGCCGGTGCCCGCCCGGCCCAGATAGGATGTCCCATCGCCCATCAGCGTTGCAAACTGAACAAGCAGCATGTCGTCCGCAATCAGATCAAGCCCGGCCTCTTCTGCCGAAGAGACAAGCACCTCAAGCCGAGACGGGTCGAACGCGTCATCGGAGTCGAGTACGGCGATCCACGTGCCGGCAGCGTGCGCATTACCAAGATTGCGGGCACGGGCAACACCGCCATTCTGGTCAGCGCGGACGAGTTTGACGCGGGGGTCGCCTCCCGCTGCCGCCATCGCCGCCGCCGCCGTATCATCCGGGGAACAGTCGTCCACAATGATGAGTTCCCAGTCCTGTAAGGTTTGCGCCCGCACACTGGCGATCGCCAGACCGATAAAGTCTGCGGCCTTGTAGGCGGGCATAATTACGGAGACCTTCGGCGCGGCCATGCAGCATCCCCTCAAGCAGGCTCAAACGCTGAGTTTATGCCCATATCAGGGATAATAAAGCTTTTATGGCCGCGCGAGGATTTACCGGTTCTGGCGGTTGTCGATCAGGTCTTTCACGACTTCCGGCTCGGCCAGCGTGGACGTGTCCCCCAGATTGGAGAACTCGTTCTCGGCGATCTTGCGCAGGATGCGGCGCATGATCTTGCCTGACCGCGTTTTCGGCAAGCCGGGCGCGAACTGGATGAGATCGGGCGAGGCAATCGGACCGATTTCGCCGCGCACATGCTGGACGAGGTTTTTCCGCAGGGCATCATCAGCCTCACAGCCCGCACGCAGGGTGACATAGGCATAGATGCCCTGCCCCTTGATGTCGTGCGGATAGCCGACCACTGCGGCCTCAGCGACGGCGTCATGGCTGACGAGCGCGCTTTCGACTTCGGCCGTGCCCATCCGGTGGCCGGAGACGTTGATGACATCATCAACCCGGCCGGTGATCCAGTAGAAACCGTCCTCATCGCGGCGGCAGCCATCGCCGGTGAAATACATGCCGGGATAGGCGGTGAAATAGGTTTCCACGAAGCGCTGGTGATCTCCGTATACGGTGCGCATCTGGCCGGGCCAGCTGTCGGTGATCAGAAGGTTGCCGTCGGCGGCGCCGTGCAGTTCCTTGCCTTCTGAGTCGACGAGGACCGGCTGCACGCCAAAGAAGGGGTGCGAGCCAGCGCCGGGTTTCATGTCGGTCGTGCCCGGCAGCGGCACGATGAGCGTGCCACCCGTCTCTGTCTGCCACCAGGTATCGACGATGGGGCAGCGCGCCTCGCCGACGACGTGGAAATACCATTCCCAGGCTTCCGGATTGATCGGCTCGCCCACCGTGCCGAGAAGGCGGATGGATTTGCGCGAGGTTTTGTTCACCGGGTCTTCGCCTTCGCGCATCAGGGCGCGGATGGCGGTAGGCGCGGTGTAGAAGATCGTGACCTGGTGTTTGTCGCAGACCTGCCAGAAGCGGCTGGCGTCCGGATAGGTAGGCACACCCTCAAACATCACGCTCGTCGCGCCATTGGCGAGCGGGCCATAGACGATATAGGTGTGACCGGTGACCCAGCCGACATCAGCCGAGCACCAGAAGATGTCGTTTTCCTTCAGGTCAAACACATATTCATGCGTCATCGAGGCCCAGAGGAGATAGCCGCCGGTCGTGTGCAGGACGCCTTTCGGCTTTCCGGTGGAACCGGACGTATACAGAATGAAGAGCGGATCTTCGGCGCTCATGGGTTCGGGCGGGCAGTCGGCCGAAACGGTCGCGCCCATTTCATGCAGCCAGTGATCGCGGCCCTCGGTCATCGTTACATTGCCGCCGGTGCGCTTCACGACCAGCATCTTCCGGACAAGGCTGCCGGCGATGGCCGCGGCCTTGTCAGCATTCACTTTCAGCGGAACGCTCTTGCCGCCACGCAGGCCTTCGTCTGCGGTGATGATCACTTCCGAGCCGCAGTCGACGATGCGCCCGGCAAGCGCTTCGGGCGAAAACCCGCCGAAGACCACCGAATGGACCGCCCCGATGCGCGCACAGGCGAGCATGGCATAGGCCGCTTCAAGGATCATCGGCATGTAAATGGTGACGCGGTCGCCCTTCTTGACGCCGAGTTCCTTCAGGACATTTGCGAACTTGCAGACAGCCGTGTGAAGGTCGCGATAGCTGACCGTGTGGCTCTCGCCGGGTTTGTCGCCTTCCCAGATGAAGGCGGCCTTATCGCCGCGCTTTTCAAGGTGGCGGTCGATACAGTTGGCGGTGACGTTGAGGATGCCGTCCGAATACCAGCGGACATGCAGGTCGCCGGTTTCCCAGGAGACATCCTTCACAACGGTATAGGGCTTGATCCAGTCAAGACGCTTGCCGTGCTCGCCCCAAAAGGCGTCAGGATCTGCGATGGAAGCGGCATACATCTCCCGGTACTTCTCCGGGGTCAGGTTCGCCTTTTTCGCAAACTCTTCAGGAACTGGATACGTCTTTGAATGGTCACTCATTGCAGACATTCCCTCCGCCATTTTTATGAGCCTTTCTATCAGAATGCATACTTTGTCGAGAAGGTGAAACGGCTAATCGCCCCATCTGCGCCGCTCTCTTCCTCGCGGATGCCGTGCATGGCTTCAACCCCGAGGGTGACTTTCGGCGCCACGTCCCAGAGTATCGCAGCGTAAGCTGACTGGACTGAGGCGGTTGTCGCTGCGGGCACATAGGACGGGTTGTCGAGGAACAGGCCGGAATAGCCGATATTGAGGCGGGCGGTCTTGCCAAACGGGTGGCGCCAGGCGATCAGGCCGCCATAGGCCGGGATGGCTTCCAGCTCGCCGGCGGGGCTGAGCACAGCCTCCCGCCCGGCAGCAAGGCCCACATAGCGGCCAACGCCCTCGCCGCCCACCAGGTTGAAGCGGATGTCATCCCGCGCGCCTACCTTCAGGAGGCCCGAGACGGACACGCCATAGCCGAAGGTTTCTTCCGTAATACCGGCCTGGTCCACGCGCAGTTGCCGCGCGAGGCCGGCGAGCGACACGTTTCCGTAGTCGCCTTTCCAATTGTAGCGGACCACGGCATCGGGAAGCGTGTTGGCATCGTGATTGCCAGACGTGATCGTCGGGGTGTTGGGGTTTTCGATGGCGAACTGCCAGTTGCCATGGGTGTAGCGGATCTGCGGCTGGCGCACGAAGACCATGCCATCGGAGAGGATCAGAAAGCTCGCGCTTTCGGGAATGGCGGAGGTGTTCTGGAAGGTTGACCATTCCTGCCCGGCCAGCCAGTTGCCATAGGTGACGAAGGCGCGGCGCATGCGCGGCGAATAGGAGTTTGTCACCAGCTCATTGCCCTGCGCGGAGCCCAGGAAATCCATTTCCAGATAGCCGGTGACGCTGCCCTCCCCTGCGGGCTGGGACGCGCTGATGAAGAAGCGGGTGGATTCGGCCGTGAAGTCGGTGAAGGTGGCGCTGTCACCGCCGATGGGGGTGGAGCCGGGAATGTAGAAATCCCGCGCGATGCTGTTGGAGGCGAGCGCGCCACCATCAAGGTGGGTGACATGCGCGTCCAGATCAATCATGCCGCCGATCTTCACGGTCGCGTCTCCCACCCGGAAGCCATCGGTTTTTGGCGGGGGCGCGGCAGGCGCGGAGGCTGCCGCAATCTGGGTTTCTATACGGACGATCTCGGCGTCGCCCTTCGCACGCTCTGAAGCAAGTTCGGCCTTGAGTTCGGCGACCATGGCTTCCAGCGCCGCCAGGCGGTCTTCCAGCGGAGATTGGGCGTGCGCGGTTCCCGCCAACGCCAAGCCCGTCGCTGACAATAAGAGCAGTTTCTTCAGGCAATTCATGGCGTTTCCTCCGGGAATTTCTTTTGTCTTTGAGGCAACTATCGTCAGCCAAAGGCGGGCGCGCTATTAGCAATAGGTGCTAAGACCAAAGTTCTACGACCAAGGTAGAAGCCGGGACTCGACTTGCGCCCTGCATTGCGTCAGGTTTGGCCTCGTGCCGCGCAGGTAGAAAAATGCAAAGCCAATCACGCGCACAGGGAGGACAGGATGAACGAGGGACCAAGCGTCCTCATCGTGGACGATCATCCCCTGTTCAGGGACGCGCTGGCGGTTGCCTTGCGCGGAGCCTATCCGTCCGGCGCGGAGGCGATGTTTGCCGGCTCTCTCGCAGACGCGCTGCGCCAGCTTGAGGCTGGCCCCTGCGATCTTGTGCTGCTGGATCTCAACCTGGGCGACACCCATGATTTTGAAGGGCTGACGCGCATCAAGACGAAGTATCCCTCCCTGCCGGTGGTCGTGGTCTCCGCCACCGAGGCGCCACAGGCCTTCCAGACGGCCCGCACGCTCGGCGCGGCCGGATACCTACCCAAGAGCCTGTCGCTGGAGGATCTGTCTGCCGCGCTGGCGACAACGCTGGATGGCGGCGAATGGTTTCCTGAAATGCCGGGCGCGTCCGTCGCTGACGCTTCGGCCGCCAGCCGCATGGCAAGCCTGACGCCCGCCCAGCGCCGCGTGCTCTCGGGCCTCGCCGACGGCCTTCTCAACAAACAGATCGCCCATGAAATGGGCATCTCGGTGGCCACCGTGAAAGCCCACATGACGGCGATCTTCCGCAAGCTGGGTGTACTCAACCGCACGCAGGCCCTGCTGATCTATCAGGAAGCTGTCTCGGCGGGCGATCACTCGGCCGCCTGAAACTCCAGGCGCCGGGCGCACTCCACCAGGAAACGCTTGAGATCGGCCGGGCTTACAGGCTTGCGCATCAGCGTGATGCTGGATGCCGCGGCCCGGTCAGCCAGGACGTCGTCGGCAGCGGCCGTGATGAGGAGCGCATTGCGCGGCTCTGAAAGGGACGCCTGCGCGGCGGAAATCACATCAAAGCCGGTGAGATCGGCCCGGAGATCATAATCGGCGATCATCACGTCTGGCGGGACATTGGCGAAATGCGACAGGGCTTCCCCAGGCGTCCGGCAGACGCGAATGCGGCAGCCCCAGCCCTCCAGCAGCAGACGCATGGCTTCGGTGATCGAGGTCTCGTCATCCACGAAAATGACATCGAGCCCGGCAATCTTCGTTTCCGGCGCGGGCATGGCATCGGCAAGGCGTGTCCGTTTGACCGGCGCAAGCTGCGCGGCCGGAACCGAAACCCAGAACACGCTGCCCTTTCCGACCCAGCTGCGCACCCCGATGCCGCACTTCATGATAGCCGCCAGCCGGCGGGCGATCGCCAGGCCGAGCCCGGCGCCGCGTTTGCCGGTATTGTCCACATCTGAAAACCGGCGGAACTCTTCAAACACATGCGGCAGCAGGTCTTCTGCGATGCCAGGGCCGGTATCCCAGACCTCGATCTGCACCTGACCGCCCCGGCGGCGGGCGCCGACGAGCACAGCGCCCGAACGTGTGTAGCGCCGGGCATTGGAAATGAAATTCCGCAGGATGCTTTTCAGGAAATCCGGATCGGCCTCCACGGCCAGGCGGGTGGGAACGAGGCGTATCTCGATGCCGACTTCCTCTGCCATCGGAATGTTCTCATCGACGAGATCTTCCAACAATGGCCCGACAGGCAGGACGACCGGAACCGGCTCAACCATCGCATGATCAAGCCGGGAGACATCCAGAAGCCCCCGCAACAGTTCATCGGCCGACTGGATGGCGCGGTCTGCCTTCTCGATGGCTTCGGGCATGCTGCGCCCGGCGCTCGCCGCGCCGAGCAACAGCCGCGCCGCGTTCAGCGGCTGGAGCAGATCATGACTGGCGGCGGCCAGAAACCGTGTCTTGGAGGCGTTGGCGCCTTCTGCGGCCTGCCGCGCGACGAGCAGGTCTGCCGTGAGACGTTCCAGATCCTGCGTCCGCTCGCGCACACGTTCTTCCAGTGTTTCGTTCGCCTCGATCAGGGCCCGTTCGCGCAGCTTGTCTGCCGTGATGTCGGTGAAGGTGGTGACATAGCCCCCGCCCGGCATCGGCGCGCCGGTAATGCGCAGCCAGCGGCCATCGGGGATCTGGCGCTCGCGCGTATGCGGGCCGCCCGCTTTCATGTGATGGATACGGCGGGCGACCTCCTGGTCCGCATCGCCGCCAATCCACCCGCCCGCGATGTTGTGCGCAATCAGATTCTCAACCGGTGTGCCGACCCAGCAGAGCTCTGGCGGATACTGGAAGAGTTCAACATAGGCTGAGTTCCACGCGACGAGTTTCTGGTCGGCGTCCACCACGCTGATGCCCTGCGCAATATTCTCAAGCATCGACTGCAGCATATGCCGCTCGAAACGCTCTGCCTGCGTGCGGGAATCAAGCATGGACAGCACGTCCGGCAGGGCAACATTCTTTCCGCCAATGGCAGACGCCAGCACGATGCGCGCCGATGAGGCCCCGAGCGCGCTGGCCAGCAGGCGCTCCGTGCGCTGAACGAGCCGCCAGTCAGCGGGCTCATCACCCGTAGAAACAACCCCTGTCGCGCGGGCAAACTCTTCAAATGCATGATCAACCGCCTCGGCGGACAGGAAGCGCGCGGCGAGCGTTTTCAGGCCGTTGGGCGAGGCGCCGCGCACAGTGGTGGCATACCCTTCCTCATGCTGGCCGCCATCGCTGGCGCCGACAAAGGCGGCCGCCTGCACCCGGTCGCGCAGCCGCTCGCGCGCCTGAAATGAGATGAGGATCATCAGGGCGATGTTGAGGCCAATGCTCCAGACTGCGCCATGGGTGAGCGGGTCACCGAAGCTGAGCCCGAAGAGCGCATGCGGATCGAGCCAGCCAGGCATCTGTGAACTGACGGCATCCCAGCCAAGAATCGAGGGCAGGAACAGCGTGTAAAGCCAGATCGCCATGCCGGCGATCATCCCGGCCAGCACACCCGCACGCCGCGCGCCGCGCCAATAGACGGCCGCAACGATCGCCGGGGCAAACTGCGCCGCCGCCACAAAGGCCAGAAGGCCAATCTGCGCGAGCGCGTCGCCCGGCCCGGCCACGAGATAATAGCAATAGGCCAGCAGGAGCAGCATCACGATCACGATGCGGCGCGTGGTGACAAGGCGCGCGCCGGCATTGGCGCTGAAGCTTGAGAGGCTGCCCGAGCGCATCAGGGCGGGTACGATCAGATCGTTCGTCACCATGTTGGAGAGCGCGATGGTGGACACGATCACCATGCCTGTGGCCGCCGAAAAGCCGCCGAGAAACACCAGCGTGGCGAGCAGGTCATTGTCCTGCGCGAGCGGAAGCTGCAGCACGAACAGGTCTGCCGGATAGGCGCCGGCAAACAGGCCAAGCCCCGCCAGCGTGATCGGCACGACAACGATGGTGGTGATGAAAAGATAGAGCGGGAAGAGCCAGCGGGCGAGCGTCATCTCTCCCTCATGGCGCCGCTCGATCATGGCAACATGGAATTCATGCGGCAGGCAGACGATCGCGGCCATGGACAGAAAGATGATCGCGATGAAGCGGCCCGAGGGCGCCTCGACCGGGAAGACGCTGGCCAGGGGCGGCGCGTCGGGAATGCTGCCCGAGCTGAGCAGGATCAGCGACAGGATGGCAACTCCGGCCAGCGCGCCAAGTTTCACCAGCGCCTCGATGGCCAGGACGCGCATCAGCCCGGTATTGGAGCGGGTGGCATCGGGAAAGCGTGTGCCATAGAGAACCGAAAAGGCCGCGAGCGCCAGCGCGGTGACGAGCACCGTCTCATCCCCTGGCGCAAAGCCCGGCCCGGCCGCCCCGGCAAAGGCCTCGAAACTCATGCCGATGGATTTCAGCTGGAGCGCAATATAGGGCAGCCCGCCCATGACCGCCGCCAGTGTCGCGAAGGCGCCGACCGCCCGGCTCTTGCCATAGCGGGCCGAGAGAAAATCCGACAGGGACGACACGCTCTCACGCTTGACGACCTCGCCGATGCGCCGGAGGAGGCCGGGCATCAGCAGAAAGACAAGCGCCGGGCCCAGGTAGATCGGCAGATAGTCCCACCCGCTTTCCGCCGCCGTGCCGACCGCTCCGAAATAGGTCCAGGATGTACAATAGACGGCCAGCGCCAGGGGAAAGATGAAACGGTTTGGCCGGAAGCCCGGCCGCTCTTCATCCCGGTCGCCACGCGCCGCGATGGCAAACAGGCCGGCCATATAGATGACCGTTGCAATCAGGATCAGCCAGGCGGGCATTTCAGATCAGGAACCTCCGCTCAGGAGCTTTGCTCAGACACAGACCTCTGCGCAAGGCGCCTGGCTGACAACAGGAACGGGCGGCCCCCAGCTGGAGACCGCCCGCTGCCAATACGGCGCAGGAGGGATGCGCCTATTCGGCCGGCGCCATCCCGGCATCGGCGATGCCATGGGGCCTGCGCTGACCGGGCACGCGGATATCTTCAACAAGATCCTGAATATCCTGCGGCGGAGCTTTGGTCGCAAGCGCCACCACAACCCCGACGATGATCGAAAGGATCATGACCACGAAGCCGATGCCTTCAGGTGAGACACCCAGGAACCATTCCTCCGGCCCGGCATCTTTCCCTGCGCCCAGCTTGAAATGCCAGATGTAGATGAAGGTCGGGACAAGGCCGGTGAGCATTGAGGCAATGGCCCCTTCCCGGTTCATCCGTTTCCAGAATATGCCGAGCAGGATCACCGGGAACAGGGACGCCGCCGCGAGACCGAAGGCGAAGGCCACGACCTGCGCTACGAAAGCCAGCTGGGACGAATAGATGCCCATGAAGCCTGCCGCCATGACGGCGCCAGCTGCGGCGAGGCGTGCCACCCGCAGCTCGCTCTTGTCCGACATGCCCTTGAAGAAAGTACGCCGGCAAAGATCGTGGCTGACGGCGGAGGAGATCACCATCAGGAGCCCCGCCGCTGTCGACAGGGCCGCGGCAAGCCCGCCCGCCACCATGAGGCCCACCACCCAATCGGGCAGCTGCGCAATCTCAGGGCTCGCAAGGACGGCGATGTCGTTATTGATAGTGACTTCATTGGCCAGACCATCGGGCGCATTGGGCCCGCGGATCTGCATGATGCCGTCGCCATTCTTGTCTTCAAATCCGACAAGCTTGGTGATTTCCCAGCGAGTGAACCAGGCCGGAGACGGCGTCACACCCTGGGCTTCAAGAGCCGCAGCCTGGGCCGCATAGTCTTCGCCCGGTGCAACATAGGTGGTTTCGTTGACTGTGTTGATGACATTGAGACGCGAGAAGGCGCCGACGGCGGGAGCGACCGTATATAGCAGCGCGATGAAGACGAGCGCCCAGCCAGCCGAGAGGCGGGCATCGCTGGGGCGCGGCACGGTGAAGAAGCGGATGATGACGTGCGGCAGGCCCGCCGTACCGAACATCAGGGCCGCGGTGATGCAGAATACATCGAACGTGGTTTTGTTCGTGGTCGTGTATTCGGCAAAACCAAGGCTGGTGAGCGTATCGCTAAGCTTCTGGATCATCGAGATGTCCTCGCCCTTTACATTGGAAATGAATCCAAGCTGGGGGATGGGATTGCCGGTGAGCATCAGCGAGATGAAGATCGCCGGAACCGTATAGGCAAAGATCAGCACCACATATTGCGCGACCTGTGTGTAGGTGACGCCCTTCATGCCGCCGAGCACAGCATAAACAAAAACGATCCCCATACCGATGAAAATGCCGGTATTGAAGTCCACGCCCAGGAAGCGCGAGAAGGCAATGCCGACGCCCGACATCTGACCGGCAATATAGGTGAAGGATACGAAGAGAGCGCAGATGACGGCCACAAGGCGGGCCGTATCGCTATAATAGCGGTCACCCACGAAATCGGGCACGGTGAACTTGCCGAACTCGCGCAGGAACGGGGCGAGCAGCAGGGCGAGCAGGACATAACCGCCCGTCCAGCCCATCAGGTAAACCGAGCCGCCATAGCCCAGAATGGCGATCAGGCCCGCCATCGAGAGAAAAGAGGCCGCGCTCATCCAGTCAGCGGCCGTCGCCATGCCGTTGACGACAGGGTGGACCCCGTGCCCGGCAACGTAAAAGTCATTGGTCGAACCGGCGCGGGCCCAGATGGCGATGCCGATATAGGTCGCAAAGGTCAAACCGACCCAGAAGATTGTCCAATCCATGTCCGCCCCCTCAGCCTTCGATCCGGTATTTCCGCTCGATGCGGTTCATGGCGAAGCAATAATAGAAGATCAGCGCCACGAAGACGTAGATCGAGCCATTCTGGGCAAACCAGAAGCCGAGCGGCGCGCCGCCGAGCTTCACACCATCGAGAAACTCACGGAACAGGATGCCAGCGCCGAAAGAGACCAGGAACCAGATCGCCAGGAGCGCCAGCGTCAGCCGGATAACCTCCTTCCAATAGCCCTTCGCGTCTATTTCAGGCCCGTCAATTCCGGGCGTAGTTTCAGACTGGTTTTCTGACATGTCGCATTCCTCCCTGGCCATGCTGCCTCATGCGGTATTCCGCTGATGACACGCTGCGACAGGCCGGGCCGTACGTACAGGTGGACCTTGGTCTAACGACGCGGGGGAAAGCCTGAAGGCGCTTGCCATTGCCACAGGATCGGCGTGAACTGCCCACTGAAGCCGCGCCAGAGTGGCCCACCCCGGGAGGAAAACAGCATGTTCAACAATTCTGACTGGCTGAGCCAGCTGCGCGAAGATGTGGTCGATCCCGGCCGCGAGATCGTTGATCCCCACCACCATCTCTGGCCGCGTCCGCATCTCTCCTATGATCTGGAGGAGCTTTGGTCGGATACGCAGGATGGACATAAAGTCGTGCAGACGATCTTTATGGAATGTGGCTCGGCCTATCGTCAGGATGGGCCGGAGCAGCTCAGACCTGTGGGGGAAACAGAGTTTGTCACGGCCGCCGCCGAGCGCGCGGCAGCGTCCCCGGAGAAGGCCCAGATCGCCGCCATAATCTCCCATGCGGATCTGCGGCGAGACGATCTGGATCTGATTCTCGATGCTCACACCAACGCCGCCAAAGGACGTTTTCGCGGTATCCGGCATGCGGGCGCCTGCGACGCCAACCCTGAAGCCCTGACCATCGCGGGCCGCGCGCCGGCTGGCCTCTATGCCGATCCCGATTTCCGGCGCGGGGTTGCCCGTCTCGGGGAACGCGGGCTGACTTATGACACCTGGAACTACCATCATCAGATCCCTGACTTTGCCGCGCTCGCCCGCGCAGTATCCGGCACGACGATGATCCTCGACCATTTCGGCACCCCGCTGGGCGTTGGCCGGTATGAAGGCCAGCGCGACGAGATCTTCGCAAAATGGAAGGACGATATCGCCGAAGTGGCTGCCTGCCCGAACGTGCATGCCAAACTCGGCGGCATGGCGATGCCGGATAATGGCTATGGCTGGAACACGCGGGAGAAACCGCCGTCCTCGGACGAGTTTGTCGAGGCTCAGGCCCCCTGGTATCATCACGCGATCAAATGCTTCGGATCGGAGCGCTGCATGTTCGAGAGCAATTTTCCGGTCGACCGGCTGTCGATCAGCTATCGCACGCTCTGGAACGGGCTGAAGAAGATCGCCGCTGAGTATCCGGAAGCCGCGCAGACAGCGATGTTCAGCGGCACGGCGCGGAAGGTCTACAAGCTGTGAGCGCGCTGCCACCCCTGCCCGCCCAGCCTGATGGCGTGGCCTGGCCCACGCAGGAATGGCCTGAACGTAAACTCGCCCCCGCGATTGCCGAGAAGCTCCAGCCGCTGCTGGACAAAGCTTTCAGTGATCCAGCGCCGCAAGATATGGGCGAGACCCATGCCTTCCTCGCCGTGCAGGGTGGGCAGGTCGTGGCCGAGCGCTACTGGACCGGCTTTGACCGGGAGAGCACGCATCATTCCTGGTCGCAGGCCAAGAGCATCACGCAGGCGCTCATCGGTATCCTCGTGCGGGAGGGCCGGATCGACATCCACGCCCCCGCCGATGTGCCCGAATGGCAGAGCCCGGATGATCCGCGCCGCGCCATCACGCTCGACCAGCTGCTGCGCATGTCGAGCGGGCTGAAATTTGCCGAAGATTATGTCGATGCCGGCGTCTCCGATGTGATCGAGATGCTGTTTGGCTCCGGCAAGGAAGATGTGGCGGCCTATGCCGCAAAGTCTCCCCTGATCCATACGCCGGGCAGCGCCTGGAGCTATTCGAGTGGCACGAGCAACCTCGTCGCCCGCGCCGCTGCGCGTGCCTGTGGCGCCTCAGGCGATGCGTTCCGGGAGTTCATGCTCCGTGAGCTGTTTGAGCCCCTCGGCATGCGCTCGGCCGAGCCGAAATTTGACAAGGCGGGCACCTTCATCGGCTCCTCCTTCTGCTATTGCACCGCGCGGGATTTTGCTCGCTTCGGCCTGCTCTACCTGCGCGGTG
Source organism: Alphaproteobacteria bacterium HGW-Alphaproteobacteria-18 (assembly GCA_002841155.1). Lineage (GTDB taxonomy): Bacteria > Pseudomonadota > Alphaproteobacteria > Caulobacterales > Hyphomonadaceae > Hyphomonas. The sequence goes on from PHEH01000006.1 coordinate 47,487, forward strand.
GCATCTGGGACGGCCAGCGCATTCTGCCGGAGGGCTGGGCAGATTATGCCCGCACACCAACACCCGTGCCGCCGACCGAACGGCTTGGCTACGGCGCCCATTGGTGGCTGGGCATGGCAGGGCCGGGCAGCTTCTCGGCCAATGGCTATGAGGGCCAGTTTACCGTTCTGGTGCCCGATCTCGACCTGATCCTCGTGCGCAACGGCAAATCGCCGAATGAGAAGAAGGATCTCGTGATGGACTGGATGGGAGAGGTTGCGGGGTGTTTCAGGACGACCTGATCGTCTTGAAACAGCGGGAATCCGGGCCGCCTGCCCCGTCAGCTTGCCAATATCCCGCATCTCCCCTATACGCCGCCCTTCAGAAACGGCGGCGCAAGGCCGTACGTGTCAGGTTCCGACCTTACCTTAGGGAAGGCACGGTCCAGGGCGAAAGGAAAACAAATGTCCAAATCTCAGATCGTATTCAATGTCGAAGTGCGCGCACGCACCGGCACCGGCGGCGCCCGTGAGGCCCGCAAGAACGGCTTCGTGCCCGGCGTCCTCTATGGCGGCGACATCGACCCGGTGGCCATCAGCCTCAAGAAAAATGAAGTGATCAAGGCGATCGAGACGGGACAGTTCCTGAACTCCACCGCGACCCTCATTCACAAGGGCGAGCGCCAGCTGGTCATCCCGCAGGGCATTCAGATGCATCCGGTCACCGACCAGCCGATGCACGTCGACCTGCGCCGCGTGAAACTCGACCAGATCATCAAGGTTGAGGTTCCTGTACACTTCGTCGGTCTGGAGACTTCGCCGGGCCTGAAAAAGGGCGGCACGCTCAACGTGGTTCGCCACTCGGTCGAACTCAACGTTCCAGCCGGCAAGATCCCCGAAGCGCTCGAAGCCGACATCTCCAAACTGGAAGTTGGCGACAACGTGAAAATCTCCAACATCAAGCTTCCTGAAGGCGCTGAGCCTGTCATCGGCGATCGCGATTTCACCATCGCGACGATCGCTGGCCGTGGCGGCAAGGCCGAGGCCGAAGATGCAGCGGAAGACGCAGCAGAAGCGGCAGAAGTGCCTGCCACCAAAGTGGCTGCCCCCAAGAAAGACTGATCCTTTCTGGACAATTCAGGGGCCGCCAGTCACAAGCTGGCGGCCTCTTTGATTCTGGTTTGATACTCGTTTGACTTTGGGCCACCCGTGAGGAGCGACCCGCCATGCTGATCCTCTCCGGCCAGGGCAATCCTGGCGCCAAATACGCAAAGAACCGGCATAATGCCGGATTCATGGTGATCGACCGCATCCATCGTGCCTATGGCTTCGGGCCGTGGCGCGCAAAGTTTGATGCCGAGATTTCCGAAGGAACGGTCGAAACCGCCAATGGCCGCCAGCGCGTGCTGCTGATCAAACCGCAGACCTTCTACAACGAGACAGGCCGGTCGGTTTCAAAGGCCGTGACCTTCTACAAGCTCCAGCCCGAAGACGTGACCGTGTTCCATGACGAGATCGACCTGGCGCCGGGCCGTCTGCGCGTCAAACGTGGCGGCGGTCATTCGGGGAACAATGGCGCGCGCTCGATGATGGCGCATCTGGGCGAGAATTTCCGCCGCATACGGATCGGTGTCGGCCATCCGGGCGACAAGGCGATGGTGATGCCGCATGTCCTGTCGGACTTCCACAAGGTGGATCTGGAATGGTTTGATCCGATGGCGGATGCCATCTGCAAGGCCCTGCCCTTCCTGCTGGCAGGCGATGATGAACGGTTTCAGACCGAAGTGATGCGCCTGGCGCCCGCACCGAAGCATGATCCCAAGCAGACCGCGCGGAAGGGTGAGAGTTAGCGCCCCTTGCGCCCGCCTTCCTTGAAATACTTCAGCGTGCCGCGCGTGATGATCTCATCACCGGGCGCCAGTTCATGCGCTTCCAGGTCCGATTCATCCTTCACATCGGCATAAACGTCGCCGAAATCCTTGTAGCAGGCTTCCAGCAAGGCTTCGAAGCTCGGGATAACGAAATAGGTCTGCTGGAAATCGTCGATGATGTATTTCGTCCGCATAAGGCGCTTCAGGTCAAAGCCGATGCGGTTGGGGCTGGCGTCCTCCAGGGCGAACACCGTTTCCTGCGGGCTGGAGAGGATACCCGCGCCATAGATGCGCAGGCCGTCATCTTCCTGAATGAGACCAAACTCGACCGTATACCAATAGAGCCGCGCCAGATTGTGCAGCTGGCCAAGGCGCATCGCCCGCTGACCGCCCTTGCCATACGCTTCCATGAAGTCGGCAAACACAGGGTCGGCCAGCATCGGCACATGGCCGAAGATGTCGTGGAAAATGTCAGGCTCCTGAAGATAGTCGAACTCTTCTTCGGGACGGATGAACGCGCCTGCTGGAAAGCGGCGATTGGCGAGGTGATCAAAGAACACGTCGTCGGGCACCAACTCCGCAACCGGCACCACACGCCAACCTGTCAGCGTCTCCAGCCTGTCCGACAGCCGGCCCATATGCGGAATACCCGAGGGCGAGAGTTCCAGCTTGTGCATGGCCTCCAGCGCAACCTTCGAGGCGCGCCCCTTGGCGATCTCCTTCTGGCGAAGGAAAAGCCGGTCCCAGCGGTCATGCTCGGCAGCCGAATAGGTCTCCCAAGCCTGGTCGATCGTGAAATCGGCCGCCCGGGGCGCATCGTGATAGCGATTCTTGGCAAAAGCAGTGTCCATGGGCGTAATTATAGCCCTGAAATAAAATTAGTTCCAGATGTAACTAATTTCAGGCTGCCTCGGGACGGGAATCGATGATTTCCGAGAGGGTAACACCCAATTGTCCATCACTGACCACCAGCTTGCCCCGCGCAACCAGGCGGCCGGACACGTAGATGTCCACAGGCTCGTTTGTCTGGCGCTCCAGCGCGACGATCTCGCCGGGTGAGAGGGCGAGCAGCTCCTCCATCGGAATGCGCGCCTCGCCCAGCACGACATCCACGCGGACGGGCACATCCAGAAGCATCTTTTCAAGCGCGGGATTCTTCGGCTCGGTCATTGCCCCATCCTTCGCCCGCCTGAGGGGGCATTGTCCAGCTTTTCGCTGAGGTCTCTTGTGAGGCCAAAGAGGTCTCCCTGCCCGTCCAGCAGTCTCTGGGCAAGGCCGGTGACAGTGCTGCGCAACTGCGCATTGGTGCCGGTATCATACGCGGCAGAATCGATGATCTGCATCATCTTCAGCAGATCGGAGAGCACATCGCGCATCGTGGACGTCACACGATCAAGCCGGTCGAGCGTTTCCTGCGCCTCCTGCCGGGAGACTTCGGCCAGCGCGTCAGAGCGTACCTTCGAAATCAGCGCGACAACCTCTTCCGCGGAGAGGCGTACCTCGCCAGCCTCAGCGGGCGGCGGCGCGGTAAAATCCGGACGGAAATCAAAAGGCGAAAGGGGGCGCGCCGCGTCTGTCATCACTCGATCAGCTCGTCTTCGATGACGCCCCTGGCGGCGCTGCCCCGGATGTCGCCGCGCTGGATCAGCTGGCGGGTGAGCGTCACGATCTCAAGGCGCGCAGCCTCTACCTCGCTGCGGCGAAGGGGGCCGAGCGCGGAAATCTCTTCGCGCAGCAGGTCGCCCGCGCGCTGGGTCATGTTGGCAAAGAAGGCCGCCGCCGTCGCCTCGCGGGCGCCTTTCAGCGCGGCGACAAGCACGGCGCGGTCTGCCGTCGAGAGCAGCGTCTGCATGCCGCCCGCGTCCAGCCCGGCCAGATCATCGAAGGTGAACATCAGGGCACGCACTTTCTGGCCGGCCCCCGGCTCGGCGCTTTCCAGCGCGGCGAGGAACACAGACTCTGCCCTTGTATCCATCTGGTCGAAGATGCGCGCAACACGCTCATGCCCGCCGCGCGTCCCTTCCGAGGCCAGCGCCGGCAGGCGGCGGGTGAGATAGTCTTCCAGGCTTTTCACCGCCGCCGCACTCGGCGCGCCAAGATGCAACAGGCGCTGCATTGCCTCCACCGCCAGCGAAGGCGGCAGGGCGCGCAGGATGCGGGCGGACGTTTCGCTGGAGAGACGTGAGAGAATAAGGGCCACATTCGCCGCCCGTTCCGGCCGGACCAGCCCAACGAGCGTATCCACCGATAGCGCTGACAGCGCCGACCACACATCCTTGTGCCGGTGCAAGCTGCTCGCCGGGAATTGCTCGGCCTGGCCAAACCGGCTGGCGGCTTCGGCAAAGAGGCGGGCGGCGTCGGCTTCGGCGGCGGGATCGTCGGCGATGCTGTCCATCGCGGCAGTCAGCGCGCGCACTTCGGCAGGCGACAGCTCCGCCCAGATGCCGGCCGCTTCGGGCCCCAGCGCGCGCATCAGGCGGGCGGCGCGCAGCGTGCCGCTGTCATGGTTCCGGGAAAGGGTCGCCGGGAGCGTCATGACGCCTCCTCCCGGCCGCTCATCCAGCCGCGCAACACAGCCGCAGCCCGCGCAGGATCACGCTTGGCCACATCGCCTGCTTCCACCGCCGAAGCCGGCGCCACAGGGCGCACCGTGCGAAGTGTTTCAACGCGCGGCTCCGGATAGGGCCGCTCAACCTCGCGAACCGGCGCGGCCAGGACCGGCGCCGGGCCGATCCGCAGGGTGGCGAGCGCAATGCCCGCAGACATGAGGGAAATCAGCCCCAGCGCGCCCAGTTCAAGCCAGGCCGCGCTGTCCGGGCGGCCGGGAAGACCGCGCGCGAAGACTGCCTGCTCAATGACGAGCTTGTCGCCGCGGGTGACATCAAGGCCAGCCGCTTCGGGCAGCATCCGTTGCAGATCACCGGCCACAGGGGCAGCGGGCGCGTCCAGAAGCACGAACACAGTGCGCCCGCCTTCGGCATTGAGCGCAATGGAGGTGCGCGAATTGCCAGGGCCGGCAACCGGGTCAATCAAACGGGTCAGGGAGGCTTCTGCGGGGCTGCGGGGCACATCATGGCCGCCGGTCAGCAGGCTGGAGGCGCGCCACACACCCAGCGAAAGCGCCAGAAACACAACAGCAAGCGCCGCAAGCCGCATGGCCCGGCCGGCTCCTCCTGCCAGTGCTGTATGCTTCAACGCCATCTACCTCTCCGAATGGCCGCAGACTCAGGGACTGCGACGCATTCAGAGAGGGTAGAATCCCCGCCTTAAGGCGGGTTTAACGTGGCTAATACCAGATTAACGCCGGTACTGCTGGAGGCGGGTGGTCCGGAGACCCTTGGCCCCATGACGGGCATACAGGCGTTCCCAGCCTTCATATTCCTCGTCCGTGAGGTTGTAGCGTTCGCAGGCAGCTTCCCGTGTGAGCAGACCGCCGGTAACGGCAGCCACGACCTCAGCCTTGCGGCGGGTCACCCAGCGGGAAATGTTCGGCGATGGCAGATCAGCCAGAGTCATTTTCTGGCCGTCCGGCCCCTTAACGCTGATGGGGCGTGCGTTCTGCGTTTCCATGTGCATGACCTGTTCCTGGCGATGGCACGACACCCGGCTTCTCCGGGGTCTGTACGTTGGACCATACACAGGTGAGTTTAAGCCCAGCCCTAACCTCGAAAGTCAGTTTTTCAGGCCGCGTTAGGATACCGTTTGCAAAGCTGTTCCAGCGCGGGACGAAGGGGAGATTCCTGCCTTTTTGCGGCCCTGATCATGACAGACCGTACAGAAAAACCGCCCCATGAGGGGGCGGTCTTAACAACATGAATGGAGAAATGAACGCTTGTGCGTCAGGCCAGCGTTTTCAGTAGTTCCAGCGCATTATTATCCCGCACCTGAGCGGTGTGGCGGCGCAGCATGGTGAGGAACATCTCGTCGCCCCGCTCGGTCTGCTTGACGAGCATGGCCGCCCCGAAGGCGACCGAAATCCCATAGAAGGAAAACCAGCGATAATGCTGGTAGAGATCTTCAAAGCTGTAGCCGGTGATCCCTTCGGCTTTCAGGCAGTCGTGATAATAACGCAGAAGCGCCTGCTCATGTTTCGGGCGCTCTTCCCGCGTGAGACCAGCGCCGATGAAATAGGCCACATCATTGGCTGGCGCGCCCTTGCCAGCCGTCTGCCAGTCAACCACGGCCAGTGGCTTGGCAGCGCCGGGCTGCCCGAACAGCATATTATCCAGCCGGAAATCTGAATGGGTCAGCGCAAACGGGCCGGTATAGCTCTCGCCCCACTTGGGCAGGCTTGCAGCATATGCGTCGCCCACTTCGATGATGTCTGCATTGAGGTGGGCGGCGTAACGTTCCTTGAACGCGCCCCAGAGCCCTGCCACCTGTTCCGGGGTCAGCCCCGGTGGCGGGGCCGTAGCCGCGCCTTGAAGCCAGTCATAATCATCCAGCGAGGGATCTTCCCAATACGCCGCATGCAGAGCAGCCGCAGCAGAGAGCGCCAGCTTTGCTTCCACCAGGCCACAACCGGCAAGCTGGTCGCCCTGCTCGGACGGCGACATGTCTTCCATGATCAGGGCAAAGCGGTTGGTTGCCTCTTCATAGTCTGTATACAGCGCTTTTGGCGTGATGCGCCCGGCCACCTTCGGGAAGGTGCGATAGAAGAACACTTCGCGCTTGTAGTGGTTGAGAACCTTCGCGGTGACGAGGCTGGCCTCGCTGGCAGACGGGAACTTGCCGACCAGCGTTTTGGGCGCGTCCGGCCCGGCTTTGGCGTATTCGAAAACGAAGCGCACATTCTCGCCGATCTGGCCCGTGCCGATCGACTTTGATGTCAGAGACTTCACCTCGGCATCAATGCCGATCTCCGCAAACAATGTGTTGAACCAGTCAGGCCCAAGTTCCAGCGGATTCGTATCAAGTCCCGGACGGCTCATGCTTCCCCCTTGTCAGGTTTATCGGTTGTTTCTGTTTTTTCAGATTTTGAGGTGAACCTGCGCAACTGGCCGAGGCGGTCCTCGGCATGGCGCAGCCCTTTGTCCAGCGCGGCCATGGTAAGCGCGAAATCCGCGCTCTTTTCCCGCCGCCAGGCGCGCTCGGTGCTGGCAATCACGAAGGCAACCACGATCCGCTTCAGGCTGGCGGGCGCGCCGCTATCATCGTCCAGGCCCGCCGATGCCAGCGCCCAGGCGGCACTTGCATGCCGGTGAACCGGCAGGCGCAGAACATGGGTCAGCGATGCCTCGCGGAACTTCATCAGCTCACGGAGACCAGGCCGGTAGGGCTCCATCGCCTCGAAGCGTTTCATGATCACATCAAACAGCCGCTCGCGGCCGGAGACATCCTCGGGCACGCCGTCAGCAGACATCGCCCGGTCAAAATAGCCGTCCATCGCCTCAACGATGTCTTCCCGCCCGCTGATCCCGTGAAAGTCCTGTAAAGGCAGGCCTGCCTTCGCCGCGATCTCGGCGAGTGTGATGTCTGACCAGGGTTTCTCAGCCGCGAGTTCGAGCGCTGCCAGCAGCGCTGCCTCAATGACTGTATCGTTGACGGCCAAGTGAACTACCTCCTGTGAGGTCAGTCCGCCTCTTGTGACAGCTGCCGGTCGCGGGCTGCGGCGGCGCTGAGGGCGTTCCTGAACAAGGCGGGCATCCCACCTGTGTCCATAAGGATGTCAAGAGCCGCCTGTGTGGTTCCGCCGGGTGAGGTCACGGCTTTGCGAAGCGCTTCCGGGCTGTCCCCGCTGTCGGCCATCAGGGCAGCAGCGCCTTCAACGGTCCGCCGCGCCAGGCTGACAGCAAGATCTCTCGGCAGGCCCTGCGCCACGCCGGCTTCGGCCATCACCTCTGCCAGCAGGAAGATGTAGGCTGGCCCGGAGCCAGACAGGGCCGTCACCGCAGACATCATGCCCTCATCCACCGGACCATGCACCTCACCGAGCGGCGCAAGCAACTCGCGCGCGGCCGAAAGGTCTGCCGGCTTGGCGCCCTGCGGCGCGGTGAAAACGGTAACGCCCCGCCCGATGGCGCCGGGTGTATTCGGCATCGAGCGGATCACCCGGTCTGTGCCCAGGCGCTTGGACAGCTGCGCCAGGCGCACGCCGGCCATGATCGAGATGGCGAGGGATTTGGGACCGACAAACGCCTTCGCCTGCGCCGATACGGCAGCGAACTGCTGCGGCTTGACCGCCATCACGATGATGCTGCTGGGCGATGGCGCCGGATTGAGCCGGATACGGCCTTCCTCCGCCAGCGCCTTGATCTCAGGACGCGGCGATGGCTCGATCACGGAGATGTCGCGCGCCGGACCCTTCAGCCAGCCATGCAGCAGCGCGGCGCCCATACGGCCTGCGCCGACAAGGGTCAGAGACGCTGCAGGTTTCATCTGGCTGGGCTCAGGCTTCGCCGTGGGTTTCAAACATCACCGCGTCGATTGCATCGCGCGGAGACTTGCCAGCCCAGACAAGGAAGTTGAACGCCGGAATGAACCGGTCCGCCGCGCTGATGGAAGCGGCCAGCACAGCGCTGACCTCGCCTTCAGACAGCTCCTCACGGCCTTCCAGGGGGAAAGTGTAACGGAACACGATCACGCCATCATCGGCCCAGTAATCGAAATGCCCGATCCAGAGGCGCTCATTGGCGAGAATCACGAGCTCATTGATCGCGGCGCGTTTACCGTCCTGCGGTTTCACGTCCAGCGTCATGGAGAAATGCACGGCGGCCGGCTCCGGCCGGTGCGCGAACAGCGCGCCCATATCCCCCCAGCGGGTTTCAGCGACAACTTGAAGCGTGCCTTCTTCATCGCGTTCGGCTGGCCAGCCAGCGGCTTCCAACACGTCTTCCACGACATCTAGAGGGTCGATTGCCAGCAGGTCGCTGCGGCTAAGTTCCAGGCTCATGGGCGGGCCTCCGCGTTGAGATTTGCATAAGCTGCCGGATTCGCTCCACAAATCCAACACCACTCAACGCCGGGCCTGCCGGGGATGTCAAAGTTCATAAGCAGTTAACGCTCAGCTTTCCGTGGATTTTGCCGCTTCGAGGGCCGCAATTCGCGCCTCAAGGGTTTCCACACGGTCGAGCGCGGCGGTGGCAATTGCCTTCAGGGCCTCCACTTCATCGCGCCCGGCAAGGTCCATATCGGCGATCAAAGCCCGCACGCGGGCCTGTGCCGCCGTCTTGGCTTCCTCGCCCGCCGCCCGCGCCGCGCCGAGGGCGCCGGTCATCAGACCTGCAATGTCATCAAGCAGTGGATTTGTGCTGGCCATGCGGCTACTCCTTCGCGCCGGGTGTGCTGGTGGCCTATCAGATAGGGTGCCAGCCAGACAGGGAAAAGACGCCGCATGACCGAACTGCTCGCCGCACTGACGATTTTCATGGGCGAAGCCGCTCTGAAGTTTCCAGAGTGGAGCCCGGCGCTCTTCTCCCTCGATTTCAGCTTTATGGGGCTCGGCACCTTCCATCTGCGCTGGTACGCGCTCGGCTATATCGCCGGCATCGGTCTGGCCTGGGCCTATGCCAGCCAGCTGATCAAGCGGCCCGAGCTGTTCGGGGGCACCGCGCCCCTCACTAAAGACGGCCTGGATGACCTGATGTTCTGGATCATCATCGGCATCATCCTGGGCGGGCGCCTGGGCTATATCCTGTTCTACATGGTGCCCTATCAGATGGATGTGCTCACATCTGACCCGATGACGATCCTGCGCATCTGGGATGGCGGCATGGCCTTCCATGGCGGCATCGCCGGGGTTGTGCTCGTTCTCTGGTGGTTTGCGGCCAAGCGCGGGGTCAACCTCTTCTCGGTGGGCGACATTGCCGGCGTCACAGCGCCCATCGGCATCGGTCTCGTGCGCATCGCCAACTTCACCAATGCCGAGCTTTACGGCCGCCCGACAGACGCTTCGGTCGGCATGGTTTTCCCCGAAGGTTATGTGCCCGGCTCCACCCCGCCCGCCTATAACTGGGAAACCGGTGACTGGATTTATCGCGGCGACGAACTCGCCCGCCATCCGAGCCAGCTTTACGAATCGGTGCTGGAAGGCTGGCTGCCGCTGCTCGTCCTCTCCATCCTCATCTGGAAGTTCGGCGCCCTGAAACGTCCGGGCCTCGTCGCTGGCCTGTTCCTGCTGTTCTACGGCTTTGGCCGCTCCGTGGCCGAACATTTCCGCGAGCCCGACGCCTTCGTCCACGGCCTGCCCGAATGGCTGACCATGGGCATGCTGCTCTCAACGCCGATGTGGCTCGGCGGCGCCTGGCTCATCTGGAACGCCCTGCGCAAGCCCCCGGTGGGCACCCCGCAGCAATGACGCTGGAAGACCGGCTGATACGCCTGATCGAGACTGACGGCCCGATCCCCCTGTCTGCCTATATGCAGATTGCCCTGCATGACCCCAAAGAAGGCTACTACGCCGCGCGCCCCGGCATTGGCCGCGACTTCACGACCGCGCCTGAAACCAGCCAGATCTTCGGCGAGCTGATCGGCCTCTGGATCGTGCATGAATGGCGCGCGTTGGGCGAGCCGTCCCCGTTCCACCTCGTCGAGATCGGCCCCGGCCGCGCCCTCCTGATGCATGACGCGCTGAAGCTGGCAGCCATTGCCGGCGGGCAGGCATTCCTCAGCGCGCTGCAGCTCACCCTCATCGAGCCAAGCCCGGCCCTCCGCCTGCTGCAGACAGACCGCCTGCAGCGTTTCAGCCCGCAATTTGCCGCCCAGCTCAGCGATGTGCCCGCCGGGCCGATGATCCTGGTGGCCAACGAATATCTTGACTGCCTGCCTGTCCGCCAGTTCCGCCGCGATGGAGACCGCTGGCGGGAATGCGTCATCGGCCTCTCGCCCGAACGCCGCCTCGTCATGGGCCTTGCCGCAGACGAGCCCCGCCCGCCGATGGGCACCGCGCTGACCGGCGATGTCGTCGAGGTCCAGTCCGGTCTTGATCTGATCAATGCCGATCTCGCCTCCCGCACAGACCCTTTCCGCGCGCTGTTCATCGATTATGGCCCGATCGACCGCGCGCCCGGCGACACGCTGCGCGCCTATCGCGAAGGCCGCCAGGTCTCCCCGCTGGAAACCCCCGGCGCCAGCGACCTCACCGTGGACGTCGACTTCGGCCGTTTCGCCCGCCTCGCCACCACAACCGGCCTCGATGTCTCCGGCCCCACGCCGCAGGGCATGTTCCTGCTTGGCCTCGGCGCGCAGGCCCGTCTCAACCAGCTGATCCAGGCCAATCCGGACGAAGCCGAAGCCCTCTACAACGCCGCCCAGCGCCTCATCGACCCCCAGCAGATGGGCGAGCGCTTCAAGGCGATCTGTCTGTCGTCGACCGGATTGCCCAAGCCGGCGGGCTTCTGACGGCCCCGGGAGCCGAAGACAGATAAGCTAAACCGGCCCTTTACCGCTGCCGCAGGTTGGCAAACCGCGCCCCGTGCCCATCTATGCCGGGCTGAAGCCATCCCGACAGAGGATACAAGACATGGCCGAACTCTCAATTCTCGAACTCGGCCGTGTCCGCAAAGGTTTCACCCGCGCGGACGCTCTGAATGAAGCCCGCCGCCTCGCCCAGCATGCTGAAAGCCTTGGCTACAAGCGCTTCTGGGTCGCCGAACACCACAACATGCCGACCGTCACCACAGCGGCCACATCCCTCGTCATCAGCCATATTGCAGCCGGCACAAAGACCATCCGTGTCGGCGCCGGCGGCATCATGCTGCCCAATCACGCGCCCTACATCATCGCCGAACAGTTCGGCACGCTCGACGCGCTCTATCCCGGCCGGATCGACCTTGGCCTCGGCCGCGCGCCCGGCACAGACCAGATGACGCTGCGCGCCCTGCGCGTGCATCCTGAGGAAGCCGAACGCTTCCCGCAGGACGTGGTGGAACTCCAGATGTGGCTCGGTCCTGTCAATGAAGGCCAACGCATCGAAGCGGTCCCCGGCTCAAACTCTAACATCCCGCTCTGGATTCTCGGCTCCAGCCTGTTCGGCGCCCAGCTCGCCGCCGAGCTTGGCCTGCCCTATGGCTTTGCCTCCCACTTTGCCCCGCAGGCGCTGGATCAGGCGCTCTCCACCTACCGGTCGCGCTTCAAACCGAATGAGAAGATGGCCAAGCCCTACGCGCTCATTGGCGTGAACATCATCGCGGCCGAAACGGATGAGGAAGCCAAATACCTCGCCACCTCCCAGCAGATGTCCTTCGCCAATCTGGTGCGCGGCCAGCGCAAGCTGACCCAGCCGCCGATTGACGACATCGATACCTACTGGACCCCGCAGGAACGCGCCCAGGCCTCCGGCATGCTGAGTTTCAGCATCATCGGCGCCTATGACACCATCCGCCGCGGCGTTGATGCGCTGCTGGCGCGGACGAACGCCGATGAGCTGATGATCGTGTCGGATATGTATGATCCCGAAAAGCGCCGCCGCTCGGTCGAGATCATTGCAGAGGTGATGGGGAAGTAGGCGCCCGGCCTACATCCCATGCGCCCAGGCGGGCAGCACCCCCAAAGCCCCGAGCGCCATCCAGACCGCCATGGCGATCATCATCAGGTTCTCGGTCAGCGAGATGAACCCGAGCGGCACATTGCTGCCGCCACCGACGCAGGCGCATTTGAGTTCGCGACGGTCAATATAGACCGCCTTGAAAACGGAAACCGCGCCAACCGTTCCGATAAACAGGGCAACAGGCACAGACAGCCATGTCAGGGCGCCCGCGATCATCAGGATGCCGGCCAGCCCTTCGGCAAAGGGATAGATGTAGGAATAGCGCACCCACCTCTTGGCCAGCAGGTCATAGTTCAGGAACATCGTGGCAAAGGTCTCGATATTCTGCAGCTTGAGCAGCGCCAGTACGGCCATACTGAAAGCAATGAACCATTCGGCCGCGCAGACCGTGAAAGGCGTTCCGAAGACCGCAAAGCTGGCCGCCAGCGCCATCAGAAACGTCATGCTGAACAGGGCAATGACCGGCCGGTAGCTGGGCGCCTTGGGATCGGCTACGGACTTGCCCAAATACCGGCGCAGGTCATCATAGCCGCCGATCCGCGCATCCCCGATGAATATCTGCGGCGTGGTGGCCACGCCGTGCTCTGCCTTGAAAGCGTCGACCTCTGGCCGCGTCTGGAGATGATGATCCTCGACCGCGAAGCCTGACCGCTTCAGCAGATCCTTTGCCTTCAGGCCGTAGGGACATGTGTGGTCAGGCATCACCATCCGGTAAAGGCGTGCCACTCTGGCCTTGCTGGAACTTATAGACTGGCCGGGCATGTCTGTGTCTCCTTCCCGTTCTTGTCGTGGAGCTTGCAGACACACATATAGGTTCCGTACTACGGTACGGAATCAAGAGGGAAAGATGCTGACCATCGGAAAACTTGCCCAGGCTGGCGGCGTCGGCGTCGAGACCGTCCGCTTCTACCAGCGCAGGCACCTGCTCGGCACACCCCCGCGCGACGCCGGCGTACGCCGCTATGGTGCTGAAGACGTTCGGCGGCTCCGCTTCATCCGCAAGGCGCAGCAGGCCGGCTTCACGCTGGAAGAGATCAGAGAATTGATCGCACTGGACTCAGGCCACGATCATCAGCGCGCGCGGGAGATGGCGCAGCAGCGGATGGCAAAACTGGACGAACAGATCGCCGAGCTGCAACGGGCACGGCAGAGCCTGCAAAGGCTCGCCAGGGAGTGCGCTACAGACAAATCGGACGTCTGCCCAATCCTGGCAGCTTTCGAAGTCTAGGGAACGCCCCCTCAGGAAGCGCGCTTGATCTCGTTGCCTTCGCCGAGCAGCACAACCGTTGGCGCATGCTGGCGGGCTTTTTCAGCTTCCACGCCGCAGAAGGCCGCGATGATCACCGTGTCGCCCACGGCAAAATGCCGGGCGGCTGCGCCATTGACGCCGATCGTGTGAGAGCCACGCGGCGCCTCCAGAGCATAGGTCTGGATACGCGCGCCATTGGTCACGTTCCAGATATCCACCTTCTCATGCGGCAGGATACCGGACGCATCGAGCAGGTCCTGGTCGATGGATACAGAGCCTTCATAGTGCAGGTCACACTGGGTGACCGTTGCGCCGTGAAGCTTCGCTTTGAGCATGCTGAGGATCAAGGACCGGGCCTCCAGAACACTGTGAGCACTTTTGCTCACAGCGAGAATATGGGGTCGCCCCACAGCGGAGCAAGGGCTTATTGCATTGCAATAAGCGGGCCGTAAAGGCGCGGTATGTAAACACCCGCGTTACCAATTCTGAAGGATCGCGCGCCTGCAGGGCTTTACGGGGCAGCCTTGGCCGGGGCAAAGGGCGCTCATGACGCTCATTCTGTTCAACAAGCCCTATGGCGTGCTCAGCCAGTTCACCGATGAGGGCAGCGGCAAGCGCACCCTTAAAGAGTTCATAAACCTGCCCGGCGTCTACCCCGCCGGAAGGCTCGACTTTGACAGCGAAGGCCTCCTCATCCTCACCGATGACGGGCGCGAACAGGCCCGCATCGCCGACCCGAAACACAAGATCCCGAAAACCTATCTCGCCCAGGTCGAAGGCGTGCCCTCAGAAGAGGCCCTTCAGGCCCTCCGCAAGGGCGTGGACCTGAAAGACGGCCGCACCCGCCCGGCCCGCGCACACCTTGCATCAGAGCCGGAAAACCTCTGGCCCCGCGACCCGCCCATCCGCTACCGGAAATCGGTGCCCGATAGCTGGATCGAGCTGACCATCACCGAAGGCCGCAACCGCCAGGTGCGCCGCATGACCGCCGCCGTGGGCCACCCGACACTTCGCCTCATCCGCCTACGGATAGGAGACTGGAACCTGGACACGCTGCCCCCCGGCGAATGGCGTCCGGCCTGAGAAACAAGAAAAATCCAAAAAATCACAGCCCTGCCGGTTAACATCGCCGCCTCCGCAGCCTAGGTGCCAGCCTGAAACCTGAAACAAGACAAGGGGACTGAGGATGGCGGCGCCTCCCATAGTGGAAGAACTTGGCGGCTGGTGGGCGAGGAATGCCCCGGGCTGGGCCATTGATGCGACCAGCTATATCGCCAGCATCTGGGATGAGGGCGCCTACGGCCTCACCTATGGGCAGATCATCACGGTTTTCCTGATAATGAGCTTTGCCATAATCGTGCGCGGCGTGTTTGCGCGCACACTGGTTGTCTGGATCACCAACTGGGCCGCCGGATCGCAGACCCAGATTGACGATGTCCTGGTCAAGGCCATCGCCACTCCTTTGAAGATCATCCCGGTCGTTGCGGGCATCTATGCCTCCATCCAGGTTCTGAATGTTGATCCGGTGGTGGAACTCTATGCCAGCCGCATCATCCAGTCGATCGTTACACTGACGATCTTCTGGTCGCTGTCGCGTGCCTCCCGGATGCTGGAATATGTGCTCTCGGATGTGAAGCGCTCGCTCTCCGGCCCGGCTGTGGACTGGATGATCAAGGCGCTGCAATTCATCCTCGTCGCGCTCGGCCTCGGCGCGGTGGCCCAGCAATGGGGCATCGCCGTCGCGCCTCTGCTGGCCGGCCTCGGCGTGTTCGGCATCGCTGTCGGCCTCGGCGCGCAGGATCTCTTCCGGAACCTGATCTCCGGCCTCCTCATCATCGGCGAGAAACGCTTCGTACCGGGCGAATGGATTCTGGTGGACGGTGTGGTCGAGGGCACGGTCGTCCAGATTAACTTCCGCTCCACATTGGTGCGCCGCTTTGATCAGAGCCCGGTCTTTGTGCCCAACTCAAAACTCGCCGACGCGGCCGTCACCAATTTCACGCGCATGACCCACCGGCGCATCGTCTGGGCCGTCGGGGTCGAATACTCGACCACCGTGGACCAGCTGAGGGCCATCCGTCAGGACATCGAAGACTGGCTGATGAATGACGACCGCATCGCCAAGCCACCGGAAGTTTCCCTCTTCGTGCGTGTCGACAAGTTCAATGCCAGCTCCATCGACTTCCTGATCTACACCTTCACCCGGACGACCAATTGGGGCGAATGGCTGAAGGTCAAGGAAGAGTTCGCCTATGCCGTGATGGACATCATCGCGCGCAATGGCGCCGCCTTCGCCTTCCCCAGCCAGACGATCTATATGAACCAGCCTGACCCGCCGGAAATCATGGCGCCCCCCGGAACCCTCAACCCTGCCCGGCAGCTTCCCAAGCCGCGCTCTCCAGAGGGCGCGCAGGGCTCCACCAGTTCAGAAGCGTCCTCAGCCAGCGAACTCGGCGACAGCGGCGAGTAAAACCCCAAACAAAACGGGGCGCCCGATAAGAGCGCCCCGCTTCATTTTTCCGTGGCATACGGATCAATCTGTCATCTTGCGGCCAGCTTCGGCGTCAATCATCTCGCGCCCGCCAATCCGGCCCGCCTTGCCATGGCCGAGACGCTTCAGGAAGAAGCTCAAGAGGCCCAGCAACACACCGATGATGATCGCCACAACGCCGAGACTCCAGAACACGTCCTTATAGGTCGCCAGCGCCCGCGCCGGATCAAGCACCTGCCCGGCCACGGTGTCGCTCGCCGTGAACTGCGCGATCACGCCCGCCACATATTGCGAGAAGGCCGAGGACAGGAACCAGCCCGCCATCATGAAGCTGACGATGGCGCCCGGTGAGAGCTTGGTGATCATCGACAGGCCTACGGGCGAAAGGCAAAGCTCGCCCGTCGTGTGCAGCAGGTAAGCCAGTGTCAGGAAGACCAGCGGCACGCGATAGCTGGCATCGGCAAACTGAACACCCCAGACCAGCACCCAGAAGCCAAGCCCCACCTGCACCAGCGCCAGCGCAAATTTCAGCGCCGTATTGGGGTCGGCATTGCGCGCGCCAAGCCAGGCCCAGAGCGCCGCGAAGGCAGGCGCAAACAACAGGATGAAGCCGGAATTGAAGCTCTGCGTCTGCGCCGCCGTGACGGTAAAGAAGCCATCATGCGGCAGCTGCGTATTACGCTCGGCAAACTGGTTCAGCGACGAACCGGCCTGTTCGAACAGCGACCAGAACACCACCGACATGAAGATCAGGAACAGGGCTAGCATCAACTCCTGGCTTTCGCGCCAGGTGCATTTGGTCACCATGTAATAGATGATGTAGCCGCCAAAGAGTACGAGGCCGCTCATCAGCGTCAAAAACGTATACTGAGGGGTTTGCAGAAGATACCAGACGACCGCCACACCAGGAATGGCCAGCAGGTAAAGCATCCATTCGAAGGTGATCGGGCCTGCCACCTTCTTTGCCAGCAGTTCCGGATTGGGCGGCGCGCCCACATGGTCGGGAAGCTGCGGCTCGCCCGGCGTCCAGAAAATCAGGCGGCGGCGCGTAAAGACCAGCCAGCCGACGGCCATACCGACGGCAGCAAGGCCAAAGCCGGCCCACCAACCGACCGTCTGGCCGAGATAGCCACACAGGATCGCCGCCCAGAAGGCGCCAAGATTGATGCCATAATAGTAGAGCGTGAAGCCGCCATCCCGCTTGGGATCGTTCTCTTCGTAAAGCTGGCCGACGATGGAAGAGATATTGGCCTTGAGATAGCCGACGCCCATCACGATCAGCGCAAGGGCGAGGAACAGGATATTCGTATACAGAGGGTTACGCACCGGCTCCGACAGCGTCTCCATGACGTTGGGGATAACCGTGGGCAGCGCGCTGCCGGCGTCAAGGCCGGTAAAGGTGATGCCGCCAGCATCGTTCACATTTGCCCGGCAACCGTCATACTGGGCACTGCCACCGAACAGGCAGCGCTGTGTGCCCGTCTCGATGAACACCTGCCGCGAGCCACCCCGGCCTTCCACCGCCAGATTATACTCCACCCCGGCAACCGTCATCGTCTGCGTTGCCTGCGGCCCATGCAGACCCATCGTCAGGTGGCCAGCGACCAGCAGCAGCGCGCCAAAGGCGATGGCCTTCCGGTTGCCGAGATACTTGTCCGCCAGAAACCCGCCCAGCAGCGGCAGCAGATAGACCAGCGCCGTGTAGGAGCCATACTGGCCCTGCGCCGTGCGGTCATCAAACAGGAAATGCTGGGTCAGATAGAAGATCAGCAGCGCCCGCATCCCGTAATAGGAAAACCGCTCCCACATCTCCGCGAAGAACAGGATGTGCAGCCCCTTGGGGTGCTTTCGCATCTGGTTGAACACGGGAAAACAGGTCGCGAGTGTGATCACGAGACCCAGGATGATAATCAGCATGGACAGCTCCCCAGCGCGCTGAAACTTTTTGCCGGCGCGCCGTCGCGAGCCGATTGTGTCAAAGGTTTGATCACGGTCGCGGCAGGCGCTCAAGGGCGTTTCTGCCTTTTGCTTACCCGGCGTCAGGAAATGCTCATGCCCCCGTCAGGCGCCATCGCGGCATCGCCTCACACCTCGTCCAGCAATCCGGGGTAATTATTGCTGACCTTGCCGACCGCCGGGCTGATCGGCCAGGCGTCCATATCCTCGTTCGGGAACGGCTCGAACAGGTCAGACGGGTCGCCCGATGAAGGATCGAGCCAGTGGTCATAATCCTCCGGCCGCAGGATCACCGGCATCCGGTCATGAATACCCGCCGTGAAATCGTTCGGTTTGGTGGTCAGGATCGTGAAGCTCTGAATCTCGGAGCCATCAATCAGCGCCGCATCCCACAGCCCGGCAAGGCAGAAAAGCCGCCGGTTGCGCAGGCGGAAGACAAAAGGCGTCTTCGCCTTCCCCTGCACCGACCATTCATAATAGCCCGACACCGGCACCAGGCATCGCTTGTGGCGATAGGCGCCCCGGAAGGTTGGCTTCTCAGCCACCTCCTCGGCCCGCGCATTGAAGCTCACCGCGCGCCATTCCTTCAGCGGCTTGCTCCACCAGCTCGGCACAAGGCCCCACCGGGCCGGCGCCATCTCACGGGCAGACTTGTCATGATTGAGCCGGATGACCGGCTGGATCGTGGTCGGCGCAATGTTCCAATTGGCTTCAGGCGGCTCAACGCCCGCAATCGCAGGGATGTTGAGCCAAGTGTAATAATCTTCCCAGCTCACACCTTCCCTGAAAAACCGTCCACACATGGCGTCACGCTAGCGGGCGCGCCTGCCCCGCGCCAGCCTCAATAAGCCTCTTCGGCAAACACCTTGCGGACATCGCGTTCCCAAGGGCCGTAATAGCGCTGCAGCAGGCGTTCGGCTGGCGTGACACCCGAAGCGGCGATCTCGTCGATGCCGGTCAGGAAGCCCGTCTCATCGTCTCCGGCGGCCGAGATCACGCGGCCCTTCAGGCCCGCCCGGCTGATCGCCAGTACCTCCTTGGCAAGATCCTGCATCGTCCGCCCACCCGGAATAGGCGTCCTGAGGCCCAGCGTGCGCACGGCCTGCCGCATCGCTTCGCGCTCCGCCGTGCTCCAGCCCTTGACCAGATCCCACGCCGCATCGAGCGAAGACTGGGAATAGAAAATCCCGGTCCAGAAAGCCGAGAACGCGCACAGCCGGTCCCACGGCCCGGAATCAGAACCGCGCATCTCCAGAAAACGCTTCAGGCGCACTTCCGGGAAGATGGTCGAGAGGTGATCGACAAAATCGTCCATCGCCGGGCGCTCGCCCGGCAGGATGGGCAGTTTGCCCTCCATGAAATCCCGGAAGCTGAGGCCCGAGGCATCGAGATATTTGCCCCCCCGGCGCACGAAATACATCGGCACATCAAGGGCGTAATCCACATAGCGCTCAAAGCCGAACCCGTCCTCGAACACGAAGGGCAGCATGCCCGTCCGGTCAGGGTCGAGATCGGTCCAGATATGCGAGCGATAGGAGAGGAAGCCGTTCGGGCGTCCCTCCAGGAAAGGCGAGTTGGCAAACAGCGCCGTGCCCAGCGGCTGCAGCGCCAGCGATACGCGGAACTTCTGCACCATGTCGGCTTCCGAGCCGAAATCGAGATTGGCCTGCACCGTGGACGTGCGGAACATCATCTGCCGGCCGAGGCGGCCCACCTTGTCCATATAGGCGGTCATGATCTTGTAGCGGCCCTTGGGCATCACCGGCGTCTCCGCCAGGCTCCAGATGGGGCTTGCGCCCAGGCCGATGAAGCCGATGCCGAGGGGCTGGGCAATCTCACGGACTTCCTTGAGATGGCGGCCGACTTCCACACAGGTCTCGTGCAGCGATTTCAGCGGCGCGCCCGACAGCTCAAACTGCCCGCCCGGCTCCAGGCTGACGCTGGCACCATCCTTCTTCAGGCCGATCAGATAGCCCCCCTCCAGGATCGGCTCCCAGCCGAACCGGGCCTGAAGGCCTTCCAGCATCGCCAGAATCGAGGCCGGCCCCTCATAGGGAAGCGGTTTCAGGCCATCCCAGATGAAACCGAACTTCTCGTGTTCGGTGCCGATTGCCCAGTCACTGGGCGGCTTGGAGCCGCCTTCCAGATACTCGACCAGTTCATGCTTGCCGGAGATTCGCGGCGAGGCTTCGTCGATGTCGCTCGTTGGCGTAGTCATCGCGGCGCGCTCCTGAAACAGTTTGTCCGGCTGGGGAGATAAGGCCGAAATGCGGCAACGCCAACGGGGGAATGCAAATTCTTGAACGGCGGCGTCATTATTTCCTCTTAAGAGGCGAATATAGTCCACATCCAGCCTGTGGAAAACTTCGACCGATTGGGCGACTCTTTACCTTCGAGCCAGTTTAACCGGTCTGGCTCATGGCTCTTTCTTCTAGTCCAATCTGAAACTACTCAACATCAACAATCTCAACCAAAGCTACAGGGACGCACTATCAGGGATAGTCAGAATTCTCTTGATCTGCCGTCCTGATTTGCGACTGTACACTAAAGGCATTCTGCAAAGATCTCTGGGGGTTGATTTGGCTAAGGTAACCATACATTCGAAAAATCTCGAAAACATCGTGGCCGGTTCGCTCGGTGCCAAATGGAGCGCTCGTGGCGATCGTATCCTCCGCTACTACATCGATGTGCGTCACAAGAAGCTGAACCTTCATAAGGAAGTGAGCGCGCCAGAAGTTTTTATTCTACAAAGCAAACTCGACGCTTTGATGGCGAGCTGGGACGACAAATACGACTTGTATCAAAAGCGTCAAACCCTACTATCGGGACAATCTGCGGCTGACGAACTCACCATGGAGGCTGACCTAGCGCTCCAGTCTTTGGGTGGAATACTTGCTCGTACCCTAAGCGTTGACGATAGGGTGAATTGGGAAACCCTCAAAGATCGATCATTTTACGCTTACCCAATAGATTTCCCAGAAGCCAGACCATCAAAAGTCACACCTGATCCTCCCGTGTACGTGATACCGAAGGTGGGTTTTTTTGATGTGATAATGGGAAAAAAAGCATCAATTCTTGCACGATCTGAAGAGCAGTACGCTACCGCCATGCAAGAATGGAGTGATGCTGAAGCGCAGCGTACAAACATTTGGGAAAATGCCGTTGGCGAATGGAAAAAGCGCAGCAATGCCTTTTGGGATGGGCATAAAACTCAAGAGAAAGCCTTCAAAGCCGAACAAGCAGCATCACATGCAGAAGTAGATAGATTAGCTGCTGCAGTAGCAAGCGGTGAAGAAGAAGCAGTTATCGAACACGCTTCCCTGGTCCTTGAACGATCCGACTACGATGGATTATTCGAGAAATCATACCTGCTGCAGTATGATCGCCCACGAAAACTTCTCAAGCTGGCTTACGACCTTCCGTCGATAGAAACACTACCAACGATCAAAGCAGTAAAATTCGTCAAGGCGACAGGCGAATTGAAAGAAAGCTACATCACAGAACGCGAACGAAAGAATAACTTTGAATCCGTAGCTTATCAAATATGCCTTCGCACAGTTCACGAACTATTTGAAGCAGACGAATCCGGCAATATGGATGCCATACTATTTAACGGCTTTGTCGAGTTCATAGACCCAGCAACTGGTTTGCAAAATCGAAGTTGCCTTTTGTCCCTGCTCGTTGATCGCACAAGTTTCTGCGCGATAGATCTTTCCCGCGTTGAGCCCAAAGCTTGCTTCAAATCGTTGAAAGGGGTGTCGGCGGCGTCGCTGGCGTCACTCGCGCCAATTGCTCCAGTCATGGATTTGGATACTGAAGACCGTCGTTTTGTTGACGCAAGAGCTATTGGGGCCTCTCTTGATGAAAGCACTAATCTAGCAGCGATGTCATGGGAGGATTTTGAGCATCTCGTTCGCGAATTGTTTGAGAGAGAGTTCGCCTCACGCGGCGGCGAAGTTAAAGTCACTCAATCCAGCAGCGACGGAGGTGTAGATGCCATCGCTTTCGATCCAGATCCGATTACTGGTGGCAAGATAGTAATTCAGGCCAAACGTTATACGCGAACTGTTGGCGTTTCTGCCGTGCGCGATCTCTATGGAACGATAATGAACGAAGGGGCTTCGCGCGGAATACTCGTAACGACCGCCGACTACGGCCCAGATGCTTATAAGTTTATGGCTGGGAAACCCATTACTTTGATGAACGGAGCCAATTTACTTCATATGCTAGAAAAACACGGATTTTCGGCAACCATAGACATTAAAGCCGCTCGAATTTCCTCGACTTGAGAACAGATCGTAGGGGCAACTAAGCAGTAAGGTTGGCAGACCACCCCCTCCCTCAACCTCTTTATGAAACGCAAAAACAAGCGCCCTCACAAGGCACCCAACACATGGCCAAACTCATCTACGCTCTCAACCAATCCCTCGACGGCTATGTCGATCACATGGCGTTTGCGCCGGATACGGATCTTTTCCGCCACTTCATCGAAGATGTGCGCGGCTCGGCAGGCACGATCTATGGCCGCACCATGTATGAGGTGATGCGCTATTGGGATGAGGAACAACCCGGATGGGACGCCCCTGAGCACGAATATGCGGAAGTCTGGCGCAAGCAACCCAAATGGGTCGTGTCCGGATCATTGAAATCTGTCGGCCCGAACGCCACGCTCGTTGCAGACAATCTCGAAGCCACGGTGCGAGACCTCAAATCCCGGCTCAGCGGCTATATGGAAGTTTCCGGCCCGCAACTCGCCCACAGCCTCACGCAGCTCGGCCTCATCGATGAATACCGGATCTACCTCCACCCCGTCGTGCTCGGCGAGGGCAAACCCTATTTCGCCGGCCCACGCCCCCGCCTGCGCCTTACCGCAACAGACCGTATCGGCCCAGACGTGATCCGCCTCACCTACGTTCCCGCCTAACCCCAATCCCCACACACCGCCTGCCACAGCGTCATCGCCGAAATCGCCGCCGTCTCTGCCCGCAGGATGCGCGGCCCAAGGCTCACCGGGTATGTCTCTGCCCGCCCGCGCAGGAAAGCGCGCTCAGCTGGAGTAAACCCACCCTCCGGCCCCGTCAGGATCGCCGCTGGCCGGCCTTTCAGCCCCTCCAGCACCTCCAGCATCGGCCGCGCCCGGCCTGCCTGCCCGCCCCAGGGGGCCTCGGCCTCGTCGCCCGCTTCATCGCAGAAGATCACCGCCGTGCCCGGCTCCAGCGCGTCCAGCGCCGCATCGAGGCTCGCCACCTCAAGGATCTCCGGCAAGTCCAGCCGCTCGGTCTGCTCGGCCGCCTCCAGCGCGATCTTGCGGAATCGGTCGGCGCGCACCGTCCGCGCCTGGGTCCGCTCGGTCAGCACCGGGCGGATCTGCGCGGCGCCGAGCTCGGTCGCCTTCTCCAGAATCAGGTCGGTCTGGTCCTTCTTCACCGGCGCGAAAAGCAGCGTCAGATGTGTCCCGGTTTGTCCCGATTGTGTCCTGGTTTGTCTCAAAGGTGTCGCTTCGGCGCGCTTGGCTGACGCCTTTTTGACCGCGCATTGCCACTCCCCGTCCCGCCCGTTGAAGAGGCGGACGCGCGCGCCGTCCTCCAGCCGCAGAACGCGCAGCAGATAGTTCGACTGTTCGTCATCCAGTGCAACCGCGCCAGCTTCCGCCAGCGACGCATCAACATAAAGGCGGGGAATCGTAGCCATCCCCGCGCTATAAGCCCCACCAGCGCCCGTGTTAAGGTGTGGCCTTTGCGCAACTTCCTGTGGTTTTGAAATCACAACCCGTGCGAGGGCTCTCAGGATCGATTATATCCCTTCCTGATGACCACACCGCAAACACCTGAAAACCCGGGGACTTTCAGCATCCCCGCCGATTCCGCCCTGCCCGGCTGGCTCGCAGGCCTGCCGCGGGCCTGGCAGCCCTACGCCATGCTCGCCCGGCTCGACCGGCCCGTCGGCGTCTGGCTGCTCTTCCTGCCATGCGTGATGGGCCTCGGCTTTGCCCGGCTCACGAGCAACGGGCTGCACCCGATCGACTTTCTCTGGACCCTCCTCTTCCTCATCGGCGCGGTGGTCATGCGCGGGGCGGGCTGCACCTGGAACGACATCACCGACAAGGATTTCGACGCTAAGGTCGCCCGCACAGCCGCCCGGCCGATCCCCTCCGGCGCGGTCTCGACCAAGCAGGCCTATATCTTCCTGCTGGCCCAACTCGCCATCGGCTTCCTGATCTGGCTCGCCCTGCCCTGGGACGCCAAGATCGCCGCCCTCCTCGCCCTGCCGCTGGTGGCCATCTACCCGTATACCAAGCGCGTCACCTGGTGGCCGCAAGCCTGGCTCGGCCTCACCTTCAACTGGGGCGTCCTGGTCGGCGCCGCGACCGCCAATGTCATCACCGGCCCCACCTACATCCTCTATTTCGGCCTCGTCCTGTGGACGATTGCCTATGACACAATTTACGCCCTCCAGGACCGCGAAGACGACGCCCTGATCGGCGTGCGCTCCACCGCGCGCCTCTTCGGCCGGCAGGCCGTGCTGATCTCTTTCGGCTTCCACATGGGCGCGGCCGCCCTCATCGGCTTTGCCGCCTATGCCCAGGGCGCAGGACGCCTCGGCGCGCTGACGGCGCTGCTCTTCCTGGCTCACGGTGCCTGGCAGGCCATGACGCTGAAAACCAGAGGCGAGGGCAAGGCGCTCGCCATGTTCAAGGCAAACGTCCATGCCGGGGCCATCGTCGCCATCGGCCTGCTGATCGCGGCAATGTTTCCCCCGACGACCTCCAGCCGCCTCTTCGCCGAACACGAAACAGTGCCAGCAGCTGTCGCCATGCCCTTCGGCCTCAAGCCACGCCCAAGGCCGGCGATAAGCTATCCAGACACATGGTTTGCCAGCGATATGGAGCGCGCCCTGGCCGCCGAAGTGGCCAAACGCGGCGACGCTGCGGAAACCCCGGCCAACCCGTGACGCGGCGCGCTCGCGCGCCTATACTTCCTCCTGGCCGCACCGGCAAAAGGAGGCACTCATGACCGTCGCCATCGAAATGGTATCAGACCCCGTCTGCCCCTGGTGCTGGCTTGGCCTGCGCCGCATTCAGGCCGCCATCGCCCAGACGCCCGACATCAAGGTCCAGCTCCTCTTCCGCCCGTATGAGCTTGACCCGACCATTCCCGCCGCCGGCGTCGACTATAAGGAATATATGGCCAGCCGCGTCTCCTCGCCCGAGGGGAAGGAACGCATGGCAATGATGCGCCAGGCCCTGATCGACTATGGCACCGCCGAAGACATCCCCTACCGCTTTGACGCCGTCACCCACCGCCCCAACAGCTTCGACGCGCATCGCCTCGTGCGCTGGGCGCAGGGTCAGGGCAAAGGCGCCGCCGCCAAGGAAGCCCTCTTCCGCGCCTATTTCAACGAAGCCCGGAACATCGGCGACCATGACGTGCTGGTGGACATCGCCCGCGCGATTGATCTGGATGCGGATATTGTCGCTGACCTTCTGGAATCCGGCGCCGATGTCGAAGCGGTCCGTCAGGAAGCCGACATGTTCCGCCAGATGGGCATCTCCGGCGTGCCCACCTACATCGCCAACCGGCGCATCGCCGTGCAGGGCGCCGAGAGCGCGGAAAAGCTGGAACGCTTCATCCGCCACGCCGCCGCCCAGTTGCCGCAGGAACGCCCTGCCGGTCCGCAGACCTGATCCCGCGCCATGGATCTCGTCAGCATCCGGAAAGAAGGCCGCGTCGCCACCGTGTCGTTTGACACCGGCGCAAAGGCCAACGCCCTCAGCCAGAAACTCATGCGCGAATTGACCGAGACCGCACGCCAGTTTCACGGCGATCCGTCCATCTCCGCCGTCATCCTCACGGGCCGGGCGGACAATTTCACCCTTGGCGCCGATCTGAAAGACCCCGAAGGCGTGGATGTCCGCCGGCTCGGCCTTGCCGAGCGCCGCATCCGGCTGCGCAATGGGCCGGATATGTGCGCGGCCTGGGAACAGGTCGACGCGCTCACAATCTGCGCCCTCGAAGGCTGGTGTGTGGGCGGCGGAGCAGCGCTGGCGGCTTTCTGCGACCTGCGGGTCGCCTCTGCTGCCACCACCTTCTATGTCCCCGAAGTCGAGCGCGGCATGAATATGAGCTGGGGCTCAATCCCCCGCTTTGTGGCCCTCATCGGCCCGGCGCGCGCCAAGCGGATCGCCGGGCTCTGCGAGAAAGTCGACGCCACAACCGCCCTTAGCTGGGGCCTTTACGATCATGTGACAGCGCCCGGCGCAGCGCTCGCCAAGGCAACTGAAATTGCCGCCGCCGCGTCCCGCCTGCCGCCAACAGCGCTGAAGATGGTAAAGCACGACGTGAACATTGCCGCGCTGGCCCTGGCAAAGGCGACCGCCCACCGTGACCTTGAGGCCTTTGCTCTCATGCAGCAGACGGAGGATTTCCGCGAAGGCGTCCAGGCCTTTTTCGAGAAGCGTGACCCCGACTTTACCGGCGACTAGCTGAGTTGCAGCTCCACCAGCCGGCGATAGGTTCCCCCGGCCGCCATCAGCCCGTCATGCGTGCCTTCTTCCACGGCCCGGCCATCTTCCATCACGACGATGCGGTCTGCCGCGCGCACCGTAGAGAGGCGGTGGGCAATGATCAGCACCGTGCGCCCTTTGCCAAACTCGCTCAGCGCGCCCTGCACCTTGGCTTCGCTTTCCGCGTCCAGCGCCGAGGTCGCCTCGTCCAGCAGCAGGATCGGCGCCCCGCGCAGGATCGCCCGCGCCAGTGCCACGCGCTGACGCTGCCCGCCCGAGAGGTTACGCCCCATCTCTCCGGCCGGCGCGTCATACCCGCCCGGCAGCATACTGATGAATTCATGCGCATTCGCTGCGCGCGCAGCCGCCTCGATCTCGTCCCGCGCGGCACCGATGCGGCCCAGCGCGATATTGCTGGCAATCGTATCATCAAACAACGCCGCGTCCTGCGCGACGAGGCCCATCTGCATCCGCAGGCTGCCGCCGGTCACCTCGCGCACATCCTGCTGGTCAACCGCGACCGCGCCGGAGGAGGGATCATAAAGCCGCATCAGCAGATTGAAGACGGTAGACTTGCCCGCGCCGGACGCGCCGACAATGGCGACCGTTTCGCCCGGCCGCGCCGTGAAGCTCAGGCCCTTGAGCGCCTGCGTGCCATCAGGATAGGCAAAATGCACATCCTGGAATTCGATCTCGCCCCGGACGGTTTCAAGCCGCCTGGCGCCGGGCTTGTCAGCCACCTGCGCGGGCTGGTCGACAATCTCGAACACACGGTCGGCCGCCGCCGCGCCTTCCTGCGCGACCGCGCCAATGGCGCCGAGCGCGCGCACTTCAGGTGCCGCGATACCAACGGCCGCGATAAAGCCGAGGAAGTCGCCGAGCGTGCTTTCGCCCTGCGCAATCCGCCAAGCCACGAAGCCGAGCAGGGCGGCCAGCGCAAAGCCCCCGAACACTTCCAGCACAGGGTCCACGCCCGCCCGTTTCGTCAACACTTTGAGGAAAAGCTGCGAGCGCTCGGTAAAGCCCCTGGCCGCCCGCGCCTTCTGCCAGTCTTCAAGCCCGTAGGCCTTGACCACGCGGGCCGACTGGAAACCTTCGGTGAGAAGCGACGTCACCTCCCCGGTCTGCTGCTGGGCACGCTTGGACCGTTTGCGCACGGAGTTGCCAAGCGACACGACCGGCCCCAGCGCGAGGGGATAAACCACCGTGATGATGAGCGCGAGCTGCCAGTCTTTCCAAAACAGCCAGGCCAGCACGCCGATGACGGTGGCAACGCTTTTCGGGAAGTTGTTGGCAAAGCGCAGCATCGCCTCGCGGATCGCCACAACATCATTGATGAAGCGGGCCACGAAACCGCCCGAAGCGTCGCCCGAAATGCGGGCGAAATCGCCGTCCGTCAGCGCATCATACTGTACCGACTGAACCCCCACGAGCCCGCGCTGGACGCCGGTATTATTGAGCAGGTTCATGGCATACATCGTCAGGGCACGCCCTATCGTCAGCACAACGATGGCCGCGATGCCAGCCCAGATCCAGTCAATCGGCGCGGCAATACCCGCAGCCTTCTGTTCGATATCCCGTTGCAGCCCATTGCCGACATAATCCAGCACCGCGACATAGCCGATGCTGAACCCTGCCGTGAGAATGGCCATCAGCATGCCGCCGATAAACCAAGCTTTCTGAGGCCAGAAATGCGCCTTGAACAGCCGCAGCAATGAGCGCTGGGCTTTGGGTTTTGACGCAGGAGGGAGTTCAGACGTGATGGTGGTCACCCGTCGCGGGGTCCAGCAGCTTGTGGGCGTGCAGGATGAAATAGCGCATCTCGGCCTGGTCTACCGTCCGCTGCGCCGCCGATTTCCAGGCGTCGTAAGCCTCCTGATAGTTGGGAAACGCGCCGACAAAATCGATCTGCGACAGGTCTTCAAACTCTACGTCGGTCACATCCTTCAGCTCACCACCGAAGACGATATGCAGCAATTGCTTGCCGGTTTTCGCGCTCTCACTCATCCGTTTTGGCTCCGTTTGGACAGGCATGGGTTGGGCGGCTCGCGCCTGAGGGTCGGGAATTTTCACCACTCCCAAACGGCGCACTAACAAAGGATGCAGCGCGTTTCCAGAGGCGAGGACACTGCGCTGGGCCGGTACGGCCTGATTGAACACAAAAGGCTCGCCCAGATGGGTCGTCGCCTGCCCCCCCGCTTCCTGAACGAGCACGGTTCCGGCGGCAAGATCCCAGTCGGACTTTTCCGCCAGCACCAGGGCGGCGTCCCATTCGCCAGTGGCGACATGCGCCATCCTCAGAAGGGTCGCGTTCGGTTTGGGCCGCGCAATCTCCACCCTTGGCCACGGCTCAGGCCAGGAAGGATGGTTGACGAGGCCCTCATTGGTGATCAGGCGCAGGCCGTCTTCGGCGGTGCGGCGGGAAACCTGGATGGCGCTGCCATTGAGGAACGCGCCTGCGCCCTTGCGAGCCGAATACATGCGGCCCAGCGCCGGCGCATACAGCACGCTGGCGACCGCCTCGCCCTCTTCCACGATGGCCAGCGCAATGCACCAGTGCGGATCGCCGTTGATATAGGCACGCGTACCGTCGATGGGATCGACCACCCACACGCGGGATTTGGCGCGGGCAGGCAGTTCGTCGAAGGTTTCCTCAGACAGCCAGCCATAATCTGGCCGTGCGGCCTGAAGCTGTTTCAGGCAAAGCCGGTTGACCGCGAGATCCGCCTCAGTCACCGGGCCCTTGCCGCCGGTCTTGTTCCAGGCTTCGGCCCCGCCCTTCAGCGTAAAGGAAAGCGCAAGGTCGCCCGCCTCCTTGGCGAGCGCCAGCATCACCTCAAGATCCTGTACGAGGGTCCGTTCAGCTGCCTGCAAGGTTCATGTCCTCGATGAGGATCGACGGGGCATCGCGCGTGGAGCGCAATTCAAGGTCATTGGCGGGCACCATCCGGGCAAACATCGACGGCAGATCGCCGGCGACGGTCACTTCCGAGACGGGCCAGGCAATCTCTCCGCCCTCAATCCAGAAACCGGCAACGCCGACCGAATAATCCCCCGTATTCGGGTTGATGGAGGGGCCGAACATGTCGGTCACCAGCAGGCCCTTGCCGATTTGTTTGGCGAGCTGGCCGGGGCTGTCCTTGCCGGGCCGCAGATAGACGTTTGACGTGGCGACGCCAGGCGGGTCGCCAAAGCCGAGCGAGGCAAAGCCGTTGGATTTGAGGCCAAGCTGGCGCGCTGATGGCAGGTTGAGCAGCCAGCTGGTCAGCCTGCCGTCTTCAATCAGGTGGGTTTCGGCAACCGGCAGTCCTTCGCCATCATGTACGCGGCTGCCCATGCCCAGGGGACGGAAGGGGTCGTCGGTGATGTAGATGCCCTTGGCGAACACCTGCTCGCCCATCCGGTCCTTCAGGAAACTGACGCCCCGGGCAATCGAAGGCCCGGAGATGGCGCCGAGCAGCGCGCCGATCAGGCTGTCAGAAACGCGCCGGTCGAAGATGACGGGTGCCTTCTGCGTGGCAATCTTGCGGGCGCCGAGGCGGGCGATCGTGCGTTCCCCGGCGGTACGGCCGACCTCTTCAGCGGAGGGGCGGTCCTTGGTGAAACGGACCGACCAGCTGTCATAGTCCCGCTCCATCTGGCCGTTCTTCTCAGCCACGGCGGCCAACCCCAGGCTGGTGGACGTCCCGGTCTTGTAGGCGCGGAAGCCATTGGTGGCGGCCACCCAACGGCTGGAACGGTTCCAGGAGGTGCCACAGCCGGCCACCGTCTTCACGCCCGGAACGGCGAGCGCGGCAGCTTCTGCTGCAAGCGCTTCACGTTCCAGCGTTTCGGCGGAGATTTCAGGCTCGCCGGAAAGGTCCAGATCTGCGGGTCCGCCAATCAATTCGGCCGGGTCCGCCAGACCGCAGAACTTGTCTTCGGGCACAGCTTTCGCCATGGCGACGCAGCGTTCGGCGAGGGCTTTAAGGCCCTCATGGCTGAGGTCGGCGCCGGAGACGCTGGCCTGGCGCTTGCCGAAGAGGCAGCGCAGGGCGATGCTGGCGCTCTCCTCACGTTCGATGCTTTCGAGCTTGCCATCGCGGACGGAAACGCTGACGCCATCGGCGATTCCGAGGCGGGCATCGGCGGCATCGGCCCCGGCCTTGCGGCACTGGTCGAGCAGGTCAGAGAGGGTGTTTTCGGGGGAAATCTGTGAATCGGCCATCAGCGGTAAATGGACCCCGCCGCGCCGGCGCGCAACAGGCTCAGTGCCACCCATTCCAGGACAAACCGGGACAAATCAGGACAACCCAAGCCAGATGGCGGCCACGCCAGCCCCCAGCATGCCAAGCCAGGTCAGCACCATGCCCAGCGCGCGCGGCGCCATGATGCCTGCCGACAGACCGATACCATGCAGCACCCGGCCAAGCGTGAACCCGCCGCCGATGGCATGAACCGCCCAGATCGGCGCGCCGAGGCTGGCAACTACGATGAGCCCCAGCATCGTTGCCGGGATGTACTCCGCCGCATTGCCATGCGCCCGAACGCGGGTTTCGAGTTCCGCGTCCCCGCCCGTGCCGAGGGAGACCTGCGCCGACCGGCGGCGGCCGACCACCCGGAAGGACAGGAAGAAGAGTATGAGAATGTTGACGCCGGTATAGACGGCGGCGGTCGCGATAGGGGTCATGGGGTCTGTTTTCCTCCCGAATGTGCTGTTGCACTTATGAAAATGCCGCCAGATGCATGCACCTGGCGGCAGATAGTCTCGCGTCTGGCCAGTTGTGACCAGAAACGCCGTTACATGTCGCGACGCGCGTCCGGCAGGCGGTCGTTGATGTCGTCGCGGATATCCAGCAGCGTGACGATCAGGCCGCAGATAAGGCTCGCGGCGACCCAGCCTCCGAAAGCAAAAACCCCGAAATCGGCCAGCTGGGCGAGACCGCCCGTCAGACCCAGCAATTCGTTGGTGAACTCACCCTTCTGGTAAATGCCGAGCGCAATACCCCCGATGATGATCGAGATGTAGGCCACATAGACCATCGTTCGGAAACTGTTGATAATGATGAACTTCATGGACATCCCCTTCCTGTTTCAGTCCCATTCTAGGCTGAACGCGCCGTCGCGTCACCTTAACCAGCGCCGCCACACTCGGCTGCTCCGCTAGCGGAAGCAAGCCGGACACGCAGCAATGCCTTATTCAGCCTTCCCCCCTGACAGGGAGCAGGCAAACATGTCACCGAGCACCGACGAGAACGACAGCTGCTCCTGAACAGTCAACTCGCCAACGAAGGTCATCATGTCCTTCTTGTCCCGGCCTACTGACTGCGCAGTCTTCTTGAAGAGTTCCGGTGAGAGATTCTTCTGCATGGCATCGGTGATACAGCCACACGTCGCCTCTGCTTCGCCGTCGGCGACACAGGCGTCTACCAGCACCTGACGGTCACTTGGCCCCGCAAGGCTACATGCCGATAGCGCCAGCGCTGCGATGGCGGCGATAATCCCCGCTTTCATGATGGAACACTCCCTCGACCCTTAGAGCGATGTGCTGACATGAATCCGGGGCGCTGAAAAGCGCTATTCCCGGCCGATGATCTGGTCCAGCTGTGGGCCCTTGCCGAGTTTCTGGAGGAACTCTGTCTTAACTGCGACCCTGTCGTAATCCTCGGATACCCAGTCGAGAAAGGGCTTCCACTGATCTTTCGGCCTGCCGGCATTGAAGGCAACATAGGCTTCGAAGAAGGCATCCAGCACGCCGGTCTTGCCGTGGCGGATATGCAGGTAGCGCCCGGAAAGCTGCTCGATCGCCTCCTCATAGGGCAGTTTTTCGCGCAGCAACTTATACAGCACCGCCATGATGCCGGCCCGGTCTGCGCCGGATTTGCAGTGCATCAGGGCGGGATAACGGATGCGCTCAAAGAGATCACGCGCCCCGAAAACCTTGTCCACCGTGGGCGGCTCACGTGAGAACATCTGGAAGTCGATGAGATCAATGCCCGCCTGCTCGCAGGCCTCCTTTTCGAGGAGGTAAAAGCCCTTGGTGGTGGGGCCGCGCAGGTTGAGGATCGTCTTGATGCCCCGTTCCTTCGCATGGGCGAGCACCTGTTTGGGCGAGGGCTGGTTGGCCCGCCACATCTCCGGCGAGATCTGGTGCAGGTTTGAAAACCACACGCGCAGGAAGCCATGATCGCCGAGATACAGCTCCCGCTTTGCACGGGCGCGTCCCTCGCGCGTGGCGAGATCTGGCGCAATATGCGGCTTGCGCAGGCTTTTGGGGGTAATCTTGACCATCTCTGTTCCGCGATTAGGGCATCAGGCAGTTCGCCTGCCACAAAAACTGCCGCTCATCCTGAGCGAAGTCGAAGGATGGGCCAAGCCGCGCTGCCGCCAGCCCCGGCTCGTCCTTCGACTTCGCTCAGGATGAGCCGTCCGCCTGCCGCGCGATCTAAAGGGCGCCGCTCAGTGGGGCAAGAGATGGGGGCATTCTCGCCTGCCAGAAGTTTTTTTCACCGGCCCGCATCCAATTCCTCCACTCGAAGCATCTTACAGGCATAGACGCTGGCAATCACGCCTGCGCCGCAACAGCCAAGCCTCTTCGGAGCAACAGGAAATGGATATGGAAGACATCGTTGTCCCGGTAGTTCTCTTTCTCTCCCCCGCACTGATCGTGTGGATTGTCAGCCACTTCAACGCCCGCAAGCGCAACACGGTGCATGAAACCCTGCGCCTGGCCATCGAGAAGGGCCAGGTGCTCTCCCCGGAGATGATGGACAAGATGTCCCTGCTGACCGACCCCGTGCGCGCCGACCTTCGACGCGGTGTGCTGTTCCTGGCCTTCGGCGCCGCCTTTGCGGTCCTCGGCGGCCTGATCAGCGCAGAAGAAGCCCAAGCCCTCACGCCCATGCTCGGTGTGGCCTGCTTCCCCATCTTCATCGGTATCGCATACATTGGTCTCTGGGCGTTCGGCCGTGAAAAACCGGCCACTGAGTAATCTCAGGCTGGTAGCGTCCGGAGGACGGGATATGCGATCAGACCCCGATCTCGCCCATGCGGCGGCCAAGGGCAGCGAAGACGCCTTCGCCGAACTTGTCCGCCGCCACCAGGCACGGGTGCGCGGCATGGCCCGTCGCCTGACAGGATCATCCGCCCAGGGCGACGACATCGCCCAGATGACCTTCCTGGCGGCCTGGCAGAAGATCGCCAGCTATGCCGGAGGCACGTTCAGCGCCTGGATCTGTGCCATCTGCTGGCGGGAGTTTCTGCAATGGCGCCGCCGCCAGAAAATGGAGATCGAGTTTGACGAAACGGCCGAGATCATCCCGTTCGACCGGCCGTTTGATCGCTCGGCCACAGATACCGAAACCCGGATGGACCTTGCCCGCGCGCTGGACAGCCTGACCGAAGCCCAGAGGGTCTGTGTCGTGCTGTGTGTGGCCGCAGGTCTCAGCCACCGGGAAGCGGCCCAGGTCACAGGCTGGCCGCTGGGCACTGTAAAATCCCATGTCCTGCGCGGGGTTGCCCAACTCAGGACGTGCCTTGCCAATGCCGACGTGGCATAATGGAGAGATGACGATGCGTGACGATGAAACCTATGGCGATCTCGCCCGGCTGTTTGCCGCTGAAGATGCAAAGCTGGAGGCTGCGCCCTTTACCGCAGACGTGATGAAGCGCGTGCGCCGCCAGGCGATGATCCGCCGGCTGACCGTGGGGGCGTTCGGTTTCCTGGGCGCCTTGATCGCCCTGCTCCAGTTGCCCGAACTGCTCTCGGCCTTTGTGGGGGTGGATCATACGGTGATCTCCGCGCTGGACCTCGCCCGGACGGAAATCAGCCAGGCCGCCACCCGCAACCCGATGTGGCTCGCCATCATCATCGGCGCGGCGCTGTCGATTGCGGCAGTCTCGATGACCGAGCGCGCCTGAGGCCGAACACACCACCAAGAAAGAAGGCCGGCTTCTGCAAGCCGGCCTTTTTCATAGGTTTGATGTCACGTCAGATCAGTACTCGGTTGCCGAAGGATCTTCCGGAGAAACCGGGTTTTCGTTCCAGGTATCATCCGGCACCGGGTCGAGACCTGGCTCAATGAAAGTGCTGGAGTCCGGATCATCGGCTTCCGGTGTCATATAGTACTCACCGTCCGTAACCGGAGCTTCTTCACTCACGACATCCATATCGCCCTGGCCTTCCTGGGCGTAGGCGGGGTCAACAGGCGAACCATCAGCGGTCACCCAGACATCCGCCTGCGCGTCGAGCTCGGAGATTTCGGCGCCGACCGTGTTGACCGCAGCGAGCATCTGAGCGTTGAGATCTTCGGTGGAATACTCCTCCGGCAGGTCACCTTCGCTCAAGGACGCTTCAAGGGCAACGTCTGGCGCCACCACTTCGGCGGTTACCACCGCATCAGCTTCGGCTTCTGCTTCAGCGAAGGAAGTGTCACTTTCGGTTTCGGCGAAGCTGTCGTCTTCCTGCTCGGCTTCCGCCTGCATCACCGGATCAATGCCGGGCGTAGGCGGAGCAATTTCTTCTGCCATATCCGGTTCAGGAGGAAGCTCGCCAGGCAGAACGTCCGTCTGCGGCTGGAACTCATCCATCGGATCTGTGGTTTCAGAGACCATCGGTTCAACCGGAATCGCATCCGGCGATGTCGGATCAATGGTGGACTGGGCGATTGCGGGCGATGCCATAAGAGCGACAACGGCGCAGCTGGCGAGAAGCTTTTTCATGAGGGGCTCCATCAACAAGAGCAGGATTGCTCAATTGCAGAGTAAATTCCGCAAACGCGCATTGGTTCCGAAAGGGGAGATTAATCCGGAGACAGGCTTGGGGCGAAAATGAGGCAGGATACCCGGCTCAGCGCCGGTATCCCAGGCCTTCCAGCAGGGATTTGGTCTCATAGAGCGGCAGGCCGACAATGGCCGTATAGCTGCCGTTTATGGCGGTGACGAAGCCGCCAGCGGCGCCCTGGATGCCATAACCGCCCGCCTTGCCCTTCCAGTCGCCACTGGCAACGTAAGCGGCGATCTCCGCCTCTGTGAGGCGTTTCATCTTCACCCGGGCAAGCACCGTGCGCGATGCGATCTGCCCATCCGGCGCGCGCACGGCGACGCCGGTGATGCACTGATGCGCCCGGCCGGAGAGGAGGCGCAGGAAAGCAGCGGCCTCGGCCTCGTCAGCGGCTTTCTCAAGATTGCGCTGGCCGAGGGCGACGACCGTATCTGCGGCGAGGACATACGCGCCCTCAGCCTCACACGCGGCCGCCTTCTCCCGCGCCAGCCGCAGGGCCAGCTCACGGGGCGATTCGGCCTTGCGGCGCGTCTCGTCGATGTCTGTGGGGACGACCCGATCCGGCACAATGCCGATCTGAGCCAGGAGCTGGAGACGCCGGGGGCTCGCACTGGCGAGAATGAGCGGCGCGCTGCCCGGCATGGCGATTACTTGAAGCGGTAGGTGATACGGCCCTTGGTGAGGTCGTAAGGGGTCATTTCGACCATGACCTTGTCGCCTGTGAGCACGCGGATGCGGTTCTTGCGCATCTTGCCGGCGGTGTGGGCGATGATTTCATGCTCGTTCTCCAGCTTCACGCGGAACGTAGCATTGGGCAGCAGTTCGACGACTGTGCCTTCAAATTCAATCAGTTCTTCTTTTGACATTCTCTATCCAGATCTGGGGGGCGCGGCAGGAAAGCCGCTTTTTCCACGTATCACTAGCCGGGCGCCATACAGCTTTCAGCAGATTCCGGCAAGCGAAGAGGGCATTTCAGATATCTGCGCGGGAAAAGGCCCTCACGCCCCCGGCGCGCGGCCCTGGCCGGCGTGGAGGGCGCAGATGAGGGTGAAGAGGCGGCGGGCGGTGTGGAAGTCGATGTCGATCTTGCCTTCCAGGCGCTCCTTGAGAAGCTCTGAGCCCTCATTGTGGATGCCGCGCCGGGCCATGTCGATGGCTTCGATCTGGTGGGGCGTGCTCATCCGGATGGCTTCATAATAGCTGTCGCAGATGGTGAAATAGTCCCGGATCACACCCCGGAAAGGCGACAGGGAGAGGATGAAGGTGTGCACCTCTTCGCCGGGCTCGGTGCGGATGGCGAAGACAAGCCGGCGCTCATGCTGGCTGAGGGCAAGGATGTAGGGGCCACGATCCTCGCCGATCACGCCGAAGGTGTTTTCCTCGATCAGGTCGAAGATCGCAACGCGGCGCTCATGCTCGGCGTCCGGGCCGGAGGCACCGAGCGTTTCCTCGTCGATATGTACGGCGACGAGCCGGTTGACGCCCATGGGATCAGCCGCCCTGATTTGTTCGTATGGAGACGGACCGGCCATGCGCCGGCAGGCGCTCGGCCTCGGCCAGGCGCAGGGCAGCGGGCGCAAGCGCGGCAAGGCCCTTGGGGCCGGCGCGCTGGATGCTCATCCGCTTGAGAAAATCATACAGTCCGAGGCCGGAGGAAAACCGCGCGGCGCGGCTGGTCGGCAGGACGTGGTTGGAGCCCGTCACATAATCGCCCAGCGCCTCAGGCGTGTGGTGGCCGAGGAAGACCGCGCCCGCATGCTTGATCATCGGCAACATGCCGTCAGGGTCTGCGATGCAAAGCTCGACATGTTCGGCGGCGATGATGTTGGCCGCGCGGGCAGCGGTGGCGAGATCCGGCGCCGTGATGATGGCGCCATGGGCGATCCAGGACTCGCGGGCGCGTTCTCCGGTCGCCAATGATTTCAACTGGTTATCCACAGCCTTTTCAACAGCCTCGCCGAGCGCGGCGTCCAGCGTGATGAGGATCGACTGGCTGGAGGGGTCATGCTCGGCCTGGCTCAGCAGGTCAGCGGCCACCCAGTCCGGATTGGCGGTGGCATCAGCGATCACGAGGATTTCCGACGGGCCCGCGATGGTGTCGATGCCGACGCGGCCGAAGACTTGGCGTTTGGCTTCGGCGACAAACGCGTTGCCGGGGCCAACGATCTTATCCACAGCCACAATCGGGCCTGCGCCATAGGCCAGCGCGGCAACCGCCTGCGCCCCGCCGATGGGGAAGAACTCGGTCGCGCCAGCCTTGCGCGCCGCATAGGCGACGGCCGGGGCAAGTTCCCCATCCGGCGCCGGGGCGACCATCACGATACGCTCAACCCCCGCAATGCGCGCAGGCACGATATTCATCAGCACGGAGGACGGGTAGCTCGCCCGCCCGCCCGGCACATACACGCCGACAGACTCCAGCGCCGTCCAGCGCCAGCCAAGCTCGACGCCTGCCTCGTCCGTGAAGCGGTGATCTGCCGGGCGCTGGGCCGTGTGATAGGCGGCGATGCGGTCATGCGCAAAATCGATCGCGTCGCGCAGATCCTGCGGGCAGGCGGCGGCGATGAGATCAAGGTCTACATTGTCTGACTGGAGCGTTGACGGATCAAGCTGCAACCGGTCGAATTTCGCCGTATAGTCGGCCACAGCCGCCCCGCCCCGCTGGCGCACATCTGCGATGATCGCCGCCACGATGCCGGCCACATCCTCACCCTGCCCACGGTCTTCGTCGAGGAAACGGCGCAGGGCCGCCTCGAAACCGAGCTCAGATGCGTTCAGGCGGCGGGCCATGCGGGCTCTTTCCAGGGCATTTTTCCAGCCCCGCTACATGGACCGTGCGGCCTGTGCTGGCAAGACGGCGAAGTGGGCGCGCCTGCGATGTGTGAACGTGTTCAGTGACAGGCGACCAGCCAGAACCGCCGGGTGGGCGCCGCCGCTCGCGGCCCTCTGCGCGCGCAGAAAAACACACGCGCTCTCACTGAAACCGCAAATTGTGTCACCGCGACACATTTGCGATTGAGTTTCACACTCATTCGCGTTTAGGGACAGCCTTGAGAATAAGGAGGCCAGCCACAGGCCTCCAAAAAAAAGGAAACCAAGCTGTGAAATTTTCCGGTGAGACCCGCCCCATGAACCACACCCTTAGCCGGGCAGCCCTGCTGACTGGCGCGGCCCTGATGGCGCTGGCCCTGCCCGCAATTGCCGAAACGCCCGACGAAAGCGACGCGGACCGCGCCGTACGGGTGCTCGACGCGGTGACCGTCATCGGAAACATTGAAGACCCGCAATCGACTTACGGCTCTGCGTACACGCTGACGGAGCGGGAGCTCCAGAAGTTCGAATCAAGTAACGTCAACTCGGTGCTGCGCGCCGTTCCGGGCGTCTATGTGCGCGATGAGGATGGCCTGGGCACCTTCCCGCGCATCGGCATCCGCGCCTCCGCTTCTGGCCGCAGCGACCGGGTGCTGGTGCTTGAAGACGGCGTGCCCGCTGCGATGGCGCCTTATGCCAACACCTCAGCTTACTTCTTCCCCAACATCTCGCGGATGCGCAGTGTTGAAGTGCTCAAAGGCCCCGAGACCCTGCTGTATGGCCCGCAGAACGTGACCGGTGTGGTCAACCTTCTGGCTACGGCTATTCCGGACGAGCGCCATGGCTATGTCCGCGCCGAGTTTGGCGAGAACAATACTGCCCGCCTGCACGCCTGGTATGGCGACACGGTTGGCCCATTCGGCTTCCTGGTCGAAACCTTCCAGAGCTCGACCGATGGGTTCCAGAAGATCGACCGGTCTGCCCGCACAGCCGGCAACGAGATCGAGGAATACATCCTGCGCCTGCAATGGGAAGGCGAGCGCCAGCGTCTTGAGTTCAAGGGTCAGTATGCCGATGAGACACATGACGTCTCCTATCTCGGCCTGACGGACGCAGACTTCAAAGCCAATCCCGACCGCCGCTACGGCCTCTCCGAACTGGAGCAGATGAACCGGGGCCGCACCGGCTTCAGCCTGCACCATGAGTTTGACATCACCGACTCCTGGGCGCTGAAAACATCTGCCTACTGGACAGACACCGAGCGCCACTATCGCCGCCTCAACCAGATCAATGGCGTGAACGTTGGCAGCGTCACCGACACGATCAGCAATGGCGGCGCCAACGCGGCGCTGTTGCAGGGCATCCTGGATGGCACTGCCGACACCACCCATCCCAATGGCGTGCGCTATGGCAACAACTTCCAGGAATTCACCTCGCAGGGCATCCAGACCCAGCTGGAAGGCGAATTCCAGACGGGCGCTTTCAGCCACAACCTGACCTTCGGCGTGCGCCGGCATGAGGACGAGACCCGCAACGTCGCCGATGCCAACAATGAGTTCTACCAGCAGGTCAATGGCCGCCTCATATTCCAGGGCCTCGGCACGCCGAACAAGAACAAGGGCGAGGCCGAAGCCTGGTCCGTCTGGCTCGGCGACCGCATCTCCTATGGCAATTGGAGCTTCCTGCCGGTCATTCGCTATGAAGACATCAAGACCGTTGGCAATGTGCTGAACCCCGCCCCGCGCAACAGCCTGACGAAAACCTCCGTCGGCCTTGGCGTGAACTATGCCGTGGATTCCAACTGGACCGTTCTGGCAGGCGTCTATGAGGGCTTTGCCCCGCCCGGATCAAGCGCCACCGAGGGCTCCAAAGGCGAAGAGAGCGTCAACTACGAAGCCGGTGTGCGGTATCGCAATGGCACCCTTGGCATCGACGCTATCGCCTTCCTCAGCGACTATGACAACGCCCTGCGCCTCTGCCTGGTGGCCAACCCCTGCCCCGGCGGTATCGTGGACGGATCAACGTTGCAGAGCGGCGCAAAGGAAGTCTACGGACTTGAGCTTGGCGGTTTCGCCACGCTGTTTGAAGGCAACGGCTTCTCCGTGCCCGCCCGCCTCGCCTACACCTACACCGACGGCGAATACACCCGCGCATCGGATACCGCCGGCGGCGTCCTCGCCGGCGACACGCTGGACTACACCC
The DNA here is from genome assembly GCA_002841155.1 of Alphaproteobacteria bacterium HGW-Alphaproteobacteria-18. Taxonomy (GTDB): domain Bacteria; phylum Pseudomonadota; class Alphaproteobacteria; order Caulobacterales; family Hyphomonadaceae; genus Hyphomonas. The sequence continues at coordinate 87,795 of PHEH01000006.1, forward strand.
CGCCCCATACCGGCGTGCTGCAGGTTGGCCTCGAGCATGAGCGCGCCTGGGACGTCTATGCCGCCCTCAACTATACCGACAAGACCTGCACCACCACGACCTGTGATCGCGCCGGTGTCGATACGACCTATCTGCGTACGGAAAGTCTGCTCACGATGGATCTCTCCGCCTCCTATGACATCAGCGATGTGGTCGAGCTCTACACCAAGGTCGAGAACGTCTTCGACGAGCGCGCCATCACCCATCGCGGCGCAGACGGCGCCCGCGGCAATCCGGGCCGCTATGTCGGCGTCGGTATCCGTCTGAACTTCTGATCTGAGGATGGCGGGGCCAGCGTGCCCCGCCCGCTTCATCCTTCGACTTCGCTCAGGATGAGCTCTGAAATTTAGCGTGGCCTCCAGAAGCTCATCCTGAGCGAAGTCGAAGGATGGGCGAGGTCAGCGCTGCCTACCGCTTCCGCCGTTCATGGCTGGGCACATGACGCGTCGGCCAGACATAATCGCTGTCCAGCAGCGTCGCGTCCAGCGCTTCCACCGTCAGCACGATCTCCCCATCGCCGGCAAACAGCAGCGTGACCTTGCCGCCCGGCGGCTCGTCATCGGGCGTGAAATCGACGCTCAGCAGCGAGAGAATCAGCTCGGGGTCCACCTTGGTGATGCCGCGCGTCTTGACCGCCATCACACCATCAAAGCCGAGAATGGAGCGCACGCGCTCGCCCGGCTGGCCCTTGCGGGTCGGCGCGGTTTCCCACCGGTAGCGGTTGATCTCAAGGCTGAACCGGCGGTGTTTCTGCTCGTATTTGAGATTGCCCGCTTTCACCACCGAATCCTGGACGGCGGCGGCGATGATCTTCAGGTCTTCGGCCTCTTCGGTGAACAGGCGGAGCGGTTTGGGATCGGTCATTATTGTATTCCGGCAACGTTGATTAAACTACAAACAGCTAGTGAGGTGCGTCTTAGTTTTTCTTTTTCATCCGGGTGATCAGACCCTCGTTATCGTAAACTGAGAGTTCGCCATTCGCGGTGAGAATGTAGTACTCTCCAAAAGCGTTTCCCGCTTTATCAACAAACTTCCGACCACGCGAATCTGCCGATTCCACGAGGGTTTGTGTTGTTCCGCTGCCATCTTTGAAATTCATCTGCAGTTTAATCTGCCCACCTTCCCGATAGAGAGTTCTTGTACTCCCGACGTATGGCCTTTCATCGACCCAAACTCCGATCTTATCTGAGGCCGCATCTGCTTTGCGTGTGGGAGTGTCTTTGACGACCTTTGCGCCAGTTGCTTCGGGCTCCGGGGACTCAAAAATTTTGACCCGAAGCGACGGATTGAAATGCGTGGAGGCCCACGCACCAGATCCGATTTCCATTTCAGGCAGGTAGTAAAGGATGAAAATCCGATCGAAGGAGGCAGTTTCTTGCGCCTTCAAATGATTGGCGATTGCAGCTAGCTCTTGCTCGCTAATTTTATCCGCAAGCCGAACATCGAAAGAAAGCTTTTGAGGAGGAGAAGCAGTTCGCTCCACCACGGTATACGCTGGAAGCTCAACTGCCTCCAAAGGAGCAATTTCCACTGGCTCTTGGACTTTCGTTGCTCCAGTCGGCTCAGAGCAACCAACCAATGCAATCGCTGAAGCCACAATCAGAACGTTCAACTTTTTCATATTCATCCCCAGCAGCTCGCCCAATTTGGATTTGCGTTTATTCCTCTTCCCCAGACCGCCGCTCGATCTTCGCGCCGCACGCCCCCAGCTTCTCTTCCAGGCGCTCAAAGCCCCGGTCGAGATGGTAGATGCGGTTGACGACCGTTTCGCCCTGCGCGGCAAGCCCGGCGATGACGAGGGAGACCGAAGCGCGCAGGTCTGTGGCCATCACGGGCGCGCCGGTGAGCTGGGCTACGCCCTTCACCACCGCTTCCTGGCCGCGCACGGTGATGTCGGCGCCAAGACGGGCAAGCTCCGGGGCATGCATGAAGCGGTTCTCGAAGATCGTCTCACGGATGATGCTGGTGCCACTCGCCAGAGTCATCAGCGCCATGAACTGGGCCTGCAAATCCGTCGGGAAGCCGGGATGAGGCTGGGTCGACAGGCTGACGGCTTTCAGCGGTGTGCCATTGCGGCGGATGCGGATCGTGGAGGCGCCTTCGTCCGCGTCCACGGTCACGCCCGCTTCGCGCAGCTTGGCAATCATCGCGCCGAGCGCAGCCACCGGCGCGCCCTCCAGCGTCACATCCCCGCCGGCAGCGGCCGCCGCCATGGCAAAGGTGCCCGCCTCAATCCGGTCGGGCATCACAGGATACGTCGCGCCTTTCAGCTTTTCGACGCCCTTGATGCGGATAATCGGCGTGCCGGCGCCAGACACCTGCGCGCCCATAGTGTTGAGACAGTTGGCGAGGTCTTCAATCTCGGGCTCGCGCGCGGCGTTCTCCAGGATGGTTTCGCCCTTGGCCAGCGTCGCGGCGAGCATCGCATGCTCCGTCGCGCCGACAGAAACTGTGGAAAAGTTGATATGTGCGCCCTTCAGCCCGTGAATGGCGGCGGCCTTCACATAGCCCTGCTCCACGCGCAGGTCTGCGCCCATGGCTTCCAGCGCCTGCAGGTGCAGGTCCACCGGCCGCGCGCCAATGGCGCAGCCGCCGGGCAGCGACACCGTGGCATGGCCCGAGCGCGCCACTAGCGGCCCGAGCACATTGAAGCTCGCCCGCATCTTCCGCACCTGTTCATAGGGCGCGATGGTGGATTTCAGCTCCGCCGCATTCAGGTGACAGGTGGACGAGCCCTTCGGCCAGTAAACCTCCACCCCCAGCGTCTCCAGCAGCTGCGCCAGAAAGCGCGTGTCAGCCAGGTTCGGCATATTGGTGAATTCCACCGGCTCATCGGTGAGCAGGCAGGCGACCATGAGCTTCAACGCGGAGTTTTTCGCGCCGGAGACGGGAATGCGGCCGCTGAGAGGGCTGCCGCCAATGATGTGAAGACGATCCATGGCCGTGAGGTATACCGTGCTTCGCGGCTTTGTAAGGGCCGATTTGTGAGCAATTACAGCTATTTGGATGCTGCCGCGCCGCCCCCGCCCCAGCAGAGAACGCCCATCAGGAAACCGAAATCATACCAGCGCCCGATATTGGGAAAGGCGTACATCCGGATATCATCGCTGAAAAGGCTGATCACAAAGGCGATCGGCGCCAGCAGACCGTCTATCAGCCCTCGCAGCAGCGCCGGATCGCCCGGCGCGCCCATCGGCCGCGACGCGCAGGACGCCAGCACGGCCATCATCAACGCCCAGGCCGCAAACCGCCCCACACGGCTGCTCGTCCACGCCTGTCCGGCGCCCCTTTGCGAAGTCATGTCATGCATCCCCTTTGGCCTCAGCGGGGCTGTTATGACCTGATTCCTTGCGCGCAGCCGCCTTGCGGCGGCGCAGATTCGCCCGCAGCGCTTCGGCCCGGCGGGCTTCGCGCTCTTCCTGTTCGGTTTTCTTCTGATTGTCTGTCATATTGAGCGGCAAATGGGTCTTTTCATATCGGCAGGGTTACGCTAAAGCCCCCGAACCCAACCGGCAATGCCGCCTTAGCTCAGGGGTAGAGCGCGTCATTGGTAATGACGAGGTCGACAGTTCAAATCTGTCAGGTGGCACCATCGCCCTCCGGTTCTGCGTAGCGGAAAAATTTGATCCGGGGGATCAAATTTAGAAGCACGATGCAGGGGCGTAAGCGCAGGGCTCCTTCCCATTCCCAACGCAAAATGCCCGATCCTGACCTGGACCGGGCATTTGTGTTTTGGGCTTCGCCGCACTTACTTCCGAACGCGGTCGGCCTTGCCAAACGTCGCGTCGAGCCGGGCGACCAGCTTCTGCAGCGCGGCGCTGACAGCCGCTTCGGGCGTCGCGGCCCTGTCGCTGGTGGTCAGCGGCTCGCCATTATAAGGGCGCGCCTCGATCACCGCTTCGATGCCGTCTGGCCCATCCCGGCGCGTGCCATCGGTATCGCGGACATGCACTTCAATGCGCGAGAGGCGCGGTTCGAACCGGTCCAGCCGCTCGCGGAAGCGCGCCTCGAAATGCGCGTCCATCCGCGCGTCGCCATCGACCTTGTTGCCTGTGTTGAACTGGAAATCCATCAGCGTACCTTCCTGCTGCGTTCGAGAACGGGGCGGTGCCCTTCCGCGTCCAGCGCGCCCATCGGCGGCTCATCTGCGCGTTTCTCGTGAATCTGGCCATCACCTGCGGTGCGCGATTCCGGAATGGACGAGGTGTCCTCTTCCGCCGCCTTGTTTTTCATGTCCAGCATGCGCTGCGCAATGTCAGCCTGCGTTTCTTCTTTTTCGGGTTTTTTGGAGTTGCTCATGGAGGGCCTCCCAATATTGGCATCATGCCGCCTTTGTGGCGGTCACTGAAACACCAACGCGGTGGGCGCTGCAGGGTTCCGCGCTATCTGCCGCTGCGCCCCAGAACCGGCAGCAGGGCGAGGCCCGCCACCAGCACGCCGAGCCCAAAGAAGGCCCCGCCCTGAACATAAAGAATGGCAGACACCAGCATCGCCCCGCTGGAGAGGATGAACAGCGCCGGGACAAACGGATAAAGCGGCACACGGAAGGGCCGCGCCGCATCCGGCTCTTTCATCCGTAGGCGGATCAGCGCCATCCCGCTGGCAATCAGGAACACCCAATAGACCGGCGCGGTATAGTCCACCAGCGTTTCAAAGCCGCGATAGGCCGCGCCAAAGCCGACGAGGCCCAGCGAGATCACCCCCTGCGCCAGAATGGCGTTGCGCGGGCTGCGCGTCGTCTCGTTCCAGCGGCCAAGCCAGGAGAGCGCCGGCAGGCGCGCGGCCGCCGCATAGGTCGTGCGCGCCCCCACAATGATCGTGGCGTTGACCGAGGTAACGGCGGCTGCCACCACCGCCAGGGCGAGCACAACGCCCGCGCTTTCCCCAAAGGCGATGGCCATCAGATCCGCCGCCGGCGCCGCGGCCCCCGCCAGCCCGTCGAGCCCGAGGCCGCGCAGCATCGCCCAGGCCGTCAGCAGGTAGAGCCCGGTAATCAGCGAAATCGCAATCACGAGCGCGCGCACCATCCCCCGCTCCCCATCCTTCACCTCGGACGACAGCGTCGCCGATTCCGTCCACCCTCCAAACGCCAGCAGCACAAAGACGAGCCCATAGCCGATCCCGCCCAGCCCCGGCATGTAAGGCTCCCCCGGCGCCAGCGGCGGCGTGCCCGACAGCGCAATCTTCGCCCCCGCCGCCACCAGCACCAGCAAGCCCACCACCAGGATGATGACCAGCCCGCTATCGCTCGCCTCGCCGGTCGGCCGCAGTTTCAGCGCGCTCAGCCCCAGCACGCTGGCAAAGGCATAGATCGCGGACCCGTGCGTCCCCAGATCAATCACCCGGTTCATATAATCGCCAATGACAAAGCCGAGCAGCGCAATCGCGCCGGTATTGATCACGGCAAAGCGCGCCCACGCGAAGAGAAACGCAAAGCGCCGCCCCCAGGCCCGCTCCAGGAAATGATAATCCCCGCCGGCATGGGGAAACGCCGCCGCCAGCTCCGAATAGCACAGCGCCCCCATCAACGAAATAAACCCGCCCGCCAGCCACAGCAGATACACCGCCGTCTCCGACCCCGCATTGGCCGCCACCAGCGCCGGGGATTTGAATATCCCCGCCCCGACCACCATCGCAATGGTCACCACCACGACATAGCGCGTCGTCAGGCTACGGACGGGATAAGCGGAAGATTCAGTCATGATGAAAGCGCCCCGGTTATGTGCCTCTCTGGCTTACACCAGGCCGCACAAAGAAAAAGGGCGGACCTGATGGCCCGCCCTCCTTCATAATGTCGACTGCCTGACAGATCAGAACGTCTTGGAGACGCTGACGAAGCCACGGCGACCGCGCAGGTCATATCCGGTAGCAAGAACAGTCGTGTTACCGACGGTCGAGGATATGGCGTCAGAAACTGCCGGTGGGTGCTCATCAAAGATGTTGTTCACGCCAGCAGCAATGCTCCACGTGTCGCCTTTCCAGCGAACGGAGGTACCGTGGTACCAAGTTGCTTCGGTGTACACTTTGTAGAGACCCGGACGACCGTTGTAGTTTTGCGGCACGCTCATGTCGTTGACAAAGCTACGGTTCGCGTCCTGACGGCCGACGAAGTCGGTGAACCAGGTAAAGGTCCAGTCACCCCGATCCAGACGAGCCGAGAAGTCACCAACAACGTTCGGGTAGCCAAGCGTGCTGTTGAAATCATCATCTGTGACGCCCGACACGAAGTCGGAGCCGAAGACGTTGATGTAACGCTCGAACGCCCAGTTGACGCTGCCATTCAGAGTCAGGGAACCGAAGTTGAACTCGTGCTGGTAGCGAACTTCCATGTCGAGGCCGCGCTGCGACTGCGAGTCGACGTTCAGAATACGAGCCTGAACGTTGTCGACTTTGTACGGTGCAGTCGGGTGTGTGCTTGGGTTGCGCTCGAACAGGCTGCAGAAGTCGTTCGGGTAAACTGGCGAAGCGTAGCACCCACCAACGATCTGGGCGCCCGAAAGGCTCGCGATCTGATCATTGATTTCGATTTCGTAGTAATCGAACGCAATGCTGAGATCAGCCGCAGTCGGGGTCAGAATGACACCAACCGTGAACGTGTCACCCGTTTCGGACTTGAGCAGGTCACCACCACCGGAAGTGACCACGAGACCAGAAGACGAACCAGCTGCCGAGTAGTTCGACGGAATGCCAGCGAGAGCACAGTTCGTGCGCAGGGTGTCATTGGTGCTGTCACCCCAGTTCACGCATGGGTCGAGAGCCGTTTGGCTGAGGAAGCCCGTTTGGTCTTGAAGGAACAACTCGAAAAGAGCTGGAGCACGGTAGGAGGTGCCGTAGCTTGTACGCGCACGGAGGACCGGGTTGATCTGCCAGTTGAGACCAGCTTTGTAGATCGAGTCCGAACCACCTTTTTTGTAGTCGAAACCACGGACAGATGCCGAAAGCTCAACATCCTCTGCAAACGGCGCCCCCTTCAACAGCGGCACGCTCACCTCTGCGAAGACTTCTGTGACGCTGTTGGAGCCCGCTGTCGGGCCGGCTGTCGAGGAGCCCCAGACATCGCCGAGCTGGGTGTAAACACCAGGTTGGTCGTCGATGCTGAATTCACGATACTCGACACCGAAGCCGAGGCCAACGCGGCCAGCCGGGAGTTCAAAGGCTTCGCCCGAAGTAACAGCCGTGAAGGTGGTCTGCTCGTAAACAGTGCTACCGACCTGGTAAGCACCGATAGCGTTGACCAGATCCTGCACACGCGCACCGCTGAGGATGTCGGGGTGAAGGAAGTCAATGCTCGGAACGTTCACAGCATCCGGAATACCATCATTGTTGGTGTCCGAAACGCCGTCATAGTTCCAGTCGCCAGAAAGCGAGGTGCGGATAAGGTTACCTGCGTAGGTGCCTTCGCCACGCGAGTAGGAACCGTCAACTTTCCAGGACCAGCCGTCAAGGACGCCCGCACCATAACCACCCGACAGCGAGGAGCTGAGGTAGTAATAGTCGATTTCGATGCTGGTCTCGGTCGGGTACGGCATCACGGCCTGAACCAGGCTGTTGACCGAGTTCGAGTACGTCGGATCAGCGATGTAACCGTAAAGCGGGTTGTTTCCAGCCGGATTGATGGCAGAGCCGACAACCGGGAAGAACTGGCGCCAACCTTCCACGTCCGTTTTACGCTTACTGTAGAGGAACTCCGTGCCCCAATCGACGCCACCGAGATCAACATCAGCCGTTGCAAAGAACGAAAGGTTCTCATTGCGCGGGAAGAAGTCGGTGTTGTCGAAAAGCGGCGAGTCTAGGATGTCTTCGAAGTACAGGTTGCCTTGCGCATCCGTGCCAGTGCCAACGCGGGGGCGGTAGCCGGGGATGACAACACCGGCACCGGTGCCAACTGTCGAACCATCCGGCGACGGAACGAGACGCTGACCGGTGAACAGATCAATGACCGTGTTGTGATAAACAGTCGAGCAGTTGCGATTCGGATCTGTCGCTGTTGCAGAGTAGTTCAAGCGGTCGATCAGACGTCCCGTATTCGGATCGCGGACATACGGGCGCTTACAATCGAGGTAGTCACGCTGGCTCGTATCCATTTCCTCGTCGAGGCGGTATTCGGCCGAGAAGGTGAAGTTAGCGTAGTCACCCAGATCGAAGCCCCAGGCGCCCGAAACGCTGTACTGCTCACCACCGCTTTCGAACGGCTGAGAAATACGAGCGTTCAGCTCGAGCTTATCGACAGAGCTGCGAGTGATGATGTTGACCACGCCGCAAACAGCGTCCGAACCGTAGATGGTCGACGCGCCGTCTTTGAGAATCTCAACGCGCTGGATGATCGACTGCGGCACAACGTTCAGGTCGAGTGCGGCGATCGAGCCGCGGGTGCCCGACGGGCCAGGGCGTTTGCCATCAACGAGAACCAGTGTGCGCGTGTCACCGCAACCGCGAAGGTCGACGGTCTGAGCACCAACGCCGCCATTGGTGACGTAGTTCTGGAACGTGTTGTTGAGCTGGGTCGAGCCAGCAGCGATTGAAGAGCCTTGCAGAATTGCTGCCGTGTCAATCAGGCCTTCAAGGGTGGCCACTTCGGCCGTAATCACCTGGATCGGCGATGAAGAAGCAAACTGATCGCGCGCAATCAGCGAGCCCGTGACAACGATCTTTTCCTGACGCGCTTCGCTATCAGTCGATGGCGCCTCGGAAACGACCTGAACGGCATCATCGGCCTCTTCGGTCTCTTGTGCGTAGCCGACACCGGAAAACAGAAGTGCGCCTACTGCTACACTTCCGAAAACGGTCCGGTTGAACTGTTTTATTTTCATTACGGATTTACCCCTCAATCAGTCTTTCCACCTGAACATTGGACCCCTAAACGGCCAATCCCAATGCAACGCACCGGAACATGTCTCTAGGTTTGACCAGCTGTCACACGGCTGACAAGGTTCGATGAAAAAAAATTCATGCAGCGGGCAAATTCACCAGATCACTGTGCCTTTTGCGCCACAAACTACCCAGGTTTGCGTTCCAAGCCGGAAAAGAGTTACGTTCTGCCATGTATCCAGCGCCTTGACCTGCCCCAAACCCCCAAGAATATTGCAGAAGATTAACTTCAGGAGATTCCACGATGTTCAAACGCCTGCTGGCCGCAAGCGCGGTGGCCCTGCTGACTGCCCCAATTGCTGCATATGCAGAACCTTTGACCGCGGAAGACTTTGCGCGTTATCCAAGCGTTTCGAGCATGTCTATGTCGCTGGAAGGCGATATGCTTGTGGGTGTGGTCGCAGATCCCTCGAAGGGTGGGGAAGCGCGTGCCGCGGCTTACTGGGATCTCTCCGGGCCGATCGACACGTCAAAGCCCCTTGTCCCTTCCAACATTACCCCATCAAGCGGCAAGACCCTCTTCTACGGAGCCACTGCCCTTAAAGACAAAAAGTCCCTCTGGTTCACGGTACAACCCTACATTGGCGCCCTGATGGGCTGCGGTGAGGGCAAGGAAACCGGTTCGACGAAGAAATACCTCGAAAAGACCTATATGGGTAACGAGCGCATAAAGAAGATTGATAACCTGCCCGATGGCCGCGCAGAAATCGGTGCCAACAAGGCCCTGTTGCGCTGCTACGAACTGGTCGGCAGCACTGGTATCGCCGCCTTCCTGCCCCTGGATCCAACCAAGATCGTTCTGACGCGCACATCCACCAAGAGCGGAACCAGCTATTTCGAGCATGACCTGTCCACAGGGCGTGAGAAGTTCCTCTACAAGGCCAACCCCACGCAGCAGATCATTGTGAGCTCTCGCACAGGGATGCCTATTGCTCGCCAGGAACTCGAATTCGTCAATGGCGTCTGGAAATCGTATATCAGCCTGCCCGTGCCCGGCACTGACAGGTTCGCGCGCAAAGATGGGCTGACCACGGAAATCGCAAACCGCTACACGATGGATCTTCTGGGCCAACAAAACGGCACCAATAATTACTTTATCGCTACGGACAAATTCTCCGACAAGGTGTCTATCTACCTTTACGATGCCGTCTCCGACTCCTTCAGCAGCGACCCCGTCTTCGCTCACCCGGAGTTCGATGCCGGTGGCATCATCTTCTCAAACCGCGAGAAGGATTTTGGTGAAGTTCTGGGCTTCACCTATCAGGGACCTGTATCGGAGACCTTCTGGGTCGACCCTGAGATGAAGTCCATTCAGGAAGGGCTCAATCAGGCTTTCCCGGACAGGCGCGTCGCCATTATCAACTACACGGCAGACCGCAACCGCGTTCTGTTCAGTGTCAGCGCAGGCAATATGCCGCCAGCCTATTATCTGCTGGTGGACAAGAGCAAAGTGGCGGTTATCGGCGCCGAGCGTCCCTGGATCGACACCAACAGCCTCGGCGAAGTGAAGTTCGATTATTACAAAGCGCGCGACGGGTTGGAGATACCCGCCTTCATCACCTACCCCGCTGGCTGGAAGGAAGGTGACAAGGCTCGCGGTGCGATCATCGTGCCCCATGGCGGCCCCTGGGCGCGCGACTATGGTGGTTTTGATTCCTCAGGCTGGACACAATACTTCGCAAGCCGCGGCTACATCGTCATGCAACCCCAATACCGTGGCAGCGCAGGCTGGGGCCGCAAGCTCTGGCTGGCCGGTGACGGCGAGTGGGGCCTGAAGATGCAGGACGACAAGGATGATGGCGCCGCCTGGCTCGTCTCCCAGGGCCTTGTTGATGCCGACAAGATCGCCATTCACGGCTACTCTTATGGCGGGTTTGCAGCCTTTGCCGCTTCCGTCCGCCCGAACAGCCCCTATCAGTGCGCTATCGCGGGTGCTGGCGTTGCCAACCTCACCAAGCTTGGCAACAGCTGGGGCGAAAGCCGGATCCAGCGGATATTCCAGGGCAACACCGTCAAGGGCATGGACCCGCAACAGAACACTGACAAGATCAACATCCCGATCCTGATCTATCACGGTGAGTATGACGTTCGTGTGCCGATCTTCCACAGCCGCGACTTCTATAATGCCATCAAGGACAGGCAGCCCCAGAGCAAGTTCATTCCTCTGGACCTGATGGGGCACCAATCGCCGAAGTGGCCAGCCGAACACAAAGGCCGCGTTCTAGAAGAAATCGAAACCTTCCTGCACACTGCCTGCAACATGTAAGTCTGGGCACATCTCGGAATTAAAAGGGCGGCCCGGTGCCGCCCTTTTTTTGTGCCAGATCACTCCGCGTTTCGCAGGGCACGCTCAAGCGCGGCGTCCCAGCCGGCAAGAAGTGCGCTTCGGGCGGACTGCCCCATCCCAGGCTCAAAGCGTTTGCCCGGCACGTCCCGCGCCGCCCAGTCCTGCGCACTCAGCCAGCCGATCTGCATCGCGGCCGCCGCCGCTGCGCCCAGCGCCGTCATCTCGCGATAGTCCGGCCGCAGCACGGGCAGCGCGCACACATCCGCCAGAAACTGCATCAGCCAGTCATTCCCCACCATGCCGCCATCCACGCGCAGCTCGGCAATCGGCGCCCCGTCGCCAGCAAAGGCGGCGAGCAGGTCGTGCGTCTGATACGCCACCGATTCCAGCCCCGCCCGCACCAGATGCGCGCCCGTCGCGGCCCGCGTCAGCCCGGTAATCAGCCCTCTTGCCTCCGCGTCCCAATGCGGCGCGCCCAGCCCGGTAAAGGCGGGCACCATATACACCCCGCCATTGTCTTTCAGGCTCGCCGCCGCCGCCGCGCTTTCATCCGCCTTCTGAATAAGCCCCAGATCATCGCGCAGCCATTTGATCACCGTGCCGGCATTGAAGATCGAGCCTTCCAGCGCCATCGCGTCTGCGCCGGGTAACGCATAGCCCATCGTGCCGAGCAGTCTGTTTTCTGAAACGGGCCGCACGGCGCCGGTATTGGCCACCAGAAACGCGCCCGTGCCGAAGGTGATCTTCGCCTGCCCCGCGCGCAGGCATCCTTGCCCCACAAGTGCTGACTGCTGGTCGCCCAGAATGGACGCAACCGGGATCGCGCGCCCGAATATCGCGCCATCGGTCGTTCCGAAATCAGCCGCGCTCGGCTTCACTTCGGGCAACATTTCTGGCGGAACGCCAAACATCTCCCCCATCGCCGCGCTCCAGCCGCCCTCGCTGCCAAGGCCGAGACGATAGAGCAGCGTGCGCGAGGCATTCGTCACATCCGTCGCATGCACCCGCCCGCCCGTCAGCCGCCAGAGCAGGAACGTATCAACGGTCCCAAACGCCAGCTCCCCCGCCTCCGCCCGCGCCCGCGCGCCGGACACATTGCTCAGTACCCAGTTGATCTTGGTGCCGGAAAAATACGGGTCCAGCAGCAGCCCCGTCTCCCCCTGTACATCGCCCTCATAGCCTTTCGCTTTCAGCCCGTCGCAGAAGGCGGCCGTGCGCCGGTCCTGCCAGATGATTGCCGGAGCGAGCGGCTTGCCGGTCTTGCGGTCCCAGACGAGCGTCGTCTCGCGCTGGTTGGTGATGCCGATGGCCGCGATCCGCCCCGCCCCGCCCGCCTTGGCGATCACCGCCCGGCAGACCGACAGCGTGCGCGTCCATATCTCCTCGCCATCCTGCTCCACCCAGCCATCCTGCGGGTATTGCAGCGCCACCTCCTCCTGCGCCAGGGCCACCTCGCGAAAGTCGCGGTCATACACGATCGCCCGGGTCGAGGTCGTGCCTTCGTCGATGACGAGAATAAAGTCGCTCATTCAGCCAGCCTCGCTCCGCCTTTTCCGTTCCCTAAACCGTCAGCCCCGCCGCTTCCAGCAGCGATGCAAAGCGCAACGTCGTCCTGTCGGCAAAAGGCGCGCCGATCAGCTGAAACCCGATGGGCAGTCCGCCCACGCTCCTGGCGACCGGCACGCAGGTCGAGGGCAGCCCTCCAAAGGTCGCAATCGCGGCCCAGGCAAGCTGCGATCCATAGGGCAGGTTCAGAGCATCAATATCCAGTGTGCGCTTGCCCCAGTCCGGCTCCTCCTTGTGCGGAAAAGCGGGCGTCGAGAAAGCAGGCGACAGCAAAATGTCCACCCCTTCAAAGAACGCTGCCCATTGCCGCGTCGTGGCCAGCTGATAGTCCTGCAAGGCCATCCAGTCATGCGCGTTGATCGGTATTGCGGCCGGGTCTCCGCGCGAAATCACTGTCATCAGCATACGAATATAGGCGGGCACCAGTTCGGCAAGATCGGGCATGCCCCCGCTTCCCTCGATCACTGCCACGCCGGCTGCGCGCAACTGCTCCACAAACCGCTCCAGCGCTGCCGCCGTATCGGTGTCCACCGGCACACCCGGCATCTCCCGCAACACACGCACGCGCAGGTCGCTGAGCCCGCCCCCGCGCGGCGCCGGCAAATCCAGCCGCATCCCACTTCCCGCCTCTGGCCCCGCAATCACATCCAGCGCCGCAATCAGATCGCCCGTATTGCGCGCCATCGGCCCCACGACAGCCAGCGGCGCGTCACATCCATCCGTTCCCGGAAAGAGGTGTCCGCGCTGGGGCACCACACCCCAGCTCGGCTTGTGTCCGAATACGCCGCACATATGCGCCGGAAAACGGATTGATCCGCCGATGTCCGAGCCGATCTCCAGAGGCACCATTCCAGTTGCCAGCGCGGCCGCCGCCCCGCCCGAGGATCCACCCGGAGAGCGCGCCGGATCAAACGGGTTCACCGTGCGTCCATAGATCGGGTTCACGCTCTGCCAGTCGCCCAGCGCCACGGGCACATTCGTCTTACCAAGGATGATCGCGCCTTCCGCCTTCAGACGCTGGACCACCACCGCATCTTTCGAAACGCTCAGATCCTTGAACATCTCAAAGCCCCATGTGGAGGGCAGGCCCGCCACATCATTGGACTCCTTCACCGTCATCGGCACACCCAGAAAGCGGCGACCATCACCGGGCTTGCGGCTCGCATCCACCGCCTTTGCCGCCGTCCGCGCCCGCTCGAAATCGCGTACGACAACGGCATTGATCGCCCCATCAATCGCCTCGATGCGCGCAATCGCGGCCTCGCAGGCTTCCAGTGCTGAAATCTCCCCGGCGCGAACCGCTTCAGCGGTCTCCAGCGCGCCAGCCTTAGCCAGTTCAATCCTGGTCTTTGCGGCCATATTTCCTCTCCCTTTTGGGGCGAGCCTAGCACGCCGCTTCAGAAGCTCAACGCAAAGCGTCCTGCCTGCAAAAGGCCCGTTGCGGTCAACGCATGAAACATATACGAATCATATATACTCCAGGCAAAGGCAGCAGTATGGGCATTGTAAACATTGACGACGATCTCCACGATCAAGTCCGCCGCGCCAGCACGGTGTCCTATCGCTCGATCAATGCGCAGGCGACGTTCTGGATCAGGATCGGCATGCTCTGCGAGATGCACCCAACCCTCTCCTTCAACGAAATCGTCCAGCGCGAGATGACCGCCGCCGGGGTCACGCCCGCGCCGCTCAGCGCCTCTGCGGCATGACGAAAACGCCGGACGAACTCGCCGCGATGGCCCATTCCGGCCGCCTGCTCGCCTCGGTGTTCGGGCTGATCGACCAGATGCCCCTGATTGGCATGAGCACGCTGGAAGTGAACGACCGGGTCGAGCGCTACATCGTCGATGAGCTGAAATCCCGCCCCGCCAGCAAGGGGCAATATGGCTTTGAATATGTTCTGAATTCCTCCGTGAACGACGTGGTTTGCCACGCCATCCCTTCAGCAGATGAAATCCTGAAAGACGGCGATATCGTCAATTTCGACATCACCCTGGAAAAGAACGGCTACATCGCCGATTCCAGCAAGACCTACCTGGTGGGCAATGTCGCCGCGCCTGCCCGGCGCCTGGTGCGCACGACATATGAAGCCATGTGGAAAGGCATCCGCGCCGTCCGCCCCGGCGCCACGCTGGGCGATATCGGCTTCGCCATCGAGCGCCACGCCAAACAGGCCGGCTATTCCATCGTCCGCGAATTCTGCGGCCACGGCATCGGCCGGGAAATGCACGAGGAGCCCTCCGTGCTCCATTTCGGCCGCCGCGGCACCGGCCTCCCCTTACGCCCCGGCATGACCTTCACCATAGAGCCCATGCTCAACGAAGGCCGCCGCGGCGTGTACACGGAAGATGACAACTGGACCGTCCGCACCGAAGACGGAAAACTCTCTGCCCAGTTCGAACATACAATCGCCGTGACAGAGCGCGGCGTGGACGTGCTGACTCTCAGGCCTGAAGAAGCGCATCTGGTGAAAGAGGCAACCCGTAGGGCGGGTTAGCCGAAGGCGTAACCCGCCACTCACTCCGCCGAAAGATGGTGGGTATCGCTCTGCTCAACCCACCCTGCAATTTTCTCCTCCCCTCGTCACTCTCGACCGGCGCAGCCTGTCTGAGAGCCTATCTCCTGCCCTCTCCCCGCTTAACCACAGCAAAGAGCGCGCGAGATGGGCACTCAGATGGCCTGCGGCCATCGAGTGTGACGACAGAAGCAAAAGCGTGGAAGAAACCCAAACCCCTCCCCGCGTCATCCCGGTTTCGCCGCAGGCGAAGACCGGGAGCCAGGAGGGGCTTGATGCTCAGCAAGCTGGGTCCCGGACATTTGCTCCGCAAATTCCGGGATGACGCGCGGTAGGGTTTTCACCCCTCACCGCCCCTTCTGCCCCCGATCTCCAAACCACCAGAGCGTGGCCGCCGTTGCCGCAAAGGTCGCCGTTTCCACGATCCCCACGCGCGCCTCCGCGCTCGCGCCGAGATAGACCAGCCCCGTGATCACCCAGAGCAGCAACGTCAGCAAAGGCCGGGTGAGCGCGCGCACGGCGTTCACCCATTTATAACTCTCCCCGATAGACGCCTCCGCCTCCATCGACGCGGCGAGCCCGCGCCAGGCGCCCGCCGCATCGGCGAGCTTGATCTGCGCCTCGGTTGCCACCGTAATCTCCCGCATCCGCGCCTGTTGCATCGCCGCGTCATGGGCCCAGCGGGCGCGTTCCTGGGTATTGTCCTGCCGCCGCTCGATCAGCCCCGCCACGCGGCCGATCACTGTGCCCACAAGGCCGAAGACGCCGCCGCCGGCCGCGCTGGCCGCCAGTCCGATAATGTCGCTCATGACAGATCCTCCGTGCCCGGATAGGTCCAGCGCGCCGGGGTCTCCCGCCGGTCCAGATGCAGAAAGGATCTGGCAATGCCGATGCCGGTGAAGCCGAGCCGCTCTGCCGCGTCCACCATCGCGCGCCGGTCATGCTTGCCGAAAGCAATGTCCACCGCAATGCGCCGATGCTGGGAATTTGGCACGCCGCCGACGACCGCGTTCCAGATGGCGCAGCGATGGCCCGAATTGATCCTCAGGGGACGGCCCATTTCGGCGCGCAGGGCTTCGAGCGCGTCGAGGAAGTCCGCGTCATGCCAGTAAGCGCCCCGGCACCCCCGCCCGCCGCATCGGCAGGCGAGTTCATCGGGTCTGAAGTGGGGCCAGCGCCAGCCGGCGCGGGAAACAAGTCTGTGAGATGAGTAAAGCATGAGGCGGAGTTTGCCCCCATGGCCAACCCCGGTGGATTCGAAGGACCGGATTTCCTGCAAGCACGCCAGGATGCGTGTTGGATAGGCGCGCCCGCATCCCCGCATTAGCGCCCGCTTGCAAAACCTGTCCTGAACTGTCCCAAACTGTCCCGATTTGTCCTGATCTGTCCCGATTTGTCCTGATCTGTCCCGAAAGTGTCGCGCAATGTCCCCGCTTTGACCGCCCGGAATACGCGCCAAAGCGACCCCTTATCCCCCACGGCAACCGCCCTTTCCCCTGTAGATCCAGAGCTCCGCCCCCAGCCAATCCGGCGCACCCAAAAACCGGTTAGACTCTTCCCGATGCGCCCAAATAATCTTGCCGAAAAATCAGACTCCAAACCTTCTGAGTTGCGACCACAAAAAGCGCCCCGCCTCATCGAGACGGAGCGCCTGTCTTCTGAGCCCCAAAAGGCCCGTGCTTATTCAGCCGGAACCGGCGCCGTGCGCGAGAAAGCCTGCCCCTTGGCCAAGGCCGCGCGCGCGTCGTTAAATTCACGCTCAAGCTGGTCGACGAAATCCTTCACCGGCCCACGCTTCTTGATCGCGCCGATGCCCTGGCCACAGCCCCAGATGTCCTTCCAGGCCTTGGCCTCGGTATTGCCGCCCGATCCGAAGTTCATCTTCGACGGGTCGCTCTCGGGCAGATTGTCGGGGTCCAGGCCCGCCGCGATGATCGAGGGTTTGAGGTAGTTGCCATGAACGCCGGTGAAAAGGTTAGAGTAAACAATGTCTTCGGCGCCATAATTGACGATGGCGTCCTTGTAGCCTTCCATCGCGTTGGCCTCGTCGCACGCAATGAAGGCCGAGCCGATATAGCCAAAGTCCGCCCCCATCGCGAGCGAGGCAGCCACCGCCCCGCCCGTCGCGATGGAGCCCGACAGCGCCAGCGGCCCGTCAAAGAACTCGCGGATCTCCTGGATCAGCGCAAAGGGCGAAAGCTTGCCGGCATGCCCGCCCGCGCCGGCCGCCACCGCGATCAGGCCATCAGCACCCTTCTCCAGCGCCTTCCTGGCAAACCAGGTATCGATCACGTCATGCATCACGATGCCGCCATAGGAATGGATGGCATCATTCACATCCGTGCGCGCGCCCAGCGAGGTGATGATCACCGGCACCTTGAACTTCACGCAGGCTTCGATGTCATGGTCGAGGCGGTTATTGGTCTTGTGGACAATCTGGTTGACCGCAAAGGGCGCCGCCGGGCGGTCGGGATTCTTCACATTGTATTCGCCGAGTTCATTGGTGATCTTGTCCAGCCACTCATGCAGGACAGGGCCTGGCCGGGCATTCAGCGCCGGGAAGCTGCCGACAACACCCGCCTTGCACTGGGCAATCACGAGCTCCGCATTGGAGATAATGAACAGCGGCGAGGCGATCACCGGAATACGCAGGTTTTGCAGGATAGGCGGCACAGCCATGGGAAGGAATCTCCAGGAGGGACAAGGTCTGCTCCCCAAACTAAACGCGCCGCGCCGCCGGGCAAGCCTTCCGCAGCGACAAGGGCCAGCCAGCCGCCTCAACCAAAAAAAGCCACCCCCGACCCTTTCGGGTCAGGCGTGGCCAAGGCGGAGCTCAGCAGCTCTCAGATACAGATAAAGACGGACCGGATCTTCCCATCCCGCACCGGAGCCTGCCCCTTCCCACGCACCGGAAGGTTGCGGATGTGCTGACAGCGACGAAAGCAGACACCCGCGGGCAGAACTACGCGAGGGTTTTGGCTACCCGTGAGAGGTTGGGTGGCCATGCGACAGGAGGCCCCGCCAGGCCGCCTGCCGGTGCAGGAGGGAAATCAGGTCACCTGGATCACCATCGGCGATCAGGCCGTCGAGAAAGAGACCGGGACCATGATCATTTGCGGGCTGGCCGCAAAGCTGTGCCGGATGCACCTCGGCATGGGAGGAAACGCTGGAGGAGCGGGGGTTGGGTACAGCCTTGAACATGGTCTCGGTCTCCGTCTTGCGACTGGTTCTCATTCGCACTTCTCGGAGACAGGGTCAACCCTTCAATCATTACAATCGGCCCATCCGCCCCGGCGTCCTGTGGAATTCCCCTCAAAAGCGCCGCGTCGCGGCAGAGAAATGTTGCGATGCAGAAGGCCCATGCATGAATGAGGGTCACATACCCTTAAGGAAGCAGTTCACAAGCCAGCCCGGATTGCCCTAAACCGGCAGCATGGCCGATGACATCCTCCCCTTCAGTTCCGCATTCCCCGCAGCCACCGAAGCCGACTGGCTGAGCGCCGTTGAAAAGGCGCTCAAGGGCAAGAGCGTCGACACGCTCACCCGCAAGACCGCCGACGGTATCGCCGTCAAGGCGCTTTACCGTGAGAGCGACTTTGCCACCGCCACCGACCCCCTCGGCGCGCCCGGGCAGGCGCCCTATCTGCGCGGGCCGACGGCAGCGCCTGACAAGTGGCGCCCCTGGGACATCCGCCAGCTGTTCACCCACCCCTCGGCAGCAGAAACCAATGCCGAGATCCTGCGCGACCTGGAGCGCGGCGTTTCCTCGGTGGAGATCGCGCTCGACTGCACCGGTAAGGACGGCGTCCAGATCACCACGCTGGAGGACTTTCAGACAGCCCTCACCGGCGTCCGCGCCGATTATGCGGGCGTCGCGCTCAGCCATCTCAGCGCCTCGGGCGCCACCGCCTCCGCGCTGCTCGGCCTCTGGGCTGAAACGCAGGAAAACGCCGCCGCGCTGAATATTGACTTCAACATGGACCCGCTCGGCGCCCTCGCGCGCACCGGCAAGCTTTCAGGCGGTCTCGACGCCGCGTTTGACCGCGTCGCCGCTGTGGCGACCGCGCTCGGCGCGAAATTCCCGCAGGCGGGCCTCCTCCGCATCGACGCGGCAAGCGTGCATGAAGCGGGCGGCTCAGAAGCCCAGGAACTCGGCGCGCTGATCGCCTCGGCCATCGACACGCTGCGCCGCCTGGACGGCAAGGCGGATATCGCCGTGCTCACCGGAAAGATCAGCTTTGCCCTCGCGCTCGACGCAAATTATGGCATCGGCATCGCCAAGCTGCGCGCCGCGCGCCGCCTCTGGGCGCGCTGCCTGGAAGCGCTCGGCCTCGCGCCTGCCCCGATGCGCCTGCAAGGCATCACCTCGGCGCGCATGCTGACCAAATATGATCCGTGGACAAATATGCTGCGTGTCACCTGCGCCACCTTTGCCGGCGCGGCGGGCGGGGCCGACATCGTCACCGCGCGCGCCTTCAATGAAGCGCTCGGCCGGCCCGAAGGTCTTGGCCGCCGCATCGCGCGCAATACGCAGATCATCGCCATGGAAGAAAGCCAGCTCGGCCGCGTCGCAGACCCGACCGGCGGCGCCTGGTTCACCGAGACACTGGCGGATGATCTCGCGAAGGCCGCCTGGGCGGAATTCCAGACCATCGAAAGCGAAGGCGGCTATGGCGCCTCGCTCCTCTCCGGCGCCTTCCAGGCCCGCGTGAAGACCGTCCGCGAAGCGCGCGCCAAAGATATCGCCCGCCGCAAGATCCCGCTGACGGGCGTGTCGGAATATCCGCTTCTGGAAGAAATCGGCGCGCCGGTGGCGGACATTGATCTGCCGCCCCCGCGCGACGGCGTCTCCGATGCCGGTCTCAAGGCTTACGTCAAAACACCGCTCACAAACGGCGCAGACGCGACCGCCGAAGCGCTCACGCCCACCCGCCTCGCCGCGCCGTTCGAGGCCCTGCGCGACGCCGCCGCCCGCGCGCCAAAAACGCCGGCCGCCTTCATTGCCACCCTCGGCGCGCTGGCTGAATTTACGCCGCGGGCGGACTTTGCGCGCAACCTGCTCGCCGCTGGCGGCATCCTGCCTAAGGAAGCCGTTGTCCCTCCGAAGGACACCGCCGAACTCGCCGCCGCTTTCAAGGCGTCTGGCTGCCGCCTCGCCGTCCTCTGCGGCACGGACAAAGGCTATGAAGCGGGCGCCGCAGACGCCGCTGAAGCCCTTAAAAAAGCCGGGGCCCAGGCCGTCTGGCTTGCCGGAAAAGCCGAAGCCCCCGGCATCGACCTCAACATCTTCGCAGGCTGCGACGTGCTCCACGCGCTTGAGCTTGCCCATGCCGAGCTGGGAGTGTCCAAATGACCAAGTTCCCCGATTTCACCAAGCTCGATCTTGGCACGCCGAACGCAAAGCCCGGCGCGGCCAAACTCGGCGAGGCCTGGGAAACGCCCGAAGGCATCGCGGTCAAATCCGCATTTACCGCTGCAGATAGCGCCGGGCTCGATTTCCTTGATGACTATCCGGGCCTCACGCCCTTTGGCCGGGGCCCTTACCCGACCATGTACACCAACCAGCCCTGGACCATCCGTCAGTATGCGGGCTTCTCCACGGCCGAAGATTCCAACGCCTTCTACCGCCGCAACCTCGCCGCCGGTCAGAAGGGCCTCTCGGTCGCCTTCGATCTGGCCACCCACCGGGGCTATGATTCCGATCATCCGCGCGTGACCGGCGATGTCGGCATGGCGGGCGTTGCCATCGACTCCATTCTCGACATGCGCACGCTCTTCTCCGGCATCCCGCTCGACCAGATGTCGGTCTCGATGACGATGAACGGCGCAGTGCTCCCGATCCTCGCGCTATACATCGCAGCGGCGGAAGAACAGGGCGTTACCCCGGACAAACTTGCCGGCACCATCCAGAACGACATTCTCAAAGAGTTCATGGTGCGGAACACCTATATCTATCCGCCCAAGCCCTCCATGCGGATCATTTCGGACATTTTCGCCTACACCTCCGAAAACATGCCGAAATACAATTCCATCTCGATCTCCGGCTATCATATGCAGGAAGCGGGCGCGACGGCAGACCTGGAACTCGCCTATACGCTGGCCGACGGTATCGAATACATTCGCGCCGGCGTGGCCGCGGGGCTTGATGTCGACAAGTTTGCGCCGCGCCTCTCCTTCTTCTGGGCCATCGGCATGAACACCTTCATGGAAGTCGCCAAGATGCGCGCCGCGCGCCTCATCTGGGCAAAACTCGTGAAGGAGAAGTTCAATCCGAAGTCTGACAAATCCCTCAGCCTGCGGACACACTCACAAACCTCCGGCTGGAGCCTCACGGCGCAGGACGTTTACAACAACGTCATCCGCACCTGTCTTGAAGCCATCGCGGCCTCCGGCGGCCAGACCCAGAGCCTGCACACCAACAGCTTCGATGAAGCGCTCGCCCTGCCGACGGACTTCTCCGCCCGGATCGCGCGCAACACGCAGATCCTGCTGCAACAGGAAGCAGGCGCCTGCCAGTCCATCGACCTCTTCGGCGGCAGCTATTATGTTGAGCGCCTGACCCACGATCTGGCCGCAAAAGCGCTGAAACATATCGAGGAAGTCGAAGCGATGGGCGGGATGGCGAAAGCCATCGAAGAGGGCCTGCCCAAGCTGCGCATCGAGGAAGCCGCCGCCAATACGCAGGCCCGCATCGACAGCGGCACGCAGACCGTGGTCGGCGTCAACAAATTCCTTCTGGATGAGGACGAAGACGTGCCCGTCCTGAAGGTCGATAACGCCGCTGTGCGCCGCATGCAGCTAGAAAAGCTTGCGCGCCTCAAATCCGAGCGCAATGAAGCGGAGGTAACCGCCAGGCTCGACGCCATCGCCGAAGCCGCCGCCGGCACCAAGGGCAACCTCCTCGCCCTCGCCGTGGACGCGGCGCGCGCCAAGGCGACCGTGGGCGAGATTTCCGAAGCCGTCGAGCGCAGCCAGGGCCGCCACAGCGCCGTGATCCGCTCGATCAAGGGCATCTATGGCGGCGGCGTGAAAGGCAATGCAAAAGCCGAGACCGCCCAGACGCTCGCGGCTGACTTCGAGAAAACCAATGGCCGCCGGCCGAAGATCTATATCGCCAAGATGGGCCAGGACGGACATGACCGTGGACAGAAGGTCGTCGCCTCCGCGCTGATGGATCTTGGCTGGGATGTCGAGATCGGCCCGCTTTTCCAGACTCCGGAAGAAGCCGCGCGCGATGCGCGGGCAGCCGGGGTAGACATCGTCGCCGCCTCCTCCCTCGCCGCAGGCCATCTGACGCTGGTGCCCGAACTCAAACGCGCCCTCGGCAATGAAGGCGCGGCCAATGCGCGGATCATCGTCGGCGGCGTCATCCCGCCGCAGGATTTCGACGCCCTGCGCACCGCCGGCGCCGCTGCGATCTTCCCACCGGGCACGGTCATCGCCGACAGCGCCATCCGCATGCTGGAACTCCTGCTGGGCACGGACGATCCGGCGCGGACGGCGGCGGAGTGATTTTTCAACGGAGAGACGTTCATGATCCTCACCACCACACACACCGTTCAGGGCCGCGAAATCTCGGCCTATAAAGGCATTGTCTGCGGGGAGGTCGTGATCGGCGCGCATCTCGGCAAGGATATCCTGGCGAGCTTTACCAATCTCGTCGGCGGGCGCTCCAACGCCTATGAGAGCACCCTGCGCGAGACGCGCGACGGGGCGCTGGCCGAGATGATCGAAGAGGCAACCCGTCTGGGCGCGGACGCCATTGTCGGCGTGAAGTTTGATTACAGCGTCATCGGCCAGAACGGATCGATGATGATGGTGGCCGTTTCCGGCACGGCCGTAACGCTCGCATGAGCGCGCTCACCTCCATCGCGCCGAGCGTGGATGAGTTTTATCTGACGGCGGAAAAATGTTTCGCTGACCTGCCGGATTTCATGCGCAAGGCGGCCGGTGATGTGCGCATCATCGTGATGGATTATGCCGAGGATGAAACCCTTGACGAAATGCAGATCGACGACGCGCTGGAGCTGACCGGGCTTTATGTGGGCATTCCGCTCACCCTTGAAAGCGTCACCAACCCCTCCGAATACAGACCACTCGTCTATCTCTACCGCCTGCCCATCCTGTTCGAATGGGCCGCGCGCGGCGATGTGACCGTGGAAGAACTGGTGACCCATGTGTTCATTCACGAACTTGGCCACCATTTCGGCTGGTCGGACGAAGAAATGGACGCCAAGCTCGAAGAAGACGACTAGCGCCGGCCTTCCGGGCCGGCGCTTTGCCAGTTCATACCAGCAGGTCTTCGTTCCGATGCTGCTCGCCTTCATCATCCTTGGAGGCCAACGCAATACCGAAGGTGAGGATGCCCACCCGGCCTGCAAACATCAGCAGGATGATCGTCAGCTTACCCATATCGCTCAGCGATCCGGTGATACCCATGGAAAGGCCAACCGTGCCGATAGCGGAGATCGCCTCAAACAGCAGCGCCTGGAAATCCTTTCCCGACTCCGTGAGGCAGAGGACGAAAACCGCCGGCGTCATCAGCATCACGAAATAAGCCGAGGATGCCATTGCCAGCTGCAGCCGCGCCGGAGCGATCACGCGGTCGAAGAAGGTGATGTCCGGCCGCCGCCGCAGCGTGGACCGGACAAGCCCAATCATCGCCGCAAAGGTCGTCGTTTTGAGACCGCCCCCTGTGCCTGAGGGCGAGGCGCCGATAGCCATCAGGAAGAACAGGAGGACGATAACGGCCGGCGTCAGTGCACTAATCGGATGCGTGTTGAAGCCGACTGTGGTCGTAGCGGTCATGGTCTGGAAGAAGGAGGCCAGCAGCCGCTCGCCGGCAGGCAGGGCGGAAATGCCGGGATCGGCGACAAAGAAGATCGCCGCGCCCACCACCAGGAAGGCGCCCGTCAGCTTCAGAATGACCTTGCTGGTGAAGCTGAGCGCGAAGCTGCGACGCGTCAGGCTCCGCCAGATATCCCACGCGATCAGGAAACCCATTGCACCGAGGATCGAGAGAGCCGCGATCGTCGCATTGACGCCCACATCACCGCGAAAGTCTTCCAGGCTGTTTGGGTTGAGGCTGAAGCCCGCGGTGCAGAAGGCCGAGACTGCGTGGAAAATTGCGCTCCAGACCGCATTATCGACGCCGTTTGCGGAGAACTGGAAATACAGCAGGGTAGCGCCTACAATTTCAACTGCGAGCGTATAGATCACCACCGTGCGAATGAAGCTCCCGATACTGATATCTTCTGGCAACGTGAACGCGGCGCGGGCAAGGCGCTCGCGCAGGGGGGAGAGATGCTGCGCTGTCGCCATCATCACGAAGGAACCGATGGTCATATAGCCGATCCCCCCCGCCTGAATCAGCAACAGGATCACCACCTCTCCCAGGAAAGAGTAGGACGTTCCCGGGTCGACCGTCACAAGGCCGGTCGTCGAAACGGCGGAAACGGCCGTGAAGAGATTGTCCAGCATATTGACCGGGACTGCCTGCGAAAACGGCACACACAGCAGCGCCCATCCGAGCGCCATGTAGAAGGCGTAGCCGGCAAAGATCAGCTTTGCCGGATGAACCCGGCGCATCAAGCGATGGGCATGCAGAGAGGCAACCGCAAGAAACTTGCGGATGGCCCTGATCACTCGCGAAGCGCGCATGATGAAACCTTTAACGTGGATGAGGGGGTGGGTTGGGAAGCTACGGCGTTGTTAACGCCAGATCAGTCAGTCCGTTCCTTGTTCAGCACCGCTGCGGCCTGCGCCGCCCTTCGGCTGATGGTGAAGTGCAATAGCACCGTTTTTTCACCCTTTCCAGCCCCCTCCCCGTTTGCGCCCCTCACACAATCCCGTACAAAGGCTTAGAACCATAAATGAGAGAGAGACAGCATGGCCAGCCATTCGGACTATGACGGACTGGGTCTTGCAGAGCTCGTCCGCACGCGGCAATCCTCGCCCGCAGACCTCCTCGAAGCGACTGTCAGCCGCGCCGAGACGGCGCAGAGCCAGATCAACTGCTTCTCGGCGCTTTATCCCGATCTGGCGCGGGAACAGCTCAAAGCCGGCGGTCTTGAAGGGCCCTATGCCGGCGTGCCGTTCGTGGTGAAGGATCTGGGCGTTGAGGTGAAAGGCGCGCCGGTCACCTCCGGCAGCCGGGCCTTCAAGGGCTATGTGGCAAGCCGGGACTCCACGCTGGTCGAGCGGTTCCGCAAGGCAGGCCTTGTATTCTTTGGCGCAACCACCTCGCCGGAGTTTGGCCTGACACTGACGACCGAATCGGCCCTCTACGGACAATCCAGAAACCCGTGGGATACCACGCGCACCACCGGCGGCTCCTCCGGCGGCGCGGCGGCGGCGGTTGCTGCGGGCGTATTGCCGGTCGCCCATGCCAGCGATGGCGGCGGCTCCATCCGCATTCCGGCGGCCTGCTGCGGCCTCTTTGGCCTGAAAGCGTCGCGTGGGCGTATGCCGATGGGCCCGGCACGGACTGAAGGCTGGAATGGCCTTTCCATGGTCGGCGTCCTCAGCCGCACGGTGCGCGACACCGCCGCGATGCTGGACGCGACTCACGGCCCGGAAACCGGCAGCCGCTATGGCGCGCCCGCTCCGGCGCGCCCCTATCTCTCGCAGCTGGACCGCGACCCGCGTCCCTTGCGCATCGCGCTCTGGCCCGTCGCGCCCAATGGCACGCGACCGGACGCGGACGCAGCAGAGGGTCTCGCCAACACCGCAAAGCTGCTGGAAAATCTCGGCCACACCGTGGTGGAAGCGGCGCCATTGATTGATGGCGAAGCGCTGGCCAAGGCCGGCCTGTTCACGATCTCGGCAAACATCGCCGCACTGATCGAGGAGCGCGGCATTGCACGCGGGCGACCTGTAGACGATGATGAACTTGAACCCATCACCGCCTCCATGGTGCGCCTTGGACGGACGGTTCCGATGGTGGAACTCGCCAAGGCCAACAACGCCTTCATCACGGCCGCGATCGTGTACGAACACTTCCTCGATGCCGGCCAGTTCGACATGACCCTTTCGCCCACAATCCACCGCGCGCCGGACCCGCTCGGCACCATGGCGCTGACCGCCGATCCCGCCGCGATGGGCGCCGCCGTGGCCGGCTTTGCGCCCCATTGCGCCCTCTTCAACCAGACCGGCTGCCCGGCGATGACGGTACCGCTGCACTGGACAAGACCCACGGAAACCGCGCCGCGCGGCCTGCCCCTTGGCATGATGTTCGGGGCGCGCTATGGGCGCGAAGACCTGCTGCTGTCGCTGGCAGGACAGCTGGAGCGCGCCGCACCATGGGCACACAGGAAACCGCCGGTCTGGACCGGCTGAACGAGGACAATCGCAAATGGCACAGCGGCGGCTGTCATTGCCGCGCCGTGCGGTTTGAGGTTGAGCTGCCAGACGCTTTCGAAGTGGAAGACTGCAATTGCACCATGTGCGCGATGAGCGGGAATATTCACGTCATCGTGCCGCCAAGCCGGTTCCGCCTTCTTCAGGGTAAGGACAATCTCAGCGAGTACACCTTCAACACAGGCGCGGCCAAGCACCTGTTCTGCAAGACCTGCGGCATCAAGAGTTTTTATGTTCCCCGGTCTAACCCGGACGGCTTTGCCGTCACCTGGCGCGCGCTGGACGATTGGATGGATCTGAAGGTCACCGTCATTCCCTTCGATGGGCAGAACTGGGAGGCGAACGCGGCGCGCCTCGCCCACAAGTCAAAGGACTAGCGGGGCGGCTCGCCTTCAGGCGGCGGGCGGGTGCCCTGGTCCTTTTTCTTGTGCTTGCCGTGATTGTCCTTGGGGCCGGACAGCATCCACGCAACCCAGGCCCTTTGTTCAGGGGTCAGCTCACTGATTCCGCCAAGCACCTCCAGTCCGATCCGGTCACGGAGCATCACGTCGGCGTCGCGCAACTCACGCAGGGCGACCTCCGCCGCTTGACGGTCGAAGGTGTCCGCCGCCAGAACTTGCGCAAAGCGCTGCTCAGCCTCCCGGCGCGCGGCCAGCTCAGCCTCCGCCGAGCCAAATCCCTGCCGCATAAGCGCACGTACTTCGCGGCGATCATCGCGGGAAATTTCAGGCATGCCATCGGGCCGCTCGAAGCGCGGGCGATCATCGCCCCGCGCCTGCCCGGGTGGATCCCCGCGCAGATGCTGCCCGGCAACATAGCCGCCAAGGGCAAGGTTCACGAGCAACGACACGCCCAGCGCAGCCGGGGTCAGCCAGTTGGGTACACGGCTCATTCCAGTTCCTCCAGGGCATACGCCGCCGTATCAAAGCCCAGCGCCGAAACGACGAGCTCCTGAACTTCGGCGGTCATGTCATCTTCCGCGCTGGCGACAGGTGCCACAGTCAGCCCCATGAACAGGCCGAGGGCTGCGGCCACAAAACCGCTCGCAGGTGCCCAGGGGGTCTTGAGGCCAAACCAGCGCAGGAGGTTGGGGCGCGACATTTTCGGGCGCGGGGCAGCGGCAACGATTGCCTCGGTCAGGGCGCGCGACATCTCCGGCTCCGGCAGGGCACCGAGCATCTGGTCAAGTTCACGGGCCTGCGCCAACGCGCTGGCAAACCTTTCGGGATGAGCAAGCAGGAGCGTCTTGCCCGCAGCGCGCTCAGCTTCAGGCCAGGACACAGCCTCTGCGCCCCAGGTCTCGATCAGCTCGATCAGGCGATCATCAGTCATGGTGTGGGTCATGAGGCATTCCTTCCATCGAGCAGTTGTCCGCGCAAAGTCCGCCGCGCGCGGGCGAGGAGGCTTTCCAAGGCTTCAACGCTGATCTCCATGATTTCCGCCGCTTCTGTCTGTGAGTGTCCTTGCAGCGCGCAGAGGGTCAAGGCAGCAGACTGACGTTCCGGCAAGGCACTGATCGCGTCCTCGACCGCCCTCACCCGCTGCGCCTGATCCAGAGCGTCCTGAGGCCCAAGCGCCGTATCGGCGCGATCGGGCAGTTCGTCAGGTAAAACTTCGCGGCGCTTGCGCAGCCTGTCATAGCAAAGGTTCAGCGCCACCCGGTGAAGCCATGTGGAGAATTTCGCCCGCGGCTCCCAGCTGGGCAGTGCCTTCCAAGCGCGGATAAATGTTTCCTGGGTCACGTCTTCTGCCTCTGCCTTATCGCCCAGCATTCGTGTTGCAATGCCCAGAACGCCGGGGCTGTAGCGGTTGACGATTGCACGAACGGCCGCGGCATCTCCAGCCGCGGCGCGTGTGATCTGGTCAAGGTCCGATGTAAACGCCACGTCTGGGTGTTTAGCCGAGTCCGGGCCGGAATACCGAGAGACAATCGCAGGGGGGGTGATTTGACTGTTTCAAGGATGCTCCGGCCCGTTCCCATTTCGGGCCTTACTGTCCAGCTTCGGCTTTGTTCTTGCCGCGCCATTCGCCGCGACGCTCCTTCTTGTTGGCCTTGGCAGCTTCAAGCTCAGCTTTCGTGATGGTGCCGTCGTTGTCGGCATCCATTTTGTCGAAGAACTTGATGTGCTGTGCGGTGAATTCGGCAAGGCTCAGGCGGCCATCGCCATCAGTGTCCATTGCGGCCCAGTGTTCAGCTGATTTTTCAGCTTTCTTGGCCTGCCAGTCGGCAGCCTTGGCGGGATCTTTTTCACGCTTCGGCTTGCCTTCGCGCGCTGGTTTCCCAGCAGCTTCACCTTCAGCCTTCTTGGCTTCCCACTTCGCCTTCATCTCGGCGCGCTTTGTTTCATGATGAGTTTTCATCTCATCCTGAGTGACGAAGCCGTCGGAATTGGCGTCGATGGTAGCAAAACGAGCCGCTATCGAGGCTTCAGCTTCTGCACGGGTGATATTGCCGTCGGCATTGGCATCCATCTGCATCAGATGGGCGCCATGGCCGCGATGTCCTTTGCCAGGGCCGGCCTGAGCGGCGAGCGGCATGGCGAGCGCAATTGCGGCGATACTTGCGAACGCGAGTGTCGAACGTTTCATCTCTGGTCTCCAATTTCATCTCCCAGCGACAATGAAACGGGGGGCTGTCAGGATTCCGTCGATTTCAGCTGAAGTTTTTCGCACGCCATTGAATGTACGCGTTTTTTTACTTCCCTCAGGCGCTCCTCAAGCACTTCGAAACCGTCTTCCTCTGCAGCGGCGCGGCAGAACCGGTTCTTCAGCCCTTCCGGAATTATCGCATCTTCCGCATCCGTATCCCCCAGGGCAAGACGCTGTATCTGTTGCAGTGACGAAAGCAGGTGCAGCGCCGCGCGCAGGAAGTACCAGTCCTCCGCCTCCTGAGGCGCTTCGCTTTCATCTGCCTCCGCCAGACCTGATAGGGCAAGCGCCGTGGCCGGACGAACAAGATCCGTACGGCCACGGAGCAGCATTTCCTTCTGCGCCATGAACTCAATGTCGATCAGGCCGCCTTCAGCGGTTTTCAGATCCCACAATCCTTTGTCCGGCTTCTCGCGGTAGAGCGTGGCGCGCATGTCCGAAACATCGCCGGGGATCGCCTTGCGCCGTTCGCTGCGGGCACGGGCGCTGATCGCATCGGCGGCAATAGCGAGCACCTCATCGCCCAGCGTTTTATCTCCGCATACAAAGCGCATCCGCGTCAGCGCCATATGTTCCCAGGTCCACGCCTCTTCATTCTGATAGTGCCTAAACGCAGACAAGCTGACCGCAACCGGCCCCGCCCGTCCTGAAGGGCGCAGGCGCATGTCGACCTCATAGAGCGCGCCTTCGGCGGTCGGCGCCGTCAGCGCTGTGATCAACCGCTGGGTCAACCGCGTGAACCAGGTCTGGGCATCATCCGCCTGGGAGGCATAGATGAGAATGATGTCGAGGTCTGATCCGGCCGTCAGTTCGCCCCCGCCCAGCTTGCCCATCGCAAACACCGCCCAGCGGCCGGGCACGTCGCCATTGCGCCGCGTCGTCTCCGCGCCGGCGGCGCCCGCCATCTGCCGGATGGTTTCATCGGCAAGGCTGGTCCAGGCTTCCGCCGCCTGATCGGTGGGCAACAGGCCGTGCAACAGCCGGTGCCCGATCAGGAAGCTCTGCTCGCGGTGATATCGCCGCCAGGCATCCATCGCCGCATCGAAGCTGACCGAGGGCGAGAGTTCCGGTGCGCGCGGAATGGCGTTCGAGACGAGCGCCTCCAGAAGGTCTGGCCGCCGGGCGAGTATCTGCGCCAAGCGTGGCGCAAGGGCGAGGGTAGAGACCAGATCATCCAGAAGGTCGGGCCTCGCCAGCAGCATCGATAGCGTCTGCACACCCGAAGACAGCCCTTCAAAGAAGCGGGAAAACCAGCGGAAGGCCTCGTCGGGCTCGCCCGTCGCGCCCATCGCTTTCAGGATAGAGGGTAAAATGGTGGTGAGGATTTCTCGCCCCCGCGGCGTGCGCGTCGCCAGGACGCGACCCCGGTGCCAGTTGCGGATGGTCTCAATGGCCGAGGACGGATCAGAGAAACCAAGACCGCTCAACGTCTTCACCGTACCCGGATCATCATCAACGCCTGTGAACACAAGGTTTCCCAGCCCATGACTCTCTGCTGCGCGGTCTTCCTGCGCAAACAGGGCGTCATAGGCAGATTGCACCACCCGGCGTGTTTCCAGAAGGTCGCGGTCAAAGTCGCCCAGATTGCCATAGCCGCACAACCAGGCCACCGCCTCGCGCTCTGCCGGATCAGCCGGCACGCTATGGGTCTGCTCGTCCTGACGCATCTGGATGCGATGCTCAACATTGCGTAGCGCCCGGTAGGCTATTGTCAGTTCAGAGGCCGTCTTGTCTGAAACAACCCCCGCCAAACGCAACGCCTCCATCGCCCCCAGCGTGGAATTATCCCGCAGCGCCGGTTCCCGCCCGCCCAGGATCAGCTGCTGGGTCTGAACGAAGAACTCAATCTCGCGGATGCCGCCGGGCGAGAGCTTCACATCCGGCGAGACCGACGCAAACCCGTCATCCCCTACCTTGGTGTTGATCATCCGCTTGATGGCCTGGATGTCACCGATGGCCCAGTAATCCAAGTTGCGGCGCCAGACATATGGTTCAAGCCGGGCCTGGAAACGCTCCGCCGACGGAATGTCGCCCGCCGTGGGGCGACCCTTGATCCAGACCATCCGCTCCCAGTTCTGGCCCTGGCTTTCATAATAAAGATCCGCCATCTCAGTGGAGACCGCCAGAGGCGTCGAGCCAGGGTCCGGCCGCAGGCGCAGATCCGTGCGGAAGACGTATCCCTGCGCCGTGGTCTCATCCATGATGCGCACCATTTCGCGGATAACCCGCTGCGCCGCGTCACCGGGATCGCGGTCGCCGCCATCAAACCGGCTGCGCTCATAGAAGGCGCAGACATCAATATCGCTGGAATAGTTGAGTTCGAACGCGCCCATCTTGCCAAGCGCGATTACAAAGATGCCTTCCGCCTTCAGGCCCCGTTCCGCGAGGGCCGCCTGTAGGGCCGTCTCAAGGCTGCCCCCGGCAAACTCGGTGAGGTGGCGCGTGACTTCCATCACGTCCATTGTCCCCGCAAGGTCTGCCGCAGCAAGCGCGAGGTGCGCCGAGGCTTTCGCCTGGCGGAGAGCGATCATGACTTCGGCAATGGGCATGTCCCTTGCCAGACCCGTCGCCGATCTGAGAGCCGCGTCAAAGTCCAGGCCCGCGCCGCGTTCTGCCAGTCTGCGCAGATAGGGTGCATAGCCGGACGCAGCGGCAAGGGCAGCTTCAGGGGTCGTATGAATCGGGCGTATATCAAGCATGCTCAAAGACTTAGCCGAGGCGCTGTTTTCCCACAAATCGGTTCGCAACCTTTCGCTGGGTCATGCGTCTTGGAGTTATCACATCCCCGACGCACTTCCGTAGCAAACCGCTGCTATGGCGACCCAAAACATACGGAGGGCCGATGATGGCCGAGACTCGCGAAGAGACCCTTCGGCGCTTCTTTCAGGCGTATGCGAAGGCATCCCTGGAAGGCGACATAGAAACAATCGTAGCTGCCTACGCTCCAACCTATATCGAATCTTCGCCCGACTCCTTTGCCGCCTGGAAGATAGATGATGCCTATCGTAAGGCCCTGATTGAGCGTCACGCCGTGATGCAGGGTGACCTTGGCCTTGAGACGCTCGACGTTGATGTAGAGTCTATCGAAGAAGTCGCCCCCTCCCATTATCTTGTGACGGCGCAGTGGAGGATGGGATTTGCCAAGGGCAGGTCAGGCCGTGTCACCTCGTCCTTCCCGGTCACTTACGTCGTCAAGGTCGCCCTCCAACCCGAAATTCTCGCCTACATCTCACGAGAATCAGAAGAGGCGGTGATGCGGCGCGACGGGGTCATCTGAGACATCGCTGCGCCTTTCCCCAAGCCGCCAGGCTCTGCTAGGGTCCGCGCGTGATGAAAGCCCTCCTCGCCACCCTCCTGATAGCCTTCGCTGCCGGCGGCCCGCTGGACGATCCCGCCGAGGAGCTGCGCGCGCAGGCCCTTATGCGGGAAGTACGCTGCGTAGCCTGCGAGAATGAACCGGTCTCGCAATCTTCCGCCCCGATTGCCGAAGACATGCGTGCCCGCATCCGCGAGATGGTGGCTGAAGGCGCCACGGATACGGAAATCCGCGACTGGTTTGTCAGCCGGTATGGTGAATTTGTGCTGTTTCGTCCCCCGGCGCGCGATCCGGCCAGCTGGCTTTTGTGGACCCTGCCCTTCATCCTGCTGGGTGCAGGAGTTGGTATCGGGATCGCCCTCGCCAGGAACGCGAAGCGAAAAACCGGCGAAGTTGAAGCCGAAGACGCCTGAAACAGGCGCCTGAGCCACCGATTAATCCTCTCGCCAGCCTTCAAGCTGCCGTGTTTGCACCTAACTGTCTTTTAATGACCACTCTTCGTGTGGCATGTTTATGTTTTGGCCTTGCGCCGATACTGGCGCAAAATCAGCGATCTGGAGAAATAGATGCGCAAATTCGGGATTTCGGCTCAGGCACTCATTGCTGCTGCCTTCGGAGCTGCGATCATGGGAGGCGCGATCTCGGTACCGAAACTAATCGCGCCCGAAGCTGGAGCTCAGCCAATTGCCATCCAGGCGCCTCCCGGCGCCCCCCTGAGCTTTGCGGACCTGATTGAGAAAGTCGAACCGGCGGTCGTCAGCGTCAATGTGATCGCCACTCAGGATGTTGGCCGCCTGCAAGACATGGAAGGTTTCCTGGAACAGTTTCGCGGCGCGCCGGGCCTGGAAGAGTTCTTCCAGCAGCGCCCCACGCCTCAGGAGACTCCCAGACAGCGCGAATCGCGCTCGCTCGGCTCAGGTTTCTTCATCTCCGAAGACGGCCTCGTGGTGACCAACCATCACGTGATCGACCGCGCGACCCAGATCCAGATTGTCACCTCGGACGGCAGGGAGCTGGAAGCTGAACTCGTCGGAACGGATCGCCAGACTGATCTCGCCGTCGTCCGCGTCAAGGAAAAAGGCAAATACCCACACGTCGAATTCGGTTCATCGCAGAGTGTCCGCAAGGGTGACTGGGTCGTCGCACTCGGCAACCCCTTCGGCCTGGGCGGCACGGCAACAGCCGGCATCCTCTCGGCCAATGGCCGCGAACTTGGCGCCGCAAGCCCGTATACGGACTTTATCCAGATCGACGCGCCGATCAACCGCGGCAACTCCGGCGGCCCGACCTTTGACCTTAGAGGCAATGTCATCGGTGTGAACTCGCAGATCCTTTCGCCGACGGGCGGATCGGTCGGCATCGGCTTTGCGATCCCAGCAGAACTCGCCAAGGAAGTCACCGACACGCTGATCAAGAATGGTCGCGTTTCCCGCGGCTGGCTCGGCGTACAGATCGGTGATCTTACCCCGGAGTTTGCCGAAGCGCTCGGTATCGAAGACACCAAAGGCTCCCTTATCGCAGACGTGACTCTGGGCAGCCCCGCTGAAAAAGGCGGTCTGCGCCGCAATGACATTATTCTTTCGGTCAATGGCCAGAAGGTCACCGACGCAACCTCCACTACCCGCGTCGTGGGGCGCCTCATCGCCAATACGTCGAACAAGTTCGACATCATCCGCGATGGCAAACGCCAGACGATCAATGTCACCGTGGGCGAGCGGCCTGAAGATCCTTATGCGACGCCCGGAAGCGGTTCCTCGCCCAATACCGGCCGCGATAGCCAATCTTCCGCTGTGCCCGGCGCGCTGCTCAATGATCTGGGCGTTCGCCTGATCCCGATGCCGGACGATGTCCGTCAACGCCTTGGGCTTCGCCCCACCGATACGGGCCTGGCCATCACCGAAGTGAAGCCAGACAGCGTCTTCGCGAAGGCAGGTTTCGAGAGTGGTCTGGTCATTCTGGAGGCCAACGGCCAGCCGGTGCCAACCGTCGAAGCTTTCGAGAAAACCGTAAAGGACGCCCGCGCGGCCAAACGGTCGAAAATTCTACTGGCCGTCCGTGTTGGTCAGGCCACGACTTACCGTACTGTAGATTTGCCGGCAGGCTGAAGGAGCCAACAATGACGTTGATGGAGACCACAATGGTGGAAACAGAATCCACGACATCGCTTAAAGTCCTCGTCATCGAGGATGATAATGATATGGCAAGCTTCATCGAGAAGGTGCTGATTGATGTCGGGCACACGGTAGAGCGTGCCAGTGATGGCGCCTCTGGCCTTGCGATGGCCCGGGCATCTGAATTCGACGCGCTCATCGTTGACAGGATGCTTCCGGAGAAAGACGGGCTGACACTGCTTCAGGAATTTCGCGCAGCAGGGGGCACCACACCCGCCCTCTTCCTGTCGGCGCTGGACGATGTCCAGAACAAGGTGCAGGGGCTTCGCGCCGGCGCTGAAGACTATCTGGGCAAACCCTTTGCCCCGGCAGAACTCGCCGCCCGTGTCGAAGCGCTCGGCCGCCGCCAGACCGGGGCCGAACCGCCGGTTACGGTGCTGAAGGCGGGCGATCTTGAAATGAACCTCCTGACCCGGAAGGTGACCCGCGCCGGCAAGAAGATCGA
This sequence comes from Alphaproteobacteria bacterium HGW-Alphaproteobacteria-18, assembly GCA_002841155.1. Taxonomy (GTDB): domain Bacteria; phylum Pseudomonadota; class Alphaproteobacteria; order Caulobacterales; family Hyphomonadaceae; genus Hyphomonas. The sequence goes on from PHEH01000006.1 coordinate 123,009, forward strand.
TCTTCAGCCCCGCGAATTCCGCCTGCTGGAATATCTGATGCGCCATGCCGGTCAGGTCGTGACCCGCACGATGCTGCTGGAGAAGGTGTGGGACTATAATTTCGATCCCCAGACCAACGTGATCGACGTTCACATCTCCCGCCTGCGCGCCAAGATCGACAAGGAGTTCGGTGAACCGCTGCTTCAGACGGTTCGCGGTGCCGGATACCGCCTGCAAAGCCAGGGCTAGACCTTTTGGAGCGGCGCTGGCACCTAGCGCGAGATGAAGACGCCGCTCCAACTTCCCGCATGGCTGGTCCCCAGGGTGCCTGACAAGGCACAGATCCTGAAACCATTGCGGATTCTGGGCAAAGCTATACGCGCCAGTTGGCGGGGCATGGGCAAAGCCTGGTCCAGCCTGCCCTTCATGGCGCAGATCAAAAAAGCGATGCCCGCCTTCGCGCGGACCACCACTTTCAAGCTGACACTGCTTTATTCTGGCATGATCGGCGCCTTTTCCGGCGCGCTGCTTGTCTACCTGTATTACTCGACAGTTTATTATATCCGCGCCGAGTCCGAGAACCGGATCACGGTTGAATTCGAGCAGCTTGCCAACGCCTATTATACCGGCGGCATGGAACGCCTCAGCCAGTCCGTTTTCGAGCGGATGACTCTCTCCGGGTCACAGTTCTTCTACTATCTGGAGGACTCCTCTGGCCGGAAGATCGCTGGCCACTTCCCGCGCCTGCCGGCCGACCCGCCGGTTGCCGGCATGAAGACCGTATATTTCGATTTCGAACTACCCCAAGCCGACGGTACCAATACACTGCGCCCTGCCGCTGGCCGTATCGTGCGCCTGCGCGACAATGGCGGCGCACTGATGGTGGCCTTCGATACCGCCCAGCAGACAGTGATCGTCGGGCGCATCCGGAATGCGGTCTATGTTGCCGTACCTATAGCCCTCATCCTGTCGCTGGCGGGCGGGCTACTCATTTCGCGGGGCGCGGCCAAACGCGCTGATGAACTCGCCAAGACCACCGAAGCCGTCATGGGCGGCGAACTGGGCCGGCGTATGCCGGTGCGCGGCACGGGCGACGAGTTTGACCGTCTCGCCCAGCGCCTCAATGCGATGCTCGACCAGATCCAGAAGCTGGTGGAATCCTCCCGCCATACTGGCAACGCCATTGCCCATGATCTGCGCTCTCCGCTGACACGCCTACGCAACCGCCTCGAAATCTCCCTCAGCCAGCCGATGTCTGAGGAAGCGGCTAACGAAACCCTCGGCACCACCCTGTCGGAAGTGGACCGCGTGCTCGACACGTTCAACGCCATCCTGCGTCTTGCCCGCCTCGATGCCGGGTCGGAAGGCACGCTCGCCCGCATGGACCTCAGCGCGCTGGCCGAAGAACTCGCCGAACTGTTCGACCCCGCCTGCGAAGAAGCCAGCCTCTCTTTCAAGAGCCAGATTGCTCGCAATCTGGTGATCCTTGGCGACAAGGATCTGATCGGCCAGGCGCTCGCAAACCTTCTGGATAATGCGGTCAAATACACGCCCGCCGGCGGCGCCATCAGCTTTACCGCCAGCCGCACGCCCGAAGGCATGATCGACCTCACCGTCATTGACTCCGGGCCCGGCATTCCCGTCGAGGCGCGCGACAAGGTCACCCAGCGCTTCCACCGCCTCGATTCGGCGCGCACATTGCCGGGATCAGGCCTTGGCCTCGCGCTCGTGGAATCTGTGGCGGAATTGCATCGTGGCGAATTGATCCTCGGCACGGGCAATGGCCCGCCCGAACAGCCCGGCCTTAAAGCGACGCTTCGCCTGCCGCGGGCTTGAGGCTGCGTCGCGCGGGCCACATTGCCAGAAATCCACCCAGCCCGATCAACACGACGCCAAGATAAAGAACATCCACCATCGGATTGTAATAGACGCGGAAAACCCAGCGCGCTTCGCCATCAATCTCGCGCTGCTCGCCAAGGGCAACATAGAGATCGCCTGCGCCCGTCTTGTGAATGGCCGTCTCGGTCGTCGGCATCGCCGCGGCCGGATAGAAGCGTTTCATCGGCAGCAGCTGCGCAGTGGTCCCGCCCTTGCGCGCGGTGAGCTCCGCCTTGTCGGCATACCAGTTTGGCCCCTCAATCGCGCGCACATCGTTCAGCGTGATCTCCCAGCCCGCCACCGTGCCAGTCCCGCCCACGGGCAGGGCAAGGGTCGCCTCATACCGCCCGCTCGTCTCCAGCACTGCGCCAAGAACGAACAGGCCCAGCCCTGCATGGGCCAGTGTCATCGCCCAGACCCGCGCCGGCATCTTGAACACACGCCCGAAATTCATCGCCCGGCGCTTCATCTCCCAGACCGCGCCAAATACCAGCCAGAACCCCAGCGCCAGGCCGAACGCCGCCCCGAGGGGAATATTCAGGGGGCCTACGCCCAGCAACATGAACACCGCCGTCAGCGCTGCACCGCCTATCGCCCAGCGCGTCCACGCTTTTAGATCCGCCTTGCCCCAGGCCCACGCCTGCACCACCGGCAGTATGATGAGGGCAAGCGCGAGGATCGGTACAAAGGTGAGATTGAAATAGGGCTCGCCTACAGAGATCGTCCGCCCGAACGCTTCGGCAATCAGCGGAAACAGTGTGCCCAGGAGAACCGTCAGCGTGGCGACGATCAGCACCACATTGTTCGCCATCAGCGCGCCTTCGCGGCTGAGCAGCGTCCACGGCTTGCCCCCTAGCAGGGACGGCGCCCGCAGCGCAAACAGCCCGAGCGCAAAGCCGCCATAGCCGAGCAGGCCGAGCAGCAGCAGCGTCCCGCGCTCCGGATCCACAGCAAAGGCATGCACCGAGGTCAGCACGCCCGAGCGGACAAGAAACGCGCCGAGGATCGAGAACAGGAAAGACAAGACCGCCAGAAGCGCCGTCCAGGCGGCAAAGCTCTCACGCTTTTCGGTGACAATCACCGAATGCAGAAGCGCCGCGCCGATCAGCCAGGGCATCAGCGAGGCGTTCTCCACCGGGTCCCAGAACCACCAGCCGCCCCAGCCGAGCTCATAATATGCCCAGTAGGATCCAAGCGCGATGCCCAGCGTCAGCGGCGCAAATGCCGCCAGCGACCAGATGCGCGCCTCTTTCGCCCACACCCGATCAATCCGCCCCTCCATCAGGCCAGCGGCCGCAAGCGCGAAGACGAAGGAATACCCAACATAGCCGAGGTAGAGCATCGGCGGGTGCAGCGCGAGCGCAGGGTCCTGCAACAGCGGGTTCAGCCCCGCGCCCTGAAATGGTGCCGGATCAAGCCGCAGGAAAGGCGAGGACGCAAAGAGGAGGTAAGCCAGAGACCCCACCGCCAGCATCCCCTGCACGCCGAGCGCGCGCGCTTCGAAGGTCTCCCGGCCCGTCCGCATCGTGGCAGCCGCAATCGCGCCAAAGCCGATCGTCACAAGACACCAGAGCGCCATCGAGCCTTCATGGTTCCCCCACGCCCCGGCGATCTTGTAGACCATTGGTTTGAGCGTGTGAGAGTTGTTCGCCACCAGCGCGACCGAGAAATCCGAGCGCATGAAGGCAAACACGAGAATGAGAAACGCCAGCGACATCACGCCAAAGCCGGCAATGGCGGTCAGCCCGGCCAGCCGCCGCTCGCCCTTAAGCCCTAACACCGTCTGCGCCAAAGCCAGCCCCAGCGCGAGGAAGGCCGCAAAATGGCCGAGTTCGATCATCCGCCCGCCTCGAGCGGTTTCAGCTCGCGCGGCTGGTAATTCTCGTCATGCTTGGCTAGCAGCTGTCGCGCGATGAACTCGCCCTCGGGGGTAAACGTCCCGGTCGCCACAACGCCCTGGCCCTCACGGAAGAGATCAGGCGCCACGCCGTTAAAGCTCACCGTGATGGTGCTCGGACTGTTGTCGATGACGATGAACCGCATCGTCGCGCCGCCATCGGCATAGGTGAGCGATCCCGGCTCCACCCAACCGCCCACTTTGACCTCACGCCCCTCGGGCGGCAGGCCTTTTTCTGCAAGAACTTCAGGCGTGTAGAAGAGATTGGCATTCTCGCGCAGCGCAAAAAACGCCAGCGCCGCCGCCGCCAGAATGAGGGCGGCCGCAATGCCGAAAGTGTAAAGCCGTCGGGTCCGTGCGCGCATGGATCAGGTTATAGGCTGCCCCGCCACTCTTGGGGAGTGCGGCAGATACAGCGCCCTCCGGAAAGGAAAGGCCCCTCCGCACCTCCCCCGCTTCGCAGGGGAGGATACTGCCACGCCATCTCAGATGGAGGTGAAATCCTCCCCTGCGAAGCGGGGGAGGTGGATCGCGCCGCAGGCGCGAGACGGAGGGGGACTGAAATTACTCCCCCGCGCCAGTTTCGGCTGGCGCCTCTCCGATCGCCTCGATCATCGGCCGGAAGCGCTCGCGCCGTGGATCATCCTCGGGCAGGCGCGCATAGATGTAGCGCATGGCCTGCTCGGCCTTTTCCTGCTCGCCGGCCTGCGCCGCGCCCATCGCCGCGCGCATCCCTGCGCTCACCTGGCTCTCGTCCAGCTGATAGGCGCGGGCGTAGAGCCGCGTCGCATCGGGCCCGATGCCCCCTTCGGCCAGCTCCGTCAGCACATCGGCGAGCCCGATCAGCGCCGGCACGAAATCCTGGTTCCGCCGCAGCGCAGACTGATACGCCCGCACCGCGTCTTCCGCCCGCCCCTGCGTGCGCAGCATCTCGCCGATGAAATAATGCGGTTGCGGATCATCGGGCTTGTCGATCACCGCCTGCTCCAGCCGCGACAGCATCTCGCCTTCCGTGAGCGATTGCGGGTCCTGCCGCACCTTCTCCGCCAGCGCCGCCTGGCGCTGATCCATCGGCTGGTCGGCCATGCCGGGCTTGCCGATCACGAAATACCCAGCCGCGCCAAGCGCGATACAGCCGCCAAGGATGATCAGGTTCAGATGTTTCATGGCCGGGGAAATCTCAACGTTGCCTTGAGGCCGCCAAGCGCAGCATCACCGAGTTCGAAGCTGCCCTTATGCAGCTCCGCCAGTTCTGTGACAATCGAAAGCCCCAGCCCAGTGCCCGGGGTTGTTTCATCTAGCCGCACCCCACGCTTCATCGCCCCGGCGCGCTGCTCGGGCGTCAGGCCCGGCCCGTCATCCTCCACCAGGATGACCAGCTCCTGCGGGCTGTCGCTCACGGTGACGCGCACTTCGCTCGCCGCCCATTTGCAGGCATTCTCCATCAGGTTCCCGGCCATTTCCTCAAAGTCCTGCTGCTCCCCCCGGAAGGTTGCGCTCTGGGCGCCCGCTATGGTCACCTCGATCCCGCGCGCATCAAACAGCCGGTTCAGCATCCGCGCCAGCCCCTCCAGCACCGGGCGGACATCGGTGCGGGCGCCAATCGCCTCGGCCCGCGCCGCCATCCGGGCGCGTTTGAGATAATGCTGCACATTGACCTGCATGGCTTCTGCCTGCCGGCGCACCACGTCATCCAGCTGCGAGTTGCCCTTGGCCTCATTGTGCAGAACCGCCAGCGGCGTCTTCAGCGCATGGGCCAGGTTGCCCACATGCATCCGCGCCCGCTCCACCACTTCGCGGTTGTGCTCGATCAGCTTGTTGAGCTCTTCCGTCAGCGGACGAACCTCGGCCGGGTAGTCCCCTGAAAGCTTCAGCGTCTCGCCACCGCGCACCTTGGCAACATCGGCCTCCAGCTTCCGCAGCGGGTTCAGCGAATAGCGCACGGCTATGATCATCGCCGCAAACACGCCGCCAAACAGCGCGATCATCGTGCCGAGCAGCATGTTGCGAAAGCCCGTCGCAGCTTCATCGTTGGGCGTGCGGTCAGCGGCCGCCATCAGCAGCAGCGGCGTCTCGCGGTTCTCCACAATGACCGCCATCGCGGCCACGCGCGACACCTGGTCCACCGGCCCCGGATAATTCGTATACTGCGTAACACCCGGCAACACCACCGCACGCTGGATCAGTTCCGGCGTCACCGGCACGGCTTCGTCCCACAGGCTGCGCGACCGGAAATCCCCGGCAATCTCCATCTCCGGCGTCAGGCCCACCACAGCCCAGTAATGCCCGGAATACTGGGTCTGGAAACGCGCATCATTGGAGAAGAAATTGCGATTGGTATCGGTCACCCGGCCATCGGCCAGAAACGCATCCTCCCGCGTCAGCTCCCGCGAGAGCGTCACCAGCGTCTGGCTGAGGTCTGCCTCGATCAGCGACAGGGTCTGCGCCCGGTAGAGCGCCGAGAGCGCCAGCGCCCCCCCGATCAGCACCACAAATCCCCAGATCGCAGCCGCAATCATGACGCGCCGGGCCAGCGAGACGCTGGACCAGCGGTCAATCAGGCTGCGTTTGGGGGTGCCGGCCTCACTCATGAGCGAGCTCTAGCCGCGTTCGGCGTCAGCCTGCAACGCGCGCTTCATCCTCAGGCACGATCAGGCGATAGCCAAGCCCGCGTTCGGTCTGGATACGGTCCTGGCCGATCTTGCGGCGCAGGCGCCCGATGAACACCTCGATCGTGTTGGAATCGCGGTCGAAATCCTGATCATAGATATGCTCGACCAGCTCTGTCCGCGGCACCACCCGGCCCTGATGATGCATCAGATAGGAAAGAACGCGGTATTCATGCGCGGTCAGCTTGATCGGCTCACCATTCACCGTCGCGCGGGCCGCGCGGGTATCCACCATCAGCTTGCCGCACTCGATCGTCGCTGCCGAATGCCCCGCCGCCCGGCGCAGCAATGCGCGCAGGCGTGCCAGCAGCTCTTCGGTGATAAACGGCTTGGTGAGATAGTCATCGGCCCCGGCATCAAAGCCAGACACCTTCTCGCTCCACTGATCGCGCGCGGTGAGGATCAGCACCGGGAAGGTCTTGCCCTCCTTGCGCCAGCTTTTCAGCACGCTCACCCCGTCAATCTTGGGCAGGCCAAGGTCGAGCACAACCGCGTCATAAGGCTCGGTCTCACCCAGAAACTGCCCGTCCTCGCCATCAGCGGCGAGATCCACCGCATAGCCCGATTGGGAGAGCACATCGGCCAACTGCCGGCGGAGGTCTGCATCGTCTTCAACAACCAGGATACGCATGTTTCTTCTCCACCAAGTCCTTAAACCGTCTCAGCCGCCGCGGCGGTTGATCACCGAGCCGCTCTGCGCGTCCACGGTGAATTTCGCCTTGCGGCCGTCTTCCGTCATCCAGTCGATCTCATAGAAGGTCGTTCCGTCATCGCGGGAATAAAGTTCCGCGCCGAGCTGATAGCCGCCATATTCACGCTTCAGCTGATTAAACACCTTACTCAGCGGAACGGTCTTACCCTCACGCACAGCTTCCCGCGCCTGGCCGGGCGAGAACTGGTTGGCCCAGGGATTGCCGCCTTGCTGCGCAAGCGCAACGGGGGCAGCAGTCAGGGCCGTAAACGCGAAAAGAACCAGAATACGTTTCATGAGGCTCCGTATGCGGGCCAAGCTCTGAACGCGAAATGAATGCCCCGTTAGGTGTTTCACCGGTTTCGCTCTGCCCCTCGGGTTCTGTAGCAGATAAAGCACATCGCGCCACGCCCCTGCGCTACTGTCGCCCGTCATGGCCTGCCTTCTCATGAAGGCGAAAAGCTTAATCATCCCGGCGGCCCTGAGTCGAGTGCCGCTCAACGCCCCTCCGCCCAGCGTTTCAGTCCTTCATCCTTGGGGTCTGCCAACACGATTTCCAGTCGCACATAGAGATCCCCCGGCGGGGTTACCTGCACGCCCTTGCCCTTCAGGCGCAGCTGCGCGCCCGTATTCGATCCCGGCGGCACCTTCAGTGACACTGTACCCGAAGGCGTCTTCACATCCACATTCCCGCCCAGCACTGCCTTTTTCAGGTCAACCGGTACACTCATGCGCAGGTTCTTGTCCTCGCGCGTCCAGATCGGACTAGCGGCAACTTCCACTTCCAGCAGCGCGTCACCCGGTGGGCCTTGGGTCGGCGAAGGCTGGCCCTGGCTCTTCAGGCGCAACACCTGCCCGCTGGTAATGCCAGCCGGAATATTCACGTCCAGCGCGCTGCCATCGGCCATCGTCATGCGCCGCCGCGCGCCTGTCACGGCATCCTCAAAGCTGATCTCCACCCGGTAGCGCACGTCGCGCCCCTTCATCGGGCCGGGATTGCGCCGCCGCCCGCCACCGAACATGCCCGAGAGGATGTCCTCAAACGGATCGCCCTGCGCCGCGCCGCCGCCCCGCGTATCCCACCGGTAGCTGCCCTCACCAGCCGCCCCCCCGCCCGGAAAGCCGCGCGGATTGCCCTCCCCATCAATCTCGCCCCGGTCGAACTTCGCCTTCTTCTCGGCGTCTCCTAAAATTTCAAACGCCGCCGAAACCCGCTTGAACTCGTCGGATTTCTTCTCGTCATTGGGGTGCAGATCAGGGTGCAGCGCCTTGGCTCTGGCGCGGTAGGCTTTCTTGATGTCCGCCTCACTGGCCGTGCGGGGCACGCCGAGGACGGTATAGGGGTCGAGCGCCAAGCTGGGGCTCCTTCCGGGATCGCCGAGAACTGTTGTATTTACAGGTAAGGCGATCCGGCCGGGATTGAAAGCCATTCCCCGATGCGTCCGTCTGTCCCGACCTCGGCAATGCGCAAAGCCAGGGCGCCCTCCGGCCACTCTGCCTCCGAGAGCGCCGTCAACTCCCGCCCGCCAAACCCCGCGCCGTAATCGGCCTCCACAGCAAAGCTGACCACTCGCACGGGATCAGGCAGATCCCACTGATCGGGCACATCCGCCCCCCGCCTTGCCCAGCGCACGCCCCCTTCCGGCGCCGCCAGCCTCACCGGCCGCCACCCCAGCCCCGCCCGGTCCTCAAACACCGCCTCGCTCACCTCCCCGATCCCCGCCGCCCGCCACAGCAGCGCCAGCCCGGTCTCCAGCCCAGACACCCGCGCCCGCACCACGGCGTCATCCAGCAGCACCAGCCGCGCGCCGATCTCCGCCGCCCCGCTCGGCCGCCCGCCTTGCCCGCGCAGCAGCCCGGAAAGCCGCCACCGCTCAGCCGCCACAAGTTCTGCGCTTTGGAATTGCACCAGCTCCCACCCCGCCGCCGTCTCCAGCAGCCCAGCATTGCCCCCCGCCAGCACCGCCACCTCGCTCGCCGAGGCAAACTCCCCGCCCGGCGCGTCCACCTCGATCACATTCGCCCAGTCCCAGCGCCCCACCGGCCCGGCCTCCACGCCCGCCACCAGCCGCGCGATCACCGTCGGCCGTGTCAGCCGCGCCCGCTCGCTGAGGCCATCGGCCGCCGGCCCCGCCAGCACCGCCACCTCCCCCGGCCAGGGGCTCGCATACGCCGCCACCAGCGGCCCCGTCCCCGCCTCTCCCGGCAGGCTCGGCGCATCCATCACCACCAGGTCGATCCCGGCAAATACCGGCGCGGGCAGAGGCGCAGGCACCACCCCGCCATCCCGCACCGGCGCCACCCGCGCCGTATCCCGCGCCAGCACCAGCGCCCGCCACGCGCCCTCCTCCCGCGTCTCCAGCACCCGCCAGAGCGGCCCGCCATCCACCCGCACAAGGTCACCCGGCTCAATCGCCAGTCCCGAAAGCGGCAAAGCAATCTCCGCCGTCGCCTCCCGCGCCGCCTCCGCCAGCAGCGCCCCCGCCACGGCTTCTGCCCGTCCGGCAGACAGCACCAGCGGCAACGCCACATCGACCACCAGCCGCGCGTCCCCCGTCCCCCGCCGCGCCTCGGCAATCCCCGGCTGATAGTCCCTATCCGGATCAATATGTGCAAGCCGTAGCCGCTCGGGCGCCTTGTCCATCATCTGCCGCGTCGCCGTCAGCCCCGGCTCCACCAACAGGCCGCCCACCAGTTCCACCGCCGCCGCATCCCCCATATGGAACACGAGGCCGCCCGCCCGCTCGATGACTTCAAACCCGAAGGCCGCCTTCAGCGGCTCCAGCGCCGCGCGCACCGAATGCACCCCGTCGAGCCCATAGCCCTCAATTACCCCGTCCAGCCCGCGCACATCCGCCACCACGCCGCCCCGCGCGCAGATATCGCCCACCACCGCCGCCAGCGATGTCAGCCCCTCGCGCCCGTTCAGCCAATGCCCGCGCGCCCAGTTCCCGCCATCGCCCCAGATATCCCCGCGCATCGGCCAGGCCGGATAGGGCCGCGCGTCCCACGCCCAGACATGCGCCGCCTCCACCCGCTCGCTCGCCTCAAAATGCGCCAGCACCACGCCCAGCGCCCGCTTCTGAAACACATCGTCGCGCTCCCCGGTGGAGAAAGGCGGCAGCGCGCTCTCGCTGCTCTTGAGATCATAGAAAACATTGGGCGCGTTCCCGCCCTTGTCCACCGCCGCAAAGCCAATCTCCGACAGCCGCACCGGCTTCATCCCCGGCGTCCACCCCGTCGGCCCCTCCGCACGCACACCCTCCGGCCTCGGATAATGTGAGCTGCCATACCACCCGCTCAGATCCTTCACCCGAAAGATCCAGTCCTCCCCATGCGCGGTGTCCATGATCGGTGTACGCACCTGCGCGCTGCGCGCAGCGTCATCGGCATAATACCAGTCAAACCCCTCCCCGCCCTCAATCTGGCTCGCCAGATAGGCCAGGTCATCCGCCGCGCCATACCCCGCCAGCGCATCGAGATGCCCATCCCCCGCGCGCCAGTCCCCCAGCGGCGGGTACCAGTCGATCCCGACAAAATCGACCGCCGCATGCGCCCACAGCGCGTCCAGCGGAAACAGAACATCCCCGCTCGCGTCTCCCGGCACATACGCACCATACTCCGTCCAGTCCGCCGCATAGGAAACCTTCGCAGAAGGCAGGATCGCCTTCACTTCGGCGGCCAGATCGCACAGCGCCTCCACAAACGGAAACGCCCCGGCGTCATCTCTCACGCGCGTCAGCCCGCGCATCTCGCTCCCAACCAGAAACGCCTCAACCCCGCCCGTCTCCGCCGCCAGCGCCGCATGATGCAGGATAAACCGGCGATACCCCGCCGCCCCGTTCACAAAGGCCGCAATCTCCGCCCGCGCGCCCGCCGTTCCGTCCGCAGACACCCCAATCCGCCCCCGCCACGGAAACCCCGGCGCGTCCATCATCAGAAACGGCGTCAGCGTCACGGCATACCCGCGCTCTTTCAGTTCACGGATCGCCTGCACCACAGAGGCATCAGACGGCGTCCCGCCATAATTGGCATTCCCCGCCTCGTCCCGCGAAATCAGATACGCCGCCCCGCGCCCCTCGCCCGCCACGCTCCAGGCCTGCGGCACGGTCACCCTTGCCTGCGTCTCCACGCCCGGCCGGATTGCGCAGTCTCCCGCCGCCAGGCTCGATCCAAACCACCCCACCGTCAGCGCCACATGACTCACGCGCGGCAGCCCCTCGCGCATCTGGTCCAGCGAGACGAGGAAATCCGCCCGCGCCTCCCCCGAATTGGCATTGATCGCCCGCTCCCGCCCCGGCGCAAACTGCTCGCGCACAATCTCGGTCGCATACACAAACTCGCCGGATGCCGGAATGATATTCACCCCCGTCACACTCTCGCGCAGCCCCGGCTCCGTGTCGCCTGGCGGTACGCGGACGATCTCGAATGACAATTGCGGAAGCCGGTTGCCGAAAGCATCCAGCGGCAGGTCCTCAAACACGATATACGCCGTCCCGCGATAGGCGGGCGCATCGCCCTCGATCATCTCGATCAGCGGATCAGGCACCTGCGCCTCGCTGCCATCATAAATACGATGCACCGTGCCGGAGAGATCAAACGCCTCCCCATTCGCCCAGGCGCGCACCACGCGCACCCCCGGCCCCTCGCCCAGCGCCACGGCAAAGCTCACCGAATAGCTGTAATCATTGACGCGCGGCCCGCCTTTACTACCTGCGCTCCGCGTCGTGCGCCGCTCCCGGAACCGCGCCGCCCAGATCAGCTGCCCGGACACCCGCATCCGCCCGTAGACGGACGGCACCCCCACCCCCTCGCTCGCCTCCATCACATGCAGCGCCTTGATCCGCGGGCCCTCCATCGGCCCCGCCAGATACTGGTCCAGCGCCCGCCCCGCCAGCGCCCCGGCCGCCCGGCCAATCGCCGCCCCACCGATCGCCCTCCCCAATACGTTCAGCCCAGCCGGCAACAACCGGCTGCCCACCGCCGCGCCCACCTGCGAAAACACCACCTGCGCCACGCCTTAATCCTCCACCCCGGAAACGCGAACGCTCCTGCAACCCGCCGTGCCCACCAATCCGTCAATCGCGTTTCCACCACCGCCCGCCCCCAATAAGCATGCAGAATACGCCCCTCGCCGCTCACAATCGCGCAATGCTTGGCCGGAACGCCCATCCCCATACGGAAGATCAGAACATCGCCCGCCTGCGCCGCCCCCGGCGCAATCTCGGCCATCTGCCGCCGCGCCGCTTCCAGCAACGTCTCCCACCCCAGCGCCTCGGCCCAGTCGGGCGTATAGGCCGGCGGCGCCTCGGGCTCCGGCCCGATCACCTCGCGCCACACGCCGCGCACAAGGCCAAGGCAGTCACACCCCGCCCCCTTCAGGCTCGCCTGGTGCCGGTAGGGCGTGCCGATCCATCCCCTTGCCGCCGCCACAATCTCTGCCCGCCTCATCGCCTGCCCCCATCATTCCCCGCCGCCGCTGGCCCCGCCAGCACAACATCTGTTCCCGGAAGATGCGGAAACCCCCGGAAATTCTCGCCGTTGCCAAACACATCCCGGCACGTCTCAAACCGGTGATCACACGCCACCCCCGGAAACGCGCCCGCGTCCACGCCGCAGCGCGCGTCCCCCAGCACTGCGTCACACCGGCGCGCATATATCCGCCCCGATGGCCGCTCCAGATCCGCCTTCAGCGACACCAGCGCCGCCTCAAACCCCAACGCCCCGCGCGCCACTTCAGACATCCGCCCGGCCCACACATGCGCCCGGTGCTCCGGCGCCTGCCAGTCCACCCGCCACACATCCACCCGCGCCCCGTCCCAGAGCCCCGCCTCGAGGTCTTCCTCCGTGATCGCATCATGACTGAGCGCCCCGCGCGCGCCCGCCTGCCCCGGCGCGAGCCCAGACGTCTGGCGTAGCTCCGCCCCTTCCAGCCCCGCGCCCGGCAGATAGGTTTCCCCGGCCACCACCAGTGGCCCGTCATGTTCCGTCAGGCGCAAGACAAATCCATCGCCCCGCGCAATCTCCCAGCAGAGACATGTCGTCGTCACGCCCCCTGCCAGCCGCGCCGCAAATTCTTCGCTTATCTCACGCATTGCTTCACCCAACAATCTCAACCAGCGGCACACGGATCGCCCGCCCCGCGCCAAATCCTTCCAGCGTCACATCCAGCCGGTCTGCGTCAAACCGCACGGGGCAATCAAACCGGAACCCCGCCGTCACTGCGGCGCCCGCCACAGGCGCCGCCGCCAGCGTCACCAGTCCGGTCGCCGTATCCACGCTGAACGCTGCCTCCACGCCATCCACCGCCACGCGCACGCTCCCGCCCACCGGCTTCCAGATCCGCCGCGCCCAGCCGCCATAATGCTTCACCAGCGCAAACCCAGTCCGCGCCCCATCACCCACACCGATCGCCTGATCCAGTGGCGAAACATCCGCCCCCGGAAGGCTGGACCGGTCATCCAACATATCCCGAAAGCGAAACCCGTGCAGTCGCCCGCCCCGCGCCTCAAAGAACGCGATCAACACCTGCAACGTCTCCACGCGCGCCGCCGCGCTGCCGATCTCCCAACGCCGGCGCGATCCTGCCCAGGCGGCATTGCGCGCTTCCTGCCCTCCGCCAAGCGTCACCGTGTCCACCCACCGCTCCGGCCCGCCAGACGCTGCCAGCGCCAGAGTCATCGGCAGGCTCACCTCATGAAAAAGTGTGAGGCTCATGAAAACCGCCCTCCCGCCTGAACCATCCGCGCCAGCAGCGCAGACACCCCCGCCGCATTCCCCGCCACCGCGCCCTCATCCGTCCCCGGCGGAAAATTGAAGGTCGCATTGACGCCCCCGCCGCCACCCTGCCCCCGCAAGATCACCGCCTCTGCCGCCACCCGCGCCAGCTCCCGCAAAATGCCATCGGCCATCCGCCGGAAATCGAGCTCCCCGCTCCGCGCCGCCTGGGAAAGCGCCGCCTCGATCCGCTGCCCCGCGCCATCAAACGCAGCGCCCAGCGCGTCCGCTGCCTCCCGCCCCGGCCCGTCACTCAGACTTCGCAGCGCGTCGCCCGCCGCGCTGAGTTCCCGTTCAAATTCGTTCATCTCTGTCTCCCGTATCCGGATGATCCGCCATCATTGCCACAAGGTCTGCGCGCGAGGGCGCCTCTCCGCCGCGGGCCAGCCACCGCCATTCGCGCACACTCAGCCGCCAGAACGCCTCCGGCCCGATCCCCAGCGCCATGGCGGCCCGCACCATCTCGCCCCAGGGCAGCATCAGCCCGAAAGCCCCAGCCGGAACGCCTCGGCCACCACCCGTGCCGCCGCGCCCGGCGACACATCCGCCGCGCTGATGCCCGCCGCCGTCTCCGCCTCCCCGCCCCCGCGCAGCAGCGCCGCAATCACGATCATCAGGTCGGCGGCGGACAGCGCCCGCATCCGCAATTCCAGCTCCGCCATCGTCCGGCAGCCGAGTGCGCATTCGATTTCCGCCAGCGCCCCCAGCGTCAGGCACACTCGCCGTTCCCGTCCGTCTACGGTCAATGCCGTCTCTCCCCGCGCCGCATTCATGGCAGAGCCTCAAAGCCAAGCGCCCCGGCGCTCTCCAGCGTCACGGAAAACTCTGCCTCCCCCTCATGCGTCCCACTCCAGGAAAGCTGCGTGATCTGGAACGCGCCTTCCAGAACGCCAAAATGCGGCAACACCAGCTGCCAGCTCGGCGCCTCCCCGCCAAAGAACACCGCCCGCATCCGCGCGTCAGAGGCCGCGTCGCGAAACACGCCCCGCCCGGTCACACGCGCCGTCTTCGTCCCCGCCCCGGCGATCAACTCGCGCCAGGCATCGGGCGAATCCATCCCCGTCGCGTCCACCATCCCGGCCGACAGCTCGATCCGGCTCGCGCGAACGCCCGCAACAGTCACGAACGCCGCGGTCCCATCACTGATCTTCAGCAGAATATCCCTGCCCCTCTGGCCCGCCATTACGCGGCCTCCTCTTCTGAAATGATCCGGAAACGGATAACCCCGCGAAACGCCCGCCGGTCAAACTGCCGCATCACGTCGGAATAGGTAGTGTAGGCGAGCACAATATGCCGCCCCGCCCCGCTCCAGTCGGCGCCCTCGAAAGCCTGCCGCAGCGCGGCCAGCGCCGCCTTCGCCTCGCGTACTCCGCCATAGCGGGAGAGCACCGCCAGCGTGATCACATGTTCGCTCGCCTCGCCCCCGCTCGCGCCAACCGGGCGGCATTCATGCCGCTCCAGCCGCGCAAAGGGAAAGGCCGGCGCCTCGGTCTCATCGTCATAAACCCGCGCATTGGCCCCAAAGATCGCCTGCACGCCCGCGTCCCCGCGCAGCGCCACCATCAGCGCCGCCTGCACCGCCACTTCCCCGCTCATATCGCCCACTCCCGCCGCGCATCGAGGATCGCCTGCACGTCCTCCGGCACGCCCGCAAGCGGCCGCTCAGACCCGCGCAAATAAGCCGCCTGCACATAAAGTTTCACCGCATGCTGAAGATCTTCCGGAACACTTCCCGGCGCGCCGAAGCCCGCCTCGAATGTCACCTCCACGCGCCCGCCCGCCGCAATCCCCGGCAGGGCCGCCCCGGCGCGCAGCCGCAGCTTGCCCCCGGCAATCTCGAACCGCGCGGAAACCTCTTCCTGCGTCCCCAGGGCGTCAAAACGCGCCACAGACACCAGCGCCCCCGCCGGCCCCGGCCCCAGGCGCACGCCGCCCGCCACGATGGCCCAGGGCCAGCGAGCCCAGGTCCGCTTGCAGGTTCGCGACACCAGCGCCAGCCCGCTCGCCGCCTCAATCTGCGCCCGTGCCGAGGCGATGAGGCGCGCCACCAGCCCATCTTCTACGTCTGTGCCCAGGCGCAGGAATTCCTTTGCCGCAGCGAGAGACACAGGCTCTCCTGCTGGCGGCGTTATCACCGTCAGTTCCGACATCTGATTATTCCCTGATTCAAAAAAGGCGGGCCGCCCACACCGCGCAGGCGGCCCGGAGAGACGCTTAGATCAGCGCCTGCAGCTTGGTGATCACCTGCCCGCCCATCGGCAGGCCCACCTGTTTCAGCAGCTCATTGTCGATGCCGGTGGCGGTGCCTTTCACCAGCGCCGCCACGGCCTCGGCCGCCTTGGTGGTAAACTCCTCCTGCTGTGGCTTGGTCAGCAGCGCCGCCTGGCGAATGATCGCCACAATCACAGATTCCAACATTTCCATTTCTCCTTGAACAAAAACAACATCTCAGTAGGCCGCCCCCACGAGCAAAGCGAAGGCGCAGAGTGCCCGAGCGCAGCGAGGAACCGCACTCGAGCAAGAACTCAGAAGGTCATCACTTTGACCGCGTCGAAGTTCTGCACGCCGCCGCCCACACGTTTGGTCGTGTAGAACAGGACGTAAGGTTTGGCCGAGTACGGATCACGCAGCACGCGGGCGCCCTGCCGGTCGGCAATCAGGTAAAACCGCTTGAAATCACCAAAGGCGATGGCGGCATTGCCCTCGCCGATGTCGGGCATGTCTTCCATCTCGGTGACGGGATAGCCCATCACGGTCGCCGCCTCGCCGCCGCTGCCCGGCTGCCAGAGGTATCGCCCATCACCATCCTTCAGCTTGCGGACGGCTGACACCGTGCGCCGGTTCATCACAAAGCGGCCATTGGCGCGAAAATGGCTCTTGGGCGCATAAATCAGGTCGATCAGCTGATCGGCCGCGTCCGCCTCGCCAAAGTCCCCTGCCACGGAGCCGACCTGCCCCCAGGTATGGGCGCTCTCGGCCACGATGGTATAGTTCAGAAACCCCTTCGGCTTGGCCACGCCATTGCCACTCACGAACGCCGCAGACTCCTGCGCGGCAAACGCAATCTCCACCTCATCGGCGAGCCACGCATCAATGTCGGCATACGCATCTTCCAGGAGCGCCTGCGTCGCTGCCGGCATGGCGTAAAGCTCCCCGGCGGGAAACTCCAGCAGGTCGAGCCCCGTCACCGCCGTTGCCGGCCGCGCGGCCTCCTCGCCCACCCATTGGGCAGCTGCGCCGAGGCCCACAGGCTTCTTGTAGACGCCAGCCGATGTCTGCCGCACGGTCGCAATCTGACGCATCGGGCTGGCCACCATCAGGCGCGCCTCGATCAGCCGGTCGAGTTCAGCGGGCGCCACATGCCCGCCCTCGCTGCCCGTCCCGGTGTTCAGCGATTTCAGCTCGCGGCCCGCAATGGCGCTGTCGTCCCCGGTGCGCAGATAGCGCGTCCAGCCCTCGCGGTGCTCGTCTTCGGCGGGGTCGGCCCCGCCGCCCGCCTCCGGCCGCGCCATCTTGACGCTGAGCGCCTCCAGCCGCCGGTCAATCCGGGCAAGCTTTTCATCCGAAAGCGGATCAGCCGCTCCCTTCTTCTCGATCTCGGCAAGGCGGGCATCATTCGCCTGCCGGTAAGCCTCGAACACAGCCATCATCTCGGCTGTGTCGGCCTTTGCCATTTTGGTTTCCCTGGTCATGGTGTCTCCTTTGTTGACCATATTCCACTTACATACGGCGTTTCACGCCGCCTGCCTCACGCTCCATCCGGGAACGGAAAATCTTGCGCCTGCCAGCATCGGCGCCTGCACGAGGGACACTTCCACAAGGTCCACCTCGATCAGCTCACGTCCGCCGCTCAGGCGCGGGCGCCACAGCGAAGGGCGAAACCCGATGGAAAGCCCGCTGAGGCCGCGCCCCACCAGCGCCAGCGCCCCGGGCGCCTCCACCAGTCCGCGCACATACAATCCGCGCCCATCCTCGATCACGCGCGTCCAGCGCCCGGCGCGCGCGCCGTCCCGGTGCTGGATCAACATCTCCACGCCATGTCCCGCCCGGCGCAGGCTGCGCGCAAACGCGCCTGCCCGCACAACATCGCCGCCCGTGTCGGCCACTCCGAAAAGGCTCGCATAGCCTTCAATCAGCACCGGCTCAGCGCGCATCGCCCGCCTCCAATGTCCGCTCCATGCGCCCCTCAATCCTGTCCAGCTGCGCGCGCATGGCGGCCACTTCCGCCTCCAGCCGCGCCAGGCGCTCGGCCACAGGCCGCGATGTGGCCGCCGCTGTTTCCAGCGCCGAAATCCGCTCGGCCGCCGCGCCTGCCCAGAACATCACGCCCGCGCTCTGCAGCAGAATGGCGAGCACCAGCGCAATCGTCACCTTGCCCTCGATCCTCATGCGCTCACCCCCGCCAGCGCCCGCTTCTCCTCAAGGCTCAGAAAATCCGCCGCCGCAATCCGTGCCCACAGCGCCTCCCGCTCGGCCGACAGCGCCGGCACAGCGTCAAGATCAAGGCGCACTTCGATGTCCTCGCCAAACGGCTCGTCCAGCCAGCTGGAAAGCGCCCCGGCAAAGCGCTGCGCCAGCGGCAGAACGGTCATCCGCCAGAAAGCCGCATTCGCCTCACGATAATTCGCATACGTATTGTCTCCCGGCATCCCCAGCAGCATCGGCGGCACGCCGAGCGCCAGCGCGATCTCTCTTGCCGCCGCGCTGCGCGTCTCCTGAAAATCCATCTCGGCGGGCGAGAGCGACAGCGCCTGCCATTGCAGGCCGCCTTCCAGCAGCATCGGCCGCCCGGCATTGCCCGCCCCGGAAAAGCTCTGCGCGAGTTCTTCCTTCAGCCGGTCAAACTGGTCGGCCGGTATCCGCCCGCCCCCGCCATAAACCAGCGCGCCCGAAGGCTTGGCCGCATTGTCGATCAGAGATTTGGCCCAGTCGGCCCCCGCATTGTGCAGGTCCAGCGCCCGGCGCGCGGCCGCCAGCGGCGGCAGGCCCATCGCCTCATCGGCCGGGTTATAGAGCTTCACCTGCATCAGCGGGCACCATCCGCCCGCCTCGCGCCCCACGCGCCGCTCGCTACCCTGGCCTTTCACCGCCCAGGCCGCCACCCAGCCTCGGCCATCCTTCACCGGGCGCACGCGGCCCGTGCGAATGGGATAGAGCGCCGCCACAGCGCGCTCGCCGGGCAGGCGCACAGCCTCCACGAAAGCATTCCCCGTCAGCAGAAGCTCCGTATACACTGCTTCCAGGAAACCTGCCGTCGCCGCTTCCGGCATTGGCTGGCGCATCAGGCGCGCCACGCCCTCATGCGCAGACTTCAGCGGAATGGAGGCGGCCGCTTCGGCCACCATGCGCACACAGCGATAGGCCACGGCGTTCTTCAGATAGCCGTCGCGCGTCAACGCCCCGGCCTCGCGCGATCCCCAGCTCGCAGCCCGCGGCTCGCTCAGCGCCACCAGCGGCCACTCCATAGGGCCGGCCGATTTCAGCTCCTGGCTTGATTTTGCGAATGGCCAATTCCAGTTCAATGTCCCGCTCCCTGGTCGCTGCCGGCTCACATCCGACAGGGCCAATTCTGGGCCGCCTTCACCCCCCGCCGGATTGGCGGGCGTGTATTTTCGGCGCACCGAAATCCGCGTCACTGAATCATTGACGTTTTTTTATGCGGCAGACCGCCTCAATTGCGGGGATAACGGGTGGTCTTGCCCCCCCAAATCTGGCAAGAGCCGGGGCTCCGCCAAAGACAGGAACAGAATCGCAAAATGTCTGCTCGCGTCATATCGATCGCCAATTCCAAAGGCGGTGTCGGCAAAACAACCACCTGCGTCAGCCTTGCAGAGGCCTTCGCGGCCTCTGGCATGCGCACGCTGGTGATCGACCTCGACACCCAGGCCAACGCCTCGCTGCTGATCTTCGGCAACAATGGCGACGAACACCTGTTCGAAGCCATCAACGACTACATGACCATCTCCGACTGGCTGCTGGAGAACTTCTTCGCGAATGAGCAGCGCCGCCTGGGTGAATTCATCATCACCGATGCCAGCGATGTCAGCTTCAAGGGCAAGCCCCTGCCCCTGGACCTCATCCCGTCCTCGCCGCGCCTGCGGAAAACCGAGCGCGAACTGATCTTCGAGCTGACCGCCAAGGGCTACGCCATGGAGGCGCTGCAAAACCAGGTCGGCCGTCGCCTACGCGATGATCTCAACCTCCTCAAGGCGCAGTATGACGTCATCCTCTTCGATTGCCCGCCCGGCATATCGGTGATGACCGAATCCGTCCTCGCCGCCAGCCACCTGATCATCGTGCCGACGATCCCCGATTTCATGTCCACGCTGGGGCTCGACCTCTTCACTGGCGACATCATGAAGAATCTGCGAGACCGGGACATCGAAACGCTCCCTTGCGTCCTCGCCACCCGGTATGATGGCTCTTCCCATCAGCAGGTCGTGCTCGGCGCCATGCGGGATGCGTCCAGTGCTGCGGAGACGGAATTTGCGATGTTCAAGACCGTGATCCCGATGAAGCCCGGCTTTGCCTCCAACCCCATCGAGCTCGGCCCAGACCCCACGCTGCAGGCCAAATGGTCGGGCGAAGCGCTTGCAATCATCGAACAGCTCCTCGCCGAAGTCCGGGAGAAAGTTGCATGACCGAGCTTGGCGGCGTGCCCGGCGCAGATGCCCTGCGCGCCCTTCTCGGCCTGCAAGCTGAGCTTTCCGGCGCTGTCACGGACAAGGAATGGTCCGCTGCCGCCGGCATGATCGTCAAGAAGCTACTGCTTTCGGCCGGGCAGACGCCAGAAAGCCTCGCCGTCATCAAGGCCGCCGTTGGCGAAGAGATCTTCACGGCGCAGCTGAAATCCCTCACCCACCATCAGGCCCGCCAGCTCGCCCGCCGCCTCGAAAAGCGCGTACCCGACTTTGAAGTCTCCACCGCCTCGGCCGCCGTCGCCCATGCGCGCAAACTGCTCGCCGCCGTCAAACTGCCCGAGCCCCGCGAGGAAATCGATCCGGGCCCGCGCCCTCTGCTCGATCCCGTCTCGCGTGACGTTCCTCCGCCCCCAGCGGAAAAAGAACCCGCGCCCGAGAACGAAACGCCCGAAGAGGCTGACGCAGAAGCCGAAGAGAAAAAAGACCCCTGGAGCAAACCCTCCGTCAGCCTCTCGGACGAGGCAGAGACCGAAAAAGAAACTACCGACACCGACTCCAGCCCGCCTCCACCGCCCGCTGGCAGCTCCTATTTCGGCCGCCGCTCCTTCCGCACCTAGCTAGAACCATAACGCCACTTACCCCTCTCCCGCTTGCGGGAGAGGAGGGACCCATTGCGCAGCAATGGGAGGTGAGGGCCGCCCAAAGGGCGTAAAACCATCCCCCCCTCCCAGACACAAAAAAACCCGGCCTGCATCTCCTGCGGGCCGGGCTTTTCCTGTCAGGCTTTAAGCCGAAAGCTTAGAGCACGCGGTCCTTGAGATCCTTGGACGGACGGAACGCGACCTTCTTGGAAGCCTTGATCTTGATCGATTCGCCGGTCGCCGGGTTGCGGCCCATGCGGGCGGCGGTCTTGCGGACCTGCAGGATGCCGAGGCCGGAAATACGCAGTTTCTTGCCTTTTTTCAGGTGGCCGCCCATGCGGTCGATGAGATCGCTGACCACAGCTTCGGCTTGCTTCTTGGGCAGTTCGTGCGCCTCGGAGAGTTCTACAGCCAGATGCTTCAGCGTCAGCACATCAGGTACAGCCTTCTTTGCCGGGGCTTTGGCGGCTGCCGCTTTCGGGGCAGCTTTGGGAGCTGCAACTTTCTTGACGGGCGCCTTCTTCACAGGTGCCTTGCGCGCAGCAACTTTCTTTGCGGGTGTCGGTTTAACGGCCATGTCAGTTTCCTCTGTCAGCCAGTGTATGCAGTAAAGCAGCCTGAAAACGGGGGTTTTTAGCCTGCCGGGGTAATCCTGTTGAGGAGAATGCCTCAAGGCGCGTTCGCATATCGCCCCCTGAGCGCCAGTGCAAGCGTTGCCTGCCACCTCTGAGACATAGCCCAAACTGGCGAAACCGTATCAATCGGCAACAGCGCCCCATTTTCCCGACGCGTAACAGTGCGCCACAAATACTTATGGCCCACCATGACACAGCCTGATCTGGGAGAGGATTACACTTCCTTAAACATGCAACACGCGGCCTTCTGCATCCAGTACGGCCTCATGCATCGTCTCTGACAATGTTGGGTGCGGGAAGACGGTGTGGATCAGATCCTGCTCGGTGAGTTCGCCCTGGCGCGCGATAACATAGCCCTGGATCAGCTCGGTCACTTCGGCGCCGATCATATGGGCGCCGAGCAGCTCGCCGGTCTTCCTGTCGAAGATCGTCTTCACGAGACCATTCTCCGCCCCCAGAGCAATCGCCTTGCCATTGCCGATGAAGGGGAAGCGGCCGACCTTGATGTCATAGCCCTTGGCCTTGGCAGCGGCCTCCGTGAGGCCGACGCTTGCCACCTGCGGATGGGAATAGGTGCAGCCCGGAATATTTGAGGCGTCAAACGGCTCGGCATGGTTTTTCCCATGGATGCCTTCGACACACATCACGCCCTCATGGCTGGCCTTGTGGGCGAGCCAGGGCGGGCCGGTGAGATCGCCAATGGCATAGAGGCCAGGCACACCGGTGCGGCCAAAGCCATCGACCACGACATGGGTTTTCTCAACCTTCACGCCGAGCGTTTCGAGGCCGAGATTCTCCACATTCCCCACGATGCCGACAGCGAGGATGACGCGGTCGAATTCCTTCGTTTCCTTCTTGCCATCCTTCGTGGTGATCTCGGCCGTGACCGTGTTCTTGCCGGGCTTCACATTCTCGACCTTGGCGCCGGTGAGGATGTTCATGCCCTGCTTCTTGAAATCCTTCTCGGCGAGGCCGGAGATTTCCGCGTCCTCGACGGGAAGGATGCGATCCATCACTTCAGCGACGGTCACCTCGCTGCCAAGCTCGTTATAGAAGCTCGCAAACTCGATGCCGATGGCGCCCGAGCCGATGACCAGCAGGCGTTTTGGCATCACATCCGGCGTCATCGCCTCGCGATAGGTCCAGACAAGCTTGCCATCGGCCTTCAGCCCCGCCTGCGGAATATCGCGGGCGCGGGCGCCGGTGGCCAGCATAACATGTTTGGCCGTATACGGCGTATCCTTGCCATCCTTGCCCTTGACGATGACCTTGGGCGCGGGCGCGCCTTTCTCCAGGCGGGCTGTGCCCTCGATCACGTCGATCTTGTTTTTCTTCATCAGGAATTTGACGCCGCCGGAAAGCTGGGCGGCGATACCGCGCGAGCGTTTGACGATGGTTTCGAGATCAAAAGACGGGTTCTCGATTTTCAGGCCGAAGGATTTGGCGTGTTTGGCCAGATGCAGCACCTCGGCCGAGCGCAGCAGCGCCTTGGTCGGGATGCAGCCCCAGTTGAGACAGATGCCGCCGAGGCTCTCGCGCTCGACAATCGCCGTCTTCATGCCGAGCTGGCTCGCCCGGATCGCCGCAACATAGCCGCCGGGACCAGAGCCGATGACGATGAGGTCGTATTGGGTGGACATTTGAATTCTCCTGGACGTAGACGGCTCATGGTGAGCGAAGTCGAACCATGGGCCACCCGCGCATCCTTCGACTTCGCTCAGGATGAGCTACCCTCTCAATTAACCAGCTAAAGCAACATCGCTTCCGGCGTTTCCACATAGCGCTTGAACGCATTGAGCCATTTTGCGCCCTCCGCCCCACCAATGACGCGGTGGTCGCAGGTGAGGGTGACGCTCATGACCGTCCGTACAACGACATTGCCTTTCTCGTCCACCACGGCACGCTTCTCACCGGCGCCGACCGACAGGATCATGCCTTCGGGCGGATTGATGATCGAGGCGAAGGATTTGATGCCGAACATGCCGAGGTTCGAGATCGAGAAAGTGCCGCCCATATATTCCTGGGGCTTCAGCTTACGCTCTCTCGCGCGCGCGGCGAGGTCTTTCATCTCTTCGGAAATTTCAGCCAGGCCCTTCTGCTCCGCCTTGAAGATGACAGGCGTTATCAGCCCACCCTCGACCGCCACAGCCACCGAGATGTTGGCGTGCTTGTGATAGGCAATGCCTTTGTCCGTGAACGATGCATTACAGTCGGGCTCGTCGATCAGGGCGAGCGCGGCGGCCTTGATGAGGAGATCATTGACCGAGACCTTCACGCCTTCGCGGGCGGCATTGTTGATGGCGGCGCGGCTGGTCAGCAGATTGTCGAGCGTGATGTCGACGTTCAGCGGGAAATGCGGCACCTGCATGAAGCTCTGCGTCAGGCGCTTGGCGACCGTCTTGCGCATGCCGTCGAGTGGCTTGAGTTCGTACGTGTCCGGCGCATAGACACGGTCGTCGAGGATCTGCGGCAGGATGAGGCCATCGGGCGAGGCCGGCGCGACGTCCGCCGAAGCCACCTGCGCGCCAGGTTTGGCGCTTTCCACATCCCGCCGGATGATGCGGCCATGCGGTCCGGAGCCTTTGATGGCTTTGAGATCAATGCCCTTATTGGCGGCGATGCGCTTGGCGAGGGGGGAGGCCAGGATACGGGCGCCACTCGGACGCTCCATCACGGCAGAAGCCCCCTCCGTCCCGTCACCTTTCGGTGCCGGTCCACCTCCCCCGCTTCGCGAGGGAGGATTAGGAGGGGCGGCAGGGGCGGTCTCTTTCCTCCCCTGCGGAGCGGGGGAGGTGGCAGCCGGCTCGGGCCGGCTGACGGAGGGGGCCGCCGCAGGGGCCTTCACATCCGACACATCCTCGCCCTCTTCGGCCAGAACGGCGATGACGGCGTTGACCTTTACCCCTTCAGTGCCTTCGGCGATGAGGATCTTGGCGATCTTGCCTTCATCGACGGCTTCGACTTCCATCGTCGCCTTGTCGGTTTCGATCTCAGCGATGATGTCGCCGGACTTTACCGTATCGCCTTCCTTGACGAGCCATTTGGCAAGCGTGCCCTCTTCCATCGTGGGGCTCAGCGCAGGCATCGTGATGTTGATGGCCATCAGAACGCCCCCTCGCAGACTTTCTTCGCCGCCGCGACAATATCATCCGCATTCGGAAGGCTCATTGCCTCCAGATTGGCGGCATAAGGCAGCGGCACGTCTTTCTGGTAGACACGAACCGGGGGCGCGTCGAGATAGTCGAAGGCTTCGGCGACCACAGTCGCGGCAATCTCCGCGCCGACGCCCATGAAGCGCCAGCCTTCTTCGCAGCAGACAAGGCGGCTTGTCTTCTTCACGCTTTCAACCACGGTGTCGGTGTCGAGCGGGCGCAGGGTGCGCAGGTCGATCACCTCGGCGCTGATGCCTTCTTCGGCGAGGCGTTCAGCCGCCTGCAACGCAAAGCCGACCATGCGGGAATGGGCCACGAGCGTAACATCCGTGCCCTCACGCTTCACCGCAGCCTTGCCGATGGGGACGATGTGATCGTCAATATCCGGCACTGGGAAGGACTGGCCATAGAGCAGCTCATGCTCAAGGAAAACGACGGGGTTGGGATCGCGGATGGCGGCTTTGAGGAGGCCCTTGGCATCGGCCGCGTCATAGGGCGCGATGACCTTGAGGCCGGGGATCTGGGCGTACCAGGCAGAATAGTCCTGGCTGTGCTGGGCGCCGACGCGGCTGGCCGCGCCATTCGGGCCCCGGAACACGATGGGGCAACCCATCTGGCCGCCTGACATATAGAGCGTCTTGGCGGCGGAGTTGATGACGTGGTCAATCGCCTGCATGGCGAAGTTGAAGGTCATGAACTCGACGATGGGCCTCAGGCCCGCAAAAGCCGCGCCGACGCCGAGGCCGGCAAAGCCATGCTCCGTGATCGGCGTATCAATCACGCGGCGCTCTCCGAACTCCTGAAGCAGCTCGCGGGTGACCTTATAGGCGCCCTGATACTGCGCGACCTCTTCGCCCATGACGAAGACGCGCTCATCCTTGCGCATCTCTTCGGCCATCGCATCGCGCAGGGCGTCGCGAACGGTCGTGTCGGTAAAGGTCGTGCCTTCCGGCAGCGAGGAATCTTTCGGCACAGCGGCGCGGGGCTGCTCAGGCGTTTCAGGTTTCGGCTTTTCCTCTTCCGGAACGGCCTTCCTGGCTTCCGCCTCAGCGCTCCCGTCAGATTTGGCGTCCGCCTTCTCGTCCTTCGGTTTGGAGGGCGCCGCTTTGGACACATCCTCCCCCTCTTCTGAAAGCACGGCGATGACGGCGTTGACCTTCACCCCTTCGGTGCCTTCGGGCACGACAATCTTTGCAAGAACGCCCTCATCCACGGCTTCGACTTCCATCGTCGCCTTGTCGGTTTCGATCTCGGCGATGATGTCACCGGATTTGATGGCATCGCCTTCTTTCTTCAGCCATTTGGAGAGCGTACCCTCCTCCATGGTGGGCGACAGCGCAGGCATAAGGATGTCTACGGACATTAATTAACTCCGGAAAACGGAAGAACTTGAAGGAAAATCATCACGAGACCCGCCGCGCCAACGCCATAGGCAAGCGAGCGCAGGACAGGTACGCCAAACCAGTAGAGCGGCGCAAAAACGAGACGAGCGGAAAAGAAGATAGCGCAGCCCAGCGCAGTCCATTCATTGGCGCGCCCGGCCACCTCCACGATCAGAACGAGCGGCACAAACAGGCACATCGCCTCGATCATGTTGGCCGTAGCGCGTTTGGCACGGGCAGTTGAGGCGCCGGGAGGCGCCAGCCCATCCCGCGGACCCAGAAGATCCTTGAGGCCATACTGACGGTTTGCGGTAACGACTTCGCCGAGAATATAGACGAGGAAGAGCGCGACCGTGGCCGATAACCAGGAAAGCTCCGTACTCATCATACAGCCTCTTCGATCAGAACATCCGTCCACAGCTCGCTCGGATCAGGCTCCGGGCTCTCCAGGGAGAAGTCGGCGGCTTCTTTGACAATGGCCTTGATCTCGTTGTCGATCTTCTTGAGATCGTCCTCGGTGGCATAGCCAAGTTCGAGGATCTGGCCTTTCAGGCCCTCAATCGGGTCATGGTGCGAGCGGATGTCGTCGACCTCTTCCCGCTTACGATATTTCGCAGGGTCAGACATCGAGTGGCCGCGATAGCGATAGGTCTTCATCTCGAGGATGTAGGGCCCCTTGCCGGAGCGGGCGTGTTTGACCGCCTTCTCGCCGGCTTCGCGCACGGCGAGCACATCCATGCCGTCGACTTCCTCGCCTTCGATCTCGAAGGAAATGCCGCGCTTGAACAGTTCGACCTCAGACGCATGGCGCTCAACGCTTGTGCCCATGGCGTACATGTTGTTCTCGATCACATATACGACCGGGAGCTTCCAGAGGGAGGCCATGTTGAATGCTTCATAGACCTGGCCCTGGTTGGCGGCGCCATCGCCGAAATAGGCAAGGCTGACATTGTCATTGCCGCGATACTTGTTGGCGAAGGCGAGACCGGTGCCGAGCGGCACCTGGGCGCCGACGATGCCGTGGCCGCCATAGAAGTTCTTCTCTTTCGAGAACATATGCATGGAGCCGCCCTTGCCGCGGGAATAGCCACCAATGCGCCCCGTCAGTTCGGCCATCACGCCCTTGGGATCCATCTGACAGGCCAGCATGTGGCCGTGGTCGCGGTAGCCGGTGATGACCTGGTCGCCCTCTTTCAGGCAGGCCTGCATGCCGGTGACGACCGCTTCCTGCCCGATATAGAGGTGGCAGAAGCCAGCGATCTTGCCCATGCCGTAAAGCTGACCTGCCTTCTCCTCGAAACGCCGGATCAGCAGCATCTCCCGGTAGAAGGCAAGCATTTCGGCTTTTGTGGCCTTTGCGGGTGCCTTTTTTGCACTCTTTGGTTTTGTTGCCATAACGATATGCCTCCCAGAGGCCTTTATGGCGCTGCAATTTTGCAACGACAAGTCAGAGCATCGTTGTCAATTTGCAGAGCTACGCTCAGGTGTCAGGAGAACGATCTCTCCCGGATAGACAAACGCAAGTTTATCACGGGCCAGCGCTTCAACATAATCGGGATCCACAGAACCGGGCGTCAGCCGCCGGATATCGATGCGCAGTCGATCGATTTCTTCTTGCATTTCAACGAGTTCGGCCTTGCGGGTTTCGAGTTCTATTTGGGCATCCGTCCACCGGCCGAGCCCCTTCTCCCCCGCAAAAGCGTGGAAGGCAAAATAGAGCACAAGAAGACTGAGCCCGAGGGCCTGCAGACGGGATACCATATGCATAGGCCTACCGGCTCGTGGTAACCAAACCCTTACTGACAGGCAGGGATAGGTGGGTCGGCAGAGCGGCGCAGAGCCTGCGTTCAGCTCGCAATTTCAAGTAAAACAGGGGCTTGCTCGATGAGCTCCGGCATCCCGATCCAATAGCCCTGCACCTGATCGCACCCAAAAGCGGCCACCATAGCCGCCGTCTCGGCGCATTCGATTCCCTCAACTGAACAAACCATACCTAACTCATGCGCCAGCGACACCGTCGCTTTCAGGATTTTCTGGATTTCCGTGCGGTCCTTGAGTTCACCGACAAAGGCACGATCAAGCTTGATCTTGTCGAGCGGCAGCCTGTCGAGCATGGCAAGAGACGAATAGCCGGCGCCGAAATCGTCCAGCACGACCCGGAAGCCGAGCGCCCGGGCCTTATCGAGCACGGCGCAGTTCTGGTCGACATTGCGGAAGGCGACCTGTTCCGTGATCTCCAGTTCGATCCGCTCTGGCGGGATACCATGCTGCGCTATGATGGCGCTGAGCTTTGGCAGGAACTGGCTGGAGATGAGCTGGGACGGTGAGACATTGATGGCGAGCAGCCAGCTCGTCCCGGTAAGCGAAGGGAGCGCCTGGCGCAGGGTTGACCACAGAATGTCATTCAGCAGGCCAAGGCGTTCGGCAATCGGAATGAAGTCCTGCGGCGCAGGATCTCGTGGGAACCCACTCTTGGGCCAGCGCGCCAGCAGCTCCATCGCGACGATCCGGCCGTCATTCACCGATACGATCGGCTGCAGCGCTCCGCGAATGCGGCCGGTTGCCAGCGCATGGCGAAAAGCGATCTCAATGGCGGAAGATGTCAGCGCCGCCGAATCGGCGACAGGGTCGAACTCGACCACGCCGAGGTGCTCTACCTTGGCGCGGCGCATTGCGACATCAGCCGAGTGCAGAACATCCGACACCCGCGTGCCGGCAACGCCCGACCTTCCCCAGCCAATCGACGCACCGACGGAGACAGACCCTACCTCGGACCGGATGGGCGCCGAAAGGCCGCTATGCAGGGCGGACATCTGCCGGGCGGCCTCCCCTGGCTCTCCGGGAACGGCACACAGCACTGCAAATTCGTCCCCGCCGAGGCGGGCTGCAGCCAGCACGAAGGGGTGCTCTTCAAGACGACTGGCAACCGCCCTCAGGACTTCATCGCCGAGGGCATGGCCAAACTCGTCGTTCAATGGCTTGAAGCGGTCCAGATCGATGAAGGCGATGAGGTAGTCAGCGCCCGTCGCCGCATGCGCCTCAACTATATCAAGGAAAGACCGGCGGTTGCGTAGACCTGTCAGGGGGTCTTCCGCTGCGAGACGCGTGGTTTTAGTGACCAGGGCACGCAGGATTTCGCGCGTTTTAACGTTCTTGTGTGCGCCTGTGGCGAGGTATGCAACAAGGGTGAACAAGACCGCACAGGCGACAATCTTCTCTCTTTCCCCAAGATGGGGATCGAAAATCGCCCACACGATCATGATGGCTGCGCCGATGATTGCCGGAAGACAAGTTGCGATGGATTGCAGCCGGCTCTCATTGTAGGAAAGCGACCCGTTGATCAGGATGCCAAGCAGAATGGCGCCCCCTGTCAGCTTGTCGATTATGTCTCCCGGTATCCACAGAAGGAGGCAGATGGAGGTCCAGAGGCAGGCGCCGATCCACAGGTGAACGAAGTAAGTCACCAAGCGGCCGCGGACCGAAAGATCCGTTCTACGCATACGCCGGGCAAGCAGAAATTCCCCGTACTCGTTCATAAACACAAGCAGCGCCCAAAGAATTGCGAGCTGAACCGACGCTGTAAAAGCGACGACTGCAGTGATAATCAGGCACGTAACCAAACGGCCTGCGCTGTCAGCGGCCAGCCTACGCACCAGATCCAGCGTGGTGGCCAACTCCTGTTCGAGAGTCCATTCCGCGCCAAGAATAGTTTTAAGCATAAGCCTCAACCCGCCAACCCACCGAAGAAGTCTAGCAGATCATAGTGATCCGATTGCTAAACCTCTTCGGGCGGTTTGCGGCGAGACTTTAGCCGTCTCTTAACCAGGCAGGCTCTTCAGCCTACCTCAGCCAGCATTGATGCGGGCAAGGCCGGCATACATGCCAATGGGGCCAAGCTCTTCCTCGATCCGAATCAGCTGGTTGTATTTCGCGATCCGGTCAGACCGGCTGAGCGAGCCGGTTTTGATCTGGCCGCAATTGGTGGCCACAGCGAGGTCGGCAATCGTCGAATCCTCGGTTTCGCCCGAGCGGTGGGACATGACGGCCGTATAGCCGTGCAGGTGGGCCAACTCGACGGCGTCGAGGGTTTCCGACAGCGTGCCGATCTGGTTGACCTTCACGAGGATGGAGTTGGCAGCGCCCTTCTGCAGGCCGATGGCGAGGCGGTCAGGGTTGGTGACGAAAAGGTCGTCGCCAACGAGCTGAACCCGGTCGCCGAGCAGCTCAGTCAGCGCGACCCAGCCATCCCAGTCGTCTTCGGCCATGCCGTCTTCGATGGAGAGGATCGGGTAGCGGCCGCAGAGGTCAGCCAGGTATTTGCCGAACTCTTCGGAGGAGAGCGACTTGCCCTCACCGGCCAGCTCATACTTGCCGTTCTTGTAGAATTCGGTGGAGGCCGCATCGAGCGCGAGGGCGATGTCTTCGCCGGGGCGATAGCCTGCCTTCTCGATGGATTTCATGATGAAGCCGATGGCCTCGTCGGTGGAGGCAAGGTTTGGCGCAAAGCCGCCTTCGTCGCCGACATTGGTGTTGTGGCCAGCGTCATGCAGCGTCTTCTTCAGCGCGTGGAAAACCTCGGCGCCCATGCGGACGGCTTCCGAGATGCTCTCGGCGCTGACCGGCATGATCATGAATTCCTGAATGTCGATCGGGTTGTCGGCATGCGCGCCGCCATTGATGATGTTCATCATCGGAGTCGGCAGGATACGGGCATTGGGGCCGCCCAGATAGCGATAGAGCGGTAGGGCAGACGATTCGGCCGCCGCCTTGGCCACAGCCAGCGAAACACCGAGAATTGCATTGGCGCCGAGGCGGGATTTGTTCTCGGTGCCATCAAGGTCGATCATCAGCGTGTCGATCAGGCGCTGCTCGGTCGCGTCCATGCCGGCCAGCTCGTTGCATATCTCGCCATTGACGGCCTCAACGGCCTTCAGGACGCCCTTGCCGTTGTAACGGGCCTTGTCCCCGTCGCGCTGCTCATGGGCCTCATACGCGCCTGTGGAGGCGCCCGAGGGAACGGCTGCGCGGCCTGTGGACCCGTCGTCCAGCGTGACATCGACTTCGATGGTCGGATTGCCGCGGCTGTCGAGAATTTCGCGGGCGTGAATGTCGATGATTTCGCTCATGGGAACGTCCCCTTACCGGCGTTTTGCGTGCAAATGAAAAGCGCCCCCTGCGAGGTGCAGGAGGCGCCGGAACCCTTAGGCTGGTGCGCTGCGTAGCGCAACCGGGGAACTAGATATCGTCGGTCGGCTCAAGGATCTGACGGCCGCGATAAACGCCGGTCTTCAGGTCGATGTGGTGTGGACGGCGAAGCTCGCCCGAGGTCGCGTCTTCGATGTAGGTGTTCATCGCCAGACGGTCGTGCGAGCGGCGCATGCGCGTGCGCGATTTCGATTTCTTACTCTTGGGGACTGCCATGGCACTTGCTTCCGGAATCTGGTGGGTCCGCTGTCCCAGAGGGATCGCGGGAAAGGGCGCCTGTTAACGCAGCCAAACGGGGATGGCAAGCGCGAAACGGCATCATTTTCAGCGCTACGCCGCGGATCCCCCGGCAAATACAAAATGGCCGGCCCATAAGGCCGGCCAAGGTATGCAAGAAGGACGTCACCGCTTTGCCCTGGCAATCTGCCGGATTGGCTCTGCGCTGACAGGTGTAGTTAATAAGGGATTGAGTCTGAATATTGGCGCAGCGGTGGTGTTATCTGGGGTTCAGCTTGACGCCCACTCGCCTCTGAGGGGAAACCACTCCCTCCCACAAATGGGGAGTACATCAGGGGATCACGCATTCCAGCACGCATATCCACGGATATTTTCCCTCGCGCAGCTTCAGGAGGCCGTTCGCGTCGGTCTCAAGCTTCTTCATGTCCACATTGTCGCGGATATTACCCCCGATCGCGCGGACGTATTTCTTGCCGACTTCTGTAACGATATCCCCGTGCGAGGGGTAAAAGCTATCGGCCTGGTAGCGCAGCTTCGCCTGATCGTAGGTGTAGTTTTTCGCATAGAGGCGCCCGGCGCACACGATATCCCCTACCTTCGGCGCATAAATCTCAGGCGGGCGCGCGATATAGCCATAGCCCTCATTCTGGCCATCGGCCCGCTGCATGGCGGGGTAGATGTAGTGGCAGTGCGCTTCGCTATACTTGAATTGTTTCCCGGCCCCGGCCTTGCGGACGCAATAGGACACGAAAGCCGATGACCAGGCCGGGCGGATTCCCTCCACCAGCGTGCGCCCATCAAAGGGCTTCGAGATCGACTTCCAATAGTCTTTCACGAACAGGTAATAGTCTTTCGCGTGATCGGGTGTGCCCCAGGTCTCGCGCCCCGCGCCTTTATCCCACCGGTCATACTCGGCCAGGCACGCATTCGCCAATGCATCTGCAAACATGAAAATCCCCCATAGATCGTCCCATTTACAACTTCTAACACATTCTCAGGGTGGGCACCATTGAATCATGGTCTGCTCAGCCAGCTTGCTGAGTCTCAGGCGGAGAAGATCGCGGGCCCGTCAGTCTTCCTCAGGCCGGGTGAAGATTGCCTCCAGGCTGCGCAGATTCATCCCGTTTTTCAGGTAGTTAGCCGGCGTCAGATTCACTGCCTTGATGACCCCGCGCTCAACCTTCGTGCCCTGCCCGCTCTCTGCGGGAACAAGGTCAAAGTCGAGAATGTTGATGCAGCCGGTATCCTGTTCGAATCCGGCGCTCGCCCCCAGCGGCGCCCCGATCACGTCCGCCAAAAGCATCCGGTTCACGACCTCGTGAGCGACAACCAGCGCCGTGGCCCAGTCCGGACGGGCGAGAAGCGCTGCCAGCCCCTCCCGAATCCGGATCAGCGCGTCAGCGAATCGCTCACCGCCGGGCAGAAAGGCCGCCTCTGGCTCACCAGCTTGCTCGAAAGTGAAGGTCATCACCGCGGCGAGGTGCTCGGCCGAATGAAAGTCCATATACGAGCCTGACCTCAGCTCGCCGAATCGTCCGTCCTCTTGAAGGGCCGGGGCATTCGGATGCTCGGCCAGCACAAGTTCTGCGGTCTGGCGCGTGCGCGTCAGACCCGAACACAGGGCAAGGTCGAAATGCACTTCGGACAGGGCAATGCCGGCGGCGCGCGCTTCCTGCTCGCCCCGCTCGGTCAATGTCGCCACCTTCGGATCGCGCGCAGCGCGCACGGCTGCGGACGTGTAATCCACAAAGCCGTGTCGCATCAGATAGATGCGACGCCGCCCGGTGGTGCCGGGCAGCGCGCTCATCCGCGCGAAACACCCCAATCCTTGAGGATCTGCTCGGTGTGCTCCCCAAGGCCCGGCGGGCGGCCCTGAATGGCGCCCGGTGTCTCGGAAAAGCGCGGCGCGGGCGCCGGCTGAACCACGCCCTCGATCTCGACGAAGGTGCCGCGATCCACATTGTGCTTGTAGCTCGGCGCATCGGCCATCGAGAGGACAGGCGCGTAGCAAATGTCCGTGCCTTCCATGATCGCGTTCCATTCAGCCTGGGTCTTGGTCCGCATGACGTCCATGACCTTCTTCTTCAGCTCAGGCCATTTGGACTTGTCCATCTGGGCATCAAACGCAGCGTCCGTCAGCCCGGCCTTCTCGCGAAGGATGGCATAGAATTGCGGCTCGATGGAGCCGATGGAGACCCATTTGCCGTCTTTAGTTTCGTAGGTGTCGTAGAAGTGCGCGCCACCATCAAGCATGTTGGCTTCCCGGTCGTCGGTCCACACGCCCATAGCGCGCATGCCCCAGAACATGGCGGTCAGCGAGGCTGCGCCATCCGACATCGCCACATCGATCACCTGGCCCTTGCCGCCATTCTTCACGTTGATGATCGCCGCCAGCACGCCCATCGCCAGATAGAGCGCCCCGCCACCATAATCGCCAACCAGATTGAGCGGCGGACGCGGGCGCCCATCGCCATCGCCCATGGCATGCAGCGCGCCGGTGATGGCGATATAGTTGAGATCATGGCCTGCCGAATGGGAAAGCGCGCCCGTCTGGCCCCAGCCGGTCATCCGGCCATAGACGAGCTTCGGGTTACGCTTCAGCGCGACATCCGGGCCGAGGCCATTGCGCTCCATCACGCCGGGGCGGAAGCCCTCGATCAGAGCGTCGGCCTCTGCGATCAGCTTGAGGGCGAGTTCGACGTCGGCGGGATCTTTCAGGTTGAGGCCGATGGAGCGGCGCCCACGGCCGACGACATCTTCGGCCCGGCCCGGCTTGCCACTGCCCGGACGGTCGATGCGGATCACATCCGCGCCCATGTCCGAGAGAAGCATGCCGCAGAACGGCCCCGGACCAATGCCCGCAAATTCTACAATCTTTACGCCCGCGAGCGGCCCTTGAGCCATGATAAGTCTCCCTCATGTCCTGATGGTAATGGTCGAGTTAGCGGAACTTTAAGGGTGGCAGGCGCAAAAGGAAGGGGTGCCGCGACGTCGCTCCCGGCCCGATTCTAGTGAGTTTCAGGCGCGTATCTGCATGTTGGATTTTTCCTTCTACGATCCTCCCATTGAAGTGGCCGCTGGAAGCCCGCGTCTGGAGATGATCGTATCGCGCCTGAAGGCATCGGGCCTGCGCCCCTATACAGCCTCCGCACCTATCGATTTCTCCGCCCCGGATCCCCTTCTCGTGGACCGCGAAAGCGTATCGCCAGAGGCCCTCGAACGCCTCAGCCGTGCCGCCATGATCGGCGTGCCGCGCCAGATCGTGATCCTCAACACAGGCAGCCTGCCCACGCCGCGAATCGATGGCGCCATCCAGCTGCGGCTCGACAAGGATCTCACCTCCCTGCGCAGCCGCCTGGCCGCCCTCGCCCGCCGCGCCAGCCGTCAGCGCGAAGCCACCATTCGTCATGCCACGGCGCTCCAACTCGGCGCCAAACTGCCGCCCATTGATGTCGATGCCGTACCTGCGTTGCTCTATCTCGGCGATGGCTCACCGTTCTTTCTTTCGCTGCAAGGCGACCTGCGCCAGCGCGGCGTTGAAATCACCGCCGCCCTCTCCCGGCCCACCGCCCGCCAGCACATGACCAGCAAGCGCTTTGCCGCCGCGCTGATCGATCTCAGCATGGCGCATGAAGAGGCCAGCGGCATGGGACGCTGGATTTCAGAAGACGATGGCCTCGCCGGCCTGCCCCTGATCGTGCTCAGCCGTCCGCAGGCGGAGTTTACCGAGCGAGAACTCGCCCTGCTCAGCCATGCCACGGAAATCATCGATCCGGCGGTGGGCGATGACATGATCGTCACCGCCATCGAAACGCAATGCCGCCGCCTGCATGCCAGCGCGCCGATGATGCCCCTGCCCGGCCTTTCCGCGCTGGCGGTCACCGATATTGTCTCCGGCCTCTTCACGCGCGGCTTCTTCGAGGCGCATCTGTCGCGTCAGATGGAAATTGCCAGCGAGCAGGTCGAAGCGCTTTCCGTCCTCACGCTTCGGCTGGATGTGGAGTTTGCAAAATCCCACGCCGCGCAACTTGCCGCCGGCGACATCATCCGCAGCCAGATCCGCGACACAGACTGCGCCGCGCTCGTCCAACCCGGCGTCTATGCCATATCCCTGCCCGCAACGCCCTATCGCGGCGGCGTGCGCCTTGCCGAGCGGATCAATGACGCGATGGGCCGGGCTGGCAACCATCCCGGCCTCAGCTGGCGCGTCACCGAAAAACGCAGCTATCACACGCCGCAGACTTTCCTTGCGGCCGCGCTCATCGGGCCGTTCGTCCGTATCCGGATCGCGGCATAGCTCACTGAACGCCCAACCAATCGCAAGAAACAGCCCTCAGGATGAGCCGTTCGAAAGCCTAATCCTCGCTCAGCAGCCCGCTTTTGATCGGCTTAGCCCATTTGTCTTCCGGCGCGGCCGCCTTCCGTGAGGGCATGCTGGCCACCGCATCGGTTGATGCCGGTGAGACGATTCCGCACGCCGCTTCCAGCTCCCGCAGGAACGCCTTGGCGCCCGAAAGCCGCCGTTCGGGCGTGCCGCCCAGCCCGGAATGCACGAGCTTTGAATCCGGGCGCAGCTTCATCTGCGCCGGACGGGTACGGACGATCTGCATCAGCTTCTGCGGGTCCATCACAGTATCGCTCCGGAACGTGAACAGCGCGCCTTTCTCTCCGGCATCGAGCTTGGCAATACCGAGCGCCTTGCAGGAAACCTTGATCGCCGTCACATCCAGCAGCTGCCGCGTCGGGTCCGGCAGCGGCCCGAACCGGTCAATCAGTTCGGCCGCAAACGCTTCGCGGTCCTGCGCCGTGATAATATCAGACAGGCGCCGATAGAGCGACAGGCGCACGTTCAGGTCATCCACATAATCTTCCGGAATCAGCACCGCGACGCCGAGATTGATCTGCGGCGACCAGTCATCGGCCACATCGGCGTCATCGCGCGCGCCCGCCTGAAGCGCTTTCACGGCGTCCTCCAGCATCGACTGATAAAGCTCCACGCCAACTTCTTTCACCTGGCCGGACTGCTGATCGCCGAGCAGATTGCCCGCGCCGCGCATGTCGAGATCGTGGCTCGCAAGCTGGAAGCCCGCGCCGAGGGAGTCGAGTGACTGGAGCACTTTGAGGCGCTTCTCTGCGCTCTCGGTGATCACCTTGTCGCGCGGCGTGGTAAAGTAGGCATACGCACGAAGTTTTGAGCGGCCCACGCGCCCGCGCAGCTGATAGAGCTGGGCAAGGCCGAACATGTCGGCCCGATGGATGATCAGCGTATTGGCGCGCGGAATATCGAGCCCGCTTTCAACAATCGTGGTCGAGAGCAGCACATCATATTTGCCCTCATAGAAGGCGGTCATGATGTCTTCCAGTTCGCCCGCCGCCATCTGGCCATGGGCCACGATGAACGACACTTCCGGCACATGCGTGCGCAGGAAATTTTCCAGCTTGTCGAGATCGGTGATGCGCGGCGCCACGAAAAAGGCCTGCCCGCCGCGATACTTCTCACGCAGCAGCGCCTCGCGCAGCGTAACGGTGTCTTCCTCGGTGATGTAGGTGCGCACCGAGAGACGGTCGACCGGGGGCGTGGCAATAATCGAGAGATCGCGAATGCCTGTCAGTGCCATCTGCAACGTACGCGGAATAGGCGTCGCCGAAAGCGTCAGGACGTGCACGTCCGATTTAAGCTCCTTCAGGCGTTCCTTGTGCTTCACGCCGAAACGCTGTTCTTCATCCACGATCATCAGGCCGAGGCGTTTGAAATTCATGTCCTTGCTGAGCACGGCATGCGTGCCGACCACAACATCAAT
This sequence comes from Alphaproteobacteria bacterium HGW-Alphaproteobacteria-18, assembly GCA_002841155.1. GTDB lineage: Bacteria > Pseudomonadota > Alphaproteobacteria > Caulobacterales > Hyphomonadaceae > Hyphomonas. The sequence goes on from PHEH01000006.1 coordinate 160,595, forward strand.
GCTGCCGCTGGCAAGGCCGTCGCGCGTTTCGGCCGCCTCGCGCGCGCCAACGAACCGCGAGAGCGCGCGCACATTCAGCGGCCAACCGGCAAAGCGTTCCTGGAAAGTCTTGAAATGCTGGCGGGCGAGCAGCGTGGTCGGCGCAATCACCGCCACCTGCTTGCCGCTCATCGCCGCCACGAAAGCCGCGCGCAACGCCACTTCGGTCTTGCCAAAGCCCACATCGCCACAGACGAGCCGGTCCATCGGCTTGCCGGAGGCGAGATCGCCAAGCACATCTTCGATCGCCGAAAGCTGGTCGTCAGTTTCCTCATACGGGAAGCGCGCGGCGAACTCTTCATACAGGCCCTGCCCGCCCTGCACGGCGTCGGCGCGCTTGAGTTCGCGGGCCGCGGCGATCTGCATGAGTTCGGCTGCCATCTCCAGGATACGCTTCTTGGCTTTGGCCTTGCGCGTCTGCCAGCCTGCCCCGCCGAGGCGGTCAAGCTGGCTTTCGGATTCCTCTGAGCCATAGCGGCTGATGAGATCAATATTCTCTACCGGGATGAAAATCATGTCCCCGCCCGCATATTCCAGCTGCAGACAGTCATGCGGCGCGCCGGTCACTTCCAGCGTCTTGAGGCCGATATATTTGCCGACGCCATGATCGATGTGCACGACAAGATCACCGGGGGTGAGCGAGGTGGCGTCAGTAATGAAGCTCGCAGACTTGCGCTTGCGGCGCGGGGCGGCCAGACGGTCGCCCAGAACGTCGGCTTCGGAAATCATCGCCAGGCCCGGCAGGCTGAAGCCTTCCTCCAGCGGCACTTCAGCGACCGTGAAATCAGTCTTCTTCGCCGCGTCCAGAGAGTGGACCTGCGCCAGCGCCGTCAGCCCATGATCGCTCAGCACATTGATCAGCCGGTCAGCCGACCCCGTTGACCAGGCCGCAAACACCACCGGCTTGCCGCTGGCATAGAGGGCGCGGGCATGGGCGATCACGGTCTCGAAGATGTTCTCGTCCGTCCTCTGACGTTCGGGCGCAAAGTCCCGCCCCCGGCGCCCGCCCATGTCGAAAGCATTGGGCGAAGGCTCCGCCGGCGAGAAGCGCACGACAGCGTTGGTCGCCAGCAGATTGTCGAGTTCGTCGAGTTCCAGATAGAGCCGCCCCGGCGGCAGAACGCGCGCCTTGCGAACGTCGCCGCCGCCCGCTTCCAGACGCGCCGCGTGATAGTCCGCCGCCTGTGTCAGGCGCTCATGCGCCGCCTCGCTGGCAAGGTGGCTCAGTCCGAAGAGAGCGCCCGGCCCCACATAGTCAAACAGCGTGTCGACCTGCTTGTGAAACAGCGGCAGCCAGGATTCCACGCCCTGACGGCGGATCGAGGCGCGCGCCGCTTCATACATCTGGTCACCCGAGGGCGGCCCGAAGGTCTCCAGGAACCGGTCGCGGAAGGCGGCCAGCACATTGTCGTTGAACAGTATCTCGCTGACCGGCGCAAAGGTCACCGCCTCGGCCTTGCCGGTGGAGCGCTGGGTCTCGGTGTCGAAGGTGCGGATCGTTTCCAGCACGTCGCCGAAGAAATCGAGCCGGAAGGGCTCCCCGGCGGTTGGCGGGAAAATGTCGATGATGCCCCCGCGCACCGCATACTCGCCCTGCTCACGCACCGTGCCGGAGCGGACATAGCCGTTGAACGCAAGATACTCGGTGAGATCATTCGCCTTCACCGTTTCGCCCGCGCGAATCGACAGCGAAGCTTTTCTCAGCGTCTCGACAGGCGCCGAGCGCTGAACGAGGGCCCCGGCGGTCGTGACCACCAGCAGCGGCCCTTGCGATTTTTCATAGCGCGAAATGCGGGCGAGCCCCGCGCAGCGCCGCGCAGCCACCGCCGGCGTCGGGCTGATCCGGTCATAGGGCAGCACGTCCCAGCCGGGCAGGTCCACCTGCTCCAGCCTCGGCGCCGCAAACAGCGCCATCCGCCGCGCGCCTTGCGCCATCCGGTCATCGCGCGCCACGTAAACGCCTATCCCGCCGCGCTTCAGCAGCGCCTCGCAGAAGACGATCAGGTCGGCGCCAAACGGCGCCCCGGCAAAAGCGGTGGGGCCGCTTGAGGATGAAAGGACATCAGCGGGTGTCATGGCGATCTCTAATTTTCGGGCGGCTGGCCCTTGATGGTCACCCGCCGCGTGCGGCGTAGCGGAAGCCGATCAGCTGGTCCAGCACCGGGCCTTTATGTTTGTCAGGTACAGGCTCCTGCCCCACCAGCCAGGCAAAGATTTCCCAGTCGGGAACATCCAGCAGGCGCTCAAACTCATCGAGCCCATCCTGGCTCATCTCACCGAGCGCCTCGTCGGCAAAGCTGCCCATCAGAAGATCAAGCTCCCGGAAGCCCCGGCGCCAGGCGCGGAATTTCAGCTTGCTGCGGCGGGTATCGTCCATGAGCGCTCTGGTCCTTCTTGGGTTCGCCAGAAACTCCAACGCCGTTGGAGTTTTTTGGAGTTTTCTGCCGTCTCGTTGGAGGAACGGTTGGAGTTTTTCAGGGCCCTTATCCACGGGATAGGCCCGGCGCTATCCAACTAGGTTCGAGTGGCCCCAAAGGCAATTGAAACACGGCAGATTGTTCCGCGGCGCCTGCCCGCCTAAACTCGCCCCAAGATGCGAGACGAGCGACTCTTTCCGCTGTTTGCCGGCCTTGAGACGCTTACGGGCGTCGGCCCCAAACTGACGCCCCTGCTGCAAAAGCTGGTGGGCGGGGGCACGGTATGGGATCTCGTCCTCCACCTGCCCGACCGCTGGCTGGACCGGCGCGTAAAGGCAAGCTTTGCCGAAACCGTGGCGGGCGAGATCGTCACCGTCAAAGGCGAGGTCCACGCCTATCACCAGCCCTACAATGACAAATCCCCACACCGCGTCCAACTGGTTGATTCGACTGGATTTCTTACCCTCGCCTTCTTCCGCGCCGACCCGCGCTGGATGAAATCCCAGTTCCCCATCGGGGAAACCCGCATCGTCTCGGGCAAGGTCGAGGAGTATCGCGGCGAACGCCAGATCACCCATCCCGACTTCATCATAGATCCCGCCAAAGGCGAGGCCCCGCCGGCCGTCGAGCCCATCTATGCCCTCTCGGCGGGCCTCACGAACCGCCGTGTTCATACCCTGGCCCTTCAGGCGCTGGGCCTTGTGCCCGACGACCTGCCCGAATGGGCCGACCTGCATCTGGTCGCCCAGAAAAACTGGCCTGCTTTCAAGGAGGCCCTTGGCTGGCTGCACGATCCGCAAGTCTATGACGAAGATCGCTTCGCCCTCGCGCGAGAACGGCTGGCCTATGATGAGGCGCTGGCCCGCGAATCGGCCTTTGCCCTCGCCCAGGCCGCGCGGCGCCTCCGCCCGGCGCCGGTGATCAAGGCGCCGCCCAGCGCGGTGAACCGCCTGATCGACGCGCTGCCCTACCGCCCCACCGGCGCCCAGATGCGCGCGGCCGCCGACATCAGCTCAGACATGGCACGCGGCTATCCCATGCGCCGCCTGCTGCAGGGCGATGTGGGCTCCGGCAAGACGCTGGTGGCCGCCTTTGCCGCGGTTGAGGCGGCGGCTGCAGGGTTTCAGTCTGCCTTCATGGCGCCGACCGAAGTGCTCGCCCGCCAGCAATATGACACGCTCGACACCCTGCTCTCGCCGCTGGGCTATACCGTTGCCGCGCTGTCAGGCCGTGACCGGGGCAGCGCGCGGGAAGCCACCTTGATGGGCCTTGCCGATGGCTCGATCCAGATCGTTGCCGGCACCCATGCCCTCTTTCAGGACACGGTGGCCTTCCGCAATCTCGGCCTGATCATCGTCGATGAGCAGCACCGCTTCGGCGTGTCGGACCGGATGCGGCTGGCGGGCAAATCCGAGAACCCGCACATGCTGGTGATGAGCGCCACGCCCATCCCGCGCACGCTGGCGCAGGCGGTCCACGGCGATCTCGATGTGTCGATCCTGGACGAAAAACCACCCGGCCGGAAACCGGTCGAGACGCGCGCGGTGCCGGATTCGCGCCTGGAAGACGTGATCGAAGCCATCGGCCGGGCGCTGAAGCGCGGCGAACGGGCCTTCTGGGTCTGCCCGCGCGTCGATGTTGAGGACGACGATTCCTCAGCTGTCGTGCGCCATGCCGCGCTTGAGGAGGAGCTGCATGTGAAGGCGGGCCTCGTTCATGGCCGCCTGAAGCCTGCGGAAAAAGACGCCGCCCTTGAAGATTTCCGGACTGGCAAGACGCGCATCCTCGTGGCCACGACTGTGATCGAGGTCGGCGTCGACGTGCCTGAGGCAACCATCATGGTGATCGAGCGGGCCGAGGGTTTTGGCCTCGCCCAGCTTCACCAGCTGCGGGGCCGGGTTGGCCGGGGCGACAAGCCTTCCTTCTGCCTGCTGCTTTACCGTCCGCCGCTGGGGGAAACGGCGCGCGAGCGGCTCGACACGCTGCGGCGTACCGAAGATGGCTTTGAGATTGCCGAGGCCGATTTCCGTTTGCGCGGGGCTGGCGACATTCTCGGGGTTCGTCAGGCGGGTATGACGGACTACCGGATCATTGATCTGGCAACGCACAGCGCCCTGCTGGAGATCGCCCGCAAGGATGCTGAAGCGGTTCTGGCAGGCGATCCGGACCGCAAAGGCGAGCGCTGGCAAGCCCTGCGCCTTGCCCGCGAATTGCTGACCCCGCGCGTGGCGCAGGGGGCCGAAACCAGCTCCTGATCCTGTTTTTACTTTGCCGGATCTGTATTCGGCGTGAGGGGCTGGCCGGGTAATGGGTAGTCTGGAACCACGAGGCCGCCAGAGAAAATGATCTTTGCGCCTTCTTCGACCGTCATGTTCAGCCGGATGAGTTTGGTCTCAGCGACATAGAGCAGAAAACCAGACGTGGGATTGGGCGTGGTCGGCACAAAGATGCCGACATAGTGTTCTCCAAGCCTCTGACGCAATTCACCTTTTGCGGCGCCCGCCACGAAGCCGATCACCCAGCTGCCTTCGCGGGGATACTCGACCATGGCGATTTCCTTGTATTGGCCCGCCGTGTTGCTCTGGAAAACGTCCCGGATCTGCTTGAACACCGAATAGACCGACCGGACGATCGGAACCCGTGTCAGAACCCGGTCTGTCAGGTCGACAAAGAACTTGCCGAGGAAATTTGTCGCCACCGCGCCCACAAGCGTCAGGAACACGACAAGGATGATCAGGCCGAAGCCGGGCACGGCATAATTGAGGTAGGTTTCCGGACGCAGGCTAGCCGGCAGCAGCGGAACAACGAAGCTGTCGATCAGGTTGATCAGGAATTCGAGGATCACGAATGTTGCGACGATCGGCAGAGCAATCAGCATGCCGGCGACGAAGCGCGCACGCAGCCAGGCCAACGGTCCCTGCTTGGCAACAGGCGCAACCACGACGATCCCATAATCGGGCTTTTCATTCTCTGACATTATCTGACCCTATGACGCTGCGGCCTTCCTCAGCGTTACCGCTTGGCGCGCATCTTCTTCCGCGCAATTGTGGCGAAGATGGGAACTGTAACCGATATAGAAAAGGCCCTGAGTGATTGGGCCACCACGCATTATGGCGCAGGCGCAGCTATTGCCGGTCTGCGGCGCCTTTCCGGCGGCGCAAGTCAGGAGACATGGGCCTTCGAAGTGGATGCCGGTGACAAAAGCGAAGCGCTCATTCTCCGGCGCGCGCCGGGGGGAACAGCTGCGACGCGCAGCTCGGAAGCGGTAACGCTGGCAACAGAAGCTGCCCTGCTGGCCCAGACCGATAAGGCAGGTGTGCGTGTACCTGGCGTGCGGCATGTGTCCCCGCCCGGCTCGCCTCTCGGCGAAGCCTTCGTCATGAAGCGGATCGAAGGCGAAACGCTTGGCCGAAAAATCCTTCGCGATGAGGAATACACCCTCGCCCGCACCCGGTTGACCCGCGACTGCGGCGAAGCCCTTGCGGGCATCCACTCGGTTTCTCTGAACGGTCTGCCAGAGCTACCCCACAGCATGGGCCGCGATCAGCTCGACAAATATGAAGCCATATACCGGGACTTTAACCTGCCCCGGCCGGTGTTCGAACTGGCCTTCGCCTGGCTGAAAGCAAATGAGCCCGAGCCTGCAACGCCTGTGCTGGTGCATGGCGATTTCCGCCTCGGCAATCTTATCGTTGACCAGAATGGCCTCGGCGCCGTGCTCGACTGGGAACTGGCGCATATCGGCGATCCCCGCGAGGATATCGCCTGGGTGTGCGTGAACTCCTGGCGCTTTGGCCAGACCGAGAACCGGGTCGGCGGCTTCGGACAGCTCGACGAAATGCTGGACGCCTATGCGCAGGCGGGTGGCGCAAGATTCCGCCCGGCAGATATCGACTGGTGGGAGATGCTCGGCAGCCTGAAATGGGGCGTCATGTGCATGATCATGTATTCCGCCTTCAAGACGGGCGCTGACCGCAGCGTCGAGCGCGCCGCCATCGGCCGCCGCGTTTCGGAAACCGAAATAGACCTGATCAACCTGTTTGAGGGACTTGGCCGCAATGCATGACGCACCCTCTGCAAAGGAACTCGTCGAAGCGGTAAAGTCGTTCATCGACAATACCGCCATGACCCAGCTGACCGGGCACGCAGCCTTCCATGCGCGCGTCGCCTCCAACGCGCTCGCAACCGTCCTGCGGGAGATGGAGCAGCGCCCGGCGGCCGAAGCAGACGAACGCACGCGGCTGCAAGCCCTTCTGAACTCCCAGGAAACAGATGTTGGCGCGCTTAACCGGGCCCTGTGTGAGGAAATACAGGCCGGGCGGGTTGACCTCACGACCCCAAGCCTGTTGACCCACCTAAAATCGACCACAATTGACCAATTGTCTGTAGATCAGCCGGGCTATTCGGGACTTCGAACCGCAGCCCGCTAAAGTGCGAGGTAGCGATGAATAAGTTTGTGCTGATCGGCGTGGGCGCTGGCCTTCTGGTTGCAGGCGGCGTGGCGGCCTGGATGATCTCATCAACGCCCGAGCCCGAACCAGTTCTGCTTGATCCTTATGATTACGCCCTCACCGAAAGTTGGGACACGAAACCCGCTGAGCAGCCTGCTGCGGTCTGGGAAGACGGCTGGGCGATTGATGTCATCCAGTTGACGGCCGGCACGCGCCGGGCCCCGGAAGATTTTGCAACCGCCCTCGGCGTCATCGGCCCGGTCTATGCCCCCAAACTGCGCGCCCCCAATTTCGCTGAAGACGCGGCGAGCGCGTTGCAGGAATACTTGGAGACCAGCAATAACGGCCGCGCCTTCGTTATCGCCAGCAACCAGCCCCTTCCCGCCAGCGCCGTGCCGGTCATCAATGCCGACGCGATGGTGCGCGCGCGCTTTGGCGGCGTCCTGCTGCTTGAAGGTCAGGAGACCGCTTTTGCGCCCGGCGTGAACCCGGCGAGCGTCTGCTCCGACAGGTTTGGCGCAGGCGAGATCTGCGCCGCGCCGGTCGAGATCAAACGCATCGATGGCGCGTGGGTCATTCATGGAGAAGGCCCGGCCGGCGGCGCCGTCGTGGACGGGTTTTCCGAGTGGCTGGATGGCAGCGCGCCCAAACTGGCAGAGCCGCTGGGAGATCTGGAAGAAGTCGAGATCATCGACATCCGCCGCCCCGGACAAACCGATTAGGCGGGCCGGTTAAGCCGGCTTGGCGGCAGGCTGGTTCTCCGGCGCAGCGCGCGTAAAGGGCTCAAGCGCCCGGCAGGCTGCGTCAACGGCCACAAGTCTGGGGAAAGGCGCAAGATCAACCTTGAACCGGCGTGCATTCGCCATTTGCGGGATCAGCGCGACCTCGGCAAGGCCGGGCGCCTCCCCAAAGAGAAAGTCCTGACCGGCAGATGCCTGCGCCATCTCTTCAAGCGCGCGGAAGCCCCTGGCGATCCATTCGCCATACCAGCGCGAGATCGCCGCTTCGTCCGCGCCGAATTCCTTGCGCAGATAGGCAAGCGGACTGAGATTGTTGAGCGGATGGATGTCGCAGGCGATGACATCTGCAAATGCCCGCGCCTGAAGCCGCGCCCAAGGATCAGCAGGCAGCAATGCCGGCCCCGGCAACGTCTCTTCAATCCATTCAATGATTGCCATGGACTGGCCCGAAACACGCCCATCCACCTCGATGGAGGGCACGCGCATCTGCGGGTTCAGCCGGCGGTATTCATCCGTGAGCTGCTCATCAACTCCGCCGAGAATATTGACAGGCACAAGGCTGTAGTCTGCGCCCTTGAGATTGAGAGCAATCCGCACGCGGTAAGCGGCGGAGGAACGCCAGTAATCATAGAGGCGGATCATGCCAGATCCTCCAGTTCGAGAATTGCGAGGAGTTCTTCCCGCGCCAGACGGCACTCATCGGCAAAGGCCGGGTCGGCAAGGTCTGCCGGGGACAGACGGTCCCGGTAGGTGCGGCGGACAGCATCCTGCAGCTCATCAATCAGCGCTTCGTCCAGAAGGACGCCCGAATGGCATTCGGCAAGCTCATCTTCGGTCATCACAACCCGCAGACGCAGGCAGGCGGGGCCACCGCCATTGCGCATCGACTGGCGGACATCGACATACTCAACCCGTCCAATGGGGCCATTGCCCGCCACCATCTGCTCGCAGAAGCGGCGCGTCGATGCCGTTTCCTGCGCTTCCATGGGCGCGACAAGGACCAGCCTGTCTTCGCCCGGAAACTGGAGAAGCTGGGAGTTGAAAATGTAGGACCGGATCGCATCCTCCAGGGAAACTTCCGCCTGCGGAACCATTACCGGTTTCAGATCGAACAATCCGTCGCCTGCGCGGCGAAGCGATTCGAGCGTTCCAGCGGTGTCTTCAAACGCGGCCTCATGAAAGAACAGCGTATCGAGCGCGCCAACACAGACCACGTCATTGTGGAAGGCGCCCGCATCAATGGCGCGCTTGGACTGGCGCGCAAACACAGTGCGCGCAGGATCAAGGCCATGCGCACGCGCAACGGACTCGGCCGCAAGGCGCGTCTGCCGCGCCGGGAAACCTGCCGCGAACTCCCCCGGCTCCCGCCCATAGACGAATAGCTCGACACCCCGCGCGCCATGCTCAGCACACAGACGGACATGGTTGGCGGCGCCCTCATCAGAAAAGTCCGGATGGGAGGGCAGCGCGCCATGCACCGCGAATCTGTGATCGCCCGCAAAAACGGAGATCAGCGTTGTCGTTGTATCGGGATGTTCGAGGCTGCGATGCAGCATGGTCGAGAGGTTGGCGGCTGTGAAATGCAACAGGCCGTCACGGGTATCTGCCGAAGGGGAAACCGTCGCGGCATTGGCCGTCCACATGCTGCTGGCCGAATAGGCCGCCTTCAGCAGGCGCGGCGCCTGCCTGGCCGCAGCCTCAATGATATCTGCATCTGTGCCCGTAAAGCCGGCCGACACAAGAATGTCGAAATTTGGCCGCGGCAGAGGCGGCAGCACGCCCTGAACCAGGCCCGCCCGCACCAGAAAGCGCATCTTCTCCAACCCCTGCACCGCCGCTTCACGGGGGTTGGAGATGTCGCCGGCATTCTTTGAACTCGCGAGGTTTCCATCTGACAAGCCACCATAATTATGGCTCGGCCCGATCAGACCATCAAAATTGACTTCCACCGCAAGGGTCATGCTTCGGCCTCAACGATCCAGGCCGCCGCCTTAAGGCGCGTGCGGCCGTCTTCGCCGGCCAATGCCTGAAGCTTGGCCACAACAGCGCCTTTGACCACTGCCGGATCGATGCCCTGCTCCGTGATTGCGCGCGAGAGCGGCCCCATTTCCAGCATGAATTCCGCAGCTTCCTCGGCGGTCGCGCCGGGCAGAGCAAGATCGCCATCCCAGGGCGTAATTGTGATATTTGACCAGCCGCTTCCCATCAGGATGCGGCGAACATAATCGGCATCCCCAAACGCAAAGGGCCCCGGCGTTTCCGGCGGAGGCGGTGTCGGCGGTGTTTTGAGAAGGTGCATCGCGGCCGTCAAAGGCGTCAGCGCCCACGCATTCTCCTGAAGCGGGCGCCAGCACGCAAAGCGCATGCGCCCGGTGGGTTTCAGGTTGGCCCGGATGTTTGCAAAGGCCGCCACAGGATCAGAAAAGAACATCACCCCGAAACGGGATATGATCAGGTCCACGGGTTCTGCTGCCTTCCAGACAGCCGCATCTGCAACGATAAAGTTGATCCCCGCGCCAACTGCGGCAGACCGTTTCTTTGCAAGCTCGATCAGCGGCGCTGAAACGTCGACGCCTGTGACCGACACATTCACGGCGCTCGACGACAGGTTCAGAGACAGGGCGCCCGCGCCGCAGCCGATATCGATTACGGATTGCCCAGGTCTCGGCACCACGGAGGCAATGATCGCGTCAACAAAGGGTGACAGCATGACATCCATCCGGTCCGCATCGCGCACCCATTTCTGACCGGCAGGGCCGTTCCAGTATTCGATCTGCGAGGTGTTATCCATTTTCTTCTCCCTCAGGACGAAAAGCCCGGCGCCGTCATCCGGCTGGCTTTCGGCGCAAGCTGACTTGCCTGCGGCCAGGCACAATAGTCGGCCGCATAGTATGCTCCCGGACGGAAATTGCCCGAAAGCCCCGGCCCACCGAATGGCATTGCGCCACTTGCCCCCGCTGTCGGCCGGTTTCGGTTGAGAACGCCCGCCCGCATCTCGCCATAGGCCTGCGCCCAGAGTTTGTCGTCATCACAGACGAGGCCGCCGGAAAGGCCATATTTCGAAGCGTTCGCGCGGGAGATTGCCTCTTCGAAGCTTCCTACCCGGTAGATCTGAATGAGCGGCCCAAACAGCTCCTCATCCGGAATATCTTGGGCGCCGGTGACATCGACCACTCCGGGAGAAACAAAGCCGGTTCCCTGCTCGCTGGCCGTCAGCGGAAGAATTGGCGCGGCCCCCTTGGCGAGAAGCATGTTGTAGAAATCCACCGCCTGTGACGCCGCCTTGGGAGACACGAGCGGCCCCATGAAAATGTCCGGCTCATTCCAGGCACCAATCCGGATCGCGTTTGCCCGCGCAACAATGGCCTCAACCACCGCGTCGCCAAACGCGCCCTTGGGAAGGATCAAGCGGCGCGCGCAGGAACAGCGCTGGCCGGTTGTCAGATAAGCCGACTGGGCCGCAATATCAGCCGCCGCATCAACATCGGCAGGCTCCCAGACGATCAGCGGATTATTGCCGCCCATCTCAAGCGCGAGGATGACATCCGGGCGTCCGGCGAAATGCTTGTGGAAGAACACCCCTGTTGCCGCCGATCCTGTGAACAGCAATCCGTTGATGGGCTGATCAATCAGGGCCGCGCCCGTTTCGCGCCCGCCATGAACAACGTTCAGGCAGCCCGGTGGCAGACCTGCCGTTTCGAACGCCTCAACCATCAGGGCCGCAACAGACGGCGCCAGTTCCGACGGCTTGAACACGCAGGTATTGCCCGCCAGGAGCGCCGGAACGATGTGTCCATTTGGCAGGTGGCCAGGGAAATTGAATGGTCCGAACACGGCCATTACGCCGTGGGGCCGATGCGTCAGGCGGGACTGCCCGAAAGCGGCAGGCTCATCCCGCTCGCCGGCGCGTTCTTTCAGGGCCGCAATCGAGACAGCGATCTTGGCTTTCATTGTGGCCGCTTCGCCTTGAGAATCCCAGAGCGCCTTGCCCATGTCCCGGCTGATCGCTTCAGCGATTACTGCGGTGCGTTTTCCGAGTTCGTCGGAGTAGCGCTCAAGGATGGCGATGCGCTCGGAAACGGGGGTTCTGGCCCAGCCGGGGAAAGCAGCATGGGCTGACGCGACAGCCGCTTCGACTTCTGCCGCGCTGGCGGAGTGTCCCTCCCAGCTGATATCGCCGGTTGCCGGGCAGTGTTTGGTGAAGGCCGCGCCTCGTCCTGCGCGCCAGGTTCCGTCGATATAGACGCCGTTGTTCATTACTTACTCCGTACCCAGATCCGCGCGGGCATGCCGGGCTTCAGATGCAATGCCTCCATGACATCCGCTGAAGCCACTAAGCCACTCTCCCCCCGGCGCACAAACTTGCCGAGTGATACGCGGAAGTCCGGTAATCTGTTGCTCGACAGCATGCCCTGGCGCGCGTCCTTATCGCCTTCGACCTCACCGGCCTCTATCGTTACCAGCCGGCTTTCCTGGATCGTGCGAATATGGCGCCGCTGCGCGGCAACCAGCGGCCCACCATCAAAGATGTCCACGGTCCGGTCAAATTCGAAACCTTCCCATTGCAGCAGCTTGTATGCCCCAACGCCTTCAGAATGGCACCGGCCAATCACTTCGCGCGCCTCGGGCGGCAGCAGGTCAACATAGACCGGATAACGCGGCATCAGATCGACGATGAACTGATTGTCCGTGATCGCCGAAAGACGGTCCGCCTCAGCAAAATCCATACGGAAGAAATGCCGCCCCAGACACTCCCAGAAGGGAGACACGCCGGTATCGTCCACCACGCCGCGAAGTTCGGCGAGCACGCGGTCGCTGAACCGCTCCGGCGCGGCCGCCATCAGAAGGTAGCGCGACTGGGCCGCCAGGCGGCCAGCGCCCCCCCCCCGATGATCGGGCTTGAGAAACAGCGTGCCGACTTCCGTATACCCCACATATTCATTCGTCAGAATGAGGGCATCCATATCAAAACGGAGATTGCCCGCCGCATGGCTCGCCTGCGCCAGCGTGATGATGCGATAATTGAAAAAGGGCTGATCTATGCCCGTTCCCGCCTTCACCGCCGAGCAGCCCACGACCTTCCCGGTCGGCACATGCTCCATCATCATCAGATACTTTCCGTACTGAAGATTTTTTTGCCGGCTATGAAATGCGCGTTCAGATTTCTCCAGGCGCTCCATCAGGATCGGTTCATCAACCGGAAGGCTGGTAAATCCAGGGCCGGACAATTCCGCCAGTTCCGTCAAGGCGGGGAGATCATCAAGCCTTGACGGACGCATCACATATTCGATGGTCATTTCAGCGCCCCATAAGGTCCTTGATGCGCTTCCCGTCCATCCGGCCATCCGCCAGCCGGTTAAGGATCAGCGCCGAGAGCGTTGCCCGCTCTGCAAAACTGTCGACGACGACGAATTCCTCATTCGAGTGAATCCGGCCGCCGCGCACGCCCAGCGTATCCACATTCGGAACGCCTGCGGCGAAGATGTTGTTGCCTTCGCAGACACCGCCCGTGTCGACAAATTCCAGATCCAGCCCGATGGCCCGGCCTGTGGCATGCACGGCGTCGAACAGCGCCTGCTGCGCCGAATTGCGAGGCTTGGGCGGACGATAGAAACCGCCATGAAGATGCCCGTGAATGCCATCGCGCGCGGTGGCGCGGGCGAAAAGGCGCTCGACCTGCTGTGTAGCCCAAGCGGATGCCTCCGCGTCTGGCGCGCGTGCGCCAAACCGCACAACCGCGAGATCCGGAACAATGTTCACAGGACTGCCGCCTTCGATGGCACCCACATTGAACGTCACGCCGCCGCGCTGGCCATTCAGCCCTTCCAGGGCAACAACCAGTTCGGCTGCCGCCTCAAGGGCGCTGCGGCCTTCTTCCTTGGCGCGCCCGGCATGCGCCGCCCGTCCGTGAAGCACAATATCGAACACCGCAGACCCTTTGCGCCCGCCGGACATCGCGCCCGTTTCCATTGCCGGTTCATACGTCATGCCGATATGCGCGCCAGAGCGAGCGACCTCGGTGAGCGCGCCGGAACTGGCGAAATTGCCGATCTCTTCATCCGGCGTAATAACAATCCGGTAGCCGAGACGATCTTTGAACGGACCAGCCTCAAACGTTTTCAACGCCTCCAGCATGAGGCTGAGGCCGCCCTTCATATCCGCCATTCCCGGACCGTTGATCTGGCCGTTCCCGAGGTCTCGAATGGTCTCGAATGTGCCAGGGGGGAAAACGGTGTCATAATGCCCAGACATGACCACCTGAATGGGCGCTGAAGGGCGTGATTGGACCTGGATAATCGGGCCTGTGTGCATCTCCGAGATACGGCCATCTGCGCCGACCGTTTCAAAGCCGGGGCCGTCTACAAGCATCACCTCGCCATCAAGCGCTGAAAACGCGTCTGCGAGCTTCGGCGCGAGCGTCTTTAGGCCTTCAATGTTGTAGCTACCGGTGTTTATGGAGGACCAGCCACGCGTACGCGTGACCATGTCCATTGCGGCCGCTGCGAGGCGCTCACGAGCGGCCTCATCTTCGCGGGTAAGAGAGCTGAGTTCGATCATAGCCCTTGGTTTCACAGCTGAAGGCACCCGGCAAGCCTCCGCCTTTACAAGGCTAAAACAAAAACGGCCCAGCTTTCGCCGGGCCGTTTCTTTTAAGGTATCAATCGCCGTTATTGAACGATGATCGTGACTTCCGAACGGCGGTTCAGCGGCTCGCGAACACCATCAAGGGTGGCCTTTGCGAGGGCTGTTTCGCCTTTACCGTCTTTCGTGATCAGCGTGTTGGCAATGCCGCGCTGGGTCAGAGCAGCCGCAACCACGTCAGCGCGGCGAACCGACAGACGCTGGTTGTAGTCAGCATTACCCGAAGTGTCGGTGTGACCAACGATCGTCACCGAACCAGCCGAGCAACCTTCAACCGAACGGATGTTGGCAACAGCCTGATCGACAACTGCCGAAGCCTGGCTCGTCAGATCCGAACGATCCCACTCGAAGTAAACCACGAACTCTTGGCTGAGAGCAGAACACTGCTGTGCCAGAGGAGGTGTGGTCTCTTCCGGAGGAGGAGGTGGCGGAGGTGGCGGCGGTGGCGGAGGCGGCGGTGGTGGCGGAGGTGGCGGCGGCGGAGGTGCTGCCGGAGGCGCGCTGAACGAATAGCGCAGACCCATGGTCGCCGTGTGATCCTGATAGTTCGCCGTGTAGCTCGAGCCACCGTGCTTGCCGGCGAAGTCAAGGTCTTCAACGGTGAAGTACTTGTAGCCGACATCCATGGTCAGGCGTTCGCTCAGCTTGAAGCCGACGCCAAGGAGACCCTGATAGGCAATACCGGTCGCTTTGTCCGAAAAGCCGTTCAGAGCATGCGTTTCGCTACCGACCGTCAGAACGCGGTTGGTTGCTTTTGCATCAACGCGAGCACCACCAACACCAAGGCCGATGTACGGACGGATCGTGCCGCCTTTGTTGAAGTCATAAAGGCCATTCACCATCAGGTCAGTGACATTCATGTAGCCGCTGGCCTGAGTGGCACCACCAATGGTACCATTAGTAGCTCTTGGCACATCAAGCGGGCCACCGCGCTTACCGAGAAGACCCTCGATACGCAGGCCGTTTGTGAACGCATAACCCAGACCAACGTCGAGACCAGCGGTCTCGTTTGCCGTCGAATCGTCCGGAATAGTACCGAGCACATTCGTAGCCGGATCGTGGTCGAGAGTGCCGTCGAAGCTGAACTGCGCATCAGCGCGGGCGTACCAGCCGTCTTCGGCATGCGCAGTCGCGCCAACAGTCGCGAAAGCGGCCGCGGCGGTCGCGCACAACAGAGTTTTCTTCATACTCAATCCCCTTTTGTGTGCCGAATGACGGGATTGTCCTCGGCCGCAGGTTCATAGCGGGTATTAACCGCATGCTTTGGTGTTAAACGTTTTTTCCGCCGTCCGCGAGCATTATTCAGTCCAATGACCCCGTTTGCAGTGGAAATTTCCAATTACCGAGACCCTTTTGCAACAGGTCCCCAAGGCCGTCAAACCACGGTTTCTTAACGTGCGCTGAACGACAATTTACAAACGCCCATGCACTGCCATTGGTTCCGGACTAAATTGGTTTTTTTGCTTCCTGCACCAGAATTCCACAGATTCAGCGTCAGCGCCAATCATGGTTTTCAAATGCTTAACACACAAACGAATCAGCGAGCCATATCGCGCAGAAATATCGTAGCGCACTTCTACCCAGGCCAATTGTGTCCAGGAAAGTGATGTCTGCGGGGGAATCGCTGCGTTTGCAGCGGAAGAAGCGCCTTGATCGCTCAAGACTACCAAAGGGTGCAATACGCCAGAGTCAGGCCCCAAATCCCGATGCGCGTCACCTGAAAGGGACAGCCCGGTAACGCGAATTGAGGGGGAATGGTACCGCCTCCCCGGTTTGAACGGGGGACCTCTAGATCCACAATCTAGCGCTCTAACCAACTGAGCTAAGGCGGCAACCGTTCCGGCGACATACAGCCACCGGAAAACTGTTTCAAGCGGCGAGCAGCTGGCCAAAGCCCCTGCTCTGCCGGAAAATTATCAGATCTTCACAACCTGGTCGAATTCAAGGTCCACTGGCGTACCCCGGCCGAAGATCGACACCGTGACTTTCAGGCGGCCATTGGCCTCGTCGATTTCCTCGACAGCACCCTCAAAGCCCTGGAACGGACCATCATTGACCTGGACCTGTTCGCCAATCTCAAAGCTGACTTTCGGACGCGGACGCTCTGCCGACGGGTCGACAGACTTGCCGAGAATACGGTCCACTTCGCGCTGGCGCACCGGGAGCGGTTTCTTGCCGCCTTCTGAACCGAGGAAGCCGGAGACTTTCGGGGTGTCCTTGACGAGGTGGTAGATGTCGTCGGTCAGCTGCGCCTTCATCAGGACATAGCCAGGGAAAAAGCGCTTCTCGACGGTCTTTTTCTTGCCGCGCGCAACTTCAACCACTTCTTCAGTTGGCACTTCGATCTCTTCGATCAGGTGCAGCAGGCCCTTGCGTTCCGCTTGCTCGCGGATCGTGGCAGCCACCTTCTTTTCGAAGTTGGAATAGGCGTGGACAATGTACCACTTGGCATCTGACATGGGGCGAACGCGCTCCGGAAGGACTGTTGGCGTCACGGCGGCCATCAGGCGCCGCGCACGAAATTTACGAAATAGGCGATGACCTGATCAGTCAGGAAGAGGAATATTGCGATCAGGATCGACATAATGAGCACGAATATCGTCGCCTGGATGGTCTCCTGACGCGATGTCCATGTCACCTTGTTACCTTCCGCGCGCACCTGGCGCAGGAAAGTAACGGGGCCAATCCGCTTCTTCTTTTCCTTCTGGTCCTTAACGGCCATGTCACCACTCACTTGAAAGGCGGGCGATTAGCCCTTTTGGGCGCCCGCGTCCACGGCAAATATGCATGGGGCCTCACTTCAGAGACCCGCGCTTGCTGTTGATGTGCGGTGAGTTGGCCGCAGAAACAAGCCCTACCCTGCCTTCAAAGGCCCGTTTCCCGTTTGCCGAATGCCTTTGGCGGCAAACCGGGCACATCGACCTCCACCGCAAACAGGCTGCCTGAAAGCGGGCGCGCATCGAGCTGCGGGAAGCTGAGGCCCGTACGGGCGGTGGTGATGAACAGGGTGCGCATGTCCTGACCGCCGATGGCGCAACCTGTTGGCAGGGGCGCGGCAAGGATGATGGTCTTGTCGAGTGTGCCATCGGGCGCAAACCGGACGACGCGGGACGCCCCATGCAGGCAGACCCAGAGCCCACCTTCACTGTCGACCGTCGCCCCATAGGGCAATCCGCCCAGATCATGGGTCGTTGCAAAGATACGCCGCCCGGCAAGCGCGCCTGTTTCCGGGTGCACGTCAAAAGCGAGGATTTCCGCCTCGGCGGTATCGCAGGTGTAGAAGGTGCGGCCATCGGGCGAAAATTGCAGGGTTTTCGTGACCAGAACGGACGGCAGGCGCAACTGGGTGACGGATTTATCCTCGCCATACCTGTAATAGACACCGCTCGGGTCGCGCTCGGCATCATCCATTGTGCCAAACCAGAAAGACCCATCCGGGGCGATGCCGCCATCACTGGTCCGGTTGGAGCCAGGCTCATCCGGCAGGAGGGACAGGCGCTCATAGGCCTCATTGGCGGGGTCAAAGAAGCCGATTTCCCGGTCTGCCGCCATCAGGAGATGGCCGCCATAGAGGGCAAGGCTGCTGGCCTTCACCGGCAGATCATAGCGCCGTGTATTGCCGGTTTTGGGATTATACCGGTGCAGCTTTGCCCGGCGGAGATCGACCCACCAGAGGAAGCCCTCAGACGGGCTCCACAGTGGCGCCTCGCCCTGCATACAGCCGGTTGGGGCAACGCATTCGGGGGAGAGGATCATGGCGGCATAACCAGAGTTGTGGATAAAGTTTGCGAGTTAGTCCTGACCGAGCAGGCCTGCAAGGTCAGCGAGTTCGAACAATCCGTCCTGCAAGGCTTCACTGGCGGAGATTTCGTCCACATCGGCGCCGAGCGCATCGAAGGCGAGGCCATAGGCTTCCCGCAAGGGCCCGTCCGCCACCAGCAGAACTTCATCGCCGGGATCGTAATGAGCGGCAACATCAGCGCCGATCAGCAGGCCGGCAATGGCGGCGGCCTTGTGTGCCTGATCGAGCTGGCCGGTGAAGATGGCCGCTTCGACCGAGAAAACAGGGGGTGTGTCTTCGGTATCGAGGGCGCGTTCGACCCATTCGCGGAAGACGCGGGGGTCAAATGTCTGGGCGGGGCCATCCTTCAGGGCGAGGGCGCCTGCGGTGAGCAGGAGATCGCGGAGTTCGGAGGTGATTTCGGTGGAGAGACTGATGATTCTGCCATGTTCGACATCGTAATGGCGGGTGTGGCGGCCGGCGATGCAGACGGCGGCGTGATCTTCGCCCAATCCTGCAAGAATGGTCTCAGATCCCCAGGAAATATCGGGGGGCGAGAGCTGGCGTATCCACGGCACGATCCAGATGCCATCGCGCGCCATCAGGTGTCCCGGCAAGGACGCCAGCAGGACAGGCAGAGACAAATTCGGGACACTTTGGGACAGAATCCCCACATCCCCGGACACAATCACCGGCACCTCCGGCCACGCGCCGAGCCATTCGGCGACATGAAACCTGATCCGCGAAACATATTCCGAAGGCGGCACCCGCTCGGGCTCATGCAGGATGGCGGACGAGAGAATCTCCCCCTCGCCATCATAGGCCCAGGCAGAGAGCCGGGAGCCAGACCAGTCCAGGCCAATCAGCGCGAGGCTGTCTTTCATCTCAATTGCTTCCCGATGACCGACGCATCTGATTACTCGCGACCGGTGTGGGCCAGCGATTGATCCGGCGCAAGCCGCAAGATTGACCGGGGGCTCTTGCTGACGCGGCGCAGACGCCTAAACACGGGGGGCAGACCAAGGCGGAGCGCAGCGTATGTCCTTAACTGATTCCAAACCCGCCGACGCCGCAGAGGCCCTGCTGAAGCTGATCGACATCATGGCGCGCCTGCGCACGCCGGAGACGGGCTGCCCGTGGGATCTGGAGCAGAGCTTCGCCACGATTGCCCCCTACACGATCGAGGAATCCTATGAGGTGGCCGATGCCATCGAGCGCGGCGACATGGGTGAGCTGCGCGAGGAACTGGGCGACCTGCTGTTCCAGGTGATCTTTCACAGCCGGATGGCCGAAGAGGCTGGCGCCTTTGCGCTGGCGGACGTGGTGCACGCGATCAACACCAAGATGATTCGCCGCCATCCGCATGTGTTCGAGGCCGCTGACGGCCGGGACGCCGATGGCCAGACCGCCGCCTGGGAAGAGATGAAAGCGGCCGAACGGGCGGCGAAGGGCAAGAAGGCCGGAAGACCAAGCGCGCTCGACGGTGTGGCGCTCTCGCTGCCGGCCCTCCTGCGCGCCGAAAAGCTACAGAAGCGAGCCGCGCGGACGGGTTTTGACTGGACCGAGGCGGCCCACATTTTCGACAAGCTGGAAGAAGAGACCGCCGAAGTGAAGGAGGCCATGGCGAGTGGGGACGCCGACGCCATTGAGGATGAGATCGGCGACCTGCTGTTTGTGGCGGCCAACCTTGCGCGGCGGCTGTCGGTTGATCCGGAACAGGCGCTGCGCCGCGCCAACGGAAAGTTCGAGCGGCGCTTCCGGGCGATGGAGAAAGCGGCAGCAGAAGCCGGGATTGAGTTTGCGTCGCTGAGCCTGGATGAGCAGGAGACTTACTGGCAGGCGGTGAAGCGGAGGGAGCGGGGGTAAGTTTGGGTACCCGCTCTATCCTTCGACTTCGCTCAGGATGAGCTAATTAGCGCTGCACTATAGGAGCTCATCCTGAGCGAAGTCGAAGGATGGGCGGGTTCGCGCACTCACAGTATCGACACGCCCGCCGCCAGATCCGGAAACTCGCCGCGGAATTGGCCGAGGCGTTCGGTGGAGACGCGGATTGTGAGGTCTGTCTGGCCGTCTTCGCGCTGGGTTTCGGTGAGGACTTCGCCATTCTGATGCAGCCAGGCGCGGGCCTTGCCGTCGGCGGGGCCGAGCGTCAGGCTGATTTCCGTCCGCCCCCGGAGGAGGGATTTTTCGATCAGGGCCAGCAGGGCATCGAGGCCCTCGCCTGTCAGCGCCGAAACGGCAGCCGCAGGCGGATCATCCGTCATCGCAGCGAGTGCGGTGAGAGACTCGGCGCGCTCTGGCGCGAGGGCGTCCATCTTGTTCCAGGCTTCGATCATTGGCGGCAGGGGAAGGCCGGACTCTTTTTCCAGACGTTCCAGCACCAGCGCGACATCCTCGGCCTGCTCCATATCCGACGCGCTCGCACGGTCGCGGACATGGATCAGCAGGTCTGCCTGCAGCGACTCTTCCAGGGTGGCCTGGAAGCTGTCGATCAGGTGGGTTGGCAGATCGGAAATGAAGCCAACCGTATCAATCAGCGCAGCTTCCCCAAGCGTTGGCAGGTCGAGCCGGCGGATGGTGGGGTCGAGCGTGGCGAAGGGCATGTCCTTGGCGAACACGTCCGATCCGGTGAGCCGGTTGAACAGGGTGGACTTGCCGGAGTTGGTATAGCCGACCAGCGCGATAACCGGCTTGCCGCTGCGCCGGCGCCCTGCCCTCTGCACTTCGCGCGTGCGTTTGACATCATCGAGATCACCACGCAGGCGGACGATCTTGTCGTCCAGCATCCGGCGGTCTGCCTCCAGCTGGCTTTCACCGGGACCGGACAGGAACCCGCCGCCGCCGCGCTGGCGTTCAAGGTGGGTCCAGGTGCGGACAAGACGTGAGCGCTCATACAGGAGGCGCGCAAGTTCGACCTGCAAGCGCCCCTCTTTGGTGCGCGCGCGCAGGCCGAAGATTTCCAGGATCAGACCTGTACGGTCGATGACCTTCACGCCGAGGCGTTTTTCCAGGTTGCGCTGCTGCACGGGGGTGAGCGCCGCGTCGATGACGGCGAGCGTGGCGTTGGTTTCGGCAATATCGTCCGCCATCCGGTCCAGCAGACCGCCGGACAGCAGGAAGGAGGAATTTACCTGGCGGACATGTTCGGGGCGGATGAAGCCCAGCTCACAGCCGAGCGCTTCGACGAGACCGGCCGTTTCGGACAAACGGTCCGGACCCGGCCGATCTCTCGGCGTGAACCACGGGATAACGACGCCGGCAATTTCCGGCGCCGGTAGGCGATCAATCAGTTTTTCGGTCAAATCGGGATCAGTCTCCGCCCATTTCCTCATCGAAGAGCTGGACGGGCGCGCTCGGCGCAATGGTGGAGATTGCGTGCTTGTACACCAGTTGCGGTGGGCGCCCATCGCCACGAAGCAGGACACAGAAATTGTCAAACCAGGTGACAACACCCTGAAGTTTGACGCCGTTTACGAGGAAGACGGTGAGCGGCGTACGCGATTTGCGGACTGCATTGAGAAATGTGTCCTGGAGGTTTTGCTTCTTATCGGCGGACATCTTTTTTTCTTTCTTGTTTTGTTATCTTATCTTGCGCAGCTAAGGCCATTGTTTACCCTGCGCAAGTGTGTTCCCCCTTTACCCCCGCCAGAAGCTGAGGGAAAGAGCCGGAAGCACGGTGAGAATCTCCACCCTGCCCAAAACCATGGCAATACTGAGCATTATCTGGCCGACCGGGCCCAGACTGTCCGTGGCCTGTCCGATCAATCCGCCAGAACTTGTAAGCGCCCCGATCGAAAGGCGAATCGATTCTTCAAACGGCATACCGAGGAAGGAAAACGCCGTGATGACGGAGAAGACAGCGCCCGCATAGACGATGAAATAGACCCAAACGCCGATCACGCTGCGCTCATCCAGTTCCCTGTCCCGAAACTTGAAGCTGAGGATCGAGCGGCGATAGCCAAGCTGGCGGAATTCCTGACCGGCGCGCTGGCCCAGCACGATGAAGCGGGCGATCTTGATGCCGCCCGCAGCCGAAAGGGCCGAGCCGCCGATCAGCGCCGGAAGGACAGCGATGGTAAGCGGGATGTCCGCGTCGCGGGCGCCGGCCGAGAGCGGAATGCCCGAGGTCGACAGGCTGGAGAGCGACCAGGCGAGGCCATTATCCAGCGCAATGCCGGCCGGGATCAGAGCCGCCGCAAAGATCAGCATCAGCAGGAAGAAAACCACCGTCTCCGGATCGGTGATGGCTGTTTTGACCGCGCCGATGCGCAGCGGCAGCCAGACGGCAAGGCCGAGCGCGCCGATGGCGAGGCCAACAGCCATGATCACCCCAGCCACAGGATTGGCCGGTAGGAAGGCTTGTGAATCTGGCAGGACAAGGCCCGTGGAAATGACGCTGACGGCATCTGCCAGCGCGCGGACGGGCGGCACCCCGGCGATCAGCAGAAGGATCAGGATGAAGCTGACCGTGATGCCCAGCATGATGCCGACGCCCATATAGATGCGCGGCATGGCGTCGAAATAGCTGGCATCCGGAACGGTAAAGAGCACTGTGCGGTGAACGCCTGGGCCGCCCAGATTGATCGCGGCAAAGACGCCCGCCGCCATGACCACGGCAGCATAAGTGCCCAGAAGATGCAGGAGGCCGCGCCAGTATAGCAGGCTGACCGGCCAGGAACCGTCCGGGAACTCCAGAATGGCGTGACCTGTCGTGGTCAGGCAGGAGGCGGCTTCGAACAGGGCAATGGCAACGGAATTATTGGCCACCCCGAACACGAACGGCATGGCCGCCGCCACCGGCGAGAGAAACCACCAGAGCAGCGCCACGGCGAGCGCGTCAGACGGCCGCGCGCGCCGCTGCGGCTTGGGCGCCAGCAGCAGGACGCTGGAGGCAAACACCGAAATGCCGAGCGCGGTGGCCCCAAAGGAGATGATCTGGCTTGTTTCGCCAAACGCCCAGGCCAGAAGCGCAGCTGAGGCCGCGCAGCCTGCCAGAATGAGCATGAGCAAAGCCAGAACACGGATGACGGATGAATAATTCATCGTCAGAAATAGTCCGGGTTCACCCGGAAGAACTTCTCGACAGCACGCACCATCTCGGCCTCATAGAAGAGAATGAGATGGTCTTCAGGGCGCACGATAACGTCTTCATCGGCCATGATGACCTGATTGCCGCGCACAATCGCAGCCGCCGTCATGCCCTCGGGCAGATCGTCATAACCGAGCGGTTTTCCAATCAGGGAAGAGGTTTCAAGGGTCACGCCCTCGGCAACTTCCGCCATGCCGTCTTCCAGCGATTGCAGGCTGAGGATACGGCCCCGGCGCATGCGCATCAGGATCTGCGAAACGGTGAGCGCGCGCGGGTCGAGTACGGTGTCGACGCGCATGTCAGAGGCAAGGCCGGCGAGTTCCGGCGAGTTGATCAGGGCGAGCGAACGCTTGGCCCCGGCGCGCTTGGCGAGGTTGCTGATCAGCAGGTTTGCCTTGTCATCATCAGTGATGGCGATGACAAAATCTGCACGGTCAACGCCGCCTTCGGCGAGGATGTCCGGGTTCAGACCATCTCCCTGGATGACGATGGAGCGCTTGACGGCGGCCACGGCCTTGTTGGCGCGCTCGGGGTCGCGCTCGATCAGGCGGACGCGGATATGGCTCTCCCGCTCCAGCATCTTGGCGACATGCAGGCCGACATTACCTCCGCCAATTATGACGACGTGATCGAGGCGGCTCTGCTCGGTATTGAAGATGGAGGTGAGGCGGCTGGCATGGGCGTCGATCACGGCCACATAGGCGCGGTCCCCCGGCTTGAGCACATCCTTGCCGCGCGGGGCATGAATGGAATCGCCCCGGCCGATGCCGATGATGCGGGCGGAAAGATCCGGGAACAGACCTTTGATCTGGTCAACGGCAACATCGATCAGCGGATTGTCGGCGCGCAGTTCAAAGCCGAGCAGCTTGACCTGGCCGCCGGCGAAATTGGCGCTCATGATCGTGCCGGGCGTGCGGAAGCGCTGGAGGATGGCGTCGCCTACTTCCGCTTCCGGCGAGATCACCATATCGATGGGCAGGCCTTCGCGGGAGAAGATGTTCTTCCAGGCCGGCTCGAGATAGGACCGGTCGCGCACCCGGGCGATCTTGAAGGGCACCGAGAACAGCGTGTGGGCGATCTGGCAGATCACCATATTGATCTCGTCAAAATGGGTGACCGCGATGATCATCTCGCAATCGGCCGCGCGGGCGCGCTTGAGCACGTCGGGGTGGGCGGCGTGGCCGACAATTCCGCGCACATCCAGATCAATCGAGACCTGATCGACAAGGTCGGCGCTCTCATCAATGATGGTGATTTCGTGCTTTTCCCGTGCCAGGCGGCGGGCGATGCCCTGCCCTACCCGCCCGGCGCCGCAGATCAGAACGTGCATGTCTTCAAGCCTTCAGCGTCTAGCTCAGGTATCCTGACGAATGCCCGTGGATATCCCCAAAGCCTTTAATTTTCGGTGCAGTGCTGAGCGCTCCATACCGATGAACTCGGCTGTCCGCGAGATATTTCCGTTAAAACGGGTAATCTGGAGTGTCAGATACTCACGCTCGAACTGCTCTCGTGCATCCCGCAGGGAAAGGCCGACCAGCTCTGCCGAGCCCGCTTTTGCCGCCGGGGACGGCCCGCGTCCCTGATCGCGCGGCAGCTCGTCCACGCTGATCGGGCGGGCAGAATCTGCCGGCGAAAGGATCAGGATCCGCTCGACCATGTTGCGCAGTTGACGGATGTTGCCCGGCCACTCCATCGACTGGAGCACCGCAAGGGCCTCCGTAGTGAAGTTACGATAGGTGAGACCCGACGTTTCGGCGATGCGCTCACAGAAATAGTTGGCGAGTTCGACAATATCGTCCCGACGCTCTGACAGCGAGGGCACACGCAGCGGCACCACGCTCAGGCGATAGAAGAGGTCTTCCCGAAAATTGCCTGCCTCGATCTCGGATTTGAGGTCTTTGGTTGTTGCCGCCATGACGCGCACATCGACACTGACATCAGACCGCCCCCCGACACGCTGGAAGCGCTGCTCGGTCAGCACACGCAAGATCTTGTTCTGCGTACCGATCGGCATATCGGCGACTTCATCCAGGAGGAGCGTACCGGTATGCGCCCGCTCGAACAGGCCGACCCGGATCGTGCGGCCCTGCTGGTCTTCCTCACCGAAGAGGGCGATCTCCATCTGATCGGGCGCGATAGTGGCCGCATTGACGACAACAAACGGGCCATCGGCGCGGCTGGAGTTCTTGTGGATGAGCCGCGATGCAAGCTCCTTGCCGACACCTGCCGGCCCCGTAATCAGCACGCGCGAATTCGTCGGCGCCACCTTGTCCAGCGACGCGCGCAGCGCCACGGCAGCCTGGCTGTTTCCGATCCAGCGCTCCTCATCGCCTGTGCGGTTACGCAGGGCGGCATTCTCATAGCGTAGCGCGGCGGCTTCAATGGCACGCTCAACAACCAGCATCAGGCGGTCTGCCTTGATCGGTTTTTCGATGAAATCGAACGCGCCGCGCCGGATGGCCGCAATCGCTGTTTCGATATTGCCGTGACCACTGATGACGATCACCGGAAGGATCGGATCAATCGATTTGAGGTATTTCAGGAGCGAGAGACCATCCATGCCGCTGCCCTGCAACCACACATCAAGGATCACCAGCCGGGGGGTGCGCGAGCGCACTTCCTCGATCGCGCGCTCTGCCGTGTCGGCGGTGCGCACGGCATAGCCTTCGTCCCCAAGGACACCAGCCATCAGCTCACGGATATCCGGCTCATCGTCAACTACCAGGATGTCGAGTGCCATGGGCTACTCTCCTCTACAAACTCAAAGGGTAAGGCAAGCGGTCATCCCCGCCCACCTCATCTGTGGAACTGCCGTCAGACTGCATCGCCAGCGCGCCGTTTTCGGGCAACACCACGCGCACCCGGGCGCCGCGAAGCCCGTCCGGGCGGTTTTGCAATGAAATCGAGCCGCCATGATCGACAATGATGCGATTGACGATGGCAAGTCCCAGGCCAGTGCCCTTCTCCCGCGTCGTCACATACGGCTCGAGCAGACGGTTGCGGACTTCGGACGGGAAGCCTGGGCCATTGTCTTCGATAATGACTTCCAGCCCGCGAAAATCCTTCAGCAGCATGATGCGGATATGTCCGGACACGTCATTTTCGATTGGCTGGCCTTCAATGGCCTCAGCGGCGTTCTTGAGCAGGTTTCCGAAAGCCTGGCCAAGCAAGCGATCATCCCCGAGGAAAGGCGCTGTTTCGAGCTCTGTTTTCAGCTCTATTTCTATATCGGGCGACACAACGCTTTGTGAGAAGCTGGCGCCTTGCAGGAGTTGACGCATATCGAACGGAGCTACGCTGGGCTTGGGCATCCGCGCAAAGGAGGAGAACTCCTCCACCATGCGGGCGATATCATCCACCTTGCGCAGGATGGTCTCGATACAGCGATCAAACACGCCGTCCGGATCGTCGATCTTCGGTCCGTAACGGCGCTTGAGCCGCTCCGTAGACAGCATGATCGGCGTCAACGGATTGCGGATTTCGTGGGCAATGCGGCGCGCAACATCCCGCCAGGCAAGCTGGCGCTGGGCGTTCACAAGGCGGGTCGTGTCGTCGAAGGTGATGACGCAACCGCCTTCCGGGCCGAGGGCCGTTTTCAGGCGAATGTTGCGGATCTCTCCACCGATATTGATATCAAGTGTCGCGTCCACGGGCGCGTCGCGATCAATCGTATCCCGCACATAGCGCTCAAATTGCGGGGCAACCATAGACAGGGGGGCACCCTCATCGATGGCAGAGAGCCCGAGAAGCTCTGCGGCTGAACGGTTCGCCAGGCTGATGAGGCCATCTGGCCCGACCCGCATGACACCCGCCCCGAGTTCGGCCAGAAGGGTTTCCAGAAACCGGCGGCGATCCTCTTCATCATTCCGGGCACGGATGAGCGCTTCACGCTGGCTCGCCAACTGCTCGGTCATGGCGTTGAAGGAATGCCCCAGCGCGTGGAGTTCATCGACCGGTCCTGTCACCGGCACGCGGACGCTGAGATCGCCATCGCGCACCGTATGCGCTGCCGAGGCGAGGCGCCCGATGGGGCCTGTCACGCGGCCGGCGGCCTCAAGGCCAAGACGGCCAGCAAGCAGCAGAACCAGGCCGGCAATCTGGGCATAACCGATCACGAAAATGATCTGGAGGCGCCCACCGCTCCGCTTGGCAGCGTAGTATTCCTCAAGCGCGACTTCGGCCTCCCGAAGCGAACGGGCGGCGTTCCGGTCAAACACCTTGACGGCATAGATGTAGCCATCGGCCGGCGCAGAGATACGGATAAGGGCCGTTGCAAGACCCCGGTTTTCATAGAGCGTGGTGGCAACTGCGCCCTGATCAGCCTCAACATAGGCCGACTTTGGCGGCAACAGCAGGATGGGGTCCTGCACGCTTGCTTCGGCAACGAGGTCAACGCCATCTGCGCCCAGGAGCGCAATGGTGAGGAACTCCCGGCTGGCGAGTTCCGTGCGGAGCCCATCGAAGAATGTCGTCGACGCATAGTCATAGATTGCGCCGTCCGCTTCCTCCGTTTCCGGAGCGGTTGCGAGGCTTTCGTCCACCTGGCGTGCAAAGCTCTCCACATCGAGGGCAGCCAGGCGCATGTCGGAGTCAAAGGTCGTCTGGAAGGTATCCACATAGGTGCGGAAGATTTCCGCATTCTGCTCCATCAGATGATCGACCCGCTCGCCCAGCCAGCGATCAAGGCCGCGGGTGATGAAGGTGCCCATGAACACGGCCACGACCATGGCCGGGATCAGCGCCGAAAAGCCGAACAGAAGCACAAACCGCCGGGCGAGCTTGCCGCTGCCATCTTCCTTGCCGACGCGGATTTGCAGGTATTCGCGCGTCACGATGATCGCGAGCACGATCAGCAGGATGAAGTTCAGCCCCAGAAGCCAGGGCGTCGCGCCGGCCGTCGGATCGTCGGGAACAACACCGGAAATGGCGATAAAGGTCGCGAACACCGCGACGAGGGCCGCGATGATGAAGAGCCCTTCGAACAGGGCCCAGCTCGCCTTATTGGCCTGGGTGTTTGTTGCGGTCGACACTCAATTCCGGTTCTAGTGGGCCCCCGCCCCGTTGCAAATAGGACACAGATTCAGTGTCCCCTCCGCAACAGTGGTGCACTAAAGGCACAGAAAGGTCGCTCGTCAATCAGTCTTCTGCAATGCCGAGGGCGTTGATCTTGGCCCGCAGCGTGTTCCGGTTCATCCCCAGAAGCTGCGCGGCGCGGACCTTGTTGCCCGAGGTGACCGACAAAGCGAGGCGGATCAGCGGGCGTTCCACGCGGTTTACGACAGATTCGTGGACGTTTGATCCCTCCCCTTCACCGCCGGAAACGAGATCGCCCATCACATAACGATGCAGGAGGCCCTCGATCTCGGCCTCAAAGCCGAGGCTGGCGCCGGTCTGTTCGGCCACGCCCATCCGCATCTCGCGCTCGACATCCATCACCGTGATGACCGAATCAGAGCTGAGCACAGCCAGGCGCAGGACGAGGTTTTCAAGCTCGCGCACGTTACCGGGCCAGTCATAGGCAGCCATCAGGTCGAGCGCGGACTTGTCGAAGGTACGCGCGGCAAGGCCCTGCCGCTGGGCGCGGATGAGGAAGGCGCGGGCGAGTTCGGGGATATCCTCCTTGCGCTGGCGCAGCGGCGGGATGGAGAGCCGCATGACGTTCAGGCGGTAATAGAGGTCTTCCCGGAATTTGCCGTCTTCCACGAGGCGGCCGAGATTGCGCCGGGTGGAGGCGATGAGGCGTGCGCCGCCGGGTTCGCGCAGCAGCTTCACAAGCTGGGCCTGGGCTTCGGCCGGGAGGTCGCCGATTTCATCGAGATAGAGCGTGCCGCCTTTGAGATGGACCGCGCCGCCATTGCCGTCGGAGCCGAACAGCTCGCGGTTGATCTCAGCCGGGGGCATCGCTGCCAGGTCGAGCGCAATGAACTGGCCGCGCTTGGACTGGCCGAGCTGGTGGATGGCGCGGGCGGCGAGTTCCTTGCCGGTGCCGCTTTCCCCTTCGATGAGGACGGTCAGGTCGGTATTCATCACCTTGGCGACGAGGCGGTAGACCTCCTGCATCGCGTCAGACCGGCCGATCAGCGGCAGGCCCGCATCGGCGACCGCCTTCTGGGCATCGGGGTGGATCGCCCGCTCCGGCGCCGGGGAGGATTTGAGCGCCCGGCGCACGAGGCTGGAGAGGACATCAATGTCGAACGGTTTGGGCAGGTAATCGAAGGCGCCATGCTCAGCGGCCGAGGCGGCCGTGAGGATCGTGTTCTGGCCACTCATGACGATGAAGGGCAGATCCGGCCGGGCGAGCTTCATCGAGGGGAGAAGGTCAAAGATCGACGTGTCGCCGAGATAAACGTCTGTGACGACGACATCGCCCTCGCCATTGCGCACCCAGCGCTGGAGCGCGTCGGGAGAGCTGGTGGCGCGCACCTCATAGCCTGCGGAAACCAGGGTCTGGTTCACCACAAGCCGGATGCTGGCATCGTCTTCAGCTAGGAGTACAGTCTTGTCTGCCATGAGATTTACGCCTCCGAAAGCGGCAACAGGATAGTGAAACGGGTCGCGCCGGGCTGGCTGTCGACGCGGATTTGGCCGCCATGGGCATTGACGACCTCGCTGACGATCGAGAGGCCGAGGCCCCTGCCGCCAGATTTGGTGCTCTGGAACACATCAAAGATCGTGGCCTGATGCTCCCGCGGGATGCCCTGGCCATTGTCTTCAAAGGAGATCAGCATGGCGCGGCGCAGGCCTGAGCCCAGACGCGCCTGACGCACGGCAAGACCGGCAGCATAGGCGGTGCGCAGCACAACTTCGCCTTTGCGGCCCCCTTCGGAGGCCGCCTCGGCAGCGTTGCGCACGATATTCTGGAAGGCCTGCTGAAGATGATCGGGATCGCCCATCATGTTCGGCAAGGAGGGATCAAAGTCCCGGCGGAATTCGACGCGGGCGCCCATAGCGGCACGCTCGGAGGCGATCACCTTATCCAGCAGCGCGTGAACATTGCAGGCCTGCATGCGCGGGGCCGAGAACAGCTCGAAGGCCGAAAGGCGATTGACCAGGCGCTCGATGCGGCGGGCTTCGTCCTTGATGATGTCGAGGAGTTCGGCCTGGCCAGCATGAGCCTGACGCTCCAGCAGCTGGGCCGCGCCGATGATGCCGG
The DNA here is from genome assembly GCA_002841155.1 of Alphaproteobacteria bacterium HGW-Alphaproteobacteria-18. Taxonomy (GTDB): domain Bacteria; phylum Pseudomonadota; class Alphaproteobacteria; order Caulobacterales; family Hyphomonadaceae; genus Hyphomonas. The sequence continues at coordinate 190,907 of PHEH01000006.1, forward strand.
CCAGCGGGTTTTTCACTTCATGGCCGAGGATGCGCCCGAACCCGGCGGCGCCTGCGACGCCTTCCCCGGAATCGCGCGAGGGCGCCTCAGCGAGGGCGAGGATGAAATTGCCGCCCTCAACGGTGCGGATGCGCACGTCACAGATGGTGCGGACCTGCATCGAGGGGCCCGATACTGGCGTGGAGGGCGCGGTGATCTCGGCAGGGTCGCGCTCGGCCCGATCGATCAGCTCAAACAGAATGGAGTCGTGAAACACCACTTCGCTGAGCGGGCGCCCGACGAGGGCGCGGCGCGAGAGCTTGAACATGTCCTCAACGGCCGGGTTCACGTTTGCAATGCGGCGGCGCTGGTCGATATGCAGCAGCGCAATGGGGGATAGATCTGCGAGGCCGGACGGCCGCTCGCCAGTCAATGTACTCATGAGGACAATGCCTTCTCCAACACCTTTCCGAGGTAGACCGTACGCAGCGCGGCAATCAGTTCTCCGGCGTCCCCTATCCGGCAGAGATCGGCGCGCAACTGCCGGCGTTCTGTGGCCGGCAGGTCAGTTTCCAGTTCGTCGATAGCCGCAGAGACATGCTTGCGCACCATCCGGAGGCCGAGATTGACCCCGTAGAGCTCAATGGAGTCCGAAATCTGCTCACACAGGCTCGCAAGCTGTTCGTTCAGGGCAGGCCTGCGCCAGGGGCGGCCTTCGAGCGCGGCGGCCACTTCGCCGGCGAGCCAGGGCCGGCCCATGGCGGCGCGGCCGAGCATGACACCATAGGCGCCGCTTTGCGCGAGCGCTTCACGGGCCGAAGCGGCATCAGAGATGTCGCCATTGACGATGACCGGCAGGCGGACGGCATCTACGGTGTCGCGGACGGCGGCCCAGTTGGCCCCGCCTGTGTAGAACTGGCAGCGCGTGCGGCCGTGAACGGTGAGCATCTGCACGCCGCGATCCTGCGCCATCACGGCGAGTTCGGGGGCGTTGAGGTTAGCGTCATCCCAGCCGAGGCGCATCTTCAGCGTGACCGGGCGGCCTGCGGCGCCCTGGAGGGCGGCGTCGATGATCTCACCGGCGAGCGGCAGATCGCGCATCAGGGCAGAGCCGGATTGGCCCCCGGTGACCTGTTTGGAGGGGCAGCCCATATTGATGTCGATGACATCGACGCCCGCCTCGGCCATAAGAATGGCGCCGGCGAGCATGTCTTCGGGGCGGCGGGCGGCGAGCTGGACGATCCAGTAGCCGGCCCCCTCATGGCGGCAGGTGCGGCGCACAACATCGGCCCGGGCAATGGCCAGCATTTCGCCGGCGACCATCTCCGACACGACTGCCGGGGCGCCAAAATGCACCGCCTGGCGGCGCATGGGGGCGTCTGTTGCGCCCGACATGGGCGCCAGCCAGACCTGAGGTGCCTTAAAATTGGTCATATCCTTTTGTTTCTCACTTTTCATTTTTTCGCAAGCGCACAAATCATGGGCATAAATTTCCCCTTTTCGGGACATTTCGTGGAGTAGCCAGCTCCCCGCGTGTCGCTTACAAGCCAGTTATGACCGAGACAGTCGCCATAATCGTTGCCGGGGGCCGGGGCCAGCGCGCAGGTGCGGAACGCCCGAAACAGTGGCAAATGCTGCTGGGAAAACGCGTGATCGACTGGTCCATCGAGGCGTTCGTGACCCATCCTCAGGTGTCGCAGGTGGTGATTGTGGCGGGACCGGACCTCGGCGAATTACCCGATGATCCGAAGATTCTTCAAGCAAATCCAGGCGATACGCGCACACAGTCGGTGCTGAGCGGGCTGGCGGCGGCGACCGTCTCGCAGGACGCGACCGTCCTTATACATGACGCGGCCCGGCCCGGCATTGATGCGGCGACGATCTCCTCCCTGATTGCGCGCCTTCAGGACCCGTCGGTGTCAGGCGCGGCCCCGGCGATGCCAGTTGCGGACGCGCTGAAGACAAATTCGGGACAATCCTGGACAAATGTGGACAGAACCGGCCTCGTCCGGGTCCAGACGCCGCAAGCCTTCCGCCTGGGCGAGATCCGCGCGGCGCTGACCGCTGCCGGCCCCGACCTGGTGGACGACCTGACCGCTATTGAGACCGCCGGCGGACGGGTCGAGATGGTCGCCGGCTCGGCGCGCCTCACCAAGATTACCTATCCGGAGGATTTCGACATGCTGGCCCGCCTCCTCTCCCCGACCGGCGCCCCACGCATCGGCAAGGGGTATGACGTGCATGAGTTTGAGGCGGGGGATCATGTCACCCTGTGCGGGGTAGATATTCCTCACATTGCCAAACTCAAGGGCCATTCGGACGCCGACGCGGCCTGGCATGCGCTGACCGATGCGATCCTCGGCGCGGTGGCGCTGGGAGATATTGGGGATCATTTCCCGCCGTCTGATCCTCAGTGGAAGGGCGCTGACAGCGGCCTCTTCCTGAAGGCGGCGCAGAGGCTGGCCGAGGCGAAGGGGTATGTGATCGCCAATTGCGACATCACGGTGATCTGCGAGGCGCCCAAGGTGAAGCCCCACCGCGAGGCGATGCGGACGCGCACGGCGGAGCTGCTTGGGCTGCCGCTGGACGCGGTGAGCGTGAAGGCGACGACGACGGAGGGGCTCGGCTTTACGGGGCGACGCGAGGGGATTGCGGCGGAGGCTGTGGCGTTGCTGGTGCCGATCTGAGTATACAGGGGCGGTACCCGGCCTCACTCCCCCCCTCCGCCCTTCGGGCACCTCCCCCGCTTTGCAGGGGAGGATTGCGTTGCACTTCGCTGAGGAGGAGCACCCTTATCCTCCCCTGCGAAGCGGGGGAGGTGGACGCGAAGCGGACGGAGGGGGAAGCGTCCCCCTCCCCTTACCTCGCGGCATTATTTTCAAGGCACCGGCTTCATGAGAGCCTTCCCGTCAAAAGAAGACCGGGAGGAAAGCATGGACGATATTCTGATCACCGAGAAACGGGGGCACGTGACCGTGCTGACGCTGAACCGGCCCGAGGCGATGAACTCGCTCGATTATGAGCTTTATGATGCGCTGGAAAACGCGGTGCGGACCTCTGATGCGCGGGCGATTGTGATTACCGGATCGGGCACGCGGGCGTTCTGTGCCGGGGATGATGTGAAGAAGATCCTCTCCAAGGGCGCGCCGGTGACGCCGGAGCGGGCGGCCAAGGCAAAGGATACCGGCGGGCTGACGCCGGCGGCCGACGCCCTTCTGCATACGGATATTCCGGTGATTGCGGCGATCAATGGCTTTGCGCTCGGCTGGGGGGCGGAGCTGGCGATCATGGCGGATCTGCGGGTGATGTCGGAAACGGCGAAGATCGGCGAGATTTTCGTGACGCGGGGGCTCTGCTGCGACGCGCCGGGGCTCGGGCGGCTGGCGCAGCTGGTCGGCCGGGAGAAAGCGAGCGAGCTTCTGTTTACCGGCGACGTGATTGATGCGGCTGAGGCCAGGGCGATTGGCCTGGTGGGCCGGGTTGTCGCGCCGGGCGACCTGATGCCGACCGCGCTGGCACTGGCGGAGAAGATCGCGGCGAACCCGCCTCAGGCGGTCAAATCGCTGAAGGCCGGCCTGCGCCGCACGCTCGATCCCGACTGGCGCGATACGGGCAAATGGGCGATCACCGAAATCCGCCGCCTGATGCAGACCGCCGACGCCAAGGAAAGCGCCGCCGCCTTCATCGAAAAGCGAACGCCGGTCTTCACGGGCAACTGATCGGGCGCTAGACAGGTCACCATGTTTCCAGATCGCCTTCGTAACCTCGCCATGCTGGTGCTCGATGATGCCGAGCGGGCCCGCCTGAAGATCGCCACTGCAGAGAGCTGTACCGGCGGGCTCGTCGCGGCGCTGCTGACCGATATTGCCGGGTCGTCAGCGGTGTTCGAGCGGGGCTTTGTGACCTATTCCAACAAGGCCAAGGAAGAGATGCTGGGGGTGCCCGGCGACGTGCTGGCCGATTTCGGCGCGGTCTCCGAGCCGGTGGCGCGGATGATGGCCGAAGGCGCGATGGCCAACAGCCGGGCGAACATTTCGGTCGCGATTACGGGCGTCGCCGGGCCCGGCGGGGGCACACGGATGAAACCGGTCGGCACCGTCCACATCGCCTGCGCGCGGGAGAACCGGGCCGTGCTGCACGAGATGCTGCAACTGGGCGATATCGGCCGCGAGGGCATCCGCATGGCGGCGGTAGAGACGGCGCTGAATTTGATTCAGGCGCAGACGCGGTAGGGCTGTGCTGGCCGTAAAGTGATTCATTGAGAGGTTTTGGCGGGCCGAGAGCGGCCCCACCCTATCCCTCCCCACATGCGTGGGGAGGGGACCTGTGGCTTTGCGGGGAGAGGTTTGCTCTCCGCCTGGCGAAACCGCTCCCTCCCCACGCATGTGGGGAGGGGTGGGGTGGGGTTGCTTTCGGCTTGATCCTGCCGGAGTTTGCGTTTCAGGCAGCATTTGCGACCGGACGCAGCGGAGCTGGCCGGTGTTTTGGGCTGAATTCGGGGTGAGTTGAAAGCTAGGAGGTGTCGGCGTGCGCGGAGCGCGCGCAGGCCCCCATCGTCAGGGTGCTGAGTGCCCTGCCACTTTCCCCGTTTAGACGAGGGCAGACAAGAGCGCGCAGTTCGGAGAGAAGTTCAGAGGGGATGGACGACGCCCACGAGACATCGCTCCACGGCTT
>PHEH01000048.1 GCA_002841155.1 Alphaproteobacteria bacterium HGW-Alphaproteobacteria-18
GCAGGGTGTGACAACGAATGAGCCCCTTGGCCCGCAACGCATTCACAAGGCACGCGGCAACAAAAGCCCCCTCGAAATACCCCCTTCCACTTTGAACCTCACCCCTGATCCGCACACAGAGACCCGCGCGCAAAAAAGCCGCCCGGCGAAAACCACCGGGCGGCTCCATCCTGCCTGAGAGGAGACAAAGAACTCAGGCAGCGCTGGCTTTGCGAGACAAGTCTTGGTCGGCGGGTTGCTTCGTTCCGTCTGCTTCGAACAGTCCGGCAATCCGGGCCCAGGCATCGGCAGGCGGACAGGCTGCGCCGTCGACATGGCGGGCCGGGGGCACCTGCATCCAGCCCGGCGCCCAGGCATCCCCCTTCGCGCCGTCACGTGCCGCGAGGGCTGACACCAGCTGCGCCTTTTGCGCCTTCAGTGTGGCGGTTTCCGCTTTCCCCGCAGCCTCTGGCGAAACGATCTCCGCAAGGAAGGAACGCGTCACACGCCGGTCACGCAGAAGATCGAAGAACGCCTCATCCGGCTGCCAGGACGCCCCCGGATCAGTGGCGCTGGCATGCAGCACCGCCTCGACGGCGGGCCCGCCTGACTCCAGCGTCTCAGCCATCGCAACCGCGATCACCTGCATCACTTCGGCGTCGGACATGGCGAGCAAGGCGGCGAAGCTCTCGCAGAGGGCATACGCGTCGCCGCTGCGGCGCTGCACCGGCGCGCCCAGCGCCTCGAACAGGGCGCCTGCGCGGTCCCGCGCGGTGTCCAGTTCATCTCTGGCGGGGCCGCCTTCGACACTCTGAAGGGTTGCCTCTTTCACCGCGCCGGGCGTGTGCAGGCGCACAGTCCAGAGGGCGGACCCGCAGAGGACATGGGCTGCCATCAGGCGCAGCGCGATGGCCGGATTCCGGATCAGGCCCGCCTGCGCTCGACCTCTTCCGGCCCATCTTCGACCCTGTCGGCAGTTGTCCTGGCCTTGCCCGCCTCGGACACTTTCAGCCAGCCTTCATGGAACGTCACCGTGCCATCGTGGCGCTGCTCGACGATGACCTTGCCGCCCTGCTTTTTCGTTGTCTGCTCATAGTCCCAGCGGTGGAAATAGGCCCCGCGCTCCAGCACCTTGACACCGGCCCAGCCGCGCTGCTGGTAGCCCGCAATCTTCTCCGCCACCGCCGCGTCCTGCGCCTTCCAGAACGCTTCTGCGTCTGCAAATACCGCCGCCTCGCCAAAGAGGTCAGCCGTCACCGCGCCGGAATATCCGGCCAGATCAAACAGCGCCTTGTCGGTCGTGATGGCGCTCCCGCCGGTGATCCATGCGCGGCAGGCCCGCCCCATGGGGGCACGCTCGGTCTCGCTGTACCAGAGCTTCAGCCAGTCAGCCTGACGGGCCGGTGTGGCGAGCGTAAGAGCCCGAACGGTTTCGCGGTCTATCTCGTCGTCGGTATAGAGTTTCCGGATGGGGCCGCTCAAGGAGGCCAGCGCCAGCACGCGCCGGACGGTCAGTTCCGTGACA
>PHEH01000018.1 GCA_002841155.1 Alphaproteobacteria bacterium HGW-Alphaproteobacteria-18
AGGCCGGACGCCCCTTGCTCCTCCCCTGCGAAGCGGGGGAGGTGGATCGCGCCGCAGGCCCGAGACGGAGGGGGAAACGGCAAACACAAACGCCCCCCTGCCATCCCCAGAAACAAAAAACCCCTCCGTCACCGGAGGGGTTTTTCATTTAGGCATACATCTCAGATCAGGCCTTGCGAACAATCGCCATGTTCGAGCTGGTGTCTGAAACGATAATGGTATCTCCCGCCAGAATCGGCAGCTCGCCCGGAACCGCCTCAGCTCCCCACACCGTATCGCCAATCTTCACCTGGCCGGAGCCCGCGGTGAAATCCCTGGTCGCCTGCCCATGCTGGCCGACAAGGCCGGCCATCCGCTTGTTCAGGGTCGGGTGCTCGGGCGGCGGTCCGCGCCGGGAAAGGAACATCCGCCCGCCTGCCACAAGAATAATGGCGGCAATGCCAAACACCACAAGCTGCCCCTGCCAGCCGGCAACCCCGTCCGGCGCAAGCCCGGCAAACAGCGCGGTCCCCACAGCGGCAATTGAGATCATCAACAGGTCGAATGTCCCTGTCATCATCTCGATGCCGAAGAGGACGAGGGCAATGGCAACCCAGTGCCACCAGGTCATTTCAGTCAGCAGAAATTCCATCAGGAGCCTCCTTCAGCAGGCGGATGAAAGACTAATCTTCACGGCGGGTCGGCGGCACAGCGCTTTGCGGGCGGGAAGCGGGCGCCGAATTCTTTGCCGCATCTGTCAGCCCCCGGATGCCCTCGATGGTGCCGAGGATAGAGGAGAACTCCGCCGGAATGATAACCGTGCGCTGCTGCGGCGAGGTGGCGAGCTTCTCGAACGCGGCCACATAGGCCTGGCCCAGGAAGTAGTTGATCGCGTTCACGTCGCCCCTTGCGATGGCTTCAGACACCATCGCGGTCGCCTTGGCCTCGGCCTCGGCTTCGCGCTCACGCGCTTCGGCGTCGCGGAAGGCGGCTTCCTTGCGGCCCTCGGCCTGCAGGATCTGCGCCTGCTTCTGGCCTTCGGCCTTGAGGATGGCAGACTGTTTCTCACCCTCGGCGGTGAGGATTTCAGCCCGCTTCAGACGCTCAGCCTTCATCTGCCGGGCCATCGCCTCGGTGATGTCGGCCGGGGGGGTGAGATCCTTTATTTCGATACGGGTGACCTTCACGCCCCAGGGCAGCGTCGCCGCATCAATCGTGCCCAGGAGGCGCGCATTGATCTCGTCGCGGTTGGACAGCACCTGATCAAGGTCCATCGAGCCGACCACGGTCCGGATATTGGTCATCGAAAGATTGCTGATGGCGTGGAGGAGGTTGTTGACTTCATAGGCCGCCTGCACCGCGTCGACCACCTGGATGAAAACGATGGCATCGCACGACACCATGGCATTGTCCTTGGTGATCACTTCCTGCTGGGGCACGTCCAGCACGGTCTCCATCATGTTCATCTTCCGGCCGATCCGGTCGACGAACGGGGTGATGACCGACACCCCCGGCACCAGCGTGCGGGTGTAGCGGCCAAAGCGTTCCACGGTCCAGTTATGGCCCTGCGGCACGAATTTGAAAGCCGACACGATGCCGATCAGGCCAACAGCCCCGATCAGCAGGAATACGGCGAGAAAAATATCCATGGGTCCCTCTCCACGATGAGTACAGATTATGAATTGGGGAGAGTTTGCCGTTTTTCAATAAATCCACAATGAAAATCGGCCCACCCCATCCTCGGAGCAGGCCGATCATCACTGTATTCGGTAAAGGGCGTTTAACAGCCCGCCCGATTAACTCAGAGCTGGCCGAGCAGATAGTCGGCGGCCGACACCTTGAACTCGCCGCCCGATTCCACGTTGAGCTCAGCCACAACGCCGTCCTTCACCAGCATGGAATAGCGCTGCGAGCGCTTGCCCATGCCAAAACCCGTGGCGTCGAGTTCCAGGCCAAGGGCCTGCGCAAACGCGCCATTGCCATCGGCCAGCATCCGCACAGCCTCTTCGGCATGCGAGGATTTACCCCAGGCGCCCATGACGAACACATCATTCACCGAGGTGCAGACGATGTCGTCAACGCCCTTGGCCTTGAACTCGCCAGCCTTGTCGACATAGCCCGGCAGGTGGCGGGCCGAACAGGTCGGCGTATACGCACCCGGCACGGCGAACAGGGCGACCGTCTTGCCGCCGAACACCTGCGCGGTGGTCACGGGCTTTGGCCCATCCACGGTCATTTCCATAAAAGTCGCTTCTGGCAGCTTGTCGCCAACTTTGATCGCCATGGCAGTTTTCTCCTTGCTTGGTCAGTGGAAATAAGCCGCTAGGGGCCATCCCGCAATGCTTCCCCCACGAGACGATCGGCAATCCGTGTCGTTTCCGGCAGGCGGTAGCGCGGGGCCAGCCGCAGCACCCAGGCGCATGCCGTATCCAGGCTCACCCGGTGACCGGTCGACACATAGACCGGCGCCACCCCGTCCCGCGTGCGCAGCACCGCGCCGATCTCCTCTCCCCGGTCCATCAGCGGCGCGCGGCTGCCGCGGCTTTCGCCTGGCGCCTCATGCTTGCCGGTCAGCCGTGTCTTGGCACAGCCAATCGTGGGCAGGCCCGTCCACACGCCCAGATGACAGGCCAGCCCAAAGCGGCGTGGATGGGCAATGCCCTGCCCGTCGCAGATGATCAGGTCAGGCTGAACTGCCAGCTTCTCCAGCGCCTCCAGCACCGGCGGCAACTCCCGGAACGAGAACAGCCCCGGCACATAGGGAAAGGCCGGCCGCCCCAGCACGATCTGCACATCCATCACCTGCAATGTCACCGCGTCCAGCACCACGGCGGCGGCCGCCAGCCGATCACTGGCCGCATGATAGGACACATCCACCCCCGCCACGCGGTCGACCACGCCAAGCCGGTCCTCGCGCTCGACCCTACCCGCCAGCTCCCGCTGAAGGGTGACGGCCTCTTTTGGTGTCAGATCCCAGGAATGCATGCCCCTCGGTAGAACACTGCGCCGCAGGATTGAAGACCCCGCAGGCACCCGGCGCGGATTGTGCCTTCCGCGCAACGGACACCGGAATCCCCCGGAAAAATCTCACCAGAGATATTGCGAATGATTGTCATTTTCGATTATGGCGGTCAGGTTTTCTCCAGCCAGAAAGATCTCAGGAGCCCCCATGAACAGATTTATCGGCGTCAGCGCCGCCGCCCTTCTGGCGATGACGGCCACCGCCACCGCGCAGGAAAACGAGGCCCGCGCGGACGAAACCAAGGTTGAAGAGACCATCATCGTCACCGCCTCGCGCACCACCCTGCCGCCCTCTGCCCTGCCCAACACGATCCAGATCATCAGCGATCAGGAACTCTCGCTGCAGGCCCAGCTCACCGGATCGGCGGTTGATGTCGTCTCCACCCTGGTGCCTTCCTTCTCCCCCACGCGCGAGAAACTGTCAGGCGCAGGCGAATCCCTGCGCGGCCGCAAGCCGCTCTACCTGATCGACGGCGTGCCCCAGTCCAATCCGCTGCGCGATGGCAGCCGCGAAGGACACACCATCGATCCCTTCTTCATTGACCGGGTGGAAGTGATCTTCGGCTCCAACGCCATTCAGGGCATCGGCGCCACCGGCGGCGTGGTGAACTATGTCACCACCCCGGCCCCCAAAGAGAGCGAGGGCTGGACCGGCAAGCTGATGGGCCAGATCTCCGCGGCAAACGAATTCCAGGGCGATGGCTATACCTACCGCGCCGGCGCCCTCGCCGCGCGGGATTTCGGCCTCGTGGACGCGACCATCGGCATCGCCGCGCAGAAACGCGGCGCCTTCTACAGCGGCGATGCCCGCCGCATCGGCGTCGACGGCGCGCAGGGCGAGCTTCAGGATTCTGAAAGCCTGTCCTTCTTCGGCAAGGCGGGCATTGATCTTGGCGGCGCCCGCCGCCTGGAACTGATGGCCCAGCATTTCGAACTGGAAGGCGATGGCGACTATGTGCTCGTCAACGGTTCGCGCGCCACCAACACGCCGACGACCACCGTGCGCGGCACGCAGGAAGGCATCATCCCCACCAACAAGGTGCTCACCTCCTCGCTGACCTATACCGACCAGGATCTGATGGGCGGCACGCTGACCGGCCAGCTTTTCTATCAGGATTTCGAAGCCATCTATGGCGGCGGCTCGTTCGCTTCCTTCCAGGACCCGCGCATCGCCCCGGTTGGCACCCTCTTCGATCAGTCTGCGAACAATTCGGAAAAGAAAGGCCTGCGCGTTTCCTATGAGCGCGAGATGGACGCCGTACCGGGCCTGCGCGTGATGGGCGGCCTCGATGTGCTCAATGACAAGACCTATCAGGAGCTGATCCTGACGGGCCGCAACTGGGTGCCGGAAACCGAGTTCACCTCCTACGCCCCCTTCATTCAGCTCAACCAGGCCCTCTGGAAGGAGCGCGTCCACCTCTCTGCCGGCCTGCGCCATGAGATGGCGACGTTGAAGGTCGACGATTATGAAACGCTCTATTCCTATGGCCCGCAACAGGTCGCCGGCGGCGAACCGGAATTCGAGAAAACCCTCTTCAATGTGGGCGCAACCGTTGAAGTCGTCGATGGCCTGACCGCCTACACCTCCTATGCCGAAGGCTTCACCATGGCCGATGTCGGCCGCATCCTGCGCGGCGTGGAAACCCCCGGCCAGGATGTCGACACCTTCCTGAACATCGAGCCGGTCATCTCCGACAATACCGAGATCGGCCTCGAATGGCGGCGTGGCCCGCTCTCGGCATCGGCGGCCTATTTCTGGAGCAAGTCCGAACTCGGATCGATCCTTGTGCTGCGCAATGACGTGTTCGAGGTGCAGCGCCGCCGCACCGAGATCGACGGCCTTGAACTCTCCGGCGCCTGGGAAACCCCGCTGGACGGCCTGCGTATCTCGGGCGGCTATGCCATGCTCAACGGCCGCACCGACACGAATGATGACAACCGCGTCGACACCGATCTTGACGGCGCCAATATCAGCCCGGACCGGGTCAACCTCGCCGCCGACTATTCGGCAGGCCCCTACTCCGTCCGTGTACAGACGCGGTCGTATCTTGACCGCAGCTTCGACGGCCTGCCCGCCAATACAGACTTTGACGGCTACACGCTTGCCGACGCCTTCCTGCGCTATTCGGCAGGCTTCGGCGACCTCACGCTCTCCGCCTCAAACCTCTTCGACAAGCAATATGTCACCTATGACAGCCAAACCGTTCAGCCCACGAGCAACACCCGCTTCTTTGCCGGGCGCGGCCGGGTGATCTCCCTCGCCTTCGAGAAGAAATTTTGAGGCTGATGCTATTCCTGAGGACGGCGCACGCCTGGGCGGGCGCCGTCCTGTCCCTCCTGATCGCCGTGCTGGGCCTGTCCGGGGCCCTGCTGGTGTTCAGGAAGGATTATCTGCGGGCTGTCTTTCCGCAGGCGCGCGAGCCCATCTCGCTCGCCCCGGAATCGCTCGGCCCCGTGATTGACCGGATCGAGGCGGCATATGGCCCTCAGGGGCTGCAATACGTCTCTCTCGGCGATCCTGACTTTGGCCTGCACAAGGCCGTGCTCCGCGATGGCGGCGGGGCGTATCTGGATGCGGGCGGTGAAACGGTCGCGCGCTGGACCAAAAACGGCCGGCCCGAAGAATGGCTGTTTGATCTCCACCATTACCTGCTCGCCGGAAACACCGGAAAGCTGATCGCCGGCGCTGCCGGGGGCGCGGCAATCCTGCTGGCGATCACCGGCCTCATCATCGTCTGGCCGACCTTGCGCATGTTCGCCTGGCGCATCTGGCCAAAGAGCGCCCTGCGCCGCGATCTCCTCGCCCAGCACCGCGACCTCGGCGTGATCTTCGCCCTGCCGATCCTCCTGATCGTCTTCACCGGCTTCTCCATGGTCTATTCCGGGCCCGTGCGCGCGGTATTGAAGGCGGTCACCTTCACCCCCGCCGAGGCGCCTTCAGAACGCCCCGCCGCCGGCCCCGGCACCACCGACTGGACCGCCACCCTCACCGCCGCCCAGACGGCCTTCCCCGGCGCGGTGCCCCGCCTTGCCAGCCCGCCGCGCGCCGAGGGCGCCCCCGCCTCCCTGCGCCTGCGCCAGCCTGGCGAGTGGCATCAGAACGGGCGCACCTATGTGATGATGGACCCGGCCACCAACCGCCCCCTCGCCACCGAAGACGGCCGCGCCCTGCCGCGCGCCGACAGGGTGTTCAACGCGCTCTACCCCCTGCATTCCGCCGGGATAGGCGGGCGCCTCTATGATCTCCTCTCTTTCCTCACCGGCCTGGCGCTGGCCGTGCTGGGCCTGGCGGGCACCTGGACCTTCCTGCGCAAGCCGAAACGCAAGCGGAAGAAAAAGCCGGCCCCCGCCCTCTGACCCTCACCGATTTTTGCTTGCAAATGCCTGCCACCTGCCCCAGCCTCAATAGCCGGAGCACGACATGCAGATTGAAACGGACCTCACCGGCAAGCTGCTGATTGCCATGCCCGGCATCGGCGACCCGCGCTTCGAGCGCACGGTGATCCTGCTGTGTGCCCACACACCAGAATTCGCGATGGGCATCGTTCTCAACAGGCCGATGGAAGGTATCGACCTTCAGGAAGTCATCGATCAGATGGACATCCCGCAGGATATGGACCTTGAGGGCATCACCATCCTGGAAGGCGGCCCCGTCGCCACCCAGCGCGGCTTTGTTCTGCACACAGATGACGTCATCTGTGAGGGCGCCACGATGGAGGTCGAAGACGAGCTCTGCATGACCGCCACACGGGAAATCCTCGCCGCCATTGCCTCGGCCGCGCCGCCGCGGAAATTCGTGATGGCGCTCGGCTATGCCGGCTGGGGCGCTGGCCAGCTTGAACAGGAACTGGCGCAGAATGCCTGGCTCATCGGCGCTCCGGATTCCGATCTTGTCTTTGGCGATGCCTATGAACACAAATGGCGCCACGCGCTCACCCGTATGGGCGTCGATCTCTCGCGACTGCAATCAAACGCCGGCAACGCCTGAGGCGGTTACACCACCGGCGGGCGCAGCAGGTCGAACACATCAGCGCCGGCCGCTTCCAGCTTTTCTTCGAGAACCTCAACGCCCTCTTCTTCGGCCAGCCGGAATTCCGAATCCGAGATCGGAATGATCTGCAGCCAGACGGTCTTGCGGCCGTCCTGCTCGAACAGGCCGAATGCCTCGTCCCAGTAAAACGGATGCACCAGCAGAAGGTGCTGCATCTGGGTGCCTGGAAAGTAGGGCTGGATCACATCGGGTAGGATGGTGCCGAGCGCGATCGTCCACTCGCCCGCCTGCACTTCATGGGCAATGTCGGCCAGCATCTCCACGAAGGGCGTTTCGTCGGCATAAAGCGCCCCGCACAGCTCGACGCCAAAGCCCATGGCTTCCTCGTCGAGAACCAGTTCCCGGTCACTGAGGCCAATGGTGGAACAGGAGAGATATTTTCCTTCCGGCGCGCCGGAGGAAACAAGCACGTTCACGGACAAGCCATCATGATAGGCCTGCGCCATCACCTTGATCTCGCCGCCAAACGCTGCGGCCAGATAGTCCGCAATCGCGCGGTGTTCGGCTGGGGCCTGGCTCATCAGATTATCCCTTCAGGAAGGCAAGCGCTTTGACCGCGTCCATCGGCCGGGCGAAGGCATAGCCCTGCGCATGGTCAAAGCCAAGCGCGCGCAGGCGGCTGGCGTCCTCGCGCTTCTCCACGCCCTCAGCGGTGGATGACATGCCAAGGCGGCTCGCCAGCAGGGTGATGGTGGAGAGGATCGTATCATTGCGCTGCTGGCCGAGGCGGCTGGTCAGGCCATGATCGATCTTGAGGCTGTCGAAGGGTAGGTCCGCCAGCCAGGCAAAGGAGGAATGCCCCGTCCCGAAATCATCCAGCACCAGCCCCGCGCCCACCGCCTTCAGCGCCATCGCGGCGGCCAGAGACTGGGTCTCGTCGCGCAGGGCGGCCTGCTCGGTCAACTCCATGCGCAGCGCCCGCTGCGGCAGATCATAGCCATTCATCAGCGCCTCGATCAGCGCCGGCAATGTGCTCTTGGTCAGCTCCCGCGCGGTCAGGTTCACATGCATGAAGATGTCGTCGCGCTTTGCCCCTTTGCGCAGGTTCGACAGGGTCTCGGCCGAGCGGATCAGCATGTTGGAGGCGAGCGCCTGGTCTTCATAGCGGCTGGGCGGGGCGTTCACCTCCATCCCGTCCCAGCGGGCGAGCGCCTCGAAGCCGACGACACTGCCATCGCGCAGGGAGATGATCGGCTGGTAGACCGGCATCAGGTCCGGACCGGGCCGCATGTCGCTGGGGTCGATCTCCGGGAAGGTCTCGCCGGAAAGCAGCATGCCGCGCGCTTCACTGTCGGTCACGAAGGCGCCGACGAAATGGATGTCGCGGCCATTGGAGAGGCGCAGGCCGCAGCGCACCGGGCCGCCCTCACCGGTGGAGAGCGACTTGGCGAGGCGGCCGCGGCTGAGGCCCTCGACCATCTTCTCCAGCGCGTCCAGCGACCAGTCCCCATTTAGGTCGGACAAGAGCGTGCCGGTCGGCGCCTCAATGACAAGGCGTCCCGCCTCGCCGCGCCAATGCCAGCTGCCCTGCGGCTCGTTAGGGGTGCGTTTTACCATATATCTCGTTACCTAGCGGCGAATATCCGCCCTGACGAGAGCGAAAAGGATGTGGTCACGGCGTGTTCCGGCAATCTCCAGATACGCGCTTGCCCGTCCCTCTTCAGCAAATCCCGTGCCTTCCAGCACCCCGCGGGAGCGATCATTTTCCGGAACGATGCCCGCTTCGATGCGCGCCAGGTTAAGCATTGGAAACGCCCATGCGCACAGGGTTTCGACCGCTTCCTTCATATAGCCCTGCCCGCCATGCGGCGCGCCCATCCAGTAACCAAGACTGGCGCTGTTGGCCGGCCAGGGGCGTACCTGTGTCAGAGAGGCACCACCCAGCAGCGCATTGTCGCTATGGCGGCGGATCAGGAACACATACCCCGTGCCCGCTTTCCAGGCCTTGGTCCAGACGGTGACGCGGCGCTGCCAGTCCTTGCGGCTGAGGGCGTCGCTCGGCCAGCTTGGCTCCCAGGGCTCAAGATGAGCACGGCTGACCGTGCGCAGGGTCGCCCAGTCCTCATAGTCCGATTTACGCGCCGCCATCAGCGCCACCCGCTTGCCCGCAATCACCGTATCAAGCGGGACAAACCCCATAACTGTGGCCCTAGCCTGCGAACGCCGCGATCCGGGCGCGAACGGCTGCCGGATCGGAGGCAAAACGCTCGAACACCTCGCCGCGATGGATCAGTTCGGCGCAGCGGCTGGGTAGCGGGGCCTCTTCGCCCGTCGCTTCCTTGACCGTCTCGGGAAATTTGGTCGGCGCAGCCGTCGCCAGAACAATCGTGGCCACAGCCTCTGACGGCTTCAGGCTGCGCGCCACATGCGTGCCGACCGCCGTATGCGGACAGATCAGCCAGCCGGTTTCCTGCCGGAAGCGTTCCATCTCCGCCAGCGTATCCGCATTGCCCACCGAGGCGGCCGTCAGCCCCGTGCAGGCGAGGCGCGTCCGGGCGGCATCGGGAATGTCTGCCTCGCCCTGCTGGGCATAGGTTTCATAGGTGGCGCGCACGGCGTCTGCGTCGCGGCCGGTCACCTCAAACAGCAGGCGCTCGAAATTGGAGGGCACAGAGATGTCCATCGCCGGGCTGGGCGTCGCCACGGCGGCCTGACGGGTCATCTTGCCGGTGTTGAACACGCGGGCGAGCGTGTCGTTCTCATTGACCGCGCAGTGTATTTCCAGACCGCCCGGCAGAAGCCCGCAACGCGCGGCGACATAACCGGCCAGGGCGTCGCCCATATTGCCGCTCGGCACCACGAAGCGCAGCGCGCGGTGGCCCAGCTGGGCGCTGGCGGTGGCGTAATAGACGGCCTGGGCGGCAATGCGCGCCCAGTTGATCGAGTTGACCCCGGAAAGGCCGATGCTGGCGGCGAAGGCCTTGTCGGCGAACATGGATTTGACCATCGACTGGCAGTCGTCAAAGTCCCCATCGACAGAGATATTGAGGACATTTTCGGCGCCGGTGGTGGTCATGAACAGGCGCTGCACCGGCGAGACCCGCTCATGCGGATGCAGGATCACGAGGCGCACATTCTTTGCCCCCGCAAAGGCCCCGGCGGCGGCCCCGCCGGTATCCCCGGAGGTGGCGCAGGTGACCGTCATCCGCTGGCCCGACAGACCCAGGAGATAATCGTAGATCTGGCCGATGATCTGCATCGCCACATCCTTGAAGGCGAGCGTCGGCCCGTGGTGCAGTTCCATGAGCCAGAGGCCCGGTCCTGCCTGCGTCAGCGGGGCCACCGAGCGGTGGGAGAAGCGGTCGTAAGCCTGCTTGCAAAGGCGGGCCATCACATCGGCCGGGATCGCGTCCCCGGCAAAGGCGGAGAGGATGCGTGCGGCGGTTTCGGCGTAGGGTTCACCGGGCATGGCAGGCGCAATCTGCGGCCAGGTTTCGGGCACATAGAGGCCGCCATCGGCAGCGAGGCCAGCCAGGCATGCCCCTGCAAAATCAACAGGTTCAGCCTGACCCCGGGTCGAAATATACTTCACGAACTCTTCTCCCGCCTGAAGCGCAGCCGCCCGCGCTGGTAATGGAAGGCCAGATACACACCGACGAGCGCCATGGCGAGGCCCCACCAGGTGATTGCGTAGCCAAAATGCCGCTCGGGTGGCAGGCGGGCGCTGTCACCGGGCTGAAGGAGGGGATTGGGAACGGGCTGAGGGGCCGGATAGTCCGTGCGCATCAGGGTTTCAGGCTCGAACACGCGGGGGATAACAAGCGATGCCTGAGCATCGGGAAGAGACGCGGCGAGGCGCTCCGGATCGAGGGAATAATAGACGCCCTTCTCCGGATCATCGGGCGTGGTGAAGGCGTTGCGGCGCTGGGACGGATGCCACAGGCCGCGCAGGGTGAGCGTCTCGGGATCTGTAGCAGTCACTACAGAAGGCGGATCGATCGTGTAGCTGATCGTCATCGGCAGGAAGAGGATTCCCTCGGCGGTTTCGAAGCCGGTGACCTGGCGCCAGGCGGCGTCGCCATCGGCATAGGCATACACTGTCAGCTCCGTTCCAGGGAGGGTTTTCCCTGTGATTTCAGCCCATTCGGGCTCCGCGCCCTTGAGGGACATCTTCTCTTCATAGCGCGCCCATTGCCAGTTTCCGAACAGGATGAGGATGGCAAAGCAGAGAATGCTCAGCACGGTCATGACAGGTAAAGGGCGGAACATCATGGGTCAGATCCGGGACAATTCAGGACACTTCAGGACAATCTAAGACACCAGAAAGACAAAGCCCGCCAGCGTAGGAACACCGGCGGGCCAGATTGTGTCACCCAGAGCCGCCCGTGGGGCGGCCGCCGGTTTAGTGGCCGCCGCCATGCACCAGATGCGGCGCAACATAGACGAAGGCGAAGAGGAAGAGCCACACCACGTCCACGAAGTGCCAGTACCAGGCCGCAAATTCGAAGCCGAGATGCTTCTGCGGGGTGAGGTTGCCGGCATACATGCGGATCAGGCAGACGATCAGGAAGATCGTGCCGATGACGACGTGGGCGCCGTGGAAGCCGGTGGCCATGAAGAAGGCCGAGCCATAGAGCGTGCCATCAAACGAGAAGCCGGCATGGCTGTATTCCAGCACCTGAAGGGCGGTGAAGCCGAGGCCGAGCAGGATGGTGAGGATCAGGCCAAGCTTGGCGCTTTTCATGTCGCCATGCGCCAGGGCGTGGTGTGCCCAAGTGACCGTGGTGCCCGAGAGCAGCAGGACGAGGGTGTTCATCAGCGGCAGGTGGAAGGGGTCAAACGTGGTCACGTCTGCCGGCGGCCACTGCGCAAAGCGGTTCAGGCCATCGGCGAACAGGGCGTTGGCCGAATCCCAGGTGTGGCCGACGCGGGCGTCCCAGAAGATGGAGAATTCGAAGAAGGACCAGAACCAGGCCACGAAGAACATCACCTCCGAGGCGATGAACAGGATCATGCCGTAACGCAGGCCGATCTCGACCACGGGGGTATGATCGCCGATGCGGCCTTCCTTGATGACAGTCGCCCACCAGCCGAACATGACCCAGAGGACCATGGCAAAGCCGATGGCCATCAGCCACCAGGTGCCTTCAGCCAGGCCAAACAGGCCTTTCATGTAGGTTACCGAACCGATTGCGAGAACGGTGACCGCCAGCGAGCCCAGAAGTGGCCACGGCGAGGGGTTCACCAAGTGATAATCGTGTTTGACGTCGCCGGCCATTTTTCTCAATCCCCTCCGGAATCGTAATAATACTTCGGCGCTGTTTATCGCTTGCGCGCGCCTTTTCGCAACTGTTTCAGCCGGGCGTGGCCGGATTTGCCGCACCCCCGCCCGGAAGGGCGGCGGGCACGATGGCCGAAGACGTACCAGACACTTCGGTGCGTGGCCCATTATAGGTGCCACTGTCAAAGAAAGTGTAGCTGAGGGTGATGGTTTCGAGCTTCTTCGCCACACGGTCTTCGATGATGTTGGGCGAGATGAAATAGACCACCGGCAGCTTGCGCGATTCGCCCGCCGCGATCACGCGCTCGGAGAAGCAGAAACATTCCAGCTTGTTGAAATAGGGCCCCGCATAATGAGGGGTCACGTTATAGCTGGCGATGACGCGGATTTCCTGATCGGTCGGGTTCGTCACTTCATAGAAAGCCAGGCCATGCTGGCCGATCTGGACGGTCTGGGGCCCCTGAAGCGCCCGGAAGATCAGCGGCGTATCGGCCACATTCGCGTCGAAGCGGACGTCGACGGTCTGTTCGAGCATTTCCCTGGGGCCTTCGGTGGCGACCCGCGTGGTGCCGCCAAAGCCGGTGACTTCGCAGAAGGCCGAGTAAAGCGGCTCTGCCGCGAAGGCCAGAGTGAGCATGCCGGCCGCAAAGCCGCCAGCGATCAGACCGATTTTTGCGTTCGACAGACCCATTACATTCTCCCCGAGATACCGGTGCCGGTCGCCAGCCGGACAATCGTGGTGATCATCACCAGGATGACGAAGCCTGCCAGCGCCAGGCCAAGCCAGAGATTACGCTTCTTGCGGGCGGCGAGGTCTTCCGGCGTGATCGGGCGGACATCCGGCTTCAGCGTGGGATCTTCCATATCAGGCTCCAATGACCGGGAAGTGCAGCCCGGCAGCATGCTCCACCAGCACCGCGCCAAATAGGGCGAAGAGGTAGAGGATCGAGAAGAGGAATGTGTTGCGGGCAAGCTTCATGTCAGCGCCCGGGGCGCCGTCATCCCCGGCTTTCGAGCGCAGGAGCGCGACCGAAAAGGCGAGAAAGACAAGGCCGAGCAATGTGGCAACGGCGCCATAGATCCAGCCGCCAAGGCCTGTGGCCAGCGGGGCAAGCGAGACCGCGACAAGCACCACCGTATAGAGAATGATCTGCAAGCGGGTCGCCTTGGTGCCATGCGTCACGGGCAGCATCGGCACCGAAACCTTGGCGTATTCCTTGTGCGCGAGCAGCGACAGCGCCCAGAAATGCGGGGGCGTCCAGAAGAAGATGATGGCGAAGAGGATCCAGGCGTCGAGCGGCGTGTTTCCCGTCACGGCCGCCCAGCCGATGACCGGGGGAAACGCCCCTGCCGCGCCGCCGATGACGATGTTCTGCGCCGTGCGGCGCTTCAGGACCATCGTGTAGAACCAGCCATAATAGGCAATCGACATCGCCAGCAGGGCGGCGGCGAGCCAGTTGGACGCCAGCCACATCAGCATCACCGAAACGCCCGACATGATGAGGCCCATCGTCAGGGCTTCTTCCTTGGGCACGGCGCCGGACGGAATGGGGCGTGTGGCGGTGCGGCTCATGATGGCGTCGATGTCAGCGTCATACCACATATTGATGGCGCCCGCCGCGCCAGAGCCGAGCGCAACCGCCAGCACGGCAATCGCCGCCATCGCCGGGTGCATCGTCACGCCGGTGATGCCGCTGGCCGCGGCGAGACCTGCGACGGCTGTGAACACCACCAGCATCATGATGCGGGGTTTCATCAGGTTCACATAGTCAGCGGCCGTGGCGGGGCGCTTGGCGGGCGTTGTGGCGGTCAGCTCTGTCATCTCCGGGGCCTCTCTCAGCCCATTTTAAACGAAGCGGCCCGCACGCTGTTGCGCGAGGGCCGCCCCGGTTGGTTTAATTCTCCAGCCCGGTGCGGCGGGCCTGATCGGTGCCTAGTGGCCGCCCTTGGTGTTGACCACCGGCAGTTCGTTATACTGGTGGAAGGGTGGCGGCGACGGGAGGGTCCATTCCAGCGTCGTGGCGCCTTCGCCCCAGGGGTTGCCGCTCTCGGTCGCCTTGCGGCGCTGGATGAAGGCAACGGCCAGCGAGATGAAGAAGACCAGCGTGGCGGCCAGGGTGATGGCGTAGCCGATCGACGACCAGTAATGCCAGGTGGAGAAGCCGTCGGCATAGTCGATATAGCGGCGCGGCATGCCTTGCAGACCCAGGAAGTGCTGGGGGAAGAACAGGACGTTCGAACCGATGAACATCAGCCAGAAATGCAGGCCGCCGAGGAAGCTGTTATACTTGATGCCGAACATCTTCTCGAACCAGTAATACCAGCCCGCGAAGAGGCCGAACACGGCGCCGAGCGACAGCACATAGTGGAAGTGAGCGACCACATAATAGGTGTCGTGCAGGGCATGGTCGACACCGGCATTGGCCAGCACCACGCCCGTGACGCCGCCGACGGTAAACAGGAAGATGAAGCCGATGGCCCAGAGCATGGGCAGTTTGAAGTCAATCGAGCCGCCCCACATCGTCGCGATCCAGGAGAAGATCTTGATGCCGGTGGGGACCGCGATGACCATGGTGGCGGCCACGAAGTAGGCTTTCAGGTCAACGTTCATGCCGACGGTGTACATGTGGTGAGCCCACACGACGAAGCCGATGACGCCAATGGAGACCATCGCATAGGCCATGCCGAGATAGCCGAAGATCGGCTTTTTCGAGAAGGTCGAGACGATGTGGCTGATGATGCCAAAGGCCGGCAGGATCATGATGTAGACTTCGGGGTGGCCGAAGAACCAGAAGAGGTGCTGGAACATCACCGGGTCGCCGCCGCCGGCTGGCACGAAGAATTGCGAGCCGAAGTTACGGTCGGTCAGCAGCATGGTCAGCGCGCCGGCGAGCACTGGCAGGGCCAGAAGCAGCAGGACGGCGGTGATCAGCATGCCCCAGGCAAACAGCGGCATCTTGTGCAGCGTCATGCCGGGCGCGCGCATGTTGAGGATGGTGACGATGAAGTTGATGGCGCCGAGGATGGAGGCGATACCGGCTGTGTGCAGCGACAGGATCAGGAGGTCCATCGAGGGGCCGGGGTGACCGGTCGAACCCGACAGCGGCGGATAGAGCGTCCAGCCGCCACCGAAGCCGTTGCCGGCCGAACCACCGGGAACCGTCATCGACAGGATGGCCAGGATAAACGCCGCCACGGTGAGCCAGAACGAGATGTTGTTCATCCGCGGGAAGGCCATGTCCGGCGCGCCGATCATCAGCGGCACGAACCAGTTGCCGAAGCCGCCGATCAGCGCGGGCATCACCATGAAGAAGATCATGACGAGGCCGTGATAGGTGATCACGACGTTATAGAAATGCTTGGCCGCTGTGACGGCGGCGTCGCCATCAAGGCCGAAGAAGGTGGTCTGGATCCACAGCATCGGGCCAATGCCCGGCTCTGCAAGCTCCCAACGGATGAGACCCGACAGCGAATACCCGACAACGCCCGCAATGAGGGAGAAGATCAGGTAAAGCGTGCCGATATCCTTGTGGTTCGTTGAGAAGAACCAGCGGGCAAAAAAGCCGGGTTTGTGATCGTGGCTGTCATGGCCGTGATCGAGGGCGACTTCGTCCATAGGCATGGGAAAGGCTCTTTCTCTCGGAACTTAGTTAGAAGCGAATTTAGCGCCGGCGTCAGCCGAGGCAATCTGGCGGACCGACGCAGCGGCAGCGTCAAAGTCTCCGGCTTTCATCAGCTCGGCCCAGGCATCAAACTGTGCCTGCGGGACAACGCGGACTTCGATCGGCATGTAGGCATGGTCGACGCCGCAAAGCTCCGAACACTGGCCGTAATAGACGCCCGGTTCTTTCACCAGGAACCAGCCTTCGTTCAGGCGGCCGGGGATGGCATCGACCTTGATGGAGAAAGCGGGAACGGCCCAGGAGTGGATCACGTCCGCAGCAGCCGTGTAGAAACGGATGTAGCGGTCAGCGGGAACAACCATCGGATAGTCGGTGGAGAGCAGGCGCAGACCATCTGTCGGGTCAGACGCACGGCCCTTGTGGAGACCGTTGGAGACAAACTCGACCGGCAGGCCGGACTCATCCACGATATCCGCGTAGGTGTAGGTCCAGTTCCACTGGTTGCCCTGGATCTTGACGTTGACGAAGCCTGCTTCGGCCGCGTCCGGGAAGTAGTTCTTGGTGAAGGCCTGATGCTCTGCCGATTTGCCGTCCGCCAGCAACTGCTTTGAGGTGGCGACGATCTGGCCGAGATTCGGCGTGACGTTCTGATAGTAGAGGTTCGGGAAGGAGAGGCCGGCAATGCCGACCAGGATCAGCGCGGGCACAACCGTCCACACCACTTCGATCGTGGTGTTGTGGCTGAACTTGCGGGAGACCTTGTTGGCCTTCTTGTTGTAGCGGATGATGATCCAGGCGAGCAGACCCGCCACCAGCACCGTGATGGCCGTGATGATCACGAGCAGCACGTTGTGGAAGTCATGTACGCGCTCAGCGATTCGTGTCGCCGCAGGCTGCATATTGATCGCGCCGTCTAGAGGCTCGGCCGCAAAGGCGGGTCCGGCCAGTATGGCAGCGGAGAGGGCGGCAAGAATGTGTCGCACGGATTCAACCCCAATTCGTCTCAATTTGGCCTCTAACTATACCAGCCGCGCCGGGAACCCCAGCGTTTTCCTCGCTCAAAATTGTCGCAGCGCATCGCCCGGCGGGGGGGAACGTGCTATACTCCTGTTACAACGAAATACGGGAGGAAAACATGGTCCGTACAGTTGTATTTACGGCACTTCTGGTCGCCCTGGCCCCTGCGGCAATGGCACAGGTTACAGTGATCGGCGGCGGCCTGGCTAAGGATTGTTACGAAGCGGCGAAATACGGATTGATGCCCGGCCCCGCTGCGGAGACCCTCTGTAGCCGGGCGCTGGAGCAGGAAGCCCTCAATATAAGCAATCGCGCCGCCACCTTCACGAATCGCGGCGTTCTGCGGATGCGGCAGGGCAAACTCGACGCCGCGCTGAGCGATTATGCGGCCTCGAAGCGGATTTCTCCGAATTCAGGCGCAACCTGGCTGAACGAAGGCGCCGCCTACATCCTGAAGCAGGACTACAACTCGGCCCTGGTCTCGCTCGACCAGGCCATCGCCCTCGAGTCGTCTGACCTCTACGCCGCCTATTATAACCGCGCGCTGGCCCGCGAGCACACCGGCGATGTGGAAGGGGCCTATTATGACTTCGTGACCTCCAAGGAGCTCAACCCCGACTACCTACCCACCGACAACCAGCTCGCCCGGTTCACGGTGAAGACGAACTGAGCCGGATCAGGCCTGCGGGCGGCGGCAATCAGCCCCGGCCCAGACCGACTGGAACTCGCAGGCTGAGGCTTGTACGCGGGCGCGGAAGCCCGCATCTTGGGGGGATGACCCAATCCCCCTTGCCTTTTGACCTGAAAGCCGCCTCCGCCATCCTGGCCGAGGCCACGCGCGGCGCCGATGATGGCGATCTCTATGTCGAGCGGTCGCGCTCGGAGAGCTTTGTTTTTGATGATGGCCGGCTGAAATCGGCCGCCTATGACACCGATCAGGGCTTTGGCCTGCGGGTTGTGGCGGGCGAAGCGCAGGGCTCAGGCTATGCCTCACAGCTGACAATCGACGCTATCCGCCGCGCGGGCGACACCGCCGCGCAGGCCAAGCGCGGCCATTCGGGCAAGCTGGCAACCGGGCCGCAGCCCACCAACCGGCGCCTCTACGCCCCCATCGACCCGACGCTGGCGCCGGCCTTCACCGACAAGACAAACCTTCTGGCCGAGATCGACGCCTTTGCCCGCGCCAGCGACCCGCGCGTGGTGCAGGTGTCTGTCTCCCTTGCGGGCAGCCATAAGGAGATCGACATTCTTCGGCCCGATGGCGCGCATTTCCATGAAGTGCGCCCGCTGGTGCGCCTCAATGTGTCGGTGACGCTGGAAGAAAACGGCCGGCGCGAATCGGCCAGCGCCGGCGCGGGCGGACGCGCGGCCTATGACGAATGGATTGCGCCGGACCGCTGGAAGGGGATGGTGCGCCGCGCGATTGAGAAAGCGTCGGTGAACCTGCAATCCATTCCGGCCCCTGCCGGCGAGATGGAAGTGGTGCTGGGCCCCGGCTGGCCGGCCGTGCTGCTGCACGAGGCCGTCGGTCACGGGCTGGAGGGCGACTTCAACCGCAAGGGCACAAGCGTCTATTCCGGCCAGATCGGCCAGCAGGTCGCCGCCAAGGGTGTCACCGTGATTGATGACGGCGCCATCGAAGCGCGGCGCGGATCGCTCTCGTTCGATGACGAGGGCACGCCGACCCAGCGCACCGTGCTGATCGAGGACGGCATCCTCAAAGGCTATATGCAGGACCGGATGAACGCCCGCCTGATGGGCATGGCGCCGACCGGCAATGGCCGCCGCGAAAGCTATGAGGCCCAGACCCTGCCGCGCATGACCAATACGGTGATGCTGGGCGGGGACAAAGACCCCAAGGAGATCGTCGCCTCGATCAAGCGCGGCCTGTGGGCGGTGGATTTTGGCGGCGGACAGGTGGACATCACGTCGGGCAATTTCGTCTTTCAGTGTACGGAGGCTTATCTTGTCGAGAATGGCAAGGTGGTGGCGCCCGTGAAGAATGCCACGCTGATCGGCCATGGGCCGACGGTGCTGCGCGATGTGACGATGATCGGCAACGACTTTGCCATGGATGACGGCGTGGGCGTGTGCGGCAAGGCCGGGCAGTCCATCCCCGTGGGCGTGGGCCAACCGACCCTGAAAGTCGGCTCACTGACGGTTGGCGGCGCCGGATGAACATCCACGCCATCCTCGCCTCGATGTTTTCCCTGAAGGCCAATGACCGCGCGGCCCCGCCCGTGCAGCGGCTGTCGGCGCGTGAGGCGCATGAGAAACAACGCGCCGGAGAGATCACCCTGATTGATGTGCGCACGCCCGCCGAATGGCGCCAGACCGGCGTGCCCCAGGGCGCCAGCCGCGCCACCCTTCAGGACAAGGACTTTCTCAAACAGGTGATGACCCATGCCGGGGGCTTTGAAGCCCCCGTCGCGTTCATCTGCCGCTCGGGACAGCGCTCCGGCCAGGCCGCCGCGCAGGCACGCGCCGTTGGCTTTACGCAGGTATACAATGTGATCGGCGGCGTTGAAGGCCCAGAGGGCTGGCTGGCCGAACGGCTTCCCGTGACGCCCGCCTGATGCGCCAGTGGCCCCGCATGCGCAGCGGGCTGGCCGTCTGATGTCCAAGCCGTTTTTCATTCTCATCGGTCTTGTTTTCACAGGCTTTGCGATCCTTGGCGCCATCCTTCCGGGCGTGCCGACGACGGTGTTCCTGATTGTGGCGCTGTGGGCGTTTTCCCGCTCTTCGCCGCGAATGACGCGCTGGCTGGAGAGCATCCCGATCCTGAGAAGCGCGTTGAAGGAAGCGCGGCGCTTCGAGGAGCGCCGCACCATTCGCCCGGCCGTGAAGCGCATCGCGGTGGGCTTTGCCTGGGGGTCAGCCGTGATCACGGCAGGGGTGGCGCAGACGCTGATGCATCCGGTGGTGATCAGCGTGGCGCTGGCGGCGGTGGCCGCGACAGTGGTGATGATCCTTATACCGACAGACCGGGAACCGCCGCCGGGCGACGAGGCCTGACGGCGAGGCGTCTCAGGCGATGCGCGGGTCGACGCAGCTGGTGGTGTTCCAGTCAATACCCGGGTCTTCGCCTACCCCGAGATTAATTGCATAATAAAGCGGGTAGATGATGTTCTTACGCGGCACGAGTTTGCCGTTCTTCCGCTTCGGAATGAAACGAACCTCTTCCATGGCAGCGGCAGCGCTGGCGCAGAACACAGGATGTGTACAAGAGGGCTGGATTTCAATTACCTTGCCCCTCACGTCGATTGAGAAGCGCACCTCACAATAGCCGGAAAGGCCAAGAATTCCGGCCATCATGGGATATACGGGCTGAGGAGGATGGAGCGGCTGCGCATCCTCATCTGGCAGATCCCCGCCCTGCGCCAAGCCGGGAGGGACAGCCAGAAGACCCGCGAGAATGACCGAAAACAATGCCCTCAAAATCATGCGCCCCTCCCGCAATTCATGCGGGAATATTAATCTCGCAGAGGGTGTTCCGCAAGGGGCTTCAGCGCACCCACGCCCCCGGCTTGTTCGTGCGATATCCCAGCGCCTGATAGGCGGCGTCGATGAGGCTCTGGCCGCGCTCGTTGAGCAGGAGGCCGCCGCCCATCTGGTTCATGGTGTAGGAAAACGCCAGGCGCGCTTCGGGGTCGGCAAAGCCGATGGAGCCGCCCGCGCCGACATGGCCGAAGGCTTTCTCGCCCATGATGGCGCTGGTGCCGGGGCCAAGATTGAGCCCGCGATTGTCCATGGATTTCATATAGCCCGACGCAAAGCGCGAGGGGATGAGGAGGGTCGCGTCCCGCTGGGTGGCGGTGGAAACCATGGTCATCGCGGCGAGGCGGTCGGCCGAGACGAGCTTGCCGCCACCGGTGGCAAGCTCCGTATACCACGCCACCTGCCCGCGCGCATTGGAAACGCCGCCGCCCCCGCCGACTTCGGCGGCCTGGTTCTGGCGGTTGTTCCAGTCCCAGCCGCCGGTGTTCATGAAGGATTTGTGCTGGAGGGAGTTGGGGTCCGTCATCAGCAGGATCGTGAATTCCGTAGGCTGATCGGTGGGCTTGGGCTCATACATGCGGATGGGGGCGATGTGGACCTTTTCGCTTTCGGGCAGGCCGATCCAGAATTTTGCGCCGGTCTTTTCCGCCACTTCTTCGCGGAAGAAGGTGCCGAGCGATTTGCCCGAAACGCGGCGGACAAGCTCGCCCACCGTCCAGCCGAAATTGACCATGTGATAGCCATTGCGGGTGCCCGGCTCCCAGAAGGCTTCCTCATCTTCCATCCGCTTGATCATGTAATCCCAGTCACCGAAGCCGCCGGGCCTCACCGGATCGCGCAGGGTGGGCAGCGCGCTCTCATGGTTGAGCATCATCTGGACGGTGGTTTTCTCTTTGCCGGCTTTGGCGAACTCCGGCCAGTAGTCGCTGACGAGGGCCGACGGGTTGAGCTCGCCCCGGTCGATCAGGATGTGGGCGCAGGTGGCGACGGCGGCCTTGGTGCAGGAGAAGACGATGGAGACGGTGTCTTCCTGCCAGGGATCATTGGTCTCCGGATTGGCCATGCCGCCCCAGAGATCGACCGCGACCTGACCATCCACCGAAAGGCAGACCGAGGCGCCGACTTCCCCGCGCGCGGCGAAGTTGCGCTCGAACTCTTCACGGACTTTTGCGAATTTGGGGTCGCATTTTCCCTGTACGCTGGCGGCCATCTGATTTCCTCCCGGGGGTTCTTTTGCGGCGAGGTTAGCGGGTTTGGGGGCGTTGGGGAGGGGTTACGGCGGGGAAAGGTTGAGCCTGCGGTTCTCCGCGTTCGTCACCCTCGATGCGCGCAGCGCATCTGAGGGCCCAGCTTCCGCAGTGACCATCCCGTCCCGCGGTGAGCGCGGGCGATGGGCCCTCAGACGGGCTTCGCCCGTCGAGGGTGACGAAGATTTAGAGGGCGTAGCTATTGAGAAGGGCCGCCCCTCTCGGGACGGCCCTGATGTTGCAATACCCGCTTATCCTTCGACTTCGCTCAGGATGAGCTCACTTCAGTTCGCCGGTTCTTCGGTGGCGTCCCTTGTGGCTTTTTTCTTCTTCGGTGGTTCGGCGAGGTATTTGAAGGTGAGTTCTTCGCCGGCCTTGTCGAGGTCGATCTTGACGACGCCGCCCTTCTGGAGCTGGCCGAAGAGGAGTTCTTCCGCCATCGGCTTCTTGACGAATTCCTGGATCGTGCGGGACAGGGGCCGCGCGCCCATTTCGGCATCAAAGCCGCGCTTGGCCAGCCATTCGCGCGCCGTTTTCGACACTTCGATGGAGACGTTGCGGTCTTCCAGCTGAACTTCCAGCTGCAGGATGAACTTCTCGACGACGCGGTCAATGATTTCGGGCGTCAGGCCACCGAAGGTCACGATGGCGTCGAGGCGGTTGCGGAACTCAGGCGTGAACATGCGCTTGAGCGCTTCTTCCTGCTCCTCATCCTTCTTGCCGCGGCCAAAGCCGATGGAGTTTTTCGCCGCGTCCGAGGCGCCCGCATTGGTCGTCATGATGACGATGACATTGCGGAAGTCGACCTTGCGGCCGTTGGCATCGGTCAGGGCGCCATTGTCCATCACCTGCAGGAGGATGTTGAAGAGGTCCGGGTGGGCCTTCTCAATCTCGTCGAGCAGCAGGACGCAGTGGGGGTGTTGATCCACGCCGTCCGTGAGCAGACCGCCTTCATCATAACCGACATAGCCCGGAGGCGCGCCGATCAGACGGCTGACGGTATGACGCTCCATATATTCGGACATG
Organism: Alphaproteobacteria bacterium HGW-Alphaproteobacteria-18; assembly: GCA_002841155.1. Classification (GTDB taxonomy): domain Bacteria; phylum Pseudomonadota; class Alphaproteobacteria; order Caulobacterales; family Hyphomonadaceae; genus Hyphomonas. Next base: position 22,684 of record PHEH01000018.1, read on the forward strand.
TCGAAGCGCAGCATCTCGACGCCCATGATGGAGGCGAGCTGTTTGGCGACTTCGGTTTTGCCAACGCCCGTGGGGCCGGTGAAGAGGTAGGAACCGATCGGCTTGTTGGGCTCGCGCAGACCGGCGCGGGCGAGCTTGATCGAGGCCGCGAGGGCTTCGATGGCTTCGTCCTGGCCGAACACGACGCGCTTGAGATCAGCATCCAGCGATTTCAGCGCAGCGGCATCATCCGAGGTGACCTGCTTGGGCGGAATGCGCGCGATCTTGGCGACGACGGCCTCGATATCGCGGATGCCGACAGTCTTCTTGCGCTTGGAAGCCGGGAGCAGCCATTGGGCCGCGCCCGCCTCATCGACCACATCAATCGCCTTATCGGGCAGCTTGCGGTCGGTGATGTAGCGGTCTGACAGCTCTACGGCCGCCTTGATGGCGTCGTTGGTGTATTTCAGGCCGTGGAAATCCTCGAACTTCGATTTCAGACCCGTGAGGATCTTGATCGTATCCGGAACAGTCGGCTCGACCACGTCGATCTTGCGGAAGCGGCGGGAGAGGGCGCGGTCCTTCTCGAAGTGCTGTTTGTATTCCTTGAAGGTGGTTGAGCCCATGCAGCGCAGGCCGCCGGACTGAAGCGCAGGCTTCAGCAGGTTTGACGCATCCATCGCGCCGCCGGAGGTGGCACCTGCGCCAATGATCGTGTGGATCTCGTCAATGAACAGGATGGCTTTTTCCTGCTGCTCGAGCTCCTTCATCACGGATTTGAGGCGTTCCTCGAAATCGCCGCGATAGCGGGTGCCCGCCAGCAGCGCGCCCATGTCGAGCGACCAGATGATCGCGTCGTCGAGGATCTCGGGCGCTTCGCCATCGACGATGCGCTTGGCCAGACCCTCGGCGATGGCCGTCTTGCCGACGCCGGGATCACCGACGAGGATGGGGTTGTTCTTGTTGCGCCGGCAGAGAACCTCAATGCAGCGGTTCACTTCCATGTCGCGGCCGATCAGCGGGTCGATCTTGCCGGCCCGCGCCTTGGCGTTGAGGTTCACGCAATAGGTGTCGAGTGCCTCATGGCCCTGCTTCACCGGTTCTTCCTCTGAGGCTTCTGCGCCGCGCGGGGTAGACGGGCGCGACATGCCCGGCTGTTTGGCAACGCCGTGAGAGATGAAATTGACCGCATCATACCGCGTCATGTCCTGCTCTTGCAGGAAGTAGGCGGCATGGCTTTCGCGCTCGGAGAAGATCGAGACGAGCACATTGGCGCCCGTCACTTCTTCGCGGCCGGAGCTTTCGACATGCAGGATGGCGCGCTGGACAACGCGCTGGAAGGCAGCCGTCGGCTGCACCCGGCCTTCACTGTCATCGACGATGAGGCTGGAAAGCTCCTCGTCGACATAGCGGGTGAGATCACCGCGAAGTGCTTCGATATCCACCTTGCAGGCCCCCATGACTTCACGGGCGTGCTCATCTTCGGTGAGCGCCAGAAGGAGATGCTCGAGCGTGGCGTATTCATGATCGCGTTCGGACGCGAGCATGAGGGCCTTTTCGAGGGCGGTTTCGAGAGACGGTGAGAGACGTGGCAAAGGAGGTAGCCTTCCGGGGGTGTGTGTGAACGGGGCCTGTTGTTTGTATATAGTGGCTTAGTCTTCTTTCTCCATGACGCATTGGAGAGGATGTTCATGGCGGCGCGCAAGGTCGAGCACCTGGGCTACCTTCGTCTCGGCAACCTCATATGTATAGACCCCGCATAGACCCACGCCCTTCTGATGGACGTGAAGCATGATCCGGGTCGCCTGCTCGCGGGAGCGGTTGAAGAACCGCTCGAGGATGAACACGACGAATTCCATCGGCGTGTAATCATCATTGAGAAGCAGAACCCGATAGAGCGACGGCTTCTTGGTTTTGATCCGCGTTTCGGTGGCCAGGTCAAACCCTGTGCCATCACCGTCCCCCGTCTGGCCGCCCCCGGGGCCGCCGGAGTTCGATGATCCGTTCATCTGGACCAGATCGAAATCGCTGCTCATGGTGTTCAAGATATACGTTCCTGTGCGAGATTGAAGATACATTTACCGCTTATATCCAGCTCTGCACGCTTTCACGGCAGACTGAGCGCAGCGGAAAGGCCGTCAAGACGCTTCCGGTTGGTTCCAAGATCTGAATAGCCGACACGCGAACGTGAATAGGCCGCGAATGTCGAATGGCCCGGCGCGCCATCGACGGGCAATATGGTAACGTCGATATCATCTTTAAACCGCAGCAGCTTCGTTACAGCGATAAAACGCAGCCGTCCTGTAGCGCCATCAGCAGCGACCAGCTTCCAGTCGCGCCGGGACTCGATCAGGGAGATGAGGCGCGCGAAGGTTTCCGCAGGCGGAAAGGGCAGTACCGGCGGAGCGGCGTCGGGCGCCTCCAGCGGCGTGAAGCCCTCCGGCGCGATCAGGGCCGTATTCGGCTTGGGCGGGCGTTTCAGGGTCTGGAAGTCGAGAAAGTCTGTCATCGCGTCATTTCCTCTTGCATCTCTCCAGCGGTCTCATTGTTCCCTTTTCGCCCGGGCGGCGAAAGCCCGGTTCACCCGGCTGCCGGGGCGCAGCGACAGGCGCTCGGCAATCAGCGACTCAGCCAGGCCATGCAGGCGGCCGCGGATAGCCGCTTCTGTCAGCGTCCAGTCGATCACGTCGCGCTGGGCGTGGCTACCGCCAAAGCTGGCATAAATCTGGCGCGCCGGGAAAAGCAGTTCAGCCGCGTCGGCATATTTGCCCTTCCCGAACGCAACCAGGCCTTCGATCACCGGGCGCCCGGTATGGGCCATCCAGTCGCGCATCTCGCCCGCCTCAGCGCCCTCAGCCGCAACCAGGAGGTCGAGCGCGTCATTGCGCCGGCCCGCGCCGATGAAGGCCATCGCGGCATGCATGTCGTTGAAGGGATAGCAGCGGCCATCGGCATGTTGGGTCCAGGCCTCGGCCAGCTCGTCCCAGCGCTCGCCGAGATCCACGCCGATCACATGCAGCCGCCAGAGCAGCGCGGCCGCGTCGGCGAGGTTCATCGCGATGGGGCTTTCCCCGGCGCGGATCTCGTCATCGTAAAGCTGTAGCGCGGCCTCGAACTCGCCGAGTTCCAGATGGCAGAGCGCCAGATGCCACCAGTTGTGGATTTTCAGGAAATTGTCGGGCTGGGCCCAGTGATCGCGGCGCCGGCGGATGAAATCGCGGCCCTCTTCGGCGCGGCCCTGCATTTCCATGACATGAACAACGGCATGATGCGCCCAGCTGTCGTCGGGGTCTTTCTCAAGGGCTTCGCGGCCCGCTGCCTCGGCGCGGGGATAATCGCCCGCCTCCTCAAGGCCGAAGGCGTGCATGCCCAAGAGGAAAGAGCGCTCCGGCAGTTTGTCCCAGGCGGGCAGCGCGCGGGCGATGCGGTCGCGCAGATTGCGGGCATTGGCGGTGAGGAAGTCCACCTGATGGCCGGCCAGCAGGGCGAGGTAATCGCGCGGATGAGACGCCGACCAGAGATCAAGGCTGCGGCCAGCCTCCGTCCAGTTGCCCATCGTGGCGGCGTGGAGGGCCTGGAAATGGGCCGCCTCGCGCGCATCGGCGGGCGGGCTTTCCTTCTCGATATCGCGCAGGATACGCCGCGCTCCAGCCGTCGCGCCCGGCTCGGTCGACATCACATAGATCCAGGCCTTGGCGAGTTTTGCCATGCCAAAGCCCGGCGAGTCGGCAATCGCATCATCCAGCGGCTGGATGGGATCGCCCCGGAAGCGGGCAAAGCGCCGGCAGGAGAGATCAAACAGCTCCGCCGCCTTCGGGCTCGCACCCGTCAACGGATTACCTTGACGATCCTGTATCATCGCGACGTCCCCCAGACGCTGATTTTCCCAGATCATAGAGCGGTTCGCGGCCGGGGCGAACCCGGTTTGACGATTCCACACGCAGTGGACGCTACGTCAGCCAGACAGCCACCCGGAAATGACAGAGGCCGGACCAACCGGCCCGGCCTCTGATAGTCTACGCTTTCACTCTACATCACAGCGCTGGGAGGAATCGCTGGAGCCGGAAAAGCAGATCGATATTACTTCGCGAGACGCATCATGAACGGCTTGGCGGCTTCGCGCCATGCGCCCATGCAAAGCTCAGCCTGCGCGGTCATTTCCGCAGTGTAGGCCGAGAACATCGACTTGGCGTAGCCAGACTGGATCTGGAGCATTTCGCGCGGGTCGCGGGCCGAGGCGAGCGCCTGGGTCAGCTCGACGCCCTGTTCCATTGCCTGGGTCATGAAGCTCATGTTGCGGCTGCTGATTTCGCGGATCGTCTCGGTCGAAAGGGCGGCGCTGTCTTTCAGCGCTTTGACGCCATCTTCCGTGTACCCGGAAAACTTGGAAGCGATGTCAGCCATCTGCTCCATACCGGCTTCGATATTCTTGGTAGCCGCCTCGGTCGGACGGGCTTCGGCCTTCGCGCGGGGGGCAGATTTGGTCGTTTTAGCCATGGGGGTATCCTTTATTCGAGGGGCGGGGACTGTGCTTAATGTAACACACCTTCTTCGCGACCGCAATAAATTTTGTGCGCTGCAACATTAATCATTTTGCATGAGAATTGCATCGTGTCTGGAGATTACAAAACATTGAGCCGCTCATCCTGCGTTAAGCTGTGGTCAATAGAATTGGCGGAATCTAGGGTGGTCCTGGATTGTCCGGGGGGCGTGTTAAGTTCTGGAGGGTGCCGCTCATGGCAGCAGTAGTCTGGTCTCGTGCGTTCCGCGGGTCTGCCATCGCCGCCTCAGTGTCGATATCCGCTGCCATTCTGGCGCCGGCTGCACATGCTGAGAAATACGCCGCAATCGTTGTGGATGCCGATACAGGGGAAGTCCTGCACGCCCGCAACCAGGATGATCCGCGCTATCCAGCATCCCTCACCAAGGTGATGACGCTCTACCTGCTGTTTGATGCCATCGATTCCGGCAAGGTCAGCCTCAAGGACAAGATAACCGTCTCGCGCAATGCCGCTGCGCAGCCCCCTTCGAACCTCCGCCTGAGAGCGGGCGACACGATTTCCGTCGAGGATGCGATCTACGCCCTCACCACCAAATCGGCCAATGATGTTGCTGCCGCTGTGGCCGAATTCCTCGGCGGGTCCGAGCGCAAATTCGCGACGATGATGACCGACAAGGCCAGAGACCTCGGCCTCTCCAACACCACCTTCCGCAACGCGTCCGGCCTGCCCGACACCGCGCAGCTGTCGACCGCGCGCGACATGGCAATCCTCGCCGACGCCCTGCTCGACAATCACGCCCCCTATTATCACTACTTCCAGAACCAGCGCTTCAGCTGGGGCGGCATGACCTATAAGAGCCACAACAACCTCATCGGCAGTGTCGATGGCGTGGATGGCATCAAGACAGGCTATACCCGCGCTTCAGGCTTCAACCTGATGACCTCAGCCGAGCGCGACGGGCGCCGGGTGATTGCCGTCATGCTGGGCGGCGCCTCGGCAAAGTCGCGCGATGCGCATGTCACCGAACTTGTCGAGTCGGCCTTCGTGGCGCTGGGGCAGACGCCTGAGGTGATCGATCCGAATACAAGGCTTGTCTCGTTCGCAGCGCTCCAGACACCGCTCAACCCGAATGCCGCGGCCGAACCGATGCTGAATGGCCGGCCGCTGAGCGCCATCCTCGCAGAACAGGCGGGCATCCAGTCTGCGGAAGTCCTGCGTGAGCCGGAAATCGCTGAAGGCGACATCAGCGAACCGCCGCCAGCCCGGGAAATCGTGCCTGAAATTGCTGCGGGTCCTGCATACAAGGCGCCTGAGTTCAAAGCGCCTGAGTACAAGGCCCCCGAGTATAACGTGCCCAATACGCTGAGCGCTTCGGGATACCAGCAGGCACAGACGGGCGTTTCGGCCAGCGCGCCAAAGGTTCTGCCCGCCGCCACCCCCAACAGCATCTCGGTGGCAGACTATGAGGCGACCCAGGCCGCCCGCGCAGCCGCGGCTCAGGCGGTCCAGGACTATACCCGCCGCCAGCTGCGCCGCCGCTGAGCAAGCCAGCCGCCCCGGGCAGGGGCGCTGGCCGACAGGGCTTGAAGCGGAGACCTAATTTTAGGACAAGACCGGACGCCAGCCTGGCGTGCGGAGTTCTATTGCCTTGACCTCACAATCCGATCTCGACATCGCCCGGGATGTTATCCGCACAGAGCGGGACGCCCTCGAAAAGCTGGAGCAGACCCTCGGCCCGTCCCTGGAAGACGCCGTGAAGGTCATTCTCGCGACGGACCGGCATGTGATCGTCGCCGGCGTCGGCAAGTCCGGGCATATCGGCCAGAAGATCGCCGCCAGCCTCGCTTCGACCGGCACGCCCTCCTTCTTCCTCCACCCGACCGAGGCCAGCCATGGCGACCTTGGCATGATCGTGCCGGGTTCGGTGGTGCTGGCGATTTCGTATTCGGGGGAAAGCCGCGAGCTGACCGACCTGCTGCGCTACTGCAAGAGCAATGCGATCCCGCTGATCGCCATGACGCGCGCCCGCGAATCGACGCTCGGACGGTATGCCGACGTTCTGCTCGAACTGCCGACAGTTCCGGAAGCCTGCCCGAATGGCCTGGCGCCGACCTCCTCCACCACGATGGCGCTCGCGCTGGGCGACGCCCTGACCATCGTGCTGATGGCGCGGCGCGGTTTCTCGACCGAAGATTTCGGCTTCCGCCATCCCGGCGGCAAGCTGGGCCGCACACTCCAGACCGCCAGCGACTATATCCGCGATCAGACCGGGCCGCTGCCGCTGGAAAGCGCAGATGCCAGCTTCGAACAGCTGGTGATTGCCGTTTCAGAAGGCCGCAAGGGCTGTGTGGGCGTGATCGATCCGGACCGCCGGTTGATCGGCATGGTGACCGATGGCGACCTGCGCCGCGCCATTCTGGCCGGGCGCACCCAGGCCAGCGCGCGGGAGGTGATGACACCGGGCCCCCGCACCATCGACCCGTCCGAAAGGATGATGAGCGTCATCAAGAGCTTCAGCGAAAACCGGATCTCGAATGCGTTCGTGATCGATGAGGCCGGCGCACCGGTCGGCCTCATCGACATGAAAGACCTTCTTGCCGAAGGCTATGTGTAAGCGGCTTACTTCGTCAGCTCGAACAGCACGCTGACATTTGCCGTGATACCAACTTCACCACCGGCGACCGGCGTTGATTCCATCATGCTGTCAGCCATCTGCATACGTGCCATCGGCATCGGCTGGGGCGTGTGCTCATAGCCTTCACTGATCGTCACGATCCGGGCAACGCGCAGGCCCGCCGCCGTCGCATAAAGCTCAGCCTTGGCAATGGCATCTTTCATCGCCTTGGCGCGCGCTTCGTTGCGCATTTCCTTGTCGTCATCGATGGCAAAGTTGACGCCTGAGAGCGTGTTGCCACCCGACGAGACGAGTCTGTCGAGGGTGTCTCCCAGACGGTTCAGATCGCGCACGCGCACCGTCACCTGATTGGACGCAACATAGCCGGCAAGCTTCTGCGTGCCGCGCTTCACACCGTCCCGGCCTGCGGTTTCGACATAGTCATACCGCGGCTGGAGGCTGAGGCCGGAAGTCTGCATGTCGCGGTCGGCAATACCCGCCGCGCGCAGAGCTTCGAACACACCATTCATGGCAGCCGACTGCGCCGCCATGGCTTCCTTGGCCGTGGCACGCTCCTCGGTGACACCGGCGGTGACAAAGGCGATGTCCGGAGCCCGGTCGATTCGGGCTTCGGCGGAGACCTGAATCGTCGTTTCAGGCTGAATCGAGTTGGGATGAACCATCTGCGAGCTCCCGGCAGGCGCGGTATAGGCGGCAGCGCCCTGCGCGCAGGCAGCAGGAACCAGGGCCATAACCAGCGCAATGGCAGACATAGTGACATGTTTCATAGGTGAGTAACCTCATTTTCCCGAGAATTGGGTGTGTATGTCATGTCTGCCGAAGAAGGCCGTTGCGTGGCAAGCCTGCGACCCTTAAACGACTTCCCGTGTGGGGCCTGTAGCTCAGTTGGTTAGAGCGGACCGCTCATAACGGTTTGGTCGGGGGTTCAAGTCCCTCCGGGCCCACCACAGATTTCCACAGGGCGAAAGCCTGCAACGACTACACAACCGGCAACTTGCCCCAACTCTGCCACGGATTTGCTCTATTTCCGTAACAAAGAATTGCGCTGTCAGATTGGCATTCAAGCTTTGCAATTGAGAGTCTGAGTGGCAGTACTCGGGTGGTTCGCTTCGTGCGGACAAGTGTAAGGGAGTATCAGAGGTGACACCCAGAGACGCCGCGCGGCGTGCCATGGCCCTGACTCTTACGTTCGACATCGTCATGGCTGGCCTGGCGATGACGGCGGCGCATCTCGATACGCACCTCACCCAGACGACAAGCGAACCGTTCAATTATGTCAGTTGGCTGTTTGCCACGGCCGCCTTCATGGTTGCAGGCGCAATGGCGCTGGTACTGGGCGGGATTCACCGTCAGGTATGGCGCCATATGGGCGCTCCCGATGCCTGGCGCCTTGTACAGATCATCGGACTGACGGCTCTGTTCTACCTGCCGGTCATGGTGACGCTGAATGGCATCCTGGTGTCGCCGGTGCCGACGCTGCTGCTCGCCATCGGTTTCTGGACTTTTGCGCTGTTCGGGGGGCGGATGTTTGCGCGCTGGCGCTCAACCCAGCGCCCCATGCAGATTTTCCAGCAGCTGCCCAAGGACGGACAGCCCATTCTGCTTCTTGGAAACCAGGAAAGCTGGATCGACGTTCTGCGCCGGCTGGAAGGCCGCGATCCTACTCAGGCCGTGCGCGTTCTCGGGCTTGTCGAAATGGATGCCCAGGAACCTGGCCGCGCGGTTCGTGGCGTGCCCATTCTCGGCAGCCTGAAGGAACTCAGCGACATCATCGAGATCATGGTGCTGCGATATGGCGAAACGCCCTGGGTCGCGCTGACGGGCCCGGCCCGCACGCCGAGCGTGATGCTCGAAGTTCTGGAAGTCACGTCCCGGCATGGCGCCGAGATCATGGCACTCGGCCATGACGCGGCCGCGCAGGTTCTGGAACCTCTGCATCCGGCAGACCTGCTCGCCCGGCCAGAGCGCCATCTCGACATGGAACCGGTGCGCAGGATTCTGACCGGGGCCCGCGTGCTGGTCACCGGCGGTGGCGGCTCCATCGGGTCAGAACTTGTCCGCCAGGTTGCTCAGGAAGCCCCGGCTGAGCTGATCATCATCGATTTTTCCGAGTACAATCTCTACCAGATCGAACTTGAGCTGAAGCGCGACTGGCCACACCTCAATATCAGCTGCCATCTGGGCGACATTCGCGATGAAGCGCGGATGTCCGACATCTTCATGGCCGCGCGGCCCGATACGGTGATCCATGCGGCAGCCTTGAAACATGTGCCGCTGATGGAACGCCATGCCTGCGAGGCGATCCTCACCAATGTTGCGGGCGCACGGATCACCGCGCAGGCAGCCGTGGCTTCGGGCGCCAAACGCTTCGTCTTCATCTCGACCGACAAGGCCGTCGACCCGGACAATGTCATGGGCGCCACAAAGCGCCTGGCAGAGCTTTGCATTGGCCGTATCCTGACGGACTCCGGAATGGCTGGCGCAATGGTGCGGTTTGGCAATGTGCTGGGGTCTTCCGGCTCTGTCGTGCCGCTGTTCGAACGTCAGATCGCCCAGGGCGGCCCGGTGACCATCACCGATCCGGACGCAACCCGATTCTTCATGACCATCGAGGAAGCTTCCGCCCTTGTCCTGCAAGCGGCCGCCTTGCAGCGGGCAGACGGCGAGGCTGGCCTCTACGTGCTCGACATGGGCGACCCGATCCCGATCCGTCAGCTTGCCGAAACGATGATCCGTCTCAAGGGCAAGGTTCCTTATGTAGACATCGCAATTGAAACGATGGGCCTGCGCGAAGGCGAGAAGCTGCACGAAGAACTGACCTATCCGCATGAGGCGCTGCAACCAACGGCCATCAGCGGCGTCCACCGTGTTGGCTATGACGCGATGCAGAGCGAACTCTTCCACAAACAGCTGGCCCAGCTGATAGAGACCGCGCGCAATCATCAGCCGGCGGAAGCTGTTCGGCTGCTGGGGATCCTCGTTCCCGAATATGGCTCCGAGCGCGCTGAGCTCCTGACCCTTCGCCTCGCCTGACGTCCCGTCTTCCGGATCAAAAAAACGGGCGCCCCTCAAGGCGCCCGGTATAGGGATCGTAAGAACGGCGCCCCGTCTTGCCGTCAGACATCGACCAGCGGAACGAAGCTGCCAAAGATCATCCGGCCCATATCGGCGCCGACCGTGTGCGGACCAAATTCCTGCATGCGCGGATCTTCCATGATTTTCTCCCAGCCTGCATCGCGCGAGGCCTTGTCCTTCCAGTTGATCCAGGAAAACACGACCGCCTCGTCCGGCTTTCGCAGCACCGCCCCGTGGAAATCATTGACCTTGCCCTCGGGCACATCATCGCCCCAGCAGTCCACAACCGAGATTGCGCCAAATTCCTGGAACAGATCAGCCATCTTCTTTGACGCCGCCGTATAGGCCTCGCGCTTGTCAGCGGGCACCGGCATCACTGTACCGTCGATATAACCGGCCTTCATGCCGACATCGCCGAGCAGGGTCTGGAACCCGCCATAGATCATCCGTGAGCCATCAAACGGCATCTCGGACATCGCGCCTTCGGGAGGTCCGGAGGCCATCATCTTCTGCCAGCCCGCATCCCGTGTCGCCTTGTCCGGCCAGGTGACCCAGGAGAACATCGAGGTTTCCTCCGCCTTGCGCATCACGGCGGAGTTAATGGAATTGACCTTGCCATCGGGCACATCATCGCCCCAGCCCTCCACCATGCTGAGCGCGCCAAAGCCTTTGAACATCGGCCAGGCCTCTTCGGCATGTTTGCGATAGGCCTCCTTGTTTGCGGTCGGCACCGCCACCAGAAATCCGTCTACATACGTCATCATCATCACTCCTTATGGCATCTCACTCATGGCGGCTTTGGCCGCCGCTTGCATTTCCTCGGGCGATTTCGGCGGCCAGACCGGTGTGGCGATCGACCAGTGATGCCCGAACGGGTCTTCCACCACGCCGTAGCGGTCGCCCCAGAACTGATCTTCCACCGGCATCACGATTTTCGCACCCGCCTTCACGGCGCCAGCCGCGACGGCATCGGCATCATCCACCATCAGATGGATCGTCACCGGTGTCCCGCCCAGAGACTTCGGGCTGTGGCCATTCATCTCCGAATACAGATCATTCAGCATGATCATGGCGCCATTGATCCGGATCGCCGCATGCAGCAGGCGCCCATCGGGGCCTGGCAGCCGCATCATCTCCTCAGCGCCGAAAGCGGCTTTGTAGAACTCTATCGCATCGCCCGCCTTGTCGCAGGTCAGATGAGGCGTCACCAGCCCGATGCCCATTTCGGCGGCAATCTCTGCCACGGGTTTCCTTGTCGTCATAGCGGCGCCTCCTTCATCTGTATAAAGCTATTTCTTGCCTGCCTTGTGCGCGGCCACCAAGGCATTGGCGTGGCCATGCCCCAGCCCATGTCCGGCCTTGAGCGCGTTGACCACTTCCATATGTTTTGCGCCATCCATCCCATCGATCACGCCCATCCAGTGGCTGATCGGCTTGCCATAGGTCTTCTCGATGGACGGAAAATAGGAAGCTGGCCCCTTCACCTTGTTCTCGCTCATTGCACTGCCTTCCCGGCAAAAGCCGCCTCAATGCCGGCAATGTCGATCTTGCGCATCGTGAACATCGCCTCGCGTGCCCGGCTTGCGGCGGCAGTGTCGGGGTCATGAAACAGCCGCACCATCTTCTCCGGCACGATCTGCCAGGCGACGCCGAAGCGATCCTCCAGCCAGCCGCACATGCTCTCCTGCCCGCCGCCGTCCAGCAGCGCGCTCCACAGCCGATCCGTCTCCGCCTGATCTTTCGTCAGCACAGAGATGGACGCTGCCGGAGTCAGCTTGTACATGTCCCCGCCGGTCAGGATCATCATCGGCGCGCCGCCGAGTGTAAACTCCACCACCATCGGATCGACGGCATTGCCATGTTCGAACACCGCGTCGATCCGGCTATCGGGCAGCAGTGAGACATAATACGTCGCCGCCTCATGTCCGCCCTTCTGAAACCAGAGGCAGACGCGCACTTTCTTTTCAAGTCCTGCCATTGTGCGTCTCCTCTGCGTCAGGCTGGCTCATGCGCCGCGAATACTTTCAGCTGCGCCTCAAGCGCGCGCTGGAAGGCGGGGCGCGAGGTACACCGCTGGCAATAGGCTTCCAGATCAGGGAAGCGTTGGAACATATCGCCCCGGCCCAGCTCGCGCAGCACACTGGACATCAACAGGTCAGCGGCCGTGAAACGCTCCGCCACAAGATAGTGCTTGCCCTCCAGCGATGCGGAAAGACGCGCCAGACGCGCGGCCAGGCTTTTGCGCGCCGAAGCAAGATAGCCTGGCGCCCAGGGCTCTTGGGCGTGGAACAGCTCCGTACCGGAAACATTCATCACCATCGGCTCGACCGAGTTCATGGCCGCAAAGGCCCAGCTCATCACGCGTGCGCGGCCCGCCACATCCCCCGGCATCAGCGCCTCGCTGCCCTCGGCGATGTGCATCACGATGGCGGCGGATTCAAACATCTCCACCTCCTCATCGCGGTATACCGGAACCTGCGCGAAGGGCTGCCGCACAAGATAATCAGGCGCCATCTTTTGCTCGTGATTGATAAGCTGCTCAGTGTACGGCAATCCTGCCTCTTCCAGGGCCCAGCGCACGCGCTGATCTCTGACAAACCCTTTGGCGAAATCGGGCACCCAGGTAAATCCGGTCACTTCCCGCATTTTGTCCTCCATAGCTCATGGCGGCGCCGGGCGCCTGCCGGTTGATCCGTGATCGCACCCTGTCTTCCGGGGCCTTCTGTCTTTCTCCTTGACAGAAAGGTTGATGTCAACATAATATATTTGTCATGAAAACGGATCTGCCTTTCGAGACCACTCTGGAAGTTTATGGCCGGTGCCTGTGCTTTGGCATGCACCGCGCCGCGCGCACACTGGCGCGCCGCTTCGATGCCGCCTTTGCCCCGCTCGGTATCAGCCACGGGCAGTATTCGCTGATGATGTCGCTGAACCGTCCGGACTCACCCCGCCTCGGCGAAGCGGCCGCCTTCCTGGCGATGGACCGCACGACGCTGACGGCAAATCTCAAGCCGCTGGAGCGGCTCGGCTATGTCGAAATTGTTCCGGACAAGGACGACAAGCGCTCCCGCCGCCTGATCCTGACGGCCACCGGCCGCAAGGTGCTCGCCGCCGCCGTCCCGATCTGGCGCGCCACGCATGATGAGGTGGACGCCCACATTTCGGGCAATCCGGCCGTTTTGCGGGATCAACTGATGGACGTGGCGGCGTCGAACTGAGCCTCGCCGTGCCCCACCCCATCCCTCCCCATAGTCATGGGGAGGGCGCCGGTCGCGCCGTGAGAAGAACTGACCTCTCCATCCGCACACCAGGT
>PHEH01000007.1 GCA_002841155.1 Alphaproteobacteria bacterium HGW-Alphaproteobacteria-18
CCCGTGAAAGCGGGCTGGGACGATCCCGTCTGGCAAAGCGCGATCCCGCCAAACATGGTTGGAGTTTTTTTGGAGGAGTCCCAAACCCCTCCGCCGGCCGACCCCTCAGCCCCAAACGCGGGTATCCTCCCCTGCGAAGCGGGGGAGGTGGACGCGAAGCGGACGGAGGGGGAGCCCCAAGCGCCGACACCTCCTAGCCGAGAGCAGCCCCACCCCATAGTCATGGGGAGGGACAGGGTGGAGCGCTCTCAATAGAAACGCAAACACCGGCCGCGCCCTAACCAGCGCGCGTTCCGGCCAAATCCGCACCCCCAAACAAAAACCCCTCCGTCACCGGAGGGGTTTCTCAACTCAAAGCCCTGGAAAGATATCAGCCCCGGCGCATGAACACCGTCTGCGCCTGGCAGAATTCCAGGAGGCCGTCCTGACCGCCTTCGACACCGACGCCGGACTGCTTGTGCCCGCCAAAGGCGGCATGTGGGGAGAGGTGCTGGCTCTCATTGATCCAGACTGTACCGGCCTGAAGCTGCGCCGCCAGCGCTTGCGCCCGGTCGAGATCCTTCGTCCAAATCGACGCGCCAAGCCCGTAAATGCTGGCATTCGCCCGGCCGACAACCTCATCAATATTGTCAAACGACATCAGCGGCAGCACCGGGCCGAACTGCTCCTCCTGCACGATACGCGCATCTTCGGGGGGATTATCAAGGATCGTCACCGGAACGAAATAACCGGGCACATTGGAGGAATTGCCCCCGATCAGGAACTTGTAACCCTTATCCTTAGCGTCCTGGATCAGCTCCAGTACACGCTCATACTGCGCCTTGTTCTGGATCGGTCCGATCTGCGTGCCCTGCTCTGCCCCATCGCCCACCTTGACGCTGCCGGCATAGTCGACAATCGCCGCTTTCAAAGGTTCGTACACGTCCTTGTGGATATACATCCGCTTGGTCGCGATGCATATCTGGCCGGCGTTACGGAAAGCCGCCCAGAACAGCTGCTCTGCTACCGCTTTCACATCCACATCCGGCATCACGATGGCGGCGTCATTGCCACCGAGTTCCAGCGTCACCTTCTTCAGGTCTTTTGCCGCGCTCGCCATCACTTTCTTGCCGGTTTCAGTCGATCCGGTGAAACTCACCTTGTCGATATCGGTATGCGCGGTCAGCCACGGGCCAAGCCGGTCACCCCCGGAAATCACGTTCACAACACCTGGCGGCAGGATCCCCCGGATCAATTCACCGATCTTCAGCGTCGTCAGCGGCGTTGTCGGCGCCGGCTTCACAACCACCGTATTACCCGCCAGCAGCGCAGGCGCGAGCTTGAACATCATGAGGATGATCGGGAAGTTCCAAGGCACAATTGCCGCCACCACGCCAATCGGGCCGTAGCGGGTGACCGCCAGACGCTCCGGCGAATCCTCTGAAACGTGTTCGGGGATGTCGAGCTTGGTGGTTTCCATCAGCCAATGCGCGCCACCGAGGACATCGCCCATCGCGTCGGGATGTGGTTTGCCCTGCTCCTGTGTCAGCAGGCGGGCGAGTTCTTCCCCATTCTGCGCAATCACGCCCGCAATCGCCTGCAATGCCTGGCGCCGCTGCTCGATCGGCATTGCCTTCCAGCCAGGCAGCGCCGCACGCGCTGCGGCGACCGCCTCGTCCAGTTGCACCTGGGTGCAATCGGGCGCCTGCGCAAACACGGCGCCCGTCGCCGGATTTTCCACCCCGTAGGTTTCGCTTCCGGAAACCGCCTGGCCGTTGATGGTCATCGTGTAGGTCTGGGACATCTTCTTCGTTTCCTCGGTATGAGTGTTCTGTCGCCTAACGCTAAGCCAGGTGGAAACAAAATCGAAGACGGATTCTCTCAGCCTATCCTTGGGGAAGGCCCAGCATGCGCCAATGGCGCGGGGAGATATCTCCCCGCGCCCGGCACCATCACAAAGCTGGCCTTAAGGCCAACTCCCCTTATTGTGGCGTGCCAAGGCCTTCGTTGGACTCCTGGTCGGGCAAGACCGGATCATCCAGCATATCAGTTGTCGTATCGCCGCCCGTTTCTCCCGGCGCGGGCGTTCTTTCTTGCATCACTTCCGGAATTTCACCCGGCTGGGAGCCGACTGGCGGGATGGCCTGCGTTTCGGGCACAGGCGTGCCTTGAAGCATGCCGTCCCGCTCGTCTGCGTCAGTGGATTCTGTTGCGCGGTCAAAAGATGGCTCAACCGGCGCCAAGGGCTCTGGTTCATTCCCGCAGGCGGTGAGAGCCATACCGGCAAAGACGGCCATGCTCATTCCCAAAACTGATTTACGCATTGTTCCGCTCCTTAGATGATCATATCGAGACAACGCGCGGTGTACTGATCGGTTCCAGAGAGGTTGTATCCCAGCAGCCCTGCGCACTCTCATGGAAGCGCCCGTCCCGAAAGCTCTGAACATTGAGCGCGGCGATACCGTCGTGAATGGATACTATATTGAATGCCGGAGGCTGTGCCCGCAGCCGCGTGGACAGTGTACCAGCCGTTATGGCGATATACCCGCCAGAACCATCGCGTATCACTTCGGCATGCGGCGTATGAACATGCCCAGTCATGATTATCTGAACCGGACTCTCAGCAACGCGCCGGCTGGCTTCTTCCCCGCGCTTGGTCACAGTTTGCAAACTTGCCTTGGCAGGAGACAGGAAAGGATGATGGCAGGCGATTATCCGTAAGCCATCTCTATCTGCCGCACCGATGGCGCTGTCGAGGTCGTCAAGATCAACGCGCCCTTCGGCCCAGTTCATCCGCGCCTGCCAGCCGCGCGCCGTGTTCAGCCCACGGATTGAGATATCGCCAATATCCAACGGACCAGAAAGCCCGCCAAAGTAACGATCATACCGGCCAAACGCATCCGCAGCACGCGCGGGCAGGTTCAGCAAAGGCGTGTCATGATTTCCAGGCACACAGAGAACTGGAACCTGGAACTGCGAAAGCCAAATCTGCGCCGCCTCAAATTCTTCACGCTTGCCACGTTGGGTGAGATCGCCCGCAATGACAATTGCATCGACTCCCAACGCCTGAACAAGATCGCTAGCTGCCTCAAGTGCTTTCCTGTCTTCGCGGCCGAAATGCAGATCCGCAAAGTGGGCGATCTTCATGCCTCACCCCCGGCCACCAGGACACACGCAGCCTTCTGGATATATGAAATGTTGAGGCTTGCACCGGGCTCACAGGGCTCACCATCTATTGTCGCCGGAATGGGCATACCCTCGGCATGGCGCATTCGTATGGCACTGGCGCAATCGGAGTGAAAATGCGCCCCTTCACGCCACCCCCTGACCAACGCATCGAGAGCGGATGCCGCCAGGTCGAGATGACTGTCGGGGGCAATGACTGCAATCTCCAGCCCACCCTCCGCGGCAGGCGTAACAGCAGCAGCGGTCGCAGGAAACTCCCTGTGCTTGTCAGGCTCGTCAACTTCAATATTGATGTTGCTGTCAATATCCAGCGCCTCCCGATCCGTCAGGATACTGACTGCCTCAAGGAGAGCCCCTTCACGTACAGCTTCCCGCGATGCCCCTATATGTGTCAGTTGCCCAAACAATGCGGCAACATAAAATCTCTGGCCGGAAACTTCACCGGCAGGAATCCAGGTGGGTTTGGGGTTTTCCAGTACGGAATGAACAATCTTCTTCCAGTCGAGCTCGCCATTGTGCAACCTCTTGGGCAGAAGGTTCATGGTTCCGCCTGGCAGAACCAAAACCGGCACACGGCTGTTGGCCTGCTGAAGGACGCAGCAGATTGTTCCATCCCCGCCCCACACAGCAATCGCTTCCACGCCTTTCTTCATCAGGTCCGCGACCTGCTCTTCAATGTCAGCTTCCGGGTCAGCCGCAAAAACCGGCTCATGGCCCGTTTCAGCGATGACGCACTCAAGCTGTGCCCGTCCGTCTTCCGGAACGGAACCGGACTTTTCATTCACGATCATACCGAGTTTCATCTGTCAGGTCTCCCAAAGCATTAACGCTGATGCTTCCGGAAAGTTCCGGCTGGGAAAATGGCAAGAAATAATGGCGGCGCCAGGCGGAACTCGTATCCCAGCAGCGCGTTTTGGTAACATCTGCAGCTGACTGAAAAAGGAATATGGTATGAAGAAAACAATCAGTATCCCCGTCCTGGCGCTGGCCGCTGTTTTTCTGGTGGCCTGCAACACGGTAGAAGGTGTCGGCGAAGATGTCGCCGCCGGGGGCGAAGCCATCCAGGATACCGCCCGCTCAACCCAGGAAGAAATCTCGGACTAGGTTTCCTCAAGCCTGAGATTGTAAGGCGCGCCTCGAAAGGGGCGCGCCTTTCGCTTATGGGAAGCAACAGCCTGTCTGCTCATTCCGGGGAAGCGATCACAAACACAAGTTCGATGTCAATCTGATCCTCCTGGCTGTTATTGACCGAAACACTCCCACCGATCTGTCTGGCAAATGCGGAGAGGAAAAGGTTTGTGTCACGGTTCATTTCTGCGTTGCCTTCTTCATATCCGCCTTTGCAGGTCAGAGTCAGGCGGCAGTTTCCATTCTCGCGGTCAAACTGGAGCACAATGTCGGCTTCGTCGTCTTCATCCGCCTCCGGACATAAAAGACCGACAGCTTCAAGAACGAACATTCCAAGAGGAACGGCCAAATCAGCCGGCAAGAGCCCAGGACTTACATCCGGGATCAGGTGCCTGCCTCCATCCACCCAGCCCTGTTGCTCATCAACCTGATTGCAGATTGCATTGAACAGATCCAGGGCCTCGACGCTATCAAGAGCCCCTTCATTCAAAAGCGTATGGTGAACGGCCGCCATCATGGCAACCCGGTGCGCCGCAACCCTCAGAGCACTTTGGGTCTCCGGAAGTGCCTCACCACGCCCCTGCAACTTCAGCATACTGAGCATCACCTGCAAGTTGTTCTTCACGCGATGATGCACTTCGCGGAAAGCCGCCTTCATCTGAACGAGCGCGCCTTGAAGATCGGCCTCATGTTTGGATACACGGCTTGTGAGATCGTCAAACGCTTCAGCAACCTGCTGCACCTCAAGGGGGGCACGCGACAGTTCCGGCGCAAGCAGGGCATATCTGGCGGAGCTGCGCATATCAAGAATCCGGATGCGTATCCGCTCAAGCCAGCGCAGGACCATTGCATCTGCAATCCAGCTCGCCGCCAGAAGGGCTGCAAGATAGGCGAGGATAGGAACAAGGAATGCCAGGATAACTTCTGCGCGCTGCGGGGGCGCAGGAGAGCCAACCATCATCCACAGCCCCTCAGCCGAAAGTGGCAATAGAACGACATCCAGCGGCGGCCCCTGCTCAGGGTGAAGACGATAGGTTCTCTTATCGAGGGCTGCCCCTTCGCTGATCCATTCCATAGGAACGCCAGCAACAATGTTGGAGCCGATAACCTGCCCACCCGGAACAACCAGGGAGCTTGTCACACCACTTGACTGGGACAGGGAGGACACGCGCGCAACCATATCTTCCAGAGACAGGCTGAGTGCAATGGATCCTGTAAATGTGCCTTGGCTGTCTGTCTGCCGCCGCAGCATGTAGATCTGCGGGTCGCCCAAGGCCATACCCCGCTGCCCGCTCACCTCAATGGAATCAACACCCTTTCTGAGCCGGTTATTCCACTCCAGCTGAGGCATTGGCATACCGGCGAGACTGTCGCCAACCTCGTTGCACGAGACAAGGCCGTCGGCATCAAAGCGAAATGTGTTGCGCAGTGGCAGGTCGAGAACAGCCAGACGCTGGCCCATCTGACTACAATTCAGATCGGCATCATCAATTGTTATCATGCGCATCGCCATCCGCGCCCGAACGAGCATGGCATCTGTCTGGCGCAAACGATCCTGCGCGCTGTTTTGCAGTTCGTGGAACCTGAGTTGGCGGGAAAACTGCTGCTCGCTCCAGGCGTGTATGGCGCCCATAATCAGGAGCGGGCTCAGGACAATCGCCATGGCGACGATCACCTGGAGCCGCAGGCTCAAGCGCCTGCGCCTGGAGCGCCCTTCCCTCATGACAGTCATCCGTTATGCCGGCTGAGCACGTCCACCTGTTCCATGATGTCGTTGAACGCGGCCTCTCCGGAGGTGACGTTGGAGCCTGTCGCGCCCGCGGGAACACCCTTCTCGCTGTTGAGCAATTCTGCCAGCGCCTTGCGTGCCCGGCTAACCCGGCTCTTGATGGTGCCGACCGCGCAGCCGACAATCTCGGCGGCCTCTTCATAGGCCATGCCGCCAGCACCGATCAGAATAATGGCCTCCCGTTGGTCTTGCGGAAGGTGCTCCAGCGCATTGCGAAGGGCTACCAGCTCAATCCCCTTGTCCGGGTCATCGGAGGCAACAAGAGTCGACTCCGCGACGCCAGGCTCAAGACTGGTCGAGCGCCAGCTGCGGCGTTTTTCAGAATAGAAGGAGTTACGCAAGATGGTGAATGTCCAGGCCTTGAAGCTCGTATTCTCGGTGTAGCTGTCGCGTGCATTCCAGGCCTTGAGCAGGGCGTCCTGAACCAGATCATCGGCCTGCGAAGGGTCTCCACACAAACTACGCGCGAACGCGCGCAGGTGCGGCGTGACCTCCATGAGGGCCGCCTTGAAGTCCGATAATGAAAGTGCCTGAGTGGCGGTCATGCTTCACCATCAGGTCGCGGCTTCGAGCCAGCCTTGGCCTTTGCTTCAGCCTGTTCGAGCAGCTTGAAAAAGTCTTCCGGAACAGACTCGCCGACCACTCCATCATACATTTGACGGAGACGTTCGCCGATGGCCTGATTGCCCAGGCGCCGCTGTCCGCGGCGGGCCTCGGAATCTTTTCCGTTCAGTTTTCCAGACTCGTTCATGATAAACCTTAAATCCAATTCACTTCCCGGCCTGTCGCCAAAGAAGGGCAGAATGGCCATATTCGTGCCATAAACGCCGTTATCATTGATAGGTTCCATGATGAACTGCACTTAGTAAAATTTTATAGTGCACCATGAAACCAATCTGCATCCCATGCGTTGTAACGCTCAGATAGCATAGAGGTTCCACCATGAGTCTGATCGCCCAATACGGTCCGCACCTTCCCTTCCTTCGTCGATATGCACGCGCCCTTACAGGCGCGCAGGAGAGCGGAGACGCCTACATCCGGGCCTGTCTTGAAGCCTTGAGTGAAGACCCCGGCTTGATGGTAAAGGCCTCCTCCCCCCGCGTCACTCTGTATGGCTTCTTTCATGCCATCTGGTCGACGACCGGCGCAAAACTGGAAACGGCGGGCAAACTCTCGGGCTCCTCGCCGGAAGCACGCCTGCGCAAGCTTGCCCCCATTCAACGCCAGGCCTTCCTTCTGACAACACTGGAGGGCTTCAGCCGCCCGGAAGCATGCGAGATCCTGGGCAAAAGCACCGCCGAACTCGAAAAACTCATCGAGGCAGCCCATCGCGAAATCGAACAACAGCTCTCCACATCGGTCCTCATCATTGAGGACGAACCGATCATTGCAGCAGACCTTGCAAACCTTGTGGAGGATCTGGGGCACACCTTTGCGGGGAACGCTGCGACGCGCAAGCATGCCGTGGAACTTGCCCGCAGGGTCAAACCCGGACTGATCCTGTGTGATGTTCAGCTGGCAGATAATTCTTCAGGCATTGACGCGGTTCAGGATATCCTGGCCGACTTCGACCTGCCTGTTATTTTCATTACGGCCTTCCCAGAGCGCCTCCTAACAGGTGAGCGCCCTGAGCCCACCTACCTCATCACCAAACCGTTTCAGGATGATACGGTTAAGGCCGCCATCAGCCAGGCCCTCTTCTTCCACGCGCAAGCTGAGCCCCAAATCTGAGGGCAGATTGGAACCATTCGCTTTCTCCTTCGTTGATGCAGCAAGGACACTGAAAGGAGAAAGCGATGGCTACACCCCAAACTTCTACGAGGAAATCGCGCGCCCGCATCAACGGTCACGACAAGAAGACAGCGGCAGCAGAAGCTGCACGCAATGATCTGCATACGGCACAAGAGGCTGCGGAGACATTTGTTTCAGCCGTCAAATCGTCGGCAAATCACTTTACCGAACATCTCGGCCGCGCCGTTGGCGAAAAGGTCGTGAAAGCCCAGCACGGCGCCGAGACGGTTGCCGACAAGGCAGCCGAAGCTCGCCACCGACTTGAAGACACCATCCGGGAACGCCCGCTGATGTCGGTTGGTGCAGCTGCTGGCGCCGGCGTACTTCTGGCTCTCCTGGCGCGCCGCTAAGTATGCTGGGCAGTCTGAAGCTTCGCGTCATCCTGATGGCCGGCGGGTCCGTAATAGGGCTCGCTGGCGCAGGCGCTCTGACATGGGCCGGTGTTGTTGCACTCACGCCCTGGCTTGGTCTTGCCGGGGCAGGCGTTCTGGTCGGCAGCGTATTGATCGCTGGCGGTGGCTTGGCAATGTGGAAAGCAACGCGCCCATCCGTGCCTATGGAAGAAGAGTTTTCCGGTGTTACATCAGCGGCCACCAACACAATGGCCTATATCCGCGATGATACGCTCGACGCCCTGACAGACATGTCCCTCAGCGCAGTAAACAACATGGTGGACAAGCGCCCTATCCTCACAGTGCTAGGTGTCGGTGTGGCGGCTTATGCCCTCGCCCGAGCGCCAAATACAAGCGCCGGCATTGTTGACCGCATGCTATCCCGTCTGATCTGATCTACCGCAGATCGGGGATGCATACATGACACTTCCTCAAGCCGGCATCTTTGCCATCCTCGCCGTGACGGCCCTGCTCTTCGTTTGGGGGCGGTGGCGTCATGACCTGGTCGCCCTCGGCGCGCTCATGGCTTGCGTCATTACAGGCCTCGTCGATCCCGGCAACGCCTTCTCGGGCTTTGGAAACCCTGCTGTCATTACTGTAGCATCGGTTCTCATCCTCAGTTTCGCGCTTCAGAGCACTGGAGTTGTAAACACACTGACAGCCCGCCTCCTGCCCTCGGCATCGGGCAGCACAGTCTCCATCATTGCGCTCTCAGCTCTGGCAGCGGGCCTTTCTGCCTTCATGAACAATGTTGGCGCCCTCGCACTGCTCATGCCCGTTGCGATCAAGACAGCAGAACGCCTGGGCATTTCTCCCGGCCGCGTCCTGATGCCCGTTTCATTCGCGTCCATTCTGGGCGGGATGACAACCTTGACCGGTACGCCGCCCAACCTGATCGTCGCCGGGTTCAGCGGACAGGACGGCGGCAGTGGCTTTACGATGTTCGATTTTGCGCCGGTTGGGCTCGCCGTAACGGCAAGTGGTCTTATCCTCATCGTCCTCGCCTGGAAGCTTGTTCCTGCGCGCGAACGCACGAACCTCTCCAGTTTTGAAACAGCGCCCTATATCATCGAGGCACGCGTAAAACCTGACTCTGCAATTATCGGCCAATCCCTTCGGGACATCGAATACCAGCTTGATACGACCGATGCCCAGATCGTCAGCCTGCTACGGAATGACCAGCGCATCTCCGCGCCAAGCCCCTACAGGGAAGTTCGCGCTGATGACGTTCTGGTCATTGAGGCAGACCCTGAGGCTATTGGCGACGCTCTGTCCAAGCTTGGACTTTCTCTGGATGCCGTGGACAAGACCGAAGAGGAGACAGCCCAGGAAAAAGTCCGAGATCCTGCCTCAGAAAAGGATGAAAAGGAAAAGAGCCCTCCCGCCACAAGCCGCCTCCAATCGGGCGATGTCATTCTGATGGAGCTGGCAGTTCGTCCCAACGCGCTCCTGCTCGGTCTTTCCATCAAACTGATTGATTTGCGCCGTGAGTTTGGCGTCAACCTCATAGCCCTGTCGAGAGACGGCAAGGAGTCGATGGCGCGCCTGAACTCCACCCCGATCCGTTCGGGCGATGTGTTGCTGGTTCAGGGCACAACGGACGCAATCCTCGAATTTGCCAACCGGTATGGCTGCGTTCCTCTGGCGGAACGCCCCCTGAAAATCCCGAACACACGCAAAGCACTGCTCGCAGCGATCATTATGGTGCTTGCAGTCTGCGGGGCCGCCTTTGGCCTATTGCCAGCCGCCATAACCTTCGCAGCAGGCGTACTTGCCGTGGCCGTTTTCAAAGTCATCCCCCTGCGCAAGCTTTATGAGCCGATTGACTGGCCGGTCGTTATTCTGCTCGGCGCGCTTATTCCTGTGGCTGGTGCGATGTCCACCACAGGCGCTGCCGACCTCCTCGCGCAAGGGCTCATCAGCGCTTCAGGCGGGGTCAATCCCGTCTACACGATGATCATTCTGCTGATCGTTACGATGACGCTCTCGGACTTCATGAACAATGCCGCCACCGCCGCTGTCATGTGCCCCATCGCCCTGGGCGCGGCAGCGCAACTTCAGGTCAATCCGGACACGTATCTCATGACCGTCGCCGTGGGGGCTTCCTGCGCGTTCCTGACGCCTATCGGCCACCAGAATAATGCGCTGATACTCGGCCCTGGCGGATTTCGTTTCGGAGATTACTGGCGCCTTGGCCTGCCGATGGAAATCGTCGTAATTCTTACAGCAACCCCTATGCTGCTCTGGGCCTGGCCGCTCTGATATTGCCGGCCAAAAGCTTTTCCTTGGAACCTCGAAAGGATGAGCGCGTTTCCTTTTCACGGACCGACAGATTTGGTCAGAGACACAAACAAAGGAGACTTCCATGCTTGGTTGGGCACTGACATTCTTTATTCTTGCGATCATCGCCGCCTTGCTTGGCTTCGGCGGAATTGCCGGCGCCGCCGCGAGCATCGCGAAAATTCTTTTCTTCGTATTCCTGGCGCTTCTCGTTGTGACATTTGTTGCACGCGCGCTGCGCGGCCGAAGCATCACCTGACAGGGCAATGGCCTGCGCTATGGCCTGTCACCCCCACACTTCCAAGGGCGCCTTCGGGCGCCCTTTTTATGAACTCCACTCATCATTTCTGTCGCTGAACTGACAAAGAAATACTTTTGAATATCAGGGAACTGAATCTGCCTCCGGAACGTTATTAAGATGTGTGCCACGAAGGCGCATTCAGATATCCGCACGGAGACTGCCATGACCAACAAGAACACTGTCAAGGGCGTCGGCAACCAGATTGCTGGCAATAGCAAAGAGGCCGCAGGCAAAGTGACCGGCAACAAGAAGCTGGAAGCAGAAGGCCGTGCTCAGGAATTGAAAGGCGATGTTCAGCGCGCTGCTGGCAAAGCTGAAGAGAAGTTGAAAAAAGTAGCGGACGATATCCGCAAGTAATCCTGACTATTTAAAATCAGGATACGGAAGAAATTCAGGCGCCCGTCAGCGTCCCCCACCCCCACGTGTGGCGCCTGTCCGCCATCCAGCTCAGGCTGGGTGGCGGTTTTCGTTTTTGGAAAGAGATTGTCAGTCCGGAGACTCGTCGCTCATCTGGTGAACGAGCGAGAAATCGACGCGAAGACCATCAGGGCTCATGACACGGGACACCTGACCGCCCGCTGATGTCACAATGCGCTGTATAACCGCCAGCCCGGTATGGGTGGAAGAAGATGTCTCTGTCTGGTCGTCTGAGACGTCCTCAAGCGGCTCAATCCAGGAAATATGCAGCCAGTCTTCCTCAATCCGGCCCTCGCAATGAATGGCACTGCCATTGCGCAGAGCGCCATATTTCAAAGAGTTCGTCGTGAGTTCTCCTATGACCACGGCAATGACGCGCATCTGCGCTTCATCCACCAGGCAATCGGGTAGGCCGGTCACATTGATCGTTTCCTCGCTGACGCCTGCTGCATCGACAAGATCGGAAACCAGCGAGCGCAACGGAAAGTCGCTGGCGGCATCCACCAGCTTACCCTGCGCCACGGCAAGGGAAGAAAACCGTGCGACCAGATCCTCAGCAAATGTCTGATGCTCGGGTGTTTGACGCGCGCTGATCTTGGCAATCGCGCTGGCAACTGCAAAGGCATTCTTCAGCCTGTGACGCATCTCAAGTGCGATTGTGTCGTACATCTTGCGATTTGTAACGGCGTCCGTCACGTCCTTGGACACAACAAGCACACCGCTCACTTCGCCCAGCCCATCGCGTATCGGCACAACGCGCACATCCCACCATTTGGGACGCCCTCGCGCCGTGGGGCAGAAACCCCGGAAGTCAGATATTTCGCCAGCCGCACCTTTTACTGTCGCATCCTGCACCATCGAATGGGAATCCTCAGGCCAGAGATCCCACCAATGCCGCCCGATAACATCGGTCTCGGCATTCAGCTGGCGAGACAACAGGCCAGCCGGATTCATGTGCCGGATGCGGCCGCTCAGATCGAGGATCTTGATGCAATCCCGGCTGCTCTGAAGCAGCGCCGCAAGAATAGGATCAGACAGGCTAGACGACAGATCTTCTGTCGTGATGGAGACCGATCCGCCATCAAGTGCCGGGCTAAGATGCATTGTACCAAACTCCTCGTTCGGTCCCACGGCTGAATTGCTATCCTGCATCCCCTAATACACCAGAATGAAGCGGAAATACACGTTGTGCGCAAGCCCTGGTTGTTAGTTCAGGTGCAGTCGGGGAAATGTAGTTAACAGCAAGCAAAGCATGGGAAGCCTTGCGTGACGTTTGGCCGGAAGCCTGATGTTTCCGGGGCATCCGCCACCTGAAGATATCAAGCATGCTCTCTGTACAGATTTTAATGACACGGCCCCTGACATATCCGAATTCAACCAATGATCATATTCGCAAGTCACGAGGTTGGCCCAGGAAACAAAAAGATACCAGAGGTTCATACGCAACCGGCCGCTACCTGGATTTCACGGCAGAAAGCTATTTTTGCAGGCAGGCCCGATCATACTCAGGAATGCGATACATCAAGCACTTCCAGGCTGTGATCGCGGCCATCAGAGCCCATCCAGGTCATCATATCCCCGACCCGCAGACCGATGAGCATCGCGCCCACCTGGGTCAGGACTGATATCCGCTTTGCTTCGATATTTGCCTCGTAGGGGTAGACGAGCGAGAAGTCCTCATACCGGGCCCCATCATATTGAAAGCTCACCCGGTCATGCATGCGCACAACATCAAGGGGCACCTCGCCGGCTGGCGAAACGCGGGCGCGGGCAAGCTCTTCTATCAACGTATCAGCAGCAGGCTCCCTGCCCTGAACGGCGTAGGCAAGATCGGAAAGCCGCTCAAGTTCGGCTTCGGTGACATATACAGGTGGGCGGGCAGTGTGGGACATAGTAGCTCCGAATGCATGAAAGCGCCGCGGCCAATTCTGGCGCGGACGAAGGAGAATGTGTGTGAGATAGTTTTCGCGCCCCTGATAACGCCCGCTCTTCAGGCACGATCAGGGGCTAGCGGCGTGCGGCAGCACGCGCAGCGGGAATAAAAAGAAGAGCCGGTCTCAACGACATGTCACCAAGATGATCGCAGGGGCAATATAGTCAAGCCGTTCACTCAGTAACGCGCCCATCCCACTCGCCCTTGCGCGCGCCTGGCCCAGGATGGGGCATCACTTCTCTGGGGTCTAAAGCCTCCCCACACTCTGAGCAGGTCAGCACGCTTCGGAAATCATGCCCGCAGGCCTTATGCCGGTGAAGCAGTGGCGGCCCCTTTTTTCCGGCATAATGCGTATCCCCCCAGTGAACGAGGCTTATGATGACCGGGTAAAGGCCCAACCCCTTTTCCGTAAGCCTGTACTCATACCGCAGCGGCACCTGGCTGTAGGCAACCCTCTCCAGAACCCCATGCTCCACCAGATGCTTCAGGCGCTCGGCCAACACGCGACGGGCAATTCCGAGCCGCTCCTGAAAGTCATCAAACCGGCGCACACGGAGGAATGCCTCACGTAGCACAAGCAACGCCCAGCGGTCTCCCACAACAGCCATCGCCCGCGCCAGCGAACAATTCTCCCGGTCAAGTTCCTGCCATTTCATGGGTCACTTTTATCATTGACTTAGTCTTATTTCAAGACCTACTTGTCGAACAACAGGGAGGCATACATGCCAGACCGAAATGCAACATGCGCCATAATAGGCGCTGGAGACTTCATCGGCTCCGCCATCGCAAAAAAGTTTGCCGCCGAGGGCTACACCGTCTTCGCCGGCCGCCGCACGGCAGAAAAACTTGAAAAGCTTAAAAGCGATATCGAAGCGGATGGCGGCACATGCATCGCGCGCGGCCTTGATGCCCGCAAGGAAGAAGATGTCACCGCCTTCTTGCGGGAAGCAGACGCCCACGCCCCTCTGGAAGTTGTCATCTCCAATCCCGGCGCCAATGTCTATTTCCACCTGCTCGACACGAGCGAGCGCGTGTTCTTCAAAGTTTGGGAGATGGCCTGCAAGGCGGGCTTCCTTACCGGCCGGGAAGCTGCCCGCCTGATGCTGGCACGCGGCAAAGGCTCAATCTTCTTTACAGGCGCAACTGCCAGCCTGCGGGGAGGAATAGGCTACGCCGCCTTCGCCAGCGCCAAGGGTGGCCTGCGCATGATGTGTCAAGCCATGGCGCGCGAGCTTGGCCCTCAGAATATCCATGTCGCCCATCTCATCATCGATGCGGGAGTTGATACCGATTTCGTCCGGAACCGGATCAAGTCCGCCCGCGGCGAAGAGGCTGCCGCAAACCTGGCTCCCGATACCCTCATGAACCCCGCCTCTATCGCCGACGCCTACTGGTATCTCCACCAGCAGAACCGCGATGCCTGGACATTCGAAATGGATCTGCGACCCTATAAGGAAACCTGGTAATGAAGACGGTAGAATTCCAGTTCGATTTCGGCAGCCCCAACGCCTATCTCGCCCACCGCGTAATCCCCAACATCGAGGCCCGCACCGGCGCGCGCTTCATCTATACGCCCGTTCTCCTCGGCGGCCTGTTCAAGTTGACGAACAACCAGTCGCCAATGATGGCGTTCGCCGGCATCCCGAACAAGATGGCCTATGAGAATCTGGAAATGCGCCGCTTCGTTGCGCGCCATGACATCCCCTTTCAAATGAACCCGCATTTTCCGGTCAACACCCTGCTCCTGATGCGCATGGCAACCGCAGCCGTCATTGAGGGTGGCCTCAGGGCTTATGTCGACGCCGCCTACCGCCTGATGTGGGAAACGCCCAAAAAGATGGACGATCCCCAGATCGTGGCCACCGAACTCACCGCCGCCGGTATCGACGCCGACCGCTTGATGCGCCGCGCACAGGAAGCTGACGTAAAACAGCGCCTTATGGCCACCACGGAAGATGCCGCCAAGCGCGGCGCCTTCGGCAGCCCGACCTTTTTCCTCGAAGGCGATATGTATTTCGGCAAGAACACCCTTCCGGAAATCGAAAATCAGCTCGCCAACTGAGTCGATTGTCCGAAAATCCCGGCAAGCAGGCTGGGAGCCTGCCTGTTTTTTTGACGCGCTGCACAAACAGCCCGCATCCTGTAGATTTTACTCCTGTTAATAACGCGTCCGGAAGATTTAAAATTGCTCCGCTCCAGCAAACGCGCAGTTTCAACATGTCAGTTGAAATTGCACGGAGGACTATATGCGGAGCTTTCTTCACGGGATTCTCAAACCAAGTATCAGCACGCTGGCTATGGCCGCAGCCATCAGCGTGCTTCCAGTCGTCGCACAGGCACAGGAAGCGCCAGTTGCCGAAGATGACGCTGTCATGGAAGCGGTCGTCGTCGAAGGACGGCGCATTTCCCAGACCGATCTGGCCATTGGCACCGGGCAAGCAACCAACACGGTAGGTGTGACGCGGGAAGAGCTGCTCTCGGCTCCCGGCGGGATCTCCGGCCTGAAAATGCTGGAAACCCTGCCCGGTTTCAACGTCCAGACCGATGGCGCGCTGGGGCTCTACGAGTTCGGTAACTCGGTCACCGTGCGCGCCTTTAACCTCCAGCAAATCGGCTTCGTACTCGACGGCGTGCCGATGGGCCGGTCTGATGCCTTCGGCGGCAGCCCGATTTTCCGTTATGTGGATAACGAGAACCTCGGCTCGGTCATCGCCTCGCCCGGCGCCGGTGACGTGTCCCTGCCAAGCTATGCTTCGCTCGGTCCGATCGTTTCCTACAATTCCATCTTGCCCAGCGAAGAGATGGGCGGGATCGCCTCGGTCACCATTGGGGATGATAACCTTCAGCGTACGTTCCTTAAGCTGGAGACAGGACGGATCGGCGGCTTCTCCGCCTATATCAGCCGCTCCAAGACGGACAGCGACCTGTGGCGCGGCGCCGGCTCGATCGACCGCGAGCACCTCGAAGGCAAGCTGCGCTACGACTTCCAGAACGACGCCTTCCTTCAGGCGGGATATGTCAGCAACGACTTCTTCGACTATGATTCTCCGTCGATGAGCCGTGCCACGTATAATCTACGCGGCCGCGACTATGGCTATCTCGGGGCGATCCCTGACAGCTGCATTTCTCCGAGGCCAAACGTCTATGACTTTAACGGCGATGGCGTAATCAACGGCAGCGACTTCACCCCGGTCTTTACCCAAGGGTCCTGCATGGATTACTATGAGGACCGGATCAACATCCGTGACGACACGCTCTACTCCCTGAAGGGCGGCGTCCCGATTGGTGAGACGATCACTCTTGAGGCCACCGCATATTATGAAGACAAGGACGGCTACGGCGTCTCTCCCGACAGCTATAGCAACACGCTCGGTATCTACAATCGCCAGCTGGCGGCCGGACTTGATGTCGTGCATCCACGCGGCGTTCAGTATGGCCTCTCAGGGGTCGGCGGCATCCGCAAGGGTATTGTCGCCGGGCTGACATGGGAAGTCGCCAACCATACGTTCGAGGCCGGCTTCTGGACCGAAAAGGACGAATATCACCGCACACAGCTGCGCCTGAACAAGACCGGCGGCACAGCCGATGGCGATGTGATCTGGGACGAGGTGGCCTATTATCGCCGCGACTATGATTCCCAGCGCGATACCAAGCAGTACTATCTGAAGGACACGATTCGCCTGCTGGACGACAAGCTCGCTCTGGAGCTTGGCCTGAAGCTTCTGGACATTGACTACGCGCTCGATGGCTACCGCGATTTCAAGGACTATGAAGAGTTCCAGCGTCCAGTCTCAATCCGCGCCTCTTATGAGAGCGATCCCCTGCCGATGATCGGCGCGGTCTACTCTCTCAACAGCACAGATCAGATCTTCAGCTCCTTCTCGCAGAACTACGCCCTGCCACGCGGGACCGATGACATCTTCTCAACTGCGTCAGAGTTCGCAACTCCGAAAGCGGAGAAATCTGACAACTTTGAAATCGGCTTCCGAACCAACCGACCGACCTTCAATGGAGCGGTTTCGGCATTCTATACCAGCTTCCAGAACCGCCTTGTGGCCGATGTTATTCGGAACCCGGAAACTTTCGAGACCGAGACCATCTATGTCAATGCCGGCGGCACAACGGCTTATGGGTTTGAACTCTCCGGAGTGTGGAACCCGGAATTCCTGAACAAGCAGCTCTTTGCTGATGTCAACCTGACCTACAACCATGCCGAACTGGATGATGGGTTCGGTCACGACCTTCAGGGCAATATCATTAACCCTGCGGGAAGCCGCCTTGCCGACAGCCCCGAATGGCTGTTCACGGGCGGCATCACCTGGGAGCCCACCGAATGGCTCGTGGCAAACATCTCCACCAAATACACCGGCGAGCGCTATGCCGACTTCGCCGAGGGCGCGTATCAGGATGACAATGTGATGGAAAGCTACTTCCTCTGGAGCGGCTATATTGACATTGGTGGCCCCAACAATTTCGGCCTACCCGAGAATGTCAGCCTACGATTCAATATCGACAACATCTTCGATGAAGACACGCTCGCCTTCACATTCACCACAACCGGCAGAGGCGCTGCAACCTACAGGCCCCTCAACCCCAGAACAGCGCAGATTACCCTGACAGCGAGGTTCTGATCATGGGGGCAACCGTCTTCCGACTACGTGAAAGGGTCTGCATCTTATGATCCTTACGCCCGATACGCTCCTGTTCATCGCGGCCATGCTGGCCGCAGGGGCGCTCGCTGGTTTCGTGGCAGGACTATTCGGCATCGGGGGCGGCTTTGTCGTCGTCCCCGCGCTCGCCTCGGTGCTCACATTGCTGAGCGCCGGGGCAGATGCCATCGCCAGCGACAAGATTATGCACGTCGCTATCGGCACATCCCTTGCCACGATCATCTTCACATCCCTGCGATCCGTTCAGGCGCATGCCAAACGCGGCGCGGTCGATTTTGAAATCCTGAAAAGCTGGACACCCTGGGTGGTGATCGGTGTCGTGCTTGGCCTCTTTATTGCGCAATATCTTGATGGCCACGCCTTGAAGATGACCTTCGGGGTCGGCGTGTTCATCATGGCCTGGCATTTCCTTTTTCCGGTGCTCACCCAACGCGGACCTGTCTCGAACGAGATGCCCAAAGGCTTCATGCGCGGCGGCCTCGGCAGCGTGCTTGGCGGCTATTGCACGCTGCTCGGCATCGGCGGGGGCACGCCCGCCGTGCTCATCATGACACTCAGCGGACAGCCCATGCATCGCGCCGTTGCCACCGCCGCCGGCTTTGGCACCATCATCGCGGTGCCGGGCACCATCGGCAGCATCATCGCAGGCTTTGGCCAATCGGGATTGCCTTTCGGCTCGCTGGGCTATGTGAACATCATCGCCGCGCTTGCCATCACATCCATGAGCGTCATCACCGCCCCCTGGGGCGTTGCTGTCGCACACAGTCTGAACGCGGTGCATCTTCGCCGCGCGCTTGGGCTTTACCTGCTCGTCACCTCCAGCATCATGCTGGTCTCGGCCTTCACGCCGCCCGCGCGCGGCATACCGCTCATCGTTGATGCCACCCCCGTGGCAGCCACCATGAGCGCAGACATTTCAATCCCGAATCCGGAGAAAGATCATGGGTTATAGACTTACACGGCGCGGCCTTTTCTCGGCAGGCGCAGGCGCTGCGGCTGTTGGTCTTGCAGGCTGCGCAAACACGACCTCTGCAACGGCCGCCGTAGAGGCGCGCGGCGCCTTCCCACTGGAACCAGAAGGCAAAATCCTCTTCGGCCCCCCAGCAGACCTTGCGCTCCTCTCGCGGAACGAAAACCCTTACGGCCCGGCGCCTTCAGCGCTGAAAATGATACAGTCATCCGCAGAAAAAGGCGCTTACTACACCAATGACGAAGCGGTGCAGACACTCGCCAGCCTGATCGCAGATCGCCACGGGGTTTCGCCCGAACAGATCGTCATCACAACCGGGTCCGGCGAAGCCCTCAGCGCCCTCGCCCTCATATATGGCCCCAAAGGCCCTATCGTTGCCCCGCGCCTCTTCTGGGATACGACGGCGCTCTATGCGGCAAAACTCAACATGGCAACCATCCTGCGTATTCCGCTTACGGAAGACATGGATATGGACCTTGCTGGCATTGACGCGGCCATCACGCCGGAAACCGGTATGGTGCAGCTGTGCAACCCCAACAACCCCACCGGCATCGCCATGCCCGGATCGGTCATTCGCCCTGCCGTTGCGAAAATGGCAGAGAAGACAACCGTTGTTGTTGACGAGGCCTATATCGAACTTGTCGATGACGAAGCCTCGATGACCTGCGTGCCGTTGATCAAGGAAGGCAGGGACGTCATCGTCACCCGCACTTTCTCGAAGATCTACGGCATGGCCGGCATTCGCGTCGGCTATACGATCTCGTCAGCAGAGACCGCCGAAAAGATCCGCAACACGACAATGGCCTGGACGCCCTGTACCTCCATCGCTGCCGCTATCGGCTGTTATGATGATACCGCTTTCATCGACTATTCGAAGTCAAAGATCGTGGAAGCGCGCGACATGATCACCACGACGCTCGACACACTCGGCCTCACCTATCTGAAATCGCAGACGAACTTCGTCTACTTCCAGAGCGGTATACCCGCCAATGATCTTCAGAAAGCCATGGCCGCCGAGAAGATCTCCATCCGCGGGCAATACATGGACTACATGCCGTGGAGCCGCGTATCGACCGGCAAGATCGAAGACGTGGAACGCTTCTGCAAGGCTCTGCCGCGCCTCTTGAACGCTTAGCGGGACCACGGTTTAATAATCTGCCTGCGGAATTTAGGAAACGCCCATCCGGAAAAGCGCAATCAAAGACCGGATCGATGAAATTTCATCGATCCGGGATAGCCAGGCTTTAAACCTGAGTATGCATAACAGCATGGTAACCAATATGTCCGGGGGAACCTTCTCCATGCTCACCTATCCGCCGCCGCGCTTTGAACAGCAGAAATCTGAAGTGCTTCAGCGCTACCGGATTCTGAAAAGTGAAACCGTTCATGATGCGAGCCATATTGCCCGCACAGCGTCGCTTGCGCTGGGCGCGCCCATCGTGATCGCCGCATTGAACGAGCGCTATCGCGCATGGTATCGCGCCGCTCACGGCGTCTCTGAAAATGATTTTGACAACCTCCAGGCATTCTGCGCCCACGCCAACCTTGCCGATGAAGCCTTCGCAGTTACCGATACGCGCCTGGAACCCTATTTTACGCGCGACCCGGCTGTCATGGGCCCTTCGAATGTTATCTTCTTCGCTGGCGCCCCACTCAGCGATCCTGATGGCAAGCGCTTTGGCACGCTCTGCCTGATCGACAGCCAGCCGCGGACGTTATCTCCTGACGAGATCAGGCTTATGAAGAGCATGGCACATATCGTCAGTCAGGATATCTGCGTCTACAGCGCGGGCCGCTATGCTGTGCAGGATCTGATTGATGCCGAGGAAGATCGCTGCGCACTCTATGATCTGGCCGTCACAGACCCGCTGACGAAAGTCCTGAACCGTCGCGCCTTTTTCCGCTATGCCGAACGTGAAGTGCAGCGTGCGCATCGACATGACCATCCTGTCAGTGTCCTGATGTTCGATATTGATAACTTCAAGAAGGTCAACGATGTACACGGGCATGCTGCCGGCGATGAGGTCATTGTCCGCCTGGCGCGCCTTGTGACCGAAAATATACGTGAGGCAGACCTGCTCGGTCGCCTCGGCGGCGAAGAGTTTGGCCTGATCCTGCCGGAAACAAACATGGACGCGGCTCTGATACTGGCCAACCGTCTGCGCGATGCGGCCAGGGACCTCCGCTTCACCAGCACGGAGGGGGCTTTCAGTGTCACCATCAGCCTTGGCGTCAGCCAGCCTGAAGGCAGTGACGCCGATATTCATCCGTCCCTGGAGCGGGCCGACAAGGCACTCTATCGCGCCAAGCGGCTAGGCCGTAACCGGGTAGAGTTGATGCCGGCTGGCAATACGGAAAGCGCATGCATTATTCCGTTGCCGCTGCCTCACAGGCGGAGTGATGCCGCCTGATCCGGTCAGGCCTGCCCCCTGAGAGGTTCAAGCCGCTTCATGCCGGCTTCCAGGCCAACGAGGGCGAGATTTTCCTGGATTGTCACGCCGGCAATCACCTTTTCCGGCGCAATCTCCGCCAGGGGCGCCAGCACAAAACTGCGCAGCAACATGCGTGGATGGGGTAAGATCAGCCTCTCCTCATCCACCTCCACATCGTCATAGTACAGAACATCCATGTCGAGCGTGCGCGGTCCCCAGCGCAGGCTGCGCTCGCGGCCATGTTCCCGTTCGATGGCGAGGCAGGCGTCGAGCACCTCGATAGGCGAAAGCGAGGTCTCGATCAGCACGCACGCATTGAGAAAATGCGGCTGATCCTCAATGCCCCAGGGCGGCGTTTCCCAGAGCGAGGAAACGGCTGTGACCCGCACACCGTCCCAAGCCTCAAGTGCGCGCACCGCGCCGGCGAGGTGCGCCTGCCGATCGCCCAGATTTGAGCCAAGACTGAGCGCCGCTTCAGCCATGGCGTTCCCGCTCGATGGCGATGCCGACATGATTGACGATGTGCCGGATGGGCGCACGCGGCTTGCGGATTTCAATGCGAACCTTCTGTATCGGCTGAAAGCTTGCGAAGATCGCCGAAGCAATCCGCTCCGCCAGGGTTTCGATCAGGTTGAACACTTCATTCTCGGACACGCCCGCCACGAGGTCACATATTTCGCCATAACAGACGGTGTCTTCCATCACATCGCGGGGCGGCTTGTCGGTATGCATGTCGCAGGTGATGTCCACCTCGAAGATCTGGCCGAGCGCCTTCTCCGCCTCTTTCAGGCCGTGATAGCCGTGGATGCGGAGATTGCGGATGATGATCTCAGTTTTCATGCCCTGCCCCTTCGATCGCCTGATACAGGCGCAGCAAATCGGTGTGCTCAGCTACATCATGCACCCGCAGGACGCGAGCGCCCCGCTGCAGCGCCATCAGATGGGCGGTGAGCGTGCCAGCGAGGCGATCATCTACGGCCCGGCCTGTGACATGGCCGATAAAGCTCTTTCGGGAAAGCCCCACCAGGACAGGGCAGCCATACCGGGAAAGCGTGCCGAGCCCTGCGATCACCTCAAGGTTCTGTTGCTGCGTCTTGGCAAAGCCGACGCCGGGGTCCAGCCAGACGCGCTCTTTGGGAATGCCCGTGCGAGCCGCCTTCTCGAACGCGCGCTCAAAGAAGGCGTGCATATCTGAGAGGACATCGACTGCTTCGTCCGCCTGCCCGCGATGGTAGGTGATCACCACGGCCGCGCCGGTTTCTGCAACCGTAGCGGCCATATCCGGGTCGCCCGTCATGCCGGTCACGTCATTGATGATGACGGCCCCCGCCTCCACCGCCGCGCGGGCAACGGAGGCTTTCACCGTATCAATGGAGATGGGCGCGTCGATCCGCGCGGCCAGATGCCGGATGATGGGCAGGACGCGGACAAGCTCCTCCGCCGCTGACACCGGCGCCGCGCCGGGGCGCGTGGACTCCCCGCCAATGTCGAGGATGCCGGCGCCCTCGGCCAACATCTGCATGGCCTGCGTCTCAGCCGCGACCAGCGTGGTGTGCTTTCCCCCATCGGAGAAACTGTCCGGCGTTACATTGAGGATACCCATGATGACAGGCTCAGCGCGAACGCGGGCCAGCACCTTGTCTCGCCGGTCTGCATCAATCATCGAAGCCTCCTTCCAGCAGGGTTCTACCGAGACCAATCAATCCGGCGGGCAGTTCAGTTTCGAATGTCCGGCCTGAAAACTCTCTGACTGGCTGGAAAATACGCAGACTGTTGGTGAGGAAGATGCTGTCAGCCTCGGCAAGGCGTTCCGGCGTCAGGCTTTCCTGCGCCGTTTCGAGGCCTGCCTCTCTTGCCGCCGCCAGCAGCCAGCCGCGCACCACACCGGGCAGCACACCTTCCGAAAGCGGCGGCGTCACCAGCAGGTTTCCAAACAACGCAAAGACATTTGCCGCTGAGGCGCAGGCGACCCGGCCTTCTGGCGAGAGCATGAGCGCCTCATCATACCCCATCGCCATCGCCTCGCGCAGCGCCATGATATTGTCCGTATAGGACAGGGTCTTGTGGCGCGCGGAGGGGGATGTGGGGTTACGGCGGATGTTGCTGATCCGCAGGCTGACGGGCGGCATCGGGAATGCCATGTCCATCGGTGAAAAGCGGGCCAGGATCGTTGCCGCGCCCGTGGCTTCCCCAGACAGGCCGCGCCCGCCGGGGCCGCGCGTGATGGTGAGGCGCAGCGCCCCATTGGCGCCTTCCGGAACCGTCTCCTGCGCCAGAGACTCCAGCGCCGAAATGTTCACGCCAATCCCCAGCGCCGCAGCGTCAGCGGCCAGCCGCAACAGATGCGCACGTTTCCGTATGATCTGTCCACCAACAATGCGCGAGGTATCAAACACCCCATCAGCAAGGAGCAAACCGCGATCAGTCAGATCAAAAAGCTCAGTATTTTCAGATATTGAGCCAGGCTGATGGCACCGGATCATGTTCGCCTCCAGGCGCGGGCGAGATTGAGGAAGTTCTGGAGCAGGGCCGGGCCATGCTCGGTGAGGATCGATTCAGGATGGAACTGGATACCATAGATGGGCTTTGTCGGATGCGACAGCGCCATCACCTCGCCCGAGGGCGAAAGGGCGTCGATGAGAAGCTCGCTGCCTACCGCTGGCGGCGCGGCGATGAGGGAATGATAGAGGCCGACGTCAAACGTCTCGGGCAGCCCTTCAAACAATCGCTTGCCGGTATGCGTGATCCGCGCCGCGCGGCCATGGGCGGGCGCGCGGGCATGGGTCACCGGCCAGCCATGGGCCGCCGCAATCGCCTGATGGCCAAGGCAAACACCCAGGATCGGCAGGCGCGCGCCGAGCCCGTCGATCACAGCGAGGGAGACACCGGCCTCCGCAGGTGTGCACGGCCCCGGTGAAATCACAAGCGCTTCGGGCGCCAGCGCCTTGATCTCCGCAACACTGATCCGGTCGCTGTCCACCACCTCTATCTGGCAGCCCAACTCGCGGAAATAGCGCGCCAGATTGAACACGAAGCTGTCCCTATTGTTCAGCATCAGGATCATGATGCCACCACCGGAAAACCTGCCTCGGCCATGATCCGTTCGGCCTTGAGCCGGATCTCATCATACTCCGCCTCCGGATCAGACAGAAGCGTGATGCCTGCCCCCGCCCACAGCCGCGTCACCTCCGGCAGGCATTCCAGCGTGCGGATCAGAATGGAAAAATCCACCGCGCCGTCATGGCCGATCCACCCCATCGAGCCGCAGAAAACACCGCGCGGGGCCGGCTCCAGCTCGTCGATGATCTCCATCGCCCGCAGCTTCGGCGCCCCGGTGATCGACCCGCCGGGGAAGACCGCCTCAAGCAGGGCCACCGCGTCCTGCCCCGGCGCCAGCTCTCCCTCCACCGTCGAGACGAGGTGATGAAGATTGGCGAAACTCTCCAGCCGGCAGAGGGAGGATACCGACACAGACGCAGAGGTGCAGACCCGCGAGATATCGTTCCGCAGGAGGTCCACGATCATCACATTTTCCGCCCGGTCCTTCTCCGAGGCGCGCAGCGCCGCGCGGGCAGCCTGGTCCTCGGTTTCGTCTTCCTGCCGCCGGATGGTGCCTTTGATGGGCTCGGCTTTCACACGGCCCTCCCCGTCGGCGCTGATCAGGCGCTCGGGAGAAAAGCTGGCGATCATCCGTCCTTCAAACACGCCGAAGGCGGAAAAGGGCGCCGGAGAGCGGGCCCGGCCAGAGAGGTATTGCACGAAGGCGGCGTCGCGGCTGAGCGGCGGAGCTGTCCAGAGGGCCGCCCCGTTTGCCTGATAGATGTCGCCTTCGCGGATATAATCGCGGATGCGGGAAACACTGGCTTTGTAGGCGCTGGCAGAACTTTCTGCCATCCATGTGAGCTTTTCGGGCGGCGGCAAAGGCGGGGCGGCCTCTGCCAGTTTCGCTTTCAGGCGGCTGATTTTCTCCTGTGCCAGGGTGTCATCCGGCGCAGTATCGCCTGGCTTCAATCCCGCAGAATAAATCGTGGCGGTTTGCGCGCGGTGATCGAAGGCGATCACCGTGTCGTAGAGGCCAAACTCCAACGCCGGCGCGGCTATTGGTGTATGACGAGAGCGGAAACGGCTCATAAAGGCCGGCGCAAAGTCGTAGGACAGGTAGCCCGCGGCCCCGCCCTGGAACGGCGCGCCACCCGCTAGGCGCTCCGCCCTGAACTGTGCGCGCCAGTGCCGGAGTTGCCTCGCCGCCCCCGCTGAAGCCTCAACACGCAGGCGCTCCACCGGCCACAGGCAGATGTAGGAATATTGCGATCCGGGATGATCTGGTGCGGCGCTGTCGAGCCAGAGAAAGCCGTCCTCCCCCCGCAGGGCCCCTGCAGCAGCGACAGGATCAAAGGAGGGCAGCGCGTCAGCCAGCATGGGGCTTCTCTAGCCGGTGGCAGGAAGGGCGGAAAGGCGCAGAGGCCTTAGAACGCCTGCAAATGCGGGACAATTCGCCCCGGTCGGCGCATCGGCAAGGAATTCCGGGTGATTTTGCAAACCGTTTGCAGTAACAAGCGGCATGCGCCCGGCTCGCCTCATCCTCTGGCTTCGCAGCCTTGTTGCCGCCTTTCTGGTGGTATCGCTGGTTGGAACGCCCGCTTTGGCGGCGTCGGAACCGCCGGATGCGCATGCAGAAATCTCCCGCATTCACAATGAGATAGCCGTTTCCACCGACACTGTGTCCATCGGCGACGCGCATCAGCATAACGACGACCATTGCGAAGAAATCCATGGCTGTGGCAGCTGCCACTTCCACTGGATCGCCAGCAAAACCGAGCCTTCTCTGCCGGCAAACCGGGTGGCTCCGGCTGAGGCCACACTTACGGCCGAGCCCCTGATTTACCTCGCCAAAACAGGCCCCTACCGGCCCCCTCGCGGCTGATCCCTGAACGTTTCGCGGCCATTGGCCGGTTCTGGATCAATCCGAGGAAAAGTCTTTGTCGTTCAAGATCGATTGCGCCCGTATGGCGCCCGCGCTGCTGTATCGGTTGAGCAGTATTTATAATAGATTCAAAAGGTTGTCGCTTCTGGTGCCCCTTGCGCTGGTACTGGCTGCCTGCGGCGCGCCAGACCCTGCCAAGCTGGGTCATGACGCGCATGATCATGGCCATGACGAGGACAATTCAGGACAATCCAGGACAAATCAGGACACTTCGGGACACTTTGAGACAGAGGGCGACGAAGATCATGACCACGATCACGACCATGAAGAGACCGAAGGCGACCATGTTGAACTCTCCGCCGAGGCAGCCCGGGAAGCGGGCATCGTCATCGCGACGGCAGAGCTTGCCGCGCTGTCCTCCACGCTGAAGCTGCCGGCCGAGATCCGCTTCGATGCGGACCGGATTGCCAATGTGACGGCGAGCATCGACGGGATCGTCGCCCGCGTGAATGCGCGCGAGGGCGCCGCCGTGCGCAAAGGGGAGACGCTGGCCGTGCTGAGCAGCCGGGAGCTGGCGGGCCTCAAGGCGGACTATCTGACGGCCCTCTCCGCCGAGACCCTCTCCCGCGACACGCTGATGCGCGAAGAGCGGCTCTGGGAGCACAGGATCACGGCCGAGGCCGCCCTGCAGGCCGCTCGCGCAGGCGTGGCCGCCGCAGAGGCCACCCGCAAGGCGGCGGAGAACAAGCTGCATGCCGTGGGTGTCGGCCATGGCGCGCTGGAGAAGATGGTGGACGCGCCCGATGGCGCCCTCGCCAGCGCAGCGATCCTGGCGCCGATGGGCGGAACCATCGTGCGGCGCAATCTGTCGCTGGGCGACATGGTGACCACAGAAGTCACCGCGCCCCTGTTCGTGATCGCCGATGACAGCGTGTTGTGGGCCGATATTGCCGTCTACAAGAATGACTATGGCCGCCTTCAGGAAGGCATGGCCGTTCTGCTGCGTCAGGAGACGGGCGCCGTGGCGGCGGAGGGCACTATTGCCTTCATCCTGCCGCTGATCGAGGAAACCTCCCGCACGGCCACCGCGCGGGTGATCCTCGACAACAAGGAGCGCCGGCTGCGCCCCGGCCAGTTCGTGACGGCAGAGATTGCGGCCGGGGACGGCGCGCCTGTGCTGCGCGTACCCGAAGCGGCCATTGTGCAGGTGGAGGGCAAGGCATCCGTGTTCGTCCCGGCGGAAGACGGTTTTGAACCCCGCGCGGTCGAGACAGGTGCCAAGGCGGGCGGCTTTGCTGAAATCCGCTCCGGTCTTGAGGCCGGTGACCGCTACGTATCCGAAGGCGCCTTCACGCTGAAAGCTCAGCTTGAAAAAGACGCTTTCGGCGACGGCCACGCGCACTAGGAGGCGGCCAACATGAAAACCCTGATGCACCACATTGCGGGCGGATGCCTTCTTGCCGCCATCGCCGTCCTCGTGCTGACGCTGGGGGGCCTCTTTGCCTTCCGCGCCCTGCCCGTGGACGCCTTTCCCGATCCCTCGCCTTCGCTGGTTCAGGTCTTCACCGAAACCGGCGGGCTCTCGCCCGAAGAGGTTGAGCGGTATGTGACCTTCCCGATCGAGACGGCGATGTCGGGCCTGCCGAAGATGCAGTCCATGCGCTCGACATCGAATTTCGGGCTCTCGGTCGTCAACCTCTATTTCGAGGATGGCACAGACATGTATTTCGCCCGGCAGGTCGTCGGCGAGCGGCTGGCCGAAGCCTCCGAAGCGATCCCGCAAGGTTTCGGCACGCCAAAAATGGGACCAATCTCCACCGGCCTCGGCATCATCCTTTATTTCCGGCTGGAAGATGAAACCGGCGCGCGCTCCCTTATCGAGATGCGCGAAATTGCCGACTGGATGATCAAATATCCGCTCCAGTCCGTAGACGGCATAACCGAAGTCCTGACCCTCGGCGGCTATGAGAAGGAATACCAGGTCCGCCTCAACCCTGACCTTCTGATCGGCCACGACATTGGCCTCAGCGATGTGATCGCCGCGCTGGAAGCAGGCAACCGCACCGAAGGCGCGCAATATATCGAAAGCGGCGCCGAGCAGTTTACCGTACGCGGCGCGGGCCTTGCGCACACTCTGGACGACCTTGCTGAAACGCCCGTGAAAACCCAGGACGGGCGCGCCGTGCGCGTCGGGGATCTCGGCGAAGTCGTCCTCGGCGGCGGCGTGCGTCAGGGGCTTGCGACGGCCAATGGCAAGGGCGAAGTGGTCGCCGGGCTGGTGCTGAAGCTCTATGGCTCCAACACATCGGAGGTGATCGCGCGCGCCCAGCAGCGCTTTGAGGAGATCAACAAGACCCTGCCTGACGGCGTAACCGCCATTCCCTATTACGATCAGGGAACGCTGGTGGAAAAGGCTGCCGCAACCGTAACCACCGCCCTCTGGCAGGGCGCATTGCTCGTCGCCGCGCTGATCTTCCTGTTCCTGGGCGGATGGCGGCCGAGCCTTGTCGTGGTGCTGTCGATCCCCTTCTCCGTGGGCTTTGCCTTCATCGCGATGCAGGCGCTCGGCATCAGCGCAAACCTGATGTCGCTGGGCGGCGTGGCGATTGCCATCGGCATGATGGTCGACGGAGCGATTGTGATTGCCGAAAATGTCGACCGGGGATTCCGGGAACGCGCAGAGGGCGAGACAAACCAGCAGATCGTCGCGCGGGCGAGCGCAGACGTGATCGCGCCGCTGATCGCCGCTGTGGCGGTGGTTATCATCGTGTTCCTGCCGTTGTTTGCCTTGCAGGGGGTGGAGGGCAAGACCTTCCGGCCGCTCGCCGCCGCCGCCGCCCTCGCGATGCTCGGTTCACTCATCTATGCCGCGCTCATCGCCCCGGCGATGGCGTTCGGCCTGATGCGCCCGCCGAAGAAAGCGGCCCGTACCGGCCCCGACCGGGCGGGCCGCATCGTCCAGCCCATCGCCGCCTTCTTCATCCGGAGACGGACGGCCGCGATTGCCCTGGCGCTGGGCCTGCTGGCCGCAGGCGGATTGGCACTCTCGCAGCTGGGTTCGGAGTTCCAGCCCGCACTGGAAGAAGGCGATATCGTCATGCGCATCACCATGGCGCCCTCGATCTCTCTCACCGAAGCGGCCGCCACGGTGACCCGGATCGAAAAGCGCCTGCTGGAGACCTTCCCGGAGGTCGCTTCCGTGGTCAGCCGCATCGGACGCGGCGAAGTGGGCGCCCATGCTGACCCGGTAAACTCGTCTGAAAGTTTCGTCGCCCTCAAGCCGCGAAACCAGTGGCGCAAGGGGCTTTCACCGGATGATCTGCGCGCGGCCATCTCAGACAATCTGGGCGCCTATCCGGGCGTGCAGGTCAGCGTCGGCCAGCCGATTGCCATGTCGGTGGATGAACTCGTCACCGGCACACGGGCACAGCTCGCCGTGAAGATATTCGGTCCTGATACGGATGTGCTGCTCGAAAACTCGCAGACGCTGCAAACCATCCTTCAGGACATACGCGGCGCCAGCGATGTTCAGGCCGACCAGATCACCGGCGCGCCGCAACTGGTGGTCTCGCCAGACCGGGTGGCGCTCGGCCGGTATGGCCTCAGCGTAGACGACGCATTGGAAGCCATGCGCGCGGGCGTTGGCGGGGCGCAGGCGGGCGCCGTGTTCGAAGGCGTCCGGCAATTCCCCGTCACCGTGCGTTATGCCGAGGAAAGCCGCCGCGACGCGGCCGCCATCGGGCGCATTGTGCTGCGCGCGGAAAGTAGCGCGAAGGTTCCACTGGAAGCGGTCTCCGACATTCGCGAGGTGACCGGCCCCCGCCAGATCACCCGCGAGAATGGGGAGCGGTTCATCACGGTGCAGTTGAATGTACGCGACCGCGACATTGGCTCTTACGTGGCCGAGGCGCAGGCCGCAACGACCGAAGCTCTGGTGCTTCCGCCCGGCTATCGCCTCGAATGGGGCGGTCAGTTCGAGCTGCAACAGAAGGCCAATGCGCGCTTTGCCCTCGTCATTCCGGTGACGCTGGGGATCGTGATGATCGTCCTTCTGCTGACATTCAGGCGACTGGCATCTGCTGCGCTGATCCTCCTCAACATCCCCCTCGCTTTGACCGGCGGGG
Source organism: Alphaproteobacteria bacterium HGW-Alphaproteobacteria-18 (assembly GCA_002841155.1). Taxonomy (GTDB): domain Bacteria; phylum Pseudomonadota; class Alphaproteobacteria; order Caulobacterales; family Hyphomonadaceae; genus Hyphomonas. The sequence goes on from PHEH01000007.1 coordinate 30,317, forward strand.
CGCTGGCGTTGTGGGTTGCGGGGCTGCCCGTGTCTGTGCCCGCGACGGTTGGCTTCATTGCGCTGTTTGGCATCGCGCTCGGCAATGGGATGGTTCTGGTGAGCTTCATGGACGCGTTTGCCCGGAAGGGGCGCCCTGCCGACGCGCTTGCCATCGAGGCAGCATGCCTGCGCGCCCGGCCTGTGCTGATGACGGCGCTGACCACGGCGCTCGGCCTCGCCCCGTTGCTGTTTGCCACCGGCGTCGGCGCCGAAGTACAGCGGCCACTCGCGACGGTGGTGATGGGTGGCCTCGTCACCTCGACCCTGCTCACCCTACTGGTGTTGCCCGCGCTGCACCGCTGGTTTGCGCCAAAGGCAGATGCGCCTGGTTAGATGATCTCCGGCACGTCCAGGCCGAGGTCGAGGAGGCTTTCCCAGGTCTCTTCCGGATCGTCGGCGAACTTGAAAAGCTTCAGGTCGTCCGGATTGATCATGCCCGCTTCGGCGAGCGCCTCGAAATTGACGATGCGGTTCCAGAAGGCCCGGTCATAGAGGACGACGGGCATGTGATGGCCCTTGCCGGTCTGGCTGAGGGTGAGGAGTTCAAACAGTTCGTCCATCGTGCCGAAACCGCCCGGAAAGATGACGAGGGCGCGGGCGCGCATGGCCAGATGCATCTTGCGCATGCCGAAATAGTGGAACTGGAAGCTGAGCTGGGGGGTGATGTAGGGGTTGGGCGCCTGTTCGTGGGGCAGCTGGATATTGAAACCGATGGTGACGGCGCCGGCGTCGCGCGCGCCGCGATTGGCCGCTTCCATCACGCCGGGACCACCGCCCGTGGTGATGACATTGTCGCGCCAGCCCGTGCCGTCGCAGAGGGCGCCGCCACGCTCGGAGGCAATGCGGCCGAAGGTGCGCGCACCATTATAGATGCGGGATTGCCATTCACCGCCATCCTCGCGGATGCGGGCGCTGCCGAAAGCGACGAGGGTGGTACGGACACGCTCGCGGCGAAGGTATTCCTCGGCCTTGGCGTATTCCATCATGAAGCGCGCGCCCCGCATCGAGTCGCCCAGGATGAATTCCTGGTCGAGCGCGGCCAGTTCGTAGACCGGATGGTCGCCTTGATCGTCTGCGGCCATGAGAGCCTCCTGTTCGAGATAAAGAGCGCCCCTCTCAGGGCAGTTTATTTTGCAGGACAGCGGGCAATGACTTTGATCTCGAAGTCAAACCCGGAAAGCCAGGTGACGCCCACGGCAGTCCAGTTCGGATAAGGCGGCTGGGGAAAAACGCGGCTTTTTACTTCCATCACGGTTCCGATCTGGGCCTCGGGGTCGGTATGAAAACTGGTGACATCCACGATGTCACTGAGGCCGCACCCTGCCGCGTCGAGCACGGCCTGGAGATTGTCGAAGGCCAACTGCACCTGCTTGGCAAAATCGGGCTCCGGCGAGCCATCCGGGCGGCCGCCAACCTGACCAGAAACAAAAAGCAGGTCTCCGGAGCGGATCGCCGCCGAATACCCGTGCTGCTCGTAAAGGGCGTGACGGCCCGCAGGAAAGATGGGTTCGTTCCGGGACATGTCGTTCTCCTGTCTGAAGGTCGCCCCCCCTGGGGCGATTTGAAATGGAGCGCACATATAGGGAAGGTTTCGCGAAATGCGATCAAATGCCCTGCCGTGGATGACGCGCGGTGGCGGGCCGGGGACCGTTATCAGGCGGAGCGGTCGTGGGCAGCCCCTGCGGGCAGCATGTGACCGCCATTGAGAACGCTACGGGTGAGCGGCCGGCCTGAGGCGGCGTAGATGGCGCTGACACTGGCCAGGTCGCGGCAGGAGTTCAGCAGCGCGATCTTCTCGCCCTTGCTGAGCGAGGCGACGTATTCGGCCGCCGACTCGGTCGTCTCCGTGCGGGCGCGGGCGATAGCGAGGGGCGCGTGCACCTCGTTGCGGCCGAGCGACCAGTGGGTGTCCACAAGCGCGCAGCGGCGCTGCTGCTTCACCTGGTCGAGGAGGAGTGCGTAAAGGTCTGACGGGCGCAGGTCAGCAAAGACATGCTGGGCTTCCTGCGCCGCGGCGAAGGAGGCGGGCATCACGACTTCGGCCGGAGAAACCAGCGCGCCCGCCTTGCGGAAGGCCTGGCCTGCCGAACGCTTGGCCGTCCAGTAGGACAGCGGCACCGACAGGATCAGGCCAATCGTCGCCGGGGCAAGCCAGGCGGCATAGACCGGCGAGATGATCAGGGCGGCAACCGAGAGGACGACGCCCAGCGTCATGGCCGGGGCGCTGTGGCGCAGCGTGGTCAGCAGCGAGTAGCCATCCTCGGTGCGCTTCTGCGGCGACCAGCCGGAGTCCCGCCCGCTGAGCACGGCAATGACGGCGCTGGTCTGGGTGACCATCATGATCGGCGCAATCAGCACCGACAGCAGCGTCTCGGTGACCACGCCCAATGTCGTACGGAAAAGGCCAACCTGACGGCGCCAGAGCGGGCTGATGAGGCCATAGATGAGACCGTAAATCTTCGGCGCGAACAGGATCGCCATCGTGAGGATGAAGAGGTTGAGCGCGCGTACGGAGTCGATGACCGGCCAGGTGGGGAACAGCGAGAAGCCATCGCCGAAATAGGACGGGCGCATGAAGCTGTTCTGCAAGGAGAGCGCCATACCGACCGTGATGAAGATCAGCCAGAGCGGCGATGAGAGGTAAGAGAAGATGCCGGTGATCAGGTGGAACCGGCTGGTCCAGGCGAGGCCGCGCGTTTTGAGCAGCACCAGCATGTGCTGCATGTTGCCCTGGCACCAGCGGCGGTCGCGGATCACAAGGTCGATGATCGTCGGCGGGCCCTGCTCAAACGAACCGCTGAGGGCCGGCTTGATCTCGACATTCCAGCCGGCGCGGCGCAGCAGCGCGGCTTCGACGAAGTCATGGCTGAGGATGTGGCCGCCAAATGGCGCGCGGCCGGGCAGCTCCGGAAGGCCAGCGGCCTCTGCCATCGCCCGCACACGGATGATCGCGTTATGGCCCCAGAAATTGCCTTCCTTCTGCGCCCACCAGGCAATGCCATGGCCAAGCACCGGCCCATAAAGGGCGGCGGCAAATTGCTGGATACGGGCGAAGAGACTCTCGGCCCCGACCAGTTGCGGGATCGTCTGGATGAGGCCCGTGCGCGGGGCTTCTTCCATCTGTCGGACAAGCTCAAGCAGCGTGTCGCGTTCCATATAGGAGTCGGCATCATAGACGATCATATAGTCGTAGCGCCCACCCCAGCGGGTGACGAAGTCGCGGATGTTGCCGGACTTGCGGTGATGGTTGATCGTGCGGCGGCGATACCAGACGCGCACATCAGACGGCGCGTGCTGGCGGATGCGCTCGAAAGCGGCCTCCTCGGCGAGGGCAACATCCGGATCGGTCGTGTCGCTGAGGATGAAACAGTCAAACCGGCCCGGCGCGCCCGACATCATCTGCGCCGTGGCCAGCACCGTGCCGAAGATGTGTTCGACATTCTCATTATAGATCGGGAAGGCAATCACGGTGCGTGTATTGCGCAGGTCCGGCCCTGCCCCTTCGCGCGGCTTCTTCGCCAGCGTGCCCAGCGCGGAGAAGAATCCCACAGTCGCGTTGATGAAAGCGTAGCAGACCCAGACAATGTTGATCGCGAAGATCGCCAGCAGGGCCCATTCCAGCAGGGTCAGCCCAGAGACAGAAAGTACCTCGTGCATCTCGTACGTTGCCCAGGCGGTAAGGCCGAGGGAGGCAATGATGAGGAACAGCTTGCGCCAAAGGTCAGAGGCGGGACGGCGGCCTGAGGCGGGAACGGGGCCAGCCAGAGACTGGCTCGGCATCTCGATCGGAAATTCAGTGGGACGTGCGCGCAGCAAGGTCATTCCTTCCGCCAACGGTAAAGCCAGGTTTCGGTGATAGGCTTCCCCCCTTTGGTGAGCAGGGCACGAAGCTCTGCCACATCAATGTTCTGTGCTTCGAGTTCGAAGCTGAGCCGGACATTTCCGGTCTCTGGATTGGTCTTGACTATGGGATTGAGGATCTTGCCGGCAGAGGTCGAGATGTCTGCCTCGACGCCTTCCAGAAGGGCTTCCGGGATATGCTCGTAATCAATCACGAACAGCTGTTGAGATGCGGCGGGCTTCACACCGGCAAAGGTGTTCTTCACCGCCGCCACATCTGGCACGGCCGGATTGAGCAGGCTCCATTTCATGTCATACGACACGGTGTAGGCAGTGCCCGGACGCCAGGCCGATTGGGGGCTCCAATAGGCGACGATATTGTCGTTGTACTCGTTGACGGTCGGGATCTCGACGAGCGTAAGCCGGCCTTCGCCCCAACCAGTCCTAGGTTGTATCCATACGGAGGGGCGATGGTGATAGCCCGCCTCAATGTCGGAATATTCCTCGAACGCGCGCTTGCGCTGCACCAGGCCGAAACCAAGCGGCGGGCGGTCTGCCAGGACCGACACCTGCAAGTTCTTCGGATTGAACAGCGGCCGCCAGACCCACTCGCCATTATACATCTGGATCGAGAGCCCCTCAGAATCGTGCACCGCCGGGCGGAAATCACTGGGGAACTTGCGAATGTCGTGGGGCGAGAAGAAATACATCGACGTCAGCGGCGCGATGCCAACGGTTGTCAGTGTTTTGCGGGGAAACAGCGTGGCGGTGACCTGCATCCTGGTTTCCGCGCCTGGCGTCACCGTGAATTCGTAAGCACCCGTGATGCTTTCCCCGTCCAGCAGCGCATACATGCGGACGGTGTCAGCGCCCGGTGCCGGCTTGACCAGCCAGAACTCTCGGAAATACGGGAACTGCTCCCCTTCCGGCGACGCGGTTCCGATGGAGATGCCGCGCGCCGAGGCGCCATAGAGATTGCCTGCCCCCAGGGCGCGGAAGAAACTGGCGCCGCGAAAGCTGATCAGCTCATCCCATTTACCGGCCACATTCAGCGGGGTGACAATGCGGAAACCCGCAAAGCCAAGCAGCGTCTTCGTTTCATCCGACAGCGGAAGATCAAAAAAGTTGAAATCGTCCGGCGCGTAAGGACGGGCAACTTCCTTGCCATTCTCAATGATGTTCAGGCGGATCGCCTGATTGAACAGATAGCCGCGCGGATCGGGCAGGACGCGGAACCTGTCGGAGCTGTCCTGCCAGAGGACCGCTTCCTTTTGCAGCTGGATACGGCGGTAGGCATCGTAATCCATCGCGCCAGCCTCTTTCGGGATGCCGGGCGGTGTCTGGTAGGGGCGGCTGGCGAGGATCTCAGCCTTGCGGTGGACATCTTCAAAGTCAAACTCTGGCGTCGCGGCGGGCGCGGGCGCGGCGGACGCATCTTCCTCAGACGCGGCAAGAGCAGCTGCCGCCTCGGCGCTCAGCGTTTCGACAACGGCTTCTGGCGCGGCGGCGGCCAGTGGCGCGGGCGGCGTCGCGCCCTCTTCTGGCGCAGGCTCGTCGATCTGAACGTCCTGTTGCGGCGCTTCGGGCGCAGGATCGGCAGGCGGCGAACAGCTGGATATCAGGAGCCCGGCGAGCACACAGCCGCACACGATCCTGAAAGTGACGCCGGAAATCTGCCTCACTCCATGTTACTCCTGTCCAACACCCGGCCCGGTCATCCGGGAGCCGTTTTTTTGCAGCGCAATATACCCTGAGCCTGTCTAACGAACGCGGCCGCGATTGGTTGCTGCTCGAACTGAGCCTCCCTGGCTGGGCGGCATCGGTCGAAGCTCAATCTATCCGTAAATACAGGTTAACTACGGGCACGGCATCGGATGGGAGGGGCAAACGAAGGGTTCGTTTTTCATGAGAATGAGGCAAACCGAGGGCGCTTTTATGACCCCTGCACCCTTCTCCTGTCGCATAGCTGTCATGACCGACAATATTGCAGCGCAGCACAAAATTCGGTCAGCTTCTGCCTCTGGCAAAGATAAAAAAAGGGAGCGCCGCAAGGACAGGCAGGTCTGCGGCGCTCCCCGCCGAGGGGGTCAGGAGAGCGAAGACTCCGCCGGAACCACCTCGGCATGCTGATGCCGCTGGGCGAGATTGCCGAGCAGCAGAAGGATCGGCGCGGCGATGAAGATCGACGACATCGTCGCGATCAGCACACCAAACACCATTGGAAGGGCGAAATTCTCCACCGCCTTGCCGCCCCAGATCGCCATCGGCACGATGGCCAGAAGGGTCGTCATCGAGGTGAAGATACAGCGCGTCAGCACCTGGTTGATGCTGGTGTCGATGATGGCGCGAAGATCATACCGCTTGGCGAGGCGTATGTTCTCGCGCATCCGGTCATAGACGACGACCTTGTCGTTCACCGAATAGCCGATGAAGGTCAGCAGGGCGGCGATGGCGGTCAGGTTGAAATCCAGGCCAAGAAGAACGAAGAAGCCGATCATCTTCGTCGTATCGAGCGCCAGGGTGACGATCGCGCCGATGGCGAAGTTCCATTCAAACCGCCACCAGATATACAGCAGCATCGCAAGGCTCGCGAGGCCAACCGCAATCATGCCATTGCGGGCAAGCTCGCCGGAGACCTTCGGCCCGACCACTTCTGTACGCTCGACAGAAATACCCGGATCAATCTGATGCAGCGTCTGGCGGACGGTGTTTATGGCCGCCGTCTGCGCCCCCTCCCCGCCATCCTGACGCTGGATACGGATCAATACGTCTTCCTTGCCGCCGATCTGCTGAAGGGTGATTTCACCCAGCCCGAGATCGCCAAGTTCGGCGCGCAGCTGGGAAAGATTGGCTGCGCCCGGCGTGTTGATCTCAACCTGGATGCCTCCGGTAAAGTCGATGCCGTAGTTCAGGCCCGGATTCACCATAAGGCCAATCGAGGCGACCGAAAGCAGGATCGAGGTGGCAATGCCGAAATAGCGCGCCTTCATGAAGGAGATCTTCGAACCATCGGGCACCAGCCGGAACAGCGGATCGACATTGATCTTCCGCATCCGGCGATGACGCACCCACGCTGTCATCAGGACACGCACCACCGTTACCGCTGTAAACAGCGAAACGCCGGTGCCGATGATCATCGTTACGGCAAAGCCTTTCACAGGCCCGGAGCCGAACATGAAAAGCAGCGCCGTGGCGATCAGCGTGGTGATATTGGCGTCAAGAATGGTCGAATAGGCGACATTGAAGCCACGGTCGAGCGCCGCAAGTGCGCTGACACCCTTTCTGCTTTCCTCGCGGATGCGCTCATTGATGAGGATGTTGGCATCAACCGCGATACCAATTCCCAGAATGATACCGGCAATCCCCGGCAGGGTCAGCGTAGCGCCCAGAAAGGTCAGTATACCAATTGTCAGTGCAACGTTCAGGAATAGAGCAAAGCTCGCGATCAGGCCCCAGCCGCGATACAGCATGATCATGAAGGCAACCACGAGGCCAAAACCGATCAAGCCGGTATAGAGCCCCATGCTGATGACATCCGCGCCGAGATCTGGCCCGACTGTGCGCTCCTCGATCACGGTCAGAGGGGCCGGCAAGGCCCCCGCCCGCAGAAGCGCCGAGAGCATCGCCGTCTCTTCGATGGTGAAGTTGCCGGTGATCTGGCCCGAACCGCCCAGGATGGGGGTCTGGATGACCGGCGCAGTCAGCACCTTTCCGTCCAGAACGATGGCAAACGGCTTGCCGACATTGTTCTTCGTGATGTCGGCGAACTGCTTCGTGCCGACCGAGTCGAACCGAAAGGTGACGATGGGTTCATTGGTCTTCTGGTCAAAGCCTGAGCGGGCATCTGACAGGCGCTCACCACTGAGCGCGACCCGGTCATAGATCGGCAAGGACTGGCCGGTCTTTGCATCCGGAAGAAGGCTGACGCCTTCAGGGGGCGGGGCGCCAAATGTATCAGGCGCAACCATGTGGAACGACATCTGCGCGGTCGAGCCCAGCAGTTCACGTAAACGGGTGGGGTCTTGCAGTCCAGGAAGCTGAACTAGGATGCGATCAGAGCCGACGCGCTGGATTGTGGGTTCGGCGACACCGACCTGATCAACCCGCTGGCGCACAATCTCGACACTCTGGCCGATGGCCTGATTGATCCGGTCAGCCGTGCCCGCCTCGGAGAAGGAGAGCGTAATCACATCGCCCTTCGGCTGGATAATTATATCGGGCACGGAGCCCGCAAGACCTGCCTGCTGAACCTGCGTCACCTGTTCGCGCAGCTTGCCGAGGATACGGCTGCGGCCGTCAGGATCGGTGATCCGCGCCACAACCGTGTCGCCTGCAACCTCAACCTTGCCCCGCACGGCTTCGGTGCTCATCAATGTCCGCGTTTCGGCGGCGAGGGATTTCAACCGGTCGGCCTGCAAGGCAGGCGCATCTACTTCCAGCACAAGATGCGAGCCGCCGCGCAGATCAAGCCCCAGCGTGATCTGCTTCTTGGGAAGCCAGTCGGGCATAGCGGAAATCTGCTGCGGTGACAGCACGTTTGGCAGGGCCGCAAGCAGCCCGATAACAATGATAACGATGTAGGTTACCAGAACGGTTCTGGTGGTACGCATGCGGAAAATCCTTAGGGATGCCTGAAACCGGGGGCCATCGCGCATGGCGGCCGGTGTTTGCGCCAATCTCGCCATATCCGGCGAAGGCGCAGTCTGGCTGTCAGTTCATCCGATAAGTGGCCGGAGCGAAGGCCTTGCGCACGGCAGAGACAGTCCGGGAAGCGCTGTCTCTTACAGGGGTAATGTGCGGTTATGCTGGGTCTCCGCCCCGGCCAGGGATCTGCCTTGGAGGGCAAGACAGATCACACTGATCAGGATGAACGGCAGGCTGCGAACGGGCGCAGCGGCCTGTAAATCAGGCGGAGACAGGCGGCGCGCGGGGCGCCGAAAAGCGTGTTGAAAGACAATGCGCTGTAGAGAGGCCCACAGGGGGATCAGGCAGCGACTCCTGCGCCGCAACCGGGAAGGCATACCCTTCAAACACCGCAAACACGGCTGGGGGCGTATCGTCCCCATCAGATGGCGTGATCTGAAGGCGCACCCTCTGGTCGCGATCTGCCTTCGGCAGGATGGTATGTGCAACCTGCGTGGCGCCGCCGCTGGCTTCTGTAATCGGCAATACAGGCGCAGCCGCCTGGTTGCCCGAGGATATCGCTGTTGCCGCCAACATCATGAAGCCGAGCACTGCAATCAGCAGGCTGCCCGGATGCAGTTTTCTCGTGGAGGAAAGTCTGCGGCTCATTGCGCCCATGTAAACATTGTGATGGCGCTACGCCATAGGAAAACGTCAGCCTTTCGACCCGCCCCTGTCCCTCTGGAACCTTCCCGGTCACACTCATGGAATCTGTCTTCTCCCATGCATGCCGTGATGATGTGGCCCGCCCCCGGACCTGCCCGAGACCTGATCTTTTCTCGCCAGGCGACAGGCTGAAACGATATCGCTTGACGTTCGAATCCATTGTGAGTAAACACTCACTTATGAATACGGAACGCACTCAGAGAGGCCCCGAATGTTGAACGCAGCCCTTCTTGGCACAGGCGCGCGCGCCGGAGGCAAGGCCCTGCCGTCAGCCGAAATTGACGCCCGCCTGGGCAAACCCGCCGGCTGGACCGAAGGCGCGAGCGGTGTCATTTGCCGCCCCGTTCTGGCCGAAGGCGAAACTCAGGAGAGCCTCGCCCTGGCCGCCGCGCAGCTGGCCCTTGCCGATGCCTGTCTTGATGCCAGCGATATCGACCTCCTCCTCTTCGCCTCCGCCGTGGGCCGCCAGCCGATCCCCTCGACCGCCACGCTGATCAAGCGCGAGCTTGGCCTCAGCCACTGCGCCGCCCCTGCCTTTGACATCAACGCCACCTGCCTCAGCGCGGTCGCCGCCATGGAAGTCGCCGCGCTCTACATCGCCGCTGGCCGCGCCCGGCATGTGCTCATCGTAGCCAGCGAGATCGCCACCCGCGCCCTGCCCTGGGCGGACGATCCGGCTACAGCCGCCCTCTTCGGCGATGGCGCCGCCGCGCTCATCCTTGGCCCGGCTCAAGCGGGCGGCCTGCATCTGCGGGATGCGGCCCTCGAAACCTGGGCGGAAGGCTATGACTACTGCGCCTTGCCCGCCGGCGGCACGCGCTATGATCTGCACACAAACCGGCAGGCCTTCGAGGAGAACGCTTTCTTCCGCATGGATGGTCACGCCCTGTTCAAGCTGACGCGCGCCAGACTGCCCGGCTTCATCGCCCGCCTGCTCGATCGCGCCGGCTGGCAGCAGGAAGAGGTTGACCTTGTGATCCCCCATCAGGCAAGCCCGCTGGCGCTGGAGCATATGATCCGCAAATGCGGCTTTGCCCGCGACCGCGTCGTTTCCACCGTCCAGCAGACGGGCAATCTCGTCGCCGCTTCCATCCCCATGACGCTCGACACCGCCCGCCGGGAAGGCCGCATCGCGCCGGGCAGCAAGGTATTGCTGATAGGCACGTCGGCGGGCGTCTCCATCGGCGGAGCCACGCTGCAGGCATGAGCGGCACGATCATCACCGGCGCCACGGGCTTTCTCGGCGGCGCGATTGCCCGGCGGCTGCTGGCCGAAGGCGAGCGTGTCATCGCGCTTGGCCGCGACCGCGCAAAGCTCGCCGCCCTTGCCGAGGCGGGCGCGGAGACCCACGCCCTTGATCTGTCCTCTGATGAGCCTCTGCCCAATCTCGATGCCAGCGGCCTCATCCACTGCGCCGCGCTCTCTTCCCCCTGGGGCTCCCGCGTCGCCTTCGAGCGCGCCAACATCATCGGCACCCGCCGCGCGCTCCATCTGGCACTGGAGGCAGGCGCCCACCGCTTCGTACACATCTCCTCGCCCAGTATCTATTTCCGCTTTGCCGATCAGGACGCTGTGCCCGAAGACATGCACCTGCCGCCCCCGGTGAACGCTTATACCGCCACCAAGGCCGCCAGCGAACAACTGGTGCTCGCCGTGCCGGATCTCTCCCCCATCATCCTGCGCCCGCGCGGGCTGTATGGTCCCGGAGACACCGCCCTCCTGCCCCGCCTTCTGCGTGCCGCCGCCACCCGTCCACTGCCTCTGATGCGCGGAGGCATCGCGGCGACGGACCTTACTTATATCGACGATGTCGCAGATGCCGCGATCACCGCCCTGCGCGCACCCTCCGCCCCCTCGCAGATTTACAACGTCTCCGGCGGCGAGGCGCTTTCCATCAAGACGGTAGCAGAGCGTGCCGGGGAAATGGCAGGCATCAACGTCCGCTGGCGGAAGATGCCCTGGCCGCTGGTAAAGGCCGCCGCCCGCGCCTCCGAAGCCCTCTGCGCTGCGCTGCCCGGCCGCCCGGAGCCACCCGTCACTGCCTACAGCGCTGGCCTCTTCGCCTTCCGCCAGACGCTGAGCCTCGCCCGCATAGAGCGCGAGCTTGGCTGGCGCCCGCAGGTTTCCTTTGCCGAGGGACTTGCTAGAACCTTCGCAGAGAGGGCGCCATGATTCACCCCGAATTTCCAAACAGTGCGTTCGTTTCCGCGCCCGAACGCTTCGTCCTGAAGGGCGGGCGCTGGGCCCCGGTGCGCCTGCCCGTTCGCTATGGCTGTTTCGATCACCGCATCTTCGGGCGCTGCCTCATAGACACCGGCTATTCCCCCCGCGTCACCAGTGGCAAGCGCAGCCTGCCACTCTGGCTCTATTCTAAAGTGCTCAGCCCGAAACTGACCCCGCAGGCCCTCCCCGCCGCTGAGCCGCGCGTCAACTGCATCCTCCTCTCCCATCTGCATGCAGATCATGTCAGCGCCCTGAAGGACTATCCCGACGCGCGCATATTCGCCGATGGCGCGGCGGTCGAGCATTTCCTGTCAGCGGGCTGGTTTGGGCGCACCCATAAAGGCTGCTTCCGGGAACTCCTCCCCGATGATCTGCGCGAGCGTCTGCTGCCGTTCGAAGCCCTGCCGCGAGAAGAAGCCCCCCATGGCCTCGGCCCGGCGGCCGACATTTTCGGCGATGCCAGCGTCCTTGCCGTGCCCCTGCCGGGCCACATGCGCGGCCATACCGGCTTCCTCTTCAACGGCCCCGTCGCGCCGCTTCTCTATGCCGCCGACGCGGACTGGCTCTCCCGCGCCATCTTCGAGGATCGCTCGCCGGGATACCCTGCGCGGCTCGTGCTGGACGATCCCGCCGCCGCCGCACAGACTGCCCTCCGTATCCGGAATTTCATTGCGCTGGGCGGGCGTCTTGCCCTCTGCCATGATCCAGAAGCGCCGGCATGAACCTCTCCGCCACCGTCTTCACACTCGCCGCCTTTGCCGAGGCACGCCGCCGCCAGGCCTCTGCGCGTTCGCGGCATCATTTGCTCACCGCGCAACAGAAGCGGCTGGATAAATTCCTCGCTGGAAAAGCGGCCGCAGTGCCCGCCTTCGCTGATTTTCAGGGCCTTCCCCTCGGCGACTGGCCGGTAATGGATAAGGCTGCCCTGATGACAGATTTTGCCCGCTACAACCGCCTCGGCCTCACCGCACCCGAAGGTTGGGCGCATCTTGAGGCGGGCACCGCCCCCAAGGGCTACGCCATCGGCGCCAGCACCGGCACCTCGGGCAATCGCGGGCTCTATATCGTCTCGGCGCGCGAGCGCTATCGCTGGCTCGGCACCATCCTCGCACGCGCCCTGCCAGACTTTCTCGTCCGCCGCCACCGCGTGGCAATTGTCCTGCCCGCCAACAGCCGCCTCTATGACGCCGCCAATGAAAGCGGGCGCCTGCAGCTCCGCTTCTTTGATCTTGGCCAGGGCATCGACGCGCAGTTTTTGCCGCTGGCGGAGTTTCAGCCTACGGTCATTGTCGCGCCGCCGAAATTTCTTCGTGCGCTCTCTGAAAGTGACACATCACTCGCGCCCGAACGCATCTTTTCCGGCGCCGAAGTGCTCGACGGGGAAGACCGCCGCATCATTGAGGCGCGTTTCGGGCATAAGGTGCGCGAGATCTACATGGCCACCGAAGGCCTCTTCGCCATTGCCTGCAAACACGGCACGCTGCATCTTCTGGAAGACCAACTCGCCTTCGAATTCCTGCCCATTGAGGACAGCGATACGCTGGTAACCCCCCTCATCACGGATTTCTCGCGCGAAACTCAGGTGATGGTCCGCTACCGGATGAATGATGTTCTGGAGCTTTCGGACGCGCCCTGCCCCTGCGGCGCGCCCCACCGCGCCATCAGGCAGATCCATGGCCGCTGCGACGACATTTTCACCCTCCCCAGTTATGGCCGCCCCGTGCGCGTCACGCCGGATGTGATCCGCAATGCCGTGCTGCGCGCGGACAAGCGCATTTCCGATTTCCGGGTCACGCAGATTGCGCGCAACAAGGTGCTGCTGGAACTGAAAGCCGAAGAGGCAGACTGCCTGCCTGCTGCGCGCGCCAGCCTCGATGCGCTGTTCCGAGCCTGCGGCGCTGCGCCGGAGGTCACGGCCGCCACCGCCGCGCTCGCCCCGCCTTCGGATCACAAGCTACGCCGCGTGCGGGTCGCCCTCCCATGAGGGTCTCGATCCAGACCCTCGGGAGCCTCGGCGATGTGATGCCCTATATCACCACCGCCCGCGCCCTCATGGCGGGCGGCGATGAGGTCACCCTGATGGCCCCGCGCGAATACACCGCTACGATCATCGCCCACGGCGTCACGCCCGCCACCGCGCCCGCCTTCTCCCTGAATGAATGGAATGCCGAGGCCGAGCGGCGGGGCACATTGTCCGATCCCGTACAATTCTTCCGGGACTGGGGCGAGATGGTCGTGCCCTATGTAGAAGACATCACCGCCCATTGCCTGATGGCGGCCGAGCACGCTGACATCCTGCTGGGCAACAGCATCTGCGCGCCCGCCCGCGTCACGGCGGAGGCCTATGAAATCCCCTACATTCTCAGCGCCCAGCAGCCCGTCCTCAGCCCCACGCGCGAGGCCCCGTGCGCCATGATGTGGCGCCCATGGCAGGGCGCCTGGATGAACAAGGCGGGCTACCTCACGGTCGATATTGCTCAGCGCCTGATGCTCGAAGCTTTGAAGGAACAGCGCCGCGCGCTGGATCTCCGCCCCATCCCGGAAGGCGGCATGCGCCGCCACCTTGGCCAGCCGCTCGCCCACGTTACCAGCGTCTCACCCGCGCTTCTTCCGGCCCGGCCCGCAGACTGGCGCGCGAACGATCATCTCACGCCCTATCCGTCTCTGGATGTTCAGGGGCCGGATGACCTACCGCCCGCGCTTCTGGATTTCCTAAACAGCGGCGCGCCGCCCCTGCATGTCGGCCTCGGCTCCTTCGAGAGCGACGCCGAACGGGAACAGATGTCCCGGCTGATGCGCGCCATCCGCCGCCTGCGCCTGCGCGCCATCATCTCCTCGGGCCTTGCAGAGCAGCTGCCGCACGAGCTGACCAAGGACCATTTCATCGCCGGCCACGTCTCCCATCCCGCGCTCTTCCCGCTCTGCGCCGGTGTCATCCATCATGGCGGCGCAGGCACGCTCGACACCGCCCTGCGCGCGGGCACGCCGCAGCTGATCGTGCCTGACCGGCTCGACCAGTTCTGGCATGGCGCGCGCCTGCGCGAGATCGGCGTCGCCCCGGCCCATATCACCGGCAGGACCACCGAAGATGAAATGGCCGGGTTGCTGACGGAGCTCACAAGCCCGGAGATGCGCGCCCGGGCGCAGGCGCTTGCCCCGGCCCTGCGCGCCCGTAATGGCGCCGGTGATCTCGCCGCTTTCACACGCGGCGAAAGAGAGCGCTTCCAACAAAATGCGAGATAACCCCCGCAATCAGGAACACGGCCTGCCCGGCGGCCAGCAGCGCCCATTTATGCGCCGCGATGAAGGCCTCCACATCCACATTGCCCCGGCCCGCGCCCCAGGCCGCCGCGTAGCCAATCGCGACGAACATCCCGACGCCGAGCGTCACGCCCAGCGCTGAGCCCACCGCGAAGCGCTGCCACGCCATGCCCGCGCTGCCGCACACCGGCGGCATGAACCAGGCAATCGGCCCGAGGAGCCGCGAGACCGCCACCGCCTTGATGCCATGGCGCGCCAGCAGGCCGCGCGTCTTGCGCAGCGCCGCCCGCCGCGAGCGCTTAGCCAGCGCAAAGCGGTTGAATACGGGCCGCATCTGCCGCCCGATCAGATAGCCCGTCTGGTCGGCCGCATACGCCCCGGCAAAGACCGCCGCCACCGCCCACCATGCCCGCTCGGTGAACAGCAGCCCGCCGGCCATCAGGAAGAAGGCTTCCCCGAACACGAAGAAGCAGAAGCCCAGCGTCGCGTCGAAGAACGCGCCGAGGAAGAGAGTCAGAAGCAGCGAAACCGACATGTTTTTCCAGGGCCAGATGAGCAAAGGCCGCCGCGATCTCCGCGACGGCCCTGCCTGTCTACAATTGCTGTCCTGATTTGTCCCGGATTGTCCTGATCTGTCCTATTTGAGACGCGAGAGAACACTGAACGGGCTGTCGGATGGCTTGGATTGGTCCTTCGCAGGCGCCGTTTTGCCCGAAGGCGCAGAGGCAGCCTTGTCCGGCGCGCCGGAGGGGCGCTTGCCCCCCTGTTTCATGCTGAGGGCAATGCGCTTGCGGGCGACATCCACCTCCATCACCACCACGCTCACAACCTGCCCTGTTTTCACGGCGTCATGCGGGTCTTTGATGAAGGTGTCAGACATCTCCGAGATGTGGACAAGCCCGTCCTGATGCACGCCGATATCCACGAACGCGCCAAAGGCGGTGACGTTAGTCACCACGCCTTCAAGGCGCATGCCGGGCTTCAGGTCGGTCACCTTCTCGATGCCCTCCTGGAAGGTCGCTGTCTTGAATTCGGGGCGCGGGTCGCGGCCGGGTTTTTCCAGCTCTTTCAGGATGTCCCGGATCGTCGGCACGCCGAATGTCGCGTCGGCAAAGTCTTCCGGTTTCAGCTTTGAAATGAAGGCTTTATCGCCGATGATCGTTTCGACTTTGCGGCCCGCCGCCTTGGCGATGCGCTCCACCACCGGATAGGCTTCAGGGTGAACCGCCGAGGCGTCCAGCGGGTTCTTGCCATTCATGATGCGCAGAAATCCGGCGGCCTGCTCAAAGGCTTTCGGTCCGAAACGCGGCACTTTCTTCAGCTCATTGCGCGCCTTGAACGGGCCATTCTGCTCACGATACGCCACGATGTTCGCCGCAATCGTTGCGTTGAGACCCGCCACCCGCGCCAGCAGCGCCACAGATGCCGTATTCACGTCCACACCCACCGCGTTCACGCAGTCTTCCACAACACCGTCGAGCGAGCGGGCAAGGCCTGCCTGATCCACGTCATGCTGATACTGGCCAACGCCAATCGCCTTGGGCTCGATCTTCACCAGCTCCGCCAGCGGATCTTGCAGACGCCGCGCAATCGAGACCGCCCCGCGCAGGCTGACATCCAGTTCCGGGAATTCCTTGGCCGCCAGTTCCGACGCTGAATAGACCGAGGCGCCCGCTTCCGACACCATGATCTTGGTAAGCTTCAATTCCGGCAGCTTCGTGCCGAGATCGCCGACCAGCTTCTCGGTCTCGCGGCCCGCCGTGCCATTGCCGACACTGACCAGCTCCACCTTGTGGCGCTTGCAGAGGGTCGCCAGCGTCATCAGGGAGCCGGCCCAATCTTTCTTCGGTTCATGCGGATAGATGGTCGCCGTTTCCAGCAGTTTTCCGGTCGCGTCCACCACCGCCACCTTGCAGCCCGTGCGGATGCCGGGGTCGATCCCCATCACCACTTTCGGGCCAGCGGGCGCCGCCATCAGCAGGTCATGCATGTTGCGAGAGAACACCTTGATGGCGTCGCGATCGGCGCCCTCTTTCACGCGGCTGATCACATCGCGCGAGGAGGAGGGCTCCATCTTGCTTTTCCAGGCAGCTTCGGCGGTATCCATCAGCCAATCGTCGCCGGGGCGGCCCTTCTTGGCGATGCCGAACTCGGTGCGGATTTCGCGCAGCGCCGGATGCTCGCGGCCCTGCTCCACCGGCACGGCGAGTTTCACTTTCAGCACGCCTTCCTTCTGCCCGCGCAGCACAGCCAGCGCGCGGTGGGACGGCATCTGCGTGACCGGCTCATCAAAATCGAAATAGTCGGAAAACTTCGCGCCGTCCTGCTCCTTGCCTTTGACGAGGCTGGAGCCAAGCTTGCCCTCTTTCCACACTGTCTCGCGCACCTTGCCGACAAGGCGCGGCGTCTCGGCGATCCGTTCCACCAGAATGTCCCGCGCGCCTTCCAGCGCCGCGTCGAGATCCTTCACGCCCTTGCCGGACGCGATGAAGGCCTTGGCCTCATCGAACGGCGAAAGCGAAGGGTTTGCCAGCAGGCGTTCGGCCAGCGGCTCGAGGCCCGCTTCCTTCGCGATGGTCGCCTTGGTGCGGCGTTTCTGTTTGTAGGGGGCGTAGAGGTCTTCAAGCGCCACCTTGGTCAGCGCCCAGTTGATCTCGCGCTCCAGCGCCGGGGTCAGCTTGCCCTGCTCGCGGATGGCGCTCAGCACCGTTTCACGGCGCTTGGCGAGGTCAGTGAGATAATCGAGCCGTTCGGCAAGGTTGCGCAGCTGCGTATCATCCAGCCCGCCCGTGCGTTCCTTGCGATAGCGCGCAATGAAGGGCACCGTCGCGCCCTCCTCCAGCAGCTCCATGACAGACTGAACCTGCCGCTCCTGAACGCCCAGCTCATCAGCAATGATACGGGCAATCGAGGGGGGAGCAGCCTGGGAAGAAGAACGAACCTGTCCGGTCATGAACGCGCGCCTTATGCAAACGTTGGAAACTCTTGCCCTCATTGGAGCAAGCTTCCTCAATTGAAGACAAGACGTTTACACCTCGTTTACGCTCAAGGCACGCGCTGTGAATTGCGCGGCCGTGTCAGGCTTTCTCAGGCACAGCCGCCCGGAGATTATCGCGCAGGCTGGATATCGACTGCTGCAACTGGCTGAGCTGTTCCACCGTCAGCCCGGTCGCCTCAAGGATCTGCCCCGGCACGCAAGCAGCCTCCGCCAGAAGACCGCGCCCGTTGTCCGTCAGCGAGATACGCACCTGCCGCTCATCGGTCTTGTCCCGTGTCCGGCTGACGAAACCCGCCCCTTCGAGACGTTTGAGGAGCGGGGTGAGTGTGTTAGACTCCAAGAACAGATGCTCGCCCAATTCACTGACGCTCTGCCCCTCGGCTTCCCACAGGGCGACCATCACGAGATATTGCGGATAGGTCAGCCCCAGCGGCTCCAGGATCGGCTTATAGACCCGATTGAACGCCAGCCCAGCCGAATACACGGCAAAGCATAGCGAATGATCCAGAACAGCCAGGCCATTCCCGGGGGAACCTTTGGTGGATGTCTCGCGTTTTTTCTTCATAGGCGGAATATAAATCGCACACGATTTAATCGCAAGGCTTGAAGTCTTAACGGGGATGCGCAATATACATCGCACGCGATCTAATCGCCAAAGATACTTCAGGACGGAACCAACAGAAAAGGATGTTCCCCATGGCCATCAATGTTCTCTACAAGACCACCGCAACGGCCACAGGCGGCCGCGATGGCCGCGCGACAACCGCTGACGGCGCGCTGGATGTCGCCCTTGCCATGCCAAAGGAACTTGGCGGCAGCGGCAACGGCAATAACCCCGAACAGCTTTTCGCTGCCGGCTATGCGGCCTGCTTCCTAAGCGCCATGAAAGCGGTGTCCTCACAGGGCGCCCATTTCAAACTGCCGGCAGAATCCACCGTGTCGGCCACCGTCGGCATCGGCCCGCGTGAAGACAAGGGCTTCGGCCTGGTTGTGAAACTCGACATTGCCATCCCCGGCGTTGAGCGCGCAGACGCTGAAAAACTCGTCGCCGACGCGCACGAGGTCTGCCCCTACTCCCACGCAACAAAGGGCAACATTGACGTCACGCTGAACGTGCTCTGATGCGATGCGCGGGCGCTCGCGGCAAACTCCGCGGGCGCCTGAGCACGCCTGCTTGCGGCGGCCTGAGTCGCACTGCCTGAATACCCATGAAGGACCAGAAATAACCCTCCTTTATGTTTGGATAGGATATATTGATGGTGCTTATTATTGGCACTGACCGCGCCGCGCCGGCGCCCCGGATACCTCTATAATTCTGTTTTATTTGAACTATTTTTTATGTTCCGAGCCCCATCTCGAAGCCCGCCCCGGCTGGCGCAACCTCAGATCACCGGGTCGGCTCGCCACATCTTCACATCGTCAGAAAAAAGAACTTAAAAGGGTTTGACTGGCCGTTAAGGCTTCCCTATCGCTGGCGCCGGGGCAGAGACCCCGGCAGCGTCGGCATTGTTCGCGCGGCTGATAATGGCGGGAGGCATCCTCGCTCCGTGCATGCACGGTCCGAGCTTCCTTGATGACAATGACAAACCTCACGGCGCGCGCCTTTGGCGTGATCCCTGTCGCTTTGCCGTGTCTGGCCATCATCCGCGCTTGCCGCCGCCGGCCACATTACAAGTCAGCCCAGGGAGAATTCTCTTGAAGAAACTCAATTGCCGTCCACTGCTCACCGGAACCTCGGCGATCGCACTGGCCACCCTCTTCGCGCCGCTCGCCTTCGCTCAGGTCGAAGAACAGCCCTCCGAAGTTGGGGCCGAACAAAGCGATCTCAAGCTCAACCAGATTGTCGTGACCGCCACGCGCCGCGCGACCAACCTTCAGGACACAGCCGTCGCCGTTACCTCGGTTGACAAGGAATTCATGGCCGAAGCCCGCGTCGAGAATATCGGCGATATCACCGCCGTTTCGCCCAGCGTCACCTTCCGTAACACCTCCAACCCTGCCACTTCGTCAAACCTCCAGATCCGCGGCATCGGCACCACTGGCGCCAACCGCGCCTTTGAAGGCGCGGTTGGGGTTTTCGTGGACGGCGTTTACCGCTCGCGCCCCGGCGCGGCGCTTCAGAGCTTCCTGGATGTCGGCAGCTTGCAGGTACTGCGCGGGCCCCAGGGCACGCTGTTCGGAAAGAACACGTCCGCTGGCGCAATCCTTCTGGAAAGCTCCACGCCCGTCATCGGCGAAATGCGCGGTGACTACGCTCTCTCCATCGGCAATTACGAAGCCGTGACCGGCCAGGTGACCGTGAATGCCCCCATCGGAGACAAGGCTGCCTTCCGCCTGTCTGGCATCAGCGCCAACCGTGCGGGCTTCTTCGAGAACCCCAACACCGGTGAAGACTATAACGAGCGCCGCGGCATGGGCCTCAAGGCGCAGTTCCTGTATGAGCCGACCGATACGCTGAGCCTGCGCATCATTGCCGATCATTCGCGCTCGGATGAAAACTGCTGCTTCGGCACTGTCGACGCCATCCCCGGCCCGGTGCAGGACGTGGTTGATCAGATCATCCGCGAACGCGGCCTCGTGCCCACATCGCGCCGGAAGGATGAGTACCAGTCCGTGCTCAACATTCCGCCAGATCAGCTTGTCGAAGACACAGGTTACACCGTGAAAGCCGACTGGGATGTCGGCCCCGGCAAGCTTTCCTCGGTTACCGCGCTTCGTCAGTACAAGGTCGACCAGATGACCGACGCCGACTTCTCCGGCGCCGATCTCCTGCAACTCCACGAGAAGTTCAAGAGCAACTTCTTCTCGCAGGAGTTCAGCTTTTCCGGCGATCACGGCTTTGGCGCCGAAGGTAACGCCGACTATGTAGTTGGCGTCTTCTATTCGGATGAACGCATCAAATCCGGCCGCACAGGATGGTGGGGCGAGGATCTTCAGCGCGTGTTTGAATTCACCCTCCCCCCGACGCTGGTGTTCGATGCCTCTCCCGGCCTTCGCTCAATCGAAGTCATCGAAGGGAACAACCAGTCACTTGCCGTTTTCGGTCAGTGGGACGGCCGCATCAACGAGAATTGGGGTGTCACGGCAGGTCTGCGCTGGTCGCAGGAAGAAAAGCAGGGGCAGTTTGAAAACCTCTACTACCGCCCCAACCCCCTGGATGTGTACAAGGTCCTCGGCGTCCAGCCGGCGCCCCACTTCAACACCACCCAGACCGATGAAGCCTTCAGCGGCACGCTCGGCGTTCAGTATCACTTCAATGAAGATGTGATGCTCTACGCCAGCTACAACCGCGGCTTCAAGGCGGGCGGGGTAAACCTCGACGCTAACGCGGCCGGTGGTTTCCGTCAGAACCCGGACTTCTTCCCCGATGCCGTCCCCGGCGATCCGACCTATGACCCGGAATACGTCAACGCCTATGAACTCGGCCTCAAGACCGAGTTCTGGGCTGGCCGCGGCCGTGCAAACTTCTCCGCGTTCTATAACGACATGACGGACTTGCAGGTTGCGCGCTTTGTCGGCACGCAGTTTCAAGTCTTGAACTCGGCAACCGCTGAGGTCTATGGCGCTGAAGTGGAAAGCGCGTTCGAGCTGACCGAAGACTTCTCTCTGGACGCTGCCGTCACATGGCTGCCCCAGGCAGAGCTGGGCGAGGATGCGTCGCTTGGCCCGGTTCTCTCTGGCCGCCGCTTTGCGGTTGCCCCGGAGCTTTCCGGCAGCATCGCCCTGCGGATGAACAAGCCGATCACGGATGATCTCTCGCTCGTGGGCCGCGTTCAGATGCAATATTCGGGCGGCTACTACACCGGCAACTCCGACTTCTCCGAACAGGGCGGCTATGGCCTCACAAACCTGAACTTCGGGGTCAAGTCGGTCGATGGCTGGACGCTTGAAGCCTGGCTCCTGAACGCCTTCGACAAGCGTTATGTCACCAACCACTTCTCAACGACGCTGCAGTCGGGAGACGTCAACGCCTATATGAGCGCGCCGCGCACATTCGGTGTCACCCTGCGCGGATCGTTCTGATCTGACTGACGCAACGTAAGCTGCAAGGATTTGCGGTCACCCTTCCAAAAAGGGGTGACCGCAAGTTCATTTCTGAACATAAACCCCGCATCTGGTTTCAACAGAAACGATCTCAAGAGTGGAAACTCAATGTCCCCGACGCTCCTGCCGCCCAGCATTGCCGCCAACCCGCAACAGCGCATCCGGGTTACCTTATGGCTCCTGCTGATCGTCAATGCGTTCAATTTTGTTGACCGTCAGATCGTCAATATCCTGGCCGAGCCGATCAAGAATGATCTCGGCCTTACCGACACACAGATCGGCCTGATGACGGGCCTCGCCTTTGCGGTCGTCTACACCACCCTCGGCATTCCGATTGCGCGCTGGGCAGACAATCCAAAGTCAAATCGCGTCGGTATTGTCGCAGGCTCTCTCGCCATCTGGTCGGGCATGACGGCGGTTTGCGGCCTGGCGCAGAACTTCTGGCAATTGCTGCTGGCACGCATTGGCGTCGGCGTGGGCGAGGCTGGCTGCACACCGGCCTCCCACTCGCTGATTGGGGATACGGTTCCGCCGGAAAAGCGCGGATCGGCCATTGCCTTCTTCGGCCTGGGCATTCCGATTGGCTCGCTGTTCGGCATGGTCATCGGCGGCGTGCTGGCAGATGCCGTGGGCTGGCGCATCGCCTTCATGGCGGTCGGCATTCCCGGTGTGCTTCTGGCCATCGTCCTCTGGTTCCTCGTGAAGGAGCCCCGCAAGGACGGCACGCTGGCTGAAGCGGCCGCGCGCCTCAAGGCCAGCCAGGCCGCCCCCCGCGCCTCGATCCGCGAAACCATCACCGAAGTGCTCGGCTCGAAGGTCTTCATCTACGCCACCCTCGGCGCGTCCTTCGTGGCCTTCCTCGGCTATGGCAAAGGCGTCTGGAACGGCATCTTCCTGATCCGCACGCATGGCCTCTCGCTCACTGAAGTCGGGCTGCTTTACGGCGTCAGCGCTGGCCTTGGCGGCATCGCGGGCACATGGCTCGGCGGCTGGACGTCTGACAAGTTCGGCATAAAGAAACCGGTGCACTATATGCTCGCCCCGGCGGTCGCGATGCTGCTCACCGTGCCGATCCTGCTGATCGGTTATGCTGGCCCAGTCTGGGTCGCCATCCCGATGCTCTGTGTCTCGGCGGCGCTCTCGGGCGTCTATTATGCGCCCACCTTCGGCTGCGTTCAGCTGCTCATCAGCCCGGCCTCGCGGGCTGTGGCGGTCTCGCTGATGCTGTTCACGCTGAACCTCATCGGCCTTGGCCTTGGCCCGCTCGTCTTCGGCATTCTGTCGGATAGACTTGAGCCGATTGCAGGTACCGAAAGCGTGCGCTGGTCGCTCTATGTGGCAGGCTGTATGGGCGTCATCCCGACGGTCCTTTACTGGCTCGCCAGCAAGAATATTGCCCGAGAGCTGGCTGAAAAATCCGCGCGCGACACGGCGCTGTCTTAAGGCAAGCGCCAGAAACAAAAACGGGATCAGGTCACCGCCTGATCCCGTTTCCCATTTTCAGTTAGCTCAAGGCCCGGTGAAACGAATATTCCCGGCCTTGATCCCACTCAGCACAATATCTGCTCCACCGGTCTTCATCATCCATTCCAGGCGATGATCCCGGTACTGACGCTTGAACAGACCTGCCTTCACAGCCTGGTCCACCTGGCTCATGCCGGTGATCGAGGCGACGGATTCCTTCTGCGCCAGCGCCACGCTTTCCCGGCCGTTTGCCCGGTCCAGCCAGCCCGCCAGGCGCGAGCCCTCCGCTGGCTTGATGCCAAAGCCTGCCGCGCCGTTGAGATAGGGCACCACGCTGAGATCACCCCAGCCGAACTGCGCTCCGGTGAACCATTCCCGGTCCCCCAGATACCCATCCAGCACCGCGAAGAACGCCTCCGCCTGCTGGCGGGCCTTGGCTTCCATGTCTTCCTTCCTGGCGCCCTCCGCGCGGCGAAAGAAGTTAAGCTCGCCCAGCCCCCAGGTGATCGCTTCGAACTGGGTGTCCATCACGTCTTCGATCATCCGCATACGCGCGCGCTCGGCAGGCGCGTTGGGCATCATCGGCGGGGCTGGCCAGACTTCCTCAATGTATTCGAGGATAATGGTGCTGTCGAATATCTCCACATCGCCATGGATCAGCGCGGGCACCTCGCCCCGCGGATTGGCCTTGGCAAAGCCGCCCGCCGTCGCGCCCGTGCCGATGCCCTCGGGCAGGCGCGTTTCAAACGGCACGCCCTTTTCCCGCAGCGAGATTTTCACCTTCTGCGCATAGGGCGACAGCGGATGCTCATAGAGGATCAAATCGGACACGCCTTACGCCCTCAATACCCTGCGAGACGGCCCAGGGGCCGCCCGTCGACGATCTGGTCGAGATACTCGCTCATGCCATAGCCAACCTTGCCATCACAGCGATACTCGGTCATCGCCTCGGTAATCCGCGTGGTCAGCTCCTGCCCGTCCGGCGAGGTCCGCCGATTGCGCAGCGGTATGAGCGAGAGCACCTTGCCGGTAACGGTATACGCCTTACCACTCTTGGTACGGATCTTTGCTTCCAGGTCTGTCTGGTATTCGCTGGCGTCCCAATTGCTGGAAAGTTCGGCGGCGACGATCCCGTCATAGACGCCGTCACGGAATACCATGCCGCTCTGATGTACGCCGCCTTTGCCATCGCCCATCACATTGAACATCATGCCGAAATCGGCGCCGAAATTCATCGGGCACCAGCGATACCATTCAATCGCCTGCCAGTGGCGCGGCCCCCAGGATTTGTCGCGCAGCCCAAACCCGTCGATCTCCAGCCGTTCACCGCCGCATTCGATGAAGCCCTTTGCAGCGCAATGCTGTTCATAGTGCGCCTTGGCGAAGGATTTCTCCGGATCGATTTCCAGCGGTGTTCCGTCCGCCTTCACCGTCTCCCCGCCATACATCGGCGAGAGACCGGTATAGATCATCTCCATCTTGCAGGGCAGGCGCGGATTGTTGCGGAAGGCCACTTTGGGGTCAGCCATCTGGCCGGGCTCTTTGAGCACCAGCAGCTCGCCGGAATACGTTACCCTCAACGTCTTGAACGGCTCCACGACATCAATGCGCAGGCCGCCCGCGTTCATCTGTGAATTGTCACTGATCTCAGGCCGCGCAAACATGAAACCAACCCGGCCATCGGGGAAGTACACGCAGATCGACATTTCAGCGTAGCGCTGGTTGGGCCGGTTGCCGAGGCGGAACCACGCACCCGCGCGCTTGCCCGCGTCGAACACGTTGAAATACATGCTTTCATTGTAATTTTCCGCGCTACCCGGATCATGGGTGAACTCGTCTTCCGGCGCGAGAATGGTCTTGTAGCCTTCAGCTGCTTCAGCCATGGCAATCTCCCCTGATATTCAGTTATCAGACGAACCTGCCACGCGTTTTGACGGATACAAGCCTGTCCTTGCGTCAGAAGCCCGCGCATACGGGATACTACTCAGGCCTGCCGCCGGGTCAGTTCGCCGATGAAGGAATGCCGATCGCCGGGGAAAGTCTGCCACACATGCGTCACCGGCATACCGTTCAGCCATGTCCGCCGCTCCAGCATCAGGCAGGGGACGCCTTCGGCAATGTCGAGATGCGCAGCAATGGCCGGGTCGGCCGCCACCGCGAAGATCCGGTGCTCGGCCTGCGACCAGGGCACATGCCCCAGCAGCCAGGTGCCCGGTGGCATTGTGGAGAAATCCTCCCCCTCCACTTCGGGCACCGCCGCAAGGTTCACAAGCCGCCGCTCGAAACCAAACGGCTGCCCATCGGCGCGGTGCACCCCGCGCAGCTCAATCAGTCGCGCGCCCCTGCCCGCCAGCGCTGCCTCCTCCGCCCCTTTCGCCGCCCGCACAGACCGGTGCAGGAGCTGGTAGCCATAAGCATAACCCTTCCGCTCCAGGTCGAGGCGAATGTCGGGAATGTCGAGGATGGTGGAATCGCTGGGCGGATGCGCCACGAAGGATCCCGCCCGCTTCCGGCGCACGACCAGGCCGCGGCTGGCCAGCTCGCTCACCGCCCGGTTCACCGTCATCCGAGAACAGTCGTAAATTTCCATCAGCTCCCGTTCGAGCGGGATACGGTCATCGGGTTTCAGGCCTCCTGAGAGGATCTGCCGCTCGATGTCCGAACGGATGCGTTCGCTAACCGATACTGTCTCGCTGGTGTCCCGCATGTGTCCCGATATGTCCTGATCTGTCCCGGATTGTCCGGCTTTGTCCCGGTTTGTCACGCCAGAAGCTTCCCGAGGGCGGCCTTGTAGCGCGCCTCGATTGAGGGTCTGTGAATATGCTGTCCTCCCTGCACGATATGGTCGCCGCGCCGCCAGACATCTGAAATCGCTTGGTTTTTCCCCCGGAATACCCAGGCGTCCAGCACCCGGTCTCCCCCGTCCGCCACCTCGGGCAGTACAGCGGCGCTGAGCGCGGCCATATCCGCCGGATTGCCGGGCGCCAATCCAACAGCAATCCCCGCCGCCCGGCCACCGCCAGAAAGCGCGTGTTCAAACAACGAACGCCCCGTCGAGGCATAGCCCTCGCCGGTCATGACATTGCGCGAGAGCGTCTTGAATCTCTGGGAATATTCCAGCATCCGCAACTCGTCCGCCGCGCTGATCGAAACATTGGAGTCGGTGCCAACGCCGTAGTGTCCGCCATAGGAAACAAAGGCGTGACCATCGAAGAGTCCGTCGCCCAAATTCGCCTCGGTCACCGGGCACAATCCCGCAACCGCCCCCGTTTTCGCTATCCCGTGGATTTCCCGGTCGTTCGTATGCGTCGCATGCACAAGGCACCAGCGCGGGCCGACATCTGCGTTGTGCAACAGCCACTCCACAGGCCGCGCGCCAGACCAGGCAAGGCAGTCCTCCACTTCCTTCTCCTGCTCGGCAATATGGATGTGGACAGGCCCGGCCTTATCCATCCCCAGCAACGCCTTGAGCTCAGCCGGCGTCACCGCACGAAGGCTATGGGGCGCCAGACCCAGCACAAAATCAGGCTGATTGGCGCCGTGCTTCCGGGCCGCTTCCAGCAGCGCCGCAAAGCCCTCAAGATCACTCAGGAACCGCTTCTGCCCGTCCATCGGGGGCTGCTCGCCAAAACCCGAATGTGCATAGAACACCGGCAGCAGCGTCAGCCCCAATCCTGTATCGCCCGCAGCGCGCACCACCTGCCCGGCCATCTCCGCCGGGTCGGCATAGCGCTGCCCGCTTTGGTCATTATGGACATAGTGAAACTCGCAGACGCGCGTGAACCCTGCCTCCAGCATCTCCGCATACGCCATCGCCGTAATCGCGTGGATATCCTCCGGCCCAATCCGGCTGACAAAGCGATAGAGTAAATTTCTCCAGGACCAGAAACTGCCCTGACCATTTCCCCGAACTTCCGTCAATCCAGACATCGCCCTCTGGAAAGCATGGGAATGAAGGTTGGTCAGTCCTGGCAGAAGAGACCGCCCACGAACGGCCCCTGAAGGAGGCGCCACATCCACAGACACTGCCGCAATGAGCCCGCCCTCAATCGTGATCGCCACCCCGCTCGCCCAGCCCGAGGGCAGCAGCGCGTGATCGAACCAGAGATGCTCTGAAGATTTCCCCGCCACTGGACATCCCTCCGACTCTTCTATTATGTCTATACATATTAGAAGAAATCCGATGCGAATACAACGGGGACCGGAGGATGCCAATCAAGCGTATCTGGACAAACGCCCGCCTCGCCACGATGTCGGCCCGCCTCCCCGGCCTCGGCATCATTGAGGATGGCGCCCTCGCCGCCGAGGGCGAGCGGATCACCTATGCCGGTCCTGCCTCAAATGCCCCTCCCACGGAGGGGTATCAGGTCATCGACTGCGGTGGCCGCTGGCTGCTCCCCGGTCTCATCGATTGCCACACCCATCTCGTCTATGCGGGCAGCCGCGCGCAGGAATTCGAACTCCGCCTCGCCGGAGCGAGCTATGAGGAAATCGCCCGCGCCGGTGGCGGCATTCGCGCCACCGTCAACGCTGTCCGCGCGGCCAGCGAAGCCCAGCTTGTGGCTGAAAGCCTGCCCCGCCTCGACGCGCTGATCGCCGAAGGCGTCACCACGATCGAGATCAAGTCCGGCTATGGCCTCAGTGTTGAGCACGAACTGAAACAGCTCCGCGCCGCCCGCACGCTCGGGCAGGTCCGCCCTATTGATGTGGAGACAACCCTCCTCGCCGCTCACGCCCTGCCGCCCGAATATGAAGGCCGGGCGGACACCTATATCGATCTCGTCTGTAACGAGATCATTCCCGCCGCCGCCAAGGCGAAGGCCGCCAGCGCCGTGGACGCTTTCTGTGAAACCATCGGCTTCACGTCGGAGCAGACGAGCCGTGTACTGAGCGCTGCGCGGCATCACGGCCTCGGCGTAAAGCTCCATGCCGACCAGCTCTCAAACCTGCATGGCGGCGCGCTGGCCGCCAGCCACAACGCCCTCTCCGCCGATCATCTGGAATATCTTGACGACGCCGGCATCGCCGCCATGGCACAGGCAGGCACCGTCGCCGTCATGCTGCCGGGCGCCTACTACTTCCTGCGCGACACCCACGCCCCGCCTCTGGAGGGCCTGCGGCGCGCGGGCGTTTCTCTTGCAATTTCAACCGACTGCAACCCCGGAACGTCCCCGCTCACCTCTCTCCTCCTCGCCATGAATATGGGCGCGACGCTCTTCCGCATGACGGTCGAGGAATGCCTCCTCGGCACGACGCGCCATGCTGCCCGCGCGCTTGGCCTTCAGGCAGAGACCGGCACGCTGGAATCCGGAAAGCTCTGCAATCTGAGCATCTGGGACATTGATCGCCCCGCAGAACTCGTCAACGCGATGGGCCTCAACCGGCTCCACGCCCGCATCTGGAGAGGCCAATGACCGCCATCACCTTAACGCCCGGCGCCGTCCCGCTCTCCAGCTGGCGCGCCCTCTGGCAAGGCGCCACGCCCCGGCTTGATCCGGCCTGCGCAGACGCCATTTCCGCAAGCGCAGCGGCCGTCGCGCGCATTCTCGCCAAGGGCCAGCCCGTCTACGGCATCAATACCGGGTTTGGAAAACTTGCCGCCGTGCGCATTCCGGACGACCAGCTCGAAACGCTCCAGCGCAACATCGTCCTCTCCCATGCCGCCGGTGTGGGGGAGCCTTCACCTCCAAACATCGTCCGCCTGATGATGGCCCTGAAGATGGCAAATCTCGGCCGCGGCGCATCCGGCGTCCGCCCTGAAACCATCGCCCTCATGGAGGCGATGCTCGCCGCAGACCTCCTTCCGGTCATACCTGCGCAGGGTTCCGTCGGCGCTTCAGGCGATCTCGCCCCGCTCGCCCACATGGCCTGCGCGCTGATTGGCGTCGGGGATGTGTTCCTGAAAGGCGAGCGCATGAGCGCGGTAGCCGCCTTTGGCAAAACCGGCCTCACGCCCCTGCCGGCGCTGGCCGCCAAGGAAGGCCTCGCCCTCCTCAACGGTACGCAATTCTCCACCGCCTGCGCCCTGGCGGGCCTGTTTGAGGCCGAACGCATCCTGCAAAGCGCCCTCGTCACCGGCGCCCTTTCCACCGAGGCCGCCAGAGGCTCCGACGCCCCCTTTGACGACCGCATCCACCAGCTGCGCGGCCATAAAGGCCAGATCGACTGCGCCGCGATCCTCCGGGATCTGATGGCAGGCTCTGCCATTCGCGCCTCGCATCTGGAAAACGACACCCGCGTGCAGGACCCCTATTGTATCCGCTGCCAGCCCCAGGTCGCCGGCGCCGCGCTCACCCTTCTGCGCCAGGCCGCAGACACGCTGCTGACCGAGGCCAATGGGGTCTCCGACAATCCGCTGATCTTTCCGGAGACGGATGAAGCGCTTTCGGGTGGCAACTTCCATGCCGAGCCCGTCGCCTTTGCCGCTGACATGATCGCCATGGCCCTCTGCGAGATCGGCTCCATCTCTGAACGCCGCGTCGCCATGCTGGTCGATCCGGCGCTCTCCGGCGTGCCCGCATTCCTTACGCCCCGGCCCGGCCTCAATTCCGGCTTTATGATCCCGCAGGTCACCGCCGCCGCGCTCGTCTCCGAGAACAAGCAGATGGCCTATCCCGCCAGCGTCGATTCCATCCCCACTTCCGCCAACCAGGAAGACCACGTCTCCATGGCCGCTCATGGTGCCCGGCGGCTCCTGAAGATGGCGAAGAATGTGGACTTTGTGCTCGGCATCGAACTCCTCGCCGCAGCGCAAGCCTGCGACTTCCATGCGCCGCTGAAATCCAGCGCCGCCCTGGAAGCCCTGCGCGCACTTGTCCGCCGCGATGTCCCGCCCCTGGATCATGACCGCCTCATGCACCCGGACATCGAAGCTGCCACCGCTCTCATCCGCAGCGGCGAGGCAACACGCGCCGTCCGCTTCGCCCTGCCCAAACTGGAGACCGCCCCATGACCGGCTGGCTCACCGTGAAGGAGGGCAACCGCCCCCTCATCGTCTCCTTCCCCCATACGGGCACGACCCTGCCGGACGATATTGCCAGCAACTTCGTCTCGCCCGAGCGCGCCCGGCGCGACACGGACTGGTGGATCGACAGGCTCTACGCCTTTGCCGCAGACATGGGCGCGACGCTTGTTCACACCGCCATCTCGCGCTCTGTGATTGATGTGAACCGCGATCCGACCGGCGCCTCGCTCTATCCCGGCCAGAATACAACAACCCTCTGCCCCCAGACGACCTTTGACGGCGCCCCGCTCTACCGGCCGGACCAGGAGCCCAGCGACACCGAAATCGCCCGCCGCCGGGAGGCTTACCATATTCCCTATCATCAGGCGCTGGAAAGCCAGATCGCTCGCCTGCGGGCCACGCACGGAAAAGTCGTACTCTATGATGCACACTCCATCCGTTCACAGATCCCTGACCTGTTCGAGGGCCTGCTGCCGGTCTTCAATGTCGGCTCAAACTACAAAACCACCTGCGCGCCGCAACTTGCCGAAAAGGTCGAAACCATCTGCGCCGCTTCCGGCCAGCCCACCGTGCTCGACGGACGCTTCCGCGGCGGCTGGACCGTACGCCATCATGGCCGGCCCGGCAACGACGTCCACGCCATCCAGATGGAGCTTTCCTGCCGGGGCTATCTGCGCGAGCCCATCGGCGCTGTGACGGATGCCGACTGGCCTGTGCCCTTTGATCCTGACTACGCCGCCCCGATGATCGCCGCCTTGAGAGAGGTGCTCGGCGCCTGTCTCGCTTTTACCGAACGCCCCTGAGGAGACCGCCATGCCCTATCCCGCCAATGTCCGCGGAATCCGCGCGCCCAGAGGCCCGCAGCTCAACACGCTGAGCTGGCTCACCGAAGCGCCCCTCCGGATGCTGATGAACAATCTCGATCCCGATGTCGCCGAACGCCCGGAAGATCTTGTTGTATATGGCGGCATCGGCCGCGCGGCGCGCAACTGGGACGCTTTCGAGACCATTGTAGAGACGCTGAAGCGCCTGAAGGATGACGAGACCCTCCTTATCCAGTCCGGCAAGCCCGTGGGCGTCTTCCGCACCCATGCCGACGCGCCGCGCGTCCTCCTGGCAAACTCGAACCTCGTGCCCAAATGGGCCAATTGGGATCATTTCAACGAACTCGACCGCAAGGGGCTGATGATGTACGGCCAGATGACGGCCGGCAGCTGGATCTATATCGGCGCGCAGGGCATCGTTCAGGGCACGTATGAAACCTTTGTCGAGATGGGCCGCCAGCATCATGATGGAAACCTGAAGGGCAAATGGCTGCTGACCGCAGGGCTTGGTGGCATGGGCGGGGCGCAGCCGCTCGCCTCTGTGATGGCGGGCGCGTCCTGCCTCGCCATAGAATGCCAGCTCTCCAGCATCGAAATGCGGATGCGCACCGGCTATCTCGATGCGTGGACGGACGACCTTGAAAAAGCCCTCCACATGATTGACGAGAGCTGTAAATCCGGCACGCCGAAATCCGTTGGCCTGCTGGGCAATGCCTGCGAAATTCTCCCAAAGATTCTGGAGCTTGGCCGCCTTCCGGACCTGCTCACAGACCAGACCTCGGCCCATGATCCCGTCAACGGGTACCTACCCAAGGGATGGAGCGTCGAAGACTGGAAATCCCGCCGGGCCAGCGAGCCCAAGGCGGTAGAAAAAGCCGCCCGCGCCTCAATGGCCGAACATGTGCGCGCCATGCTGGAATTCCAGAAGCGCGGCGTTGCGACCGTCGATTATGGCAATAACATCCGCCAGGTCGCGCTCGATGAAGGCGTTGAGAATGCCTTCGATTTTCCAGGCTTTGTACCGGCCTATATCCGCCCGCTTTTCTGCCGTGGCATCGGCCCTTTCCGCTGGGCGGCCCTCTCGGGCGATCCTGAGGACATCTACCGCACAGACCAAAAAGTCAAAGAACTGATTCCGGACAATCCCCATCTTCACACCTGGCTCGACATGGCTCGTGAACGGATCAAGTTCCAGGGGCTTCCCGCGCGCATCTGCTGGGTTGGCCTCGGGGACCGCCACCGCCTTGGCCTTGCCTTCAACGAGATGGTCGCCAGCGGCGAACTCAAGGCCCCCGTCGTCATCGGGCGCGACCATCTGGATTCCGGCTCCGTCGCCTCGCCCAATCGTGAGACCGAATCCATGCGCGACGGATCAGACGCCGTCTCCGACTGGCCACTTCTCAATGCCCTCCTGAACTGCGCCTCAGGCGCGACATGGGTGTCACTGCATCATGGCGGCGGCGTCGGCATGGGCTATTCCCAGCACGCCGGGATGGTGATCTGCTGTGATGGCACGCAGTCCGCCGCCCGCCGGATAGAGCGCGTGCTGTGGAATGATCCGGCAAGCGGCGTCATGCGCCACGCAGATGCGGGCTATGACATCGCAATTGAGAGCGCCCGCGAACACGGGCTTGACCTGCCCGGCCTCAAAGGCTGAGCACCCCCTGGATCAAGCCGGATTACCGGCATAGATCAGCGGCGCGGTTTCAAAGCCGAGGCCTTCAGCTTTCCTCAGGATACGGTCTATTGTTGCCTGCGGCGGCGCGGGGTCGCGCGCGAGTATCCAGAGATACTTACCGCTCGGCGCGCCAACGAGCACGGCCGAATAGTCCGCCTCAAGATGAAGTACCCAGTAATCGCCTTCCGCAAACGGCACCCAGGACGGCGCAAATTTCACCTTCAGCTTTGCCCCGTTCGAGCCTTCAACGACGCGCGCCTTACCTTCGGCGACGTCCATCCTGCCATCTTCCTTTGTGCAGCTGTTGATCACCGAAATCCGGCCATCGGGCAGCTGCGCATAATCCGCCATCGCTGTAACGCATCCGCGCTCGAATGAATTGGGATAACGCGCAATTTCGTGCCATCTGCCCACATACCGATCAAGATCAACTTCCGCCACAACCGGCAGATCTGCGTCTGACGCGCGGTAGTCCGGCTGCGAGATACACGCCGCCAGCACGAGCGCCGAAAGCGGCAGCAAAGCATTTTTCAGTTTCATGGGGCTCATCCGATCCTTGCTGGAAATCCAGTCATCGGAACATGTAACGGGCGACGCGGGCAAAGGTTGCCTTTCCGGACAGCCATCGCCGATTACTTGGCAATGCCGCGCAGAACGGTCTCAGCTGCAAAGGCGGCGTATTCGCGGGCCAGCTCCTGGCCAACTTTCGTTTCGCCCACCAGTTCGCGTACCGTGATACGGGTTGAGAAGATGTACTGGCACGCGCCATTGATCAGGAAATAGGCGTATTTGGAATCGACGCTTCGGAACTGCCCGGCGGCAATGCCGTCTGATATGATCTGCTTCTGCGCCTCAATCAGCGGCAGCATGAAACTCGACCAGATGGACCTGGTGCCATCTCTATCCGTATCGGATTCCCTCAGGAAGTTCTCGAGCAGCCGGTTGAGATAAGGATAGCGCGAATAGGTGCGGATGATGCCCTGGATATGGATGCGCAGCTTGCTGGCCGGATCAATATCCATCGCCATCAACTCGGTCAGCTGCCGGATGGATTGGGCCGTATCGCGCTGGGCGAGCGCCAGGAGCAGGCCGTCCTTCGAGCCGAAGTGATATTTCACAAGGGGCGCCGTAACGCCGGCGCGTTTGGCAATCTGATGGAGGGAAACGTCGATTGTGCCGAGTTCCGACATCAGCTCGCCGGCCGCTTCCAGCAGCATTTCGCGGCCTGAGCGTTCCGCTACGGCGTCCACCAATTCCGCCTTCTCCGGTGTGCCGGTCTTTGACATGTGCCCCCCTCAATCAGCGGGACTTGATGAACGAAAAGGCAGACAGGCGCAAGCACAGGCAGTCCTGAGATGGCATGGTTGCCCTTTCTCCTGGCGACATTAACGCCCTCGCGCCACGCCCCCGCAAGCAGCTCATGCGCTTGCGTATATCCCGGAGTTGACAGCAAGCGAGCACCAACCGACCCTGAGGCAAGCTATAGGGAGTCGCGTGCATGGCCGGTCATCTTGGAAAGTCTTCCCTTGCGGGTGGCGCAATTCTGCTCGCTGCGCTCGCCTTGCTGCCGGCCTGTTCCCGGGAAGCAGGCGATGCCCCTGCGCCATCTGTTGAAACAGCAGAAATTCTGCCGGGCCAGAAGATCGCGACCAACCTTTGTGCGGGCTGTCACGCTATCGGGGTAGACGGGGAAAGCCCCCATGCGGATGCCCCACCTTTCCGCTCGCTGTCAGAGAAATACCCCGTGCGGCATCTGGAGGAGGCCCTCGCCGAGGGCATCATGGTTGGCCATGAGGACATGCCGGAATTCCAGCTTGAAGCCGATCAGGTGGAACAACTGGTCGTGTATCTGGAATCCATCCAGGCGCAGTAGACCGGTCATCACGCCTCAACGGCTGCTGGATATGATTGCATCGCCATACGCGCCCGGAACGACCGGGATGCCCCGAGAAAAATCAGCCACCATGCGGAAATATCCGGGCGCGATGTGGGTGAATTGCCGGGACCCATCCGGCAGGATGTCAAAGCCGCGCATATCGTGATCGTAGCCTGGATACTCAGCCAGCGTGATCGGCCGGCCTTCATACTGCATCGTTTTCAGCCTGGAGCGGGTATAGGCGGGCGGCGCCTCCCGGTCAGCGCCGGCAAGCACCCAGAGTACCGGGACATTGATGCCGCGAAGAACAGGTTCTCCCTCATGGCGCCAGCTCGTGTCGACGGAGCGCAGCGGACCGGCAACCCTTAGAACCACATCAGAATATTGCAGCATCTCACCGGTAAATTCGCCCTTGGCATACCGGTACCAGGGCTCACTCCTGTATATCTTCTTGAGGGCCTCGAGTTCGACATAGCCAGACTTGAAATCTGACGCCATCACTGCGCCGGCCGCATCGGCGAGCATTCCGGCGGCCATCTGCGCCTGCGGCCCGAACCCTGCTTCGGCGACATCCTGTATTGTCTGCGCCCGATTTTCCGCAAGCGGACTTTCCAACACCCCATACGAGACAATGACAAAATCCGGCTTAACCGACCGGGCCGCCATTGGAGCAACCCAGCCGCCTTGACTGGCGCCATGCAGGCCGAACCGCCCCAGCCGCGCTCCGGCAAGCCGGCGTGCCTCAGCCGCAGCGGCCGCAGCGTCCGTCGCGAGCACCGAAAAATCCTGCGTATAATCGCCTTTTGACGTCCCGGAGCCGCGCTTGTCATAGACGAACACGCCGACGCCCTGAAGCGGAAGAAGATGCTGGAAGGCATCATGCACCAGCGCCGAATAGCGTTCGGAGCCGTGCACCTGAACAACCACTGGAACAGGCTCATCCCCCACGGGGAGGATCAATCTGCCAGCAAGTTTCGTTCCCCGCGCGCCCGTAAACACGATGTCCTGCGTCGTCACCGCCACGGGCGCGGCTGTGGCACCTTCAAAATAGCTAAGCCCGGTTTCGCAGGCGTAGTCGATCTGGCGCGTTTCAAGCTGGTTGGTCCAGCCACTGTAAGCCTGCCAGCCGATCTTTTCGAACACGAAGCGGCCCGTTTGCCCGTCAAGCGATCGCCAGCGCAACCCCTCGTCAATTGGCGTGACCGTGACACCGCCGCCGTCATCAAGACGCCAGCTGCCGCCGCATGCCGGATCCCCAGCAACGGGTCCTTGCGTCAGGCCAGGAATGGCTGACACAGGCAAGGAAGGCACTTCAGGAAGGCCAGGCATCCGGCCTGCGCAACACGTCAACAGGCTGGTAGCCACCGCCACCGCAAGGATGCTGAACTTCCCCATGCCCCGAATCCCTCTGTTCACTGCCCTGAGCAGCAGCAATGACGCTCAATAACGAGAAATACAATGATATGCTCAGCCCCCAATAATAAGGCTTGATTGCCTTAGCGTTATGTCTCGCTCAAATAAGCACAGCGGTAGACGAGGGCGGCCAACGCCCCGCGCAGCAGCCGCGCCAGGGAGGATAAAACCGGCATAGTTTTCGCCGGGCACGGGTCATGGAAGGCGATTCGCAATCCTTTGCCGTTGATGAAACGGGAGCTAACGTCCGCCGGCGCGCCGCTGCGTTCGTCAGATCCCCGCGCGGCCGGATGCTGATTGCCTCAGCTGTCGCCGTCATCCTCCTCTTTCTAGGTATCCGCTTCCTGGTGGATCGGGCGGCCTATGTCGCCACCTCAGATGCGCGGATTGCAGCGGAGATGATTGCCCTCTCAACGGATATTTCCGGACGCATCACCAGCGTACAGGCAAATGAAGGTGACCTGGTTTCAGCTGGGGATATTCTTTACACGATTGATGACCGCGAAGCGGTGTTCATGCTGGCCCAGCTAGAGGCGGAGGCCACCCGCCTGCGCGCGGAGATGGCCCGCGAAGAAACCCGCGCCGGGCTGGCGACTTCCAAGGCCGGCAGTCAGGTTGCAGCGCGGCGGGCGGGCACGCTGTCAGCCTCTGCCAGCGTTGAAGCGGCCCGGTCTGATCTGACGATTGCTCAGCGTGACTATGACCGCACCAAAGACCTGTTCGAGCGGGGCCTGCTGCCTCAGTCCAATCTCGACCAGGCCAGGAATGTGCTGGACACGCGCGCCCAGGCACTGCGCCGCGCGCAGGCAGAGCGGGAGACGGCCGCCGCAGACCAGCGCACGGCCAGTATCGCCGGCGAGGAAGTCCGTCTCATTGATTATGAACTGACTGTCCTGCGCGCAGCCCTCGATCAGGCAGAAGCCCGCGTCGAAGCACAGAAAGTGGTGGTCGAGCAGCACACTATCCGCAGCCCGATCAGCGGCGTGGTGGATGAACTCTTCTTCGACAATGGCGAGCATTCGCTGCGTGGCTATCGGATGGCCCTGCTGCACGATCCAGGTTCTGTCTGGGTTTCCGCCAATATCAAGGAAACCGACATTCGCTATGTGCGCCCATCGGCCGCCGTACAGGTGCGCGCTGACAGCGACCCATCGCATCCCATAGCCGGGCGTGTTGTGCGTATCCACGATGCCACAATTGGTGAAGCGGCCATGATGCCCAATCCGAACGCGAATGGCGTGTTCACCAAGATCACTCAGCGCATCCGCGTGCGTATCGAGCTTGAGCCCACAGAAGTCGAGTTGCGACCAGGCACAATGGTGCGTGTACGCATCCGGAAAGGCGAAGCTGGTATGGAGGCCAGAGGGGCACCGGCGTGACGATTGCAACCGGCAACCCGCCGGAGCGCGAAACCGGCCTCGATCGCCACGAAGGCGCCCTTTCAGATATTCCGGCGATGGCAGGCCCGTCCGTGCGCGCCCAGTTTGCGCGGTTCGGCAGCATCTATCGGTGGATACTGCTGTTCACGATGCTGACGGGATCGATGGCGACCATGTTGGCCGCGACGACGATCAATGTCGCCCTGCCTGCCATCATCGGCGCCTTTGGTCTGGGGCAGGATCAGGCGCAGTGGATGTCCACCGCGTTCCTGGCCTCCTCCACCATTGCGATGCTGGCAAATGCCTGGGCCATGACGACGTTCGGTCCGCGAGCAACCTATACATTCGGTATGATCGTCTTCATTGCGGGGTCGCTGCTCGGCGCGGTGAGCAGTACGCTGGAATTGCTGATTCTTTCCCGCGGAATGCAGGGCATCTCGGCAGGGCTGCTCCAGCCGATGTCGATGTTCCTGATTTTCCAGACCTTTCCGGACAACAAGCGCGGCACGGCGATGGGGGTGTTCTCCATCGGCGTCGTGCTGGCGCCGGCGTTTGGGCCTGCCCTTGGCGGGATTGCCGTGGACCTGGCGAGTTGGCGGCTGGTGTTTGTGGCAACGCTGCCGCTGGCGCTGCTTGCGCTGGGGATCGCGCCTTTCCTGATGCCGAAAGGTGATCGCAAGCCGAACATGCCGCGCCCGCCGCTGGACTGGCCGGGCCTCAGCCTGCTGGCGATTGCCGTAATCGGTCTGCTGGCTGCGTTTGCAGGCGGTAACCGGGATGGCTGGGATTCCGACATCACATGGCTGCGGTTTGGCGTCGCCATTCTTGCTGCCATTGCCTTTTTCTTCTGGGAGCTGCGCCATCCCTTTCCGGCGCTGAACCCGAAGGTGTTCACCTATCGCCAGTTCTGGTCTGCCGGCCTCATCATCTCTGCGACAGGGATTGCGATCTATGGATCGACCTATCTCATCCCGCTGTTCGTGCAGCTGGTGCAGGGTTACTCACCGACGGCCGCCGGCGTGATGATGATCCCGGCGGGGATTGCGATGATCATAGGGTTTCCGATTGCCGGACGGTTGACCGACAAGGTCGACCCCAGATGGCTGCTGGGCTTTGGCATCGTCAGCTTCGCCACCTCGGCCTGGCTCCTCTCACATGTCTCTGCAATGACGCCTTACTGGGTGCTTGTGGGGTGGATTGTACTGAGCCGGATCGGGATCAGTTTCTGCATGCCGCCTTCCAACACGACGGCTGTGCGGGCAGTTCCGCCCCATTTGCTGGCATCGGCGACAGGGGGCGTTTCGTTCCTGATGCAGGTGGGCGGGGCATTTGGGGTGAACATTCTCGCCATCATCCTGCAACGCCGGACGATCTTCCACGGAGCGCATCTCTCGGTGGGGCTCAACGAGACAAATGCCGAGATGATGTATCAGCATGCCCTGCACGCCCAGACGCTGGAGATGAGCGGGATGGCTCAGGTGCAGGCGTTCCAGGCGGCCTTCGGTGTGCTCAACCAGAAGATTGCTGGCGAAGCGCTGGTATACGCCTTTCGCGATTGTTTCTTCCTCATTTTTGTCTGGTTCGTGCTGGTGCTCGGCGCCCTTGCCTTGATGCCGAAGCCAAAGATGGTACAGCCGCCACGCTAGGCATTCTCACAGGCAGGCAGGCCCATTGGCATCAGCAGATACCCTCGCGCGCAACCGGGCGTTCATTGCCGCCAATACGCGGCTGGCGCCAGTGGCGGGGCTGGGGCTGACGCATCGCGGCGGGCCTGAGCCCCTGCGGATATGGCAGGCCGACGAGATCACGCCGATCTGGTCGGCAACCGAGGAAGACCTCAACCGGCAGGGCATCGAGCCGCCCTTCTGGGCGTTCCCCTGGGCGGGGGGACAGGGGGTTGCGCGGCTGATCCTGGAGCGGCCTGACATCGTTCGCGGCAAGCGGGTGCTGGATATTGCCTGTGGCAGCGGGATGGTAGGCATCGTGGCGGCAGCGGCAGGCGCGAGCGCGGTCTGGGTCAATGATATCGACCCGATCTGTGAAGCGGCTGCCGCGCTCAACGCCGAGGCCAATGGTGTCTCGCTCAGCTGGCTGGGGGGCAACCTGCTGGATGCTCCGCCTGCGGATGTGGAGGTCATCCTGGCGGGGGACATCTTTTACGAGATGACGATGGCGGCGCGCTTTCTGGACTGGCTGCGGCAAGCAGCGGCGAGGGGGATTGCCGTTTATGCCGGGGATCCGGGCCGGGCCTATGCACCGGCGGGGGAGACCGGGCTGCTGGCCGAATATGACATCGCCACGACGATGGAGCTGGAGAGCGCCACAGCGCGCCATGCCCGCGTCTGGCAGATCGGAAAATAGTTCCGGAAAATCTGGAAAATGGTCTGGCTGGCATGAGGGGAGTCTAGCCGGAACAGTGCTCTGCCGGATTGGGCGGGCATGGGGGCGGGTCATTCCAGGGGACAGGCTGGGGCAGATGGCCTGTGGGCACGGGCGAAGCCGCACGGATTGCGCGCGCTGGCGCCGGCGCGGCGGCGTTGGACAAGCTGCCGGTAAACCCGCGCCCGGACGCGGCAAATCCGGGACATTTCGGGACACCTCAGGACACGGGGCCGGTCAATTTTTGACACGCCGTGCCCGCTTCAGGACACACCCGCCCGCCCGCGACACGGAGCCGGGTCCAGATAGCCGTCACTGTTTCAGGGGCTATGTGTCAGGCCCTACATGTTTCTCCCCACGCCAGACTGCGCCCTGGGCAAGAGAATGGGGTGACCCGAGGTTTCACCAGGCCTGTGGATACGCCCGGCCCGGCAGCCGCCGCGGCGGCGCATTCTGTTGGCGTACGGGCTGGAATGTTATTGGATTTTCATCAAATAAGTTTGAGCCCTGCCCCGCTCCTGCGCCAACTTTCAGGGGAACCCCCGCCGCCCGCGTGGCCGGAGAGCAACAGCCAAAGTCTCGTAACAATTTAACATTTTCAACGCATTACTTTCGTAAAACCTTGATTTGAACGCCTCTGAGGCGCTCGTTAACGACCCGGCAACCGGCGCTTTGTGCGCCGCAACACCGGGGTATGATATGAAGTTCCACATCCTTTCCGCCACCGCCGTTGCTGCCCTCAGCGTTTCCGGCCAGCTCTCAGCTTATGCCGAAACGCCTGACGCAACAGATTCGCGCCGCCTGGAGGTCGTGACCGTCACGACACAGAAGACCGAGCAGGCCCAGATTGATGTTCCGATCAACATCTCTGTCGTCAACCAGGACCTGGTCGACAAGCTGGGCGGCGACGATATCGAAGATCTCGCCAACTTCATTCCCGGCCTGCAAGTGCAGGCGCAGAGCCTCAACGCGCCGACCTATTCGCTGCGCGGGGTTGTGGCCGATGGCGGCGCGCCGCGCGTTGCCATCTTCCAGAACGGCGTGTCCATCGGGACGCCAGGCTATGCGACCAGCATCGCCATCTACGACATTGAGCGTGTCGAGGTCGTGAAAGGCCCTCAGGCGACCCTGTTTGGCCAGGGCGCCCTCATCGGCGGGATCAACTATCTCCAGAACCGCGCCTCGACCGAAGGCAACTCCGGCAAGGCTCTGGTTGAAACCGGCGATTACAGCTTCATCCGTGGCGAAGGCTTCTATAACCTGGCGCTGAGCGACACGCTGGCCGTTCGCCTGGCTGGCCAGATCAAGAATGTGGACGGATATGTTCCGAACACGGCCAACTCCCCCGACCTGATGGGCCAGGACACGACCGCCGTGCGCGGCGCCATTCATTGGGAACCCACCCCGACCATCACCGCCGATATTTTCGTGAACTATCAGGAAGACGACTCCACCGGCACGCAGTTCACGTCCGGCTTTTTCCCTGTCAACGGCGTGATCGACCCCTACGGCCCGACGGCGATGAACATCAACCCCGATCAGGTGCGCGACAAGCTGGGCAATGACCGCAAGATTTTCGCCACCACGGCAAATCTCGAATTCGCGCTGAACGATGCCTGGACGCTGACCTCGCTGACCGATTATCGCGACCTCTCTTCCAAAGAGGCCTGGGACTCTGACGGCGCGGCCATCAACCTGCTGCAATTCTACCAGGCCCGCGAAGGCGAAGCCTTCAGCCAGGAGCTGCGCCTCAACTATGACAATGGCGGCCGCCTGCGGGGCTTCTTCGGCGCCAACTATTTCGACTATGAAACCCGCGACTCGCTGACTTTCGCCACCGATGAAGCGTATGCACAGTCTCTGTTTGGTCCCCAAATTGCGGCTGGCCTTGGTGGCATGGCAAACGCCCGCCGCATTCTGGCCCTGGCGGGCGCCCCCGGCGCAGCAAACTTCGGCAGCTTTGAAACGCCGTTCGCATATTCTGCTGCTGCCATTCTCCAGCAGTATGGCGCGCAGGCCGTAGCTGGCGTGGCAGAGGCCGATATGGTGTTTGGACCCTTCATACCGCTGCACTCGGCCCATGCCGAACAGTCCAGAACGACGGATGCCCGCACGAGCTATGATATCTTTGGCGACCTGACCTATGACCTCACCGACCGGCTCTCGCTGACCGGCGGTCTGCGCTATACGGTCAACGAGCTGGCCGCTTCCAGCGTGGGTGAACTGCTGCGCGGCAACCCGGCCCTGGGCGGGGCGGCGAATGCGGTGACCTTCGCGCCGGGCTTCCTGATCAACCGGGATCTCCTGAACAATCCGATGAACGCCTCGGCTGAGCCGGATGGCGCCTATACCTGGCGCCTGAATGCCGCCTATCGCGTGTCGGATAACGTCAACACCTGGGTTTCCTATGGCCGGGGCCGCCGGCCGGAAACGCTGTCGATCTCGGGCAGGAATGTTTCCGTGGTCGATGCCGAGACACTGGACAATGTGGAGGCCGGCATGTTCGGCCGCTTCTTCGATGACCGGGTGCAGATGACCAGCTCGGTCTATTACGGCCAGTACGAAAACTTCCAGACCAGCCGCTTTGATCCGATCAACGGCGTGTTCGTTGTCGAAAACTCCGGTAACGCAACCCAGTATGGCTTCGAGTTTGACGGCCAGGCGCTGGTGCACGACAATGTTCGCCTGCTGGGCACCTATGCCTACAACTTCTCTGAATATGATGACGAGGATAGCAACGGGAACCCGCTGCAATTTGCAGGCAACAAGTTCCGGATGAGCCCTGTACAGAGCTTCTCGCTGGCCGCTGACATCACCCTTCAGGTTGCCACGGCAGGCACGCTGTCGATCACGCCGAGCTATGTCTGGAAGAGCAAGCAGTTCTTTGAGGACGATAACGGCTTTGATTATGTCGCCGACGGGAATGGTGGCTTCAACCGCGTCCGTGAGACATATCCGGACGGCACACCGGTGGTTGAGGAACAGGGCGCGTATGGCCTCGTCAATCTGCGCCTCGGCTTTGACAGTTCTGATGATCGCTGGGGCGTGTTTGCCACCGGTGAGAACCTTCTGGACAAGGAATACCTGATCGATGTCGGCAATACGGGCGGCGCCTTCGGCCTGCACACCATCATTCGCGGCAGACCGCAGATCCTGAAAGCCGGCGCGTACATCAAGTTCTGATCCGGGCGAAGAGGAGACCTCTGCCATGAAATATGTTGCTGCCATTGCCGCGCTCATGCTGGCGGCCTGCGGGGCCGCTCCGGTCGCTGGCCCGGCCGCGGAAGCGGAGGGGGCTTCGGTCTCCCCCGCAGCCGCGCAGGCGCCTGCCCGGTCCACGCTTACTGGAGAGAAGCCGATCATCATCGCCCATCGCGGCGCGAGCGGTCTTTTCCCCGAACACACGATCCCCGGCTATGAAGCCGCGATCGCGCAAGGGGCCGATTTCATCGAGCCAGACCTGGTGATGACCAAGGATGGTGTGCTGATCGCGCGCCATGATGCCTATCTCTCCGACACCACGAATGTGGCCGATCACCCGGAATTTGCAAACCGCAAGGTGAAGCGCGCCACGCCGATGGGAGAGAAGGAAGATTGGTGGGCAGATGATTTCACGCTGGCCGAGATCAAGATGCTGAAAGCCCGCCAGCAATTCCCGATGCGGACAAAAGAGCATGACGGCAAGCTGGACATCCTGACCTTTGACGAGGTGATGGATGTGGCGCTGGCCGCCGCAAAGGAAGGCCGCATCGTGGGCCTGCATATCGAAGCCAAATGGCCGGAATATTATTCCTCCGTGGGCCTCGACATGGTTGATCCGATCATCGAAGGCATCAAGGCAAAGGGCCTGGAAGAGGCCGGTATCCCGGTGTTCATCCAGTCTTTCGAGCCGCCCTTCCTGGCCGCTTTTGCGGAGAAGAGTGACCTGCCGACGATCCAGAACATGGTTGGCCCGCCCTATAACAAGATGCTCGGCCTGGAATACAATCTCGACGAGATGACCACGACCGGTGTGGGCGCCGAGAAGACCTACATTCTCAATGCCGATGGCACGACGACCGACTTTGTCGAGCGGGCCCATGCCAATGGCCTGCTGGTGCATGTCTATACGGTGCGCGATGACGTGGTGCTGCCGGGCTATGAAAATGCGCAGGCTGAGCTGACCGCTCTGATCAAGGCCGGCGTAGACGGAATCTGGGTTGATTACCCGGATACTGCCGTTGCGGTTCGCGACGGTAACTGATGCCGCGAAAGCGGTAGTTTCCTCCCTAACTGTTCGGGGCGTCCTTCGGGACGCCCCTTTTTTTATTTGAAATCAGGGGCCCGGAATGGGGTCCGGAAAAAATCTGAAAAAAGCTCATAACTTTCCCCTGCGGAGGTCTTGCCAGGAAAATTGGAACATGTTCCAATTATTTCAAAGATTGGGAGGAATACACATGGCCGCAGCAGAACTCTCACGGGTGCGCAGATCCGTGCTGCCCCAGCCGGGCGACACCTGGAACACTATTGCCCAGCGCGAATTGCCCAAGATGGATGAGGCCAAGGCCGTCTCCAGCCTGCAAAGCTGGAACCTGCATGTGTTCATGCGGGCCGCCGGCGCGGCTGGCGGTGTGCGGGGCACCAACCCCATCCTGCCGAGCGACGTGATCTTCATCGAAGCACCGGCCGCCAAGGCATGAGCAGCGCCGCCATCAGTGACGTTCAGATTGCGGCCGCCCATGATGGCGACGCCGAGCTGCTGGTGACTTTGAAATACGAAAATGGCGGCACCACCCTCGTCACACTGGACGAATATGCCGTGCGGGCCCTGTTTGATTCCTGCGGGACAACGGTGCCGGAGAAACTCATCGGG
The DNA here is from genome assembly GCA_002841155.1 of Alphaproteobacteria bacterium HGW-Alphaproteobacteria-18. Taxonomy (GTDB): domain Bacteria; phylum Pseudomonadota; class Alphaproteobacteria; order Caulobacterales; family Hyphomonadaceae; genus Hyphomonas. The sequence continues at coordinate 74,902 of PHEH01000007.1, forward strand.
GCGAGCTGGGAGCATGTCCGCGACGCGCTCATCGCCTCTTCACAACGATATGCCGGCGCATCGGCAACAGGACTTTAGGGAGGATTTGAAATGTACGATCTGGTGATCAGGAACGGCACGATTGTCGATGGCTCGGGCATGCCCTCCTACAAGGCGGACATTGCCGTTAGCGGCGACCGCATTGCAAAGATTGGCCGCGTGGCGGAAACCGGCCGTGAGGAAGTGGACGCTTCCGGCAAGGTTGTTTCGCCCGGCTTTATTGATCCGCACACCCATTTCGACGCGCAGCTGCTGTGGGATGGCTATGCCAAGCCGGCCCTCTCGCACGGCGTGACGACAATCGTTCCTGGCAACTGCTCCCTGTCCCTGGCGCCGCTTAAAGCGGAACACCGCATGAAACTTGTCGGCATGTTCAATCAGATTGAAGAAATGCCATACAAGGCCTTCAAAGAAGGCGTCGTCTGGGACTGGGAGACATTTTCCGAATATATCACACGCATCCGCAAGGGGCTGGCCATCAATGTGGCGCCGCTGGTCGGGCATAGCGTGATCCGTCTCTGGGTGATGGGGGACGCCGCGATGGAGCGGACCGCGACGGCCGAGGAAGTCGCCAGCATGCAAGGCGTGCTGCGCGAGTGCCTCGATGCCGGCGCGGTGGGCCTCTCCACCAGCTATGTGGATATGGACGAAACGCTGCTGCCCGTGCCGAGCCGCTATGCCGATGCGAGCGAAGTGGACGCGCTCGCCAGCGTGCTGGGCGAATATGGCCGTATCCTTCAGATCGTGCCGGAATTCTATGATCCGGACCTGACGATCGCGCGCCTCGACCAACTGGCAGAAATCTCGCTGAAATACTCGATCCCGACGACGTTCTCGCCGCTGTTCATCAATGCGGACAATGTCGAGGCCGTTGAGCGCGTGATGGCGCGGGTGGATGAGCAGTTTGCGCGCGGCGCCCGCGTGTGGCCGCAGGTGCAGACCCGCCCCATCGATATCAGCTTCAGCTTTGCTGTGCCGAGCCTGATCTTTGTACGGATGCCGAACTGGTACAAGCTGATGCGCTTCGGCACGCCGGAACAGATCATCGAGGGCTTCACCAATCCGGAGAACCGCAAGAAGCTGATCGCCGAAGCAACGCCGAATATGGGCCTCTGGTCGTTCCTGACGCTGCGCTTTGCGCAGACTGATGCGAACCAGAAATATGTCGGCAAGACGCTGGCCGAGATTGGCCAGATGCGCGGCTGCACGCCGCTGGAAGCGATGATCGATCTGTCGGTTGAAGAAAAGCTCGACGCGCATTTCATGGCCGCCAATATGGGCCATAATTCCGATGAGCGCGTCAGCGCCATGCTGAAACATCCGCGCGTGCATATCGGCGCCAGCGATGGCGGCGCTCATATCCTCTCCTTCTCCACCTATGGAGACACGGGATACCTGTTTGCGCATTTCGTCCGTCATCTGAAGGCCATGAGCCTTGAAGAAGCGGTCAAGAAGGTGACCTCCGACACCGCCGGCATCTGGGGCATTCCCGACCGGGGCCTTATCCAGAAAGGTTATGTGGCCGATCTGGTCGTGTTTGACGCGGCAACGATTGACCGGGGCGAAGAGACCTATGTTCAGGACGTGCCGGGCGATGGCAAACGTTATGTGCGCGACTCGCGCGGCGTTGACACGGTTGTGGTTGGCGGCGGCATCGCCTGGTCGGCGGCAGCTGGCTATAAGGACGATACGCGAGGCGCCATCCTGCCGGGTGAAGCCGTAGAAACCCGCCCGCTGGTGGCCGCATGAGCTGGCCGGGTGTCACCCAGCGCCGTGTTGCAACCAACGGCATTGAGCTGAACATCGCCGAAGCGGGCGAAGGCCCGCTGGTGCTTCTGCTGCATGGCTTTCCGGAATCCTGGTACTCCTGGCGCCATCAGTTCGCGCCTCTGGCGGCGGCGGGCTATCATGTCGTGGCGCCGGATATGCGCGGCTATGGCAAGAGCGACAAGCCGCCGAACATCACCGACTATGTCCAGACCGAAGTGATCAAGGACATTATCGGCCTCATCCCGGCGCTTGGCTATGACAATGCCGTCGTCATCGGGCATGACTGGGGCGCGCCAACGGCCTGGGCAACGGCGCTGTTCCATCCGGGCAAGGTGCGTGCCGTAGGCGGACTTTCGGTGCCGTTCCTGCCGCGCTTGCCGGTCCAGCCGATGCCGATGATGCGGGAGATGTTCAAGGGCCAGTTCTTCTACCAGCTCTATTTCCAGGAGCCCGGCGTCGCGGAAGCCGAGTTTGAAAAGGGCATGTACACCGCGCTGCGCAAGTTCCTGATCATGGCGGCGGGCGAGACAGACCTTACCAAGCTGACGCCCAAGACCGAAGACGACGACCTGCTCACCAGCCTGCCTTATCCCGAAACCCTGCCCGGATGGCTGACGGACGCCGACCTTGATTTCTATGTGTCGGAGTTTACGGCGTCCGGCATGCGCGGCCCGATCAACTATTACCGCAACCATGACCTGCACTGGCAACTGACAGAAGGCGCGCCGATGGAAATCCATCAGCCTGCGATGTTCATTGCCGGCACAGCAGATGGGGTGGTGATGATGGCGGCTGCGGCGATCGAAGCGATGCCGCATTTCGTCAAGGACCTGCGGATCAACAGGATGATCCCCGGCATTGGCCACTGGACCCAGCAGGAAGCGCCAGAGGCGGTCAACGAGACCATCCTGGAATTCCTGCGCAACATTGACACCTGAAACCCTCAAGGGGCCACGCATGCGTGAAAAAGTAATCGTCATCGGCGCCGGGATCGGCGGGCTCTGCACGGCTCTGATGCTGGCGCCATCGGGGCGCGATATCATCGTTCTGGAGCGCGATGGGCCGGTGGAAACCGGAGACCCGGACGAATTGTTCAAGAGCTGGAAGCGCGTCGGCGTCGGCCATCTGCGCCAGAGCCATGCCTTCCTGGCGCGCCTGCGCACCATCATGAAGGCCGAGCACCCTGCCCTGCTCGAGCAACTGCTCGAGATGGGCGTGCGCGAGTTGCCGTTCGAGAACATGCTGACGGTGAAGCAGCAGGGTCGCTACCGGGCTGAGCCGGAAGATGCAGAACTGACGATCCTCACCAGCCGCCGCACGACGCTGGAAATGGCGATGCGGCGCTATGTGGAGACGCTGGACAATGTGACGCTCCGATCCGGTTTTCTTGTTCGTAAGCTGATTACCAAAAAGCAGGAAGACGGCATCTTTGATGTGACCGGTGTTGAGGGCGAAGCAGACGGCGCGCCGGTGACGCTGACGGCCGATGTGGTGGTGGACGCCAGCGGAAAAGGCGGCTTCACGATTGAGCAACTGATGGAAGAAGGCGCCGGCATCCGCGAGGAAAGCGAAAGCGCCGGCATTCTTTATTTCACGCGCCATTACCGTTTCCTGCCAGGCATGACCGAGCCGGACCGCAATGCCAACCCGCCCCCGACCGGCGATCTGGGCTTCCTCAAATTCGGGGTGTTTCCCGGCGACAATGGCAATTTCTCCATTACGCTCGCTATCCCCGAGATCGAGATGGAGCTGCGCAAGTCTATTCTTGATCCGGAAATCTTTCACCAGATCACCCTGATGCTGCCGGGGCTTCGTCCGTGGACGAACTCTGAACAATCCGAACCAACGAGCAAGGTGTTCGGTATGGGTGATCTGATCAGCCGCTGGCGTGATATGGTGGTGGAGGGCAAACCTGCTGCGCGAGGCTATTTTCCACTCGGCGATACGCTGGTGCGCACCAACCCGCTCTATGGCCGGGGCTGTTCGTTTGCGGCGGTGGCAGCGCAGGCGCTGCGCCACACACTGGACGAGACAACCGATCCTGTCGCGCGGGCACTGGCTTTCCATGAGCGCGTGACGGCGGAGCTGCACCCTTTTTATATCGTGCAGCGCCGGCAGGACCGCAGCGCCATCAAACGCGCGCGCGAAACGCTTACGCCGAGAGCCAAACAGAGCTTCAGATCAAAGATGATGGAGAGTTTTGTCGAAGACGGCATCAAGATTGCGGTGCGGTCTGACCCGCGGCTGCTGCGCGAGGCGATGCGCGGTTTCCATATGCTGGAGCATCCGGAAAAATGGCTGGGCAAACCGAAAAACCTGGCGGGCGTTCTCTATTACTGGGCGCGGGGAAAGCGGCTGAATGCGGCGGCCTACCCGCCAAAGCCAGGCCCGGAGCGCGTTGAAATGATGAAGGCGCTGAAGCTGAATTATCAGGCCGACATGGAACGGGCCGCGACCGAAAGCCCTCTGGCCGCATGATGGCAAAGGCGCCAGAAGCCGGGGAGGAATATGTCTCATGACTTCATTCACTCTGGAGGCTGGCGCCGCCGATATGCCCGAACCCGTTGCTGATACTGGCCGCCGCGAACAGGCGAAAGCCGAACGCCGGCAGAAGATCATGCGGGCAGCACGGGATATGATCCGCGAAACGGGCGACATGAACCTCTCCATGCGCGAGTTGGCAAAGCGCGCGGAAGTCAGCGTGGCCACCTCCTACAACCTGTTCGGATCAAAACGCGCCGTCGTGCTGGCCGTGTTGGAGGATGAGCGGGATTTCGTTCAGAAGTATCAGAAGCTGGACGTGGCCAATGCCATTGAGCGGATCTTTGACGGCTATGAACTGGCCTATGGATATTTCGTTCAGGACCCGGACTTTTACCGGCCGCTCTGGCGCGCGCTGCTGACGGCGGGCGGCAAGGAGGATGACACGGGCCTGGTGAGCCCGGAGCGCCAGGCGCAAACACGGGCTGCCTGGCATATGCTGCTGACAGCCGCGCAGGACGAAGGCCTGCTGTCAAAGGAAACGAGCGCTGAAACACTCGAGCCGATGCTCTCCCACCTCGCGGGGGGGACGCTCTTGTCCTGGTCTGTCGGCACGCTGGAGACCGAAGAGCTGTTGCCATCGGTCGGGCTCGGCTACGCGCTGATCCTCTCGGCGTGTGCCACGGAGAAAGGCCAGGCCCGGCTGAATGAGAAGATAACCACCTTCCGCGACAGGCTTGAGGCAGCAAAAAGGGCGAAGCCACACAGCTGACTTCGCCCGCCTTTGAATGCGAGAGATTATTCGGCGGCGTAGAAGCCGATATTATCAATCTCGAACCAGGCGGTTTCACCTGCCTCACGATTTATCAGGACACCGATCTGGAGAAGATCATCACCCGTCCATGCCGGCGCGGGATCTGCGTTTCCAGTGAAGGCGAAATCCGTGAACGGAATTTTGAAGCTGATCCAGCCATCACCGGCTGATACTTTGGCTTCCCACATACCCTTCAGGGAAAGGATACGCAGGGTGTAATCTCCGGCGCCGAACAGGTCGGTGGAGACGCCTTCATAGGCGGTCACATCTGCCGGAATGACCGAGCCTCGGCTGAGCGGGAAGAGAACGCCCGCCATCGGTTTTTCCTTCCGCGCCATACGGGCGGTGACCGAGAGGACATGATCGCCCGCCTGGCGGGGACGGCGTGTGAAGGTGATCACCGACCGCTCCATGCCAAAGTCGAGATCCGTGACCGGAAGGGTGTCGATAGCGGTGCGGCCATCCGCGCGCTCGAAATCGTCAATCAGGGATGCCGCCGGGCGCGCCGGCAGGATGGAGGGAAGCGGTTTCGGAGGGTTTGCCGCGTCAAACACGGTTACGCCATCGACGAGGACAAGCGAGATGTTGCGTACATCGCCGATATTTTCCCAGGGCTTGCCCTCAATCAGCACGATGTCCGCGCGCTTGCCCACTTCTATCGTGCCGCGGTCCTCAGACAGGCCGAGCGCCCGCGCGCTGTTGACGGTAGCTGCAATCAGGGCGTCTGCGGGCGAGAGGCCGGCTTCGACAAAAAGCTCAATCTCGCGAAGCGAGGCGTCGCCATGGACCAGGCCGCCAATCCCCGCATCGGTGCCCAGGGCAACTGGCACACCGGCCTCAAACAGTGTGCGGAGGTTTTCCTCGGCGATGCCGTATTTCCAGACGCGCATGCGAACGGATGCGCTTTCCATGTCGAGCTCCGGCGCGCCGGGGCGGCGGGGCTCGTAGATGGCCAATGTCGGCGCATAGGACATGCCGGAGGCGAGGATGTCGGCAACCTCATCTTCCCTGAGCGCGCGATCCTGCAGGCTGTGGGCGATGATGTCGACACCGGCGCGGGCGGCAAGCGCGCCGCGGGCGGATGTGACAGTATGGGTGAGGATACGAATGTCGTTCGCGTGGGCTTCCTCCACCAGCGCGGTGAGGGTTTCCTCATTCATGCTGGTTTCTTCCGGCGAAGCGCCATAACGCCAGCCATCGGAAAAGACCTTAATGTAGTCAGGTTTGTACGGCAGAAGTTCCTGCACGGCGCGCTGCGCCGATTCCTCTGTAGACACCCATTTCGTGGTGGTTTCGTCGCTCCAGTCAGCGCCATGGCCGCCCGGTGTGCTCATGCGCGCGACCAGATTGACGTGGGGCGACGGGATCTGGCCAAGCCATTCTCGGCGCGGCTGAAAAGCCTCCGGCGGTTGATGGAAATCGAGCACGGTGGTCACGCCAGAAGCGAGGTAGTTCGCTGCCACATCCGGTAAGGCGGACGGCGTGGCGCGCGGGCCCCAATGGGTGTGCACGTCATAAAAGCCCGGCAGCAGCGCCCTGCCATTGCCTTTGATGACCTTGGCACCGCGCGGCGCCTTCACCTTCGGGCCCGCCTCGATGATCCTGCCGTCGCGGATGAGCACACTGCCCTGCCAGGATGCAGCCCCTGTGGAATCGAACACTTCAACATTGGTGATCACCGTAACCTGGCCAGGCCGGGCGAAGGCAAATTGCTGTCCAAACAGGCAGACGATGGCAAGGAGCAGAACACTTACAAGGCGGAGCACATATTTCTCCTATTTGAGGGACATCAGGTCTTGTGCAGAAAACGGTATCTGTCTGTTAGGACGCAAGCGGCGGCGAAATCCTCCGGAGAATTCGCTTTTTCCGGTTGCTGCCGATACGCCTCATATAGTTATCTAGAGAACAAGGCTGGGCGAATCCAAGATGGGCCACCGATCCCGCGAGGGCACTCAACGCGAGCAGACCCCCGCAGACCTCGACGTATGGGTGCGCAAGTATGGCAGCGCGCTGCGGAATTACTTCCGCAAACGGGCACCAGCGACGCTGGACCCTGAAGATCTCGTGCAGGAAGTCTTCGCCAAAATCGCCCGGAAGGCCGATCTGACGGAAATCAGTACCGTGGAGTCCTATCTGTTCCGCACGGCCAACAGTGTGCTCATCGACAGCCTGCGCCGGTCGGCCGCGCGCGGCGGGGGCTCGCACGAAACTTTTGAAGAAGATCGCCATGGGCTGGCGGATTCTGATCCCGAGCGCGTCTTGATAGGTAAGGAAGGGGTCAAACGGCTGATTTCAGCACTTTACGAACTGCCAGCACCTGTTCGTCAGGCGTTTGCGCTCTACCATTTTGAGCAGCTTCGACATTCTGAGATTGCGAAAAACCTGGGAATTTCTGTAAGTACGGTTGAAAAATACATGGCGCGAGCTAACGCACATCTTCTGAGACGGCTGGACGATAGCGATCGGTCTTGATGTGGCGCCATGACGAATGCGGGTTCTGAAAAACGGATGACGGTGCATACCGCAGCAGCCAATTGGGATGCGCGCCTGCGCAATCCTGACTGCAGCGATGCAGAACGCACGGCCTTTCGGAAATGGTACGAGGAAGACCCTCGCCATCGCGACGCATTTGAGCTTTTGCAGGATTCCGTAACGGCGCTTCTCTCGGCCGCCCACACCCCCGAAATGCGGGCCCTGCGGGACGGAGCGCTCAATGAGCGCCGCAAAATCGGCCATAGAAGGTTGTCACTTGTCGCCTGTCTGGCGGTGGTTGCACTGTTCGTACCTTTCGGCATGAACTTCGTTGCGCCTGAGGCCGGCCGGCCCGGCCAACGGCCTGAACCGGAAAACCCGACCTATTACGCAACAACCATCGGGCAGAGGTCTGGCATCACGCTGGATGATGGCTCGGTCATCACGCTGAATACCGACAGCCAGGTCGATGTGCATTACTCGGCAGATCAGCGCCTCATCACCCTGCTCAAGGGGCAGGCTCTATTTGAAGTTGCCAAAGATCCTGATCGCCCGTTTGTGGTGACAGCCGGTGCGCAGCGGGTGGTCGCGCTCGGCACAACGTTTGACGTGCGCCTGAACGAGGCTGCGGTGGAAGTCATCCTGGTGGAGGGCAAGGTCGCAATCGAAGAGGTGGCGACCCCGAAGAAGAAGACGCCTGCGCCGCTTGTCCAGCTGGCATCGGGTGAGCGCCTGGTCGCCTCGCCTGAGGAAACGCGGCCCAAGGTGACGAAAATAGACACCAGCAAAGCAACAAGCTGGCGGGAAGGCTATGTGACCTTCGAGGACACCCCCCTTTCCGAAGCCATCGCCGAGATGAACCGGTACTCCACCGTACAGATCATGCCGGAGGGCGAGGATATCTCCGGCTTGCGCGTCACCGGACTTTTCCGGGCCGGCCAGCAGGCCCGCTTCACGGAGGCGCTTCAGGTCTATTTCCCGATCGACGCCAAACGTGACGGCAACGTCATCGTGTTAAAAATGTCACAAGCCCTGTAGTTTGTTACCAGCTCGTCATATTTGTCAGGCGGGTTTGCCAGATCGCCTGCGTCCTACTGCATGAAGAGCCTCCCCAAGGGGAAAAGGAGGCTCCCTGACTGCAAGAAGCAACAGAGGACAACATGGCAACCAGAATTTCCAGAAACAGACTGAAGCATGGGATCATGAGCGGCGCGGCGCTAACGGCGCTGATGACCGGGCCGGCGATCGCGGAACCCATTCAGTTTTCCGTTCCCCCAGGCTCGCTGTCCAAAGCCCTGACGGATTTCTCGCGCCAGAGCGACCGCGAAATTCTGGTGTCTTCAGAGCTTGTCACAGGCAAGCAAAGCAATGGCCTCAAAGGCACTTATGAACCAGAAGAGGCGCTGAGCGCCCTGATCTCGAATGCCGGGCTCAGCTATCGGGTAACCCCGTCTGACGTCTTCCTTATTGATGCGTCCGCAGTAGAGACGGCCCCCCAGCAGGACATCACCGACGAGAGCAGCCTGCAGTCCGACTCCGTGGTTCAGACGGCCGAGGCGGCACCTGAAGAGCGCCGTGAACAGACAATTGTGGTTGTCGGCTCGCATATCCAGGGCGCTCGCACGACCGATGCCCTGCCCGTCACCCTGATCGGCCAGGAACAACTTGCTGCCATCGGCGCCGACTCTGGCGACGATCTGTTCCGCTCGATCCCCCAGATGGGCGACGTGACCTTCAACAGCACCTACCTGCCGCAATCGAGCAACGCGGCGCGCGGCGATGTCGGCTCGGTGAACCTGCGCAATCTCGGCATCGGCAATACGCTGGTACTGCTGAACGGCCGCCGGGTTGTGCTGCACCCAACCTCCCGCGCCAACGAAAATCTCGTTCCGGTTCTCACCTACAACACCAACGCCATTCCGACCGCCGGCGTCAGCCGGATTGAAGTGCTGCGCGATGGCGCGGCGGCCATCTATGGCGCCGATGCTGTGGCCGGCGTGGTCAATACCGTACTGCGCGAAGTCAACAATGGCGGCGATATCACCATTCAGTATGGCGGCGCGGAAGACACAGACCTGCGCCAGCTGGATGTTAATGGTACCTTCGGAACCGACTTTGCCGACGGTCGTGGCAACATCTCGCTGTTCCTCGGTTATACCGACCGCAGCGACCTTTCTTCGACCGATCAGAGCTGGACGGCGACTGCCGACCGCCGCAGCTTCTTCACCGGCACCGACTTTGAAGGCGTAAGCACGCTTGACCGCACAAGCACGATCAGCGGCTGGGGCAACTTTGCAACGGTTGGCACCGGCACTGTGCGCCAGAATGGCGTGGCGCTGACAACGGGGGCTGGTGCCTTCTCGATCATTCCATCCGCAAACGGCAATTGCGTTGCGGCTGTTTCCGATGATGTCTGCCTGCGGTCAGGCAACCGGGCAACAACCGGCGCAGACCGCAACACGCGGTATGACACCAATGCCGTTGGCACAACACTGATGCCGGAAGTTGAGCGGATCAACCTCTTCTCGACCTTCCGTTATGACATGCCGAATGGCATGCAGACATTCGGCGAAATCGGCTATTATTTCGCCGAAACGAGCGCGCTGCAGCAATCCCCCACGATGCTCAGCTCGGCCCGCATCACGGTGCCCACGTCCAATTACTGGAACCCCTTTGGTCCTGAAACCTTCGCGGATGGCACAGCCAATCCGAACCGCCTTCCCGGTCTCAACATTTCGCCCGACGGCGCGGCTGTCACTCTGACGAGCTACCGGTTCGATGATTTCGGACTGTCGAACGTCAATGTTGAAAACCACCAGTTCCGTTTCCTGACAGGCTTGCGCGGTGAAATGGGCGCCTTCGACTGGGAAAGCGCCTGGCTCTATTCGCGCGCGACGGTTCGTGACGAGCAGGACGGGGTTTCCTCCTCGCGTCTTCAGGAGGCCCTCTCCTGGTCTACTCCGGATGCGTACAATCCCTTCAACGGCGGTAATCCGGCAGACCCGTCGGGGCTCGATACAAGCCTGTCAAACGCTGCCGCGCTGGACTATGCCCGCATCCGCACGGAGCGCTATTCGCGCACCTCACTGGCGCAATGGGACTTCAAGCTCAGCCGGCCAGACCTTTTCACCCTGCCCGGCGGTGATGTCGGCATGGCGACAGGCCTCGAACTTCGCCGCGACCTGCAACTCGATGACCGCGACAAGCATGTCGATGGCACCATCACCTTCACCGATAGCGTGACGGGCGTGGAAGTTCTCAGCGATCTGGTTGGCACCAGCGACACCCCGGACACCAAGGGTTCGCGGACAGTCGGCTCAGCCTTCATCGAGTTTGCCGTGCCGCTGGTCTCGCCAGAAATGAATATTCCGCTCGTGCAGAGCCTCGAAATGCAGGCAGCAGGGCGCTATGAGAACTATTCGGACTTCGGCGATATCGCCAAGCCGAAGATCGCGCTGTCCTGGACCGTGATCGACAGCCTGCGCTTCCGTGGCTCCTGGGCACAGTCTTTCCGCGCGCCCAACCTTGAGCAGCTGAATGCGACTGTCGTGTCCCGCTCCAATACGCGCACGGACTGGGTGCGTTGCGCACCGGACGTCATCAACGGCGTGACCGAAGACTTCACTCAATGCAACGGATTTGGCTTCGCTACCACCGGCCGCCGCGCCGGCAATCCAGACCTTGAAGCTGAAACGGCCGATACCTGGACCGTCGGCGCTGTGCTGCAACCCCGCATCCTGCCTGACCATTTCGGTTCGCTTACGCTGACCGCAGACCTCTGGAATGTCGAGCAGGAAGGCCTGATCGGCATCTATGGGGAAGGTAATGCGCTGATCCTCGACTATCTGCTGCGTACGCAGGGTTCGAGCAATCCAGATGTCATCCGCGCTGCGCCGACGGCAGACGAAATCGCCGCGTTTGCGGGAACCGGCCTCGAGCCTGTCGGTCGCGTACTCTATGTGAATGATGCTTACCGGAACCTCCAGCCGCAGACTGTGCGCGGTGTGGATTTCTCGGCGTCGCTGGCACTGGACGAAACACCGATCGGCCGTTTCACCTTCGATGTGAACGTCGCTCACCTGCTTGAGTACGAGCGCTCGCCGTCCCCGGATATTCAGGTTCTCCTCGATGCCCGCGCCGCCGGCCAGATCGATCCTGGCACGATTATCCCTGAAGGCGGTGACCTTCTTCGCCAGGATGGATCGCCGCGCTGGAAGTGGAACGCTTCGATGACCTGGAAGCCCACCGATGCGATCACGATCGGTGCTTATACTCAGTATACCGGCTACTTCTGGGATACGTCGATCCTCAATTCGCAAGGCGACAACTGGCGCGTGGACGACCAGCAGACGGTCAACCTCTATGCTCAGTATGCATTCGAGGAGGGCATTGCGCAGAACACACGGGTTCGCCTCGGCGTGCGCAATGTCGGCGACCAGCTGCCGCCCATGGACTCAAGCTCAACCGGGTATAACGGCGCTTTGTATCAGCCCTATGGGCGCTACTGGTACGCCAGCATCCGCAAGAGTTTCTGATAAAAAATCAGGTAAAAGCATCAAGGGCGGGCTGGAAACAGCCCGCCCTTTTTCTATCACGCATGACGTACGGTCCTGCCTCAGGCGCGTGGCGTATCAGCTCTCAAGGCTGACTGCCGGAGCGCGGCCGGAAATCTGATCGGCGACCAGGCGGGCAGAGCCACAGGACATCGTCCAGCCGAGGGTTCCGTGACCGGTGTTGAGCCAGAGATTCTGATACTTCGTGGCGCCAACGAATGGCACGCCGTTTGGCGTCATCGGGCGGTGACCACACCAGAGATTGCGTTCGGAAGAGTTTGTGACGCCGGGAAACAGGCTGAATACGGAGCGTTCCAGCGTTCCCTGGCGCTCCGGGCGCAGGCTCCGGTCGAAACCGGCAAGCTCGGCCATACCGCCGACGCGGACACGGTCGCCGAGGCGGGTGATGGCGACCTTGAAGGTTTCGTCCAGCAGGGTGGACTCCGGCGCGCGGGTTTCGTCCGTGATCGGCAGGGTGATGGAATAGCCCTTGACCGGATAGACCGGCAAGCGAAGGCCGAGCGGCCGGGCCAGCGCAGGTGACCAGCTGCCGGCGGCCAGGACGAACGCGTCTGCATCCACGGGTTCTCCACCAATACGGGCGCGGACGCGCCCGCCGCTTTCGGAGAGGGCGTCGATCGAGGTGTTCCAGCGGAACTTAACGCCACGGGCCTGCGCGAGGGCAGCGAGCGTGTTAGTGAACTTGAAACAGTCGCCGGTTTCGTCGCCCGGCAGGCGCAGGCCGCCGATGATGGGGTCTGTGGCATGGGCTAGGCCGGGCTCTGCGCGGTGGCAGCCTTCGCGGTCCAGCAGTTCAAAATCGATCCCGCCGGATTTCAGGACTTCGATATCGCGCGCGGCGGCGTCATACTGTTTTTGTGTGCGGAAGAGTTGCAGCGTTCCGAGCGAGCGGTGATCATACTCTATGCCTTCAGCGGTGCGCAGCTCGCGGAGCATGTCGCGACTGTAGGTGGCCAGGCGCACCATCTTTGCCTTGTTGGCGGCGTAACGCGCAGGCGTGCAATTGCGCAGCATAGCGATACACCAGGCGACCATGGCGGGGCTGAGCTTATGATACTGGATGATCAGCGGGGCATGTTCCATGAAAAGCCATTTCAGCGCCTTGGCCGGCACATCCGGCGAGGCCCAGGGCGAGGCATATCCAGGCGAAATTTCGCCGGCATTGGCAAAGCTTGTCTCCAGCGCGGGGCCGCTCATGCGGTCTATCACGGTGACGTCATGGCCATCGCGCGCGGCATAGTAAGCCGTTGTGATGCCGATGACACCTGCGCCGAGGATAACGACTTTCATGACTGCGCCTTTTCTGCGTCCGGAGACGGATGGTTGATATAGCTGCGGGCAAAGCGGCGCCCGAGACTGGTAAGGATTTCGTGCGGTGTTGTGGCGAGTTGGACGGCGAGATCAGAAACGGACTGATGGGGGCCGATGAGCTCGACACAGTCGCCGGGGCGGATACGCCCTTCGGGAACATTCGTCACGTCCACGACGCAGCTGTCCATCGAAACGCGCCCGAGGATCGGCAGGCGGTGGCCCTCGAACCAGACGGCGCCCTTGTTACTGAGCGCGCGGGGCCAGCCATCTGCGTAACCGGCGGAGATAGTGGCGATGCGGAGTGGCCGGTCTGCGATATAATCGAAGCCATAGCCGACGCCAGCGCCGGCCGGAATGTGCCGCAGCTGGATTATACGCGCGTCAAGGCGAAGGGCGGGGTGCATCTCCGGCACGCCGCTTGCGCCCGGATCGACGCCGTACAGAACGAGGCCTGGGCGCAGGACGCCACCGGCCGCTTCGGGAAGGAACATCGCGGCCGCCGAATTGGCGAGCGAGCGTGGAACGGATGGGAGCCGCGCCGCAAAGCGCGCGAAGCAGCCCATCTGATCTGCATTGGCTGGCGCGCCGGGGGTGTCTGCGCAGGCCATATGGGTCATCAGGAGGCGGATATTCACCTGACCGGCAAAATCCGGCCAACCCAGCACTTCGTCCAGCTCTTCCTCGCTGAGACCGAGGCGCGACATGCCGGTATCCACCTGTAGCGCGGCGGGCAAGGCGCGGGTCCGATCAACGGCAAGCGTGTACCAGGCACGCGCTTGTTCGGGCGTATTGAGCAGTGGAAGGATGCCCGCTTCAGCGCAGCGGCGCTCAAGACCGGGCGCCAGGCCGTTGAGGACGAACAGGGTGGCGTCTGGTGGCAGGAGAGGCTTCAGCGCCAGCGCTTCGGTCAGATGGGCGACGAAGAAATCGCGCGCGCCCTGCCCGGCCAGCATTGGCGCAATCTGCGCCGCGCCGAGGCCATAGGCATCGGCCTTTACCACCGCGCCGACGCGTGACGCAGGATGCATCGCGCAAAGGCGGCAATAGTTGGCCGCGATGGCGCCCATATCAATTGTCAGCCGGCCGGCCTCATCCGTGGACGGATGCCAGGTTTCATTCTGCTCAGTCTGGAAATGAGGCGCCGGCGCGGCTGCCTCAGTGTCCATCCGTGAGCAGCCCGAGGATTGCCAGTTTTTCGATGCGGGGCAGCGTGCCGGCATCACGCACGAATTTGAAGGCGTCGTCCGCAACCTCAATCGTATGGTCTATGTCTGCCTCGGTCATGGCGGCGCAGATGAACATGTTGTGCCAGGGGTGGAAGTAGACGCCGCGCTTGAGCAGCGCTTCGTTCCAGGCATAGCCTTTGGAATAACCCGGATCATCCTCGAACATGATGAGGGGGAGTTCTGCCGGACCGGTCTGGCGCAGGGCAAAGCCGTGACGGTTTGCGGCTTCGGCGAGCCCCGTACGCAGGCGCTGGCCGAGGGACTGGGTGCGCTCAAGATAGTCGGTTTCGCGGATGAGGCGCAGTGTTTCGAGGCTCGCGGCCATCGGCGCGGCAGAGAACCAGAAGGAGCCGGTGGCGTAGATGGTGGCCGCAGCATTGCGGGCTTTTTCTGCGCCGAGCAGGGCGGAGATCGGGTGGCCGTTGGCGATGGCCTTGCCCCAGCTGGAGAGGTCGGGCTTCACGCCGACGCGCGCCCAGCTGGAATCGCGGGCCAGGCGGAACCCGGCGCGGACATCATCGACGATGAGAAGCGCGTCGTTCTCGTCGCAGAGCTCCCGGGCGCGGCGGGCGTATTCCGTTGTCGGATCTTCCTGATCGACGAAGGTGTCATGCTTGATGGGCGAAGCGAAGATGGCGGCGAGATCATCGCCGGCCTTGCGCACGGCCTCTTCGAGGCTGGCGACGTCATTATAAGTGTAGAACACCTGATTGGCGCGGTCGCTCGGTGCGGTACCGTTCCTGACGGGCGTGCACCAGGGGGCTGCGCCGTGATAGGCGCCTTTGGCGAGAACGATGGTGTTCTTGCGGGTGAAGTTACGGGCGACCATCATGGCCATCGTGGTGGCGTCGGTGCCGTTCTTGCAGAACATCGCCCAGTCCGCGTGGGAGACCATCGCGGTCATCTGTTCGGCAAGTTCCACCATCAGGCCGGCGGGGCCGGTCATGGTGTCGCCCTTCTTCAGCTGGTTGATATAGGCCGCATCGATGCTTTCATGGCCATAGCCGAAGAGATTGGGACCGTAGCCGCACATATAGTCAATGTAGCGGTTGCCGTCGGCGTCCCACATATAGGCGCCAGAAGCGCGGTCGAAGAACTGGGGATAATCGTCTGGCAGGAGGCGGACGGACTGGTGGCCGTACATGCCGCCGGGAATGACCGCTTCGGCCCGTTCACGCAAAGCCTTGTCCACAGAGTTCGTCCACATATTGCCCTCGCCGATTTTGCCGATAAGATAGTTTTGACTATCTTACTTAAGACCGATATGGACGCAAGGTAAATTCGGGAGGAAATCGGATGAAACTTGATCTTCTGTGCGTGGGCCTGACAACCCTGGATGTGGTGGGCCGGCCGATCACGGAAATTCCGAAGGATGAAGGCGGGCGGCTGATTGAACAGATCGCCTGCGCGCCGGCGGGGACGGCGGCGGGCGCTGCCTGTGTGGCCGCGCGCCTGGGGCTGAAGGCCGGCGTGGCGGGCGCGATTGGCAGCGACCTGACCGGCAAGTTCGTGCGCTTCGCGCTGGAAGATGGCGGGGTGGACACAAGCCTCTTACAGACATTGGAGGGATATCCGACCTCCACGACAATCCTCCCTATTGATCATCAGGGCCGGCGCCCGACGCTGCATGCACCGGGCGCGGGTTCTGTTCCGCCGCTGACGGACGCGCTGATGGTGGCAGCCGCGAATGTGCGCTGCCTGCATTATGCGGCCATCGGCGCGCCGACATTCGATGGCGGGCCGGGCGAAAAACTGGTTGAGGCCGCGAAGGCGGGCGGGGCGGTGATCACCTGCGATCTCATCGCGCCGAGACCGGACGCGAAAGACGAGCTTAAGCGCATCCTTCCCCATGTGGATTGGTTTTTGCCAAGCGCTGATGAGGCGCGGTTTCTGACCGGGATAGAGGATTTGCAATCAGCGGCCGACGCCTTCGTTTCCATGGGCGCGAAGAACTGCGTCATCAAGGATGGCGGGCGCGGCGCGGTGATGGCGGCGGGCAAGCTGCGCGGGCGGGTGGCGGCGTTCAAGGTGGATGTGGTGGATACGACGACGTGCGGGGACTCGTTTTGTGCGGGGTTCATCACGGCGCACCTGAGGGGCTGGGATGATCTGGACGCGCTGACATTTGCGTCGGCAACGGCGGCGATGGTGGCGCAGGGGCTGGCGACATATGGTAAGCTCGAAAGCTTCGAGCAGGTGGAAGCGGCTATGAAAACCCTTCCGATTCAGGAGGCTGGCGCATGATCAGCGAGCAGGAAACAAAGCTGCGCGAGCAGGTGGTCGAGGTGATGGCGGCGATGGATGCGCGCGGCCTCAACCGGGGGACATCGGGCAATGTGTCGGCGCGCCTCGGCGAGGATATGCTGGTGACGCCGACGGGGGTTCCGCCCTCAATGCTGCGGCCGGAACATATTGTGCGGATGGGGCCGGATGGCAGCTTCGATCCGGCGGGCATGAAGCCTTCGAGCGAATGGCAGATGCACTGGAAACTGTTGCAACTGCGCCAGGATGTGAACGCCGTGGTACATTGCCATTCGCGCTTTGCAACGACGCTCGCCTGCGCCAACAAGCCGATCCCTGCCCTGCACTATATGGTGGCGGTCAGCGGGGGGCCGTCTGTGCCCGTGGCGCCTTATGCGACCTTCGGGTCGGCTGAGCTCGCAGAGGCCGTTTGCGAGACACTTTCGGGACAATTCGGGACACTTATGGCCAATCACGGACAGATCGTGGTCGCGCCGAGCCTCAAACAGGCACTTCTGATCGCTGAAGAAATCGAGGAGCAGGCCGCCATCTATTGGGGCACGCTCGCCATCGGCGGACCGACCTTGCTGGCCGATGATGAGATGACGCGCATTGCCGACCGGTTCCGGTCCTATGGCCAGAAGAAGAAGCCGTAAGGGACAGGGTGCGGCGGGATTGCGCTTGCGTGTATGATAATGATGGCTACCATTAATCTGAAGTGATTGATGGGAGCCCCCTATGCTGGCCTGCTATACTGACCGCCTGAGCCTTCGCCCCGGCGAGACTTTTGCCCTCCATATCAGCGCGGAGAACGGCCCTTGCCGGCTGGAGATCGCGCGTGTCGGCAAGGGGCGCGAGATCGTCCATACGCAGGACGGGATTGTGGCGGGTCATCACCCGGCGCCGGAGGATGCAGACCGCAAGGGCTGTGGCTGGCCAGTGGCGCTGGAGGTAACCGCTGGGGCCGATTGGCGGACGGGGTATTATGACATCGTGCTGACCGATGCGGCGGGCGAAGCCACCCACCATTTCGTCTGCATCAAGCCGGCGGCGGGGACCACGGGCTCGAAAGCCGTGCTGGTGCTGGCGACCAACACGTATCATTCCTATAACTGGTGGGGCGGCGCGAACGCCTATTCCAATGTGACGGGGCTGATGACCGGCAAGGTGCCCTTCGATCAGGCGATGGATCAGGCGATTGGGGTTTCCTCGACGCAGCGCCCGTTCACGCAGATGATCATTGCGGCGCCCGAGGATGCCCCGCGCCTGATCAACATGCGCTCGCGCGGTTTCAAGGAGAAGCCCTGGACGGCGGACCCCGACTGGATGCGCCGGCATCGCATCTCGCCCTATGATGGCTCGGCAGGTTTCCTCAACAAATGGGAGCATGCCTTTGCGGCGTGGACGGAAGACGAAGGCTATGCCTTCGACTATGTGACCGATTATGATCTGGATACGGACCCTGATCTTCTCTCGGCCTATACGTCGGCCTTCTTTGTGGGGCATTCGGAATACTGGTCTGGCAATCAGCGCGCGCAGGTGGAGCGGTTTGTGGACGGGGGCGGCTATGCTGCGATCCTTTCCGGCAATACCTGCTTCTGGAAAGTACGCTGGGAGGACGATGGCAAGACTTATGTCTGCCACAAATGGAAAGGCTTTGAGGCGGAGGATGTGCCCGCTGAGCAGGCGACGCATCTCTGGTCGCACCCCGCATTCAAGGCGCCTGAGGCGGAGATCACGGGGCTGAGCTTCAACTTTGGCGGCTATCACCGGCTGGGCATGTGTGTCTCGCGCGGGTCTGCCGGATTTACGGTGTACAATGACAAGCACTGGGCGCTGGAAGGCACCGACCTTTTCTATGGCGACATCCTGGGCGGTGAGGTTCCGCTGATCGGGTATGAGAGCGATGGATGCCAGTTCGAGTTTGGCGCCGATGGTCTGCCCAAGGCCATTGCGCTGGGCGGGGTTCCGGAAAACCTCGAGATTATCGGCATTGCGCCGGTGACGCTGGGCGAAGATCCGAGCAGCGGCTATGCGCCGATGATCCCGCCTGAGAAGCTGGATGTGATTGCCGAGGTGATCCACGGCGATGGCTCTCCCGCGATGCAGCAGCGCGTGTTGCGCGGGCACGCGATGCTGGCGAGTTTCAAGCGCGGCAAGGGCGAGGTATTCAATACCGGCACCACTGAATGGGCGCATGGCCTTGCGGCGAAAGACCCGTTTGTCGAAACGATCACCCGCAATGTGATGAAGCGGTTTGGCGTGACGCAGGCGTAACCCTCGCTTCATCTGCCTACTTACAAAAGTCGAAAGGCGCGGAAGGGGACAGCCCTCCGCGCCTTTCTTTTGGCCCGAACCGATCTGGGAGGAAACTTAGATCAATCGGGGGCCAAATCGGGTTCCTTGCCGCCGCCCTTCACGAAGAAGAGCAGCAAAAACCCTGCCGCAAACAGGACAGCGACGGGGATGAAGCCGGCCTGTTGCGAATGGAAGACAGCGGTGAAGATGCCCACGAACATCGGGCCGAGCCAGCTGGTGGAGTTACCTGCGAGCGCGGCAAGACCAAAGAAGGCGCCCATCTGGGAGGCGGGCGCCAGGTGTGTCAGCAGCGTACGGCTTGAGGACCAGGCCGCGATCTGGAAGACGAAGCCGAGGAAGCCGAAGAAGACAAAGACCAGCTCTGGCAGCGTCGAGAACATGGGCGCGTTCCAGATCGGCTGGGGATCGGCGACCGGCATGAAGAGTATCTGCGCGGGCGCCGCCCCGATGATGCCGATGAGGCCGATGACGGAGCCTCCGATCTCGATCTGGAAGGCGATTCTGGGCCCGAAGGTTTCGTCCAGCCAACCGGCAAGAACGCCGCCGATGAGGCCGGCAACGCAGCCGAGCAATCCGTAGACGAGCATTTCTGTGCCCGCCCAGCCCATGACCCCGGCCGCATAAACGCCGCAGAGGATGAGCAGCACGCCGCCGGCATCCTGCGCCAGTGTGCGCGCCAGGAGATAGATCATCGCGTCGGAATTCTGTTTCCAGTTGCGAATGAGGAAGATGAGCGATCCCACCCCTGCCCTGACCGATGACGCATTTGCCTTGCCGCCGGATTTGGCCGCGTCCTTGCTGAAGAGGAAAAGCGGGATGGCACAGAGACCGAAAGTGAGCGCAACGAGGATCGGCACCATCCGGTCGGGCTCGCTGTTTTCCTTCGACAGGCCAAACAGCGGCTGCTCGGGCAGCATCAGCGCCATCAGGATGAAGACGAGCAGGATGATCGAGGTGACATTGCCGAGCGAGAGGGCAAGGCCCGACGCCATCGGCCGCATGCGCGGCGTGGCCGCATAAGGCAGCATCGAGGAGAAGAGAACTTCTCCGCAGGAGAGAAGGATCGAGATCAGCCCGAGGATGCCGACGACAACCCAGGGCGAGAGGATTGCCCCGCCCGGCGCCGCAAACCAGAGCGACATCATCAGGGGAATGACCATCAGCGTGATCAGGGCAAGCCAGGGCTTGCGGGGACCGAGGGTGTCTACCGTTGCCCCGACAACCGGGGCAATGAAAGCAACCGTCAGACCCGAGATCATGCCCATCTGGGCGATCATCGCCTGCCCCTTCACACCGTCGCCCACAACCAGGGTGGCGAAATACGGCGCGAAGAGGAAGCCGTTGACGAGGCCGATATAGGGGTCACGCCCCGCCTGGTAGGTGGCCCATGACCAGGCGGAACGATCGAGCTTTCGCGACCCCGAAACGGAACCGGCAGCGGCGAGTGCCGCTTCCGGTCCGTCCACTGCCGGCATCAGGCCCATCTTAGTAGTTGTAGCGCAGGAAGAGGCCCGCGCTGCGCGGACGGGAGTATGTCAGGAGGTCCACGCCGAGGCTGTCGATGGGGTTGGCCGAGGTGAGGTAGGCCTCATCGGTCAGGTTACGGCCCCAGAGGCCCGCTTCGATGGTGCCATCGGGCGAGGCCACGGCGATTTCTGCACCGACGAGCCAGAGCTCGGGATCAGACAGGCGCTCGCGCATCGTGCTGTCGAAATAGACTTTCGAGCGGTAGGACACGTCCACGCTGGGGGTGATCCTCACGCCGGTATCGGTCACGATGGTATAGGCAGCGCGGCTCGTGAGGCTGTATTCCGGCGACTGGGGCATCTGGTTGCCGGTATAGTCGTCGCCGAGGGAGTTATAGTCGCCATACTTTGCGTGCAGCCAGGCAAGGCCGAGCGAGAGATCGAGGTTTTCGATCGGCATCGCGGTGAATTCGGCCTCTGCGCCATACATCTCGGCGCCGGCAGCGTTGTCGAGCACCTGGACGGTGAGACCGTTGCGCTCAACCGTCGAATAGGCCTGGATGTCCTGATAGTCGTAATAGAAGCCCGAGAGGTTCATCCGCAGGCGGTTGCCGAGAAGATCGCTCTTGGAGCCGATTTCATAGGCGTTGACCGTTTCGTTGTCATAGGGCTGGATCTGTTCGGCGCTGTCTGCATTGCCGCCGAAGAAGCCGCCGGATTTGTAGCCGCGGCTGTAGCTGGCGTAGATGTTCGTGGTGTCGGTGAGATCGTATTTGAGGCCGACCTTGCCCGACCAGTCGCTGAAGGTCTTGCTGCCCTGATAGGAGAACAGCGGCAGGACGCCTTCGGCGAGCGTGGTGTAGTCCATCGACTTCTCGTCCGACGACCAGCGCAGGCCGGTGGTGAGGATGAGGCCCGGCGCGAGTTCGTAATCGGCCTGGCCGAAAATGGCGTAGGTGTCGGTTTCCTGCGTGTACGGATAGCCGAGATAGATGACCGAGTTTTCCGGGCTCACACCCGTTGGGTTTTCCGGCGAGATGAACATCGGGCGCAGGATGCGCAGGATGTCATAGGCGCTGTCGCTGGTGGTCGTATCCTGCATGTAATAGGCGCCGACGACCCATTTCAGCTTGTCGCCGTCCGAGGCAAGGCGCAGCTCCTGGGAGAACTGTTCCTGGGTGTTGTTGTAGAAGGCTTCGAGCATCTGCAACGAGCTGGAATCGGTGTTCTCGTGCGCGCTGCGCTCGACATCCTGATAGGCCGTGATGGAGGTAAGCGTCAGATCGCCGAACTGGCGGTCGACGGTGAGAGCGGCCGACCAGAGATCGACCTTGTCCTGGCCTTCAACATCGCTGGTGATGGTGTAGGGGTCACCGCTGGTGTCGGCAAAGCCGAGCGCGTCGGTGCACAGGCCACTGCGGTAGAAGGCCGGGGCGCAGACGCCGTCCGGGCCGGCGGCAGAAGGATCAGCCGGGAAGAGTTGGCGCGATTTGGGCTGCACGGCGCCGCCCCGGTTGGAGAAGGTGTTGACTGTGAAGAGAACGTCGGTGAGCTCGTCCGGCGTGAACAGCAGCGAGCCGCGCAGGGCGTAACGCTCGGCATTGTTCACCTTGTTGCCGGTGACGGCGTTGGTGCTGTAGCCATCATCCTCGGCATACTGGCCGGCGATGCGGAAGGCGAGCTTGTCGCCGACGATCGGGCCACCATAAGCGGCGTTGGCTTCAACCGACCCGAAATTGCCGAGCTCGATGGAGGCTGTGCCTTCGGGCGAGAAGGTCGGGCGTTTGGAGATCACATTGATGGCGCCGCCAGTGGTGTTGCGGCCATAGAGCGTGCCTTGGGGGCCGCGCAGAACTTCAATCCGGTCAAGGTCGTAGAAGGTCGAGAACTGGGCGAGCGGCGAGCCGATATAGACCCCGTCTGCATAGAGGCCGACACCGCTGGAAGAGGTCGGGTTGAAGTCGTTCAGGCCAGCGCCGCGAATGAAGATTTTCGGGTTGGCAGCCGCATCGGCAGCAGCAATGCGCAGGCCGGGGGCGAGATTGTCGAGCGAGGTGATGTCGGTCACGCGCTGTTTTTCCAGCATCGCAGAGGACAGCGCCGTGATCGCAATCGGTACGTCCTGGACGTTTTCAGAGCGCTTCTGCGCGGTGACGACAATGCTCTCCAGACGGCGCGACGACGCGTCTTCTGGTGCTTCCGCTTCAGTCTGAGCAACCGCAGTGCCCGTCAACAGGAGCGCGGCGGCGCTCGTACCGATCAAAAGAGACCTCATCGCAGTATCCTTTCTTTCCATCCCAATTCGAGGACGAATGGATAGCGATCACTACCACTTTTACAATAGCTTTAATTACCGTTTTATGATGTTTAGTGTATAGGGACGCATAAATGAGCATCAGAAGTCTGGGGAACGCCGAAGAAATGAGCAGTGCTAAAAAAGCGCCTGTCCGCAAAGCGGCAGACCCTATGGATGTCGTCACCGCGACGAAACAGCAGCCCCAGCAGGCGCGCGCGCAGGATACGTTCGAACTGATTTTAGACACGGCCGGCCGGCTTCTGGACGAGGTGGGTCTGGAACGGCTGTCGACGAACCTGGTCTGCCGCCGGGCGGGGCTCTCACCGCCGGCGCTCTATCGCTACTTCCCCAACAAGTATGCCATCCTGCGGGAGCTCGGCGACCGGCTGATGGCGCTACAGGATCAGGCGGTGCTGGACTGGATCGAGGAGGGCGGACTGGCGAACAAGACGTTCGAGGACGAGGTTGCCAGCAATGTACGCTTGCAGGAACGCGTCAACGACATCACGCGGCAGTTCCCCGGTAACATCTATGTGCTGCGCGCGTTGCGGGCGATCCCGATCCTGCGCGAAGTGCGTATGGCGTCCAGCGAGATGGTGGCCGAGAAGATTGCCGACAGCATGATCGCCAATGGGCACAAAGCCTCCCGTGAAAGGCTGATCGCGTCAGCGCGGCTGACAACCGAACTTGCCTACAGCGCCATGGAGATGGTGCTGGAGGAGCCGAGCCGGGACGCGCATCAGATCTGCACCGATGTGTCCAAGATGATCGTGACACATTACGCTCAGCTGAAAGGCTGAATGCCAGGCCCTCGCCTATTTGAAGGCGCAGCCTTCTTTCACGCCGAACATCTTGAAGATCATCGCGGCCGGGCAGAAACCGGTGATGGACGCTTGCAGCATGTTGAGGCCGGCGAAGGCCGTCAGCAAGTACCAGTAAGGCGAGACGAGATAACCAAGGGCAAGGCCGGCGAGGACGACAAGCCCGGCGAAAGCGAGAACGGCGCGGTCGAGGTTCATTTGGAGTTACTCCGTTTGAGGATCAGTTGACAGTTGGCGAGAGGCCGAACAGGCCGCGTGCCCAGCGCTCCAGCGCAGCCCCGCCCGGAGCACCGGCCTGTTTGGCGAGTTCGCGCCCAGCCTTCCAGGCAATCAGCGTCGGCACGCCGCGAATGTTGAGGCGGATGGCAGCATCCGGATGCTGGTCGGTATTGATCTTGTAGAAACGCACATCGCCCTGAAGGCTTTCGGCAGCCGCCGCATAATGAGGCGCCATCGAACGGCAGGGCCCACACCAGGGCGCCCAGAGATCAACGACGAAAGCGCCAGTGTCCTTCTGCTCCAGCGCGCGCATCTGGTCATTGGTGATGTCCACGGGATGGGGCGTTGCGAGCATCTGGGAACAGCGCCCGCATTTGGCCGCTGTCAAAACCTTGCCTTCCGGCACGCGGTTTACCGCATTGCAGGCCAGGCAAAGGATCATCCTGTCTTCACTCGCCATAGTCGCCGCTCCTTGCAGATGGTCAGCCTTTCAGCTTGTAGGTCTTGATAAGGGCCAGCGCCGCATTCTCGTAGAATGTCTCCGACTTGCCTGCCTTTACCTTCCCGATGAAGTATTTCTCAAACCCTACCTTTGCCGTGTGGACCCAGCCGCCCGAGCCCGACCAGTTTACATTGCGGGGCGGTATCTGAGGCTGCGCAATGAAGGCCACGCCCTTGTCGCCGAAGTCTGCCAGGCAGATGGCATTCCAGGTCGCCTCATGGGTCGGCTCTTTTCCGCCCAGAATTTCGGCGAGGTTTTCGGCTGTGGCGCTCACCATCGATTCGATCATGAAGCCGGTCTTGGGCACGCCGACCGGAACCGGCGTCTTGCCGATGGGCGGGATCGCGATACAGACGCCGATGCCGAAGATTTCCGGATATTTCGGGTTGCGCTGGTGTTTGTCCGTCAGGATGAAGCCGCGCGGATTGGTGAGCCCTTCAATGCCATGGACCGCCTTCACGCCCCGGAAAGCGGGCAGCATCATGGAGTATTTCATCGGCAGTTCGTGAACCTGTTTCACGCTGCCATCTTCATTGACCTCTTCAACCGTCATCTTGCCCGCCTCGGCTTTGACGACGCGCGCATTGGTGATCCATTTGATGTGGCGCTCGCGCATCTCGCTCTCAAGCAGGCTTTTCGTGTCGCCAACGCCATCAAGGCCCAGATGGCCGATATAGGGCTCTGAGGTAACGAAGGTCATCGGCACGCGATCGCGGATCTTCCGCTTACGGAGTTCGGTTTCGATGATCATCAACGTTTCATAGGCCGGGCCGTAGCAGGACGCCCCCTGCACCGCGCCGACAATCACCGGGCCGGGATCTGCGCAGAAAGCTTCGAAGGCGGTGTTGGCCGCCACGGCGTGGTCGATATGGCAGACAGATTGGGTATGCCCCTCAGGCCCCAGGCCTTCAATCTCGTCAAAGGCAAGTTCCGGACCCGTTGCGATCACAAGATAATCGTAATCTACAAAGCGACCATCGTTCAGGCGCACACGCTTGGCTTCCGGCTCAACTTTCTCCGCTTTGCCGACGACAAGCTCAATATGGCGCTTTTTCATGGGCTTCACGAGGTCGACTACAATGTCTTCACGCTCTCGCCAGCCTACCAGAACCCAGGGGTTTGACGGGACAAACTGGTAAAAGTCCGTCTCGTTGATCACAGTGACACTGTCTTCGGGGCGAACCTTCTGGCGGATCTCGTAAGCGGCAATGACGCCGCCCAAACCCGCCCCCAGAACGATAATTTTAGCCATCTTCCGCGTGCTCCCATCTTGATCTTGAAGATAATTGTATTTTATTGTTTTATAAAATACGTATTATTGCTTATGGCTCAAGAGGGAAAATTGCGGTTGTGACAAACCGACCCCGAAAGCCAGCTTACGGAGACCAGATATGAGCGACCCAAGAGACCTTGAGCCCAAAACCGTGTTTGATGCGCTGAAACGCGGGGACGTGATGCTGATCGACGTTCGCGAACCGGCCGAGTTTGCCAACCAGCGCATTCACGGCGCCCTGCTGTGCCCACTCTCGACCTTCGATCCACGCGCCATTCCGGCCAATCCGGGCCGCCAGATCGTGTTCCAGTGCGGCTCCGGCAAGCGCTCGCGCATGGCGCTCGACAGGTTCCTCTCAGAAACCGGCGCGGAAGCGGGCCATCTTGCAGGCGGCTTCGGCGCCTGGAAATCGGCGGGTCTGCCTTGCGTCTGCATCAACCCAGAGACCGGACAGGTCGAGGATCATGGCAAGTATTGAGATGCGAACACTTTTTATTTCAACCCTGACCGCATTCGCTCTTTCGGGCAGCGCCATCGCGCAGACGCTCACAGTCGAGCAATCGATCGTTGTCGATTATCGCCCTGTGATCGCCCGTATTGAAGCGAGTGATACGGCGATGGCGCGCTCACGTCTCCAAGGGGTGGTCACGCGCCTCAATGCGGTTGAAGGCCAGATCGTCAAAGCCGGAGACGTCGTGGCTATCGTTACCGATGGCACCCTTTCGCCGCAGCTGGCCTCGCTCAGCTCGCGGATTGAAGGGATGAAATCCCAGATCCGGCAGTCCGAAGAAGACCTGACCCGCAATGAAGGCCTGCTGGCCCGCGGATTTTATCCCAAGGCACGGCTGGATGAGGAGCGCACCGCGCTGGGTATCCTGCGCCGCTCCCTCGCATCGGCAGAGGCAGAACGCCGCGCGTTGTCGGCGCGTGAAGCCGAAGGACGCATTCTTGCGCCAGCAGATGCACATGTGACGGCGGTGAATGTGGTGCAGGGGTCGGTCGTCTCGCCCGGCGAAGTTCTGGTGAGCTTTGCCACAGTCAACGGCATCGTCCGGCTGGCTCTACCTGAGCGCCATGCCTCCACGATTGCCGAAGGAGAAACATTCTCGCTGCGCCTGCCTTCCCGCTCGGACGACATTCACACGGCAACGATTGTGAAGATCTATCCGGAACTTCGTCAGGGGTCTGTCATTGCCGACGCAACTATCCAGGGTGGCCTGACGGCGCTTTTCGGAGAGCGTGTCGATGTGCTGGTGCCTGTTGGCGAGCGCCGAGCCATCCGTGTTCCGAAAGACTATATATCGACGCGCTTTGGCGTCGACTTCGTGCGCGTGGCGGTCGGCGAGCGGTTCATTGATGCACCCGTCGCCCTGGCCGCGCCCGTTGTGGACGATCAGGGGCACTATGAAATTCTCTCGGGCCTCAAGCCTGGCGATAAAATCCAGAAACCGGAATAGAACCAGATGAAACCGGACCTTTCGGGCTCCATCACGCGGTCGACCATCCGGTCGCCGCTGACACCGCTCTTCCTGCTGACCGCGCTGGCTGTCGGCCTGATCGCTCTCCTCACCATTCCGCGGGAGGAGGAGCCGCAAATCTCTGTGCCGATGGTGGACATTCTGGTCTCCGCTCCCGGCCTTAAGGCGCCTGATGCTGTCGAGCAGGTTACCAAACCTCTTGAGAGCATCATCATGGCCGTTCCGGATGTGGACCATGTCTATTCGCAGACACGCGATGATGGCGCGATGGTAACGGCGCGGTTTAATGTCGGCACAAACGCGGACGATGCGATCCTGCGCATTCACGAGAAGATCCGGGCGAACCTCGACAGCATTCCCTATGACGTGCCGATGCCGCTGGTTGTCGGGCGCGGGATCAATGACGTGCCCATCGTGACGCTCACACTCTCACCGGACGAAATGACGGGCGATGTGTGGAACGATACCGCGTTGCGGATGCTGGCCGACGAGCTGCGCAATGAACTGATGAAGGTCAAGGATGTCGGCATCACCGACGTGATCGGTGGGCGACCACTGGAGCTGCGGGTAGAGCCGGACATCCAGGCGCTCTCAGCGCATGGGGTCTCGTTGCAGACGCTGGTGCAGAGCGTTCAGAATGCGGCGGCTGCGCTGCCTTCCGGCCGGGCACACCAGGATGGCAACTCGCTGATCGTTCAGGCGGGGGACCGGATCAATGCCGTGCATGAGCTTGAGCGGTTGCATATCCGCGGCGCTGGCGGGCGTGTGGTCTATCTCAGCGATGTGGCGACGGTGAAGGTATCCGGAGCAGAGACCGATGCGCGCGTATGGACGATGGTGCATGGAGAAGACGGCAGCTTCACGACGGCACCGGCAGTTACCGTGTCGCTGGCAAAACGGCCAGGTGCGAATGCAGTGGTGGTGGCCGAGGCAATCCTGCACCGGGTTGAGGCGCTCGAGGGCAATCTCATCCCTGCGGGTATCCATGTGGAAGTTACGCGCGACTATGGCGAGACAGCCAACCACAAGGCAAACGAGCTGCTGTTTCACCTTGGTCTTGCGACCGTTTCCATCGTTGTACTGATCGCGTTCAGCATTGGCTGGCGCGAGGCGCTGGTGACGCTGATCGTCATTCCGACGACCATTCTGCTGACGCTCTTTGCGTCGCTGATGATGGGTTACACCATCAACCGGGTGAGCCTGTTTGCACTGATCTTTTCCATCGGCATCCTGGTGGACGATGCCATCGTCATCATCGAGAATATCGCCCGGCACTGGGCCATGAAGGATGGACGCACGCGGGTTCAGGCGGCGATTGAGGCTGTCTCGGAGGTGGGGAACCCAACCATCATCGCGACGCTGACCGTGGTTGCGGCGCTGTTGCCCATGATGTTCGTATCCGGACTGATGGGACCATACATGGCCCCAATCCCGGCAAATGCGTCTGCGGCGATGCTGTTCTCCTTCTTTGTGGCCGTCGGCATCGCGCCCTGGCTGATGATGAAGATTGCCGGCAAGGCGCCGCTGCATGGCGCGCATGACGGCGTGCACAGCGAAACGCGCCTCAGCCGGTTTTATCGCTGGGTGGCGGCGCCGGTTGTGGCGTCGAAGCGGAATGCGTGGATTTTCCTTGGTCTTGTGGGTCTTGCGACGCTTCTCTCGCTGACGCTGTTTGCGACCAAGGCTGTCCCGGTGAAACTGCTGCCATTTGACAACAAGTCCGAGATCCAGGTGATCGTGGACCTGCCCGAAGGCGCCGCGCTGGAGGATACCGAGCGGGCCCTATTTGCGCTGGCCGACGCTATCGGGCCGATTGAGGAAGTGACCACGATTCAGGCCTATGCCGGCAGCGCGGCGCCATTCAACTTCAACGGCCTTGTGCGCCATTATTTCCTGCGGGCGAGCCCGGAGCTGGGCGATCTTCAGGTCAATCTGTCGGCCAAGGAGTACCGCAAACGGGCGAGCCATGACATTGCCCTCGATCTGCGGGAGCGGCTGCTGGCTGTGCCTCTGCCGGAGGGGGCACGCGTGAAGGTGGTGGAAGTGCCGCCCGGACCGCCGGTGATTTCAACCCTGATGGCGGAGATTTACGGGCCGACCCCCGAAGCACGCCGTCAGACGGCAGCGATCATCGAGCGCTTCTTTGAAGAGACTGACTTCATCGTGGACGTGGACAATTCCATCGGTGATCGTGCGCCGCGGCTGACATTCAGCATCGATGAACCTGCGGCGGCTGATGCGGGTGTTCTGCAACAGGATATTCTCGATGCCATCGGCATGGCGTTTGGCGGGCAAACGGTGGGCGTGAGCCCGCGCGGGGAAGGCCGTGATCCGCTGAATATCCGGGTCTACCTGCCCCGTTCCGAGCGGAGCTGGACGCAGGAAATGGCGGCTATTCCCGTGCCGCGGCGGCTGGCCGGGACAGATGCCATGCCCATTGAACTTGGGGCATTGGTGGATGTTCGCGAAGAGGCAGGCTCTCCCACGATCTTCCGCAGGGACGGGCATTTTGCCGATATGGTGATGGGCGAACTTGCCGGGCGCTACGAAGCGCCGATCTATGGCATGTTCGAGATTCAGGACCGGGTGAAGGCGTTTGACTGGGCCGCTGAGGGTCTCGAAATGCCGGCGGTGAGCCTTTATGGGCAACCGGCCGATGAGACAGGCACGACGCTGCTCTGGGATGGGGAATGGGAGGTGACATATGTAACCTTCCGGGACATGGGCATGGCCTTCGGGGTGGCGCTGATTGGTATCTACATCCTGGTGGTGGGCCAGTTTGGCACCTTCCGGGTTCCGCTGATTATCCTCACGCCTGTGCCGCTGACACTGATCGGCATCATGATCGGCCACTGGCTGTTCGGGGCCGCCTTTACAGCGACTTCGATGATCGGCTTCATTGCGCTGGCCGGGATTATCGTCCGCAACTCCATCCTTCTGGTCGACTTTATCCGGCACACGACAGATGCCGACAAGCCGCTGAAAGAGGTGTTGCTGGAAGCCGGCGCGATCCGCTTCAAGCCGATCGTGCTGACCGCGCTGGCGGCCATGATCGGGGCGGCGGTGATTTTGACCGACCCTATTTTCCAGGGGTTGGCGATTTCGCTCCTGTTCGGGCTCGCTTCGTCTACTGCCCTGACAGTATTGGTCATTCCGGCGATCTATATTGCCATTCGTGGGCCAGAATGGCGCCCGGCAGTGACAGATCCGGGACAAACCGGGACAGTTTCGGACACTTCAGGACATCCAGATGCGCCTCAGGAAGCCTAAACGCGGTGAGGCGCTGACCATCGTTTCCGGCCGCGCGGAGGAGGCCGCCGAAGTATTGAAGGCGATGGCGAGCGAGACCCGGCTCAAGATCATGTGCGCGCTGAGCGAGGGCGAGTTGCCGGTGAACAAGCTGGCCGAGCTGACCGGGCAGAGCCAGTCGGTGGTGTCCCAGCACCTGGCCAAGCTGCGCGCCGCAGGCCTGGTGACCAGCCGGCGGGACGGTCAGACAATCCACTATCGCTGCCGCACGGGGATCGCGCAGGAGATCATCGACACATTGTGCGGGTTCTATTCGAAGCCTTGAGACGGCTGGGGCCAGCCCCTTGCGCTGAGGGGCAATCGCTTTCACCATCGGGCATCTGATTTAGATTGCTCCTGATGTCTGACGCGCCGGCCCCCAGCCCTTTCTCCATTCCCCTCTTCAAACGCATCTGGGTGGCCAATATCGCCTCGCAGTTTGGCGGGCTGATCCAGAGCGTGGGGGCCGCCTGGCTGATGGTGCAGCTGGGCGGGAGCGAGACGCAGATCGCGCTGGTGCAAGCCTCGGTAACGCTCCCCATCATGATCCTGTCGCTACTCTCAGGCGCGATTGCGGACAATTATCCGCGCCGCACGGTGATGCTGCTGTCGCAGGTCTATATGTTCCTCGTCTCGGCCATTCTGTGCGTGTTTGCGTTCATGAATGGGCTGA
The DNA here is from genome assembly GCA_002841155.1 of Alphaproteobacteria bacterium HGW-Alphaproteobacteria-18. Classification (GTDB taxonomy): domain Bacteria; phylum Pseudomonadota; class Alphaproteobacteria; order Caulobacterales; family Hyphomonadaceae; genus Hyphomonas. Next base: position 106,165 of record PHEH01000007.1, read on the forward strand.
GCCCCTGGCTGCTGTTGACGTTCACCTTCCTGCTGGGCTGTGGCACGGCGCTGAATGCGCCCTCCTGGCAGGCGACCGTTGGGGATATCGTGCCGCGCCAGACGCTGGCGGCGGCGGTGTCCATGAACAGCCTTGGCTTCAACATTGCACGCACAGCAGGACCAGCGCTGGGCGGCGCGATTGTGGCGGCGGCGGGCGCAGCGGCGGCCTTTGCGGTGAACGTGCTGAGCTATATCGGCATCATCTATGTGCTGCTGGCATGGAAGCCTGAAAAACCGGCAAAACCCGCGCTGAAGGAAGACCTGCGCACGGCCATCGGCGCGGGCGTACGCTATGCCTCGATGTCCCCGCCGATCCGGCAGGTGATGGGGCGGGCGGCGCTGTTTGGCCTGGCTGCAAGCGCGGCGCTCTCCCTGCTGCCGCTGGTGGCGCAGGAGCTGCTCGGTGGCGGGGCTGTGACGTTCGGCATCCTATCCGGCGCGTTCGGCATCGGCGCGGTGATCGGGGCGCTCTCCAATGCGCGCCTGCGGCGGCGGTTTACTGCCGAGCGCATTCTGCGGATGACGATCTCGATGCTGATTGCGGGCGTGGTGATCGTCGCGATCAGCCGCTCCCTGCCCTTCACGGTGCTGGGCCTGGTGATCTGCGGATCGGGCTGGTTGCTGTCGATGGCGACGATGAATGTGACCGTGCAGATGGCCGCGCCCCGCTGGGTCGTCGGGCGGGCGCTGTCGCTCTATCAGATGGCCGTGTTCGGGGCGATGGCGGTGGGGAGCTGGATCACGGGGCAGCTGGCGGAAAGCTTTGGCGTGACGCCGGCCCTGCTGACGATGGCGGCGCTGCAATCGGTGAGCCTCGTTGCCGGCCTCTTCCTGCGCCTGCCGCAGGTGGAGGAGCTGAACCTTGACCTCACCGGCCGCTGGCGGCAGCCCGACATGCAGGTGCCGGTGGAGCCACGCAGCGGGCCGGTGCATGTTTCGGTGAAGTATCGCATTCTGGAAGCCGATATTCCGCGCTTCATAACCGCCATGAATGAACGGCGGCGCATTCACCTGCGCGACGGGGCACGGGCCTGGTCGCTGGTGCGCGATCTGGGCGACGCGGAAGTCTGGATCGAGCAGTACAGCTTTGCGCGGTGGCTGGACTATGTGCTGCACAATGAGCGGCGCACCCATGAAGACGACGTGAGCGGCAATATCATCCGTTCCCTGCATCAGGGCAGCTGGCCACCAGAGGTTCACCGGATGCTGGAGCGGCAGGTGACGAGCGTGACCTATAATCCTGAACTTGCCTCGCCCACCTCAAGCGATCCGACGCGGCCTTCCTGACGCAGCCAGTTTCCCTTCGGTCGGGTCTGGCCAATGGCGCCGCCGGCATGCTTTGACTGGCCGCGACGGGGCGACCGATGCCTCACCCATATGGAGATATGCCTGCATGAAAGCCGTGGTCGCCGAGAGCCTGGACTCCCTTGAAAGCTACAGCCTGAAGGAGGTGGCGGTGCCCGAAGCCGGGCCGGGTCAGGTGCTGATCCGTGTGGCGGCCTGCGGGGTGGGCTATGTGGATTCGCTGGTGGCGCTGGGGCGCTATCAAGTGAAACCGCCGGTGCCGCACACGCCGGGGCAAGAAGTGGCCGGGATTGTGGAAGCGGTGGGCGAGGGCGTCAGCCATGTCGCGCCGGGCCAGCGCGTGATGACGATGACGGCGAAGGGCTTTGCCGAATACGCCGTGGCCGCCGCGCCGATGGTCGTGAAGCTGCCGGATGCGCTGAGCTTTGCCGAAGGGGCGAGCCTGCCGCTGAACTACATCACCGCAATGCACGCCCTGAAGGACCGCGGCGCGGTGGCGGAAGACGAGACGGTGCTGGTGTTTGGTGCGGCTGGCGGGGTTGGCTCGGCTGGCGTGCAGGTAGCCAAGGCGCTTGGCGCGCGCGTGATCGCTGCGGCCTCCACCGAAGAGAAGCGCGCCTTTGCCCTGGCGCATGGCGCAGACCTTGCAATTGATACGTCCCCGGAGGGTTGGCGCGACCGGCTGAAGGAACTCACCGGCGGCAAGGGGCCGAATGTGATCCTTGATCCGGTATGCGGGCCCCTGTTCGAGCCGGCGTTCCGCTCGCTCGCCTGGCGCGGGCGGCATCTGGTGGTGGGCTTTGTCGGCGGGCCGATCCCTGCCCTTCCCTCGAACCTGACCCTTATGAAAGGCGCCGCTTTACTGGGCGTGGATGTACGCCAGTATCTGCAATACGAAACCAAGCGCGCGATTGGCGACCTGCACCAGCTGGCGAACTGGGCGGGCGAAGGCAAGATCAAACCGCCGGTTGGCGCAGCCTACCCGTTCGCGCAGTTTGGCGAGGCGATGGTGTTTGCGCTTTCCGGACAAGGAACGGGCAAAGTGGTGCTGGAAGTCAGCAAGGGCTGAAGCGGGGTTTTGGGCCGGCAGCCAGCCATGGCCTCATGGTGAAGTTTGCCTTAATTCCGGGCTGCCATTTTCTGCCTATTCTGGAAACAGCTGTTCTCCATTTTTGTGTACGGCTATCCCTTAAGGTAGAATTCCAGTCAGGGTCCGGAACACATGTACGGCATGGTGCACACGGCAGCACGCAGCATGGTTGTCGAAACCATGGGCGAAGCGGCATGGCAGAACATTCTGGCACAGGCGGATCTCGACGGCGAATACTTTATCAGTGGCCAGAATTATTCTGATGAGGTGACATTTGCGCTGATCGACGCTGTTACCAAAGCCTCCGGTATTGAAACAGCGGCCCTGTTGAAAAACTTCGGCCGGTACTGGATCGGATACACGGCGAAATCACCCTATGGCACGATGTTCCGGGTTGGCGGCGACCGGCTGGACACGTTCCTCATGAACCTCAACCGGATGCACGCCAGCGTGCACTCGACCATGCCGGCCTCTCGCATGCCTTCCTTCGAACTGCTTCGGAATGAGGATGGGCGCATGGATGTGCTCTACACATCTGACCGCACCGGTCTGTTCGCATTTGTCGAAGGCCTGCTCAGTGGCCTGATGGACTATTTCGGAGTGACGGGGCACATCACCCATGCCCTGACAGAAGAAGGGGACGTGTTTTCCCTGCACTGCAACGGGAATAACACGCATCTGAGAGGCGTCGCCTGATGTCCTTCACCCTCAGCGACGAACATTTCCAGCGTCTGTTTCCAGCCTATATCCGGCTGGATCTGGCGGGAAACATTGTTTCAGTCGGCCCATCTCTCGAACGCCTCCTCGGTGATGAACTGACTGGCCGCCCTTTCTTGCAGATATTCACTGTGGAAACACCGCGCCGCATTGAATCTGCCGATGGCCTGACCGATCAGCGCGAAGTGACCCTCATGGTCCGCACCGGGAAAACCGACTTCCGGCTCCGCGGCATCGTCGTGCGCGGGGCTGACAGCATCTGTCTTCTTGTCGGGCATGTGCCCGATGTGAACGCCGCAGAGAGCGTGTTCAAGCTGAGCATGTGTGACTTTTCGCCCGCAGACGGATCACTTGACCTTCTGGTGGCAGCGCATCTTCGCAAGGGCCTTCTCCAGGACGCCAAGGCACTGGTGGAAGAATTGCGCGAGAAATCAGCTGAAGCGGATGTGCTGGCGCATATGGATCCCTTGACGTCGGTGACGAACCGGCGCGGATTTTTCCGCAAGCTGGAGGAGCGCCTTGCGAGCGCGCGGGCTGATAATACTCCGCTCACGGTCGGCGTGATCGATCTGGATGGGTTCAAGGCGGTCAATGATATTTTCGGTCATGCTGCCGGCGACCAATTGCTTTTCCAGAGCGGCGCCCGTGTTCGCGCCCTTGCCGGACCCAACGGTGTCGTCGGGCGTCTTGGTGGCGACGAGTTTGGCATCATTCTGCCAGATCTGGGCGACGAGGCGGAAATTCTGGCCTTGGGTCAGCGTATCTGCGACGCGCTGGCAGAGCCGTTTCAGGTGAAGGAAGGCGTGGCGCGGATTGGCGCCTCCATCGGCTTTGCGGCGTTTCCGCAGGGCGGCAGCACGGCTGACACGCTGTTCGAGCGGGCCGATTATGCGCTCTATCATTCCAAACAGCAGGAACGCGGCCGGCCCATGGTGTTCACCAGCCAGCACGAACGTCAGATACGGTATAAGTCCGCCATCGAACAAGGGCTGCGGGAATCAGCGGACGACGAGTTCAGCATTGTCTACCAGCCGATCATCCGGGCAAGCGACGGGAAGGCGACAGGCGTGGAAGCGCTGGCGCGCTGGACGTCGCCTGTGCTGGGGCCGATCCGGCCGGACGTCTTCATTCGCGCCGCTGAGCAGAATGGCGCGGTTTGCCGGCTGACGCGGATCCTGCTGCGCAAAGCGCTTGCCGATGCGCGGACCTGGCCGGACGATGTACACCTCTCGTTTAACCTGTCGGCGCTCGATCTGGCCTCACCGGAAAACGCAGCGCTGCTGCACGCCATCATCCTGGACTCCGGATTTGCGCCCGAGCGGCTGATGTTCGAGATCACCGAGACGGCCATCATGCAGGACTTCGAGCGGGCGCTGGAATGCCTGGCGATGTTTGCCGCGATGGGCGTGCGCATCGCGCTGGATGATTTTGGTACGGGCTATTCTTCGCTGGGTTATCTTCAGAAGATGCCGATTGACCGGCTGAAGATCGACCGGTCTTTCACACTGGGCGTGACGACGCGGCGGGGTACACGGAGCATTATGCGCTCGATCATCGGCCTTTGCACCAGCCTCGACATCGAATGCGTGGTGGAGGGTGTCTCGAATGCCAAGCAGGCGGAGATACTCCGCGAGATGGGCGCGCCCTACTTGCAGGGCTTCCACTTCTCCCGCGCGATGACGCAGGCGCAGCTTCTCAAATACCTGACGCAACCTGCCGAGGCAGGCGACCGCGCTGGCAGCCCGGATGAAAATCTGCGGCGAATGGCCTGAGCCAAGCCTGGCGGCGCCTATTCGGCGGCGACCAGATCGAATTCGGCTTTCCAGTCTGCCATGAGCTCGCGGTTGTCGTGATCCCAAGGATGGAAGCCGGGCTTGAACCAGGTGATCCAGATTTTCCAGCCACGCGCGAAGAAGCCGGGCTTTTTCCAGAGGAACTGTTTCACCGCCTTCTGCGCCTCTTTCGGGGTGTAGCCGTCGGCTTCCAGCATCCAGCTGGCATAAGTCGCGATGTTGCGGGTGAAATGGTAGCTGATCAGCGCCATGGCGAGGCAGCGGCGCGAATAGCGCTTCCAGGGTGACCAGTGTTTGGTGACTTCCATGAAGACGTCATAGGTGACGGCCTTATGCTCGGTCTCTTCCATCGCGTGCCAGCGCCAGAGGCGCTCGATGCCCGGATCTGTCTTGCTGAACATATCCTGGTGGAGCGCGCGCATGTCCGCCAGCATGGCGGTGAAATGCTCCAGGCAGATCGTGGAGATCAGCATCCGCATCGGGCCGCCGGCGCGTGAGAAGGCGATCCGCTCCCGGATCATCCCCTCGATCCGGTCGACCGGGTATTTCTCGCGGTTGATGACCTTGTTGAGCATATGGTGCTCGCGGGAATGGATCGCTTCCTGGGTGATGAAATCCTTCACGTCCTGGGCGATCTTGCCGCTGACGTCGTCCTTGTAGGCGCGCACGGCATCAATGAAGAGGCGCTCGCCATCCGGGAAGGTCAGCGAGAGGGTGTTCATCACAGCGGTGGCAACAGGATCGCCGTCCATCCAGTGGCCCTGCTGGGCGGCGGAAACATCAAAGCGAATATCACGCGGAATGATCGTTACATCTTCAGGGGACTGTTTCATGGCCATCTCGCATTTCCGGCTTACAAGGAGGAAGCAGAGCCCTTAAAGGGCGTTGATATGCACACATATAGACGCTACTGACAAAAATGTCGATAGAGAAAACGAAGATGACAAGAATTCGCCGTTCCCCCGCAGCTGCGAGGGAAAACATCCTGATTGCGGCCGAGAGCCTGCTTGTGCAGCAGGGGCCGCAATCGCTGCGGCTGGCGGATGTGGCCAAGGCTGCCGGGGTGGCGAACGCCACGGTTCTGCATCATTTCGGCACCATCGACGGCGTTCAGACGGCGCTGATGGAAAAGATGATCGGGCAGCTTGTCACCGGCCTTCTGGAGATGGACCTGCCCGCTGACCCGAAACAGGCGCGCGCGATTGCGCTGACCCGCCTTTTTGATGCGTTCGAGAACAAGAGCGCCGCCCGGCTCGCCGCGTGGCTGGAGCTGACTGACGAATCCCGCCGGCTGCGGACGGTGCGCGAAGCGGTGCAGACGATTATCCGCCAGAAGATCAACCAGCCGGAGCTGTCTGAAGCGCAGCTGGAAGATTCTATCCTGATCAGTGTGATTTTAGCGGTCGGCGTCGGCCTGTTCGGGCCAACTCTGAGTGAATTGCTGGGCAAGCCACCCGAGCGCGCGCGCCAGATTGCCGTCAATCTTCTGGAAGGTGATTTCAGCAAAAGCTGAGCGGCCCGATTGCCAAAAGGGCAACCGGGCACACAGGCATCGGACTAGTGGCTCTTGCGGCCGCTGGTCGGGATATCCTTGAACGGAACATTCTTGTCGACACGGATATCACCCGGCAGACCGAGGACGCGCTCGCCGATGATGTTGCGCAGGATCTCGTCCGATCCGCCCTCAATGCGGGTGGCAGGCGAACGCATCAGCATGGCCTGGAAGCGGCCTTGTTGCGGGCTCTCTTCGTTCCAGAGCACGCCGGACTCGCCCTGAATATCCAGCGCGAACATCGAGAGTTCCTGCATGGTGGCGCCCGCGACGAGCTTGCCGATGGAGTTTTCCGGCCCTGGGGTTTCCCCTTTCGACAGGGCAGAGATAGCGCGCATACCGGTGTATTTGAGGCCGCTTTGCTTCACCGCGAACTGGGCAAGCTTGGAGCGCACGCCGGAATCGGCAACGGCCGGTTCACCATCAATTTCCGCGTCCATGCAGAAGCGGAAGAGTTCGGGAAAGCCGGTGGACATGCCTGAGCCGATGGAAAGGCGCTCGTTCATCAGTGTGGTGAGCGAAACTTCCCAGCCCTGCCCCACATCGCCGAGGCGCTGGGAATCGGGGATGCGGACATCGGTGAAGTAGACTTCGTTGAAGCTGGACTGACCATTCGCCTGTTTGATCGGGCGCACCTCCACACCGGGGCTCTTCATGTCGAGGAAGAACATGGTGAGGCCCTTGTGCTTGGGCACATCGGGATTGGTGCGCGTTATAAGGAGGCCCCAATCGGAATATTGCGCGCCGCTGGTCCAGATTTTCTGACCGTTGATGATCCAGTCGCCTGAGCCATCATCAGCCTTCACCGCACGGGTGCGCAGGCCGGCGAGGTCTGAGCCGCTGGCGGGCTCGGAAAAGAGCTGACACCAGACGGTTTCGCCGCTTGCCAGCGGGGGCAGCAGCGCGCGCTTATGTTCTTCGCTGGCCCAGGACATGACGGTGGGGCCGCACATGCCGTGGCCGATGGTGAAAACCCCGCCAAGGGCCGCATACGGACCTTCTTCCTGACCCCAGATCACACGCTCAATGGGTGTTCGGGCAGCGCCGCCATACTCTTTCGGCCAATGAAGGCAAGCCCAGCCGGCTTCAGCCTTTTTCTTCTGCCAGGCTTTGCCGGCCGCGATGGGATCTTCACTGACGACGCCGTTGGAGCCGAAGCTTGCGCGTTGCAGCTCCTCTTCCAGATGTTTGGGTGCATTGGCGTCGATCCAGGCGCGGACTTCGGCGCGGAAGGCGGCTTCTTCAGGTGTATCTTTGAAATCCATGTCTCATTCCTCCCTTATGCGGCCTGCTCGGCATTGCCGGCGCTCATGCGTTCGATCAGCTGGCTTTCCCAGCTCGACAGCGACCCCAGAGCGACCGCCTGCGCATTGGACCGGCGATAGTAAAGGTGGCAATCGAAGGCCCAGGTGAAGCCCATGCCGCCATGCACCTGAATGTTGTTCTTGGCGCAGTGCTGGAAGGCGGTGGTGGCCGAGACGCGGGCGGTGGCGGCGGCGACGGGGAATTCAGCTGCGCCGGAGTTCAGCGCCCAGGCACCATAGTAGCAGTTGGAGCGGGCGAGCGTGGCGGAGACGTACATGTCCGCCAGGATATGTTTAACCGCCTGGAAAGACCCGATGGGACGGCCAAAGGCCATGCGTTCAAGAGCATAGTCGCGGGCGATTTCGAGAGAGCGGTCCGCACCGCCTACCTGTTCGAACGCCATCAGCACGGCGGCGCGGTCGAGCACCTGCGTGGCGATGTGCCAGCCATCGCCGTCTGCGCCGAGGAGTTCTGCCGGAGCCCCGTCGAAGGTGAGGCGCGCCTGGCTGCGGGTGGGGTCAATCGACTCCAGCGTTTCGCGGGAGACGCCTTTGGCGGCGGCTTCCACCAGATAGAGCGAGACCTCGCCCTTCTCATTCTTCGCGGCAACGACCAGAACATCGGCCACATCGCCATCTGCAACAGGGGATTTGGTTCCGCTGAGCTTGCCGCCCGTGACCGTTGCCTTGATCTTGGAGGGCGCCATACGGCCCTGCCCTTCGGCAAAAGCGAACGCGCCGATGGCTTCACCGGCGGCGAGCTTGGGCAGCCAGGTTTCCTTCTGCTTTTCCGAACCGGCGAGCATCAGGAATTCCGCGGTGAGATAAATCGAGGATGAGACGGGAACAGGCGCCAGCACGCGGCCGAGTTCCTCCGCCACGACACACAGCTCCAGATGCGTCAGGCCGACGCCGCCATATTCTTCCGGGATCGCCGCGCCAAGCACGCCGAGTTCAGCCAGGCCCTGATAGAGCTTTTTGTCATAGCTTTCTGGCCCCTCCAGAATGGAGCGAACGGTTTCTGATGTGCAGTTTTCACTCAGAAAACGGCGCACCTGCTCGCGCAATTGTTTCTGCTCGTCCGAGAAATCCAGGTTCACGAAGGGCCTCCAGTTTCAAAGAGGCGCGCGCCGCATTGGCCCGAACCTCACTCCCGTTATCGTTATAGCACGACTTTCAAAGTGGCCCTGCGGCAGGTCAAGCCATGCCGCAGAGGCAGTCGGCCAGGCCCGGCTCAGGAATAGTTCGGTCGGCGTTTCTCGAAGAAAGCGGCGATGCCTTCGGCAAAGTTGGCGTCGGTTGAGGTGAGGATCTGGTTGCGGTCCTCGATGGCCATCACCGCTTCCAGGCCCCCGGCATCGATGGCCTGGTTGAGGCCGTCCTTGGTGAGGCGCAGGCCAAGCGGGGTGGCGTGGAGCATGTCGTCGGCGAAAGCATCGGCTTCCTTGTGGAGATCCGCATGCGCCACGACGCGGTTGGCGAGGCCGATTTCCATCGCGCGCTGGGCGGTAATGAAGCGGCCGGTGAGCATGTATTCGCTGGCAATCGACATGCCGACCATACGCGGCAGGAAGTAGGAGACGCCCATGTCGCAGGCGGTGAGGCCGATGCGGATGAAGGCGGCGTTCATGCGGGCGTCTTCGCTCAGGATGCGGATATCCGAGGCGAGCGCGAGGGCAAAGCCGCCGCCTGCGGCCGAGCCCTGCACGATGGAGATGATCGGCTGGGGACAGCGCCGCATGGCGACATAGATCTCGGCAATCGAGCGCTGACGGTCGAGCCCCTGCTCCACCTTGCGTTCGCCGCGATGGCCGGTGGACTCTTTCAGGTCGAGCCCGGCGCAGAAGGCCCGGCCGGCGCCTTCAAGAATAACGACACGCACAGAGCGATCAAAATAGAGCGCCTGGAAGACTTCGCGCAGTTCGGTCACCAGCTGGGTGTTGAGCGCGTTGAGCTGGGCGGGCCGGTTCATCGTGATGCGCAGAACGCCGTCCTTCTGATCGAGGATGAGCGCTTCATATGCCTTGGTCATAACCCGTGTCTCCCTTGCCGGTTTGTTCCCGGAAAGGAATTCAAACGCCCGGCAGCCCCGGCGTCCAGACCGGACGCTGGGGAATGCCGGATATTTCAAGCGTCAGAACCGCGTGGTAGTCGAGAAGCGGAAGGACTCGGTCTTGTCATAGTCTTCTGCTTTCAGCACATGTGCAAAATCGAAACGCAACGGCCCGAACGGGGAATTCCACATGAGGCTGATACCGGTTGACGCCCTGAACGCCGCATCTGTCTCCGTGTACTGAATGGCATTATACCCGCTTGTTGAATCAGTGTATTCAATCGCTGACACGATATCCTGATCGTACAGGCTGCCGAGGCCACCGGCGTCCACGAAGAAGGCGCTCTTGATGCCATATTCTTCCGGCACAAAGTTTGGCAGGGTCAGCTCGAATGTGCCCTGATAATAGAAGTTGCCACCGAGCGAGGAGCCTCGCTGCATCGATACCTGTTCACCCGTCTCCGGATCAAAATAGCGGACAACCTGGCGCGGACCGATACCGGCCACGTCAAAGCCGCGGAAAGAGGAACCGCCGCGGAAGAATCGGTTGTTGATCCGTACCGTCATGTCGTCGCCCCAGGGCTGGACGTGACCGGCAGAGAGCCGCAGCGACGCGCGCAGGGACGGCAGAATGCCATAATAGCCTGTCGCGCTGGCTTCGGTGCGCAGGGTCTGCACATCCCCGCCCAAACCGGCAAGATCCTGGCTGAACTGCATATCCATACCGCGCGTCGGCTCAATCGGATCATTGGTTCCGTCCCAGTTCAGAGAATAGCCAATGATCGACGAGATGCCTTCTGTTTCGCTGGTGCAACTGGAGCTGCGGAAGCGGTATCGGACATCGCAGACATCTACAACGAGCTGGTTCAGATCAGAAATGTCGTTTGGCTGCGGCTCGCGCACCGTTCCATCGGCATCCCTGATCGTCGTCGCGACCAGGTTTCCTTCATTGTCGATGACGATGTTCTGATCTGTGATATTCACGCTGTCATATTGCAGCCGATATCGGAAACCGATCTGTGTACGGTCAGCAATCGGGAAGGCTGTATTGAGCCCCACGCCATAGGATGTGGATTCATAGGATGATACATCGGTATAATCGTAACGGGACAGCCAGCCCATCAAACCAGCTGACATCGTCCGGTCCAGAAAACGGGGCTCTGTAAAGCGGAGAGAAGCAATCTGTTGGCGGTTGCTCAGGGAGATATCGGCCCCGGCAGACCGCCCCGTTCCGAGCAGATTTGCCTGCGCCATACCAACATCAAACAAGAACCCATCGCTGGAGGAGAAGCCTGCCGAAAAGGTGAGTTCTCCGGTAGACTGCTCTTCCACCGTATAGGTAACCTCAGTTCTGTCAGGACCGCTTCCGGGCGTCTCTTCAACGGTCACATTCTTGAAAAAGCCAAGCGCGCGTATCCGATTCCGGGAACGGTCAATCAAGACACGGTTAAATGCATCACCATCAGCAATCCGCAACTCCCTGCGGATCACCCGGTCGAGTGTCTGGGTGTTTCCGACGATATTAACACGCTCGATATAAACACGCGGGCCTTCATCCACCACGAAGGTGATATCAACACGCCGCGTTTCCGGATCTGCTTTCACGATCGGGCGGATATCAACGAATGCGTATCCGGCCACGCCCGCAGCGTAGGTCAGGCTATCAATCGTCTGCTCGATCATCTTGCCTTTGAAGAGCGTGCCTTGCTTGATGGACACAAGATTCTGAAGTGCATCAGCGCTCAGTTTTGCCAGCGATGTTTCAACCTTGATCTCACCAAACTCATAAGGAACGCCCTCATCCACTGTGTAAGTAATGAAGAAGTCATTCTTGCCAGGCGCCATTTCGGCGATCGCCGAAGAGATGCGGAAATCATAATAGCCCTTATCGAGGTAGAATTCGCGCAACCGCTCCCGGTCGTATTCGATACGGGACGCATCATAATTGTCGTTGGAATTGAAAAAGCGCCACAGGCGGGATTGTTTGGTGACGATCTCGGTGCGCAGGCGCGAGTCGGAAAATTCCTTGTTACCGATAAAATTGATACCCCGCACGCCTGATGTCGGGCCTTCCTCGATAACGAAGACGACATCTACGCGGTTCTGGGACAGGGTCTTGTATTCAGGCTTGATACGGACGGAAAACCTCCCGGACCTGCGGTAGATTTCAAGCATCCGGTTCACATCTGCGCTCACGCGGGCGGCCGTGAATGGGCTGCGCGCGGCGATCTGGATCTCCTCACGCAATTTCTCTTCCTTGAGGGCCTTGTTTCCTTCAAACGAGATCCGGTTCACGACAGGGTTTTCCACCACCCTTATGACGATATCATCTCCATGCCGATCAATTGAGACATCGGCAAACAATCCGGTTGCAAAGAGGGTTTTCAGCGACAGATCAATCCGCTCTGCATCAAACCTGTCCCCGGCCTGAAACAGGAGGTAGGACTGGATCGTGCGCGCCTCGATACGCTGGTTACCCTCTACAAGTACCGACCGGACATGACCACCCAGCATTTCTGTCTGCGCCAGGGCGACGGACATACCAGATGGCTGGAGAACGGCCCCAATCCCCACAGACACAAGAAACGGAAGACGGAAAATGGCCGTCAGGCTTAAAAGCTGTTTTTTCACGGGCAGGCAGTTCCTGGCTTAAGGCGTTTGCCGGCAAGTCCGGAGACCGGGTTGCTGGGCTGTCGCCTGTGCATATCCCGCCAGAGCTGGCCTGCTTTTGCCGCCGATGCGCCAGACTGTGACAGCGCGCCACAATCTGGCGGTTGCGGACTTACACCTTGCTCAGCGGAAGGGTCACGCTGGCGCGGAAACCCCCTTCTGGGCGATTTTCCAACTCGATGCGCCCCCCATGAGCGTGAACAATGTTGCGGGAAATATGGAGCCCGAGACCATGTCCGCCCGTTTCAGAATTTCTTGATTTTTCAAGGCGAACCAACGGCTCGAAGACGGATCCCATATCTGTTTCCGGAATGCCGGGGCCGTCATCGTCAACGATCACAACGCAGTCTTCGCCGAGATTTTCGAGCCGGATGTGAGCCCTCTCGCCATAGCGCACGGCATTGACCATAATATTTCGTAAGGCGCGCGTAAGGTCTTCTGGCCATGCCCGCACAAGCAGGCGTTCGTCAGTCTCCTCACAGCTGACGGGCATGCCGATATCGCGCAGGTCTTCGCACAGGCTTTCGACCAGAGCGCCAAGATCTGTCAGCAGCTTTTCATCCGTCCGCAGACTGGTGGTTCCCGCTTGCAACGCAGCTTCGGTAAGGCTCTGGAGCTCATCCAGCGCCCGCTCCATCTTTTCGCGCTCGGCATCGTCCTCGATCATGGCGGCGCGTATCCGCATGGCGGTAAGCGGCGTGCGAAGGTCATGCCCGATAGCGACCAGCACATCTTTCTGGGATTGCAGGATCGCTTCGAGCCGCGTCGCCATTGTGTTGAATGCCTCCATCACCTTGCGCAGGTCGCGGGGGCCGGAAACTGGCAGAGGTGTATGCTTGTCCCCGCGCCCGAGCGCGGTGGAGGCCCGGGCGAGATCTTCCAATGGGCGATAAATCCACCGCGCCGCGAGTGCCGCCGCAATGGCGACGCACAGAAGCGACAGGGACAACACGAAGATAAAAGGCTGGATGGGCGGGCCATTGTCAGCGCCGGCCGCTGCCAGAACGTTGACCCACTGTCCGGGCGCATACTCCACCGAGATGTTGAGCAGCCTTGAGGGAAAGCGCATGCGGTCGAACATAACGCTTCCCCCCTGATCGTATCCCGACGGACCGGCGGCAGACTTTTCACCCGCCCGCGGCAACATGGGCCCCGGTATCGGCCGGGACGGAAAGCTGCCGTCTCCCAGCTCGGGCTCATTTCCGAGTGCTGAGCGCGGAAACCGCATGGGCGGGCCGTTATGACCGCCGCTGACCTGGAACGAGGAGACGCTGCCCAGGTCCTTGGCCGACGCGGCCCATTGGCGCTTCACTTCAGCGCCAATCACATCTTCTTCACCCGCCAGGGAGCGCTGCTCGCGGCGCACAAAGAGGACGTTGGCGTGGCTGGACGCGGCCTCGACAAAAGCCGCATCGCCGGCCTGCTGGCGGGCAAGCTCCAGAATGTCCAGCGCCACTTCAACCTGCGCCTTGCGTTGCATAGCGACGAAGACATTCTCGGCGATCAGCTTGAAGCTGATGATCGCGATCAGCTGGGCCACAATGAGGGCCGCGACCACGATCAGGATCGACCGGGTGAGCAGCGTATCGGCAAACAAGCGTTTCACAGGCGGCGCACTTCTGCGTCCAGCATATAGCCCCCGCCCCAGACGGTTGTGATGATCTTCGGCTCACGCGCATCAATCTCGATCTTGCGGCGGAAGCGGCTGATCTGGCTGTCGACGCTACGGTCGAACACATCGGAATCGCTGATCCGTGTCAGGTCGAGAATGCGTTCGCGGGAGAGCACGACGCGGGGATTCTTAAGGAAAACAAGGAGGAGCTGGAATTCCGTGGCGCTGAGCGGCACCACGACGCCATCATCCCGGCGCAGACGGCGTTTGGGGATGTCGAGCACCCAGCGGTCAAACTCGAAGAACTGTTTGCCTTCATCGCCCGACTGAACGCTCATGCTGGTCTCCAGCCGGCGCAGCACAGCGCGGACACGGGCCAGCAGCTCGCGGGGATGGAAGGGTTTGGCGACATAGTCGTCCGCGCCGATTTCGAGGCCGATGATCCGGTCGATCTCTTCGGATTTGGCGCTGACGAGGATGATCGGGATGGTCTTGAGCTCGGCTATGCTGCGGCAGAGGCTGAGCCCGTCTTCGCCCGGCATCATGATGTCGAGAAGGACCAGATCGGGGGCGCGCTCATGGATCTTCCGCCGGGCGGCGGCGGCGTTTTCGGCAACATCGGCGTCAAAGCCCTGCGACTGGAAAAAGCGCTTCAGGCTGTCCCGGATGTTCCAGTCATCATCGACGATGAGCAGGCGCGGCAGCTGTGGGGTCGGATCGGGCGATGACTGCATTCTGTCTTGGTCTGTGGTTGTGGATATCATTCTTATCCCCATTCTTGGTTCCACCAAAGCTACCTTTGGCGGGGGCGAGTTTCAGGTCCAGGATCGTGCTCTGGGTGATACGCTCGGCATAGTCTTCAAAGCGCATGTTCCGTAACCAGGGCCTTGATCCTGCAAGGAAAACGGGCACGGTGGGCCGCCCGATAAGATTGCGGCTGAGACGTCCCTTGCCGCGCCGGTCGGCAAAAGCAGTGACGGCATAACGGCCGGGGCGCAGCCCCATGAACACCACAGATTTCTGGCCTTCCGCCGGGTCGATACAGGCCATCCGGCGGGCCAGGCGTGGCTTCCAGGGGAAGCCTTCTGCCGCTTCCCACAGGCACACGGTGATCCGTCCGCCCGCCCAGCCCCGCTCGCCCATCCGGACAAGCAGGCGCACGTCTCCGAACGCGAAAACCTCCGGCGAGAGCGCATGCCCGCCGGTAAAAAGTATGGGGCCTCCAGGGGAGTTTTGCATGTAACGGGCCTGTAATCTGACCCTGCCCTTCTGGCGCCAAGACGTGTCGGGAGTTTGCCGCGGGAGCTCAAAATCGTGACATCTGCCGGTCACGCACAGGACAAACCGGGACAGTTCGGGACATTTCAGGACAGGTTCGGACACCCTTTGAGCAGCGGCCAGACGGTTTGGAGACATTACAAAGCGTAAAGCTTGTCAGGCTCTTGCCCGGCATATCCTTCTGCCCGACCAGTTTTGTCACATCGTCACATTCTGACCTGTTGAGCCGGTTTTCGCGGCACACATTTGCAGCGACCCCGAACGTATGACCGGGGCTCAGACGGAGCCACCCCCCCCCACTCCACGGGTTCCGTCTGAACGTTCCTCCCGGAGGTCCTTGCCGTCTGTGTTCTCCCCCGAAGTCAGTCAGGCAACTTCCCCACCCGTGCCTCCGGGGGGAACCCCTCATACTCATACGGACCCGATTTTTTGATGCGCCTTTTCCGGAAATTTCTTGTTCTCAGTGTCTCTTCCATTGCCATCGTTTCCGGCGCTCAGGCGGCCGAGATCACGACAAAGACATCCGAGCCCGTAAAGACATCCACCGCCAATGCGGGGGCTGCGGATAATCTGACCATCACTGAAAATGGCTCAATCGAAGTTTCCGAGACGCCCGGCTTTACGGCGGTCACCATCGATAGCAGCAATGATGTCACCCATGACGGAACGATCCTGATCGAGGATTCCGACAATGCGGCGGGCATCGTGATTGGTCCGGGCCTGGCGACGAACCTTGTCGTGAGCGGCAACATCCAGCTGATCGAAGACTATACGCGCGAAGACACTGACGGTGATGACGATGCTGATGGCCCTCTTGCCATTGGCAGCAACCGGACCGGTATCCTGCTGGGCCAGGGCGCAGCGATGGACGGGTCGATCCATGTGTCTTCCGGTTCTTACCTACAGATCGAGGGCAATGATTCTGCCGGTATCCTCCTGCTCAGCCCTCTCAATGGCGACTTGCGCGCAGAGGGGGCCATCAGCGTAACCGGGGACAACGCTCAGGGCATCACCGCGACCGGCCTGATTGACGGCGATGTAACGATTGGAGGGTCTGTCAGCGCCAAAGGCGAGAACGCAACTGGCGTAAGGCTGGATCAGGGCGCGACCGGCGCGGTTGCCATCAATGGCAGCATTGTCTCGACAGGCTTTGCCTATAGTTCGACCACAAACTATATTTCTCCTTCATTGGTTACCAGCAGCACGACGCCGCTTGCCGAGCGACTTGATGCTGACGAGCTTCTGACTGGCGGCCCCGCCCTTGTGATCGGCGGGAGTCTTGGTCAGGGCCTGCTTATCAATGGCGCGGCACCCGACCCTGACCTCAGTGACGATGAAGATGACGACGACACCAAGGACACGATCGAGGATTTCAACGAAAACCGCTCCACGGCCAGCATCACGAGCTTAGGGCCTGCGCCCGCCCTGCTGATCAGCGCAGACTGGAATGGCGCCGCGAGCGAAGACCTGATTCTGGGCGAAGTTCTGGAAACCGTGCGCGATACACTCGACGATGATGATGACGACGACACCGATGAAATCCTGGCACAGTTTGCCTATGATTTCGGCCTGATCAATCGCGGCTCGATCACAGGCACGGGCACAAATGTCGGCTTTGACGGAACAGCCGTCCTGATCGAAGGATCGGAAAGCACTGGACATTCTGTCATCATCTCCGGTGGCATCCAGAATACAGGCGCCATCACGGCTTCAGGCTACGAAGCCAATGCAACGGCGATCCGCCTGGGGACGAATGTAGAAACACCGCGCCTCTCAAACCAGGGAACCATTCAGGCCCTGATCTCAACTGAAACCGCAGCCAATGTCATAGCCCTGGACATTACAGAAACGGCAAACCTGTCCGTGCTTGAAAACTCTGGAACGATCCTGGCGCGCTCCACCGGTAACGCGGGCGAAGTGACCGCCGTGCGCGACCTTTCTGGAACACTCAGCTCCATCGTCAACACCGGCACGATTAGCGCAACCTATCAGTATGACGGCATTAACCTGAACACACGAACGGATGCCACCGCATTTGACCTGCGCGCCAACACCAGCGGCGCAACACTGCGTCAATACGAGCGGGAGGCAACCTATGATGCGAACGGAGATGGCTACATCAATGCGCTGGACACATTAGATCCTTCGATTTCGGGGAATATCTTCTTCGGCAGCGGCAATGACGTTCTGCGGCTTGAAGCCGGCACAGTGAAGGGCGATGTCGATTTCGGGGCGGGGACGGACGAGCTTTATGCCAGCAAAACAGCAATTACAGGCAATGTCAGTTTCAGCGGAGATTCCTCACTCATTCGCCTACTGAATGAATCGACCCTGACAGGAGACATATCCCTGTCAGATACAGGCATGTCCAGCTTCATGCTGTCAGGAGGCTCAACCTATGCCGGACTTATCACCAATGGCGGCAGTACGCTGTCTATGTCGATTGACGGATCACGGGCAAAGCTGAGCGCCGGAACCGCGCTTGAACTGGCAAGCCTTGTCGTTGGGAATGGCTCAACCCTGATTCTCGACATCGACAATCTCGGCGTTCAGGATACCCCGGTATTTACCGTCAACGGAACAGCCTCCCTGACGGGCGGTGTCTTGATATCGCCGGTGTTCGCAGGCGTTTCCAAATCGTCAGCAACCTTCGTCATCCTCAATGCCGACACCCTGATTGCCGACCTTGAGTCAGGCGATGTGTCACTGGTGGCAGACACCCCTTACATCTATCAGACAGAACTCAGCCTGGATGAAGGGGTACGCGACCAGCTGAACCTGGTCTACCGCCTGAAGACGACGGAAGAACTTGGCCTCGACGTCAACGAAACAGCCGCTTTTGATGCGGTTCTGGAACTCTTCGGCATATCCGCTCCCCTGAGTGAGGCCTTTGCGGGGATATCCAGCGAGGCAGACTTCTTTCAAGCGTATAGCCAGCTGCTGCCACAGCGAACAGACGCATCGACACGTTTCCTCCGGTCGCAGGCCACATCAACATTCGGCGCGATGGCCGACCAGATGAACCTGCTTGCAAACTCACCGGGCGATGGCGTCAAGGCCTGGGTGCAGGAGAGCTTCACCTTTACCGACATCAAGGACACCGCCGATGCACCCGGCTACAATGGCACAGGTTTCAGCGTGACGGGTGGCCTGAACATTCCTGTCCGCTCTCTGGATGCATTCGGCCTGATGATGAGCTTCAATACGGGCCGCTATGAAGAGAAAACCGGGGGGAGCAATCCAGTCAACACGTCCAGCACCGGCGTCGGCGTTTATGGCCTGAAGACGTGGGACAAGATATTCCTGCGCGGCGTGGCGCAGGCCGCCAGCGTAAACTTCAGCAGTCTCCGGGAACTGAGTATCATCTCCGGAGAGAAAGACAGCTTCCTGGACAGCGCAGACGTTCTGGACAAGCCGGACATTTCAGACACGATCAGCGGCGACTGGGGCGGATACAGCTTCGCCGCGAGCGCATCGGCTGGCAGGGAATTCAAGGCCGGCTCGTTCTATGCCCGGCCGGAGATCTCGGTGGATTATTTTCGTCTTCACCAGGATGGCTATCAGGAATCGGCCCTTCGGTATGATTCGCTCGCGCTGGATGTGAGCGCCGCTGACACGGAGCGGGCATCGGCCTCGGCTATCCTCGCCATCGGTATGGACCGGAGCGTTCAGAACGGGCTCTACCGGATATTCCCCGAAGCCCGGATCGGGGCGCGGCATGAGTTGCTGGAAACCCCCTATGAGGTGACGGCACGGTTCCTGAATGGAGAAGAAACCTTCCTCATCCAGGCGCAGGAAGAATTCAGCGATGCGTTGATTGCGGGGTTCTCGTTCAATAGCAGCTCCAGCATCTTCACCGCCAGGGCATCCTATGATGTAGAGCTATCCGAGGCGGGCGCGGTACACTATGCTGGCGTCTCGGGAATGTTGCGTTTCTAGGATCAGCAGAGGCTGTGACACCCCCTCCCGTCGCGTCAATGTTCCTTCGGTTTTCGGAGTGTGTATGATCGCCTAAAACAATCAGATCAGGATTGGGGAGAGACATGCATTACGCTGAGCTGCTGAAAGCGCGCAATGAACTGACGGGGCCGGGTGGCGCCTTCGAAATCGTCGAAGCGGACGTCCTTGGAAACCGCCTGCGCATCTACAAGAATGCCCCAGCGAGCGTGCGGGATGTGTGGCTGTCGACGCTGCAATTCGCGGAGCGGCCATATCTGGTCTATCAGGATGAGCGCCTGACTTTCGGGCAGGCTCATAAGCAGGTGAATGCCGTTGCGGCATGGCTGGCCGCCCAGGGCGTGAAGCCGGGCGACCGGGTGGCCGTTGCGATGCGCAACTATCCCGAATGGATGCTGATCTACTGGGCCTGTGTCTCGACCGGCATCGCGGTGGTGGGCATGAATGCGTGGTGGACCACCGAGGAGATGGCGTATGCGCTGTCAGACTCCGCGCCCAAGGTGGTGTTCCTGGATGCCGAACGGCTCGACCGGGTGAAGGAACGCCCGGAGATGGCGGCGGGGATGAAGCTGGTGGGTGTGCGCCTTGCGGCCCCTGAAGCAAATGTTACGCCCTGGGCGGACGTGCTGGCGCATGGCGGGGCAATGCCGGACGTGGCGGTTGATCCTGATTCCGATGCCTGCATTTTCTACACGTCCGGCACGACCGGGAACCCCAAGGGCGCGCAACTGACTCAGCGCGGCTGCGTCGCGAACCTGTTCAACATGATGTATGCGGGCGCCTCCTCCGCGCTTGCTGTGGAGCGCGCGACAGGCGTAGCGCCGCCTGAGACACCGCCAATACCGGTGACGCTGATCACCACCCCGCTGTTCCATGTGACGGCCAACAATTGCGGCGCCTATGCCACCACGGCGGCCGGCGGCACGCTTGTGCTGATGTATCGCTGGGACGCGGGCGAGGCCTTGCGCATCATCGCGCGGGAGCGCGTGAGCAGCATGAGCGGCGTGCCGGTGATGGCGCGGGAGTTGATCAATCATCCGGATTTTACGACCACCGACACGTCCAGCCTCGTTGCGCTGGCGGGAGGCGGGGCTCAGGTGCCGCCAGATCTCGTCCAGAAGATCGAAGCGCAGGTCAGCACCGCGCGGCCGAGCACGGGCTATGGCATGACGGAGACCTGCGGGATCATCACATCGGTGTCCGGGGACTTCTTCGTCGACAAGCCAGACAGCGCCGGACCGGCCATGCCCAACTTTGAAGCCAAATGCGTGGATGATGATGGCAACACGGTCGCCCCAGGACAGGTGGGCGAATTGTGGGTGAAGGGCTCCTCCGTCATCAAGGGCTATATCAACCGGCCAGACGCGACGGCGGCCTCGATCACCGATGGCTGGCTGCATACGGGCGACATTGCGCGCATCGATGAGGACGGGTTCATCTTCATCGTGGACCGGAAGAAGGACATGGTGCTGCGCGGCGGGGAGAATATCTACTGCGCCGAAGTGGAATCGGCTGTGTACAGACATTCCGGGATTGCCGAGTGCTGTGTCTTCGGCGTGCCCGATGAGCGGCTGGGCGAGGAAGTTGGCGTGGCCGTGGTGCTGAAGACTGGCGAGACGCTGAGCGCGGATGAGTTGCGCGCCCATTGCGGGGTGATCATGGCCAAGCACAAGGTGCCGCGCTATATCTGGTTCCTGGACGAGCCCCTGCCGCGCAATGCCAGCGGCAAGTTCCTCAAGCGCGACCTGCGCGACAGGCTGAGCCCGGAAGCGGTATCCGCCTAGACTTTCTGCGCGGCCGCTGCCGCAGACCGGCGCGCTTCAAGCTGGCTTACCAGGTCTCGGTGGCGGGCATGGTCAAGGTCATATCCGCGCAGGATGAGGAGAATGGCAACGGCGCCGGCTGCCGGGATGAGTGCCATGATGGCTTTCATGCCGAGCAGGGTTTCCCCTGTCAGGGTGGCATTTGCCTCAAAGCCGACAAGGCCGAGGAGCGCGCCCAGCAGCACTGCGTTGATGCCTGTGGCGGCCTTCTGGGCGAAGGTCGCAAAGCCGAATGTCTTGGCTTCGGCGCGAACGCCGGTTGCAACTTCCCCATACTCCACTGTGTCCGGCAGCATGGCCCAGAACATCACCGCCAGGGAGGATGATCCGACACCGGTGATGAGGATCGAGCCGAAAGTGAGCCAGAGCCAATTTTCGAAGTTGAAGAAGAACAGCAGATAACCGGCGAGCGAAACGAGCGTTCCCATGCTCAGGGCAAAGCGCTTGGAGCTGCGTTTTGAGACCATTACCCAGATCGGGACGGTCAGCACCAGGAGGATAGCGGGCAGGACGAGCGCGATGACCGTGAGCTCTGGCCGCTGGAGATCATATTTGAAATGGTAGAGCATGTTCTTGCCAAACATGCCGAGACATACAGAGCCCAGCACAATGATGGCGAAGACGCGCATGAGCGGCGGGTTTGCCAGGAACATCGGGAAGATGGATTTGAGATCGCCCAGGAAGCTGTCTGACGGGACCGGTTTGGTATCAGGCTCTCGCATCGAGTAAAAGCAGTAGAGCAAGGCCAGCGTCGCCAGAGCCCCACTGATACAGGCGGAGATAAAATAGGCCTGAGCTTCACGGCCCTCACCGAATGTCTGCACAAGAACAGGCGTCAGGAACACGACAGAAAGACCGCCCGTCGCCGCGCCAACCATTCGGAAGCCTGCCAGCACGGAACGCTCTTCGCCATCGCTGGTGAGGCGCGCCTGCAATGAATTGAACGGCATGGAGACGATCGTATAGGCGGTGCGCAGGAAAATATGAGTCGCCAGTGCCCAGACCACCGGATCAATGGGCAGGCTGCCTGGTTCGGAAAAGGCCAGCGGATAGGCAATCCCAAACGGCACCGCGCCATACAGCAGCCAGGGGCGGTACATCCCCATACGCGAGCGCGTGCGGTCTGCCATTGCGGCAAAGACCGGATCAGTCACCGCATCCCAGACCATGGCGATCATATAGATTGTGCCGGCCATAACCGGGGAAATCCCTAGAACGTCCGTATAGAAATACATCAGGAAAAGCGCGGTGCCCTGCCAGACGAGCAGGAAACCGAAATCGCCCACGCCAAACCCGATGCGAGCCTTAAGCGGCACCTGACCAGGCTTCTTCGGCATACCAGAGGCTGCGTTTGTCATGAGTGCAGCTCGAACTCAGCGGCCTGGCGCAGATCGCGCGAAGAAACGCCCGCATGGACGGCATATTTTCCGGGCGACACCACCCATGCGCCTGCATGCATGTCGAACCAGGCAAAGTCTTCGCGGACGAGCACAAAGGTCAGACGCGCGGTTTCACCCGGCTTCAGAGAAGTTTTTCGGAAAGCCTTCAGCTGGCGTGGCGGCATCGCCTCTCTGGTGGCGCGGTCTTCCAGATAGAGCTGCACGGTTTCAGCTGCCTCGACAGCGCCGGTGTTGGTGAGATTTAAACTGACCTCCACATCCTGAGCAGACGGGGACACTGATACCTGGAGATCACTGATCTCGAAGCGGGAGTATGTCAGTCCGTGCCCGAATGGAAACAACACATCGCGCCCGGCCTTGTCATAATAGCGATAGCCGACAAAGATGCCCTCGCCATACTCGGCCGATTTGTGGCCGGGATAGAAGGGATAGGTGGGATTGTCTTCATAATGGTGGGGGAAGGTGACCGGCAGCTTGCCCGAAGGAGACACCTTGCCCGAGAGCAGGTCTTCCAGCGCTGAACCGCCCTCCCCGCCCGGCAGCCACATCTGCAAGATTGCCGGGACATCCCCGGCCCAGGGCATCTCGACAGGCGCGCCCGTATTGACGATGACGGCCGTTCCGGGATTGGCGGCAACAACCTCGCGGACAAAATCATCCTGCCCGGCAGAAAGCTTCATGCTGCGCCGGTCCCTGCCCTCGGTTTCGTCCGTGGTACCCGATCCGACAAAGAGAAGGACCATGTCAGCGGCCCTGGCGGCGGCGATCGCTGCCGCGCGGCTGGGCGCGGGGGGGCGCATGGAGATGTTGAAAATATTGAAGGCGCGAATGGCACGCTCAGTCGGCTGTGAATAGCGTATACGGATTGGATAGGTACGCCCCGCCTGCATGCGCATGCGCGCTTCACGGCGGTTGAGCGGGAGGATCATGAACAGCAGCTCACGCTCAGACGGCGTGCCTTGCCCCACAAGAATTTCATTGCCGATGGAAAGTTCTACATCCTCATTGGAATGGGAAATGACAAAATCATAGTCGCCATCCTGCTCCGGGCGGAAATAGCCCGTCCATTCCACCGAGAAGGAGAGGTCATCCTCTGTCTGAACCTTGCCGCCGAAACCGAGTTTGGAGAAATGCCAGTCGATCTCTTCATGTGCGACGGGGCCGGCGCAGCCAGGCTTGGCGTAATAGCGGGCCGTGAGGCCGTGTTGCGTGAACGTTTCATCGGGCGACAGGAGGCGCCAGTCGATCTGCGGCGGCGCGGGCTCATGATCGAGACCCCGTTCAAAAATCAGTTCGACGTCACTGCCAAGCGCAGCTTTCAGCCCCTCCAGCGGGCTGACGATCCTGTCCGGGCTGACCTGCGAACTGCCCCCACCCTGAATGGCTGGCATGTAGGCTGGCTGTCCGATCACGGCGACGCGCCGGACGTTTTTCGAAACAGGCAGCAGGCCGCCTTCATTCTTCAGAAGCACCATGGACTGGCCGGCAGCATCCCGCGCGCAGGCGCGGTGGCGGGCGCTGCAAAGTTCTCCCCGCGCTGATTTCGGATTCCCATCGAGCAGGCCGCAGCGGATGATAAGGCGCAGCAGGCGGCGGGCATGGTCATCCACCACCGCCTGGCTTACGTCTCCATTGCGAACGGCCTCGACAAGCTTTGCGCCAAAATGACGGGCGGGTCCGGGCATTTCGAGATCCATGCCGTGATTGGCAGCCTCTGCTGTGGTCTTGGTGGCGCCCCAGTCGGAGACAACCACACCGTCATAACCCCACTCGCCTTTCAGCACCTGTTCCAGCAGGAACTCATTCTCGCAGGCGAAGACGCCATTCACCTTGTTATAGGCGCCCATGACCGTCCACGGATTGGCGCGGCGGATGACAGGTTCATACACGGCGAGATAAATCTCGCGCAGGGTGCGCTCCGACATATCGGAACTGCCCGTCATGCGCTCATGTTCCTGATTGTTGGCGGCGTAATGTTTCAGGGATGTGCCGACGCCTTCTGACTGGACGCCCGCCACATAGGCAGTGGCGATCTCGGCGGCGAGGCGCGGATCTTCCGAATAGGTTTCAAAGTTACGCCCGCCGAGCGGGGTACGCTGAATATTTACCGCCGGAGCAAGGAGCACATCCACTTCATGCGCGATGGCTTCGCGCGCAATGGCAGCGCCAACTTCAGCGACAAGGGTTTCGTTCCAGGTGGCGGCCAGCGCGACACCGACGGGGAACACCGTGGCGGCTTCAGAATTTACAGAACGCAGGCCCGTGGGGCCATCCGAGACGCGCAGGCTGGGGATGCCAAGACGTTCAATGGCCGGGAGCGTCCAGAAATCGCGCCCCGCCATAAGCGAGACCTTTTCTTCCAGTGTCATGCGCTCAAGCAGCGCCGAGATCCGCGCTTCGGTATCCGGAGTTCGTGTTGCCATATTCGCCTCCCATGCCTTTTTTTAGCTATGACAACGTTGCTTTCCACATGGAAAGTTTTTTCGCAATAGCCGAAGCCAAAGTTTTGCCTGATAAGATGCCTTAAGTATTGTTGTAAAAGGATTTCCCGATGCCCGCAGGAAAAAAGACGCTTGCCAAGCCGGCTGTGACATCGGCGCGAATCCCTCAACAGGCCCGTTCCGGAGAAAGCCGCGCAAACATTCTCAATGCGGCCCGGAAGGCCTTCGCGGAAAAGGGGTTTGAAGCCGCCAACATCCGAGACATCGCAACCGATGCCGGGGTTACGCATACATTGATCCGCTATCACTTCGGCAGCAAGGAGGAGCTGTGGAAGGAGGTGGTGACCCACATGTTCCAGCGGCTGGGCGAAGAGATGCGTGAGGGCCTGAAGGGCGTAAAAGGCGCCTCGCCTCAGGAAAACCTTCGAGAGTTCCTGCGCACGTATATCCGCTATTGCGCCCGCAATCCTGAACATGTGCGCATCATGATCATGGAATCAGTTCATGGCGGCGACCGCATCGAGTGGATGATCAGCTATATCCGGAAAAGCCATCAGAATCAGACACCTTTCCTCCGGCGCCTGATGAAAGACGGGGATATTCCCGAGGTCTGGCTGGTTTCCCTGTTCTATTCCATCTCCGCAATCTGTCAGATGCCGTTCGTTCTGGCTCAGTCAATCAAAGGCGTTTACGGCGTCGATATCCTCTCGGACGAGGCCATCGAGGCACATACTGATACTGTTCTTGCCCTTCTTCTCCGCGATAAACCCAAGAGCCGGAAGCACTGGCCAGCCCTGCCCGCATGGACCTCGGCCAGCAAATCATGAGCCTTCCTGATTGGAGATCTTAAAAGGACCCCATTGACAAACTTTCCATTTGTCGAAATTTTCCAACCGGAAAGCTACCAGGCTTTTGGGAGGATTCATCATGCAACATAAACATCGCACACTCATAACAGCGTCGGCGCTATCCATCGCCATCGCGACCCTTGCCCCAATCGCGCACGCCCAGGAAGAAGCCGGTGCTGACGAAAACCGTCGCCTGAATACGGTCACCGTGACGGCCCAGCGCGTGGAGCAGAACATTCAGGATGTTCCAATTTCCGTCACCGCAATTGGCGGCGCCGCCTTACAGGCACGCCAGATCGACGGATTCGACCAACTCCAGTATGTCGCACCGGGCGTGACGTTCAGCGCGGGCGTCAACGCCCGCCAGTCCGCCACAACGATCCGCGGCATTGGCACCGGACTGTTCAATATCGGCATTGAGGGCAGCGTCGCAATCGCCGTTGATGGCGTGATCATGGGCCGCGAGGGCGCCGGCATCTTCGACTTTGCAGACGTTGAGCGGATCGAAGTGCTCCGTGGACCGCAAGGCACACTATTTGGCAAGAACGCTTCCGCAGGCGTGATCTCTGTTGTCACCAAGAAGCCTACCGAAGATCTCACCGCCGAAATGAGCCTTGGTTATGGCTCCTATGACGAGATCAATGCCTATGGCGCGGTCTCAGGTCCAATTGCCAATGGGGTAACAGCGCGCCTGTCAGCCTATTCGAACACGCGCGATGGTTACATCAAGAATGTGAACCCGAACGCAACGCAGAAAAGAGTAAACGAGAGGAATGAGCAGGGGGTTCGCGGGAAGATCAATTTTTCCCTGTCTGACGAGTCAGACCTGCTCCTGAGTGCTGACTATGTTACGCGCGACCAGGCAGCGGGCGCCCTTACCTACCGTCAGGCGTCAGCAGGTGGGCCAGGAACCGGGCTTCTGGGTTTTGGCGTCCCTGCGATTGCCAACCAGTCTGCCGCTCTGGGGATTACTCCGGGGCCGAATAATCTCAGCATCGGATCGGAAGTGCCCTTTGCTTCAGAGATGGATGCCTGGGGCCTTGGCGCCGAATACAGCCGCAGCCTTGGCGATTTCGAGTTTGTTTCGCTGACATCATACCGGGAATGGAACAGCGTCGACAATAACGACTC
This sequence comes from Alphaproteobacteria bacterium HGW-Alphaproteobacteria-18, assembly GCA_002841155.1. Classification (GTDB taxonomy): domain Bacteria; phylum Pseudomonadota; class Alphaproteobacteria; order Caulobacterales; family Hyphomonadaceae; genus Hyphomonas. The sequence continues at coordinate 133,180 of PHEH01000007.1, forward strand.
CGACCTTACCCCCCTTCCGATCCTTGAAATCAATTCAGGCGATCTCGCACAGAGCCAGTTCAGCCAGGAGTTCCGGATTGTCTCACCGCGTGACAGGGCATTTACCTACACGCTCGGCGCGTATTACTTCACGCAGGACATCGATCAGAACAACATTCAGGCGGGCACAGCTGGCCTGAATCTTCTCGGCGCCCTTCCTCCCGGCGCGCGCGTTGGCACACGCCTTGAATCGCAGTTCAGCGAAACGAATTATGCCGTATTCGGACAAGGCGAGTATGCCGTAACCGACAAGCTGTCACTTATCGGCGGCCTGCGTATCCTCAATTCTGAAATTGAGGGAAGCCAGGAGAAGTTTATCGCAGACGGCGCTGTTGCCCCTTACGCCGGACAGTCTGTTTCGAGCGGCGTGCAAAGCGCCGGAGACGATGAAACCGCTGTCGTCTGGAGACTCGGCGCGCAGTACTTTGTGGATGATAATACAAACGTTTTCACCACTGTTACCCGAGGCTACAAATCGGCAGGCGTAGTCCAGGGCCTCACCATCAATCCCATCAGCGGAAATACGCTCCCGACCGTGGACGCGGAAATCCCGACACAGTTTGAAGCAGGCATCCGGCGATCCTCCCCCGATGGCCGCCTTGTGACGAACTTCACAGGCTTCTATGGCCAGATCGAGGACTTCCAGGCGCAGACCCTGGTTCCGGGGCCGTCCGGAACCTCGATCTTCACTGTCGCGAACGCAGGGAAGGCTGAGACCTATGGCTTCGAGAGCGAAATCACAGCGCTGCCAACGGAAAACCTGACTCTGTCCGCTGCCATCGCCTACACAAAAGCAACGTTCGATGAGTTCACCGGCGCGCCTTGCTACCAGCTGCAAACTGCGGCGCAGGGTTGCACAGGCACGCCCGCCTCACAGGATCTTTCCGGAAAGCGTCTGCCGAATTCACCTGAGTGGGTCATCAACGCACTCGCACGTTACGATTTTGATCTGACACAGCAGAACACTGCCTTCGTTCAACTCGGCGCCCAATATCGCAGCGATGCAGTTTCAGGCCTGACGAATGATCCGAACACGGTCATTGATGCTTACACACTTCTGGATATGCAAGTGGGTGTGAATTTCTGGGAAAACCGGGCCACATTCACTGTATTCGGGCGCAACCTGACTGACGAGAACTTCGCCGAAGCCATCGTGGCCATGCCCTTCGACACGGGCGGATATGCCCAGTTCGTTACGCTTGAAGCACAGCGCACCTGGGGAGCGAAACTCTCCGTGCGATATTGATCCAACCGGGAGCACACAGCGCCTCATGGATATCATCTGAACATCGTGACTGGGCGGCCTTCAGTGGCTGCCCAGCGCCTTTTACCGCGCCCGGAAGGAACCCGCATGCCCCTCAGATTCGCCCGATGGACAACTGCGCTCATGTTTTGTGCCGCCTGCGCCGCATCACCTGCGCCCACCTTTACGGCCCAGGAAAAACCAACTGCGCATTCCGGCCCGCCCAACATCATCATTATCTTGACGGATGATTTGGGCTGGGGCGATATCAGCCTTAACGGATCTGCGCTGATCAAAACGCCCAACATTGACCGCATCGGTCAGGAGGGAATTCAGCTTACTGACTTCTACGCCGGATCAAATGTATGCTCCCCTTCGCGCGCAGCACTTCTGACGGGCCGCTATCCCATCAGATCCGGAATGCAGCATGTCATTTTTCCACACTCGCAGGATGGCCTGCCCGAGGAAGAGATTACGATCTCGGAAATGCTCAAGGCTGCAGGATATCGAACCGGAATGGTTGGAAAGTGGCATCTAGGGCATACGGATGAACACTGGCCGACGAATCACGGATTCGACTGGTTTTATGGTGTCGCCTATTCCAACGACATGACGCCGTTTGACCTCTATGAGGGTAAGCAGATTATCGAGAGCCCCGCAGATCAGCCCCAATTGAGCCTGAATTACGCCAACGCCGCCAGGGAGTTCATTCAGGAAGATCGGGAAAAACCCTTCTTCCTCTATTATGCCGAAACCTTTCCGCACATCCCGCTCTTTGTATCAGACGAGAGAAGCGGAACCTCAGAGGCAGGACTATATGGCGATGTCGTAGAAACCCTGGATGCAGGGATCGGCATTCTCCTCGACACGCTGGACAGCGCAGACATTTCTGACAACACGCTGATTATTTTCACAAGTGACAACGGCCCCTGGTTTGAAGGCAGCGCAGGCGATTTCCGTGGCCGGAAAGGCGAAACGCATGAAGGCGGCTTCCGCGTTCCATTTCTCGCACGCTGGCCCAGGCACATTCCCGCCGGAACAATCAGTCACGAAATGGCAATGAACATCGACCTTCTGCCAACCGCCGCAGCAATCTCTGGCGGCACCCTGCCCACCGACAGGATCATCGACGGCAGGGATCTGACAGATCTTTTGACAGCTGGCGCACCGTCACCCCACGATCTGCTCTTCTTCTTTGACGGTAATGATATCGTTGCCGCACGCGATACCCGTTTCAGGCTCGTGCTCAATACCTTCTACCGGACAATAAGTGTTCCGTTCGAATATTTTGGCGCAGCCCTGCTGTTCGATCTGGAAAAAGACCCTCAGGAGTCTTTCAGCTTCATACGCGAGTATCCTGAGGACGCAGACCGTCTCAAATCAGCGGTCCAGGCCTTGCGCAGCGAGGTATCAGAAAACGTAAAACAGCCGATCAGCCATCTGGCACCTGACGATGGCACGTTGATCGGCCCTCAGCTGACGGAGTGATCTGGAAGAAGCGCCGAGACAGCCCTTTCGGCGCTTCACATCCCGCCCGAAAAATTCACGCGGCGCGCCTCGTCAGACCCATTATCTAGCCTGCCCGTTTCAGCCGTGCGTGGGGACGGATGGATCCCCTGTTTCGACGCCCCCCGGAGACGCCTGGGTCTTCGCGGCCGCCGATGCGGCTGGCCGCATATCCGAAGTGCGCGAAAAGAAGCGCATTTCTCCGCATGCGACTGTCGGGCTTTACTGGTTTTCTTCTTTCAACCGGTTCTCAGATGCTTACACGCTGCATTATTCCGATCCGGGCAATCTCGAGAAGGGTGAGCGGTATGTGGCGCCAATTTATAATACGCTGATTACCAGTGGCAGCGCCGTCTTCGTTCACGAGGTGCCCGCCAGCGCAGTCATTGCGCTCGCCCCCCCAGCTGATGTTGAAGCCTTCCTTCGCAGCGCGCCGCCCGCTCTCTGAGCTCACACCATAGGGCAGCTCTCTCGCAAATCGCTCTATCCTCCACTTAACTCAGGCCCAGATGCGCCAGCCCCTCCCCAAGTCAGGCGGCCGGAAGTCTTCGAGTGTCTGATGACGGACAAGTGATCTGGCACGTCCGCCGATTGGCGAAGCGCCGATACCTGCTCCGACGGCGAATGCAGATCAGGCCCAGTCGGCCTGCAAGAGCCGAAGGGCGATGCGGTCCATGACCTGTTGAGACAGATCTGTGTTGTTCAGCAGAACGACGGTTCGATGTTCGTCGAGCACATGTGCGAGAACGGAACGATAGCCCTCCGTGCGGCCGGTCTCCCAAGCCGCCAGGTGCGTCCCGTCCGCCGTCGCGATCCGAGCCACCCGGCCGCCCATGGCATAATGCTGCTCGGGCGTTGTGATCTTCAGCATCTCCCCGCGGGATTCCGGCGTCAGCAAGGGAGAGTCAAAGACGCCCGATGCGGCGCTGAGAAGATCATTCGCGGTACTACAGAACCCGCCAGCGGCCGCCAGAAATGCGGGCCGGGCGGACATCTTGAGCACAGGCGGCGAGACAGAGCTATAAGCCTTGGCCGTATCAGGGCGTTCGCCGAAATCGAGCTTCGCCACGTCCGTATCCGAGAGCCGCAACGGCGTCGTGACCAGGTCGTCGACAACCCGCTCGAATGGTTTTCCCGTCGCAGCCTCCACCATCGCTACGACGAGTATCCAGTTGGTGATCGCATAGTCGAAACGGGCGCCAGGCTCAAAGATCAGGTCGCCGGAACAGAAGGCAAAAGCGGCGTCGGCGGCGCTCATGGTCGATCGTTTGAGACCCGGATCAGCGTCGACCGCAGGCCCATAGAGGTTGGGAATGCCGCTGGTGTTACTCAGTAGTTGCCGAAGGGTGACCCGCCCGCCCGCGTCTTTCCGGAAGCCGGGCACGCTATCGGCGACCGACACCTCCAGGTTCATTACGCCCTGCTCCACGAGTTGCAGAATCGCTACGACCGTGAGCCATTTGGAGATGGAGGCAATGATGTACCGATCCTGGGGCGATGCGGCTCTTCCCGTTTCTGCGTCGGCAACCCCATAGGCCTTCTGGAAGTTCGGGTGACCGTTTTCACCCAGAAGAACGACGCCATTAAAACCGAACTCGCTGACGATGCCCTCAATCCGGCTCGTCTCGGTTAACGCTTGGATAGGGCTGGCGAACGCCGCAGCGGCGGCTCCGGCCAAAACTGTACGACGGTTGAACATTGATGCCTCTTAAACCCGCCGTCCAGCGGCCCATGCGACGTTTGACCGAATGCAGGCGTCCGCCAAGTGAACTCTGCGTAAGCTTCGGGGAGCCGTGCGCAGGCTTGATCACAGGACTCTCGAGACGGGCCATGGGATGGCTCAGAAGGATCTGTCAGGCAACAAGACGTTCGCGCCATTCGCGAATGGGCGGCGTCTCAATGCGATTTGAACAAGCTCTCCTCTCGACACATCTCTCATGATTAAAATGATTGTATACAGATGAGTAAGCTGAGGCGCGTTTCTGGAAACTTCGATGCGCCGTGATCGGGACATAGCCCGCTCTGCTGGCATCAGATTTTCCTGGGTTGCTTAGCGTGATCTCGACCGGCTGATGTGCTCGATCAGGGCACGCATCTTGGGCGCCATGTTGCGACGCTGCGGAAAGTAAAGATAAAAGCCTGGGAACGGCGGCAGGAAATCGCCGAGCAAAGGGACAAGTTCGCCGCTTTCGACGAATGGCCGGAAGGTCTCCTCCATCGCGAAGGTGAGGCCGGCCCCGGAGAGCGCGGCACGGATCATCAGGCGCAGATCATTGGTGGTAATCTGGGGCTCTACCGCCACATCGAACGGGATGCCATTCTCCTCGAACTCCCAGCGATAGGGCGCGACGTTGGGGGCCGGGCGCCACCCGATGCAGCGATGATTTACGAGATCGCGCGGATGGGCCGGTGCGCCATGAGCCGCGAGATAGGCTGGCGCTGCCACGACCGTTTCCCGCTGATCGCCGGTCAGGGGGATGGCAATCATATCCTGCTCGATCACTTCCCCCAGGCGGACGCCTGCGTCAAAGCCGGCAGCAACGATGTCCAACTCTTCGTCTGTGACCGTGATATCAAGCGTCACGCCCGGATAGTCTGCCGCAAACGAGGCGATGAGCGGACCCGACAGGAATGGCTCGGCGATAGAGGTTGTGGCGATCCTGAGCAGCCCCTGCGGCGCAGTCTCCGCGGCCACGCCCTCAAGCGCCGTGCCGATATCCGAAAGGGGCCCGGATAGGGCATCGTAAAGGCGCTCGCCGGCTTCCGTCAGGCGGACCGAACGCGTCGTGCGCAGCACGAGCGCCGTGCCGAAGGTGTCCTCAAGGCGGCGCATCCCTTGGCTCACCGCAGAGCGGGTTACGCCCAGACGATCGGCGGCGGCCCGAAAATTATGCGCCTCCGCAACGGCACGGAACAATGGCAGGAGGTTCAGGTCGATTTTCATTGTCCAGCGATGCTAACCATCCAGTCAAACAAGTGACGGATACCAGCATCAGTCGCGAGCGTCCATCTTGTCCCTCAACTCAAGCAGGAGCAGAGCATGGACAAGGTTATTCTGATCACGGGAGCCTCCAGTGGGATCGGCGAAGGGATCGCCAGGGAACTGGGAAACGCCGGGGCTAAGGTGTTGCTGGGAGCACGCCGGCTTGATCGCATCGAAGCTGTCGCCGGCGAAATCCGCGACGCGGGCGGGATTGCCGAGGCCAGAGTCCTGGACGTCACCGACCGCCGGTCCATGGCCGCCTTCGCCGGGGCTGCGCTCGAGACCTGGGGCCGCATTGATGTTCTTGTGAACAATGCTGGCGTGATGCCGCTCTCGCCACTTGCCGCCGGCAAGCAGGACGAGTGGGAGCGTATGGTGGACGTCAACATCAAGGGCGTGCTCTGGGGCATAGGCGCCGTTCTGCCGGCCATGGAGGCACAAGGCAGCGGACAGATCATCAACATCGGTTCCATCGGCGCTCTATCGGTCGTCCCTACAGCTGCCGTCTATTGCGCCACCAAGTTCGCGGTCCGGGCGATCTCTGACGGGCTGCGACAGGAGAGCACGAACATCCGCGTCACCTGCGTTAATCCCGGTGTCGTGGAAAGCGAACTCGCCTCGACCATCACCCATGAAGAGACCATGGCGGTGATCGACGCCTATCGCGCCATTGCACTCAAGCCTGCCGACATTGCGCGCGCGGTGCTGCAGGTGATCGAGGCTCCGTCGAGTGTGGACACCACCGAAATCACCATCCGTCCGACCGCATCTGGCAATTGATAGCCACCGGGCCCGCCAACAACCCACAAAGAACGGAATAGTCCCATGATTTTCACCTCACAGGCCAGTTCACAGGCCGGCATCATCGCGCCCACCGTCCGCAGTCTGTTGATCGCCCTGACGTTGCTTGCCGCTGCCACACCGGCGCAGGCCGGCCCCACCTCTGCGGCGGTGGCCGACACCGAAGCCCGGAACGAAACGATCGTGCGGGAAGCCTTCGAACGATGGGCAACCGGAAACGGCAACGTCTTCGATCTCCTCGCATCCGATGTCCGCTGGACGATCCATGGCTCCGGCCCGGTCGCCGGCACCTACAATGGCGTAGAGGACTTCGTGCAGCGCGGATCGACTCCCCTCGTCAGCCGCCTCGCGAGCCCGTTGACACCTGACATCCATCACATCTGGGTCTCAGGCGACAGGGTCATCATCCGCTTCGACGCGTCGGCCACAACGACGTCGGGAGCCCCCTACACAAACCAGTTCGTCTGGATCTTCCGGATGGAAGACGGTTGGGTTGCCGAGGCCGAGGCATTCCTCGATCTCGTCGCTTATGAGGCCGTCGTCGATAGCAATGAGCCGCGCAAGCAGTAGGCGTAATGAAGTCCGCCAAGAGAGTGATTTTTCGTTGGCATGTCGACTACCCCACCCATGCACATGCTGCCGCAGGATCGCGCCTGGGCCATTCCGCTCAAGGATCAGCTACCGGAAACGGAAACATAGCTGATCCGCCAAAGGCCGCATGAGAGAGTATCAAATCATGCAGTTTTTGCACAACACGGCGAGATTTCCACCTGCTATACAGACGGCACGATGCGTATTTTTTTGGGGCTTCATGGCGGCATTCACAACTCTGTACGACAAACTGGTCGATCGTCACACGGTGCGATCGCTCGACGCCGAAGGCCGCGAACTCCTGCTGTATGTCGATCGCACCGTCCTCAATGAATATACGAGCCCCCAGGCCTTCACCGGCCTGCGTGATGCGGGCCGCCCTGTTTTCCGGCCTGCGTCAGCGCTCGGCGTGATAGACCACGTAAACTCCACAAGGCCGGAAAGGATTTCGTCTCCAGACGCGCAGTCTGACGACATCCAGATGGCATATTTTGTCAGGAACTGCCGGGATTTCGGCATTGAACTTTTCGATCTCTATCACCGTCAGCAAGGCATTGAACATGTGGTGATGCCCGAGCTCGGTCTCGTTCTGCCCGGTCTCGTGATCGCAGCGGGGGACAGCCATACGACCACTTATGGTGCCTTCGGCGCGCTGGGGTTCGGGATCGGCACATCGGACATCGAACACTTCCTGGCGACGCAGACCCTGGTTTACCGGCGGCTGCGCAATATGAAGCTTTCGGTGAGCGGCACCCTGCCGACGGGTGTGACCGCGAAGGATGTCATCATGGCCATCATTCGCAAGATCGGGGCGGATGGCGCGCAGGGCCATGCGGTGGAGTTTACAGGCTCCGCGATCAGCGCTCTTTCGATCGAAGGACGGATGACGATCTGCAATATGGCTGTCGAATGCGGGGCCCGGGGCGCGCTGATCGCCCCGGACGAAAAGACGTTTGCCTATCTTGCCGAAAAACCCCGCGCGCCCAAAGGGGACGCGCTGAAGGCAGCCCTGGAAGACTGGCGCGCGCTGCGCACCGATGACGGCGCCGCGTTTGACACCTGCGTTGAGATCAATGCCAGCGACATTGAGCCCATGGTGACCTGGGGCACGAGCCCGGATCAGGCTGCGCCGATTTCAGACTCCATTCCCGATCCCGGTCTTGAAGCGAGCCCTGCCCGGCGCAAGGATGCCGAGCGCGCGCTCGGCTATATGGGATTGTTGCCCGGCACCCGGCTGCAGGACATCCGGATAGATCACGCATTCATCGGCTCCTGCACGAACGCCCGGATGGAAGACCTGCGCGCCGCCGCGGCCGTCGTGAAAGGCCGTAAGGTTGCCGTCGGCGTAGACGCAATTGTCGTGCCCGGATCACGCGAGGTTCGCCGGATGGCGGAAGCCGAAGGTATTGACCGGATTTTCCGTGAGGCAGGGTTTGAATGGCGCGAACCTGGATGTTCGATGTGCCTTGCCATGAATGACGATGTGATTGCGCCGGGAAAACGTTGCGCCTCCAGCACCAACCGCAATTTCGAAGGGCGCCAGGGCGCGGGCAGCCGGACACATCTGATGAGCCCGGCGATGGTGGCTGCCGCGGCGGTATCCGGCCATCTGTGTGATGTACGCAAACTGGAGGCCCACCATGCCAATTGAGCCGTTTGAGTGCGTCTCCGGGTTTATTGCCGCCCTACCCGCTGCCAATATCGATACCGATATCATCATGCCCAAGACGTTCCTGAAGGGCATCGACCGGAGCGGCCTTGAGAAGGGCCTGTTTCATGATCTGCGGTTTGACGAACAGGGCGCGCCCCGGCAGGAATTTGTATTGAACCAGTCGCCGTGGGCGAACGCGGCGTTTCTGGTCACAGGCGGCAATTTCGGCTGTGGGTCATCGCGCGAACATGCCGTGTGGGGCCTCCGGCAATTCGGGATCAGGGCGATTATCGCGCCCTCCTTTGCCGGGATATTCTTTGACAATTGCGCCCGCAACGGCCTGCTTGCCATCGAAGCGGAGAATGAGACCGTTCGCATGCTGACAGAGCAAGCCGCGAGCGGCACTAAAATCACGATTGATCTGGAGACCCAGACCATTGAGACAGAGCATGGCGCGGCCGGGTTCGAGATCAGCGAGCGGCGCAAATTCATGCTCCAGAAGGGGCTCGACGCGGTCGGAATGACGCTGCAGTGGCGAAACGAGATCGAAGCATTCCAAACCCGCTATCTGGGCGCGCGCGCCTGGCTGGCCTGAAGACACTCAAGGACACTCTACATGAGCCCCCCTCCCCGTAAGGTGGTCGTCACTCAAAAATTCTTTGATGACGCGGCTGTCGCCTTTCTTCAGGACAGAAACATAGAGGTGGTCATCGCGAAACTGCCCGATGGCAAGGGCGAAGGCGATCTGGACGTGGACGACCTCCGTGCCTTGCTGGCCGGCGCAGGCGGCTGGGTTGTCGGACATGCCCGCATCACCCGCGACGTGCTTCAGGCGCTTCCCGATCTGGCTGTCATATCCCGCCGCGGTGTTGGCTATGAAAAGGTAGACGTTCAGGCCGCCAGAGAGTTGGGGCGGGTTGTGGCGATTGCGGCGGGCGGCAATGACGCCTCGGTTGCTGATCAGGTGATCGGTATGATGATTTCCATCGGCCGCAGGTTTCAGGAGGCCCAGCGCGCCATGAATGCCGGCAAATGGAATATCCTTGTAGGGACAGAACTTTATCGCAGGAAAGTCGGCATTGTCGGTTTCGGCCGCATCGGACGAAGCTTGGCCAAGCGCCTCAGCGGGTTTGAGGCCGAAATCCTGGTCTGCGCGCCGCGCCTGGCACAGGAAGATATAGAGCGTTTCGGGCTTCGGCACGTAGACTTCGCGACCCTGCTGAAAGAGGCGGACTATATCTCCGTGCACGCGCCCCTGACCCCGGACACGCATCACTTGTTTGACGCCGAGGCATTCGGGAAAATGAAGTCTTCCGCCGTGCTCATCAACACCGCGCGCGGCGGGCTGGTGGATGATGCGGCGCTCCTCGCCGCGCTTGAGAGCGGTCAGATCCTCGGAGCAGGACTGGACGTATATGAGAGCGAAAGCGATCCGTCGAAACAGCCTGTCACCGATGCGCTGATTGCCCGGCATGATGTGATCGCCGCCCCCCATGCCGGCGCGTCCACGCACGAGGCGCTGGCGCGTACAAACATGATCGCTGCCCTGTGCGCTGCGGAAGTGATCGATGGGGGAAACCCACCGGCGGCCTGCATCGTGGCCGACGGGCGGAGCGTCCGCGCAGAATAAACAATCAGATGACGATCATCTCTTGAGCGGCATACTGCTCACTCAAGCCCCATTGTCATCCGGCTGTGACGGAAGCATCCGACTCGCCCGCCTTGTTCGCGGCGCGCACACGCAACGTTTCGCGGTCTTTCGCATGCGCTTCCCTCGTAAGGGAATAGTTGCGGCAGATCAGAATGCACAGCGCGAAGATCACCACGGGCACCAGTGTGAACACCAGAATCAGCCCCATCCTGTGATCGGGATTCTCCGGCACTTCCGGATTAAATCCGATCAGCGCCAATAGCAGGAAACTGACCCCGATCGCCGCCGCCTGGCCGACCTTGTAGGACGTGCCCATGAAGGCAAAATAGAACCCCGCCTTATTGATATCTGAACGCACTTCCTCGCGGTCCACCTGATCGGCAATCATTGCACGGAGCAGGGCCTGCGGCGCCCCAAAACTGAGGCCCAGTAGTGCGACCATGGCAATGAACATCCAGAGATTTCCCAGCATGAGCGCAGGGATCATAATAAGGTTACACACGAGAGAATAAACGCATACGAGCTGCAGGGCCGTGTGCTTTTCCAGGCGTTTGCTGACCCACAGCCAGAACGGAATGCCGACAATGGAGAAGACAAAAAAGATAAGCAGCACACTGCCAGCGCCGCTATTCAGCCCGACAACCCCTCTCGCCACGAAAAGGAAGGTGGAGGCAGTAATGCCTACGCCGATACCTACACAGATTTCGACCGCCAGTATCCGCCAGATTGCGCGCTCCTTCATCCCGGATAGTATCTGTGACAAGGTCATTTTCGGACGGTCCAGAATGACTGGCGTGATCGACTTGTCAGGCACGAGAGTGAACGCAATCAGGATCGTCAGCGGAAGCACCAGCGCGAGGAACCAGCCCATGGAGGCGACTTCGGCATACTGATCGAATGCAAACCATGATCCGAGGAGCGCAGGCAATGAGAGGATAAGCAGCGTTCCGCCCGCACTCATCATTTCCCGATACCCAAAGAGTTTGGATCGCTCGTCATAGTCCGGGGTCAGATCAGCTCCCCAGGCCTGGTGCGTTGTCTGCAGGAATGTCCATCCCGTATAGAGAACCAGAAGCTGGAACAGGAGCGCGCCCGCGCTTGCTGGCTCTCCTTTGGCAGGCATGAACAGAAAGAAAGCTGTTACGCAGAGCAGTGGAACGCTGAGCGCGATCCAGAACTTGCGCCGGCCGTGACGCCACTGGAATCTGTCAACCAGAACGCCCACGATCGGGTCCGTGATAACGTCCCATATGCGGGCGATCATGAAGATAAAGCCGATGGTCGCCAGGCCCAGACCTCCCTGCCCGGCATAAAGTGGCGGAAGGTAGGTCGTTACCGGCAAGCCAACGGCTGTGATCGGAATCGTCAGGCTGCAATAGGCCAGCAGCTGATGAAGGGGCAGACGCGCGCTTTTCATTGAAGAGACGGACATTCTTCTTCCGATCCAGGGAGATACTTCAAAATGTGTATTCTGCCTGGCAATCTGCAGGCCTCATCGAACACCCGGCGTTTACAGCTCAGTACGATGTTATGTGTCGTAGCCCGGGTTCACCCGGTTCAGCCGGCGGAGCAGCGCAGGCCAGACGAGCATATCCGCCGCCATGGACATACTCTTTGATTGCTGCTCGACGACGGACTGAACCTCCTTGCCCGGCTCCGAAAGCTTGCCGCCGCCCTGGGCTGCAATCTGGATGGAGCAAGCCCGCTCCAGAAAGTACATGTATGAAAAGGCTGCAGCCACGGAATGGCCGACAGTCAACGTCCCATGATTGCGCAGTATCATCGCATTACGCGCGCCCAGATCGGCCACAAGCCGGGGGCGTTCATCGTGATTGAGCGCGACGCCTTCATAATCATGATAGGCAAGCTGACCGTTCAGAAGCATCGCAGTCTGATTGATCGGCAGCAGCCCCCCATCCTGGCAGGAGACGGCAACACCATCCACCGTATGAAGATGAAGCACGCACTGGGCGTCCTCGCGTGCTTCATGCACGGCGGAGTGAATGGTGAATCCGGCGGGATTTACCATAGCCTCGGAGTTTCCGATCGTCTGCCCGTCCAGACCCACCTTCACGAGCGAGGAAGCCGTGATCTCTTCAAACAGCCAGCCATAAGGATTGATCAGAAAATGATGGTCCGGACCCGGAATACGTGCTGAAATATGCGTAAACACCAGATCATCCCAGCCGAACATTGCAACCAGCCGGTAGGCGGCCGCAAGGTCGCATCGGATTTTCCACTCGGTTTCAGAAAATGACACTTCAGCGGATTGAGCGAGAGCATTCATGATTGAAACTTCCTATCTGACGTCTGACGGTTACTGAGGATCGGGTATGGATTCCTGATCAATCGAGTTCAACATCGAGAAGGCGCACATATTGTTGCCCGGAATGCATGTCTCGCTCGATGACGCCACCCTGCGGGGTGGCGCGGGGATAGGATACCTTTATGAGGTTCAGCTCAGGTACAGATATTTTCTTGACCAGGCCTGCATCTGTTCCGAACAGATCGACAAATACGTCCGGCGACAGTCCAGCACTGTCCTTGTAGCGATCAAAGCTCGTCTGGCCATCAAACCAGATATCGATGGTCACCCAGAAAGGACCGGCCTGCTTCGATCGGATATGCCGGGAAACGTCTCTCAATTTTGCCATGGTCGTCTTCCTGCCCGGTCTCTCATTCCGCGTACTTTCACAAATTCACCCATTGCAACCGCACAAGCTCCAGCGGGTCACTGACGGCAACCACATGATTGAGCTTGAACTCATATACCTCCCCCCGCGGCACATCTGCCGGGGAAAAAGCAAAGCCATAGCTCGGCAATTCCTTGTCCATCACAGCGGGGAAATGGAAAAAATACGGGTTGCAGGCATGGGCGATTGCATTGGCCAGTTCCTGGGTGCGGGCGGTCGCAATGAACAGGACGCCGAGTTCCCGGGGCGGCGGCGTGCCTTCAGGCACCGGCATGCCATCCACGGCATTCCAGCCATACATTCTGATCGAAATGTGGAAGTCGTCTTGTTCTTCCGGCGGAAGCGTCTGGCGCGCTCGCAAGTATAATGCGTCGAGAAAGCGGTCATGAAATCCGGACACATCTCGCAGAACATCGGGGTCCTGTATGCCGACGAGCATGATCGTCTGGAACTTTCCGCCGCCGGCCCCTTCCAGCTTCATGGTATAGGGTCCAGGCCTCCAGACCGCTCCTGTCACGCGGACAGTGCGCCCGTCCTCAAGCTCTTCATATGTTACGGCGGTAACGTCCAGCTGCCCGCCCGGCTCAGTCAGGATATACGGGTCAGTATTTTCATACAGCATGTGGGCCGAAACCCCGTCACGTGCACAATAATTGTCTTTGGCCAGCGGCTCCACTTCGAATCCATCCTGACCGACCGACAGCAGAACGCCTGAAGAATCCCGTTTCTCCGTACACTGCGCGCCACATTCGCCAACTTTTCCTGCATGCCAGGAGGCTCCCCAGCCAGCACCTTTCCAGATCGGAAAGCTTGCCAGGACTGCCGGGTCAGTCGAACGTCCGCCCAGGATCACATCCGCGCCCTGCTCGAGCGCCTTTATGTAAGGCTCCACCCCCATCAGTGCGACGATATGCGCGCAGGCGTCCACCGTGTCGTCCTCGAGCGGTCCGAGCGGCGGCAGCGGACGTATCCGGCCGTCTGCATTGAATGCCTTGATGGCCTGGGGTGACTGTTCGCTGTAAAGCAGCGCGATCTTGGGCGTGATACCAAGTTCGGCGACGATCTCGAGCAGGATGTCGCGTGTCCAGTCTACATTCAGGTCGCCCCCGGCCTGACCTGCTGTACCGATGATAACCGGAATTCCTGTGCGGGCATGGGCTTTCATAAGAATCATCAGATCCCGCTTGACCGCGCCACGGCTGTTCTTTGATTTGCCCATGGCAAGATAGGCGGCGCCGCTATCGGTGGACCCGGCATCGGTGGCAATCGCGTGAGCCCCCCTCGATAGGCCGTACTCTACTTCGTCTTCCCGCACACCCGCCCCCAACGAACCGCAGGGTACGAGTATTTTAACCGGCAGTGCCAACTTATCGCTCATTATAAACCCGGGTCTTGATTAGAAAAATCGGGAGACGCACGCGCGTCTCCCGCAGGATGTCAGTAGTCCCACGACAGCGTGACGCCATAGGTGCGCGGAGGATTGAACGCACCGAACGTCGCCCCGAGGAAACTACCCTGAAAAGTACGTGTACGCTCATCTGTGAGGTTCTTTCCCCAGAGTGAAACGCTCATTCCCCTTCCGATATTATCGAGAACGATGCGCGCATCGACAAAATTTGTAGGATCGCGAAGTTCGGGGGGCTGGTTACTGTTGTCGTCGAAGATTTTACTTGTGTACTGATAGTCGACAGCAAAGGTCAGTTCAGACCCATTGGGGAGCGACGCCGTATACGCTGGCGATACCGTAACCTTATGTTTCGGAGAGCGGGAAATGCGGTTGCCGGAATAGTCCACTCCGTCTTCCATAAACTCGTCAAAGATCGCGTCGGTATAGGCATACGCCACAGCGAGGTTGAAGCCCTCATACGGATTGACCGACATCTGGGTTTCATAGCCTTGAATGTGTGCTTTGCCGGCATTCGTGATTACCCGTATGCCATCGACAGTCTGGGTCGTCTGAAGATCCGAATAGTCCACATAAAAAATCGAATTGTTCCAGATCATAACACCATCGAAAAGAGTGCTCTTCTGACCTATTTCATACTGAATTGCTTGTTCAGGATCGAACGGTGTAGCCGCAGCAAGAGCATCTGGCGGCTCTCCGTTGAACCCGCCACTTTTGAAGCCGCGCGACAGCGACGCATAGGCCATGTGAGCCGGACTGATCTGATACTCCAGCCCCGCGCGGTAGGTCCAGTCGTCAAACTCCGCCGAAGCCGTCACGTCGTAAAACTCGTCTGCCCTTAGCGGAGCATCACTTTCCGTATTGAAGACCCGTTGGGTCTTTTTGTCCTTGGAGTATCGCAAGCCGCCAAACAAAGTAATATTGTCCGTAAGCGGAACCGACATATCTCCAAAGATGGCATAACTGTCGAGTTCTGCGTCAGCAATAAAAGCCTCTCTTAGCTCTATCGGTGCGATCACCGCAGCATCTAGTGTAAGAATATCCGATCGAAGCACATCCTGATTATAGTGGTAGAGGCCCACAACCCATGTAACAGCGCTGTCAGGCAGAGATGACAGGCGGAGTTCCTGGCTAGACAGAGTGGCTGTTTCGGCGTTTCCGCCGCCAATGCCGACTTCGTTGTATCCTGGCGAAGATGGGTCTGGATTACCCCCATCAAAGTCGTAATTGAAATCGTATTCCAGATCGCGGTGAGATGCCAACCCCGTGAGGGTGGCGAAGCTGAAATCATAAGAAACCTCCCCGCGCACGCCCCATGTGTCACGCTTCATAAATCCGGGATCCGACCCGTATGTGACGTCAGGATCGAAGTTCTGGCTATAGAAATTCGAAAGCGGATTGTTTTCATCGAGCTCCAGAACGTGGTTCGCATTCCCGGTTGCCCGGTCTCTTGTGCCGTCGAGGGTAAAATGCATCCTCACTTGCTCTGTCGGTTCAGCATAATATTGAAGACGTCCACTGACGGTTTCCTGATCCTCGACGTCACGACCGAGGAAAGAATTTTTGACATAGCCATCATTGGATCGGTATGATCCGCTGACGCGCAGCGCGCTGGTGTTTCCGGCAAGAGGCACGTTCACAAAGCCTGCGCCATCCAGGCGCCCGTAATTTCCGAGCGTCGCATTAGCAGATGCATCGAAGCTATCGATGACTGGCCGTTTTGAAACGACATTTATTGCTCCGCCCACGACGTTCCGGCCGTAAAGCGTGCCCTGCGGCCCTTTAAGTACCTCGATCCGCTCCACATCAAACGCATCAAACGCAACGGCTGATGGCCGTCCCAGATAAACTTCATCCAGAAACACCGCCGAGCTCGGATCACCCGATGCGCCCCGGTCAGCTGACCCGATACCCCGGATATACAAACGGGGCTGGGAGGCGGGAAACGCATCAAAGTTCAGGCCCGGCGTGCGGGTGACGATATCGTCGATCTGCTGGATCCGAGCCGCCGCGATTTCATCGGCACCGAAAACGGTTATCATGACCGGCACGTCCTGGAGGCTTTCGGCCCTGCGTTGCGCAGTCACGGTGACGGTAGAGAGTGTTCTGGCCCCCTCCTGACCAGTCTCAGCGGATACATCTGACGGAGGATTTTCAATTCTCGGCTGGTCTGAATTGTCCTGCGCCTGAGCGGATGCAGCACAGATCGCAATGACCCCCAAAGAGCAGGCACGCGCCGCAAGGCGGATTGAAAGTGGCTTCATAGGGTACTCCTCCCATTACTTATTTCAGTACGGCGTGTTGCCCGCCATCAGGAGTTCCTTAGGACATGTGCTCTGGTTTTCCGTGGTAAGGATTTTACATTTTCAGATAAAAGGCGTTGTGTTTGAAAACAGCGATCCAGGGTCTGCCGCAGGCTTGCCCCGGAAGCAGGCCATGCTCAGGAGAAAGCCATGCATATCGCAGGTCAGCTTAACTGGATCGAAGAACTGCCCGCCCACAGCAAGGCGGCCATAAAAGAGCGGTTTGTTTACCGCAATCTTCAGGCTGGAGAAACGATCAAGGAAAGTGGGCAGCCATCGGAGGGAATGTATCAGGTACTGTCGGGCTATGTAAAACTTCTGGCAGATCGCCCGGATGGCGAACAGTCTCTCCTGCTGATCTACATTCGCGGCAACTGCTTCGGGGAATCGACACTGATCGCGCGGCGGCCGCATCATCACACAACCATTGCTGCCAGCCCCACACGGATCGGATTTCTGAAGCAGGAGGACTTTGATGAACTTTACCACGAGCATCCCGCCATCCCTGAAGCGCTCTGCCGTAAGTTTGCGAGAGCCTTGAGCTCAATGATTGCGTATCGCGAAAAGCAGAACGACACGACCGTAGCTCAACGCGTTGCACTGGTCCTGCGTAATCTGGCCGAGATGAGTGAAACATCGCAGGTCGGATCCCGTCGCACCATTGATGTTCCAATCACAATTGCCGAACTGTCGAGCTTCCTGGGCCTTACGCGCCAGACTGTCCAGAAGGAGATATCAACCCTAAAACGCCGTAACCTGATTATAAAGTCTCAAGGCGCCTGGACTGTGCAAGACATGGCGTTGCTCAGGGTTCTCGCGCCGGTAGAGGAAGAGCAGGATTCACCTATCTGAAACTTCAGGTAGGCCACGAGCTTATGATCTTCGTCCACGGATCATCATTCCTCTGGCGACATCAATTCCCTACCCGGGAAGTTCCTCAGACTTTTGGCTTTTTATGATCTTGGACCACAGAGCCTCTGCTGCCGGTGTCTGGCGGGCAGCGGGTCGCCATAGCCGGATCTCGATCGGAACGTCCTGATCGGGCGTGCTTGCCCGCATCAGTGTGCCGAGCTCGATATCGTCACTTACCAGGCTGAGCGCCGTCCAGGCAACGCCGCGTCCATTTCTGGCCATGGCGGTGAGGACGCCGGCCAGATGGGACGTGAAGGCGGGCATAGAGGGTGGCGCACGGCCTGTCATCGTCCACGCCGCAGTCAGGATACGCCCCATTCCGGACTCGGCCGAAAAGGCGAGATGAGGCGCGGCTTCAGGCGGCGTCACGGCTGCAAGTTGAGGAGATATCACTGGCAGTAGCACATCTTTGCCGAGAAGAACTGAGCGGAAATCCTTGCCAAACCGCGTCTGAGCGGCCGCATGGTGATGGCACAGAAGAAACTGGGCCCGCCCCTCGACCATCAACCTCTCGCATGCGACCATGTGATCTGCCGTCAACTCAACGGTGACGTTGGCAGGCTCGTCTTTCTCGAGCTGGCGCAGCCAGTTGGGGAAAAAAGTGAGCGACAGGGCATGGGTTGCCACAAATCGCAGAGTTTCGGACGATGCCTTTCCGACTGCGCGCGCTTCTTCTCGACCCATCTGGAGTTGTCGGGTCGCCTGCTCGGCAACAAGCCTGAAACTATCACCGGCTGGGGTGAGCCGTATTGTGTGCGTACCCCGATCAACTAGCGTAACGCCGACCCATTCTTCAAGCGCGCGTATACGCCGGCTAAAGGTCGGCTGGGTTATCGCTCTGCGCTCCGCCGCCCGCGCAAATCCGCCCGCCTCGATCAGGGCCAGAAAGTCCTCAAGCCAGTCAATGTTCATCGTGAACTCCGGTCAAAGCGCTTCTCCGTCCCATCCATGCTTAGCGCGAACCCTGATACGCAGTGTATGAATACATGCACAAGATGCATCGATGCTAGACGGAGCTCCTTTCTTACACTCGAAAGTGGCGCCTGACGAAGGCGAGCCCGTCTCAGATTTTCGCGCACCAACAGACATCAAGCAACGAGACGTTCACGCCATTCTCGAATGGTCATCTTCTCGCAGAAATTCAAACCCGGCCCTCCTCTCGCAATTTATATGATTGTTCACTGACGAATCAGTGGAAGCGAATTTCGCAAACTTCGCATTTGTCGAGAGCTCGACATTGCCCGATCCTATCGTCGAGCGGGAAGTGCGAATCTCCGGCACGATTGTTCAGCTGCCTGCGCGATTCCAGGCGATCCGCATTACCGATCTCCTTCATCGCTGCGCCGTATGAGCGAAGCTTGCCGGTTACAACAACCTCTGGCTTTCCATAGCGCTTCATCGCTTTCTCAGGAATTTCGAAGCGGTGGCCTTATCCGACGCTCTCGTCAGGTATGTCTCTAGGACCTCACCCGCAGGATCGCCCCCGCGCCACCGATAGCATGCCTCACCCCAGATACTCACGAACATCCCGTCCAGGTGTCAGCGACACTGGCTGCGAGCATTGCAGTTCAGTCCACAGAGTGATCCCGCTTCCACATCCAGATCAGGAGAAGGAGGCCGGTGATGATGCCGATGGCGAAACCGGAGAGCATCCACGGATTAATGTACCACTGCTCGCCCCAGCTGAACTCTCCACTCATAATGTTTGCCCACCCTCTGAAGTGCTGCGTCGAAGCGACTGACAGTCCGAACACAGCGAAGACGGCGGAGAGATAGCGCACCAGCCAGTGCGCGGGGTTTGGCAGCATGAACAATAAACCGAGCAGGCCGATAACGGTGCGCTGGCTCCGGCAGAACGGGCATTCATAGACGAGCCCCGTAAGGTCGATCGTCCATGTCAGGATAGCGATGGCGATCGCCACACCGCCAACTATCCTGCGATGACGCAGCAGCAATTCCGGTAGTCTGTCGAACATGATCACCCCCTCCCCAATCGTCGCCGGAACTTCAACACGCCACATGCGCACTCGCAAGTCCGCCCTCGCCCACCCTGCGTCTCAGATAAGAGAGGCTGCCGCGTTGAACGATGGCCCTGACGCTCCCGACATGCCCAGAAAATCAAGCGTCACCCCGACCCAAGATCCCACAAAGGTCAAATGATCCTGCTGCTGTACAGCAAGTTGCAGGCAATCTCGGGAAGGCAGTCTGGCGGAGAGGGAGGGATTCGAACCCTCGATACCCTTGCGAGTATATCGGTTTTCGAGACCGACGCGATCGACCACTCCGCCACCTCTCCGCGCCGGGGTCTTTCAAAGAGGGGGGAACTATCGCGCCCCGCGGAAAAGCGCAAGCGCCGGTTTGGTTAAACCGCCTTCCCGGCTGCAGCTTTTTCCGGGGCGCTGCACGGCGCCTGTGGGCAGGCCCGCCACAAATCGGTGAAATTTGCCGCTTCGGCTACACCGCAATTTAGCCCAACCCTGCGCAAGAGACCGGCTGGTCAACAAGGATTGCTTGCCCAAGCTCATGAGCGCCGAATTCTTCATCATGCTGCTGAACCCCGGTATCGGCGCCCTGCTTGCCGCAGCCTTCCTGATGCTGTGGCTCAATCAGCGTGACAAACTCTACATCCTTTTTGCCACTGCCGCCTATGCGATGACCGCGCTGGCCTTCTTCCTTCAGGATGTTGCTTTCCAGTATATCGCCAGCCCGCTGCCCGGAAATGCCGAGCGGTTCTTCTCCAATACCGGATTTCTCCTGTCGGGCTGGTTCCTGGTGATGGCAGTGCTCGGCAGGTTCGAGCTCCGGCCCTCCTACTGGCTGCTGGCCACGGTCAGCCTCATCGCCCTGGCAAGCCTTGCCTGGTTCATGCTGGTCCAGCCGAGCGTTGCGGGGCGGGTATTGTCCATCAATGCTGCCTTGGGCCTCATGATGCTGATGATCGTGGTGAAGACGGCCCCGGTCCCCAACAAACACCTCGCCGACCGGATCCTCCTCTGGATAACCATCCTGGCCACCGCCAACAGTCTTGTCCGCCCGGTCCTCATCCTCTGGCTGGCGGGCGACCTCAATAACGCCAATGACTTCCAGCACTCCCTTTACTGGACCACGGTGCAGTTCACCCAGCCGCTCATCTCGGTGGCCTTTGCGCTCACCCTGATGGTGGCGATCGCCATGGACCTGATCGGCCAGCTGAGACATGAGGCGCGCACCGACAAGCTGTCGGGCCTGCTCAACCGGGGCGGTTTCGAGGCCGCCGCCGAGGCGCTGCTGAAACGCGGCCGCGCGGGCAGCAGCCTTCCGGTCTGCCTGATCATCGCCGATCTCGACCATTTCAAGCAGATCAACGACACCTTCGGCCATTCGGTGGGCGACGCCGTGATTGGCCTCTTCGGGCGCCACATTGCTGCGATGACCTCTGACAAAATGATCGCCGGCCGGATCGGCGGCGAGGAGTTTGCCGTCCTCCTGCCTGGCCATGAAATCCAGGCCGCGCGGCTCTTTGCCGAATCCCTGCGCGCCTGCCCCTGGGGCTATTGGTCGGGCATGCTGCCGGGCGGCCTCACGCCCAGCGTCAGCATCGGCGTCTGCGCGGCATGGCCCGGCGCAGATCTCTATTCCCTGATGCGCAATGCTGACGAGGCCCTCTACGATGCGAAGCGGGCAGGCCGCGACCAGGTCCGCCTGTTTGGTATAAAGCCCTCGCCAGCTCCCTCTATGACCGCCGCGATCAGCCGCATTCGCGTCAAATCCTGACGTTTTGCCGGGCCAACGCCCGCATTTCCGGCTATATAAAGAATAACCTGCAAATACCCCCACTTTTCCCACAATCGGCGTGAAGTTGGGGTTTGACAGGCCGTTCGCTTTGGTGTTTACCCCCGACCTTCGGGCGCGGCGCCTTCTGGTGCGGCGCCCTCACATATTTTCACTATTCCGGAAGGAACTGGCCCCATGTTCGCGGTCATTAAAACAGGTGGCAAGCAGTATAAAGTTGCCGAAGGCGATACCATCGTCATCGAGCGGCTGGCGGCTGCTGCCGGCGAGACGGTCACGTTTGACTCCGTTCTCATGGTTGGCGCAGGCGCCGGTGTGACGGTGGGCGCGCCCACGGTTGCCGGCGCAACGGTCACCGGCGAAGTCGCCGCTGAAGTGCGCGGCCCCAAGCTGATCACCCGCAAGAAGCGTCAGCGCCAGACCTACCGCCGCACCATCGGCCACCGTCAGGACCTGATGGAAGTGACGATCACCTCGATCAACACCGACGGCAAGGCGCCTGCAAAGAAGGCCGCTGCGAAGAAAGAAGACGCCCCCAAGGCTGAAGCTGCTCCGAAAGAAGAAGCTGCTGCCGGTGGCGACAACCTGAAAAAACTCACCGGCATTGGCCCGGCTCTTGAGAAGAAGCTGAATGCCGCCGGCATCACCACCTTCGCTCAGATCGCCGCCCTCTCTGCTGACGACATTGCCAAGCTCGAAGAAGAGCTCAGCCTCGCTGGCCGTTTCGCCAAGGATGGCTGGGTTGAGCAGGCCGCAGAACTCGCTAAGGAAGCATAAGGCTAAGGCCTTCCGCTAAAGGATCAGGAGCAGACCATGGCTCATAAGAAATCAGGTGGTTCGTCCCGCAACGGTCGCGATTCGAACCCTAAATATCTGGGCGTGAAGAAGTACGGTGGCGAGCTTGTCGCCCCCGGCAACATCCTCGTGCGTCAGCGCGGCACTGTGAAGTGGCCGGGCAAAGGCGTCGGCATGGGCAAGGACCACACCCTGTTTGCGCTTAAAGGCGGCAAGGTTGAGTACGCCCACAAGTCCGGTGGCCGCATTTATGTGAACATCGTACCGATGGCGGACGCAGCCGAATAAGCGGCCTGGGAAGCATCCGGCCGCACGTCAGAGTGGTGGCCGGGTCGCGTTTCAGACGACCAGTTTCCGGGGGGAGGCAGGCCACTGTCTCCCCCTTTTAATTTGCCCTCCCCCGCCAGGCCCCGCACATAGGAGGCGGCCATGAGCGAGACAGAGATCCACACGGAACGGTTGGTGTTGCGTCGGGTCAGCGCAGCCGATCCAGTGGCACTCAACGCGGCGATTCAGGAACCGCGCATTTTCCGGAATGTCGGCACAATACCGGCCTTCCAGCCCTTGGAAGATACGATCCGCCAACAACGCCAGCGTGCCGCCCGAAGCGCGCAAGGCAAGGGGGGCGGCTTCTGTGCTTACCTCTCTGGTGAGCTGATAGGCCTCGCAGGTGGCGGAGAAAATGACCAGACCGGTATCGTCGATTTCGGATATTGGATTGTTCCAGCCTATTGGGGACAGGGCTATGCCACCGAAGCTGCGCGCTCGGTTCTGGGCTGGTTCATTCGGGCTCAAGGGCGCCGGCAGTTCACGGCAAGCCATTTCAAAGACAATCCTGCCTCGGGCCGCGTACTGGAAAAGCTGGGATTCCGGCTCGCCGGTGAAAGCCGCCATATGTGTGCGGGGCGCGGTGAGGAAGTTGATGGCCTCGATTTCATCTGGCCCGCGAATGATCTTGTCCTCGCTCAATATCTGGAGGCAGACCGTGGATGACACTCCGGAAATCACAACACAGCGGCTCGGCCTGCGCCGGCTTTCCCCCAGGGATGCGGGGCCGGTGACAGAGGCCGTAAACGACCCGCGAATCTATCTCATGCTTGCCAGCGTTGCCCCTGCCCAGTCCAAGGCCGAAACCCTCGCCTGGTTCGCGACGCATGATACCGCGCGCCAGAACGATACCGGCCACATCTTCGCGGTCGTGTCGAAGGAAACCGGCGCCCTCGCCGGGCTGATCTCGGCCAACCGCCAGCGCACGGACGATCCCTTCAATATCGGCTACTGGATGACGCCGCCCTTCTGGGGCAAGGGCTATTGCACTGAAGCCGGCGCCGGCCTTGTCGGCTGGCTGGAAAACACCCGCGCCGCCGCCGCCCTGGTGTCGGGCTATTTCGCGGACAACCCCGCCTCCGGCAAGGTGCTGCGCAAGCTCGGCTTCCTGCCCTGCGGGCGCGGGCCCATGTTCTCCAAAGGCCGCGGCGCCCCCGCCGACCACATCATGATGGCAAGGATCGCCTGAGCCCTTAAAGCCCCTTCTCCCCCGGGGAGAAGGGGTTGGGGATGAGGGGGCGCCCCGTTCCTGCCCCCGTTAACCGACCCCCACCCCTTCCCCAAATCCCCAATCTACGGCAAACCCACCCCATGAAGTTCCTCGATCAGGCCAAGGTATATATCCGCTCCGGCGGCGGCGGCGCAGGCTGCGTCTCGTTCCGGCGCGAGAAATTCGTCGAATATGGCGGCCCCGATGGCGGCGATGGCGGGCGCGGCGGCGATGTCTGGATCGAGGCCGTCGAGGGACTCAATACGCTGATCGATTTCCGCTACCAGCAGCATTTCAAGGCCGCCCGCGGGGGCCATGGCATGGGCAAGCAGCGCACCGGCGCGCGCGGCGACGACGCCGTGCTCAAAGTGCCGGTCGGCACCCAGGTCTATGAAGAAGACCAGGAAACCCTGATCGCAGACCTCACAGAGGTCGGCCAGCGCGTCCTGCTCGCGGCCGGCGGCAATGGCGGCTGGGGCAATCTGCGCTTCAAATCCTCCGTCAACCAGGCGCCCCGCCGCTCCAATCCGGGTGAAGAAGGCGAGGAGCGCTGGCTCTGGCTGCGCCTCAAGCTGATTGCAGATGCCGGCCTCGTCGGCCTGCCGAATGCCGGCAAATCCACCTTCCTCTCGGTCGCCACCGCGGCCAATCCGAAGATCGCCGATTATCCGTTCACCACCCTCCATCCCGGCCTCGGCGTTGTGGATCTGGGCACCTCCACCCGCTTCGTCCTGGCCGATATCCCCGGCCTGATCGAAGGGGCCGCCGAAGGCGCGGGCCTCGGCCACCGCTTCCTCGGCCATGTCGAGCGCTGCAAGGTGCTCCTCCACCTGATCGACTGTACGCAGGACGACCCGGCCGGCGCCTACCGCACCATCCGGTCAGAGCTTGAAGCCTACGATCCTGAACTCGCCGAGCGCCCGGAAATCGTCGCCCTCAACAAGATCGACGCGCTGACGCCCGAACTTGTCAAAGAGCAGATGAAACAGCTGAAAAAGGCTTACAAGGGCAAGCCCCTGCTCCTCTCCGGCGTCACCGGCGAAGGCGTCAAGGACGCCCTCTACGCCATCGCCGGCCATCTCGGCTTCCAGAACGAAGACCTCCCCTACGCTCCGGCCAAAGCAGCCAGCGAAGATGAAGAAGATCCCGACACAGACCAACCCTGGAGCCCGGTGTAACGTCCTCTCCACGAGCATCCCCTGTCCCCTCCCCATGACTATGAGGGCTGGGAGGATAAGCAATCGCATTGCGATTGCCCGAGCAGCGGGTGGGGCAGCTTTCCGAAAAAACGGACCCCTTGCCCAGCAATGCGCTCTCTTCGCGCCGCGTAGGAGGGCCTACGCCCCCGCGCTTGCCCGCGCGCTTACGCGTTCCTGCCACGCCTTCACATGCGCCGCACCGTCCGGGATCGGAAGACCGATCCAGCTGGCAAAATCCACCGTCGACAGCGCGCATATATCGGCAATCGTATACCGTTTGCCGGCGATATACTCCCGCCTCGCCAGTTCCCCGTCCAGCCACATCAGAGCGCGTTCATAATGCCCCCGGTTTGACGCGCCAAATTCCTGGTACTGTGGCACCACAACCTTCGCCGTGAACGGATGGGCGTGCCGCCAGAAATTCCCCGCCGGGCTCATCAACTGAAACTCCACCCGGCGCACCCACATATCCACCTGCGCTGCCTCAAGCGCGTCCTTCCCGAAGAGATTAGGCTCAGGATACACGCTTTCGAGATACCGGCAGATCGACACCGTCTCGCTGATGCACGTCCCGTCATCCAGTTCCAGCACTGGCGTCTGGCCCAGAGAATTGCGCGCAATATGATCGGCCCCCTTATGCTCCCCCTTCACAAGGGCCACCTCCACCAGAGGGATCGAAACGCCCTTCTCGGCCAGGAACATGCGCACCCGGCGCGGATTGGGCGCCGGCATGGGTGTATTGTAAAGTTTCAAGGCGTTCTTCCGTCTCTTCTGGGGTTTGCCTCAGCTTGAAACGCCTGCCCCTGCCCGTCAACCGGGCCGCCTGATACCGCTTCCATGCCAAGGGGCGCGGAAAGGAGGAGGGGCGCGCGAGATAAATCCGCTTACGGATCAGTTAACTTCATATCATCAAAATCGGAACGATCCCCCCCACGGCGCGTTGTTCAAGCAAGACGCACTTCCCCCAGAAGGAGCACAAAATGCAAGACGACTTCCAGAAAGCAGAACAAGCCGAACACCGCCAGAATATGACCCCCACAGAGGTCACTCAAGGCAGGCGGGTTGGCCTGTGGAAAATTCTCGCCGGTTCCCTGGTTCTTGTGGTGATCGGCTTCATCATCGTCGCCCTGTTCGCCACGCCTCCTGCTAGCTGAGCGGCCTCATTGGCCCTTGGCAGCCGCCTGAAGCAAAATCTGCCTCCAAATGCTCCCCGGAAGATCCATCCGGGGGACATTTTGCCATTCCATAGCCCCTCGCCTTTGCCGCCGGGGGCGTGTATCGCCGTCATTCATGACCGCTGACACCCTCTCCCGCGCCAAGCGCATCGTCGTGAAAACCGGCTCTGCCCTGATCGCCGATGCAGGCGCGCCGCGCCGGGACTGGCTCGCCGCGCTCGCGGCTGACATCGCCGCCCTGCGCCAGCGCGGCAAGGAAGTGATCCTCGTCTCCTCCGGCGCCGTCGCCCTCGGCAAGGCCGCCCTCGGCGCGCCCTATCAGGGCCGGCTGGAACAGAAACAGGCCGCCGCCGCGATCGGCCAGCCGCGCCTGATGGCCGCGCTGGGAGAGGCCCTCGCGCCCCACGCCATCGTCTGCGGCCAGGCCCTGCTCACCCCCGGCGACACCGAAAACCGCCGCAGATGGCTCAACGCCCGCGCCACGCTGGAAACCCTGTTGGAGGCCGGCGTCGTCCCCGTCATCAACGAGAACGACACCGTCGCCACCGAAGAAATCCGCTATGGCGACAATGACCGCCTCGCCGCCCGCGTCGCCCAGATGATGGCGGCTGATGTCCTCATTCTGCTGTCCGACATCGACGGCCTCTACACCGCCGACCCGCGCTCAAACCCCGGCGCCACCCACATCCCCTTCCTCGAAGCGCTCACGCCTGAGCATGACGCCATGGCCACCGGCGCCAACGCCGCCGCCGGTGTCGGCTCGGGCGGCATGGCCACCAAGCTCGCCGCCGCCCGCATCGCCCATGCGGCGGGCTGCTCCACCCTGATCACCCTCGGCAACCGTCCCCATCCCCTCGGCGCCATCGAGGCCGGCGCCCGTGCCACCCTCATCGCCTCGCGCATCACCCCCGCCAAGGCCCGCGCTTCCTGGCTCGAAGGCCATCTCAAGCCCGAAGGCGAGATCCTCGTCGATGACGGCGCCGCCGCCGCGCTGGAGAAAGGCGCAAGCCTGCTGGCCGTCGGCGTGCGCGGTGTCACCGGCCAGTTCGAGCGCGGCGCTGCCGTCGCCGTGCGCGATCCCGCCGGGCGTCTCCTGGCCAAGGGCGTCACCGCCTACGGCGCCGAAGACATCCGCCGCATCGCCGGGCGCCGCACTGAAGAGGCCGAAGCCATCCTCGGCTATCGCGGCCGCCCCGCCATCATCCACCGCGACGACATGGTGCGCCTTTGAGTGAGCCGCTGATCCGGCCCGCCACGCAGGCCGACATCGGCGCGCTCGTCGCTCTGGAAGCCAGCTTCCCCGAAGAAGACCGCTTTGACCGGCGCACCTGGCGCCGCCTCCTCTCCGCCCATGCCAGCATCCTCGTCTGCGACACGCCGAGGGATGGCCTCCTCGCCGCCGCCGTCATGCTCTACCGCAAGAGCGCGGGCATCGCCCGCCTCTACTCCCTCACCGTTGCGCCAGAGGCCCGCGGCAAAGGCCTCGCCCGCGCGCTGCTGGCGGCGTGTGAAGCAGATGCCACAGAACGCGGCGCCCACGCCGTCCGCCTGGAAGTGCGCGCCTCAAATAGTTCAGCCACCCGGCTTTACGAGGCGGCTGATTATCGCGTAATTGCGACCCTTGAGTCCTACTATCCGGACGGAGAAGCGGCGCTGCGGATGGAGAAGTCTCTTGAACGCGCCCTCTAATGGAGCCCCATGACAGATTGGGTCGTGCTTGTTGAATCGGCAAGCGACATCTCTCAAGCCGAGACGCCGCACAAGGTTCTGCGTATTTCAGACTATATTTCAAAGCCTGCGCTGTTCACCGGCCGCAGGCCCTACATCCTCAATCTGGCGCGCTCCTATGCCTACCAGTCGGGCGGCTATTACGCCTCCCTCCTGGCCGAGGCGCGCGGTCACCGGATCAGCCCCAGCGTCCAGACGATGGTCGAGCTCTCCAAGAAGACGCTCTACAACCACGCCCTGCCAGACCTTGGCGAAACTCTGCAGGAAGCCCTCGCCAAGGGCGCCCCGAAGATCGAGACCCTGTTCGTTGCCTTCTCGCGCACCGAAATTCCCGCCTATGAACGCCTCGCCCGTGAAGCGATGGACTGGTTCCGCACGCCTGCCCTCGAGATCGAGTTCGACGAGGAAGCCCCCCATGGCATCGGCCGCATCCGCGCCGTCCCGCCCCACAAGCTGAAAGACGCCCGCCGGAAATTCTTCCTCGACTCGATGGAGGCCTACACCAAAGGCCGCGTCAAAAACGAGAAGACCCGCACCCCCGCCAAATGGGCCCTCGCCGTGCTGGTCGATCCCAATGAGAAGACGGCGCCCTCCAAGCCGTCCTCGCTGAAGCGCCTCGCCGATGTCGCCGAGAAGATGGGCGTCGAGGTCGAGCTGATCGACCCGACCGACCTGCCATCGCTGGCCGAATTTGACGCCCTCTTCATCCGCGCCACCACCTCCATCGACAATTTCACCTACCGCTTCGCCCGCCGCGCCGAGCAGGAAGGCATGCCCGTCATCGACGATACCCATTCGATGATCCGCTGCACCAACAAGGTGTATCTGAAAGAAATCCTGGAGAAGGCGGGCCTTCCCATTCCGCGCACGGAAATTGTGGACGAGAAGACAGACCTTGCCGGCCTGTTTGACCGTCTGGGAAGCCCGGTGATCCTGAAAACGCCCGATGGCAGTTTCGGCATCAACATGGTCAAGGCCCAGTCCCTCGACGAGTTGAAAACCGGCGCCAAGAAGATGTTCGAGGATACCGCCCTCATCATCGCCCAGGAATTCCGGCCTACGAAATTCGACTGGCGCATCGGCGTCCTCAATGGCGAGCCGCTCTATGCCTGCCAATACCGCATGGCGCGCGGCCACTGGCAGACAGTCAAATATGGCGAAGGCGGAAAATCCACCGAAGGCGGCTTCACCACCATGCCCGTGGAAGACGCGCCGCCGGAAGTGGTCAACGTCGCCGTCCGCGCCGCCAGCCTCATCGGCGATGGCCTCTATGGCGTAGACCTGAAGGAAACCGATCAGGGCGTCATCATCATCGAGATCAACGACAACCCGTCGATCGATCACGATGTCGAAGGCGCGGTTCTCAAGGATGAAATCTGGAGACGGATCATCTCCTGGTTCTCCACCCGCCTAGAACGCCGGATGGGCCGCGCGGGCTGAAGAGCGCGGCGCATATGGACTGCCCAAACATCTCGAACGGCTCATCCTGAGCGAAGTCGAAGGACGAGCCGGGGCTTGCGAATCGCTGCTTGGCCCATCCTTCGACTTCGCTCAGGATGAGCGGCGATATATCGGGATAGGTAGCCTGACCACCCCCTAAAACTTGAACCCGCCCGCCAGCAGCTTCTCATACCGCTCCGCTGTCACCGGCGCGTAGCCGCCTTCGGACGGATCATACATCCACAGCGCCTCGCCCTCGACCTTTGCCGGATCAAAACCCTCAGCTACCAGCTCCACCTTGCGATACTTGAACGTGCCGGTCGTTTCTGCTTCTGGCTGCACACGGATGAAGATCGGAACAGAGTAGGATGGCAGCAACGCCGCAAGGCGTTTGTAAACGCCCGGCATGTCCACATCCCCGTCGAGCGTCACCGCCGCCATGCCGGCCTTTCCGTCCGCCCCCGGAACAGGTACGCCATAGACGTTCGCCGTGGCAATCCCGTCAATTTTCGACAACGCCTCGCCCACTTCATTGGTCGAGACATTCTCGCCTTTCCAGCGATAGGTGTCGCCAATCCGGTCAACGAAATAGATGTAACCGGCCTTGTCCTTCTTCAGCAGGTCACCGGTGCGGAACCAGAGATCGCCCTTCTCGAACACATCGCGCAGCAGCTTCTTCTCGGTCGCCTTCTGGTCGTTATAGCCCTCGAAACGCTGGCGCACATCATCGCCGATCCTGCCGATCGCTTCGCCTGGCTCATCCAATGCGGCAGGAATGCAGAACCCGTCCGGCCCGCGCACGGGCTCTTCTGTCTCGATGTCGAACTTCACGAAGCCGACATGTGCAAACGTGCCTTTCAGCCAGGCTGGAATGCGCCCGATGGCGCCCGGCTTGCCGTCGAAATTGATGAAGCTGACATTTCCCTCGGTCGAGCCATAAAACTCGGCGAGATGGGGAATATTGAACCGCTCGAGAAACTCTTCCCAGATTTCCGGGCGCAGGCCATTGCCAAATCCGGTGCGGATATGGTGAGCGCGCTCCTTGGGGTGGGGCGGCGAATTGACGAGGTAGCGGCAAAGCTCGCCGATATAGACAATCGCGGTCGCGCCTTCGTCCGTGGCGTCGTCCCAGAAGGCGCTGGCGGAAAACTTCCGTCTCAGGATGATCGTCGCCCCCGTCATCAGCGCCTGGCCAACCCCGCACAGACCGCCCGTGCCATGATAAAGCGGCAGGGTGATGTAAACCCGGTCCTTCGGGGTGATACGGCAGGGGGGGATGAAACTCTTCATCATGCCCTGCGTGCGGGCGTGCGTCAGGCGGGCGGCCTTGGGCATGCCGGTCGTGCCGGAGGTATAAACATAAAGGCAGAGATCCTTGCCGAGGAGGCCGGCGCGGTGTGCGCGATCCGGCCGTGCCGGGGAAACCCCCGCCAGCGCCACGCCAAGGTCTTCTCCCACAGCCCCGCCCAGCGACCAGACATTCGGCGCATCCTTGAACAGGCCCGCCGCGCCGGCGATGGCGCTGTCCTGCTCGGCCCCGGTCACAATCAGTCTTGCCCCTGAAATATTGACGCAATGGGCCAGCGCGTCGCTTTCCAGATTGTGATTGATCAGCGCCGTGACGACCCCGATTTTCGCAAACCCTGCCCAGGCCGCTACATATTCGGGACGGTTTTCCATGAACAGCGCGATACAGTCACCCGCCTTCAGGCCCTGTGCCAGCGCCCAGTTGGCAAACCGGCTCGCGGTCTCGTCAAACTCGGCATAGGTGGTCGATTTGCCCTCGAAGCGGAACGCGATATTGGCGGGGAACTTGTCCACCACCTGTTCGTAATCATCCGCCACGAGATGGTCGGAGTCCGGAGAGATGTCTCCGGTCCATTTCTTGACGAGGAGAATATCCTGGAGCAGCCGGAATTCGCGGCCAAGTTTGGCAAAAAGGTTCATGTGCGGCGCCTCCCAACGCAGAGGGTCGGATCAGATTTCGGATTTTTATGTAATTAACAGATGGGTATTTACGCAGATATTGTCAAAGATTTCGCTAACCATAACAAGGAATTTCCGTCAGGTTTGCGTTCTGCGTGAGGTCTGGTAGATGCTGCGCCGCACAAGAGAAATATAAGGAACAGGCCCCATGGCGACGGACCCGGTTGGAAACCTCCTCACCCTGCTCGACCTCGAGCGCCTCGAACTGGACCTCTTCCGTGGCCAAAGCCCGGACGAGGAAGAGAGCCAGCGCGTCTTCGGTGGCCAGGTCATCGCCCAGGCCCTCGTCGCGGCCTACCGCACCGTGCCTGATGACCGGCTCTGCCATTCCCTCCACGGCTATTTTATCCGCCCGGGCGATCCCTCCGTCCCGATCATCTACCAGGTGGACCATTCCCGGGATGGTGGCTCCTTCACCACCCGCCGCGTCGTGGCCATTCAACATGGCAAGCAGATCTTCAATCTCGCCGCCTCCTTCCATGTGAAGGAAGACAGCTGGCACCATCAGCACGAGATGCCCGAGGTTGCCTCCCCGGAGTCGCTCGGCGACCGGATCGAATGGCGCCGCAAATTCGCCGAGCAGGTGCCAGAGCGGCATCGCGGCCACTTCCTGCGCGAGCGGCCCATTGAAATGCGCGAGATCGACCCGCTCGACCCGCTGAAGCCGGAAAAGGTCAGCGATGCCCAGAATCTCTGGTTCCGTGTCGCCCGCCCGATTGATGAAGCGCCCTGGCTGCATCACTGCCTGATGGCCTATGCCTCCGACATGGCCCTGCTCGGTACCGGCAACCGCCCCCACGGCGTCTCCTGGATGACCGGCGAGCTGATGTCGGCCAGCCTCGATCACGCCATGTGGTTCCACGCCCCCACCAAGTTTGACGAGTGGCACCTCTATTCGATGGACAGCCCCTATGCCGGCGGCGCACGCAGCTTCAATCGCGGCTCGATCTATGACAGCTCTGGCCGCCTCGTTGCCTCCGTCGCCCAGGAAGGCCTGATGCGCCGCGTCGAGCGCAAACCGCGCAAGAGCTGACCTGACCTGTCCTGATGTGTCCCGGTTTGTCCTGGCCTGTCCCGGTTTGTCCTGGCCTGTCCCGGTTTGTCCTGGATTGTCCCGCAAATGACCGGGTTTAACCTGCCCTGACGTCGCGCCGGTAGGCTCCCGGTGACACCCCGTACCAGCCCCGGAACGCCCGCACAAAGGCACTCTGATCGCTGTATCCGGTCGCATAGGCGATCTCTGTCAGCGACAGCTTGCCCTCCCGCACATAAATCTCGGCAGCCTCCTTCCGCGCTGCCTGCAACAGCTGGGCAAAGCTCACCCCCTCCTCGGCCAGACGCCGGCGGAGTGTGCGCTCGCTGAAGCCGAGCAACCGCGCCGTGCCCGTCATGCCCGGCCGCCCCCGGCCCATCTGGCTGTGCAGGCAGTTGCGCACCATCTCCGGCAGGCCGACCCCCACACGCAGCGCCGCCAGCCGCGTCTCCAGCCGCTGCGTCAGCAGGCGCACCAGTTCCTGATTCTCGTTCGGAAGCGGTTTGACCACCAGGTCGGCCCGGAACACCAGCATGTCCTCCCGCGCGCCAAACGTCACGCCCTTGCCGAACAGCGTCTCATACATTTCCCGGCTACCGGGCCCCGGATCACGATGGCGGAACTGCATCGCCTCGATCGGGCTGCCATGATCGCGCAGCAGCCAGAACCCGATGGTGGCATAGCCGGCAAACACCGCCTCCATCACCCGCTGCATCGCCTCCACCCCCGGCAAGGCGGGCGCGCAGCGGATACGGGCAAACCCGCCGCTGATCTCAAGGCTCGTGCGCACAATCTCCTGTGTCAGCGCCTGATATCGCATGTTGATCTCAAGCGCCTGCTTGATCGTTCCGGCCGAAGACAGCGCGTACCCGACATCGAGAAAACTCGCTGGCCGGAACTGCATACCAACCCGCAGCCCCACCGTGTCATTGCCCGTCATCTCGGCGGCCGCGTCCAGCACGCGGATCACCACCTCTCCGGCAAAGCGCTGATCGGGCTGGTCCAGCGCGGGACGTCCGCCCGGCACCAGCGCATACATCGCCGCCGCCGGCGCGCCCAGCGCGATGCAGGTTTCGACATAATTCGACAGATACGCCGATGAAACTGTCGGCACGGATGCCTCCCTTTCTGCGAGAACACCGCAGCGTGTGCCCCTTGATCCTCCGGACAACTCCAGCACGTAAATCTGTCCCCTGGCCGCAAAAGACACCGGCCGTGGCCGGAAATGTCAAGACGTCTGCCTAACAGAAGGTTTAGCTGACCTTGGGGACGCACGCGGACCCCGGTTGCGCTGGACACGGGCGCGCCGGCACACGTGCAAATGGCGGGAGTCAGCGGCAAATCGGGCGATTACGGCTCAAAATGCTGCTGGCTCCTTCATTTCCCCCAAAACATCACAGTTTCGCGCCCTTTGCACAGCGAAAAGCGCTTGCACGCCCGCCTTATCTGACTACACCGGGACTCCGGAGCGTAGCGCAGTCTGGTAGCGCATCTGGTTTGGGACCAGAGGGTCGGAGGTTCGAATCCTCTCGCTCCGACCACCCCCCCTCGGGCCAAATTCCCCGCAAACACTGCAGAATGGCCCGTAAATACAGCCCCTTCACACTTGGCACTCCCTGCTTTTCGTTTTGGGTCATTCCCGACAAAGCCGGACAAGTTCCGACTTTCCGAGGTGGCTCAGAGGCGGCTTGGGTGGCACGAGGCTTGAAAGCCACCGTCTCCAGACTCGAAGGAGCGAGACGGACCCATGGCCAACAGCCGACTGAAACTCACCCAAACCGCCGTCACCCGGCTGATCCGTGAGCATGATGGAAAGAAGAAGGAGCGGCATTGGGACACAGAAGTGCCCAAAATGTTTCTATCCATCACCCCCAATGGCAGCGCCGCCTATAAGCTCCTGATCGTGAAGCCAGACGGCTCCAAGTCAGACACCAAGCTAATCGCCGCCAATGATGGCTCCCCTGACATTGCCCGCTCTCTGGCCATCAAGGAGTTGGGACGCATGGCATTGGGCGGGGCTGACCCTGTCACACAGCGGCGGCAGGCCAAGGCAGAAGCCAAACAGCAACGGGAATCAACCTTCCAAGCCCTCGCAGACCGCTTCATGGGCGCCCCTGAGAAAAGCCCTCCCATGCTCTCGCAGCGCACCTATGATGAGCGGGAGCGTCTCCTGCGGGAACACATCCTGCCCACGCTTGGTGAGAAGCCCTTCCGGAAGATTACCAAGGCAGAGGTGCGCCAGCTGATCCGGGATATTCAGGCAAGGGCCGCAAAACACCCCCGCGCGTTCACCGCGTCCAATCCCGGCGCCAAGCTCGCCAACGAATGCCAAGGCGTCATTCGCACCATGTATGGCTGGGCCATCGCTGAAGACATGACCGAAGCCAACCCCGCCAGCTTCAAGAAGCTGTTCAAGGACACCCCCGACAAGCGCCCTGCAATGCCCGAGGAGGCGCTGCAGCTTATGTGGGCGGCCCTGAGTGCCGACCTGGCGGTGAAGGCCCCAGCGGACTCTGTAAAGCTGGAAGAGGAGCAGGAACGTACGCGCCGGGGCGCGCCGTCCGCCCTCGCAATCATGCTCCATGCTGTCACCTTGCAGAGGCCTGCCGAAATTGTCGCCGCCAAACGGGATCAATTCGACTGGACGCCGGGGCGAGAGTTGTGGCGCATCCCAGCCGGACAAACAAAGACGAATGAAGTTTACGAGGTGCCGCTATCGCCACTCGCTGCGCTGCTATTCAAGAAAGCGCTCTCCCTCCACAATCACGCTTGGGTGTTTCCCAACGAAGCGGGCGACGGCCCCATCCGCCATGACGGCCCCAAGCAACGGTGGATCAGGATCAGGGAGCGTAGCGTCACCGCCGCGAAAAAGAAGGGGCAGACCTCACCACTCGCCGGTGTGCAGTTCTATGATTGCCGCCGCCTAGGCCGCACACTGATGGTAGACCGGCTAAGCATCGCACCCGCCATTGCCGAAGCCTGCATCAACCACGCCCCGGATCGCTCCATGCAAAACCGCTACTATGTGGGCAACACTTCAGTGGAGGTCCGGCGAGCAATGGACCTGTGGAGCGCGGAGGTGGAGCGGATTACCGAGACCCGCCGAAATGCAGGCCGACAATGAAGGTCTGTGTACCTGACCGTGATTGCCGCGCAGAACAATCTGTCGGGCGCCGACGCGTCGACTTTCGCACCTGGAGAAGGCGCTCAATTCCTCATCGGACCAGAAGTGACCTTCTAGCGCACAACCCAAGACACCGAAATCTCAAAAAATGAAACTGGGGCTGAGCTGTGAAGGCTCAGCCCCTTTTTTGCCTCACTCCTGTTGCGCATGCGCTGCGCCGCGGCAGCCACAAGATCAACGCAGAAAATCATCTCCACTTGGATACCGAACGTTGCAGTTTCGAAATGCATGAGTACAGTTTCTACCAAAGGACTCACCAGCCAGAAGCGAGCCTGAATATGCAGCGCCCCAAGAACGCGATCGTCATCCTCCTGGACAGCCTCAACAGGCATATGCTGGGATGTTATGGAGGCTCCGAGTTCCGGACGCCCCAGATCGACCGCTTCGCCGCTCGCTCTACGCGCTTTGACAGGCACTATACGGGTTCACTGCCCTGTATGCCGGCGCGCCATGACCTGCTCTGCGGGTCGCTCGATTTTCTCTGGAAATGCTGGGGAAGTGTCGAAATCTGGGAAGACAACCTGAGCGCTGTACTGGGTAAAGCCGGCATCGCAACTCAATTGATTTCAGACCACCCACATCTCTTTGAAATAGGCGGCGAGAACTATCACTGCGACTTTGAAGCATGGAGCTATGAGCGCGGCCACTAGACCGATGCCTGGAAACTGAAAGACGATCCTTCCTGGGCTGGAACTCCGCACTTTGGCCGGGGTCATATGCCTTATGACAAGTCAAGGCGGCATTTCTTGACCGAAGCCGACTTCCCCGGTCCCCGAACCATGTCCGCTGCGACGAGCTGGCTAAAGGAACATGCCAATCTCGATCGGCCGTTCTTTCTGTTCGTCGACGAATTTGATCCGCACGAGCCGTTCGACACGCCAGCTCCTTGGGAGAACATGTACAATCCCGACTGGAGCGGGGAACGACTGGTTTGGCCGCCTTACATGCAGGGCGCAATTGCGAAAGGAATCATCACGGCGAGCCAGGGTGAACAGATCCGGCGAGCCTACGGCTCAAAACTGAGCATGATCGATCACTGGTTCGGAAAAATTCTGGACGCACTCGATGAGACGCAGGTCTGGAGCGATACGCTCGTAATTCTCTGTACGGATCATGGGCACTATTTGGGCGAGAAGGATATCTGGGGTAAACCCGGGGTCCCGACCTACAATCCGATTAGCCATATCCCGCTCATGATAAGCTATCCGGGCATCACTGCATCTTCCATCAACGCGCTGACGACCAATGTCGATATATTCGCGACGATTGCAGATCTTTTCGAAGTGTCTTTGCGCCAGAGGACGCATGGTCACTCACTTTTGCCTCTGCTCACAGGCAAAACCACGAGCATTCGCACTGAAGTTCTGACAGGCGTCTGGGGCAGAGAAATCTGTCTCGTCACAGAGGACTTCAAGTTCGTTAAAGCTCCTCCAGGAGACAATGCTCCCCTGTCGATGTTGTCTAATCGCTGGTCAACAATGCCGACCCACGTGATCGCAAAAGACATCGCCCTCCCGCTCCCGGATCATCGCGCGTTCCTTGATCGGATGCCAGGCTCAAATGTACCTGTCATCCATCAGGTGTTCGAAGCCGGTGACCCGATACCGTTTTGGGCCTGGACCAAGTTTTCAGGCGATCATCTATACGATACCCGATCAGATGCGAGCGAGGTCAACAACCTTCTTGAGTCCGGACAAAGCACAGAATGGAATGATTACCTCGCCCGAATCCTGGACCAGCTTGAAGCGCCCCTAAGCCAATTCGAACGTCTGGGACTTCGCAAGCCTGCCCAGCATCTATGATGGCCCTAGCTTGCCAGCTGCGACCTTAACCAGTGTCCCAGCTCGATCATGCTGGCATCGGCTTGAGACAGAACGGTTTCGAACGCGAGGAAGCCATGATTTACGCCAGGCGCTCTGCGAGCCGTTGCCGCAACTCCGGAGGCGGCAAGCCTCTGCGCAAACGCTTCGCCTTCATCCCTTAAAGGATCGTACTCGGCAGTGAGAATATAGGCCGCCGGCAAACCAGACACATCAGACGCCAGACCAGGCGCGCAGTAGAGCGGTGTATCAAGAGGGTCAGGGCAATCTGGGGCATATGCGGACCAGTATTTCCTGATCTGTTCGAGATCCAAGCCATAGCCCTTGCCGTACAGCATTCTGGACTCGGTCATCTATTGCTCGTCTGAGGACTTCACTTCGCAATCGATGGCCGACCACACTTGATCTCCAGCCTTGGCTGCATTGTGCATTAGGACGTCTAAGGCGTTGTATCGCTGCATCACTGTTTTCCACGGCATGGAGCTGTTTTCGGACAAGCAAAGTTGAACAACGGCCTGAGCGGCAATGATCGTGCCATCAAGATGCACCAGAGCATCCTGGACGAGCGCCGAGACTTCGTCGCTTGTTCTAACCGGAAGGGCTTTGTCGTGAACTGACGAGGATTTCGTTTCGGTCATCAGTGTCTTCCATTGATCGATAGTTGCATTTACGCCCCCGCAGACCGAGGCTCCGGCGGCCCGCGCTCACCTCCCTCCCCGGCGATCTGCATCTGCGTTTACGCGATTCAGTACTGACACCAGTGAATCAGAAGACGCCGATCTTCGCAACCCGTGATTTACTTCTCCGCAATCAAAGGGGCCTGCCACTCGTTTCGTCCGCATCGATGATTTTTTTCGCAAGGCCGTCTCCGTCGATCAGCTTGCGCGCCACTTGTGCGATGAAATGGTCGAACCGCTTCTGCCCAAGCGCATGAGCGATCTCGCGCTCGCCTGCCGGGATAGGATCTGTTCTTGTCAGCCAGTAGAGTATGAACTGGCCAAGGGCTTCCAACGACATTGCAACATCGCGTTCGATTTCGCCCTGCCGAACCTCGAAATCGTCCAGTCTTCGCAGCAATCTCTCTTCGAGGCCATACCGGATAGCAGGCTCGAAATACTCTTCGAGCGCCTGCTCAATCACTGCGTTCTTGGTCAAACCGGGACGGCGCGTCGCGTCCTCCAGCTTGCGGAGGAGGTCTGCCCGGAGGCGCAGGTTCAAACGCGGCTTGCCCATGCTAAAAATCCGGCAGGAAGTCTTTGTCGCCCTGGTCGATGGCAACGGCCCGGCGCAGGTTCCGCAAATGCGCATCCTGCTCTGACACGTTCGCATCCTCGATATCCGGCGCTTCGTCCGCCGCAAGGTCTACTGGCAGCCTGGCTTCCGGCAGGTCGAGTTCCGGCTGCAACTCAACTCCGCCGTCGCTTTCGTTGTCGGCGCCTTGCGCAGCTCTGCTAGTCACAGCTCTACAGGCAACGGTCTCTCTCCAGTCGTGACTTGCAGGAGCAGACTCGCGAGACACTGAGGCAGGCGGTAACACACGACAGGTGAAGTTGCCGTCCTCAAAATAGCGAAGCTTCTTTGCACGCACCGGCGGCGCACCGGACACCATCACGATTTCATCCGTTGCAGGCAGTTGCATGATCTCGCCCGGCGTCAGCAGCGCGCGCTGGGTTTCCTGCCGTGAAACCATCATGTGCGGGAGCCAGGGTGAGAGCCGGTGGCCGGTATAGTTCTTCTGAGACCGCAGCTCCGTCTTCGTGCCGAGCGCTTCAGAGATCCGCTTCGCTGTGCGCTCATCATTGGTCGCAAACGCGACGCGGACATGGCAATTGTCGAGGATGGCGTTGTTTGGCCCATACGCTTTCTCGATCTGGTTCAGCGACTGTGCGACGAGGAAAGCGCGAACGCCGTAACCCGCCATGAAGGCAAGCGCTGTCTCGAAGAAGTCGAGCCGGCCCAGCGCTGGAAACTCATCCAGCATCAGGAGCAGCTTCCGCCGCGACGGGTCAGGTTCCTGTTCTGTCAGCCGCCGCGCGATCTGGTTCAGCACAAGCCGCATCAGCGGCTTGGTGCGAGAGACATCCGACGGCGGACAAGCCAGATAGAGGGACATCGGCCGCTCCCCCATCACAAGCCCCTCCACTGTCCAGTCACTGACGGAGGTGACCTCAGCCACGACCGGATCGCGGTAAAGGCTGAGGAAGCTCAGCGCCGTTGAGAGCACGCCGGACCGCTCGTTCTCGGACTTGTTCTGCAGCTCCCGTGCTGCCTGAGCGACCACCGAGTGCGGGCGGTCTCCAAGGTGCAGAGTCGACATCATCAGGCGCAGCGTTGCCGCAAATGTCCTGTCCGGATCGGAGAGGAACTTTGCACAGCCTGCAAGCGTCTTGTCTTCCTCTGCATAGAGAACATGCAGGATCACGCCGACGAGCAGGGCATGCCCGGTCTTTTCCCAATGGCTGCGCCGTTCGAGCGAGCCTTCAGGATCCACCAGGATATCGGCAATGTTCTGGGCGTCCCGCACCTCACAGGCGCCGCGCCGCACTTCGAGCAGCGGATTGTAGCGCGGGCTTCTGGCATCTGTCGGATCGAACCGGATGCAATCTGAAAAAGTCGCTCGCCAGCCCGATGTCAGCGTCCAGTTCTCGCCCTTGATGTCATGTATGACGGCGCTGCCTGTCCAGGAAAGGAGCGTCGGCACAACGAGGCCGACGCCTTTGCCCGAGCGGGTTGGCGCGAAGGCCATCACGTGTTCAGGGCCGGCATGGCGCAGGTATTCGCCGCGATAGCGGCCGAGAAATACGCCGTCCGGCCTGAGCAACTTATGCTGGCGCATATCCTTCAGCGTTGCCCATCGCGCGGAACCGTAGGTCGTCACGAACCGTGCGTCCCGACTGCGGATCACGGAGCCGATAACCGCCACAAGGATTCCGAACAGTCCGCCGCTCGCTGCGATGAGACCGGCTGTTCCGAAAACTTCAGGCGCATAGGCTTCATAGGCATACCACCACTGGAAGAGGCGCCACGGAAGATAAACTGGCCGGTCACCGACAGCAAACCAGGGCGCGCCCAGTGCGGGTTGGTAGCCGAGCGCTTCTGCGGTCCACTGCGTCGCAAACCACTGCGTCAGGACGATCACGATAAGCACGACACCGACTTGGCCAATCAGGATTCTTCCGGGATTCATGCAGCCTTCTCCGCTCTCCGTCACGAGGGCGCATGATCAACCCGCCGTACCCGGATTGCCTAGTTGGACGCGGCGCAAGCGCCTGCAGACCAGTGCAGACAACAACAAAGGCCGCCTTCAAAAACGAAACACTGGCTCAATCACCGGACATCGCGCGAACAAGTTTGGCCATAGCTTCGAGTGTCGCCTCCGAGCCGGTCCGATCAATGAAAGCATGGCATTTGCGGCGGCCGCGGATCAGGTCCGCACCCTCCTCCGCTGCGAGGTCACTCCCCAAAGCAGTCGTTAGAAAGCAGGATGCTCGAAGATTGAAAATTCGCCGAAAACGGCTATTGAGTCTGCAGTCAGCAATGGCTGCCGTCAG
>PHEH01000008.1 GCA_002841155.1 Alphaproteobacteria bacterium HGW-Alphaproteobacteria-18
AGGCCGGACGCCCCTTGCTCCTCCCCTGCGAAGCGGGGGAGGTGGATCGCGCCGCAGGCCCGAGACGGAGGGGGAAACGGCAAACACAAACGCCCCCCTTGTCACCTGCACTCCAATATGTTAGTGAGCGCTCACTATATTGGAGAACCCGACATGCCCATCATCCGCCTGGACCTCTCCGCCCTGCTGAAATCAGGGCAGATCACGCCCGAGGACGCCGCCCGGCTCACTGCCCTTGCCCTGCCAGACCGGCGCGGCAGCCTCGCCGTCAACCTCCTCCTCATCTTCGGCGCCATCGCGGTCGCCGCCGCGGCCATTGCGCTGGTGCCCAACGCCGCGACCGGCCTGATGCTCGCCCTCGGCGCGCTGGCAGGGGCAGAGATCCTCCGCCGCCTGATCACCGGGGAAAGCTTCGCCCTGCTGGCCACGGCCCTTGCCCTCATGGGCACGCTCGGCCTTGCCGGCTGGGTCGCCTGGCAGTTCCAGGATGCCCCCTCCACCATGCCTGCCCTGCTGGTCACGTTCGTTCTGACGGCAGGCGCACTATGGTATCGCTCCGCCTTCCTCGCCGCCCTCGGCGTCCTTGCCCTCGGCGCCGTGTTCGGCTCAGGCACCGGCTACTGGCATGCCAGCTACGCCCTCTTCGTCGAGGAACCCGTCATCACGATTGCCGTCTTCGGCGCTCTCGCCGCCGGCCTCTACCAGCTGCGCGGCCAGCTCCCGGAAAGCTGGAAAAGCCTCACCACCGTCGCGGCCCGCACCGGCCTTATCCTCGTTCACTTCGCCTTCTGGCTCGGCTCCCTCTGGGGCGATGTCCTCGGCGACAGCTGGCTGCCCTATGACGCCCGCTCTGAAGCGGGCCATATCCCGGCCGTCATCTTCTCCGTCGGCTGGGCCGCCGTCTCGCTTGCCCTCGCCCTGCGCACCCCGCGCGGCGGCTTCCTCTCGGTCAGCGCCATCGTCTTCCTCGCCATCCATGGCTACACGCAATATTTCGAGACCTTCGGCGCCGAGCCCCTCAGCCTGCTGATCGCCGGCCTCATCCTTGTCGGCCTCGCCATCGGCGTCAGCAAGTTCCTGCGCCGGGGGCCGGTCAAGTCTGGCGGATGAATTTGGAGAAGGTGTGGATCAGTTCGCGCGGCGCCTGGGCTGACATCAGATTGTCCACAGGATCATCCCGGCGCACCAGCATCAGGCCGTTGCCGCCGTCCGCATCGACGCG
Organism: Alphaproteobacteria bacterium HGW-Alphaproteobacteria-18; assembly: GCA_002841155.1. GTDB lineage: Bacteria > Pseudomonadota > Alphaproteobacteria > Caulobacterales > Hyphomonadaceae > Hyphomonas. The sequence goes on from PHEH01000008.1 coordinate 1,223, forward strand.
GAAATAGTTCATCGGCCAATCGGGAAAGGCCCGCCGGTCTGCCCGGTTGAACACAAGTCCCCCACCTGCTCGCCTGTCACGGGCATCCCCCTCCCTTGACTTACGCCCCCGCCCCCAGGCCATTGAAGCGGCAAGCAGAAAAGCAAAACCAGGGAGCCCCCAGATGACAACTCGTGACCTTGAAGGCCGCACCGCCCTCGTAACCGGCTCAGCCAACGGCCTTGGCCGCTCGATCGCCCTGAAACTCGCCGAGCGCGGGGCCAGCGTGATCATCAACTGCACCAAATCCATCGCCGATGGTGAAGCAACCGTCGCGGACTGCCAGAAGGCCGGTGCCCAGGCCCGTCTCGTGGTCGCCGATGTCTCAACCGATGAGGGCTGCCAGAAGCTCGCCGATGCCGCCGCCCAGGCTGGCCGCCTCGACATCCTCGTTAACAATGCCGGCATCACCAAACATGCCCGCGACCATTCCGATCTCGACGCCCTCAGCCGCGAGGATTTCCTCAATCTCTATTCGGTCAATGTCGCGGGCCCCTTCATCATGATGCAGAAAACCAAATCCCTGCTGGTAGAGGCCTGGAAGCAGACCGGCCGGGCTTCATCGGTCCTGAACGTCTCCTCGATTGCCGGGGTGGCAGGGGTTGGCTCCTCGGTCGCCTATGCCGCCTCCAAGGGCGCCTTCAATACAATGACGATCAGCCTCGCCCGGGCGCTCGCCCCGGCCATCCGCGTCAACGCCGTTTGCCCCGGCTTCATCGGTACGCGCTGGTTCAAGGATACGATGAGCGAGGAGCAATACATGAAAATGGAGGCTGGCGTCGCCGCATCGGTCCCCCTCAACGTTGCCTCCGGTCCTGATGACATCGCAGATTCGGCGCTGTTCCTGCTGAGTGACGCGTCCCGTCACATAACTGGCGAAACGCTGCTCGTGGATGCCGGCATGCACCTTGGCTATGCCCCGCTTAAGGCACGCTGACTCGGCCTCTGCCTGATTTCTGGACGCTGCGCCGCACAATTGAGAGGCAGAGGCACCCCTAACTGCCCAAAATACCGGCGCTCGGCCTCATCTCCCCCGCGTTCGCGTCAGGGCAGCATCGGCAAGCCGGGGAAAGACCGGCACTTTCGTCCGTGGCGCTCAAGCGGGAGCGTGATCACAGACGGGGTTAACACGCATGCGTATGAAGTTTTATCAGGCGGGTGTCGCACTTGCCGCCATGTTGGCAGCAGCAGGCACAGCAACGGCCCAGGGAGAGTTCTCGGGGAACGTCTCTCTCAGCACGGACTATGTCTGGCGCGGTGTGTCGCAATCGAATGGCGACATGGCGATCTCGGGCGGTTTCGACTACACCAACGGCATGTTCTATGCCGGTACCTGGGCATCGAACGTTGATTTCAGCGACGCCTCCGACACCAATGTCGAACTCGACTTCTATGGCGGTCTCGCCGGTGAGTTCGCCAACGGCATCAGCTGGGATGTCGGCGTAATCTACTACACCTATCCGGACGCAGAAGATGAAGATCTCGACTTCATCGAAATCAAGGGCGCCCTGGGTTACGCCTTCGAAAGCGGCCTCTCGGTCGGCGGCGAAGCCTATTACGACATCGACAACGAGAATCTCTACCTGACAGCCTCGACCGGCTATGCCTTCACCGACGCCTTCGCGGTCGATGCCAGCGTTGGCAACTACCAGTTCGATGGCGGCGGCGACTACACCAACTGGTCGCTCGGCGGCACCTACTCCGCCCTCGGCTTCGACTTTGACCTGCGTTACTGGGACACCGACATCGACGGCTCTGACATTGCCGACGAGCGCGTCGTGTTCACCATTTCGCGCGCCCTCTGATCTGCCATCAGCCCCTGTTTTCAGGGCCTGAAATTCATAGCCGCGTGCAGGGAGCTGCCTCCCCGCACGCGGTTTTCTTTTGCCCGCCAGGGGCGCGGGGGTAGAACCGCCCCAAAAGGCGGTTTATAGGCATGATCTTTCCCTAAGGAGAGGCACATGCGAATTGGTGTTCCAACCGAAATCAAAAAGCAGGAATCCCGTGTCGGCCTGACACCTGAAAGCGCTGGCGAACTGGTTCGCGCTGGCCATCAGGTGAACATCCAGGCTGGCGCGGGCGTCGCATCGGGCTTTGCCGATGAAACCTACACCGCCATCGGCGCCACCATCCTGCCCGATGCCGCCGCCGTGTTCGGCCAGAGCGAGCTGATCGTCAAAGTCAAAGAACCCCAGCCGGAAGAAACCGCCCGCCTCACCAGGGATCACACCCTCTTCACCTATCTCCACCTCGCGCCAGATCCTGTGCAGGCCAAAGGCCTCATGGACTCAGGCTGCCTCGCCATCGCCTATGAAACCGTCACCGATGCGCGCGGCGGCCTCCCCCTGCTGCGCCCGATGAGCCAGGTCGCCGGCCGCATGTCGATGCAGGTCGCCGCCGGCGCGCTGATGCGCACCAAGGGCCGGGGCCGGGGCATCCTCATGGGCGGCGTGCCGGGCGTTGCGCCCGCCAAGGTCGTCATCATCGGCGGGGGCGTCTCGGGCACCCATGCCGCCGAAATCGCCGTCGGCATGCGCGCCGATGTGTGGATCTTCGACCGCAACAATGAACGCCTTGGCGAACTCGACGAGCAGTTCCGCGGCACCGTCAACACGATGTATTCCACCGCCCATTCCCTGGCCGAAGCCATCAAGGACGCTGACCTCGTGATCGGCGCAGTCCTGATCCCCGGCGCCTCAGCCCCCAAGCTGATCAGCCGCGCGCAGCTCTCCACCATGCAGCCCGGCTCGGTGCTCGTTGATATCGCCATCGACCAGGGCGGCTGTTTCGAGACAAGCCGTCCGACCACGCATGATGATCCGATCTATGAGGTCGATGGCATCCTGCATTATTGCGTCGCCAACATGCCCGGCGCCGTGCCGCGCACCTCCACCTATGCGCTCAACAATGCCACCCTGCCCTTCGTCATGCAGATCGCCAATCTCGGCGCGCGCAACGCCGTCAACGCCAACAAGCATCTCGCCAATGGCCTCACTGTCGATCAGGGCACCATCGCCCACAAGCTGGTCGCCCGCGATCTCGGCGAGAAATATGTGCGACCTGACTGGCTGACCGTAATCTGACGATCCCCAGGCAGACGCGCAAAACAAAAAGACCCCGGACATTGCCTGTCCGGGGTCTTTCTTTTGCGCCGGCGGGAGCCTTCGCCGGCCGCAGAAGCTTACGGCTTCACCACCTCGCCGCGCGCCATCACGAAGCTCACCGATTTCAGCGCCTTGATGTCCGCCAGTGGATCACCCTTCACGGCAATGATATCGGCGCTCTTGCCGGGCTCCAGCGTGCCGGCAATGTCGGCCACGCCGAGCAGATCTGCCGCATTCACGGTGGCGGCCTGGATGGCCTCCATCGGCGTCAGGCCAAAGCGCACCAGCAACTCGAACTCATCGGCATTGCGGCCATGCTTGGAAACGCCCGCATCGGTGCCGAAGGCAATCGGAACACCTTTCGGGTGAAGCACTTCCAGGCTCTTGCCGGTGATGCCGATGCGCCAGTCGATCTTGGCGCGCACGTCCGGCTCATAGGCATCCGGATTGGCCGCGATACGCTCGATATATCCGTTCACGGTCGAGAGCGTCGGCACGTAATAGGCGCCCGATGCCACAAACGCCTCGATGGTTTCCGGGTCGAGGATCGTGCCGTGTTCGATGGAATCAACGCCTGCTTCCAGCGCGATGCGGATGCCGTCCGCGCCATGGGCATGGGCGGCCACCTTCTTGCCGAAGAGCTTGGCCGTCGCCACAATCGCGTCGGCTTCATCCTCGAACATCTGCTTGCCAAGGCCTGCGCCAATCCGGCTGTTGACCCCGCCGGTCGTCGCCAGCTTGATCACATCTGCCCCGCGCGCCACCTGAAGCCGCACGGCCCGGCGGCAGTCTTCGGGGCCGTCGCAGGTATTGCCCTCAGCCCGGAAGAAGGGCCGCAGATCATCCCGGAAGCCGAGAGAGCCATCCATATGGCCGGAAGAAACAGAGATCGAGGCGGCTGAATCGAGGATGCGCGGCCCCATGACCTGGCCATCCTTCACCGCGTCGCGCAGCGCCATCACCGCCCCGTCGCCATCGCCCAGGTTCCGCACGGTGGTGAAGCCCGCATTCAGCGTCTTCATGCCATTGGTCCAGGCATCAAAGGCCTGCGCCGCGGGTGAGAGGGTCACGCCCTCAAGCTGGCCGGCAATGCCGCCAGTGTCGGAGGTGAGGTGCACATGGCTGTCGATCAGGCCCGGCAGCACGAAGCTGTCTTTCAGGTCGATCACCCGCACCGACCGGTTGGGCGCGGCCTTGTAGCCTGTCTCCAGCGAGACGATCTTGCCATCGGTGACGGTAATCGTGGTGGCCCCGCGCGGCGCATTGCCAGGCACATCAAGCACCTTGCCCGCATGGATGAGCACCGTTTCCGCCGCCGCAGGAAATGCCGCCGTCACAGCAATGGCCGCCATCGCGGCGGCGCGCAGGAAGCGCCTGGATAAGGTCATTGAATCAGTCCTCCGGAATAAACAAATATGACATAACTCTTATAAGACGCACGCGGGCAGAAAAACCTCATCTCCAGTCCCATCTTGGGTACAGTTAGCAGAGCCAAGGAGGACACCATGATCGAACTCATCATCGACAAGCGCACGCGAGACCTGGGCGGCGGCTTTGAAGTCGGCCGCGTGCTGCCCTTTGCCAAGCGGCGCATGGTCGGCCCTTTCATCTTCTTCGACCAGATGGGCCCGGTGGATTTTGCCCCCGGCATCCCGCGTGAACTCGACGTGCGCCCCCATCCCCATATCGGCCTCTCGACCGTCACCTATCTCTATTCCGGCGCGATGACCCACCGCGACAGTCTCGGTTTCAAACAGGAGATCCAGCCCGGCGCCGTCAACTGGATGACCGCCGGCAAGGGAATCACCCATTCTGAGCGTCTCGAATACGCCCGCATGAATGGCGCGCATATGCATGGCATCCAGGCCTGGGTCGCCCTGCCCAATGAGGATGAGGAAATCGACCCCGGCTTCTGGCACCATCCGGCTGACACGCTTCCCGTCTGGACCGAGCCTGGCCTCAAGGGCCGGCTGATCGCGGGCAGCGCGGAAGGCATGGACGCGGGCGTAAACGTCCGCTCCCCGATGGTCTACATGCATTGGGAAATGGAGACAGGCGCCCGCCGCAAGGTGCCCGATGAGCATGCCGAACGCGCGGTCTATGTTACCCGCGGCGTTGCCGAAGTGGCCGGCCAGAAAATCGGCGCCGGCCAGATGGCCGTGCTCGGCAAAGGCGATGTCATTGTGGTGGCCGAGGAAGCCTCAACGGTGATGGTGCTCGGCGGCGCGCCCATCGGCGAGCGCTTCATCTTCTGGAATTTCGTCTCCTCATCCAAGGCGCGCCTGGAGCAGGCCAAGGAAGACTGGAAACAGGGCCGGATGAAACTACCCGATGGCGACGATCAGGAATTCACGCCTCTGCCCGAAAGCTGATATCAGGCAGCACGGCCCGGCCGCGAGCGCGCCAGCGCCTCGGCATCGCCCAGCTTTGTGGACGTCGCATTGGTGTTGAACTTCAGGATATAGACGATCGAGCCATTGCGCGCCTCGCGCATTTCGATCTGTCCACCGATGGTCTGCATCAGCGCGCGCCAGACAAGGCGGTTTTCCGAGCTCTCTGCAAGATAGTCTTCGGTAAGCTCCGACTGCATCGTGCCATTGGCAAGCTTTGCGGCCTCGACCGAAACCCAGCCCTGTTCCCCCCGGACACCGCACCGTATCCGCAGCGAGCCGCCCCCACGGGAAACCTGGCCAAGTTCGAGCAGGACCGCCGAGAACACACGCGACAGAACGCGCGCCGCCTTGGCGCTGTCGATCATCGTGTCTTCGCCACTGGGCTCGTCAATATCGACGCCAAGCGTGGTGATGGCCGAGTGTTTCTGGGTGATGACCTGCGCCAACGTCGATTTGAGCGACACGTCGGCCCCATCCACAATGCTGTCGCCGCCTTGAGTGATGGAAAGAACTTCGTCAACAAGGCTGAGCGCCTGGTCTGCAAAGCTGACCATCTTGTCACCGGCAAGCCGGACTTCGGTTTCCTCGAACGGGATCTGGCTGCGGGTTTCAAATCGCGAGGCAATCGTGCGCAAGGTGCGCAGCGGCAGGCGCAATTCCCGCGTGATCGACCCGACGAACCGCTCCACAGCCAGCCGCGCTTCTTCAGCGTCCCGGCGGGATTCGTCGGCTTCCTGGCGCAGATCATCCATCTTGGAAACGTCCGTATGGATAATCACCCGGCCACCCGAACTCGTCGGTACGCAGGATCGCATTACACCGCCGACATCCGGCAGCTTGCGCATCTCCGTACCGGGACGGAAGTCTGCCTGATCAAGCCCCTTGGGGAACCAGCGCTGGTGAACGGCGTTCTGGATGATGACATTGCCGGCCGCGTCATAGATCGCAAACGCTTCAGGGATCGCGGTCACGGCGTCGAGCAGCTGTTCATGGTTCTGGGCGGCGAGGCGCTTGGCTTCCATTTCCAGCAAGAGGTTACGATAGGCGTTGAGGCTGGCAAAGGCCGACGCCAGCGTCAGCACCAGACCGAGCACAACAATCGTGGCCGGAAGACCGACCGGCGCGAGGAAGAAACCGATCGTCGCCATGACCGATGCGCCAAGCAGGAAGCGGGCCGCCACATTCGCCACCGGCGAAACAACGGCCACCACACCGGCGCACATGCCAAACACGATGGCAAACATCGAGACCTTGAGGCCAACATCACCGGCTGGCGCCATCATGACGCAAAGACCCCACCAGGCGCCAACAACGCCGGTGGCAACTTCAGCCCGGCGCAGGAAGCGTCCGCGCACGGGGCGCGCCGGGGAGCGATCCCAACGGCTGCGGCTCCAGGCAATCTGCGAGATCGCGAAAACCCAGATCGGTATCATCCAGCCAAAGAGAAGGGCCGTGTTCGTGGTGCCAAACAGCGTGAACACAACTGCGGCAGAATTGACGAGGTTGATGAAGCCCATCACCGTAAGTAGTGACACCAGGCGATGGTGCATATAGGCAGGGACGTCAGGCGTCTCACGGCGCTTGAGTCGGCCCACTCCTACGAGCGGGAACAGTAAAACGTCTGACAGACCGATCGACATCTTCATGAGTGCGTTACTAACAGGACATGATGAAGATGGGTTTTTACCGAACCGTGTGACCTTCACGGTCGCGTTAACCAAAGAATAACCCTTCATGAGCCCGGCAGACCGGACTTCCCTGGCAATTGTCGGCGCTGGCCCTGGCGGCCTGACCCTCGCGCAATATCTGAAGCTCACAGGTTTTTCACAGGTCACTCTGATCGAGCAGGCGGCCCGTATCGGCGGAAAATCCGACAGCCTGGACCTCGGCGACCTGATCGCGGAAATGGGCACATGCTACGCGACCGACGGCTACAAGGATGTGCTGAAATGGATGCGGCGTCAGCGGAAACCTTTCCGCCTGCTCCGGCGCACTACGGTCGATGGCGCCGGCATGCGCGACTATGTCAACGCCGCGCCCGGCCCGTCGCTGCCCCAGCAGGTACTGAGCTATCTTTCAAAGCGGCAATCCCTTCTCGGCCGCCTGAAGAAGAACCCGGACGATCCGCGCGCACTTGCCCAGGCGTCCATGTCTGCCGAAGCCTGGCTCACCGAGAACAAGCTGCCCAAGATCATGCGCATGATGTACCGCGCCGTGACCGCGCTGGGCTATGGTTATCTCCATGAGGTGTCGATCTATCAGGCGATGCTGTGGGTGGACCATCACGCGATCATCAGCGGCGCAACCGGCAAGCTCATCATGCCCTCGCAGGGCTGGTCGAATTTCTGGGAAGGGCTGGCAGAAGATTTCGATGTCCGCCTCGATCACCAGATCACGAAGATCGAACGCTCCGCAACAGAAACGCTTCTGCATTTCGAAGGCGGCGGGCAGTTGGCCGCAAAGGCCGTGGCCTGCACCATTCCCGTCGATGACTGGTCACGCCTCGTCACTGATCCGACGGCGGATGAACGCGCGGTCGCCGATGCGGTCACCTGGAAAGGCTATGCCACTTCGCTGATCGTTGTGGAGAACTGGTTTACCGAGGAAGACATCCGCTCCTTCTCGAAAGCCTTCCTGCCGAGTTCCTATCCCGGCCAGCTGATCTCGGCGCGCTATGAAGGCCATAGCCGGGACTTTGGCGGGCACCTCTATGTCACCGGCCAGATTCCCGGCGATTATACCGTGCCCGAACTGCGCATCTTCCTGGAGCGCGATCTGGCCGATCTGGGCGCCCGCCTGATCAACGTCGTGAACGTCAAGAACTGGCGCTATTTCCCCCACCTCAATCTCAAGGCCATCGAGACTGGCCTGCTCGGCCGGATGAAGGCCATGCAGGGGCAGAGCCAGTCCTGGTATTCCGGCGCGAGTTTCTCCCATGAATCGGTGGCCAATATCTCCAACTTCAACAAGGCTCTCACGCCCCAGCTCCTGACCAGCCTGAAGCGCTGAGGCAAGCCCCGGCCTGCATGGGCTGTCGCGCGCGGCGGCCTTTTCATCGCAACTCTGCATAAATGTTATCGGCAAGGCGCGGGATTAAAGCGCCCCCTGCCTGCCCCATCTCCACGGCGTTGAACAAGCCCCAATGGAGACACCCGATGTCCAATCTTCTCGCCATCAATTCCAGCGCCAATACCGGCGAGTCGGTTTCGCGCATCCTCATCGACGAGGCCGTAAGCCAGATCCTCGCCGCCGCACCGAACACGCAGGTCGTGCGCCGCGACCTTGGCACCCATCCCGTTCCCCACCTCACCACGGCAAACCTCGCCGGGGTGCGCGGTGTCCCTGCCACCACCGATGAGCATGCCGCCCGCGCGCTGTCGGATGAGCTGATCGCCGAGCTGAAATCCGCCGGTACGGTCGTCATCGCCGCGCCGATGTATAACTTCTCCGTCCCGACCGGCCTGCGGTCGTGGTTCGATTTCGTGCTGCGCGCCGACGAGACCTTCAAATACTCCGAAGCCGGCCCTGAGGGGCTGCTCAAGGGCAAGAAGGTGATCGTGCTGACCTCGCGCGGCGGTCTCTATTCGGAAGGCCCTGCCGCCGCAGCTGACTTCCAGGAGCCCTACCTGCGCCATCTCCTCGGCTTTGTCGGCATCACGGATGTCACCTTCATCCATGCCGAAAAGATCGGCTACGGCCCTGACGCCCGCGCCGCGGCCATCACCGGCGCCAAGGGCCAGATCGCCAAACTTGCCCAAACCTTCGCAACCGTCGCTGCCTGATCCTCCCCCCGACCGGCCACCCCTGCCGGTGGCAGCGACCAGCGCCCGCGCTCTGTCTTGAGCGCGGGCGTTTTGCCTTTTTAAGGGAAGCCATCCCTTGCTTGCCAAGCCGGAGGGCACGCCTTATCGCTGCCATCCAAGGTGCCGGCGTGGTGAAATGGTAGACGCAGGGGACTTAAAATCCCCAGGCCTAACGGCCGTGCCGGTTCGAGTCCGGCCGCCGGCACCAATTGCCCTCCCGTCAAAAATCGTTAGCGTCCCGCCAGCAAAAGACTGCGGGGAAGATACGCATGACCACAGGAGACCGGCAGGCTGCCGCGTTGCGACCCGGCCTTGCCGCCAGACTCGGTTTGTTCCTCGGCCCGGCGCTCGCCATCCTGATCGCGCTCCTTCCGGCGCCAGACGGCATGGAGCAAGGTGGCATGCTCGTGGCGGGCGTGCTGGTGCTCATGGCGGTCTGGTGGTCAACCGAAGCGGTGCCGATTGCCGTCACCTCACTCGTGCCCCTCGGCCTCCTGCCCCTGACTGGCGTTGCCAGCCTCCGGGACATCGCTGCACCCTATGCCGATCCTGTTGTCCTGTTGCTGCTGGGTGGCTTCATCATGGCCATCGGCATCGAAAAGTGGAACCTCCACCGGCGTATTGCGCTGAATGTCCTGCTCGTCTCCGGCGCGCGGCTGAAGCTGCTTGCGGGGGGCTTCATGCTGGCAACGGCCCTGCTCTCGATGTGGATATCGAACACCGCCACAACCCTCATGATGGCCCCGATTGCCGTATCGGTGGCGCTGGCGGCGGGCGGCGGTCCGCGCCTTGCCAGCGCGCTGCTGCTCGGCATCGCCTATTCAGCCTCCATCGGCGGGCTCGCCACGCCGGTCGGAACCCCCACAAACCTGATCGCGATGGGGTGGCTGAGAGAGAATGCCGGCATCGATATCAGCTTCCGCGAATGGATGAGCTTCTCCCTGCCGGTTGTCCTCATCATGCTGCCTCTGACCTGGCTGATCCTGACCTGGGGAATGAAATCGGATGCCGCAGCCGCCAAGGCTGCCGAAGCGACCGTGCGCGACCAGCGCAATGCCCTCGGCCGCATGACGACACCGGAAGCCCGCGTCGCAATGGTGTTCGGCTGTATTGCGCTGGCCTGGATCACGCGGGAACAGCTTGTCCATCTCCCGATCTTCGCCGGACTGACCGACATGGGCATTGCCATCCTCGGCGCGATTCTCATGTTCCTTGTGCCGCATGGCAGCCGGGAGCCTGGCCATCAGCCGGGAGGCTGGGCACTGCTCACCTGGGACGACGCGAAGGCTGTGCCCTGGGATGTGGTGCTGCTGTTTGGCGGCGGGCTTTCGCTGGCCGCAGCCGTACAGGCCTCCGGGCTGGCCGGCTGGCTGGGAAACTCTCTGGCCGGGCTGGCCAGCTTGCCGCCGATTGTGCTGATCCTGATTGTGGTGGCCATCATCATCTTCCTTACGGAAGTCATGTCGAACGTGGCGGCCATGACGACCTTCCTGCCCGTCCTCGGCGCGCTGGCAACCGCCACCGGCGTGGATGTGCGCAGCCTCATCATCCCCTGCGCGATGGCCGCTTCCTGCGCCTTCATGCTGCCGATTGCGACCGGCCCCAACGCCGTCGTCTTCGGGATGCGGCAATTCTCCATCGGGCGGATGATGAGGACAGGCTTCTGGCTGAACATCGCCTGCGTCCTGATCGTAACGCTGTATTTCGGCCTCTGAGCATCGCCGCGCAGATCCCCAACGCATAAATGTCACAAAACTGCGATTGACGTGTAGGTTGCTCACGCCTACGCCGCGCGCTGCCTGTCAGTATTGTGTCAGTTTTGTTGGGTTGGTCGCCGCCGCATGCACCGCATTTCTATTGCCATGATGGCTCTTGCCTGCGTCCTGCCCTCGCCCGCCATCGCGGAGAACCAGATATGGACGGCCGTCGGCGCGGGCACCAAGCCTTTCGAGAACAAAGCCATCAGCCTCGATTTCGACGCTGACCTTCGCTACCAGCCCGACGGCGACCTCGACACGATCGAGCTGCGCCCCGGCATCGGCTACCGGCTGAATGACCGGTTCAAGATCAGCGGCGGCTATCTCTGGGCCAGCAAGCGCCAGACCGGGCCCGACCGGATAGAACACCGCCTCTGGCAACAGGTAAGCTATGATTTTGGGGAGGCCTATGGCCTTGAATTTGACGGTCGAAGCCGTCTGGAAGAACGCCGCCGTGACGACTGGGACGATACCGGCCTGCGCCTGCGCCAGAAATTCGGTGTCAAACGCCCCCTGGACGGCACGCCGTTTGAGCTGTCGCTGAGCACCGACCTCTTCTTCGAACTGAATGATACCGATTGGGGCCAGGATGATGGCTTCACCGAGGCGCGGACCGAAGCGACGATCGAGTGGAAAGCCAGCAAGACAGTCAGCTGGGATTTTGGGTATATGAACCAGTTCGAAAACGAACGGGGCAGCCCGGACCAGTCCAACCATCACATCGTGATTGGCGTCTCGAAGAACTTCTGATCCCTGGAATTGAAAAGCGCGCCTCCCGCTAGGAAGGCGCGCTTGAGAAACTGGTCATCTGCGCAGGCGTGCCTGAGGCAACCGGCCTGCGAGGATAGATCAGGCCAGTTCGATCGCGCTGACTGCCGACTTGCCCGAACGCTTGTCGATAGCAGTGTCGAACGAAACCTTTTGGCCTTCGTTCAGGTGAGCGATACCCGAACGCTCAAGCGTCGAGATATGGACGAACACGTCATTGCCGCCATTGGAAGGCGAAATGAAGCCGAAGCCCTTCTGGCTGTTGAAGAACTTCACGATACCATTTGTCATTTATATAAGTCTCATAGTCATTGGTGGACTGACAACGTGTCAGCCCTTGCATATCGAATTTTGGAGAGTTTCTGAAACCGCAACTCACTTTGGGTGAGCGCACGCGCCTGATCGTCCGGCCAATGTCGATGACAGCCATATGCGCTATCCACAGGCAGAATGCAAGGTTTAATTGCTGTAAGGCTCCGGAAGCCCGGAGCCCCACAGGTATCAGGAAACCCGCTCGAACACGGCCGCGAGGCCCTGCCCGCCGCCGATGCACATGGTTTCGACGCCATAACGCGCCTCGCGGCGGTCCATTTCGCGTAGCAGCGTAGCGAGGATACGCCCGCCTGTGGCGCCGACCGGATGGCCCAGCGAAATGCCTGATCCGTGCACGTTGAGGCGCGCATAGTCTTCCTTGGCAAAGCCCAACGCCTTGGTGCAGGCAAGCACCTGCGCGGCAAAGGCTTCGTTGAGCTCGATCAGGTCAATATCCTTGAGGGTGAGGCCTGCACGCGCCAGTGCCTTCTCCGTGGACGGAACAGGTCCGATGCCCATCACCGCCGGGCCAACCCCGGCCACCGACCAGGAAACAAGCCGGGCGAGTGGTTTCAGCCCGTTGGCCTCTGCCATTTCGCGCGTCATCACAAGGCAGGCCGAGCCGCCATCATTCTGGCCGCTGGCATTGCCGGCGGTGACGGTGGCTTCGGCGTCCTGCTTCTGGCGGATGGGCTTCAGCTTGGAGAGCACCTCGAACGTCGAATCCGGGCGCGGATGCTCGTCTTTTGAAACCACCGTATCGCCCTTACGGCCTTTGACCGTGAACGGAATGATCTCTTCATCGAACACGCCGGAAGTCTGCGCGGCAACGGCCTTGGCATGCGAAGCAGCCGCAAACTCGTCCTGCGCTTCCCGCGTGATCTGATAATCGCGGCGGAGGTTCTCGGCTGTCTCCAGCATGCCGCCGGGCACAGGAAAATTCTTGCCGCCCGCAGTCAGACGGCCATTCACGAGGCCATCATGAACCGTCATGTTGCCCTGGCCGAGGCCCCAGCGCCAATTGGTGGAGTAGAACGGCGCATTGCTCATGGATTCGGCCCCGCCCGCGATCACGCAGTCCATCGCGCCGGTGGCCACCTGCATCGTCGCATTGATGATCGCCTGCAGGCCCGAGCCGCAGCGCCGGTCGATCTGCATGCCGGTGACTTCCACCGGGAGACCGGCATCAAGGGCAACGACGCGGCCAAGCGCAGGCGCATCCATCGAGGAATAGCACTGGGCAAAGATCACATCATCGACCTTGTCCTTGGCCAGCCCCGTGCGCGTCATCAGCCCTTCGACCACCACCGCGCCCAGTTCATGCGCGTGCACGCTCTTGAACGCGCCGCCAAAGCCACCCACCGCCGTACGTACCGGCTCGACAATCACCACATCGCGCATTCATTCCTCCTGGGAGTTCTCAAAAATCTGGCCTCTGTTAAGCGCGGCACAGCGCGCCGCGCAACCCAGAGACCTTTCATACCTAACCCGCATAACTGTCAGTCAGGGGCGAGCCTGTCATTGGCAGGTGAGCGCCCTTACCTTGGGGGAAGCAAGACTGAAGGAGGTATCCCTCGCATGACCGCGCCGATTTTCGTGTCGCATGGTTCGCCGACGCTCATCTTCGATGATGTGCCCGCCCGCGACTTCCTGATTGAGCTGGGCAAGGCATTGCCGCGCCCGAAAGCAATCCTCGTCGCCTCTGCCCATTGGGAAACGCCAGAAGCCCACGTAACCGCCTCGCCGGCGCCGCCGACGATCCATGATTTCGGCGGCTTCCCGGAGGCCATGTACACGCAGCAATACCCGGCCCCCGGCGAGCCGGCATTGGCCGCGCGGGTGAAGGCGCTGCTGGAGAAGGCTGGCATTCCCGCGACGCTCGACCCTGCGCGCGGTCTCGACCATGGCGCCTGGGTACCGCTGAAGCTTGCCTGGCCACAGGCAGACATTCCCGTGCTCCAGCTTTCCCTACAGACCCATCTTGGGCCGGCCCATCATCTGAAACTCGGGCAGGCCCTGCGCCCGCTCGCCGAAGAAGGCGTGCTGATCCTTGGCAGCGGCAGCCTCACCCATGATCTGCGCAGTGTCAGCTGGCACGGCCCGAATACGGAGCCTGACTGGGTGAAATCCTTCGGAGACTGGGTGAACACGGCCCTCGCCGAAGGCCGCATCGACGACCTTGTGAACTATCGCCAGCTCGCCCCGAACGCCGCCCGCAACCATCCGAGCGAGGAGCATTTCCTGCCCCTCTTCGTGGCGCTCGGCGCCGCCGGCCCCGGCGCGCAGATGGAGCGGCTGCACACGTCCGTAACGTTCAGCGTGCTGAGGATGGATGTGTTTGAGTTTGCGGGGTAGGTCCCAAAGCCCCTTCTCCCCTTGGGAGAAGGGGTTGGGGATGAGGGGGCGCAACATTTCCTCAAATGCAGCGCTAGAGGAGAGACCGGAGCCCTCACCCCTGCCCCTCTCCCGCAAGCGGGAGAGGGGTTTAGAGATTTACCCCTGCTGATCCCGCCCCCGCGCCGTCACCTGCTTGCGCGCTTCTTCCACAGCCGATGCAGACACCGATTTGGAATGATCAATCGAGCGCGTCACTTCTTCCTTCATGGCGGCGGCGAAATTCATGCCGAAGCCGTCATCGATCAGCGCCTTGTATTTGCGCAGGAGGTCCGGATTGGTCGAGGTCATCTCGGTGGCCATCTGGAGGGCCGCAGGCACGAGATCGGCGGCCGGATAGACGCGGTTTACCAGGCCCCATTTTTCCGACATCTGCGCGTCGATGAAATTGCCGGTGAAGGAAAGCTCCTTGGCGCGGCTGATGCCGATCAGGCGGGAGAGTTTCTGCGAGAGGCCCCAGCCCGGCACAATGCCGACGCGGGCATGGGTGTCAGCGAAACGGGCATGTTCGGAGGCGAGCAACACATCGCACATCAGGGCGAGCTCAAAACCGCCGGTGATGGCAAAGCCGTTGATCGCGCCGATGATCGGCCAGGGATAGGCTTCGAGGGCGGCGAGCATGTTGATGGACTTGGAATCCTCGTCGGCGCCGAGGGCAAAGCCGGTCTGGCCAGCTTCCTTCAGGTCGATCCCCGCCGTGAAGGCGCGGCCAGCGCCAGTCAGCACGACGGCGCGGATTTCAGGGTCGTCTTTCAATTCATTGAACACGCGCACGATCTCGGCGCGCAGGGCCCGGTTCAGCGCGTTGAGCGCGTCCGGCCGGTTCAGCGTGACAAGGCAGACGGCGCCGTGGCGTTCGGTCAGGACGATGGGGTCGGACATGGGGGTTCCTCCGGAAGGGTTTGGCAATTGTGTTAGGCCGGGCCGGTGAGCCCGCCAAGCCTGACGCGGCGTCGCGGGCTCAGGCCTTGCGGCGGGTGGCGAGCCGGTAGAGGCCGATCAGCGCCGCGAGGATGGCGATGGCGGCCGCCAGCCAGAACAGGCCAAACTTCAGCGGTGTGATCCAGGCTTTGGCGTCCAGCGCATCGGCCACCCCGGAAAGGGCAAGGGCCTGAACCGTGTTCTCGGTGAGGTCAAAGATCAGGACCGCAAAAGCGGGCAGCGCGGCGAGCTTCCCCCATTTGCCGAAGAAGCGCAGCGCCATGCCGGCAAAGAGCAGGCCAAAGCTCAGCGGAAACAGAGTGTCATTGAGGACTGTCACCCAGAAATGCGCGGTCTTCTGTTCCGGGCTAAGGCCTTCAAACAGGGTGCGCACTTCGGCAGGCTCGGCAACCATGTCGAGATAGGCGCCGCCGACGGCGGGGGCGAATATCTGGAATCCGGCGCCGGAAAGGATCATCAGCCCAAAGAGCGCCCACAGAATGGGCGCGCGTGTCAGGAATTGCATCTGGTGTCTCCCCCTTGGAGTTTTTTTGGAGTTTTCTGCCGCGCGGTTGGAGGAATGGTTGGTGTTTTTTTGCCCCCTTATCCACGCTTTTTCTGTGTCAGACCGGATCGAGCACAGGCTCCACACCGAGGCTGCGCATCAGGGCTTCAAGTTCGCCCTGGACGGTTGCGAGCAGGGCCGTATCGGTCGCGCGGGCAACCAGCGCCACGCCATTATCGCCCATGCCCAGATACCAGGGATAGGAGCCGATGGAGACCGTGGGGTGGTCCTTGGCGATGGCGCCGAGGCGTTCTGCCAGATCGCCCTCGCGCAGGCCCGCCCCGCGCAGCTGCACCTTGTGAACACGGTCTCCGCCTTCGAGGCGCGGCCCGATATCTTCCAGCATCGCGCGCGCAATCTGCGGCACGCCCGCCAGGGTGAACACGTTCTCCATCTGAAAGCCCGGCGCGCCCGAGACCGGGTTCTGGACGATCTTTGCCCCATGCGGAATGCGCGCCATGCGGCGGCGGGCGGGGGTGAACTCGGTGTTCATGGCGGCGTAGCGTTGGGCCATGTCGGCGATCACATCGGGATGCTCTGAGATGCCCGTGCCGAAGGCCGCCGCGATGGCGTCGGCGGTAATGTCATCATGGGTTGGCCCGATGCCGCCGGTGGTGAAGACATAGGTGTATTTGGCGCGCAGCGCATTGACCGCCGCAACGATCTCTTCCTGCACATCGGGCACCGTCCGGCATTCCAGAACCGGAATGCCGATCGGCTCCAGATACTGGGCGATCTGCTGGAGATTGATGTCGCGGGTACGCCCGGAGAGGAGCTCATCCCCGATCAACAGGACGGCGGCGGTGGGCTGGGTCATTCAGGGTCCTCAAGGGCTTCATAGACGAGACGGGCAGAGGCAGCCCGGGCATCAAAGCCGGGGCCTGCCCCGCCGAAATGCTGCAGCATGCCGATGAAGTATAGATCGTTTTCCGGGTCCACCCAGAACCATGTGCCGGCCGCCCCGCCCCACATATAGGCGCCCTTCGGATAGGCCCGGTCTGGCGCAGGTTCAAGGATCACCGCGACGTTGAGACCAAAGCCTACCCCCGTCGCCGTATCGGCCGCTGTGCCGTCATAGCCGACATAAACGCCTTCAGGCAGACGGTCCTGCGTCATCATCTGCACCGTTTCCGGCTTGAGGATCTGCGCCCCGTCAAGCGTGCCTTCATTCAACAGCATTTCGGCGAAGCGGGCATAATCATCCATCGTGGAGACAAGGCCGTGACCGCCGCCCTCAAAGGCAATCGTCTCCTTGCGGAACTGGAAGCTGGGGGCATCGCCGGTCACAAACCCTGCCCCGCCCGGAGCGGGCAGGTAGACATCGGCAAACCGGTCCAGCTTGTCCTCGGGCACATAGAAGGCCGTGTCCGTCATGCCGAGCGGGCCGAAGATGCGCGTCTGGAAGAAGTCGCCCAGCGTCTGGCCTGAAAATTTCTCGACGAGGTAGCCCTGAATATCGACGGAGATGGAATAGTCCCAGGTCGTGCCCGGCTCATGCAGCAGCGGGATGGAGGATACTCGGTCCATGAAGGCGTCCATGTCCGGCGAGGCAAACACGTCCAGCTCCCGGAACCGGTCATTGACATAATCGCCCCCGCGCAGGCCGTAGCCGAAGCCGGCGGTATGGCTCATCAGCTCCTGCATCGTGGGCGGGCGGCTGACGGGCTCAAGGATCGGCTGGCCGGTCTTGTCCATCCCCTTATAGACTTGAAGCCCTTCAAGTTCGGGGATGTATCTGGTTACCGGATCGTCGAGCTGGAACTTGCCCTCTTCCCACAGCATCAGCATCGCAACACCGGTGACGGGCTTCGACATGGAATAGATGCGGTAGATCGTGTCTCCGGTGAGGGGGGCCTGATCAGCCTCGCGGCGGATGCCGGCCTGGATGTCCGAGATGATCGCGCCATCCTTCACAAGGCGTGTCGCGATGCCCTTCACCTGACCGTCCGTCACATACGCCACCATGCGGTCTTCCAGCGCGCGGACACCCGTTTCGTGGAAGGCAGGCGCCTCGGGGTCGACCGCAACTGAGAGGGGCTGGACCAGCGCCGCGGTATCTGTTGACGCCGTCCCGGCGCACGCCGCGAGGAGGACTGCCAGCGACAATCCCGCCATTCCTGCAAACATTTTCCGGCTCATGACCATCGCCCTTCCTCCCGCTGCTTGTCTGATGGCGCCATTAACTGACAGCGGCAGCCTGCTTCGGCAAGGCAGCAGTTGATTAGGTGTGGAAAACCGGCCTTTCCCCTGCCATATTGGACCCATGAACGACACAAACCTTCTCCTGCCCATGCGCACGGGCGAAATCCGTATCCACGATGCCGAAGGCTTCGAGGGGATGCGCCGCGCGGGCCGCCTCGTCGCCGAATGCCTCGACATGCTGGTTCCGGAAGTCAAACCCGGGGTCACGACCGAGCATCTAGACAATCTGGTGCGCGAATTCGTGCAGGACCATGGCGCGGTTTCCGCCACTATCGGCTATCGCGGCTACCGCCACGCGTCCTGCATTTCGGTGAACCACGTCATCTGCCACGGCATCCCCGGCGCCAAGGCGCTGAAAGACGGCGACATCGCCAATATCGACGTGACGCTGATCCTTAATGGCTGGCACGGCGACCACAGCCGGATGTTCGGCGTGGGCGAGGTGAAGCGCAAAGCCGAGCGCCTGATGGAAGTCACCTACGAAGCCATGATGGCGGGCATTGCGGCCGTGAAGCCTGGCGGACGGTTTGGCGATATCGGCGGGGCGATCAGCGAGATTGCCCGCCTCAACCGCTATTCTGTCGTCGATGATTTCTGCGGCCATGGCCTGGGGCGCCTCTTTCATGATGAGCCCAATGTGGTTCACTCCGCCAAGGCGGGCACCGGCCCGGAACTCAAGCCCGGCATGTTCTTTACCATCGAGCCGATGCTGAACCTTGGCCGCCGCGACGCCGCCATCCTGCCCGATGGCTGGACCGCCGTGACCCGCGACCGCCAGCTTTCCGCCCAGTTCGAGCATTCCGTCGGCGTCACCGAAACCGGCGTCGAGATCTTCTCAGCCTCCCCCAAGGGCTGGCATGAGCCTTACAAGGTGAAGCTCTAATCTCTTGTCATCCCGGCGAAAGCCGGGACCCAGACTTACTTCTCAACCGCTTGACGAATACGCTTGTTCGTGAAATGTTCCAGCATGCTTTTCGCATCGGTTTACATCCTCGCCTCTCGCCGAAACGGCACGCTTTATACTGGCGTGACGAGCAATCTTGAAGCGCGCGTGTGGCAGCACAAGAACGACGCGTTTCCCGGCTTCTCAAGAAAGTATGGTTGTAAAACCCTCGTCTGGTTTGAGATGCATGACGACATCCATGAAGCAATCCGGCGAGAGAAGCAGATCAAGGAGTGGCGCCGCATCTGGAAACTGGAACTGATCGAGCGGGAGAATCCAGATTGGCGGGACTTATTTTCTGAGCTTGTTGAAACCCCGAGTTCGAGCATCTTACCCGAAGCACGGGCGTTAAACTTGCAAAGCCTGGGCCCCGGCTTTCGCCGGGATGACAAGTTCTCATGAGCCCGGAAAAAACATCCGTACCCGGCACTCATGAAGCGAGCGGCGCCTTTGTGCTGCCGAACGCGGCGGAGCCGCCCCACTGGCAAGGCCATCGTGACCGGCTGCGTAGCAAGCTGCTGCAACGCGGCGCCGGCGCGCTGGCCGATTACGAGATCCTTGAAGTGCTGCTGATGGCGTTCATCCCCCGCCGGGATGTCAAGCCGATCGCCAAGGCGCTGGAAGCAAAGTTCGGCAGTCTTTCGGCCATCCTTGCCGCGCCGGCCGAAGACCTTGTGAAAGTCCCCGGCGTCGGCGAGGCTGTGGCGGCCTATATCAAGGCCATTGCCGAGCTTCACTCCCGCGCCGGGCGCGAAGAGATCAAGGCAAAGGAAGTCATCTCCTCCTGGAGCGCGCTTGTGGCCTATGTCCGCCGCGAGCTACAGCATGAGAAGCGCGAACAGTTCCGCGTGATCTTCCTTGACCGGAAGAACCAGATGATCACGGACGAGATCATGGGCCGGGGCACGGTGGATCATGCGCCGGTCTATCCGCGCGAGATTGCCCGCCGTGCGCTGGAGTTGCAGGCTTCCAGCCTGATCCTCGTGCACAATCACCCGTCAGGCGATCCCAAACCATCACGCGCAGATATCGAGATCACCCGTGAGATCATCGATGTGCTCGATCCCTTTGACATTACCGTGCACGATCATCTTGTGGTGGGCACCTCCGGTGTCGTCAGCTTCCGCACATCCGGCCTTATCTGAGGTTGATCCGCCGCGTAATCCCCACGCGCTGCAGGAAAGTCTCGTCATGGCTGACAAGCAGCAGCGCGCCATCATAGGCATTGAGGCCCGCCTCAACCGTTTCCAGGGACGCAATATCGAGATGGTTGGTCGGCTCGTCCAGGATCAGCAGCTGGGGCGGAGACGCCCCGCCCAGAACGCAGGCAAGCCCCGCCCGCAGACGCTCTCCGCCGCTGAGCGTTGAAACTGGCTGCAGCGCAGCCTCCGCCCGGAACCGGAAACGCGCCAGCGCGGCGCGGCAGGCATTTTCATCTGCCTCCGGATTGATCCGCCGGAAATTCTCCAGGATCGTCTGATCGCCGTCCAGCAGGCTCACATCCTGGTCAAGCAGGGCGCAGGGAACATGAACCCACATCTCGCCCGATAAGGGCGGCAGGAGCCCTGTGAGCGTCTTGAGCAGGGTGGACTTGCCCGCCCCGTTGGGACCCGTGATCACAGCGCGCTCCGGCCCGCGCATATCAAACGACAGATCACGGAGGATCGGCATTGCTGGGTCATATCCGATACAGAGCCGCTCGGCGGCCAGAACTGTTTTTCCGGGCGGAAGGCTGCAGGGCGGTATGTTTACAGTGAAAGGCTGGATGAGTTCGATCTTGCCGCGCGCGGCGGCGGCGGTCTCTTCGGCTTCGGCCTTCTGCCTTTCGGCAAGACGGTTCAGCGCGCCGGAGGAATCCTCGGCGCGGCGCTTCAGGGTGCCGAGCAGTATGCGCGGGGCGCCGCCCCTGGCCGCCTTGCGGCTGCCGGCCCCGTCGCGCCTTGCCTTGCGCTCTGCGGCGGTCTGCGCCTTGTCATTGACCGCGCCAAGGCGCCGCTGGGCCTGCGCCAGATCCTGCTCAGCGGCGGCCAGTTCCCTTGTCTTCTGGGCTTCATAGCTGCTCCAGCCGCCGCCATAACGCGCCGCGCCCAGAGAGGTCAGCTCGACAATGGCATCCATGCCTTCCAGCAATTCCCGGTCATGGCTGACAACAATCGCCCCGCCCCGCCAGGAGGACAGCATCTGCGCCACAGCGGCGCGCCCCTCCCGATCGAGATTGTTGGTAGGCTCGTCCAGCAACAGGAAATCGGGCGCGGCAAAAATCAGCGCCGCAAGGCTCGCCCGTGTGCGCTGGCCGCCTGACAGCATGGCGAGGGGCATGTCTGTCCCGGCCCCCGGAAGACCGGCCCGCGCCAGCGCTTCGGCAAGGCGCGCCTCCAGCGTCCAGTCGGCCTGCGCAAAGTCTGCCTCGGTGCCCTCACCGACCTCGATGCGGGCAAGCCGGGCCAGCGCGCGGCGAACCTCAAACAGATCCGCAAGGGTTTCGCCCGGCGCCGCCCCGAAAGACTGGCGGAGGGTTCCGGTTGTCCCGTTTACCGTGACTGTGCCCGCCGCCGGCTGCAGCCGGCCGCTGATCAGGCTGAGCAGGGTCGACTTGCCCGCGCCGTTTCGGCCGACGAGACCGACGCGCTCCGGGCTGAAACTGAAATTAAGGTTTGAAAAAAGAACCCGCCCGTCAGGCAGGGCATAGGTCAGCGAAGCAAGGGTAATGGCAGCAGGCATGGTCTGAACTCATCGGGTAAACTGATCCGGGGGCGGTCGTTTTCCGGGAATCGTTCATGACACGGGGCCTTGCGCTGGCTTGTGGAATTCTTGTCCGGTGGAAAAAATAGGCGGCCCTCACGAGAAGTTCAACTCACCTGCCAAGCGAAAGCACTGCGCTCACGCATCCTTTCCCTAACGATAACACTTGCAGGCAGCGGCGGGACCGTTACCGTCGCGACGAAATGTGAGCGCGCCAACAGAAGCGCGTTTTCCTGGGAGGCGAGCAACACATGACGGCACCCGCAGATGCGGCTGAAACTGGCAACGGACATATTACCGGTTTCGGCACCAAGCCGTACCGCTCCTATGTTCTGGTTGCCCTGACGCTGATTTACACGCTCAATTTCATTGATCGTACCGTCATCACCGTCGTTGCCCAGCCGATCATAAACACCTTTTCCCTCAGCGACGCCCAGTGGGGCTTGCTGACCGGGCCGCCCTTTGCCCTGTTCTATGCGTTGATGGGCATTCCCATCGCCATGTGGGCAGACCGGGGCAACCGGGTGTTCATCATCGCGCTGTGTGTCATCGTCTGGTCAGTCATGACCGTGTTGTGCGGGCTGGCCGCCAGCTTCATATGGCTACTTCTGTTCCGGGTCGGCGTGGCCATAGGCGAGGCGGGCTGCACACCGCCGGCCAACTCGATCATCACCGATTATTACCCGCCCAAAAGCCGGGCAAATGCCATCGGCATCTATTCGATGGGCGTGACCATCGGCGGCGTGATGGCGCAGCTTTTCGGGGGCGCGCTCGCGGGCCTGCAAGGAGTGGATTTCGGAAACTTCCTCTCCGCCATCGGCATTGGCGGGCTGTTTACCGGCATCAACTGGGAAGAAGTAGAAGGCTGGCGCCTGGTCTTCGTGATCGTGGGCGCGCCGGGCATTCTGGTTGCGCTCATACTCTGGCTGACCACGCGGGAACCGCCACGCGGCTATTCCGATCCGAAGGGCAAGACGCCGCTGGAAAAGGCCGGGTTTTTTGAAGCCTTCAAGGAATTTGGCTCCAAGCCGACCTTCTGGACCCTGTCGCTGGGCGCAGCTTTCGTGGCTTTCGTGGGCTATGGCCTGATCAGTTTCCAGGCGCCTTTCCTGATGCGCGTTCACGGTGTCAGCGTTTCGGAAGCGGCCATCCGGTATGGCGCGCCGCTCGCGGGCGTTGCGGCTTTCGGCACATTCCTTGGCGGCTTTCTGTCGGAGAAATTCAGCCCTCGCTATCCCGCGATTGTTGCCTGGCTTCCAGGTGTTGGCCTGCTGATCGCCGTTCCGGCCTATATTGCCGCCTTCCTCGCCCCGACCCTCACAATGGCTTTCTGGATGTGGGTAGTCGCGGCAATTGCCCACTATGCCTATCTTGGCGCGCAATACACGGTCTCTACCTCCATCGTCAGCCCGCGTTCGCGCGCGACAACCGTTTCGGTGCTGCTGCTGATCGTCAGCCTGATCGGCAACGGCCTGGGCCCGATGTTCACCGGCATGATGAGCAGCGCCTTCATGGGCGGCATCATCCGGAAGAATGGCCTGGAGGAAGCCTTCACCACCTTCAATCCCGGCTTCTGCGCCAACCGTGTCGCCGATCTCGGCGAATTGGGTCCGGCGCTCTGCTCGGCCTATGCTGAAGGGCTGCGTCAGTCGATGGTCGCCACCGTTCTCTTCTTCGTGATCGCCGCGGCGTTCTATTTCCTCGCTTCCCGTACATTCCTGAAGGATCGCTGGAGCCCCGCCACCAACTGATACTCATAACCATTGCCTGACTGTCGTGGAGACCCGAATGACCGACGCCGCCACCCCTAGCCAGACAGACGCGTCTACAGCGTCCGCCACCGGACACCTCACCGGATTCAGGAGCAAGGAATACCGCGCCTACGTGCTCGGCTCCCTTTTGCTTGTCTATATTTTCAACTTCATTGATCGCACGATCATCAACATCCTCACGGAACCCATCAAGGCGAGCTTCGGCGTCGAAGACTGGCAGATGGGCCTGCTCGGCGGACCGGCATTCGCCATCCTCTATACCTTCCTCGGCATTCCCATCGCCCGCCTGTCAGAGCGTGTGAACCGGGTGATGATCATCGCCCTGGCGGTGGGCTTCTGGAGTCTGATGACCGTCCTGTGCGGTTTTGCGACCACCTTCCTGATCCTGTTTCTGTTCCGCATCGGGGTGTCTGTCGGCGAGGCAGGCTGTACCCCGCCGGCCCAATCGCTGATTGCGGACTATTTCAAACCCTCCAGCCGGGCGACGGCTGTGTCCATCTACGCCCTTGGCGTGCCGCTAGGCGGCATGTTCGCGGCTATCTTCGGCGGTTTTGTCGCTGGAAATCTGGATGGCCCGCAAGTGGCTGCCGCTTTTGAAGCCTGGGGCTGGACATGGGCGGCCAATGTCCTCGACTGGCAACAGATCGAGGGCTGGCGGATAGCCTTTGTCGTTGTTGGCGTACCCGGCCTGCTTCTCAGCCTCACTGTCTGGCTGACGGTGCGCGAGCCGCCGCGCGGGTATTCAGACCCGCCGGAGATGCAGCGCAAACCCGGTGAAGCGCGCACCAGCTTCTTGCAGGTGATGGGCATACTGCTTCGTAAGCCGACCTATGTGCATGTGGTCATCGGCGCCACGGTCGCCTCCTTCATCGGCTACGGCGTCGGCCAGTTCACGACCTCCTTCCTGATCCGCACTCACGGCCTGACCATTCAGCAGGCCGCTCTGCTCTTCGGCATCATCCTCGGTGTCATGGCGGCAATCGGCGTGTTCATGTCGGGCTGGCTGTCAGACCGCTGGGCGAAAAAGTATCCGACCTCGCTATCCTGGCTGCCGGCGCTGGGGATGGGCCTGTCTGTCCCCTTCTACGCCATCGGCTATTCGGTCGATAATCTCTGGCTGGCAATGCCGCCTCTGATGATCGCCGCGATGATCCATTATTTCTATCTCGGCCCGATGTATGCGATCTCGGGCGGGGTGGTGGATAGCCGGATGCGGGCGACTGCCGTTGCACTCACCCTCTTCGTGGTGAACTTGCTCGGCTACGGCCTTGGTCCGCCAACGATCGGGGCGCTCTCCACGGTGCTGAAATCAGTAGCTCTCTCGGGCGCAGATCTCGGCCTTACACTGGATGCCTGCCGGAACCTCGGCACGCTTGCAGAAGAAGCCGTCGCTGCCTGCCGCAGCGCCGATGCCAAGGGGTTGCAATGGTCGATCATCATCTTCAACTGCCTGTACGCTTGGGCAGCGCTGCACTACCTGCTCGCTGGCAAGACGCTACAGCGTGACATGCTTCACAAAACTGCGTAAGGGCGCCGCCTATGGCGGTATACACGCAAGTTTCTGATGAGGCGCTCGCAGGCTTCCTCGCCGAGTATGATCTCGGCGAGGCGCTTGCGTTCAAGGGCATTGCCGAGGGCGTCGAGAACTCGAACTATTATCTTGAGACGCGCAAGGGCCGCTACATCCTCACCCTGTTCGAGAAGCGGGTGAACGCGGCCGACCTGCCCTATTTCATCGGCCTGAAGCAGCATCTGTCCTCAAATGGCTTCCCGTGTCCCGAGCCTGTCATGGGGCGGGATGGCGAGGCGCTGCGCACGCTTGAAGGCCGCCCTGCGGTGATCGTTACCTTCCTCGACGGCCTCTCGCCCCGCCGCCCCAATGCGAAACAATGCCGCTCGCTCGGCGAAGGGCTGGCGCGCATGCATCTGGCGCTCGCCGATTTCAAAGGCCATCGCGAGAATTCCCTGGGGCCATCTTCCTGGGGCCGCATGTGGGACGGGCGCGGAGCAGACGCGGAAGCCCTCCAGCCCGGCCTCGAAGCGGAGGTGAATGCCTGTTTCGAGCGACTCAAAGCTGCCCGCGCCTTTTCCGGCCATCTGCCCCGCGGCACCATCCATGCCGATCTCTTCCCCGACAACGCCTTCTTCCTGGGCGACAGCTTCTCGGGCGCCATCGACTTCTACTTCGCCTGCACCGATGCCCTCGCCTATGACCTAGCCGTCTGCCTCAATTCCTGGGCCTTCGAAGAGGGCAATGCGACCGACGCCTCGCGGCTCGAATACAATTTTTCCAAGGGCTCGGCGCTGATCGCAGGCTACCAGTCCGTGCGCCCGCTCGAAGCGGCCGAGCGGGAGGCGCTGCCCGCCCTCTGTCTCGGCTCGGCGATGCGCTTCTTCCTGACACGCCTTGCCGACTGGTCCTCGACCCCGGCGGGCGCCCTCGTAAAGCCCAAAAACCCTCTTGAATACGCCGCTCGGCTGGCTTTCCATCGCAAGATCGAAAGCGCCGAAGGCTATGGGGCATGAGCGACAACGCAGGGCCTGAACCACAAGCACCCATCTCCCCGGCGGCAAACACCCTGCCTGCCTACGCCATGGCGGCCTGTGTCGCGGTTGCAATCATCGGCTTTCTGCTGATGGCGCTCAGCTTCACGCTTATCGGCCTTGCGGGCCAGGCGCCCGGACTTGCTGTCGGCGCCGGGGATTTCCGGGGCGGCGCGCTGCTGGCGGCCCAGCTTTCGGCGATGAACTTCATCCTGTTCTTCATCACGGTGCCGTCGGCGGCCCTGGCGCTCGGCCTGTCGATCGGGCGCTTTCCATACCGGGGCATCACAGCGCTGACCCCCTATCTGCGCTGGGGGGCGATCTGGGGCGGGATACTTGTCGGGGGCACAACCTTCGTCTTCGGCTGGTTTGGCGGCGCCGCCTCAGCGCTCGGCGCGCTGGCCTGCGGCGGGGTCATCGGCCTCCTCGCCGGCGCTTTCTGCGGCTTTCTCTTCCACGCCATTGTCCAGCCTGCGCGCCAGCTGACGCAAATGGATGTGAGTGTCTTCTAAAGGCCTGCTTGACGCGGGCGCCAAAGCCCCCCACCCCGCACCCCATGACCGATAAAGACATCATCGAAATCTGGACCGATGGCGCGTGCAGCGGAAATCCCGGCCCCGGCGGCTGGGGCGCGCTGATCCGCTGGAACGGCCATGAAAAGGAACTCTATGGCGGCGATCCGGCCACGACCAATAACCGGATGGAAATGACCGCCGTGATCGAGGCGCTGAATGCCCTCAACCGCCCGTCAAAGATCACGCTGAATGTGGACTCCACCTATGTGAAGGACGGCCTGACCAAATGGATCAAGGGCTGGAAGCGCAATGGCTGGAAAACCGCCGACAAGAAACCTGTGAAAAACCAGGAACTCTGGATGGCGATGGAAGAGGCGTGCAAGCGCCATGACATCACCTGGGTCTGGGTCAAAGGCCACGCCGGCGACGAAGGCAACGAACGCGCCGACGGCCTCGCCCGCAAAGGGACCGAGGAAGCCCGCGGGCGGAAATAGAGGCCCGGTCTCAGGCCTCTTCCTTCCGGGCCTCCCAGGTCTCTGCGATGCGCGGCAGGTTCAACTCGATCCAGTCGGCCAGATCCCGCACGCGCGCCCCGACCTCTTCGCCCAGGGGCGTGAGACTGTACTCCACATGCGGGGGCACAACGGGATAGGAAACGCGGCTCACAAACCCGTCCTGCTCCAGCCATTGCAGCGTCTGCGCCAGCATCCGCTCGCTGACGCCGCCGATCTTGCGGCGCAATTCGCTGAACCGGTGCGTGCCCGTCATCAAGGCCACCAACACCAGAACACCCCAGCGGCTGGTGACATGCTTGAGCACCTCCCGCGACGGGCAGGCCTCAGCAAACAACTCGCCGCGCGCCATCGCCTCGGAGATGGACAAGCGCGCGCCGGTATCCTTCTTTTCAGCCATTTTCATACTTACCTAAATGTGCGTACTTACTAAAAGTAAGCTTAAGCCATAAATGGGGTGTCTCTGGCAAGTCGCAAAGGAGACAGACCATGATTGCCATTACAGGAGCCACCGGCCAGCTAGGCCGTCTTGCGGTTGCCGCGCTGAAACGGCGCGTGCCGCCCGATCAGCTGGCCGGGCTCGTCCGCAACCCTGAAAAAGCCGCCGATCTGGGCATTGCGGCGCGCGCCGCTGACTATGCCCTCGCCGAAACCCTGGATGCAGCCCTCAAAGGCGTCGACACGCTGCTGCTCATCTCTTCAAGCGAAATCGGGAGCCGCGCCGCGCAGCATCGCAATGTCATAGAAGCCGCCCAGCGCGCCGGTGTGACTCTGATCGCCTATACGAGCGTGCTGCACGCAGACAGATCTCCCCTCAGCCTTGCCGAGGAACATCGCCAAACTGAAGCCATGATCAAGGCATCGGGTATCCCTTACGTGATCCTGCGCAATGGCTGGTATACGGAGAATTACACAGGGTCGATCCCAGGCGCGCTGGCAGGCGGCGCTTTCATCGGAAGCGCAGGGGACGGAAAGATATCCACAGCCACCCGGGCTGACTATGCCGAGGCGGCGGCCGTCGTGCTGACCACGGAGGGCCATGCAGGCAAGACCTATGAGCTTGCAGGCGACATGGCCTATACGCTGAGCGATCTTGCCGCCGAAATCTCACGCCAGTCCGGCCAGGAAATCCCGTATAAAAACCTGCCGGAAGCAGAATATGCCCGCCTGCTTGCCGGCTTCGGCCTGCCGGAAGGACTCGCGAACGGGCTGGCCGCGTGGGATGTCGACGCCTCCAACGGCGCACTCTTTGATGACAGTCGCCAACTCAGCAGGCTGATTGGCCGGCCGACCACGCCGCTCGCCGAAGCTGTGACCGCTGCGCTGAAAAGCTGAGATTACAAACGAAAATGCCCGGAGAGCTGAACTCTCCGGGCATAATTTCTCAGAGGTCTCAAGAAGCTCAGGCGGCTTCTTCAACCTCGTTTGCCTTCTGGCTCGGCCGCGGGTCGCGCAGCACGTAGCCACGTCCCCAGACGGTTTCGATATAGTGGTTTCCACCGGTCGCCTGCTGCAGTTTTTTGCGCAGCTTACAGATGAAGACGTCGATGATCTTCAGCTCGGGTTCGTCAAGACCGCCATAAAGGTGGTTGAGGAACATTTCCTTGGTAAGGGTCGTGCCCTTGCGCAGGGAAAGGAGCTCGAACATGGCGTATTCTTTGCCGGTCAGGTGGACACGTTCGCCGTCCACTTCGACCGTTTTGGCGTCGAGGTTTACCAGGATGTCGCCGGTGCGGATGACGCTTTCGGCATGGCCTTTGGAGCGGCGCACGATGGCGGTGATCCGGGCGATCAGCTCGTCCTTGTTGAACGGCTTGGTGAGGTAATCGTCGGCTCCATAGCCGAGCGTTTTCACCTTCGCTTCAATGTCCGGATTGCCCGAGAGGATCATCACAGGGGTGTTCACGCGGCTCATCCGGAGCTGCTTGAGCACCTCAAAGCCAGTGATGTCCGGCAAGGACAGATCCAGGAGGATCATGTCGAATTCGTAGACTTTGCCGATATCAACGCCGTCTTCCCCGAGGTCGGTGAGGTAAACGTTGAAGCCAGCGGCTTTGAGCATCAGCTCGATTGAGCGGGCCAGTGCCCGGTCATCTTCAATTAGCAGGACGCGCATCGCTCGTCTCCCGAATCATCTTAAGGTCAGTCGTAGCTGTTTTGGTTAACATTGTGAATCCTAACGTACCTTTATTAACAGGTATTAAAAAAGCGTTGGAACACAGACGAAATGATTCACTTTCTCTGAACGGATCAGTTGCCAAGTTCTGCTGAGGCCTGCCCCATCATCACCTGAGCCACCGCGATGACATCCTGCACAGGCTGGGCCTGTGGATCGATGGACATGAGCGTCTTCTGGCACCGGATGGCGTCGCGAACCTTGGGGTCGCGCATGACCGTTCCAGCAAGCCGTGGGCGGAACCCCAGAAAAGTCTGACAGGCCCGCGCAATGGCTTCATAGGTGCGCTGGCCTGCAGCGCGCGTATCGGCCTGGTTGATGCAGATCAGCGGCTCAACCGATGGCGCGTAGCCGCGCAGCACCTTGATGAAGGCATAAGCGTCCGTCATTGAGGACGGGTCATCGGTAATCACGATCAGCGCCTTGTCGCCGGAACGGGCAAGACGCATGCAATTGGCTTCGATTCCCGCGCCAAGATCAATCACGACATGATCATACTGAAGGGCAAGCGCCGAAAGACCCGCCGCAAGGCGCGCCACTTCTTCCGTAGGCATCTCAGCCAGAGCGCCGGAACCGGACCGGCCCGGCAGCACATCGAAACCGCCATGACCCGCGCCGCCATCCACAGGCGTCACGGCGTCTTCAAGCTCAACCCAACCAGCCACAACGGCCGCAAGATCGGTCTCCGGCGCAATACCGAGCTGAACGTCGACATTGGCCAGGCCAAGGTCGCCGTCCACCAGCAGCACGCGGCGGCCAGCCTGCGCCAGCGAGGAGGCCAGCGAGATGGAAACGAATGTCTTTCCGACGCCGCCCTTGCCACTGGCAACGGTGATGACGGATGCCGGCGTTACCCGCGGAGGCGGACGAACGGGGGGACGGTCTTGCGATCTGCGAAGGGCAAAGCTCATGGGATCATGCAGCTCCTCTGAGGGCAATCACGTCGCAGCGAGCGTCTTCCATGAGAAGCGCGGCGAGGCGTGAAGGGGCGGCAGGCACGAGGCCTCCACCAATGAACGGTGTGATCGCAAGGTGCGAGAAAGCGATGCCGGAAGATGCCAGGGCCGCGATGGCTCCGCCGCGGCGGCGCACGACATCAAGCTTGGTCAGGATCGCGCGACGCACGCCAGCGCGGTGGAAGGCGCGGGCAGCCTCGGCAAGATCGTCCGGGTGCCCCTCAGCGGAAAGCACAAGCACAGGCTCTGCGCGGATCGCAGCAACGAGGTCTCCCAGGCTGGCCAGATCATCGCCTTCGAACGGGTTGATCGCGGGAAGGTCAATCACGCAGCGGCGGCTTTCATTGCGCAGCGCGCGCAGCTGGCTGAACAACGCGTCCGGGGTTTCGGCCACCCGGATCTGGTCACGCTCGCGCTCCAGATAGGCGGCGAGCTGTTCCCCGCCAGCAGATCCATCCAGATCGGCTGCGAGCGGCGTAATCTCGGCCCGCGCCACAGAAGCGCGGCGGGTGAGTTTTGCGGCTGTGGATGTGCGGCCTGCGCCGGGCGGGCCGACCAGGAGAATGTCACGATCAAGGCGCGCCGGGATCGGGTCACACGTGACAATACGTGAGAGCCCCTCCGCCATTGCCTCTTCGGGTGTGGAAAACTCGCCGGGACGGCGGCCAGCGCCTTCGCCCGCAACCCGCTCAGCAAAACGCTGGGGCGCGCCGTGCCAGAGCAGCGCGTCGCGCACCCGCGCAAAGGCCGGATTATCGGCGCCGCGTCCGTGGCCAAGGTTACGCGCCTCGCGCAGGAAGAAGGGTTCGTTGCCTGTGGCAGCTGCGCCCGAGCGATCCGTCGCGGCGCGCACTTCAACGCCGCCATCAACCTCGCGTTCGGACAGGATGACCGCATCCGCACCCATTTCCGCAAAGATCATCGCCTTGGCAGCTTCCATCGATTCTGCGGCGAACATCTTCATGCGCATGGGCGTCGTGTCCTCGGTCTACGCTATGCGGCAGGAATGTGAGTGATTCTCAGGGACGCCGCTGAACTCGATCTGATCAAGCCTCCCAAAGGTTAATTTTTTCCGAAACCGCGTTAGGGTTTACAGGAAATTCAGGAAACAGATGCAGTTGTAATGAAGTCCGGATCGAGCTGGCCAAGACGGCGCCGCGCCCTATCCTGTCGGCAACAAGGATCAGGGAAACACCATGCCACTGACAGAAACCCTTGCGATTATAGGGCTTGCCTTCGGCGGCGCGCTGGGCTTCGGCGCCCTGATTGCCCCGGAATGGGCCTCCGGCGTCGTCCGGCTGAAGGCCGACCCGGCAAAAGGCGGGGGTTATTCGGAATTCCGCGCCACTTATGGCGGCCTGCTGCTGATGGTTCACGGCGCCGCGCTCATTATCGTCCTGATAACCCCGCCTGCCGGCTCGGCCTTGGCAGTCCTGCCGATCGCAGCCGGGTGGTTTGGCGCCGCCATCGGGCGCGCCGTGGCGCTGATCTTTGACCGCGCGAAACTGGGGGATATGCGGATAATTCCGATCTGGATGGCAATCGAGGTGGCGCTCGGCCTTGCTATTGGGGCGCCAGTCCTGCAATTCCTCGGCTGAAACCAGTTACAGAAAGACATGACCATGACGGAGCGTCGCGAGACGGCCCGCCCGGCCCGGAAACCTTCCGGTCCGAAACGGCCTGCCCAGAAAAGCAAATCGACCGCCACCCCGACCGACTGGAGCGAGGGCGAGCGGATTGCCAAATACCTCGCCCGGGCCGGCGTTGCCTCCCGCCGCGAGGTCGAGCGTCTGATCGAGGCGGGCGAAGTGACCGTAAATGGCCAGAAACTGTCGTCGCCGGCCTTCAAGGTGACCGGCCGCGAAGTCATCAAGGTTGGCCGCAAGATCATCAAGGCGCCCGATGCCAGCCGTCTCTGGCGCTACCACAAACCCTCCGGCCTCATTACCACCACCAATGACCCCGCCGGCCGCCGGACGATCTTTGACGAGCTTCCAAAATCCCTGCCCCGCACCGTCACCGTCGGCCGCCTCGACCTGACGACGGAAGGCCTCCTGCTGCTGACCAATGATGGCGAGCTCGCCCGGTTTCTGGAGCTGCCAAAGTCTGCCCTTGAACGCACCTACCGCGTGCGCGCCAAGGGAACCGTCACCCAGCTCAAGATCGACGAGCTCGCCAGCGGGATCACGGTCGAAGGCGTGAAGTATCAACCCATCAAGGCGATCTTCGACCGGGAAATGGGCGCCAATTCCTGGCTGACCGTGACCCTGACCGAGGGCAAGAACCGCGAAGTGCGCAAAGCGCTGGAATCGGTCGGGCTCACCGTCAACCGCCTGATCCGTGTCAGCTATGGCCCGTTCCTGCTCGCCGACCTCAAGCCCGGCCAGGTGGATGAAGTACCATCAGACCTGCTGGAAACAGCGCTCGCCCTCCTGGGACATGAGGTCGATACAGCGCCTGAGAAGGCCGTCCCTGCCGCGAAGTCACGCCTTGGCAGGCAGGGGCCTTCGGCTAGAGTGAAGGGGAAGCGGCCGTAGACGCCGCTAACCCTGCTCTGGAGGATTTCCGATGTCTGATTCAGCTGTGCTGGCGGTTCCGCCAGACACAAAGAAAGATCCTGCGCGCCGCATGAGCGAAGCGGCAGCTGCGACCTGCGATCAGATCGTGACACCGGCCGTATATGCAGACCAGCCTGTCCTGGACGCGGCTTTCAAACGGCTTCGCGCGGAGGACCCGCTCGCCTGGTGTGAGCCGGAGGGCTTCCGCCCGTTCTGGGCGGTGACAAAGCATGCCGACATCATGGACGTGTCGCGCCAGAACCAGCTGTTCACGAACGGCCAGCGCGAGATGCTCTCCTATCATGAGGCCGAGAAAGGCGTTTACGGCAAGTTCGGCCAGCCTCATCTTCTGAAAACCCTCGTCCAGCTCGACGACCCGCTGCACTTCAAGCTGCGCCATCTGACCCAGGAATGGTTCATGCCGCAGAATGTGAAAAAGCGCGAAGACGCCGTCCGCGCGATCGCGAAGCAATATGTCGACCGGATGGAAGATCTCGGCGGGGAGTGCGACTTCCAGCAGGATATTGCGCTCTACTATCCCCTGCGCGTGATCATGCAGATCCTCGGTGTTCCGGAGTCGGATGAACCGATGATGCTGAAACTGACGCAGGAGATTTTCGGCGCGCAGGACGAAGACCTGATGCGGGATAAATCGCTCGCCGAAGAGCGCGATGTCGAGAAGGGCCTCGCCTCGATCCAGGCAACGCTCGCCGAATTCTTCATGTATTTCACCTCGATCACCGCTGACCGGCGCGCGAACCCGAAGGATGACGTCTCCACCGTCATTGCCAACGGCATGGTGGACGGCGAACCGATCGGGCAGCTCGAAGCGATGAGCTATTACATCATCGTCGCCGCGGCCGGCCATGACACGACCAGCGCCTCGACCGGGGGCGGCGTGCTCGCCATGCTGCAGAGCCCGTCTGAGCTGAAAAAGATGATGGCTGATCCCAAAGGCCTGTCGCGCACGGCCGTGGATGAAGCCATCCGCTGGACAACGCCGGTCAAGCATTTCATGCGCACGGCCCAGGAGGATTACACCCTCCGTGGAAAGAAGGTGCTGAAGGGCGAGAGCCTGCTGCTTTGCTACCCCTCCGGCAACCGGGACGAAGAGGTCTTCGATGACCCTTACAGCTTCAAGGCCGACCGCTCGCCCAACAAGCTGATCTCCTTTGGCTATGGTGGGCATATGTGCCTTGGCATGCACCTCGCCCGCCTCGAAATGCAGGCGATCTATGAGGAGCTGTTTTCCCGCGTGAAATCCATCGAGCTTGCCGGCGAACCGAGCTTCATCAAGGCCAATTTCGTCGGCGGACCGAAATCCATCCCGGTGCGGTACAAGTTCTGATATCCGGAGCGCTCCTGAAGCGCCCCGCCTGCACTCTCGAACAGTTATAGTGAGCCACGCCCATGACTTTTATGAATGTCACTGAAACCTATCAGGTCGAGAGCCCTCCGAAGGAGCCGAAATTCGGCAAGGCCTACGCCCTGACCCCGCCCCTGGACCTGACCCAGCCGACCGTCTTTTCCGATCATGGCGGGTATACTCATAGCGCCTTCGCTATGATGCGGGAAAAGGCGCCCGTGATGTGGCATCCGGAAGAGTATGGCGCCGGTTTCTGGGCGGTCACCTCCTATGATCTTGTCAAGAAGGTCGAACTTTCGCCGGAGGTTTTCTCGTCTCAAAAAGGCGGTATCCTGATGAATTACGGCATGGAGGGCACGCCCCGCCATCCGCTGCTGCATTCCTCTTCGCTCAACTCCCTGATCAATCTCGACCGCCCATACCATACGCCCCTGCGCATGGAACACATGGCCTATTTCCGCGCTGATTTCGTCGCAGAACTGAGAAAACGGGTAGACATTGAGGTGAACCGCCTTCTCGACGCCATGGAGGCGCAAGGCCAGGTTGTGGACATGGTGGAGATGTTCTCTGCCGAACTTCCCCTCTTCACCTTGTGCGAAATTCTCGGTGTGCCGCCGGCCGACCGGCCAAAGCTCGTCCACTGGATGCACTTCCTGGAAACCTCGCAATACCAGGCCCAGCAGGAAGGCCTCGGCAATGTGACACCTGAACAGATCATGACCTTCATGACCGAGATTCAGGCGATGTTCGAATATGGCCGCTCCCTGCTGGAGGAACGCCGCAAAAATCCGCAGCCGGATCTTCTCTCGGCCATCGCCAATGTGCAGGTCGATGGCAAGCCTCTCTCTCCGGAATTCCTGGATGGCTCCTGGCTGCTCATCGTCTTTGCCGGCAATGATACAACCCGCAACTCGCTGTCGGGCACAATGCGCCTGCTGACGGAAAATCCGGAACTGCGCGAACAGCTCAAGGAAAAGCCGGACCGCTTCCCGAACTTTGTGAACGAAGCCATCCGCATGGTGACGCCCGTGACCTATATGCGCCGCACCGCGACGCAGGACACAGAACTCGGCGACCAGAAGATCGCCGAGGGCGAGAAGGTCGTCATGTATTATGCCGCCGCCAATCGCGACCCGGCAAAGTTCGAGAACCCTGACCGCTTCGATATTGACCGCGCCAACGCCAAGGAACACCTTGCCTTTGGCCACGGTCCGCATGTGTGCCTCGGCCAGCGGGTCGCCAATATGCAGCTGGAATCGGCTTACCGCCAAATGCTGTCGCGCTTCCCGAATGTGCGCTGGACCGGCGAGCAGACGATTGCGCCCAACAACTTCGTACACGCCATTTCTTCCCTCATGGTGGACCTCGGCAAATGAGCACCGTTCTGCGCGAAGACCGGGACGGCCTTGCCCTCCTGACGCTCAACCGGCCGGACAAGCTGAATTCGCTGACCGTCGGCATGTTCGAAGAACTGCGCGGCCATGTGATGGACCTCTACAAGGACACGTCCATCGGCTGTGTTGTCCTGCGGGGCGCCGGCCGGTGCTTTTCTGCGGGGCACGATCTGGCAGATATTGCCGAGGGCGAGAAGGTGCCCTCGCGCGGCTGGCATTCGGAAACACTGCGCCTGCTGGAGCGCCTGCCCAAGCCGGTCATCGCGGCCGTCCATGGCCACTGCTATACCGGCGCGCTGGAAGTGGCGCTGGCGGCCGATTTCATCATCGCCGCCGAGAGCGCAAAGTTTGGCGATACCCACGCCAAATGGGCGCTCACCCCGATCTGGGGGATGAGCCAGCGCCTGCCCCGCCGCGTCGGCATCGCGACCGCCAAGCAACTGATGTTCACCGCCGAAATGTTCGGCGCGGCCGAAGCCCAGCGGATCGGCCTGGCAGAACTCGTTGTTCCGGATGCGGAATTTGACGCAGCCATCGACACGCTGGCCCGGCAGATCCTCGCCAATTCACCCTTCAGCCACGCCGCCAACAAGCGCCTTCTGGAAGCAACCGATGCGCGGGATATGGACAGCGGCCTGCAATGGGAAATACTTAACAATGAGGGCGTAGGCCCTGACATGCAGGCTCGCATCGGCGCATTCATGGGGAAAGGCCGAAACTGAGCCCAAACAAAGGGACCGAACTTGGCTGACTTTCTGATCCGGCGCAGCAATCTGCGCGACACGTCCTGGGCCACCGCGCCTGTAACACCGCTGGCGGATGGCATGGCGCGCCTTAAGGTCGATGCCTTCGCGCTGACGGCCAATAACGTCACCTATGCCACCTTTGGCGAGAGCATGGGCTACTGGAACTTCTTCCCGGCGGCCGATCCGGCCTTTGGCCGCGTGCCCGTCTGGGGCTTTGCCACGGTCACTGAATCCAGGGCCGCAGGCGTCGCGCCGGGCGCGCGGGTCTATGGCTATCTGCCGATCTCGGATGCATTCGATGTCGAGCCCGTCCGCGTCAGCGCGGGCAGCTTCATGGACGGCGCCGCCCACCGCCAGGGCCTCGCGCCGATCTACAACACCTATATCTTCAACGCCGCCGACCCGTCTTACGATCCTGCTACGGAAGCCCAGCAGATGCTGTTCCGGCCGCTGTTCACCACCGGCTGGATGATTGATGACTGCCTGATGGAGACCGGCGCGGAGATCCCCGAAACGGTCGTGATTTCATCCGCCTCGTCCAAGACAGCCCTCGCCCTTGCCCATTGCCTGAAGCAGCGCGGCGCGGTGGAAGCCATTGCCCTGACATCGCCGGCCAACAAGGACTATGTCGAAGCCTCCGGCCTCTATGCGCGCACCACGACCTATGACGAGGTAGACCGGCTGCACGCGCGAGGCCTCTCGGCCTATGTCGACTTCCTCGGGCGGCCAACCCTCACCGCGGATGTCCACCATGCCCTGAAGGACCGCCTGGTCCGCAGCCTGATCATTGGCGTGACCGATTGGGAAGGTAACCGCGCGCCGGTCGACGTGCCAGGCCCGCAACCGGAATTCTTCTTTGTGCCGACATATGCCGCCGCGCGCGCAAAAGAGCTGGGCGCAGAGGAACTGAACGCCAGAACCAGCAAGGCGCTCGCAGGTTTCTATTCGGCCTCGGCCAAATACCTGACGCCTGCGAAACAGAGCGGTCCGGACGCCATCGAGGCAGCCTGGTTGCAGACATTGGATGCAAAGATCCCGCCCTCGACAGGGCTGATCCTCAGCCTCTGAGCGTCAGCGCGGCTTTACCGTAAACTCGGTGCGGCTGTTGCGGGCGTGGGCTTCAGGTGTCGACCCCGTTTCGAGGGGCCGCGCTTCGCCATACCCGACGGCTTTCAGGGAGTCTTCGGGCAGCCCCTTGCCTATGAGGTATTCACGGATCGCATTCGCCCGGTCCCGGGAGAGGCGTAAATTGTAGTCATCGGAGCCTCGGGTGTCGGTGTGCGTCCCGATCTCGATCTCGAACGCGCGGCAAAGCATGGCAACACCCCCGAGCGCGTCGATCAGCGGCAGGCTGACCGGCGAGATGTTGGCGTTGCCTGTGCCGAACAGGATGGTGCGGTTGCGCGACGTGGCGGTAAACGCAGCCTGGCAGCTTTCCGCCGTGATCAGCTGACCCGCGAGACCTGCCAACGGCGCACCGAGGCCCTCCTCGCCATTTTCGATCGATATGCCATCGATGACGATCAGAGCAGCATTGCCCGCACGCGGATGGCCCTCAATTGCGGCCTGTCCTGTTGAGAAGCCCTGAGCCTTGGTTTCTGTATCCGGCGCCGTGCCCGTCACGATGGCCACCTGATCGCGGATAACTATATTCAGCCAGTCGATCCCTGCCGTCTGGAGTCCGGCCTGTATTTCCTGCGCCCAGAGCGCCGGGTTGTTGGCGGCAAGTTCCGGTGGCGTGGTGCTCGCCAGTAGCCGGCCGTCCCGCATTTCATACATCCCGTCCGCAATCGGCACACATTCATCGCCATTCACGGTCTGCGTCATGGCCGCAGGCCGCGCCCCAGAGGGCGCTTCGCCGCCACAGGCGGCCAGTCCGAGAATAGCGGTCGTTGCGAGCAGGCAGGAACGGATGGCCATGACTTTCCTCATACTGGCGAAGCCCGGCGTGCGGGATTTACCAACTTGAATTCATAAGCGGTGCAGCCTCCGCCGTCAAAGCGGCAGGCTCCGCCCTGCCTGGCCCTGCAAATTACTTGCCGGATTTATAGACCTCGCCGCCCTTCATCACGAAGCTGACGGTCTCAAGCACCTTTATGTCCTTGAGGGGATCGCTGGTCACCGCAATCAGGTCAGCATATTTGCCCGCCTCCAGCGTGCCAATATCCTTCGTCATTTCCAGATGTTCCGCGGCCACGACCGTGGCGGCGCGAATGGCCTCTTCCGGCGTGAACCCGGCCTCGACCATCAGCGCAAACTCCTTGGCATTGTCGCCATGGCGCGAGACGCCGGTATCGGTTCCGAAGGCAACATTGACCCCACCCTGATGCGCCCGGCGCAGCATTTCCAGCATCAGCGGGCCAACTTGGGCCGCCTTTGCCCGCGAAGCGGCCGGCAGCCAGGGTTCATTCGTCCAGCCCGTCACCGTCGCGCCCGCCAGAACGGTCGGCACGAGCGTGGCGCCATTCTCCCGGAACAGGGCAATCGACTCCGCGTCGAGATAGGTGCCGTGTTCGATGGAATCGATACCCGCGCGCAGGGCCGCATCGACCCCGCTCTTGCCATGGGCATGCGCCGTCACCTTGCGTCCCATCGAATGGGCGGCGTCGGCGATGGCGGCAAGCTCATCCTCCGTGAACTGTTGTTCCAGGCCTGCCGCCGTATTGGACAGCACGCCCCCGGTCGCCGTGATCTTGATCAGATCGGCGCCTTCCTTGATCTGCTGGCGCACGGCGCGCCGGCAATCATCGGCGCCGTTGCAGATATTGGCGCCGGTAAATACTGCCATCACGCGCGAAGAATAGCCGTTGATGTCGCCATGGCCGCCGGTCACCGCAACGCTGTCGCCAGAAGCCCGGATGCGCGGCCCCGGCACCGCGCCGCGCGCGATGGCATCGCGAAGCCCGAAAATGGAATCGTTTGGCGCGCCGACATCCTGAACCGTCGTGAACCCTGCCTTCAGCGTGATCAGCGCAAAAGCGGCGCCGTCAAAAGCGGTATCCACGTCGGAGTTTTCAAATCCCTTGATACGGCCCTCCGGACCATTCTCGCCGGTGATGTGGACATGGCTGTCGATCAGGCCGGGCAATACATAGGCCTCGCGCAGATTGATCACCGGATGGTTTTTCGGCGTCGAATAGCCCGGTGTGACCGAAACGATGCGCCCATCCTCCACCAGGATGGTCTGGCGCGTCAGATAGCCTTCGCCGGGCTTGGCCAGCACATGGCCCGCATGGATGACGGCGTTTTCGGCCATCGCCGAGGCTGAGATCATGAGCGCGCCAATGGCTGCAGCGGTGAACTTCTTCATGGGTTTACCCTTCCCGGATCAAGCGCCCACGGTAGCGGTTCCTGCCGCGTTTTCAACGCCTCACGGCAAAGATCCGGCCTCAAAGGGCGGCAGGGCCGCCTGTAGTTTCCGGGTCAGTTTCGAACGGACAATGGCATAGGCCTGCGTGATGCGCTGGCGCAGCTCATCCTCCGGAAGTGCCTCAGGCGTGACCTGCACCCATTTGGCGCGCGCCAGATAAGGCGCAGGCACAGCGACCCCCGACTCGACCAGCACATGAAACGCTTCATCGCTGCATTTGAACGAGATGTGAGCGCAGGCCTTATCTGTCGCGGCAAACATCTTGCCCGCGATCTTGTAGATCTGATCATCGCCCCACTGCACCATGCACTCTGCTCCTGGCAGAGACAGGCAATGCTTGCGCAGCCGGGCGGGCGTCATGCCAGGCGCTCTTTGGGATAGGCGGGATAACTCGCTTTCATCACGCCATGATTGAGCAACATCTCGGCCACCTGTTTCTGGCCAGCCGCATCAAAGATGCGTGTGCGTATCCAGTAATTCTCGGCGCGCCGGGATTCAGACAGCGCCACGACCTCGCGGCGCAGCACATAGTCCTCGCCCACGAACAGCGGCCCGTCGATCATCCGGATTTCAAGGTCTGCAAAGAGGCCAATGCTGGGATGCTTCACCGGGAAGCGGGCGCCATGGCTGGAATAGTTTGCCAGCACACTGACCATCTCCAGCGGCACAACCGGCCGCCCCCAGGGCGAGACCGCTGCGTCTGAATACATCGGATGGTTCTCGGTGATGACGCTCAGTTTCTCTGCCAGGGAGAAGGGGTAGAGATCCCCCATATTCTGATCCGGGCCCATCCGCACACGCTCCTCGGCGGCGCCCTGCATCCCGACCTTCAGATCCGCCAGAATGACGAGGTCATTTGCCGGCCGCAGCGTTTTCATGCGCGCTTCCAGAAGGGTTTCGCCATGCTCAGGCCCCAGCGACGCGCTGGCCTCCAGAACGGGTGTGCCGTCTTCCTTGAAGGCGCGGGCGAGCGTACGTCTCGCCCCAGGTTCCGGCCGGTCGATTTCAGCGTGAACCTTCTCGCCATCAAACACCATATTGAGGAAGTGGCAGGAGAAGCAGCCCCGCTCAAACCAGTCATTGCCCCAGACCTCTGCCAGCAGGGGCACGAATTGCTGGAAATGGGTCGGCCCTTCAATCGGCCCGGCCTTGATGCCAAGGCGCGCGGCTTCGGCATCGTCATGCAGGGATTTGTGTCCGCCGTATTTCTGCTCGGTGAGCATGTTGACGGGGCTGCGCAGCGGGCCTTTGAGAATATCGGTCATTGTCTCTCCCTTTCGCCTGATCCTGCCATGTTCATCGCGGCGCGTCACGCCTTCGCGCGCCCGGTATCCTTTCCGAAAAGACGCAAGCTCAGGAAAGAGAGCGCCACCAGCGCCGCAGACAGGGTCAGCGTCAGTTTTGTTGTCCCGCCCCACCCGGCATGCTCATAAACATATGTCGCGCCCCAACTGGCAAGACCGCCGCCGATGAACATCAGCACGATGTAAGCGGTCATCAGCCGCGTGCGCACGTCTGGCGGCTGGCCCAGGAAGGTCATCCGTCCCGTCACATCGATGAGGGGACCAACGACATTCATCATCGTCAAAGGGATCATCAGCAGCCACAGATTGTGCCCGAAAACGCCCAGAAGGCAGACACCGGAAAACTGGACCAGCGAAATGATCAGGCGCGCCTTCCTGGGGCCTATCCGATCGGCCCAGGCGCCCAGCGGGGCTGTGGTCAGAAGGTTCAGAAGCGCGAGCGCCGCCAGATAGCCGACCGTGTCGGCGCCATACCCCATTTCCGGGCTCGTCAGATGAAGGCCGAGGGTGAGCCATACCGACAGGAAAACCCCAAAACCGATGCCCTGTATCGTCCCGGAGATGATGACCTCCGGATGCCGGCGGACAATCGGGATCACCGAAAGCACAAGATTGACATAGCTGCCCGCCGGCGCCTGGTCTTCGGTTTTTTCCCGCTCGTCCATGATCCGGGGAAGGAGCAATGTGATCACCAGCATTACCCCCGCCGCAATGTAGTAGACCGTGCGCCAACCGAGATGCTCGCCCACCCAGCCTGCGCCGGCACGCGCCAGCAGGATGCCTGCAATCACGCCTGTGGTCAGCGTTGCGGTCACGCGCCCCAGATCTCCGGGCGCCACCCGTTTGGACGCATAGGCGGGCAAAAGATAAGGCGTGATGGTTGAAAAGCCGAGGAAGGTGGACCCCGCCACGAACAGCCAGAAGCTGCCCCCAAATGCCATCATCACCAGGCCCATGAACTGCCCGGCCGCAAACACGATGGCCAGCTGCCGGTTGCTGAACCGGTCTCCCAGCGGCAGCAGGAAGAAAATGCCAAGCGCCAGCGCAATCTGGTTCAGCGCCGGCACGAGCCCGATGGCGGACGGTGACACGCCGAAATCCTTCGCCACGAGAGCGATGATCGGGTGAATATAATAGGCGTTGGCGGTGACCACCGCGCTCGCAAGCGCCAGCAGCAACAGATCCCGGCGCGTCAGCAGCCGCCGGCCCCCTTCCGGAGCCGGCGGGCTGGAGGAGGCAGCACTCACCCCGGCATGCCGGCGCGGCGGGCATACTCAGCGGCAAATTTCGCCAGTGGTACAACGCGCGCCGCGTTGGACTCCGCGTTCGCGCTGTTGGCGGTGCCGGCGCGCACACGCCCGATGATACCCTGCAAGATGCCGGCGAGGCGGAACGCGTTATAGGCGAAATAGTAGTCCAGCTCAGGTAGGCCCTTACGGCCGGTATGCTGGCAATAGAGCGCCACATACTCTTCCATCGTCGGAATGCCCCAAGCTTTGAGATCGTCGATCGCCATGATCGAACCGCGTGCGCTGTCGCCCGGTGGCATGACCCAATTCATTAGGTGGTAGGAAAAGTCCGCAATCGGATCACCCAGCGTGGAGAGTTCCCAGTCGAGCACCGCGATCACTTTGGATTCGGTCGGGTGCAGGACCATGTTGTCGAGGCGGTAGTCCCCGTGAACGATAGTCGTTGTCTCGCCAGGCGGAATGTTCTTTGGCAGCCATTCGATCAGCTGTTCCATCTCCGGAATGTGCATCGTCTCAGAGGCTTTGTACTGCTTCGTCCAGCGGTGAATCTGGCGTGCGATATAATCGCCCTCCTTGCCGAAGCCTTCCAGCCCGGCCTTGCGCCAATCGACATTGTGCAAATCCGCGAACGTCTTGATCTTGGCCTCATAGATCGCGCGCCGTTCTGCTGGTGTGGAATCGGGCAGCGTGCCGTCCCACAGGATGCGGCCTTCAACCATATCCATCACATAGAAGATGGTGCCCGCAACGTCCTCATCCATGCAGAGCCCGTAAGGGCGGGCAACCGGATAGCCGAGCGGATAGAGCGCGTTGATGATGCGGTATTCGCGGTCCACAGCATGCGCGCTGGGCAGCAGATCGCCCGGCGGTTTGCGGCGCATCACATATTTCTTGTTGGGGGTAATGAGCTGATAGGTGGGGTTGGACTGCCCACCCTTGAACTGACGGACCACAAGAGGGCCTTCATAGCCCTCGACATTCGCCTCCATCCAGGTGGCAAGTTTCGCCTCATCAAACTGATGGGATTCGGCCACTGGCTTGGTGCCGGAATAAAGATCCTGTGCGTTTGCCGCCTCTGCCATTTTGGTCTCTCTCAATTCTGCCGGATTTTGACTGTTACCATACCCATTGAGGGCGCTGAGCCAAGACCTGCCGCAGCGTCCGCGCCCGTTTGCCTGAGCCGGAGAAGCCATTTGTGAAACGCGCGTTCGCCCTGTTTCTTCTGTTTTTTTGTTCGCTTGCGCCTGCGGCTTTTGCCGTCGTCCTCGATCCACACCAGATCATCCGGCAGGAACTGCTGAATGCCGGTCTGACCGCGCTGCGGGACAAAGCACCTGACGCGAGCAAAACCG
Organism: Alphaproteobacteria bacterium HGW-Alphaproteobacteria-18; assembly: GCA_002841155.1. Lineage (GTDB taxonomy): Bacteria > Pseudomonadota > Alphaproteobacteria > Caulobacterales > Hyphomonadaceae > Hyphomonas. Next base: position 44,981 of record PHEH01000008.1, read on the forward strand.
GCCGGCTTGTCATCGTCGACTATGCCAAACACTCGCGCGAAGAGCGGTTATATGTCGTCAATCTGAAAACCGGGGAGGTGTCAGCCTACCGCACCTCCCACGGTCTGGGCTCCGATCCCGATCATGACGGCTATCTCGACCGTTTCTCCAGCGTTCCTGGGTCGCAGGCGAGCCCCAGGGGCACTTTCCGCATTGCGGAAGAATACCGGGGCAAACATGGCCGGTCTGTGCGTCTTGATGGGCTTGATGAGGAAAACCGGACCGCTCGCGACCGTGCCATCGTCATCCATGCCGCCAGCTATGCCGAGCCTGAACACCTTGCCCGCTATGGCAAGCTTGGCCGCTCCAATGGCTGCATCGTGTTTTCAAAGGCCGATCTCGCCCGGTTTCTCGACGAGGTTTCTGAAGGCACGCTGATATTCGTCGGCAAATGACGCGGCCTATTCCTCTTGATTATTCCCGCGCGGCAAGGCTAAACCGCCGCCCATGACCGATACACCGCCCGACCGCCTCTCGATTTATCCCGATAGCCCGTTCTACGACTATGACGTGCTCGCGCGCGGCATTGGCGTGCGCTTTCGCGGCGAAGAGAAAACGACCGTCGAGGAGTATTGCATCTCCGAAGGCTGGATAAAGGTCTCCGCCGGCAAGGCCGTTGACCGCAAAGGCCGCCCGCTTCAGCTGACGCTGAAAGGCCCGGTCGAGGTCTGGTTCAAGGAAGAACCTGCGGCCTGAGCCGCGCTCTGGATTTGGCAGTCTGCATTCGCGTGATGACGCGGGGTTCGACATCCCCGCACCGTTACCCCCCTTCGGGGGGGATGACAGGACACGCCATCTGTCAGACACTACATGGTGACCTGCAAACCTGACGGGGAGTCAGCGATGTTCCGTGCCCGCCTGATTTTCAGTCTTCTGGTCCTGGCTGTTCTCGCATTCTCAGCACGGGCGGAGACCGAACCACAGGCGCTGCTGGACCGGGGTATGGCGCTCGGCAAGGCGGGCGACGTCAACGCTGCCTTCCCACTTATAAAATCTGCCGCCGAAGCGGGGATCGCCGAAGCACAATTCACGCTGGGCACGATGTACACGCATGGTCAGGGCACGGCGCAGTCGAAAGCCACTGCGCGGGAATGGTATGCCAGGGCCGCCGCGCAGGACCATGTAGAAGCAATCTACAATCTCGGCCTGCATCATGATCAGGGCCTCGAAATGGAGCCTGACCGGGCCGCGGCCCTTGCCTATTTCGAACGAGCCAGCGCGCTCGGCCATGCCGAAGCGTCCTACAATGCCGGACATATCTTCTTCATGGGAGACGGCGTCGACAAGGATATGGCGCGGGGCTTTTCCTATTTCGAAACCGCCGCGAAAGGCAATCTGGGCAACGCCTATCAGGCTCTGGGCTGGGCTTATGAATTTGGCCTCGGGACTGAGCAGAATTATGCCCTGGCCAGCACGAATTATGCGAGCGCCATGCGCAACGGCGCGCTTTATGCCAGCTTTTTCCGGGCTGACCTGCACACCAAGATGAATGATGAAGCCCTCGAACACCTCAACGCGGGTGACATCACCGAAGCCATGCGGCGCTACGATGAATCCTGCGCCGCCTTTTCAGGCTTCGGCTGTTACAATGCCGGCGTCATCCGTCTCGAAGGGCGCCACGGCGTGGCCAAGGACATCCCCCGCGCGCTCAACCAGTTTCGCGATGCCTGTCTTTTCGAAAGCACGTGGGGCTGCCGCGGCCATGCAAGCGCGGTTCTGTTCCTGCCCGGCACGCCGCACAAGGCCGATATCGCTATGGCCGCCGCGCTGATCACCGAGGAATGCGAAGGCGGCGACCAATCCCAATGTCTGAACCTCGCCTATATGAAATACTACACCCGCTTTGGCATGACTGACGCGGAAGGCGCGCTCAGCCTGCTCGGCACGGCCTGTTACACCCATAACTACCAGCCTGCATGCCAGCCGCATATGGACCTTTACAACGACAAGATCGCCCAGAACCCGCTTCCCTCCGCGCCGCGTCAGCGCGGCGCCCTGGAGAACGCGCTGAACAAGGGTCTCGATGCGCTGGCAGGCGGCCTCAAGGTCTGGGGAGAAGCTGCGGCGGCGGGGTCTGGCTCGTACTCATATGGCAGCTCTGGCTCAGGCAGCACGACGACCTACAACCAGATGAGCACCTATCAGACCCAGCAGGACAGCCGCGACTTCAACAATTATATCAACCGTCTGAACGCTTACGGTTCCGCCTATGCCGCAGGATGCCGGCCGGGCAATCCGTATTGCTAGTTGCTAGCTCTCGGCCTCAGGCCCCAGCATCTCTTCGCAATGCACCACATGCTGGGCGCGTATCTGGTCCAGCGCGCGATGGATCATCGCCCGGCCCTTGTCATACATCAGCTCCAGTGTGATGCCCCGCAGGGTGAGGATCAGTACGCGCGCATGCACCGTACACGCCTCAACATCCTTCACGCCCGCCGCCAAAGCGGTCGCGCGGGTATCCTGGTCAATCTCCGCCTCGATGCGCGTCGCCACCGGCCGCAACGCCTCAGCAAGCGCTCCATCCCAGCGCGAGGCCAGCAGCGCCTCGGTGACGGCGGCGCCTTCCGGGATCTTCTGCGTCTCCCAGAACAGGTCACACATCGCGCGGTACTGCGCCTGCGCGCCCGGCAAATCGCGCATCCGGTCGCGCGTATGCGCCATCATGATTTCCATCGCCGCCTCAACCGCCGCCGAGATCAGCGCGATCCGTGTGGGAAACTGATGCAGGACAGATCCCCGGCTGACACCGGCCCGCTCCATCACCGCTTCGATCGAAGTGGCGGCATAGCCCTTTTCGCATAGGCATTCGATGGCGGCCTGGATGAGCTGACGGCGCGTTTCCTCGCCGCGCCGGGTCGTCCGGCGCCGGGCGGAAATATCGTGCCCCACAGCTTGCGTTCGATTCTGCATCACAGACAAAATAAGGCCCCCACAAAAGCGGATCGTCAACCGGATCGCACAAATAGTCAATATTGACTAATTGGGGCAGCATGGTACCGATTGGGGTAACAGCTGCTCCGCCGGGCGCAGCGCCGGAGGCCCCAGAGAGCCCAGACATAGACCACCGGCCAGGAGGAAACAACAATGACAACAGCTGCCGCAAGGGAACCGTCTGCCAGCACCAGCGCGGGCTCGAAATCTTCCGTTTTGCTTCAGCCCCCACGCTGGACGAGACCGGGCATATGGAAGTCGCCGACCTCAATGAAGACATGCAGGCCGGCATCGGTGGCGCGCTGGAGGCAGGCTTTGCCGAGGGCAATGCCGTCAAGACCCTCTTCTCCCGTCCCGGCTTCAGCCTCACCTATGCCTGGTTCAAGAGCGGCTTCCCGCTCCCTCTGCATACGCACAATGCCGACTGCCTCTACTATATCGTCGCCGGCACGCTTCAACTCGGCACCGAAACGCTGGGGGCAGGCGACGGCTTCTTCATCGGCGCGGGCAAGGCCTATCGCTACACGCCCGGCCCGGACGGCGTTGAAGTGCTTGAGTTCCGCAGCGAAGAAAACTTCGACATCAAATTCATGGCCAAAACCCTGCCCGCCTGGGCCAAGATCACTGATGTGATCAAGGAACGCCGCCCGGCCTGGGCCACCGAAACCCCGCCCAGCGCAGCCCGCTGACCCGAGGCCGCCCATGACCCGCAAGAGATTTGAGAACAAGGTCGCCGTCATCACCGGCGCGGCCTCCGGCATCGGCGCCGCCACGGCCCGCCTTCTTGCCCGCGAGGGCGCGCATGTCGTCCTGGCAGACATCAACGACAATGGCGGCAAATCCATCGCCGCCGATCTTGGCCCCACGGCCATGGCGGTGAAATGCGATGTCTCCAGCGCCGCTGACATGGAGGCCCTGATCAAGGCCGCTGTGGAACGTCACGGCCACATCGACATCCTCTTCAACAATGCCGGCATCGGCAGCTTTGGCACCAGCGTCGAAGTTCAGCCAGCAGACTGGGAGCGCGTCATCGCGATTGATCTGCACAGTGTCTATTATGCCTGCCATTTCGCCATCCCACATATGCCCCGGGGCAGCGCTATCGTGAACACGGCGTCCATCTCCGGTATGGGCGGGGATTATCGCTTTTCGGCCTACAACGCCGCAAAGGGCGCGGTGATCAACTACACCCGCGCCCTTTGCGTGGACCATGCGCGCGATGGCATCCGCGTGAACGCGATCTGTCCTGGCCTTGTTGATACGCCGATCACGGCCGGTGTGCAGCAGTTGCCCGGCCTGCGCGAAGACTGGCTGAAACGCATTCCGATGGAGCGCGCCGCCCAGCCTGAAGAGATGGCCAATGTCGTGGCCTTCCTGGCCTCAGACGATGCGTCTTATGTCTCCGGCGCCATCATCGTCGCCGATGGCGGAACCACCGCCCATACCGGCCAGCCGGAAGTGGCAAGGTTCGCGCTGCCGCCCGAAAACTAGAACGAAGATATCAGGACACAGACCATGCGCGCCGCTGTTCTTCAGGGTAAAACCATTCGTATCCGGCAGATGCCGGACCCGTCGCCTCTGGCGGGCCAACTCCTTGTCCGCCCCCTCTTCACCGGCATCTGCGGCAGCGATCTCAGCGCCCGCAAGCAGATGGCCGCGATGGCCGAAAGCTTGCCGCCCGAAGCGCAGGATCAGATGCCCGCGATCATCCCCGGCCATGAGTTTTCCGCCGAGATTATCGGCATTGCGCCGGGCACGGACACCCCGCTGAGGCCGGGCGACATCATCACCGGCCTGCCCTTCACCCACACGCATGAAGGCCCCCAGACCATCGGCCTGTCGCCCGGCCATGGCGGTGGCCTGGCAGAGCTCTCCTGCATGGATGCATGCCGCAGTTTCCGCATTACCGAAAGCGTGCCGCATGATCTAGCGGCGCTGACAGAGCCCCTCTCTGTCGGCCTTCACGCCGCCAATCTGGCAAGCCGCAACCGGGCGCCCAATGTCGTCATCGGCTGTGGGCCGGTGGGCCTTGCCGTTATCCTCTCCCTCAGCCTGCAGGGGCGGGGGCCGATCCTGGCCGCAGACTTTTCCGCCGCGCGCCGCAGCGCCGCAGCGCAGCTCGGCGCGGACATTCTGATCGACCCGGCAGAAGGTTCGCCCTTCGACCGCTGGGGCGATCTTGCCCTTGCCCCCTATCCGATGTCGCCCCTACTGGAGCGAGATTTCTGCGGTCTGCCGCCCGGCGCCAACATCTTCGAATGCACCGGCGCGCAGGGCATGATTGATCAGGTCATCAAGGGCGCCCCGCCGCACAGCCATATCATTGTGGCCGGCGTCTGCCCGCATGAGGAAAAGCTGACCCCGCTGGACGGTATCCTCCGGGAACTGACACTGGAATTCAGCTTCGCTTACCGCCCCGAAGAATTCGCCGCCGCCCTCGCGATGATCCAGGCGCATCCGGATAAAGCCGCCCGCTTCATCACCAGCCGCCAGCCGCTGGCCAATACCGCAGCGGTGTTTGACAGCCTCGCGAGTAGTCCCAGCGAGATCAAGATCCTGATTGATCCCAATTCCTGAAGCACCGCCGAACGCACCGAACGGCTCATCCTGAGCGTTGCATTCAGATATGACTAGCTGAGCGCCCGCCAGCCGATGTCGCGGCGGCAGAAGCCTTCCGGCCAGGTGATCGCGTCCACGCCCGCATAAGCCCGGTCGACCGCCTCGCGCAGGGTGGCACCGCTGGCGGTGACGTTCAGCACGCGCCCGCCCTTGGCGACGAGCTTTCCGCCTTCGGCAATGTCCGTACCCGCATGGAAGACAGTGACGCCTTCGAGCGCGCCAGCGGCTTTCACGCCTTCGATGACGGTGCCCTTCTGATAGCTGCCAGGATAGCCGTTGGCGGCGAGCACGACAGTGGCTGTGGGTTGGAAGGTGTCCAGCTCAAGCAACGCCTCAAACGCCGCTTCGGCGCCTTTGAGGCCGCCGGTTGCCGCCACCAGGATCGCCGGGACGATGTCGCCTGTGAGGCCCTTCATCAGCACCTGGCATTCAGGGTCGCCGAAGCGGGCGTTGAACTCCACGACCTTGGGGCCTTCGGCGGTGACCATGACGCCGATATACAGCACGCCCTGATAGGGCATCCCGTCCCTGGCCATGCCGCGCAGCATCGGCTCGGCAATCTCGCGCTTCACCCGCGCCATGATCTCTTCACTGACGACCGGGGCGGGGGCATAGGCGCCCATGCCGCCGGTATTGGGGCCGGTGTCGCCATCGCCGACGCGCTTGTGATCCTGCGCGGCGGGCAGGTAGAGGGCGCCGTCGCCATCGGTGATGACGAACACGCTGGCTTCCTCGCCATGCATGAATTCCTCGATCACGAGCGTTGCGGAGGCATCCCCGAATTTGCCCGACAGCATCTCGTCAATTTCTGCCTCGGCCTCTTCCAGCGTCTGCGCGATCACCACGCCCTTGCCCGCTGCTAGGCCATCGGCTTTCAGCACATAAGGCGCGCTCATCTTGCGCAGGAAAGCCTTCGCCGGGGCGGGCTCGGTAAACTCGCCATAGGCGGCCGTCGGCACGCCGTATTTCGTCATCCTCGCCTTGGAGAAGGCCTTGGAAGCTTCCAGCTGGGCGGCCGATTTCGAAGGGCCGAACACGTCAAAGCCACGGGCGCGCAGGATGTCAGACAGGCCGAGCGCGAGGGGCGCTTCGGGGCCGATGACAATCAGATCCGGCTCCATCTGAAGGGCGAGCTTGATCAGCCCGTCAACATCATCGGCGGCGACATCGAAACACGGGCCAATCTCGTCCATGCCGGGATTGCCGGGCGCGCAATGCACAGCGTCCACCAGCGGCGATTGGGCCATTTTCCATGCGAGGGCGTGTTCACGGCCGCCCGAACCGATCAGGAGTATGTTCATGGGGCGGCTTGATGCGCTGAGCAGGGCATGGGATCAAGCCCCATGCCTGACTCGCCGACGACAAATCAGCCTGAACTCACCGTTTCGGAGCTCGCCGCGAGCCTGAAGCGGACGATCGAGACCAATTATGACCAGGTGACCGTGCGCGGGGAGCTCGGCCGGGTGACGATTGCCAAGTCCGGCCACATGTATGCCGACCTGAAAGACGACAAGGCGGTGCTCAACACCATCATGTGGCGCGGGCAGGTCGACCGGCTGACCTTCCGGCCCGAGGAAGGCCTGGAAGTCGTCGCGACGGGGCGCCTCTCCACCTATGAGGGCCGCTCGGCCTATCAGATGATCGCCAGCACGATGCGGCCCGCCGGGGCGGGCGCGCTGATGCAACTCCTTGAAGAGCGTAAGAAAAAACTCGCCGCAGAAGGCCTGTTCGATCAGGTCCACAAGAAGCCAATCCCCTATATGCCCCGCACCATCGGGGTGATCACATCGCCCACCGGCGCGGTCATCCGCGACATTCTCCACCGCATTCGCGAGCGGTTTCCCGTCCGCGTTATCGTCTGGCCAGCCCTTGTGCAGGGCGAGCAGGCCGCCGCCCAGGTGACCGCCGGCATCCGGGGGTTCAATGCCATGACCGGCGCCAATCGCCCCGATGTGCTGATCGTGGCGCGGGGTGGCGGGTCGATTGAAGACCTCTGGCCGTTCAATGAGGAGGTGGTCGTGCGGGCCGCTTTCGAGAGTGAAATCCCTTTGATTTCAGCGGTTGGGCACGAGACCGATACCACCCTCATCGACTATGTGTCCGACCGAAGGGCGCCGACGCCGACGGGCGCCGCCGAGATCGCCGTGCCGGTGCGCACCGAGCTGATCCTCAGCATTGAGGAGTCCGGCCAGCGCCTGAAACGCGCCCTCACCCGCGCCCTTTCCCGGGCCCACGACAAGCTCGGCTCTGCCCGCCTGCCCCGCCCGGAAAGTCTTTTGCAATCAAAGCGTCAGCGGCTTGACTTTGCCTCCGCCAGCCTGCCCCGCGCCGCCCTCGCCCTGACCCAGAAAGCCCGCCTCCGCCTCTCGCGCCTGCAGCTTTCCCCCTCGACCCTGCGGGCGGAAATCCGCGGCCAGCGGCAGCGCCTGCGCGACACCGCCGTGCGCGCCCGGCCAGCCCTGATGCGCCTGATCGAGCAGCGGCGCAGCGCGCTCAGCGCCGAAGGCAAGCTTCTCGAAACGCTGTCATATCAGGCCACATTGAAGCGCGGATACGCCCTCGTCCGGGACAATTCAGGACAATTGGTGCGCAATTCGGGACAAGCCGGGACACTTTCGGTCATCCGCGTGACCTTCGCGGACGGCGATGTCACCGCCGTGCCCTTCGATGGCGAAACGCCCCCGCCGGCGCCCAAGAAATCCGCCGCCCGCCCCAAAGGGGGTCAAGGCAGCCTCTTCTGAGCCCCGGCCTCCGCCCCGCACTCCAAAGCCCCCCCGCCATGCACCCATCTCCCCGTTTCCGCGAAACTGATCCCGCCATCCTGCTGGCGCGCATTGCGGCCCATCCGCTGGCGCTGGTCGCGGTGAATGGCGAGACCGCGCCGAGGGTAGTTCATACGCCCGTGATTGCCCGGCAGGATAAGGCGGGCGTGGCGCTGCGCTTTCATCTGTCTGCGGCCAATCCGGTGACGGCGCGGCTGCTGGCGGGGGCGCCTGCGACGCTCGTGTTCACGGGGCCGGACGCCTATATCTCGCCGGACTGGTATGGCGATGTTCCCGATCAGGTGCCGACCTGGAACTATCTCTCGGTGGAGGCCGAGGGCGCGGCGCGCGAAACCGGGCGCGAGGGGGCGGCGGCGTTTCTGGATGATCTTTCGGCCGTGTTCGAGACCGCCCTCCTGCCCAAGCCCCCCTGGACCCGCGCCAAGATGACGCCCGCCGCTTTCGAGGCGCAGCTCGGCGGCATCCGCGCCTTCGAGATGCGCCCGGCCCGGTTTGAGGGGATTGCGAAGCTGGGGCAGAACAAGACGCCGGAGATGCGGGCGGGCGTGGTGGCGGCGCTGGAGGGGTTGCCAGGCGGGGCCGGGATTGCGGCGGCGATGCGGGGGCTGGACCGGCCGTAGGGCGCATTGAGCGCAGCACAATGCACACAGAACATCTTTGCAAGGAAACCCATGCGGGTCGTCATCCCGGATAAGCGCGGGAGCGCTTATCCGGGAACCAGGGTTTCGGGGAAGCGGGTTTCTGGGTCCCGGATATTTGCGATGCAAATTCCGGGATGACGAACCGATGGGTTGCGACGGTGGAGGGGGCGGGGTTTGTTTTCGGGCAGCACTTTTGGCCGGACGCAGCGGGCGCTGGCCGGTTTGTTGGGCTGAATTTGGGGTGAGTTGAAAGCTAGGAGGTGTCGGCGTGCGGGGTGAGGGCGCAGGCCCCCTTCATTCCTTCTCGGGGCGTTTGCAGTGCAAACGCTTGTCCCTCGAAGCCCCCGCTAACGCAGGGGAAGATAAGGCGGTGCGTGTCATTCGTGTTGAGAATTGCCGGGAGTGAGGTCGACCAGCAGGGATCGTCCCAGGCTTTGAGCGTAGGGGTGGTTGGTCTGTAGGCGGAGGGACTTGGGGCCGGGTCGCCATAGTAGGTGATATCGATGCCGCCCCACCAGTGGACGATGACGAGGGCCTCGCGGCTGCCGCGCGCGTCCATCAGGTCGGCCATGCGCAGGAGAGACCAGAACACCACCGGCCAGAAAATCGGCAGCACGAAGTCGAAATACTCCGCGAAGGCGGGGTGTTTGCGGACACGGTGCATGGCGGCGAGGTTGATCATGGGGCGGAGGATACGCCCGGCCCGGGAGGGGGTGGATAAGGATTGCGGAAGTTTTTTGTAAGGGGTTGATGGGGCTCATGTTTTTTTGCCCGGGGCGCGCAAACTTGGGGGACAGGCGCTCAAAGCCCCGTCTCCCTCTGGGCTTGCGAGGATCAGAAATCGCACGGCGATTTCCCAAGCAAGGGGCCTGGGATGAGGGGGCGCGGCGGTTCGGCCTCTCGTCAGGACGCGGGCAAAGGTCTAGACTTCGCCCATGACCCAGACGCTTCCCCCCGCTTTTCTCGCCGCTGTCAAAGACCTGCTCGGGCCCAGGGGCTGGAGTGATGATCCGGAGACATTGCGGGAGGCGGCAACGCCCTGGCGGGGGACGTATCAGGGGGCGACGCCGCTGATTGCCCGGCCGGCGGCGACGGCCGAGGCCGCCGCGCTGGTGAAGCTGTGCGCCCAGTATGGCGTGGCGATGACGCCGCAGGGGGGCAATACCGGGCTGATTGACGGCGGCACGCCGCATGGCGAGATCTGCGTTTCCATGACGCGGATGACCGCCCTGCGCGAGACCGACACGTTCAACAATTCCCTCACCATCGAGGCGGGCGCGACGCTGGTTTCGGCGCAGCAGGCGGCCGAGGCCGCCGGGCGGCTCTTTCCGCTTTCGCTCGGCTCGGAAGGGACCGCGACGATTGGCGGGCTGATCTCGACCAATGCCGGGGGCGTGGCCGTGCTGCGCTATGGGATGATGCGCGATCTGATCCTCGGGCTGGAAGTGGTGCTCCCCTCCGGCGAGGTGTGGGATGGGCTCTCTGGCCTGCGCAAGAACAATACGGGATATGATCTCAAACACCTGTTTGCCGGGGCCGAGGGCACGCTGGGGCTGATCACGGCGGCGACGCTGAAACTGTTTCCGAAGACGCAGCGGGCGACGGCATGGGTCATATGTGCGTCTACGGAGGATGTGGTGAAGCTGCTTGCCTTTGTGCGCGGGCGGGTGGGCGATACGGTGACGAGTTTCGAGATCATCCCGGCCAACGCCGTGGATATGGTGGTGGCCGATATTCCGGGCGCGCGCGACCCGATGCCGTCAAACGCGCCATGGCGGGTGCTCATCGAAGTCTCGCAGAGCGACGGGGCGTATGCGCGCGCCCTGCTGGAGGGGGCGCTGGAGGGGGCGATGGAAGAGGGCCTTGTGCAGGACGCCGCGATTGCGGCGAGCGAGGCCCAGGCAAAAGCCTTCTGGCATATCCGCGAGACGATCCCCCTCTCCAAGCGCGCCTATGGGGCGGCGCTGAACCAGGATATTGCCGTGCCGGTGAGCCGGATTCCGGTGTTCATCGAGGCGTGCAATGCGGCCGTGAGAGATGTTCTGCCTACGGCGGATTTTGTGATCTTCGGGCATGTGGGCGATGGCAATCTGCACTATTCGGTGGTCGAGGCGCTGGACGCCCCGCCGCAGCTGAAAACCCATGAGGGGGCGATCACGCGGGTGATCTATGACACGGTGATGGCGCATGGCGGCTCGATCTCGGCCGAACATGGCGTGGGGCGGCTGAAACGCGATGAGCTGGCGCGCCTGCGCCCGCCGGCGGCGACCGAGGCGATGCGGGCCATCAAACGCGCGCTCGACCCGCAGGGCATCATGAATCCCGGGCGCGTGGTTTCCGTCTAGCCCCCTGCTCGGCCGGGCAAAATCGGCCATTCGTTAACCCCTCGCTAACCAAACTTTCCGAAACCCTAACCAGCCGCAGAATGCGATGGGGACAATCATGGTCTGGTATACCGATCTTCGGAACCGGAAACGGTTTACAGAGGCCGAGAGCGACTGGACGTCCCGGCGCCTGCTGGACCTGCGCGCCCACCTTGCCTCGCCCCCGCCCAAGGGCGTGCCCCGGCGGACGAAGGATTCCAGTATCATCATCGGCACCTGGAACATCCGCGATTTTGACAATAACAAATTCCGCCATGGGCCCCGGCGGCGCGAGAGCCTGCATTACATTGCCGAGATCCTCTCGGCGTTTGACGTGTGCGCGCTGCAGGAGGTGAATGAGGATCTGGGGCCGCTGAAGGATGTGATCCGCCTGATGGGGCCGGGCTGGGATTTCATCGCAACGGATGTGACGACCGGGGCGAGCGGCAACCGGGAGCGGATGTGTTTTGTGTATGACAGCCGGAAAGTGCGTTTCCGGAATATTGTCGGCGAGATTGTTTTACCCAAGCATGCGCTGCTCCCGGGCGAGCAGCAGTTTGCGCGCACGCCGTTCATGGTGAGCTTTCAGGCAGGCTGGTTCAAGTTTTCGCTGTGTACGGTGCATATCTATTTCGGGGAAGCCTCCAAGGGCAGCGATGGCTATGCGCGGCGGGTGTCGGAGATCGACTATATCGCGCGGGAGATGGCAAGCCGGGCCGAGCGGGAGGACGAGAACTATATCCTGCTGGGCGATTTCAACATCAAGAACCCGGTGGACGAGACGATGCTGGCGCTGACCAAGGCGGGGTTTCAGCTGCCGCCGGAGCAGTATCCGTCAAACCTTCTGGGCACGCATTATTATGACCAGATTGCCTTCCGCACGCGCCCCGAAGAGCTGACCTTCCTGTCATCGGGCGCGTTCGACTGGAGCCAGACGCTGTTCCGGGCCGAGCATTACGAGCATTATGCCCCTGTCCTGCCTGCCCGGCACCGCGACCTGAAACCGGATGGGACACCGCGGGACACCGGCAAGGACCGGGAATACTATTCCCGGCGCTGGCTGACCTGGCAGATGTCGGATCATTTTCCGCTCTGGGTGGAGCTGGCGATCGACTTTTCCGATGCGCATCTGCTCAACAATCTGGACCCCGAATTCGAGGCCGCCAATGCCCCGGCGCAGATCGAGATGGCCGAGGATGAAACCCCGATTGACGGGCCGCCGCGTCTGGCAGAACCTGTCCGTCCCCTGAAGAAGAAGCGCACGGCCCCGAAGGTGGCCCCGCCGGAGAAGCAGGGCACGCTGGCGCCGACGCCGAAGATGAGCTTTGCCGAGGGCTGGCGCATCTTCTGGTGGGTGGCGAGCGGGGGCGGCGACCGGATGCGCAAGGCGAAAGCGGCGAGCAAGAAAGCCGCCAAGCCGCGCAAGGCAAAGAAAACAAAGAGCTAAAGCGCGGCGAGCAGGGTTTCGGCGGCCGCCCAGAGGGGCTCTGTGGCCGTGACGATGACCGGGTGGTGGGGCGATCGGATTGCGCCGGACGCGGATGTTCCGGTGACGGCGAAGGCGATTTCAGTGTCGAGCGCCGGGGCGTGAAAGGCGGCGGAGTATAGTCCGTAGGCCTCGCCATGATGGCCGATGAGTTTGACGCCGGGGATGGGTGAGGTGCCGGCCTCATGGATCTGGGCGCCGGGGGCGAAGGTTTCAAAGTAAAGCTGCTCGTCGTCACCATTGGGGCGGGCGGGATCGAAGCGCCAGACGGGACGGGTCATGGCGGGGGTCTGCGCGGCGGCGCGGGCGAGGATGGCCATATCCTGGAGGCTGGCGCGCAGGCCGCCCTGGGGGCTGAAGAGCGTGCCGTTCGTGCCCGGAACATAGTCAGTGAGGCGGGCCCCCTCCTCGATGAGGATTGCCGGATCAGAGCCTGCGAGATTGGCCGGGCCATCGGCCTGCACCTGCCATTTGCCGTCTTCCTCGCGGCTGTAGAGCGTGGCGCCGTGGCGGCGCTTCTTCGGAGAAACGCCCGACCAGTTGAAGCCTGCGTCCAGCCCGAGGGGGCCGAGCAATTCGCGGGCGGTGAGGCGGTCGAGGCGCTCGGCGGTTGCCTGTTCGAGGATGGCGCCGGCGAGGCCATAGCCGAAATTGCAGTAGCGAAAGCCGAGGCCGGGAACGCTCCACGGTTCCGGGCTCCACATATCTGCGGTGAAGAGATCTTCGGTGCGGCCCGGAGCAGCCATCCAGTAAACATCAGGATCCTTCAGGCCAGAGGTGTGTACCAAAAGATGGCGCAGGGTTATCGGGAGGGTGGGGTAAACCGGATGGATCAGAGGCGGGCTGAAGGCGGCGCGGATGTCGGCGTCCAGATCAAGCACGCCCTGGGCCGCGAGGCGGTGGGCAGTGAGCGCGACGGCCATCTTGGAGACCGAGGCGACGCGCATGGGCGTTTGCGGCGTGAAGGGCGCAGGGTCTGCCTCCCCTGCCGCGCCCTGGGCGAGGCCTTGCGCGTGGGCGAAGATGACCTGCCCGCGATGGCGTACGACGAGACCTGCGGCGGGGACCATCGCGGAATAGACGAGATCCTCGATCCGGCGGCGCGCGGAGGCGGCGGGCGTGCGCAAGGCGTCGCCGGAACGGTGGGCGCAGGCGGTGAGGGCGAGGCCGGAAAGGCCGGTGAGAAGCGCGCGGCGGGTGAACATGGGCGCGAGGCTAGCGGCCTTGAAGCGCGCTGGCAATTTGGCTGTGGGAGGCGAAGACGGCGTGAGCGCCCGCTTCGGCGAGCCGCGCCGCGAGACCCGCGTCTGCGTGGCCCCCGCCGGTGAAGCCCCAGGCGGTCATGCCCGCCGCGCGGGCGGCTTTGACGCCGTTGACGCTGTCTTCGATGACGAGGCAGCCTTCCGGCGCGGCGCCGATCTCAGCGGCGGTGTGGAGGAAGAGATCGGGCGCGGGTTTGCCGTTGCGGACAAGGTCTGAGGAATAGATGTGGGGTACGAAGAGATCATGCAGGCCGGTGATCTGCAGCTTACGGATGAGCTTGTCAGCTTCTGACGAAGAGGCGACGGCCTGGGCCCCTCTGAAAGCATTGGTAACATCGCGGACGCCCTCGATGGCTGTGAGATCGGTTTCGTAGCGCTTCCAGTTATTTGCCTGGATTTGTTTGCCAAAATCTTCCGGAAGGGTCCGCCCGAGGGCGGCGGCATCACTAAGGAGGGCGGCGTGAAAATCGCGGTTATGGAGGCCGACAAAGCGGGAAACGAAAGCTTCAAACTCGTAGGAGAGGCCCCAGCTGGCGAGAATTTCCCGCTCGCTCTGGATCGCGATGACTTCAGAATCGACCAGAACGCCATCACAGTCAAAGATCAGGGCACTGAAGTCCATATCTGCTATCCCCGGCGGCCGAAGAGTTTTTCGATGTCGGCGAGTTTGAGTTCGACATAGGTGGGGCGGCCGTGATTGCATTGGCCGGAATGGGGCGTGGCTTCCATCTGGCGCAGGAGCGCGTTCATTTCGTCGGCGGCGAGGCGGCGCCCGGCGCGGATGGAGGAGCGGCAGGCCATGTTGCCCATCACTTCCTCGAAGCGTTCCGACAGGGTGAGGCCGGCTTCATATTCGGCAAAATCATCAGCGAGATCGCGGATGAGGCCAGCGGCGTCCATCTCCCCGAAGAGGGCGGGCGTGGCGCGCACGGCGATGGCGCCGGGGCCGAAGGGTTCGATTTCGAGGCCGAGGGCGGCGAGTTCCTCGGCGCGGGCACAGACGCGGTGGGCTTCGTCTTCGGAAAGCTCGACAATATCCGGGATCAGCAGCGCCTGACGGCGCACGCCGCCCTGCGCCATCTGGCGTTTCATGGCCTCATAGACGAGGCGTTCATGGGCGGCATGCTGATCGACGATGACGATACCGTCCGCCGTCTGAGCGATGATATAGGTTTCGTGGACCTGCGCGCGGGCCGCGCCGAGGGGGTATTCCCCGAGCGCGCCCGGCGCGGGCATGGGGCCGGTTTCAACTTTTGCACCCGGCGCGCCCTGAGGGGCGCCTTCATAGGCACTCGCCTCCGGCACATAGCCGCGCGGCGTGAAAGCTGTGTCAGCGCTATCCTCCTCGACCTGCCGGGCGGCGTAGCCTTGGGGCGGCAGTGTGGGGCGCTGGGTGTAGCCACCAGATTGGGGCGCTTGCCAGAGGAAGCCGGGTTGCGGGGCGGGTTCGGCGCGGGCCTTGCCAAGGGCGAAGCCGGCGACGGTGGTAGAGGCGCGGTGACCGGCGGCGGCAAGAGCGTGGCGCAGCGCCGAGATCATCAGGCCGCGCACACCGCCCGCATCGCGGAAACGCACTTCGGTCTTGGCCGGGTGGACGTTGACGTCCACACCTTCGGGATCAAGCTCGACGAAGAGCGCAACCATCGGATGGCGGTCGCGCGCCAGGAAATCCTGATAGGCGGCGCGGACAACGCCCGTCAGCATACGGTCTTTCACCGGGCGGCCATTGACGAACAGGAACTGCATCTGCGCGTTGCCGCGATTGAGCGTCGGCAGGCCGGCAAAGCCTGAAAGGCGCACGCCTTCGCGGGTGGCGTCGACGGCCACGGCGTTGTCTGAAAACTCCCGGCCCATGATGGCGCCGAGGCGTTTCAGGCGGCCGGCATCGCCGGGGCCTTCGGCCCCATAGCGGAAGAGGCTGCGGCCATTGCTTTCCAGGCTGAAGCCAACCTCCGGATTGGCCATGGCGAGGCGCTTGACCGCGTCGGTGACAGCCATCGCTTCGGCGCGTTCACCGCGCATGAATTTGAGGCGGGCGGGCGTGGCGTGGAAGAGATCGTTCACGTCAATGCGGGTGCCGGTCTCGCTGCGGCCGGTGAAGGCGGCGGGCCGGGGCCCCTCAAGGCGGCCGGCATCGGAAAAGATTTCGGCGGCGCCCTCCCCGCTGGCGCGGGAGACGATGCGCATGCGGCTGACCGAGGCGATAGAGGGCAGCGCCTCACCCCGGAAGCCCATCGTGTAGATATTGAGGAGGTCTACGCGGCCGTCGCTGTCAGGCACGAGTTTCGACGTGGCGTGGCGTTCCAGCGCGATCAGGAGATCCTCGGAGGAGAGCCCGCAACCATCATCCTCGATGGTGATGCGTTTGAGGCCGCCTTCCTCGATGGCGATGGCGATCTGGCGCGCGCCGGCATCGAGGGCGTTTTCGACAAGCTCCTTGACCGCGGCGGCGGGACGCTCGACGACCTCACCGGCGGCGATGCGGTTGACCACATCGGCGGGGAGTTTGCGGATCGTCGGACGGGGGGGAGCAGAATCAGCCATCAGCCGGAAAGATTAGCCGATCCGGGGCGGGATGTCCTCCGGCGCGCTGCGGCGGGGCGGACGTCTGGGGCAGCGCCTTGTTTCCACTTGCTTTGATCAATTTTGCCGCAGCGACAGGCTGTCGGTTGAGTTTGGCGGGCAGGAGCGCGAAGATGGGCGCGGTCAGATCCTGACCGAGACAAGGTATTGAAAACCCATGCGCTTTTCCGCTGCTGCCCCGCTTTCCCTGATTGCTGCGCTCGCCCTGGCCGCCTGTGGCGGTTCTGACCCGGCGCCGACAGCGCCTTCCGCCGCGACGGCTCCGGCGGCGCCTGCTGCCCCGGCAGTGCCAGCGGCGGCGCCCGGCGAGCCGAGCCCGGAATTTGCCAGCCTGCCCGCGCCCTACAACACCGCCAATTATTCGGTCGGCGCGCGGACCTGGAAACTCTGCCAGTCCTGCCACCTGACCGCAGAAGGCGCAGGCAATCTGGTAGGCCCCAACCTGCACGGCATCTTTGGCCGTCAGGCAGCGACCGTGGAAGGCTTTGCCTATTCCCCGGCGCTGCTGGCGGAGGACTTCATCTGGACGCCAGAGCAGCTCGACCATTGGCTGGAAAACCCGCGTACCTTCGTGCCGGGCAACCGGATGAGCTTTTCCGGGGTGCGCCGGGAAGCCGACCGGCTGGGCGTGATTGCCTATCTGATGGTCGAGACCGGCTATGAGGCAGACGCGGCCCCGGCAGAGGAAGCGCCGGCGGAGTGATCTGCTAGCGCTTTGCCACCACCGCAATCAGGACGGCATTCTCATTGAACGTGCCGCCGATCTCTTCGCGGTAGCCGAGGGAGACGTCGACCCGGCCTAAATGCACGCCGAGTTGGGATTCGGTTTTGACCGAGCGGCCGCTGAGCTCGCCCTCCTCGAACCAGAGCTGCTGGCCAAGGAAGATGTGGGTCGTCAGATCCTGGCCGTAGCCAAGTTCAATCCGCGTTCGCCCGCAGCCATCGCCCTGGGCGAGATGGCCGACATCGGCGAAAGCGTAGAGCGGGCGGCCCCGTAGAAGGCCCGACCAGCCCCCGCCGAGACGGCCTTTAAATCCCGTGCCGTCGCAGAAGACGAGGCCTTCGCCGGAGCTGGCATTCAGCGTGCTGCCATGAAAAGCGCCAAGCTCTGCGCCGGCCGTCCAGCCCTTATAGTGGCCAAGACTGCGCCGGGCGGTGAGGCGCCAGACATCGCGGTCAAAGGCCGGGGCATCGGGATAGATCACGCCTTCGTTTTTCACGGTGAGCGTGATTTTCTCCGTGAGGCCGTATTCGCCATAGAGATCGAGCCGCCAGCCTTCGACGCCATTGAGACTGTCATGGGCACCGAGCGCGCGGGCATACCAGCCGCCTTCCTCGCGCACCCAGGGGGCCGCTTCGGCAATACCGGCAGCGCTTGCGCCCGCAAGAATGAGTGAGATGAGCCCCCGCATGGCGCTACCCTAGGATGAGTATTCCACAAGGTGAAGCCTTGTTTTCAAACACAAGACATGAAGGCGGTCTGGACGGCGGAGCGCGCCGATCCTACCGGTGAGACTGCCCTCCCGGAGAGGCTTGGGATGGCGAGGGGGAAAGGGTAAGACGGGGCATGACAGGGTTTGAAATCTTCCTTCTGCTGAGCGGATGCCTGATCGGGGCCGGGATTGGCGTGGCGGCACACAGGATCGCGCGCGCCACGCTAGAAAAGGGCGCAGAACCGGTCGCGGGACACGCCTTGATGACAGGCGCCGGCGGGGGCCTCGTAGCGCTGGCCAGCATACTCTTTACGCCAGGCGATCCCCTGCTCCTCTGTTTTTCGGTTGGATTCGGCTGGGCGCTTCTGGCGCTGGCGGTCATCGACCTGCGGACCTACATCCTGCCAGATGGCCTGAACCTCGCAGTCTTCCTGACCGGATGCGCCATGGTTACGCTCTACCGGCAGGATGTGTGGCCCTGGCATCTGGCGGGCGCCCTTGCCGGATTTGGGCTGCTCTGGCTGGTTGAGGTCAGCTATCGCCGCCTGCGCGGCATTGATGGGCTTGGCCGGGGCGACGCCAAGCTTCTGGGCGCGGTCGGCATGTGGGTCGGCCTGGAAGGCATTCCACCTGTCCTGCTGATCGCTTCGTTGAGCGGAATCCTCGCAGCCCTCGCGCTGTCCCTCCTGAAGCGACAATCCGTATCCGGACAATCCATGATTGCCTTCGGCCCCTGGATCGCGCTGGCAGGATATATCGTCTGGCTCTGGCCGCCGGCGCTCTGGCTTTAGCGTCTCCGGTCGAATTCAGACCAATCCATCACGGGACGGATCATTTCGACACCTCATCAGGGCCTGCGCCCGAGATGAGGTTCCGCGATCACCGGCCGCGACAGTGCCGCTGCAGGATCTGGGCGCAAAATCATTCCGCGACAGAGCTCATCGCCCCAACAAAAATGTCAGATGCGCTTGATTTGTTATGTTATAGTGTTACGCGATTTGTGTGCAACTTTCGGGGTTTAAAGTTATGAACATGAAGAAAAGACTGCTGGCGCCTGCGGCGCTGGCATTGATGGCCGCTGAGCTGGTTTCAGGCACAGCCGGCGCACAAACGGCATCTCAGGCACCGGACACATCAGACGAACGCCCGCTTATTGCAGAGCGTGTCACCGTAATCGGCCAGCGCGCCACCTATGCGCCCCCCACTGCCAGCGCCGGCACCCGGGAGCCGGTATCCATACTTGAGATCCCGCATTCGATCAGCGTGATCACGCGCCAGCGGATCGAAGACCAGAACATGGCCGCCATCGAAGACGCGCTCAGCCAGGTGACCGGGGTCAGCGTTTCGCCCTGGGATACGACCACATCCCAATATCGCGCGCGCGGCGGCATTCTCGACCTGTCCTATGATGGCATCGCCGCCTTCAGCACGGGCGGCCAGCCACAGTTCGACCTGGCAATGTATGACCGGGTCGAAGTTCTGCGCGGCCCGGCGGCCCTGTTCCGGGGCAGCGGAAATCCGGCGGGATCGGTGGACCTGATGCGCAAGCGCGGGCGCGAGACCGCTGGAATTTCGGCCGCGGTGCAGGCAGGCTCCTGGGAGAACTATCGGGGCGAGTTGGATGTCGGCGGCCCCCTCACACAAAGCGGCCGGCTTCGCAGCCGTCTTGTGATTGCCGGGCAGGACCGCAACTTCTTCCACGACCGTACCCGGCTGCGCAAAGGGCTCGGCTATGGCGTGCTGGATTTTGATCTGACGCAGAACACAGTTCTCTCCGTTTCCGCAGCCTATCAGGAAGACAAGACCGACTCTCCGAGCATGGGGCTCCCGGCCTATCTCGATGGGCGGTTTCTCGATGCCGGGCGCTCCACCCATGTCTATCCGGGCTGGAACGCCTATCAGTACGCGACAGATGAATATGCCATCGACCTCACCCACGAGACATCAGGGGGCTGGGTTCTGCGGGCGCGCGCAATAACCGGCGCGCAGGACTATGCCTATCAGGACGCCTATCCCATTACCGGGGTTAACCCCGACACCCTGACGGCAACCTATATGCGGCGCGCCTGGGATGTGGAGGTGGCCCGCCAGGCGCTGGATGCCTATGTCTCCGGACCTGTGCCGCTCTTCGGGCAGACGCACCATCTCACTTTCGGGCTGAGCTCACAGCTCTATGAATGGAATCAGGTGGGCATTCCCACGGCGCAGTTTCCCAATGTGTCGATCTTCAATCCGGATGTGATCCCCGCCCCTACCCTGACCTACACGACAGGCTCAGCGGGAGAGACGCAGCAGAGCGGCGCGTATGCGCAGGCCCGCATTTCCATAGCCGAGCCCTTCAAACTGATCCTGGGCGGACGGGTCAGCGATTTCGAGAACCGCTCGCGCAGCATCCCTCCGGGCACGCCCACAGACTGGCGGACCACCACACGGGAAACCGGCCAGGTCTCGCCCTATGTCGGCGCGGTTTATTATCTGCGCCCCAACATAACGGCCTATGCGAGCTATTCGGATATCTTCATCCCGCAATCGGCCCGGCAGGTGACCGGCGAAACGCTGGAACCCCGGATTGGCCTGCAATATGAGATCGGCCTCAAAGGCCGCTTCTTCAATGACGGCCTGAGCGCCGCCCTCTCTGTATTCGAATCGCGGGAAGAAAACCGCTCGCTGGCAGATACCGCCAATCCGGGCTTTTTCCTGCCTGCCGGCGAGATCGAAGTGCGCGGATGGGAATTTGAGATCGTGGGCAATCCGGCCGAAAATCTCGACCTGTCGCTCGGCTATTCCAATCTGAACACCGAATATACCGTCCACCCGACGCTGGCAGGTCAGATCGCCTCGCCCTTTGAACCTGAGCATACCGTGAAGCTCTATGCCCGGTATCAGCTGACGGCCCCTGGCTTTGAGCGGTTCTTTGCAGCCGGAGGCCTGCAATACAGCAGCGGCATTGTGGGAACCGGCGTTGCGGGCGTGCGCCAGCAGGACGCATTTACGGTGGTCAATCTTCAGGGCGGCCTGCGGCTGACGAAAGCCACAACCCTCTCCGTGTCCGTCAACAATGTGTTGGACAAAACCTATTGGGCGCGGGTCGGCGGCCTGAACAGCTACAACACGTATGGCGAACCCCGCAGTGTCATGCTCGCCCTGCGCGGCGCTTTCTGAGGCATCCCCGCTCTTCGGTGTGATCACCGGAGAGCGGGCCGCAGGCGTAAGCGCCCGGCGGCGACTACCCCGCCAGCAAACATTCGCTCCATGACAAAAAACCCCTGGTTCCGTTTCCAGAACCAGGGGCTATTTGGGTGCGGGAACAGGATTTGAACCTGTGACCTTCAGGTTATGAGCCTGACGAGCTACCGGACTGCTCCATCCCGCGTCAATTCTGTCTTGCCTGAGGTGCATCGCTGCGCCTGAAACAAAAAACCGGCCCGCCGGTATGGCTGGGGCCGGCCCGGGCCACCCTGGTCTGTAAGACCGTGATGGCTGACCGCCCGAAAGCGGCCTTCGTGTAAGAGAAAGACGTGTCTGCAAGAAATTACAATCAGCTTCTGGTCTCTGCAGACCCGGCAGCGACCTACTCTCCCACGCCTTAAGACGTAGTACCATCGGCGCAAGGGGGCTTAACGACGGAGTTCGGGATGGGATCCGGTGGGGACCCCCTGCCATTACCACCAGGTCGGCGGAAACCAGCTAGCGATTGTAAGAAACCAAAAATGTCATTTTGACTGAAGCTTGTGAAGTGAAAGTCTGAGCTTTCAACTACACATGAGTTTCAGGGATCAAGCCTATCGAGCAATTAGTATCAGTTAGCTTCATGCCTCGCGGCACTTCCACACCTGACCTATCGACGTCCTGGTCTTGGACGGCTCTCAGGGATACCTGGTTTTGAGGTTAGTTTCCCGCTTAGATGCTTTCAGCGGTTATCTAGTCCACACATAGCTACCCTGCAATGCGGCTGGCGCCACAACAGGTCCACCAGAGGTGTGTTCATCCCGGTCCTCTCGTACTAGGGACAAATCCTCTCAAGTATCCAACACCCACGGCAGATAGGGACCAAACTGTCTCGCGACGTTCTGAACCCAGCTCACGTACCACTTTAATCGGCGAACAGCCGAACCCTTGGGACCTTCTCCAGCCCCAGGATGTGATGAGCCGACATCGAGGTGCCAAACGATGCCGTCGATATGGACTCTTGGGCATCATCAGCCTGTTATCCCCGGAGTACCTTTTATCCGTTGAGCGATGGCCCTTCCACTCGGGACCACCGGATCACTATGACCGACTTTCGTCTCTGCTCGCTCCGTCGAGCTCGCAGTCAGGCAGGCTTATGCCATTGCACTCAACGAGCGATGTCCGACCGCTCTGAGCCTACCATCGCGCGCCTCCGTTACACTTTGGGAGGCGACCGCCCCAGTCAAACTACCCGCCACACAGGGTCCCGGCCCCATCCAGGGGCGCGGTTAGACATCAAAGAAGACAAGGGTGGTATTTCAAGGTTGGCTCCACTCCAGCTGGCGCCGGAGCTTCAAAGCCTCCCACCTATCCTACACATATATTCTTTAATGCCACTGTGAAGCTGTAGTAAAGGTTCACGGGGTCTTTCCGTCTGACCGCGGGTACCCCGCATCTTCACGGGGAATTCAATTTCGCTGAGTCTATGTTGGAGACAGTGGGGAAGTCGTTACGCCATTCGTGCAGGTCGGAACTTACCCGACAAGGAATTTCGCTACCTTAGGACCGTTATAGTTACGGCCGCCGTTCACCGGGGCTTCAATTCAATGCTTGCACATCTCCTTTTAACCTTCCGGCACCGGGCAGGCGTCAGACCCTATACGTCATCTTACGATTTCGCAGAGCCCTGTGTTTTTGATAAACAGTCGCAACCCCCAGTTTTGTGCCCCTCAGACCTGGTTGCCCAGATTGAGGCCTCCTTCTCCCGAAGTTACGGAGGTAATTTGCCGAGTTCCTTCAACATAGTTCTCTCAAGCGCCTTGGTATGCTCTACCAGTCCACCTGTGTCGGTTTAGGGTACGGTCTAGTGGGGAGGCTATTTCCAGGGACCCCCAGGCTGCACTCACAATCCAGTAAGTTTGTACAGCTTTCGGAATCCGTCACTCATCCCCTGGCCCACGAATATTAACGTGGTTCCCATCGGCTACGCCTTTCGGCCTGACCTTAGGGGCCGGCTAACCCTGCGCAGATTAGCTTTACGCAGGAACCCTTGGACTTTCGGCGAGAGGGTCTCTCACCCTCTTTGTCGCTACTCATGTCAACATTCTCACTTCCGATACCTCCAGCAAACCTCACGGTTCACCTTCATCGGCTTACGGAACGCTCCGCTACCGCTCATTACTGAGCCCGCGATTTCGGCGCATAACTTTAGTCCCGATACATTTTCCGCGCAGGATCGCTTGATCAGTGAGCTGTTACGCTTTCTTTAAAGGATGGCTGCTTCTAAGCCAACCTCCTGATTGTCTCAGCAATCCCACATCGTTTCGCACTTAGCTATGACTTGGGGGCCTTAATCGGCGGTCTGGGTTGTTTCCCTTTTCACGACGGACGTTAGCACCCGCCGTGTGTCTGCCACGTATAACTTCCAGGTATTCGGAGTTTGAGAAGGTTTGGTAATCCGGTAAGGACCCCTAGCCCATTCAGTGCTCTACCCCCTGGAGTCTTAACCGTGACGCACTACCTAAATAGTTTTCGCGGAGAACCAGCTATCAGCAAGTTTGATTGGCCTTTCACCCCTAGGCACAGGTCATCCGAGAATTTTTCAACATTCAACGGTTCGGCCCTCCAGTGCGTGTTACCGCACCTTCAGCCTGCCCATACCTAGATCACTTGCCTTCGGGTCTAATGCTACGTACTCAATCGCCCTATTCAGACTCGCTTTCGCTGTGCCTACACCTAACGGCTTAAGCTTGCACGCAACACTAAGTCGTTGACCCATTATACAAAAGGTACGAGGTCACTCCGAAGAGCTCCCTCAGCTTGTAGGCATCCGGTTTCAGGATCTGTTTCACTCCCCTCATCGGGGTTCTTTTCATCATTCCCTCACGGTACTTGTTCACTATCGGTCGGTAAGGAGTACTTAGGCTTGGAGGGTGGTCCCCCCATGTTCAGACAGGATTTCACGTGTCCCGCCCTACTCTAAAAGGTCTTCATTTTACGGATACGGGGCTATCACCCACTACGGCGTACCTTCCCAGGTACTTCTCCTTATTTCAGACCAGGCCTGGTCCGCGTTCGCTCGCCACTACTAACGGAGTCTCAATTGATGTCCTTTCCTCCGGGTACTTAGATGTTTCAATTCCCCGGGTTCGCTTTTTAACCCTATGTATTCAGGTTAAAATACCTCACTGTTGAAATGTCAGACAAGTTGAGCACCGAAGCGCTCAAATTATCCAACATCTCGGAGGTGGGTTTCCCCATTCAGAAATCACCGGATCAAAGGGTGCTCTCGCCTCCCCGGTGCTTATCGCAGAGTGCCACGTCTTTCATCGCCTCTTACCGCCAAGACATCCCCCGGATGCCCTTTTGACGCTTGATCTCATAAAACCCATGTGCAGTGGAAAGCGCAGAACGCTTCACACACACAGAGTTTCAGTCAGACATTTGTTGGTTTCTTGCAGACTGAACCTTTGAAGTGTCCCTGTTGCCAGGCACACTCTATCGGCTGAAGCAGCAACGCCAGAACCCTTTTTGAGGCTCATGAGGCGCGCGGCCGGCTCAGTCTTTCCCTTACGATAACAAACATCCCGGAACCCCAATGGGCTCCGGAAACCAGAATACTTCTTTCGTTCGTGAGACAGGTTGGTGGAGCCAGACGGAGTCGAACCGACGGCCTCCTGAATGCAAATCAGGCGCTCTCCCAACTGAGCTATGGCCCCGTGGTCCTGTCGCTGGCTTCCGCCAGTCTTGCGTACCCCTCATGCCATCATTTCGAACTGGCAGGTTTCGATGGTGGGCCGAGGAAGAGTTGAACTTCCGACCTCACGCTTATCAGGCGTGCGCTCTAACCACCTGAGCTACCGGCCCTTCAGCCAAGCAGGCCAGGCGGCCGCCGCAGCCAAAGTCGAATGCAGGCGCGAGGCGCCCGCGGGGCTCGCTAATTGCCCGCCAGCAAGATGCTGCCAGGCATTACGAACGAAGGAAGAGAAACGAAGACGGCGCAATAGCCGCATCTGTTTTGCCTTCAATTAAGAAGGCTTGTCTTAAAGAGCATCAGAGTTTCACGTGAGTAAAACAATCTGTTGCATCCTTAGAAAGGAGGTGATCCAGCCGCAGGTTCCCCTACGGCTACCTTGTTACGACTTCATCCCAGTTACTGATCCTACCGTGGCTCGCTGCCTCCGAAGTTAGCGCACGATCTTCGGGTAGAACCAATTCCCATGATGTGACGGGCGGTGTGTACAAGGCCCGGGAACGTATTCACCGTGGCATGCTGATCCACGATTACTAGCGATTCCACCTTCATGCCGTCGAGTTGCAGACGACAATCCGAACTGAGACAGCTTTTTGGGATTATCCCATTGTCACTGCCATTGTAGCACGTGTGTAGCCCTACCCGTAAGGGCCATGAGGACTTGACGTCATCCCCACCTTCCTCCGGCTTGCCACCGGCAGTTTCCTTAGAGTGCCCACCCAAACGTGATGGCAACTAAGGATGAGGGTTGCGCTCGTTGCGGGACTTAACCCAACATCTCACGACACGAGCTGACGACAGCCATGCAGCACCTGTGTTCTAGCCAGCCGAACTGAAGGAATCCGTCTCCGGAAACCATACTAGACATGTCAAGGGTAGGTAAGGTTCTGCGCGTTGCTTCGAATTAAACCACATGCTCCACCGCTTGTGCGGGCCCCCGTCAATTTCTTTGAGTTTTAACCTTGCGGCCGTACTCCCCAGGCGGAGAGCTTAATGTGTTAACTGCGTCACCGACAGGCATGCCTGCCAACAACTAGCTCTCATCGTTTACGGTGTGGACTACCAGGGTATCTAATCCTGTTTGCTCCCCACACTTTCGCACCTCAGCGTCAGTATCAGTCCAGTTAGCCGCCTTCGCCACTGGTGTTCCACCGAATATCTACGAATTTCACCTCTACACTCGGTATTCCGCTAACCTCTCCTGATCTCCAGACTTCCAGTTTCAAATGCAGTTCCGAGGTTGAGCCCCGGGATTTCACACCTGACTTAAAAGTCCGCCTACGTGCGCTTTACGCCCAGTAATTCCGAACAACGCTAGCCCCCTTCGTATTACCGCGGCTGCTGGCACGAAGTTAGCCGGGGCTTCTTCTTCAGGTACGGTCATTATCATCCCTGACGAAAGAATTTTACAACCCTAAGGCCTTCATCATTCACGCGGCATGGCTGCATCAGGCTTTCGCCCATTGTGCAAGATTCCCCACTGCTGCCTCCCGTAGGAGTCTGGGCCGTGTCTCAGTCCCAGTGTGGCTGATCATCCTCTCAGACCAGCTATGGATCGTCGCCTTTGTGAGCCATTACCTCACCAACTAGCTAATCCAACGCGGGCCGATCTTTCACCGATAAATCTTTCCCCCTAAGGGCGTATACGGTATTACCACCAGTTTCCCAGAGCTATTCCGTAGTGAAAGGTACGTTCCCACGCGTTACTCACCCGTCTGCCACTATATCGTTCGACTTGCATGTGTTAGGCCTGCCGCCAGCGTTCGTTCTGAGCCAGAATCAAACTCTCAAGTTGAGTTTTGATCTGACGAACCATCCATTGGAATATGGACGGTTACTTTGCTGTATAAGCATAAGTATTGCGTTCTTTGACGAGAACCCTTTTAAACAAAAGGAAGACCGAAGCCTTCCCGATGGAAAAAAGAATTCTCAAGAAACACATCGTCGTGATCGTTTGGACTTCTCGCGAAGTCCGCAAGCCATCACGCCGCCTGCGTTTCTCTTCCTATCTCTTACGATGTCAAACAGCGTGGAACCGAAGCTCCTTTTTGGTGCCCGTCAGAAGCCGTGGCCCCGTCCGGAAGTGGCGGCTTATACAGCCGCCTTTTTTCCCGTCAACCACCTTTTTTCGCTCTTCTGCAGCTGGCCGATTAAGCATCGGTGGCTGCCTGATTTTGAGCGAACAGAACTCTTTGGCCGATTGTCTCGACCCAGAAATTCGGGCGTTCAGGAAGCGGCGGCTTATATAGTCGCCGTTTTCCTCGTCAACCTTTTTTATCCATCTTCTTCAGTTTTCTGCCCGGAGGCGGAAGGCTTCAAAAGAGAACAGAACTCCCAGACCGATTAGCTCGGCCCACTTGTTCGGGCATTCAGAGGAACCGCACATATAGCCGCTGTTCGATGTTAAGGGCAAGCCCTTTCTTCCGTTCGGCGACCGCTGGGCGGTCATCGCTGGGCCAGACGTGTTGTCCGGATCAGCGAAGGCCGCGATGTATCGGGCTCATCCGATAACCGCAACCCTTTAATCCACGAAATCCACAGATTGACTGCAGTTTGTGGAAAAGGTTCAAAATTGGGAGGAGAGGTAAGACTTCATCGCTTCGGCCTCTGCCTCGGTCTCGGCGATCTTCCATTTCACCAGATCCCCGATCGAAACAAAGCCGGTCAGCCGGTTGTTTCGTACCACGGGAAGATGCCGGATGCGGCGGTCGGTCATCAGCTGCAACGCCTCATCGACAGAGGCCTCGGCGCTGATCGTGATCACGGCGCGCGTCATGGCCCCGGCAACGGTCATATCAACCGCCGCAGCGCCCTGCCGGGCGAACTGGCGCGCAACATCGCGTTCTGACAGCACACCGACAATCTCGCCGTCCGCGTCTAGCGTAACGACCGCGCCGATGCGGCGCTCGTCGAGCAGCTTTGCCGCCTCGCGGAGCGTTTCATCCGCCCTCAGCGTGATGACTTCACGGCCCTTGTCGTTGAGAATCTGCTCAATAATCATGTCGTCCTCCATCCGGCGGTGGCCTTGAGGCCATCTCTTCCTCCGTGAGGATACCATAGGGGCGCCGGGGATGCGACTCCCGTGAAATCTGCGTTAAAAGCCCGGTTCTGGCTCAGATATCCAGCTTGCGCACAGCGTCCCAGATCACCACACGCCCGAAAACAGCCCCGGCAATATAGCCTCCAAGATGCACTTCCCAGGCAATCGCGGCGCCCAGAAGCGACGGACCGATGAAGGCAAAGATCAGGTTCGCGACCGTGAAGATCGCGGTCACCGTCAGAAAGCTCCGTGCCCGCAATCGCGCGGCGGCCCCTTCCCGCATCAGGAAATACGCCCCCATCAATCCGCTGAGACCGCCCGACGCGCCCACGGCAATCCCGCCCGCGGGGTTGTTGAGGAGGAGGTAAACCAGGCCGCCGGCAGCCTGTGAGACAAAGATCAGGGCAAAGAGGGTTATGATCACCCCGGCGCCATATCGGCCGTTCAGAACGGTCAGGATCTCGAGCACCGGCTTGCCGATGGCGATCAGGAAAACCGCGTTGAGAATGACGTGGAACCAGTCCCCGTGCAGCAGCCCGCTGAGGAAGAAAGGGGCCATCGCTGCGCCAATGCCCGGATAGGCCGGAACGCCGCTCGGCGTCATTACCTGGCCATCGGCCCACCCCCAGAACCGCTCCGGAAACAGCGCGCCATGATACAGCGCTTCGATCTGAAAGCTCTCCGGCGCGAAGACGCGCAGGCCATGCAACACGATCAATACCAGCGCAAATGCCGTCAGCGGCAGGGGCGCATTGATGATCGGGGCACGCTTTGTCTGGCTTTCCATTCGGTTTCTCCGGGTCATCAGCGCGCGAGTCGCACAGCTATTTGCCCCTTTCATGTAGGCGCGATTGTTAAATTTGCCTCGCCGGGCGCTGAAACTAGATGTCTCTTTATGTACGTGAAGCTGTTTCTCGGGCTCGTCGCGGCCCTTTTCGCTCTCTTTGGCGCAGTTGCCCTGGCCAATCCCATCGGCATGGCGGCCAGTCTCGGGGTCGAGGTGGGCGGCCCTAATGGTGCGTATGAGCTGCGCGGGATCTATGGCGGGGTCAGCCTTGCGGCGGCCGTCCTCTGTGCTGGCGGGGCCCTGAGGCCCTCCCTGAGGGCGCCCGCGCTCTGGTTTCTCATTATATATATGGGCGGATACATCTTTGCGCGGGGCGCTGCCCTGCTGCTCGGCCCTGCCCCGACCAGCGATTATATCGGCTTCATCGCCTTTGAGGGGGTCGTTCTTGCCGGAGCGATTCTCTTCCTCAGGGCCAGCACGCCGCGCTGAGGCACAAAAAAAGCCCCGCCGGCATGGCGGGGCTTTCCTTATATATAAGTGCGCAAGAAGATCAGAACGTCTTGCGGAGCGTTACGCCATAGCTGCGCGGCGCGCTGGGATAGCCCATGATCGAGCCAGCCTGTGCCACCGCCGGGAAGGCAACCGTGATGTACTCATCATTGAAGATGTTACGCACCCACAGCGTCACGCCCAGACCGTTATCATTCGTAAAGCCGGTCGAGGCATTGAACGTGCTGACCTCTTTCTGAACGCCGATAAGGGCCTGATCGGCCGGGCTGTCGAAATGGTCGACCGGGCTTTCATACTGCCAGTCGCCGCGGACATAAGCGTCCCAGCCTGCAACATCGAAGAAGTAGGTCGCCGCCGTCGAGGTGGTCACTTCCGGGATGCCATAGGGCGTGCGGCCGGACAGGTCGCCGCTCGCCGAGTTCGGGAAGTCGTCATACACCGGGTCCTGGATCGTGCCGGCGAGAACCAGTTGCAGGTTGTTGACCGGGTTCCAGGACACGTCGAACTCCAGACCCTGGTTGGACTGCTTGCCGGCATTGGCCAGCGCAAAGCCCGTTCCGGTGAACACGTTCGACTGGAAGCCCTCGATCGTCTGGTCGAAATAGGCGAGGTTGAACGCCACGGTCGAATAGACGGCCTTCAGGCCGATCTCGAACACTGCCGAATCTTCCGGGCCGGCATAGCGGGTGCCGGTGGTCAGGTTGGGCAGGGCCAGGCCCGCATCGCGAATCGGCGACGAGGCAGGCCCGGTCACCGGCGAACCGGGGATGAAGTCCCGCGCGAAGGGGCGCGAGTCGCGCGACAGGTTCCAGGACGTCGCCTTGAAGCCGGTGGCATACGACACATAGGCATTGAGGTTGTCGTTGATGTCATAGGCAAGCCGCAGCGTGTAGGTCGTCGAGGAATCCTTCGTACGGCCACTTTCGACTGCGTTCGGGAAGCCCAGGAAAGGCGGCAGGAACTGCAAGGGCTGAAGCGCCAGCAGCGGGTTTGAAGCAGGATCCTGCACGCCCGCCTGGATCGCCGCGAAAGCTGCCGGGTTGGCCGCCGCAAAGGCCCCGACCTGCGCCGGATCAGTTGCGTCCACACCATAAAGGCCCAGCGTCTGGGCAAAACCGATGGCCACAAAGTCCAGCGACGAGAAGATGTCGCTCGCCTGTATGCGGTTATAGGCGTCCTTCTTGTCCTCGGTGTAGTTCAGGCCAACCGTCGCCGTCAGGCGATCTGTCAGGCGGTAATCGACCGTCCCGAAAAGAGACCAGGCGGTGTTGTCCTGCCCGGCTTCGTCCCGGAAGCCCTGCCCGGCCTGACCGAAGGTCGTGCCGACCGGCAGGCCAAGGGCCGCCTCTACCATCGTCATGCCGCCGCTCGAAAGCGCGTTGGCATAGGCCCGGTAGTCGGTGCCATAGAGCAGCGCGTTCTCGATCTCGACCGTTTCATCAAAATAGAAGCCGCCGACCATCCAGTCGAGGCGGTCGCCATTGGTAGAGGTCAGGCGAAGTTCCTGGGTGAAGGTGTCGATATCGGTCTTGTTGGAGTTCTCGCCCAGCAGGTCTGCGCCCGTAAAGTCGGAGTCCTGGTTGGTTTCAAGATTCGAGATCCGGTACGACGTGATCGAGGTCAGGCGCATGCCGGAGAAGTCAAAATCGCCTTGCAGCGAGATTCCGCCATTATCCACCTTGTTCGTGGACGGAAGATTATACGCCACGCGATAGCCAAACGGATCTTCGGCAATGATCGTCCCGCCGATGGCCTGCACGATCGCGCCCGTCGGACCGTTGACAACATTGGCCGCAGCGCAGCACAGCTCGTCGATCTGGTCATAATCCGCGAGCAGACGGAATGTGGTATTGACGTTCGGTTCAAACAGCAGATCGCCGCGGATGCCCCAGCGGTTACGCTCGTTGGTTTTCGTGCCCGTGCCGATATCTTCGACATAGCCGTCGCGCTTGTTGTAGCTGACGCCCAGGGCGCCGGCGAGGTTTTCTGCCAGCGGCCCGGTGACATAGCCATTGGCGCGATAGCCGTTCTCGTTGCTCAGCGTTGCGTCGACCACGCCGCCCAGTTCAAACTGGGGCTTCTTGGTAACCACGGAAATCACGCCCGCCGACGCGTTCTTGCCGAACAGTGTCGATTGCGGCCCGCGCAGCACTTCAACCCGCTCGATGTTCGGAAGGTCGGAAATCTGCGAGGCAGAGCGTGAGCGATAGACGCCATCAATAAAGACACCGACCGATGGCTCGATGCCGGCATTGTTCGCGCCGTTGCCGAAGCCACGGATGATGAAGTTGGTGTTGGCCGAAGATTGCAGCTGGCCAACGCGCAGCGACGGAATGATCGATTGCAGGTCGTTGAGGTCAACGATGGCGGCCCGCTCGATGGTGGCGTCATCGACCACCGAAACGGCAATCGGCACATCCTGCAAAGTCTGTTCGCGCTTGGTGGCCGTGATGGTCACGGTCTGCATGGTGCGGGTGTCTTCGGTCTCGCTTTCCTGGGCGAGGGCGGGCGCAGCGATCGCCGAGAGCGCGGTCAGGCCAACGCCAAGGCAAAGCACCGCGCGGAGAGCCTTGCGGCCCGCGGGTACCAGTTCTGAATTGGACACGTGGAATTTCCTTCCTGGGAGTTTGCTGTTCGGTAGACTTGCCGTCGCCTGGCCTCGGTGGAGGGCAAGGTCTGGCTGAGTTTCTTGTTATTATGAAAGGAATGTAATCAGGCGATTCGGAGGGACGCAAGCCCCCGCCACAGACGCCCTTACGCACAGGCGAGGCCAGGTCTTCTGCTTCCGGGGCGATTGTTCCGGCCTGAAACGGTCGGCTGCGCAAGCAGGACACGCCGCGCCTGGCCAGAAACCCTGCCCGGCGGCTTCTTCCCCATGCAGGATAGGAAATGGCCGATTTAAGCATGTTTATTCCCCCATGACGTGAATTCATGGCGCTGGCGCGAACTGGAACAGATATTGCGATTGACGATCCCGAACGGGCCGGTGCGGCCCCCCAATTACCGGGAGCAATCCAGAAACATGGTCGAGCACTCGATCCACCCGAACACCCGCGTCCTGCTGGACGCCTGGCGCCGCATGCAGGACGAGCCGAACGGCCACGCTGTCAACGGCCCCAACGTCGCCGAGCATACAGACCTGATCGAGCGCATCTTTGTGCTCGAGCTGATGGACGACCGCGCCTGGCTTGTCCGCACAGCCGGTGACGCGGTGACCCAGCTCGTTGGCCGGCGCCTGTCGAATCAGAATTTCCTCGATCTGTGGACCGGCCCGGACCGTATCATGGTCAGCGCCTGTCTGGAGGCGATCCGCCTGGATGGTGGCCCCGGCGTGATCCGTGGCCGCGGCGAAACGCTCACGGGTGCCCGCGCCGAACTGGAAGTCACGCTGATGCCGCTCTCGGCGGGCGCCGCGCGTACCCGCATGCTCGGCCTTTATCAAACGCTGGGCAGCGAAGGCGCCCTGGGCGGACAGCCCGTCTTCCGTCACCGCGTCTCAATGATCGTCCCGCCTGACACCCGCCAGGTCGGCCCGAAACTGCGCCTCGTGGCATCCAGGTAAAGACCTGTCCCGCAAGGGGCAGTCCACGCAAGGCCTGGCGCGCTGATGGCCGGGGGGGCCGGAGCGCCAGAATGGCGCTTCCCATCTGGCGCGCGGGTCTTGCGTGAATCTGTTTCCGGCCGGTCAGACCCGTGCCAGCGCAGGCTCCTCACGCGCCATTGCGGCCCGGCCAAGGATCATGTCAGCGGCTTTCTCTGCCACCATGATCGTCGGCGCATTGGTGTTGCCACCAATCAGCGTCGGCATCACCGAAGCATCCACCACCCGCAGACCGTCCACGCCGCGCACGCGCAGTTCGCCGTCCAGCGGGCTCGCCTCGCTCGTGCCCATCGAAACCGTGCCAACCGGGTGATAGATCGTTTCGCCCTTCTCGCGGATGAAGGCATCGATCTCGGCATCGGTCTTCACCGAAGCGCCGGGAAGGATCTCCCCGCCGGTATAGGCCTTCAGCGCGTTCTGACCGCAGACATCACGCACCATCTTGACGGACTCCCGCATCACGCGGCGGTCTTCTTCCGTTGCCAGATAGTTGGGATCGATAGCCGGATAGGCAAACGGATCAGCAGAGGCCAGCATAACGCTGCCCCGGCTTTCCGGGCGCAGCTGGCAGGCGTGAACGGTATACCCATCCGCCTGCGGATCATGATTGCCGTGGTTCATCATGATCGCGTTGACGAGGTGAAGTTGGATATCCGGCATCGAAAGGCCTGCGCGCGAAGACAGGAACGCCCCTGCTTGCAGGAAATTATCTGCGCCTGCGCCGGTCTGATTGTAGAGATACTGCATCCCCACCGCGAGCTTCTTCAAGCCCTTCTGCTGGGAATAGGCCGACATCGGCACCGGCATGTCATGGATCACCGTCACATCCAGATGGTCCTGAAGATTGCGGCCAACGCCGGTGGATTTCACCTTCGTCTCGATGCCGTGACGTTTCAGTTCGTCAGGATCGCCGATCCCTGAAAGTTGCAGGATCTGCGGAGACTGCACCGCGCCTGCCGACAGGATCACTTCCCGGTCTGCACGGATCTGGCGGCCAATGCGGCCCTTGCCTTCCACCACTTCAACGCCAACGGCTTTCCCCTTCTCGATCAGCACGCGCGTCACCACGCCGGTCGATACGATCTTCAGGTTGGGGCGCTCTTTCTCGATCGGGCGCAGATAGGCGAAGGAGGCGCTCCAGCGCCCGCCTTTGAAAATGGTGCGCTGATAGCGGCCAAAGCCTTCCTGTTCGGCGCCGTTGAAATCATCCGTCACCGGATAACCAGCCTCGCGGCCCGCATCGATGAAGGCCTGATAGACCGGGCTCGACAGCGGGCTCTCGGTCACGTTCAGCGGGCCCTGCCCGCCGTGGAAATCATTGGCGCCGCCTTCATAGCTTTCCGACTTGCGGAAATAGGGCAGTACATCGGCAAAGCTCCAGCCCTTGAGCCCCATCTGGCCCCACTGGTCATAGTCGCCTGCATGGCCGCGGATATACACCATGCCATTGATGGAGGACGATCCGCCCCAGCCCTTGCCGCGCGGCCAGTAGAGGCGGCGGTTTTCCATATGCTGCTGCGGCTCGGTGAAGAAGCCCCAGTTGTGGTCGTTCGCCTGCTTGATGAGGCCACCAACGCCCGCAGGCATCCGCACCATCAGGGACGTGTCCTTCTTGCCCGCCTCGATCAGGCAGACCTTTACGGCCGGATCAGCCGAAAGGCGGTTGGCCAGCACACAGCCCGCGCTACCAGCGCCGACAATCACATAATCATAGGCTTCCATTGGTTTTTTTCCTCCCGCTGGCGCTTTGTTTTAACCAGCCGATGCTAACGGGTTCACCAGCCTAAGCAACCAATTGTCAACGTTCATGAACTATCTGTCAGGCGTGACATTTTGCCTACGAAAGCGCTGGGGGCGCGGTTGGCTAAGCAGGAAGTAGCGACATGACGCAACCGCTCGCCCAATCGAATGATCCCGACGCGGGACGGCTTTCCCGGCGCGACCGGCGTGGTTTCAAACGTATCGAACTCAAACTGGCCGGCCGGTTCCTGATCGGCGACAGCGAAGATCACGTGCTCAGCACCGCCGATATCTCCTGCGACGGGGCCTTCATCGTTTCTTCCGAAAAGCCTGGCCTCGACCAGCAGGTCGTCTGCTATTTCGATGAAGTCGGCCGGGTTGTGGCCAATGTCGTGCGCATTTCGCCCGAGGGCTTTGCCGTGCGCTTCCACACCTCCCCCCATAAGCGCGAAAAGCTTGCTGACCGCCTCACCTGGCTCCTCAACCGCGACAAGCTCGGCCTGGAAGAGGAGCGCGGCGAAACGCGCTACCAGGCCAGCGGCGAAGCTGTCGTCACCCTTGCCGATGGTGGCAAGATCCATTGCAGCGTCACCGACATCTCCCTCACAGGGGCAGCCTTTGAAACCAGCGGCAAGCCGCCCTTCGTGGGCGAGCGCGTCACGGTCGGCAATCTGGTCGGCGAAGTCGTCCGGGTCGGCGGCAACAAGTTTGCCGTGCGTTACGTCCACGGCCAGAAACCTGCCCGCGCCAACTGATGGCTGACGGGCTGAGCCGCCGGGTCAAGCAGATGACAGGCCAGCAGGGCCTGAGTCAGGCCGCCGCCACCGCGCCCTCCGCTACGATTGACCTCTCCCGCATTGACCCCGCCGTCTGGCGCGTCCTTGCCGGCGGTGAGGCTCACGGCCCCTACACCCTCGGCCAGCTCCAGCAATTCGTCATCGAAGGCCGCCTGCACGCCGCCTCCCGCATCTCCGGAGGCGAGGACCAGCCTTTCCTGCCGATCCGCGACATGCCCCGCCTCGCCGAAGCGCTGACCCATGCTTTTGCCGAACGCGCCCGCCGCCGCGCCGAAGCCTCCAACTACCTGATCACCGCCCGCGCGCCCGCCCCGGCCGAAGCCGCCCTCTGGCGCGACCTGCCCGGCTGTCTCGACGCGCTGGGAAAGCACATGCAGCCCATCCCCGGCACCTTCCTCCTGCGCTCGGGCAAGTCTCTCTCGGAGGTGCGCGCAGCCCTCGCCGAGGCGCTTCCGAAAACCGCGCAGGTCTTCGTCCTCCAGACCCGCGAAGCGCGTCTCGGCTGGGTGGGCTTTGAGGAAAATATGGAAGACGCGGTGCGTCCCGTCTGGAACGCCCCGCTGTCCTGAAGTGTCCTGATCTGTCCTGGATTGTCCCGGTTTGTCCGGAAATGTCCGCGTGATGGCTCAGCCGATGCGCTTCATGCCCTTGGCGTGACGCTGCCAGTTCTCGACATAATGGTGCGCAGACATCTTGATCACCTGAAGCTGCACCTCTGATACATCTTTGACCACTTTTCCCGGCGCGCCCATCACCAGAGAGTTGTCGGGGATCTCTTTTCCTTCCGGAATCAGGGCATTAGCCCCGATGATGCAATTTCGACCAATCTTGACCCGGTTGAGGATCGTCGACCCCATGCCGATCAGCGTGTCATCGCCAATCTCGCATCCATGCAGGATCACCCGGTGCCCGATGGTGACATTCTTCCCGATCGTCACCGGCGCGCCGATGTCGGTATGGATCACGCTCAGATCCTGAATATTGGTATTTTCTCCAATGATAATAGGGTCATTGTCGCCCCGTAGAACACAGCCATACCAGACCGAAGCGTTCTCTTTGAGCACCACATTGCCCATCACCTCAGCGCTGTCTGCGATCCAGAACTTGCCCTCGCCCGGCAACTTCGGCGCCACCCCGTCTATCTCGTAAATCGCCATATCAATCTTCTCCTGCCCCGTAATTCGTTACGCTCACGGAATGTCACTTAACCGTCCGATAATCCTGCTATTGTATAGTCATTGCAGATTCGGAGAGGCAATGGCTCGCTTGACGCCCATTCTCACCTCACCGCCGGAAGTGTTCCTTCCGGATACGGGCTGGCCGCCTTCAGGGCGGGCGCCCCTCTTCTCTTCCTACGCTTCACCGGGCCGCTGCGCATTTCTGCCAGCGGCTTTTTTCATGCCTGCAACCAAGGAGGCCTCCCATGGGTAAACGCAATCCTGCCAAACGCCTGAAAGCCGCTTCAGAAGTGCGCTCTTCAGCCTGGTTCGACGAGCCGGCACGCAGCAAGGGCCCCCGTCTCCACGCCATCGAAGGCGGACGCAACTGGCACCCGGACGATGCCCATCCGGTCACCAACATGGAATCCCCGCAGGAACGCACCCAGCGTTACCAGAAAACAGTGAAGCCCCGCTCCGAAAACCAGGCCCAGCTGATGACGGCCATGGATACCCATGCCCTCGTCTGCGCCCTCGGCCCGGCAGGAACGGGCAAGACCTACCTTGCCATCTGCAAGGCGGTTGAAGCCCTGCAAAAGGGCCGGGTATCCAAGATCGTGCTCTCCCGCCCGGCCGTTGAAGCCGGCGAGCAGCTCGGCTTCCTGCCCGGCGGCATGGAAGACAAGCTCGCCCCCTATCTACGCCCGCTCTACGACGCGCTGTCCGACCGGCTCTCCCCGGCCCAGCTCAAACACATGCTGACCGAAGGCGTCATCGAGATTGCCCCGATCGGCTTCATGCGCGGGCGCACGCTGAACAACGCCTTCATCGTCATCGATGAGGCCCAGAACTGCACCTATACCCAGCTGAAGATGCTGCTCACGCGCCTTGGTTGGCACTCCACGATGGTGATCACCGGCGACCCGAACCAGACCGACCTGCTGCCTGAATTCTCCGGCCTCGCCAAGGCCGCCGACAAGCTGGAAGCGCTTTCTGGCGCCTCGGTCATCCGCCTGGAAGCGGCCGATGTCGTCCGCCATCCGCTCGTCGCCGAAATGCTCGACATTCTCTGAGCATCCCCCGATTAACCCTAAAGCCGGGCCTCTACGGGCCCGGCTTTCTTAATTGGCCTGTTTCTTGCCTGCTGACGGGAAGATACCTGTCCCCAGGAGGGAAATATGCTCACATCAGCCCCCAAGCTTGCTGCCGCATTCTCGATTCTAGCCATCACGGCCTGCGCGCAGACCGGATTCGACGCGAAAACCGCCCCACCTCCGACGCCGGAAGACATCGCCGCCGCGGCTGAAGCGCCTGCTGGCTGGCGCCCCTTCTCAGCCGACAGCCCGTGGAACACAAAGATCCCGGCAGATGCGCCCCTGGACCCCAATTCTGAAATTCTGATCGAAGACTTCGCGAGCCACAGCGCGATGGCAATCAACATGCCGGTCTACTCGGTCGCCACCTACTACATTGACGCCTCCAAGACCCCGAAGAAGAAGGTCTACCCCTATTTCCAGGGCGATTTTGGGCGTGGCTTTGAGCCGGGCACCCGCATTCCGGCGCCTGCCTTTGCCGTGCCGCCTCTTCCCGAGGGAAGCACCCAATACCTCGCCATGATCGACACGGCCGCAGGCCGCGCCTGGGAAATGAAACAGGGCGCCCAGAACCCCGAAACCGGCACTTGGGGAACCTCCTTCGGCGCAGAAGTTGATCTCAAGGGCACAGGTGTCGCGACACCGTGGATGATGTCGCCAGACGTACACCTCTCAGCCTCCCCGCGTCCGTCGGGCACGCCGCTGATCGCCGGCCTGATTCGCCTCGACGAGATCAAGGCGGGCCGAATCGATCACGCCCTTGCTCTCGCCTATCCTGCGCCCCGCACCGGCAGCTTCGTGCCCCCGGCCAGCATGGCACTTGAGGCCCCTGAGGGCACCTCGCCAAACCTTTACGGCCTGCCTATGGGCGCGCGCATCCAGCTCGACCCGAACTATGACATTGAGAACACCCACCTCTCGCCCGCCGGCAAGGTGATTGCCCGCGCGCTTCAGGAATATGGGGCCATCATTGTCGACCAGACCGGGTCCACCGTTCTCTTCGCCGAATCTGCGCCTGCCCAACTTGAAGCCTGGCAGGGCGTGCTTGCCCCCGATGAGCTGAGCCTGCTCTTCACGCAGGAAATGATGGGGCGGAATTTCCGTGTCCTCGCGCTGGGCGAAAAGATGCCTGGCCGCCCGGAAGCCTGGCGCTAGCTCGGCCGCGAGGTATCGTAGGGACTGTCGAGCGAGAAGGCCGGGATCATCGCCACCATCTCCTCGCCGTCATCATCGATGAGGTCATAGGTGCCGGTCATCATGCCCGAAGGCGTCGCCAGCGGCGCGCCGGAGGTATAGCTGAACCGCTGCCCCGGGCCGACCGTTGGCGTCTGCCCGATCACGCCTTCGCCATCGACCGATTGAAGCCGGCCAGCCGAATCCACGATGCGCCAGTGCCGGCGGATGATGGTCCAGGTCCGGTCGCTCTCATTCTCGACCTCAACGGTATATTGCCACATGAACTTGGCCCGCGTGGGCTCTGATTCATCGTGCAGGAATTTGGGGCGCACGCGAATGCGCACGCCATCAGTGATGGCCTCATACTGTGGAGGAGCGGGGCGTCTTGCCATCTGCCAAGCCTTCCCCGGCATAAGTTCACAAGCTGTTAAGTGAAGCGAGAAGATCGGCTTCC
Organism: Alphaproteobacteria bacterium HGW-Alphaproteobacteria-18; assembly: GCA_002841155.1. GTDB lineage: Bacteria > Pseudomonadota > Alphaproteobacteria > Caulobacterales > Hyphomonadaceae > Hyphomonas. The sequence goes on from PHEH01000008.1 coordinate 84,399, forward strand.
AGATCGTCGCCATCTTCAAGCCCAACTGAAAGCCGGACCCAGCTTCGGTCAAGCCCCATCGCAGCCTGCTCGGCATCGCTCAGTGCGCGATGGGTCGTGGTCGATGGATGGCAGGCGAGCGATTTCGTGTCGCCAAGATTGTTGCAGATGTCGACCAGCTTCAGCCCGTTGAGGAAACGGAACGCTGCGTCCTGCCCGCCTTTCAGCGAGAGCGCGAGCAGTGTGCCGCCCGATTTCATCTGCCGCTTGTGGACCTCGTAATGCGGGTGGTCCTTGCGGTGGGGGTATCTCACGGCATTGACCGCCGGATGGCTGGCCAGAACATCGGCCAGGCGCGCCGCCGTGCGGCTCTGCGCTTCGACGCGCAGCTGCATTGTCTCCAGGCCCTTGAGCACCACCCAGGCGTTAAACGGCGAGGCCGCCGGCCCCATATGGCGCAGCCACGGATCGTACACATCGCTCATGCGCTTGGCGTCTGTCAGGATAGCGCCGAGCAGCACGCGGCCCTGCCCGTCCATATGCTTGGTGGCCGAATAGGCGATCACATCGGCGCCCATTTCCAGCGGGCGCTGAAGCACGGGCGTTGCAAACACATTGTCCACCACCAGCAGCGCGCCTGCCGCCCTGGCGAGCTTGGCGACCGCTTCGATATCGACGCCATCCAGCAGCGGATTGGCCGGGCTTTCGATCAGCACGAGCTGACAGCCCTTGTCGATCTCCCGTTTCCAGGCGTCGAGGTCGGCCCCGTCCACGAACACCGCCTCAATGCCGAATTTCGGCATCTGGTTGGCAATGATCCAGCGGCACGAGCCGAAGAGGGCCGTCGCGGCAACAACCCTGTCGCCCGCTTTCAGCGGCGCCAGGATGGCAGAGGAAATCGCGCCCATCCCTGAGCCTGTCACCCGGCACGCCTCGGCGCCCTCGATCAGCGCGAGGCGCTGCTGGAGCATCTCATTGGTCGGGCTGCCATAGCGGGAATAGACAAAGCCCTCTTCCTCACCGGCCATGCGGCGCATCGCCTGCTCGGCCGAGTCGTAGGCATAACCAGAGGTCAGGTAGAGGGCCTCGGAAATCTCTCCATGCTGGGACCGCATCAGACCGCCGCGCACCGCCTGGGTCGCGGGCTTCCAGCCCTTTGTGTCGTCGCCGGGTGCATCGGCCATGGCTCTGATCCTTGTGTTTCCTGAGCGGGGTCTTATGCCTGAGATTCACAGGGTGCAAGTGATGGCTGAGATTAGCGGGGTCATTCCCGACTTCGAGATTGAAGCGCTGCTTCAGAGCGGCGCGATCCGGTGCGATGAGCCCCCGGAACCCGGCCAGATTCAACCTGCCAGTCTTGATCTTCGCCTCGCGGTCGATGCCTACCGCCTGCGCGCCAGCTTCCTGCCGGGGAAAGATCGCACAGTTGCCGAAATGCTCCAGGAGCCGGGCATTCATCTCCACCGGATCGACCTTACCCAGGAAGGCGCCGTGCTGGAGACAGGCTGCGTCTATTTGGTGCCCTTGCAGGAATCTCTGCGCCTGCCGGCCGGCCTCTCGGCGCGGGCCAATCCCAAAAGCTCCACCGGCCGGATCGACGTGTTCACCCGCCTCGTCACCAATCGCAGCCGCGCCTTTGACGAAGTGCCGATAGGCTATTCCGGCCCCCTCTATCTGGAGGTCTCCCCGCGCACCTTCCCGATCAAGGTGCGCCCCGGTGATCGCCTCGCCCAACTGCGTTTCAAGAAGAAGAAGCCCGAAACCCTGCGTGAAAAGGTCGTCTCGATCGACCTGGAGCCCCCCGCAGGCCAGCCCGCCGGCTACCGCGCCAAGGCCCATTCCGGCGTTGTCGATCTGCGTGGCCTCGGCGCCCATGAGATCAGCCAGTTCTGGGAACCGGTCTATCCGCAGAATGGCCGCATCGTGCTCAACCCCGAAGAGTTCTACATCCTCGTCAGCCGCGAGACCGTAAAGGTTGCCGCCAATGAAGCCGCCGAGATGGCCCCCATTGCACCCGAGCTGGGCGAATTCCGCGCCCATTATGCCGGCTTCTTCGATCCGGGCTTTGGCACCAACAAGGCCGGCAGCCGCGCTGTCCTGGAAGTCCGCTCGCGCGACGTGCCCTTCATCCTCGAACACGGCCAGCCGGTCGCCAAGCTGATCTATGAGCCGATGACGGAAAAGCCCCGGCACCTCTATGGCGGCCAGGGCTCAAACTATCAGGGCCAGGGCCTGAAACTCTCCAAACACTTTGCGGGGTGACACCCGCACGGCCAGATTTGGCCTGAAATGTCCCGAATTGTCCCGGAAAATCCTGCCGCGCCAAAAATCGGGAAACCATAAAGATTCCACGGAACAAACAGCAGATGTCTGCGTTGGTGGGGTGACCCGAATTGTTTTCGGGCTCGCCATCCCAGCTGGCGTCTCTTTGTTTCTCCGGGAAGAAAGGCGCGTCTCTCGGGTATTGCGTCAATTTATGAAGAGGATTGCCCATGAAACTTCGCGTTCCCGCCGCCATCGCCGCGAGTCTGGCCCTGTCGCTTGCTGCTCCTGTCGCCTTCGCTCAAGAAGCGCCGTCCCCTTTCCGCAGCGTTGAGGCCCAGTCCTTCTCCGCCAATGACATGCAGCGTTACGGCCTTTCGGACGAGCAGATTGCCACCGTCGAAAGCTACCAGCAGCAAGGCTATGAAGTTCAGGTCATGACTGTTGAAGAAGCTGCCGAATACACCGGCGGTATGTCCACCAACAACGTTCTGGCCATCATCGGCTTGGTCGCGATTGTGATTGTTGTGGCGTCCGTTCTGTAAAATGAGAGTGCAGGCGTTGATTGCGGCGACGCTGACACTCAGCGCCTGCGCCACCCAACCGAGTACCGACGCAGCAAGTTTTGCGGCGCGCACCCAAAACAACAGCTTTGAAATGTTTGGCGCAGCCGTTTCGCCACCAGAAACCTTGCTGCTGCCTGTTCAGCATGACCGGCAGGTCGACGGGGCCGCCTGCGGGGCGCATGCGCTCGCCAGCCTCGTCAATTACTGGCACGGACCAGGTACGGTCGCCGGCACTGAAATATTCTCGGCCTATCCTCCCGCGGACACGAAAGCGGGATACTCCATGGCAGAGCTGCTTCAGCTTGCCGAGACAAAGGATCTGGTCAGCAGCGCCGTGCGCCTGCCAGAGAGCGGCCTGAAAGCGGAGCTGGAAGCCGGACGGCCGGTCCTGGTGCCGGTGGAAGTGCCCTCCATCTTTGTTCAGACATGGCAGCTGCCCGGCGCGAATGTGCCGGTGCTGGGCTTCCCGGCTGAATTCATCACGTCGCGCGCCGCCTGGCTGTCTGAAAAGACCGGCAGCAACCTCCTCAATCACTATGTGCTCGTGGCCGGATATGACGGCGACACCTTCATCGTGATGGAGCCCGTGATGGGCCTGCGCACCATCAGCGCCGAACGGCTCGCACGCTACCGGGCCCCCTTCGGCAATGCCGCGATCGTATTCAGCAAACCGGCCTAACCGCCGAAGGCATAGACCAGAGACATGCGCGTCGCAGTGTCGGTCGACTCAAAGCCTGCCTGGGGCGACGTATCGTGGCGTACTTCAAAAGAAACGCGCGCCGAAAGGCTCTTGGTCAACAGCGCCGTCAGCGTCGTCTTGTTGCCAATCTGCGTCGAGGCATCGGCATAAACCAGGTTCGTATCGTTGCCGAACTTCACAGCGTCATTGAAGGTGTAGCCAAACTTCGAGGCGGCGCGAGCGGAGAAGAACTCTTCAGATTCAGCCGGAACCGTGACGGGCGGCGAGCCACTGGTTGAGGCCGCGATCCGGTCAAACTTGATACCCGGCCCCCCTTCAACCGACCACATTGCCGGCCCGCCCTGAAAGATCTGCCAGCCAAGACCGCCCCCGACAAAGGAGCGGCTGTCGAAGCCCGAAAACTCGTCAATCTCATGGGAAAGCCGGCCAAATGCGAACAGCCTGTCGTTCAGCGTGCGATCCGACTGACCCGCAAAGAACGCCCGGTTCTTTGTCTCGCTGCCGTTCTTTGTGCCGTAGTCGGCTAAGACCTCGATGCTGTTCCGCCAGATCTGGTTTTCATGGCTCATCTTTACACCGATACCCAGATCGCTGGTTTCGGTGTTTCCCGTGTTCAGGCCTGCGGTGAAAGACCCTTCGCCTTTCAGTCGGCTTTCCTGTGCGTGGGTTGGCATCGCCAGACAGCTACCGGCAACGATGGCGGCAAGAATGACCTTCATGGAGGGCTTCTCCCTGTTCTGTTTCGACTCATGCAGGCGGGGGGGTTAACCCCACCGCGTGTCTGTCAAAACGTGAATGGGGGCAATGAGTCGAATGCTTTTTTCAGTGCATCGCCCCACCCGCTGGAGATTTGCCCGAAATAGGGATCATCTGCCTCGATCCGCTTTGATGCGCCAAGCTGGAGGGCATCCTTTTCGATGACCTGCAAGTCGAGCGGGAGGCCCACCGAGAGGTTCGCCTTGATGGTTGAATCGAAGGACACCATGAGCAGCTTCACAGCTTCTTCGACACTCATCGCCGGATCGTAGGCACGCACGAGAATAGGCCGGCCATATTTGGTTTCGCCGATCTGGAAGAAGGGCGTGTCATGGCTGGCTTCAATAAAATTGCCTTCCGGATAGATCAGAAAGAGGCGGGGCTCGATGCCGCCTATCTGGCCCCCCAGGATCATGGTGGAGTTAAAGGAGGAGTCTGCCTTCTGACCGGTGGCGGCGTTCGACTGGATGACATCGCGAAGCGTATCGCCCACAAGGCGCGCGATCTGGAACATCGTCGGCAATTCCAGGATGGACGGACGGCGTTCGGACGGCGCCTTGGTGCGCTCCTCCAGGATGCTGACAACCGACTGCGTGGTCGCAAGATTGCCAGCCGTCATCAACACGATGGAGCGCTCGCCTGGCTTCGACCAGGTAAACAGCTTGCGAAACTTGGAAACATTGTCGACGCCCGCATTCGTGCGGGTGTCCGACATGAAGACCAGTCCGTGATCAAGCTTCATTCCGACACAATAGGTCATAGGGAGAGCCGCTTAAGCGCCTTCTTATTGTTGTTGCACCTGGATCATCACATCCATCGATTCGGTGGCTGCACCGAACCGCATACCTGAAACAGGCGCCGTCTCGGCATAGTCAAGGCCTGTCGCCACGCGAACATAGCGCTCGTCGGGTGAGATTGCATTGGAGATATCAAACCCCACCCAGCCCAGGCCTTCAACATGCACCTCTGCCCAGGCATGGCCCGCTTCCTGCTCTACGCGATCATTCATCATCAGGTATCCGCCCGCATAACGCGCCGGATAGCCCAGCAGACGCGCCGCCGCGATGAAGATATGCGCATGATCCTGACAGACGCCATGCCCGGCTTCGACGGCTTCTTCCGCCTTGGTGTCAGCGTCCGTGCGGCCAGTTTCATAGGCGACCGCGCCGCGAATGATCTCGGCGAGCGCATGCAACCGCGGAATGTCGCCCATGCCGGCATCGGGAACAGCCTTTGCCAGACGCCGGATATGCGGCCCCGGCCGCGTGAGCGGGGTGGCGCGCCGGAACAGCCAGAGCGGCGCAAATCCCGAATGCGGGCCAACCACGCCGGCCGTATCGCGCACATCGACCTCGCCTTCGCAGGTGATGATCACTTCTGAATGGCCCGGCTCAATACTGACCAGATGCACCCGGTTGGTATGCTGGTCGTCAAACTCGGCTTCGATCTTGCCGCCCTCGATGACCGTTTTCCAACTCAGCACCTGCTGGCTGGGCCGTGGCTTGGGCGTCATGCGAAGCTGCAGCAGGCCATAGCCCACCGGATTGTCATAGACCGAACGGGTCCTGTGAAGGATTCGGAGAAGCATCGCCTTGTCCTTAGCTGTTAAACCGGAAGTCCTGCTCGACCTGTTGGGCGAGCGCATTGTTGTTCTGGATGAACGCGAGCAGGAACTCGTGCAGGCCAGCGTCCATGATCCGCTCTATACTGCGATCTTCCAGATCGTCCCGCATGGAAAGGGCCATCCCCAGGGACGGCACACGTTTATTGTAATCTGCACACAGATGTCCGAGATTCCCGGCAATCTTGCGCAGGCAATACAGCAGCGAGCGCGGCATGCGGCGGTCAAGGATCAGGAAGTCGGCAATCGTGCTTGCCCGCGCCTCGCCGCCATGCAGCCAGCGGAACGCCCGCTCAGCGGAGGCCGAGCGCAGGATGGTTTCCCATTGCACATTGTCCAGCGTCGAGCCGACCAGCGTGACCGATGGCAGAAGCACATAGTATTTCACGTCGAGGATACGCGCGATATTGTCTGACCGCTCGATAAAAGTTCCGATGCGCGCGAAATTGTAAATGTCGTTGCGCAGCATCGTGCCGACGGTGGCCCCGCGCACGAGGGAGCTCTGCTTACGGATGATGCCGAGAACCTCCGGCAGTTCCGTCTCCTTGATCGGACGCGCCAACACATCTTTCAGCACGATCCAGGATTCGTTGACCGCTTCCCAGACCTCCCGCGTCAGCGCGGTACGCACGAGCCGGGCGTTGTTACGGGCCGCTTCCGTGATGGAGATCACCGATGAGGGGTTGGCCGGATCACGCAGCAGAAAGTTCACCACACTCTGACCGTCGAACTTTCCGCCCGCATTGAGAAAGCTCTGGCGCACAGAGGCTGTATCGATGATCGACGCCCATTCATCCTCGGCATGGTCAGACCGCGTCAGCGCCATGCGGAAGCCCGCATCGACAAGCCGCGCCGTATTTTCGCTCCGTTCAAGATAGCGGAACATCCAGAAGAGGCCGCCTGCGGTCTTGCCCAACATCGCCCTATTCCTCCAGAACCCAGGTGTCTTTTGTGCCGCCGCCCTGGCTCGAATTCACCACCAGCGAGCCTTTCTTCAGCGCAACGCGCGTCAGGCCGCCGGGCGTGATGTCGATGCCGTCGGGCGAGACGAGCACGAAAGGCCGAAGGTCCACATGGCGGGGCGCAAGGCCCGCGCGGGTGAGGATTGGCACGGTGGACAGCGCCAGCGTCGGCTGGGCGATATAGGATGCCGGGCGCGCCTGGAGCTTGGCGCGGAAAGTCTCGATTTCCTTCTTCGAGGCAGCCGGTCCGACCAACATGCCATAGCCGCCCGAGCCGTGAACTTCCTTCACCACGAGTTCGCTCAGATGTTCGAGCACATAGGCAAGAGAAGACGGCTCTGAGCAACGCCAGGTCGGCACGTTTTTCAGGATGGGTTTCTCGCCGGTGTAGAACTGCACAATCTCCGGCATGTAGGAATAGATCGCCTTGTCATCGGCGATGCCGGTGCCCGGCGCATTGGCAATCGTGATGCCGCCAGCGCGGTACACGTCGAAAATGCCCGGCACGCCCAGCATCGAATCCGGCCGGAAGTTCAGGGGATCGAGATAATCGTCGTCGACGCGCCGGTAGAGCACATCAATCGGGGTGTAACCCAGCGTCGTGCGCATCGCGATCCGGCCATCGACCACCCGCAGGTCATGCCCCTCAACCAGTTCAGCGCCCATCTGGTCGGCCAGGAAGGCATGCTCATAATAGGCCGAGTTGTGAATGCCCGGCGTCAGCACCGCCACCACAGGGCGGCCATTACAGGCAGCCGGCGCGCAGGCCGCCAGCGAACGGCGGAGGGATTTGGGATAGTCACTGACCGGCCGCACACGGATCTTCGAGAACAGCTCCGGAAACATGTGGAGCATCGTCTCGCGGTTCTCCAGCATGTAGGAGACCCCTGACGGCGTGCGGGCATTGTCCTCCAGGACGAAAAACTCGTTCTCGCTGGTGCGTACAAGATCGACCCCCACGATATGGGTGTAGACCTTCCCCGGTGGCACCACACCGATCATGTTCGGCAGGAAGGCATCATTGTTCTGGATCAGATCGACCGGAATACGCCCGGCGCGAATGATCTCCTGGCGATGATAGATATCGTGCAGGAAAGCGTTGATCGCCCGCACGCGCTGTTCGATGCCTTTGGTGAGCCGGGACCATTCCTTGCCGGAAATGATCCGCGGCACGATGTCGAACGGGATCAGCCGTTCGTCCGCGTCGGCAGCGCCGTAGACGTTGAAGGTGATGCCGGTGCGGCGGAAAAAAGTTTCCGCCTCACGCGCCTTGCGGCGCAGCCGCTCAGGCGGTTCATCGGCAAACCAGTCGCAATAACGTGAATAGGGGGCACGGGGTTTCTCACCGTTGCCATCCATCTCATTGAAAAACCGTGGAGTTTCAGCCATCGGCGTATCCTTACGCCGTATTTTGCAGCACTCAACGCCCTTCTCTTGGGCGCTACAGTGCGACAAGCGCCGCTCAATTTCCGTGCAAACAGGTGGATTTGCTGCACAACCTCCCAGCATCACCCCTGCGGGACGACCGGAACCAGGGGCCAGAATATCGGAATGACAATCGCCGCGACGCCGACAAACAGAATATTCAACGGCGACCCGAACTTAACAAAGTCCATGAACTGATACCCGCCCGCACGATAAACCAGCGTATTGGTCTGATATCCGATGGGGGTGGCAAAGCTGGCACTGGCAGCAAACATGACCGCCACAACGAAGGGGCGCGGATCGATGCCGATCTGTTCGGCAAGACCAATCGCCAGGGGGGTAATCAGGATCGCGGCCGCGTTGTTGCTCATCACCTCTGTCGTGATCGAGGTGAACGCATAGACGATCATGAGCAGGACCAGGGGCCCAAAGCCGTCTGAAATCATCGCCAGGAAGCTGACAACCAGGGCTGCGGCGCCCGTTTTTTCCATTGCCGTGCCCAGGGCCAGCATACCGAAGATCAGCATGAGAATGTCCCACTGGATCGACCGGTAGGCTTCCTGATGGTCGAGGCACCCGAACGCCACCACGGCAGTTGCCGCAATCAGGGCGAGCCCGGCGATCGGCATCAGCTCGATCGCCGCCAGCCCCATCACCATCAGCACGGCAGCAATCGCCACGGGTGCCTTGTCGCGCCGGATCGCGCGGTCAGAACTTTCAGTGAGGTTGTTGAGCATCCCCTCGTCGAACATCTCGCGCATCCCGCGCGGCGGGCCTTCAAGCAGCACCGTGTCGCCAACCTCAAAGCGCAGTTCGTTCATCTGCTGGGCCATGTTTTCCCCGCGCCGGTGGATGGCCAGCACGTACACGCCATACAGACGGGCAAGACCGAGCCCGGCAAGACGGCGCCCGATCAGGCGTGAATGCGGCCCGATAACGCCTTCCATGATAACCGTCTCGGTCGTCTGGACAGGCTCGAAGGAGGCCTGCTCGCCGCTGCTCGTGCCGATGGCAATGCTGCCGGCTTCCTTGAGGGTGAGCATTTCAGCGACCGGCGAGCGCAGAACGATCCGGTCGCCTGCCTGCAACACGATCTTCTTGAGATCAGCCCGCAAGGAGACGCCTTCGCGGAACACGTCGATGACGGTAAAGCCCTTCTCCGCAGAGAAGCCTGTCTCGACAATGGTTTTCCCGATCAGGTCAGAATTGAGGGGGATGAGGATCTGCGCAACGAAACGGCGTTCTTTCTGATCGGGCAACATGGCGGCGAGCGTCTCCCGCTTCGGCAGCAGGAACGGACCCAGGATCGACGTATACAAAACGCCCACCCCGGCGAACATTATCCCGGCCATCGTGATCTCGAACATCCCGAAAGCGGCCATGCCCTGTTTCTGGGCCACCCCGTCGACGAGAATATTTGTTGATGTGCCGATCAGCGTCGTGGTTCCACCAAAGATCGCTGCAAAGGAAAGCGGCATCAGCAGCTTGGACGGGGCGATCTTGATCGCCTTCGCCAGACGGATAGCGACCGGGATCAGGATGATCACCACCGGCGTATTGTTGATGAAGGCAGACAGACAAATCACCGCCGCCATCATCACGATCACGGCTATGGCAGGAGACCCCCCATTCGCCAGCCCGACCACCACCCGCCCGACATAGTCGATCACGCCGGTTCGCTCGAGCGCGGCAGACAGGATGAACATTGCCGCCACCGTGATCGGCGCAGAGTTTGAAAACACCCCGATTGTTTCATTCACCGACAGGATGCCTGTCAGCATCAGGGCGCCCATCGCCAGTAATGCAACGACGTCGGCTGGGATCTTCTCGCGGACGAACCCGAAAAATACAAATGCCACAAGGACCAGAACGAAGCCGATCTGGAAAACCGAACTTTCGAGGATCGGAGCGAGCATACTTTGGACCAGGGCTGTTGCGGATGATCGCAGACAACCCGGAACTGCTCCAAAGCGCAACCATCTTACACTTCGGCAATTATGACAGGACTGTTGAGATAACCGTATGTCGCGGCTGGAGCGGGTAGACGGAATCGAACCGACATACACAGCTTGGAAGGCTGGTGCATTACCATTATGCTATACCCGCCTGTTGCCAGGCTTTCGCCGCCGCGGGCGTGTTGCAGGGGTGGTGGAGGGAGCTGGATTCGAACCAGCGTACGCTAGGCGGTCAGATTTACAGTCTGATGGATTTAACCACTCTCCCATCCCTCCACGGGCCCCCGCGAACACACGCCGTTTGACGCCGCCGCGCAGTCGCTTCACAAGGGCAGTTTACCGGCCCCGGCTCCACGCTGGAAGCGGCCTTATAAGGACGAATATCATGCGGCGCAACCACCCAAAGCGACGTCCAAACACAGATGTGGCAACACGCCCCGACCGCCCGGATAATCAGCGGTTTTCCCGCCGCGAGGACGAGGACGGCCCCGTCTGGCTGTGGGGAACCCATGCCGTGATGGCGGCTCTGGCCAACCCGGCCCGGACCTTCCACACCCTGCTGGCCACGGAAAACGCCGCCCAGAAGCTGCCCGCCGGCGTAATTGCCCCGCAGCTGGCCACAGCCAAGGAAATCGACCACCGCCTGCCCCCCGGCGCCGTCCATCAGGGCATTGCCCTTCGGGTGGCCCCGCTGGAAGAGGCCGTTCTGGAAGACGTCATCGCGGCGGGTGCCACGCGCATTGCCGTGCTCGATCAGGTCTCTGACCCCCATAATCTCGGCGCCATCTTCCGCTCGGCGGCCGCGTTTGGCTTTACCGGCCTTGTCCTGCAGACCCGCAATGCCCCGCCAATCACCGGCATCGTCGCCAAAAGCGCCGCCGGAGCCATCGAGACGGTCACCGAGATCCGCGCCGTCAACATCGCCCGCGCGCTGGAACAGCTCGCCGAGGCGGACTTCCACACCGTGGGCCTCGCCGGCGAAAGCACGCGGCCGCTGGACGAGGCGGTCAAAGGCGCGGCGAAAGTCGCGATTGTTCTGGGCGCCGAAGGCCCCGGCCTGCGCCCGGCCGTCGCCAAGGCCTGCTCGGAACTCGCCTGCATCCCGATTGCCGCGCAGATGGAAAGCCTCAACGTGTCCAATGCTGCCGCAATTGCCTTTTATGAGGCTAGCCGTGGCAGTTTCCCTGCCCGCTGACTCTGTTACACTGCTCCACAACGCGATCGGGGAGACGCCGGCATGATGCGCTTTATTTCCATCCTTCTGGTGATTGCCGGTCTGCTCGCAGCCGGGATCGGCGGCGCGGCCCTTATGGACAGCCACCTCCCGAAAGCCGAAGCGCCCGCGATGGCGCCCGCCCCGCCGCCCCCGCCCATGCCGTCTCCGGTGGAGGAAGCAGAAGCCCCGCCTGCGCCTGAGCGTGTTGGCGAGCCTGAAGTTGCCACCGAATCGGCGCCGCTTTCTGATGACGACTTCAATTTCCAGCCGATGGTGGAAGCAGCGCCCGCCCCTGGTGCCGAAGAGGAAGCCCCAGCCGCGCGCGCCATGCGGTCTGCGCCGCCAATGGGCGAAGAGCACACCCCCGAAGCGGTTGATATCGACGCTCCCAATGTCACCACCGCCGTCTCCGAATCCTTCATCGACTCGCTCAAAACCGTGCCCGTCGCCCATGAGACGCCGCGATCGGCCGAATACAAACGCGCCTTCGATGTTACCTTCGCCATCGACGCAACAGGCGACGATACGGCCGCCGATGCCCTGCCGGGGCGCGGCATGATCGAGGAAGGCACCGCCCGTGTCTCTGACCGTGTGGAAGTCCGCCTCTCGGGCGCCGCCTTCACCATCGTGCCCACCTCGCCGCCGATTCAGGCGCTTTCTCCGCTAACGGAAAATACATGGCGCTGGTCGGTCACCGCGCTCAGCGCCGGCGACCATGACCTCACCTTCGAGATCTTCGCCATCGATTCCGGTGAAGTCGTGCCTCTGCGCACCTATCGCGACACAGTGACGGTGAATGTCTCCGGCCTCAACCGCGCTATCGCCTTCGCAGACCAGGCCAACCCGCTGTTCGTTTTGCTCGGCGGTCTCGGCTCGCTGCTCGCAGGCCTCTTTGGCATCGCCCGCTTCTTCTCGAAGAAATAATCAGGCTTACTTAAGCTCGATCCAGAGCTGCTCAGTCTGCGCCAGCAGTTCGCCTTGCGCGGTGAACAGCGCGCTTGCCGCGCCATGCTTACGCCCATCATCATAGAGGTGCCAGGCAGCCACGATCAGCGGCGCGCCTGCTTCCGGCCGCCGCGTGACCTGCCCCTTGATCCGCCCCAGGACCATCGGGCGTTCCTGAAAGCCGATGGCAAAGGCGCCGGGGCAGTCCAGCGCCGCCCAGATCACGGCCTCGCTCACCCGGCCGTCTGCGTCCGCATAGTCGCTGCCCGGCGTCCACACATCCGTAACGCCGTCATAGCCATGCGGCTTGCCGGTAAAGATGCAAAGCCCATCCTGCGTCCGCGCTGGTCCGCATACGAAGCATCCGGGGAAAGCGTGGTCGGCCACCGGGGGAAAGCTTCCCCGGCCCTGCGCCGCCACTTCCAACGAAGGCGCCGCAGGCACGCCGCCCAGCGCGTCCACGCCCCGCGCCGTCACCACCACCGCTTCGCCATGCCGGCATTCACACGCCCCGTCAGCGATGGCGAGATCCATCGCCGCCTCCAGCGGCGGCGGCGCGCGCAACGACACCTCAATCGCGCCCTCGATCCCGGCCTTGCGCATCTCGCCCGCAATCAGCCCGGCCACATAGCCGCCATTGCCGGTGTCTGGAGGCCCGTTGAAACGTTTGGGAATGAAAATCTGCGGCACGGAACATTCGCCTCGTCTGATCCTGAACCCGCCGCTTACCCGGCCCGGAATGAGCAGGTCAACACGCAATCAGGCCCCTGGCGAAACGAACTAGGTATGAACGCCGGTATCTGGCTGGCCACGTCAATGCTAATAGCTGGTTGAGCAATTCGGAGAATGACCGGGGAGAAAAGCATGACACTTTCGGTAATCAGCGCCGGCTTTGGCCGCACGGGCACGATGTCCCTGAAACTGGCCCTGGAAGAATTGGGATTTGGCCCCTGTCATCACATGGATGAAGTTATTGAACACAGCGAGGTTCAGGTGCCGCTCTGGCGCAACGCGCTGGATGGTGTTCCGGACTTTGCGGCCATCTATGCGGGCTATCGCTCAGCGGTCGACTGGCCCACAGCTGCCTTCTGGCGCGAGCTGGCGGCAGCTTATCCCGAGGCAAAGTTCATCCTCACTTCCCGGCCCGTTGAAAGCTGGGTGCGCAGTTTTTCAGATACGATCCTCGCCACCCTTCAGGATATCGACAACTGGCCTCTGGAAACCACCGAATGGCTTCACACGGCAAAACGCATTGTCCTCGAGCGCAGCCTCCAGGGCGCAGTCACCCCGGAATCTCTTGCGCAGGCTTTCCTGGTGCATGAAGCGGCGGTCAAGGCGGAAATCCCCGCCAACCGCCTGCTGGTACACCGGGCAGAGGACGGATGGGAATCGCTCTGCGCCTTCCTCGGCGTGCCTGCTCCGCAAACCGTTTATCCGTACACCAACAGTAATGAAGAGTTCTTCGATCTGCTGGAAGAGGCCAAGGACGTATCGTCAGGCTCGGAAGCTCAGTAGGATTTGGGCAGGCCCAGCACGCGCTCTGAAATAAAGTTCAGGATCATCTCGCGGCTGACCGGCGCAATCCGCGCCAGCATCGCTTCGCGCATCATCCGCTCGACGTGATATTCCTTGGCATAGCCCATGCCGCCATGGGTCAGCACGGCGGTCTCGCATGCGGTGAAGCCAGCCTCCGTGCCCAGATATTTCGCGGCATTGGCTTCCGCGCCGCAGTCCTGCCCGGCGTCATACAGCGAGGCGGCCTTGTAGGCGAGCAGCTCAGCGGCCGAAAGCTCCGCCCACGACTTGGCCAGCGGATGGGCAATGCCCTGGTTCTGGCCAATCGGCCGGCCGAACACCACGCGCTCATTGGCATACCGCGTCGCCCGCTCCAGCGCCGCAAAGCCAAGCCCGACAGACTCTACCGCAAACAGCACGCGCTCAGGGTTCAGCCCCTGCAACAGATATTTGAACCCGTCGCCTTCATTGCCGATCAGATGTTCCTTGGGCACTTCCAGCCCGTCGATGAACAGCGTGTTGCACTCCACCGCCTTGCGGCCCATCTTGGGGATCACATTGGCTTCGATCTTGCCCCGGTCGAGATCGGTGTAGAACAGCGAGAGGCCCATATAAGGCTTGGCGCACTGATCCTTCGGCGTGGTGCGCGCGATGATCAGGATTTTGTCAGCCCGCTGAGCACCCGTCGTCCAGATCTTGCGGCCATGGATCAGATAGCCGGTGTTGGTCCGCTCTGCCTTCGTCTCAAGGCTGGACGTGTCGAGGCCCGAATTTGGCTCGGTCACGGCAAAGCACATTTTCTCTTCCCCGGAGATGATCTTGGGCAGGCTCTCACGCTTCAGCTCCGGATTGCCGAATTTCTCCAGCGGCTTTGGCCCGAAGATGTTGAGGTGGATCGCCGAAGCGCCCGAATAGCCAGCCCCGGTGCGCGTCACGGTCTGCATCATCAGCGCCGCTTCGGTCAGGCCGAGGCCCGCCCCGCCATACTCTTCGGGAAACGCGATGCCGAGCCAGCCGCCCTTGGCCATGGCATTGCAGAATTCTTCCGGCCAGTTGCCCGTCTCGTCGGTCTTTGCCCAATAAGCATCGTCAAACGGCTCCAGCGTCCGGGCCACCGCGTCGCGGATAGCGGCCTGATCTTCGGTCATCGGCTGGATTACATGCATGGCGTAAGCTCCCTTTGGCGCCGAGACTTAAGGCGCGAGAGGGGGCACGTCCAGCGTCAGGCCGTCGCGGAATAGGCCCGGCGCGGGGTGAACGTAGCGGCAAGCTCGCCCACCGCCTGCCCGAGGATCTGATCGGCAATGATCTGCGCGGTCACCGGGGCGAGCAGGATGCCATTGCGATAATGCCCGGCGGCCACATAAAGCCCCGGTGTCACCGTCTCGCCGATGAAGGGGGCATGATCCGGCGTTCCGGGGCGCACCCCGGCCCAACGCTCGGTCACCGGCGCGCCCGCCAGGTCGGGGCAGAGCTTCACGCCCTCCAGGCGCAGCGCCTCGATCACTTCGGCTTCGGGCGTATCAATCACCCTATCTGGCTCCATCGTCGCCCCGATCACCACCTGGCCGTCCCGGGGCACCAGATATACATGCCCGGCGCGCACCACCCGCTCCGGCGCGCCCTCCCCGGCCGCCACCGACAGCATCTGCCCGGCATGGCAGTCGATATCGTCGAGCGCGGTCTCCCAGTTCACCAGGCTGTAGAGCTGCCCCCGCTCCGCCACCTTGATCACCGGCGTCTCCCATCCCGCCGCCGCCACGATCGCGTCATGGCCGTCCAGATGCACGCGCCCGTTCCGGGATGTCAGCGATGCCGCCCCCTTCACGAAGGTCACGCGCGGGCTCGCCTCCAGCGCCGCCAGCAGCGCGCGCACCGTGCGGCGGTTGTCCACCCGCGTATCGGTCTCCAGCTCCAGCCCGCCCAGCACATCGCGCGAGAGCGCCGGCTCCATTTGCGCCAGATCATCGCCGGTCAGCTGCCGGTGCGCCACGCCCCGCGCGCTCAGCACCTGGCTGATCGCGGCCAGATGCGCCGCCTCGCCCGCGTCGAGGGCAACGGCCAGCGCAGGCGCCGCTTCAAACCCCGAAGACAGGCCCGAAAGCCGCTCGATATCCTCTGAAAAGGCTGGCCAGAGCCGCGCGCTTTCCAGGCAAAGGTCAAAGAGGCGCGGGTGCACGCCCTCTTCAGCGGCGGCCTCAAAGGCGGGCGCAATCATGCCGGCAGCGGCCCAGCTTGCGCCGCGCCCAGCGGGCCGTGTGTCAAAAAGGGTTACCCGTGTGCCACGGCGGTACGCCAGTTCAAACGCAAGGCTGAGGCCAATGATACCCGCGCCAATGATGGCCACGCGCGGCTGAGAGGATGAATTGCGGGGAAAGCCTCTGAACATGGCCGCCTTGTAGGCGGCCCGTCAGAACCGGGAAAGTGGCTCAGTACGGAAAATGGGCGACCTGAAGTCCAGTCTCGGTCATCCAGAAGGAGCAGAAGGCTTCCGCCATCTCGCGGCTCTGGAACACCAGTTGTTTCAGGCGTTCGCCCGCAGGGCCAAAGCCCGTGCGCACCATGAGATCAAGCGAGCAAGCGTCCCACTGGCCCATCGCATCCTGCTTTTCGACAAAGGCATCAATCAGCGCGGCAAGGCGCATGTCTTCGTCCGAAGACGCTACATCGAAATCGACGATGACATCTGTCATTCCCACCACCCGTCTATTCGTTACCAACTCTTTAACAGAGTGGTGACCTGTTATGAAGTCTTTTCGCACTTGCAACAATTCTGCCATGCGCCTTACGAGGGCCTGCCAGTCATGCGAAAGGCCTGTAACAACGGGCCTCATGCAAATTCCGGGCAAAAGGTCGCGACAGCCAATCATTGCGATTCATTCTCAAACATGGTTTGGTCCCGCCAACTCTTGAGGAACCCGAGATATGAAACGCATCCTTGCTATCGCTGGCCCAGTGCTCGGCCTGGTGCTGGGCCTTGCAGCCTGTGGAAACCCCGCGACGCCAGCCAGCCCTGAAGCACCGGCCGTACAAGCTGGAGAAGCCCCGGCCGAGACCGGCGCTGCCGGCTCCGTGAACATCTATTCGGCGCGCCACTATGATTCTGACAAAGCCATGTATGCGACTTTCGAGGCAGAAACCGGCATTCGCGTGAATGTGCGCGAGTCCGGCGCGCCTGAGCTGCTCGAAACCATGAGGGCAGAGGGATCCCGCTCCCCGGCCGATATCATCATCGCGTCCGATGCCGGCGCGCTCTACCGTTTCCAGGAAGCCGGCTTCACGCAAGCCATCACCTCAGAGAAGCTCACGGCGGCCATCCCGGCCCAGCTGCGCGAAAAAGACGGCCACTGGTTCGGCCTGACCAAGCGCTACCGCATCATCGTCTATGACCCACAGGTCGTCTCGGCCAATGAGGTCACCACCTATGCAGACCTCGCCGACCCGCGCCTGAAAGGCGAGGTTTGCGTGCGCTCGTCCACCAATATCTACAACCTCTCCCTGATGGGCGAAATCATTGGCCATGTCGGCGCCGAAGCCGCTGAGGAATGGGCAAGGGGCGTCGTTGCCAATCTCGCCCGCAAACCGCAAGGCGGTGATACTGCCCAGATCGAAGCGGTCGCTGCCGGGGAGTGCGCTGTTGCGCTCGTGAACCATTATTACTGGGTGCGCCTTGCCAATGGGTCCCCTGAAGAGCGGCTCAAAACCACCAAAACTCTGCTTTCCTTCCCGGACCAGAATGGAAATGGCACGCATGTGAATGTTGTGGCTGCCGGTGTCGCGGCGAATTCCCCGTCACGTGAAAACGCCATCCGGTTCCTGGAATTCCTCGCCACCCCGCAGGGCCAGGAACTCCTGACCGCCGAAACGAAGGACATTCCAGTCGTTGCCGGCTCGGCGCTCCCTGCTGGCCTTGAGCAGGTTACTGGTTTCAAGGAAAGCGACTTCCCGCTGAGCGAGCTTGGCGTCCATCAGGCAGAGGCGCAGGCGATCTTTGATCGTGCGGGCTGGAACTGAAACAGACCGCCACCGCCCTTCCCATCTCCAGACAGATGCCGGCGCTCATCGCCGGCATCATCATTGCTGTGCCTGTTGTCATGGTGGTGTTTGCCGGCCTGTTTGATGGTGCGGGCGCGGCCTGGACGCACATTCGGGAAACCCTGCTGCTGCGCTATCTCGGCGGCACGCTCTCTGTTCTCGCCCTCACTGGAACGCTCTGCCTCCTGTTCGCGGTGCCCGCCGCCTGGCTCGTCACCATGTTCCGGTTTCCGGGGCGGGCGGTGTTCGAATGGCTGCTGATCCTGCCGCTGGCGGCGCCCGGCTATGTGCTTGCCTATGCCTGGGCAGATCTCGCCGGTGTCGGCGGTCCGGTCCAGTCCGCCCTGCGCGACGCCACCGGCTGGTCCGCGCGGGACTACTGGTTTCCGGACATCAACTCCCTGCCGGGTCTCTCCTTCGTGCTGGCCTGCACGCTCTATCCGTATGTCTATCTCACCGCCCGCTCAGCCTTCGTGTCCCAGTCTGTCTGCGCCCTGGAGGCCGCCCGCAGCCTCGGGGCTGGCCCCGGCCGCAGTTTCTGGTCGGTCGCCCTGCCGGCTGCCCGGCCGGCCATCGCCGCCGGCCTCGCCCTCGCCCTGATGGAGGCGGCCGCTGACTATGGCGCGGCCGAGTTCCTCGGCGTGCCGACCCTCACCTATGGCATCGTGCGCGCCTGGAAGAGCTTTGGTGAGCCCGCTGCCGCTGCCCGCCTCGCCTTTGTACTGATCGGGCTCATCGCCGTCCTGATCCTCACCGAGCGATGGGGACGGGGCCGCGCGGGTAGCCAGCAATCCTCGATCCGCTGGCGCCATGTTTCGCGCACCCAGTTGACCGGCGTGTCCGCAATTGGCGCCAGTGTGTCCTGTTTTGTCCTGTTTCTGGCAGCCTTTGGCCTGCCGGTGGGGCGCCTTGTCTGGAGAAGTATCGAGACAGGCGCCGCCGCCGCGCCGATCTGGGACGCGCTCGTCAACTCGATTATCCTGGCTGGATCAGGCGCTATCTTCGCCTTTATCCTCGCCCTCATGATCGTGCTGGCCGCCCGCGCCAAAGGGCCGGCCGCCTTCTTTGCGCGCGCCAGCGCCGTCTCGGGATATTCGATCCCCGGTGCCGTCCTGGCCCTCGGCGCCCTTGCAATCATTGCACTTTTCCCGGTCACGCTGTCGGGCGGCGTTGCCCTCTTCGCCCTTGCCTGGGTCTATGCCTCCCGCTTTACCGCCGCCGGAACCGAACCGATGGCCGCCGCCCTTGCCCGCGCGCCTGCCTCCCTCTCCAACGCTGCCCGCAGCCTCGGCGCGAGCCCCTCCCGCCAGGCCTTCGAGGTGGACCTCCCCATCGCCCTCTCCGGCGCAGCGGTGGCCGCGCTGATCCTCTTCGTTGAGGCCTTGAAAGAACTCCCGGCTACCCTGATGCTCCGCCCCTTCAACTGGGATACCCTGTCCGTGCGCGCCTATGCCTATGCCAGCGACGAACGACTTGCCGCCGCCGCGCTGCCGGCCTTGCTGATTACGGTGGCCGGCCTTGTGCCGGTGATCCTCCTGTCCTGGCAGCTCTCACGCTCCCGCCCCGGTGAGACGCAGTGACAGCAGCCCTCTCTGCCCATCTCGTCACCCGCCGCTATGGCGAGCGCGCCGTTGTTGACGGCGTCAGCCTCAGCCTGCCGCCCGGCCAGATCACAGCCCTGCTGGGAGGGTCCGGTGCAGGCAAGTCCACCCTCCTGCGCCTCTTTGCGGGCCTGGAAGGGGTCGATGAAGGCGAAATCCGTCTCGGCGCAGACATCCTCTCCGCCCCCGGCCGCACTTTGCCGGCCGAAAAGCGCCGCATCGGCCTGATCTTTCAGGACTTTGCACTCTTCCCGCACCTGACGGCGGCCCGCAATGTCGCCTTCGGCCTCAAACACCTGCCCAAGGCCGAGGCCACGGCCCGCGCGCAGGCCTGGCTGGCGCGCCTCGGCCTGGAGCCGCGCGCGGCTGCCTATCCGCATGAGCTTTCAGGCGGCGAGCAGCAGCGCGTCGCCATCGCCCGTGCCCTGGCGCCCGAGCCTGCCGCCATCCTGATGGATGAGCCGTTCTCCGGCCTCGACCCGAGCCTGCGCGACAGCGTCCGCGACGCCGCCCTCGATGCCATCCGCGCCGCCGGCATCCCGGCCCTCCTGGTCACGCATGATCCCGCCGAAGCCCTCGAGCATGCCGATCGCATCGCGATCATGAGCCAGGGCAAGCTTCTCCAGGAAGGCCCCGCCCGCGAGATCTACACCCAGCCTGTCAGCGCCGCCGTCGCCGGCGCTCTGGGGCCCGTTAACCGCTTCACGGCCGGAGACGTCCCGGCAGGGCTTCTGACGGGCCAGGCGCCGGGCGCTATGATCCTGGTGCGGCCCGAAGGGGTGTGTATCGACCCGGCGTCCGGGATTCGCGCCCGGGTTCTCTCAGCCCGCATGACGGGCCCCCTGACGCGCCTGACGCTTGACCTCAATGGTCTCAAAATGACCGCACTTGTCCCGCCAGTGACTGAAATTGTCCCGGGAATGGAGATCGGTGTCCGCCTCGATCCTGCCCTGACGTTCACATTCGCGTCAGGCGAAGTCTGACAAATCAGTTAGACCGCAGGGGACACCTCGCCATACGCGCGGCAAAGTCCTAGTCTAAGCAGGTCATATCCATGACCACAGGAGCCGCTTCGTGGCACACAAAGTCATCCAGATCGCAACCGCTGTCGCCGCAAGCGCGATCATGGCCTTCAGCGCGTCGGCGCAGAGCCTGATCCGCGACGCGGAAATCGAAGAGACGATCCGCGAATGGACAGACCCGATCCTGGAAGTCTCCGGCCTCGTTCCTGAAGATGTCGGTATCTACATCATCAACGATGCATCCCTGAACGCCTTTGTCGCCAACGGGCAGCGCATCCACATCCATACCGGCCTGATGATCGCTGCGGAAACTCCCGGTCAGATCAAGGGCGTGATTGCGCACGAGACCTGCCATATTGCCTGTGGCCATACCGTCTCGCGCGGACGCGCCGCCAATGTCGCCATGCGTCCGGCGCTCCTCTCCATCGGTCTTGGCCTGCTTGCCATTGCCGCCGGTGAAGGCGGCGCAGGTGCCGCCCTGATTGGCAGCTCCCAGCAATTTGCCGCCATCAACTTCTTCACCCACACCCGCCCCGAGGAAGCCTCGGCCGACGCCCATGCCGTCAAATACCTGGCCGCTCTCGGTCAGTCCCCGGCGGGTATCGTCGAATTCTTCGAGAACTTCCGCTATCAGGAAGTGATGTCGGAAGCGCGCCGCTATCCCTATTTCCGGGCTCACCCGCTGGCTTCGGACCGTATCCGCACCACGCGCAGCCTCGCCGAAGCGACCGGCCTGATGGATGTTCCCCCAACTGACCGCGAACTCAAACAATACCAGATGTTGAGGGCCAAGCTTGTCGGCTTCCTGGACTCACCCCTCAAGGTGAGGCGGGACTATCCGGCAACCGATACGAGCCAGCCAGCCCGCTATGCTCGCGCAATTGCAGCCTACCGTGCCGCAGACATTCAATCGGCGATGAAAGACATAGAGTCCCTTCTCGCCGAAGAGCCAGAGAACCCCTACTTTCACGAGCTCAAGGGCCAGATTCTTTTCGAAAGTGGACGTATTGCCGACTCGGTAGAGCCTCACAAACGCTCTCTGGAACTCAAGCCGGGACAACCCCTGCTGCTCATCAACTATGGCCGCTCGCTCAATGCGCGCGGGGAAGAAGGCGATGTCCAGATGGCAGAGACCGCCCTTCGGGATGCCCTCATTGCCGAGCCTGACAACGCATTCGCCTGGGCCCAGCTGGCGATTACGCTGGAGAAGCAGGGCCGGCGCGCCGAAGCCCAGCTTGCAACAGCAGAATCGGCCTACTGGGTGGGAGACATTGTTCGGGCGAATGCCTTTGCCCGCCGCGCCGTTGATCAGCTCGACCGAAGCTCAACAAATTTCCGCCGCGCAGACGACATTCTTCTGATCACCGATCCCAACAATCCGGAGAACCGCACATTTTATGACCGCCAGAGTCGCGGTCAGCGGATCTCGATTGAAACCTCTGACAGAGAGATGCCCTTTGGCGATTTTTCCCGTCAGCGTCCCTGAGATCCGGAGGGGTAAACCCTCTGTGAGGATGGGTGGACGTACCCGGCCGCGTGCCTATAGTCCGGCGAGCTAAAATCAGGGATCTTCAGAAATGAACCGTACACTTCGCTTCACGCCTTTTCTTGCGCTCGGCTTTGCAGGCCTTGCCCTGCTGCCTGCCTGCGCGCAGGGCGGGGGCACCCCAGACAAGGCGGAAGTCGAAAAAATCGTCGAGGAATACATCCTCGCCAATCCCGAAATCATCGAAAAAGCGCTGCTTGCCCTGACTGAGAAAGAGCGTCTCGCTCAGGCCAGCGCCAGCAAGGCGGCCATCGCCGACAGCAAGAACGAGCTTTACAACAAGAGCGATGATTTCTTCGTCGGCCCGGAAGACGCCGCCGTCACGGTTGTTGAATTCTTCGATTATCGCTGCGGCTATTGCAAACGCTCCGCAGAGTGGACGGCAAACCTGCCGAAAACCTATGATGGCCAGGTTCGTGTCGTCTTCAAGGAATATCCGATCTTCGGCGGCATCAGCGAAACAGCAGCCCTTGCTGCGCTCGCATCCGGCCGGCAGGGCAAGTACATTGACATGCACCTTGCCCTTATGGCGCTTAAATCAAACGACGATCTGACCGAACAGAAGATCGACGAGTTGGCCATGCAGCTCGGCATTGATGTGCAACGCATGCGCGCCGACATGAAATCCGACGGCGTGAAAAAACAGCTGGCTGACATGCAGGCTCTGGGGCGCACCCTGAAGGTTGGCGGCACACCGGGCTACTTCTTAGGTGATCAGGTTATTGAGGGCGCCAACCTTCCCAAGATCGATGAAGCCATCCGGACCGCAATAACAGGCTGATCAGACCGGCAGGGTGCGGTTGGCAAGCAACGCGTCAAAATAGGCGATGGTCTTCGAGAGGCCTTCGCGCAGATCGACAGAAGGTTCCCATTCCAGAATCTGGCGTGCCTTGGTGATGTCGGGCTGACGCTGCCTGGGATCATCCTGCGGAAGCGGACGGAAGACGAGTTTTGACCCCGAGCCGGTCAGGTCAATCACACTCTCTGCCAACTGACGGATCGTGAACTCGGATGGATTGCCGATGTTTATCGGACCTGTCACATTGTCAGGCGTCTCCATCAGACTGACAAGGCCGCGCACAAGGTCGTCCACGTAGCAGAAGCTGCGTGTCTGCGAGCCATCGCCATAAAGCGTGATGTCTTCGCCTTTCAGGGCCTGGACGATGAAGTTGGAAACAACGCGCCCATCATTGGGATGCATCCGCGGACCATAGGTGTTGAAGATACGCGCAACCTTGATCCGCAGCGCATGCTGGCGGTGATAGTCGAAGAACAGGGTCTCTGCGCAGCGCTTGCCTTCGTCATAGCAGGAACGAGGGCCGATAGGGTTGACGTTCCCCCAATACTCCTCCGTTTGCGGATGAACAACAGGATCGCCATAGACTTCCGAGGTTGACGCCTGAAGGATCTTGGCTTTCAGGCGCTTTGCGAGGCCCAGCATGTTGATAGCACCATGAACGCTGGTCTTGGTCGTCTGAACCGGATCGTACTGATAGTGCACCGGGCTTGCCGGACACGCCATGTTGTAGATCTCGTCGACCTCGACATAGAGCGGGAAACACACATCATGGCGCATCAGCTCAAACCGGGGATGGCCGATCAGGTGAGACACATTCATCCGCGTGCCTGTGAAGAAATTGTCCACACAGAGTACCGTGGCGCCAGCTTCCAGAAGCCGCTCACATAGGAATGAGCCGATAAACCCGGCCCCGCCCGTTATCAGAACGCGCTTTTCAAGATGCATGGTCTTCCAATCCCGAACTCAAACAAAACACTCAAGCGAAATGCCGTTTACTGGATAAAACCATGCACAGGAACGGGATTTCAGCAAATTCTCATCAAGGGTCAGCGCCCTATTCCTCCCCTTGCACGCCCCCCCTCAGGGATTTGACCTCGCTGCGGCGCTTCTTGGCCGCGATCCGGCGGCGCACGCTGCCCGCTGTCGGTTTGGTCGCGACCCTTCGTTTGGGGGGCACGGAGGCCTTCAGGATCATTTCTGCGAGCCGCTGACGCGCCGCGGTCCGGTTCAGGACCTGGCTGCGGTGCTCGCTGGCTTCAAGGATAAGGCGGCCATCTGCCGTGATACGGCTGGCATAGAGCTTTTCAAAGCGTGCCTTGACCGGCCCCGGAAGGGACGACGCCTGCACATGCCATGTCAGCTGCACCGCGCTGGACACCTTGTTCACATTCTGGCCGCCAGGGCCGGACGCACGCACGAATGCCTCACTGAGTTCCCATGACGGGACAGAGATTGCATCTGAAACCCGCAGATCGCCGAATTCCGCCATGACCCGTTTCCTGAAGCAAATGTTCAGCGGGAGTTCAGGCAATCCCCCGCACAAATCAACCTGCAATGCTGGATATCCCAGCTTCCCCTGTCACCGGCAAAGGCCTGTGGCCGGAACCCGTAAGATGGAGCAAGCGCCATGCGCCTGAATAAATCCTTTACGCGCCTTATCGCAGCTACGACGGCTGCCGGCCTTCTGATTGCGCCCCTCGCGCATGCTGACCGCGATCACCGGGGCAAGGGAAAGCGCGGCTACGAACGCGGATATGACCGGGGTCATGATCGCAATTACGACCGTGGCCGCAAACAGGATCACAAATATCACTACCGGCACAGCCAGGCACCGCGCTATCATTACAGTCCGCCTCCACGGGCCTATTATGCGCCCCCCCGAACTTCCGTGACCGTGACCTATGGCTACACATATGGTCCGCATTATCATCGCGGGTATGCGCCCCGCTATAATGTCGGCAGCTACTACAGCTATGCCCCGCGTACGGTCTACATTTCAGAGTACAACCGCTATGGCCTGTATTCGCCGCCGAGCGGGTATCACTGGGTTCGAGACAATGACCGCGGGGACGCCATTCTTGCATCTGTAGCGACAGGTGCAATCATTGGTCTTGTTGTCGGCGCTTTGGCTTCAAACTGATCTTCATTGCCTCGTACCCCTGAACTGAGGCCGAGACACCCGGAATTGGGCATCCCCCAGCTCCGGGTGTCTTATTTTTAGCCGTGCGCGGACATTCACAACTTCACCGCGATGTTAACTTCACATTGGCACAAATCATGATTAGCTTGACCCTGCACTGGATGGTCCAGGGCAAAAGTACGTGCATGCTGCACGCTTGAAAGGAGGTGATCCAATGTCGAGTGAGAAACCAGGTGAGGCCGTTGGGTCTGCATCCTATGGTGTCTGGCTGGAGCAGCCTCCGGTCAGTGCCTAGAGATGTGGCTCAGGCGCTGAAACGCGTCTGGACCTGACGGGCCCCACGGGGCTCACGGAAGCCGCCCCTCGACAGGGCGGCTTCTTTGTTTTCCGGGTGAGGAAACGGGTTCGCGCGGGTCCCAAAATCCGCTAACTAGCCGCCTAACAGGATTCCGGAGCAACCGATCATGACCGCGCTGACCCACACACCTTCCGGCTGGACTATTGGCGGCAATGGCCCTCTTGCGGTTATGGCGGGCCTAAATGTGCTGGAAGATGAGGGCCTTGCCCTGGAAGTCGGGACAGAACTGAAGCGCATCTGCATAGCCCTTGGCCTGCCCTATGTGTTCAAGGCGAGCTTCGACAAGGCAAATCGCTCCTCAATCAAATCCTATCGGGGGCCCGGCCTGGAGGCTGGCCTGAAAGTGCTCGCAAGCGTAAAATCAAAGCTTGGCGTTCCCGTGGTCACCGACCTGCATGAGCCTTTTCAGGCAGAGCAGGTTGCAGCAATCGCAGACATCATCCAACTGCCCGCTTTCCTTGTCCGCCAGACTGACCTCGTCGTCGCGACGGCAAAAGCCGCAGCCAAGAAGAACGCCCTTATCCAAGCCAAGAAGGCCCAATTCATGGCCCCTTGGGACGCGAAGAACATTCTGACAAAAATTGCTGAAGTTGCCCCCGAAGTGGGGGTCATCCTGTGCGAACGCGGCGTGAGCTTTGGCTACAACAATCTTATTGTCGACATGCTCGCTATTCCCGAAATGAAAAAGCTGGGATGTCCCGTGACGATAGACGCGACCCACGCCGTCCAGTTGCCTGGGGCTGATCCACGCACAAGCGGCGCCTCAACAGGCGGACGCCGGGACGGCGTCGCCATCATCGCCCAGTCTGCAATCGCAGCAGGCGCGGATGGCGTGTTTCTGGAATTCCATACCGACCCGGACAAGGCACTTTGTGATGGACCGAGCTGTCTTCCCCTTTCCGGCGCCGAGGCACTCCTGACAACCCTGAAAGCCGTCCACACTGCCGTGAACGGACCAGAATGAACCCGCCGAATATCTCTGTTATCATTATCAATTATAATGGCGGCGCCTTCCTTCAGGATGCGGTCAATTCCCTCGGACGGCAGACATACAGGGATTTCGAGCTGATCCTGTTTGATAATTCATCGGCAGACGGATCTGTGGACAATGTGGACCTATCTACTGTTCCGGCCGCCCGGCTTGTGCGCAACCCTGAGAATATCGGATTTGCAGCTGGCAACAATCGGGCAGCAGAGATCGCCAATGGCAGATGGCTTGTCCTGCTGAACCCGGATACTGCCGCCACACCTGACTGGCTGGAAAAGATGGCCAATGCAGCGGCCGCATACCCAGACTGCAAGACGTTTGCCTCGGCTCAACTGGACATGAATACGCCAGACACAATAGACGGCGCCGGGGATGCCTATCTTCTGTTTGGCATTCCGTGGCGCGGCGGTTTCGGCCGTCCGGCAAGTGAGCTTCCGTCTTCAGGCTGGTGCTTCAGCGCCTGCGGCGCCACGGCCATGTATGACTTGACCCTGTTCCGTGAAATCGGCGGCTTTGATGAGCGGTTCTTCTGTTACTGTGAAGACGTTGACCTGGGCTTCCGGCTTCAACTTGAGGGGCATGATTGCCTGTTTGTACATGATGCGGTGGTCCATCACGCAGGCAGCGGGATTACAGGACGAACAAGTTCATTCTCGACCTATCATGGCACTCGCAACCGGATCTGGACATACTTCAAGAATATGCCCCTACCTTTGCTGGTCCTTACCCTGCCGGGGCATCTGGCTCTGACGGCTTATATCCTGATCCACAATGCCTTTACGCCGCGCATCCGTCCCATGCTTAAAGGGCTGGCAGATGGTATCGCTGGCATTGCGCACGTCCGGAAAGAGCGCGCCTGGAAGGTGGGCTCCAGAAAGATCGGCCTGTGGAAGCTGGCACGCAAGATGGCCTGGAACCCCTTGTTTCTGCACCGGCGCAATGTGCATGTCCGCCCGCTGGAACGCGCGTGAGCCGATTACCCACCTAACTCACTTGAAGTAGGCGCGCGCCCAGCAAATCGCCGCTCCGGGACGCCCTTCCGGGGCGATTTGTAGATAAACAGAGATCCCGCCCTGGGCTCGCTAGCCCGTTGATCTTCCGAGAGATCCACCCGCGCCGTAGTGACGGCGAGCAGATCAAGATCGCGACCACCAAAGGCGACACAAGTTACCCGCGAAGCGGGAACATCAATCCTGCCCTCGGATTCTCCTTCAGAAGAAAAGATGCCCACAGCCCATCCCTCCCAGAGGGCAGAATAATATCGCCCGTCCTGATCAGTCGTTGCGCCATCGGGGGAACCACCGGAGATCGAAGCGATGAGGAGCGCCCCTTCTCCCAGATCGCCTGTGGAAAGATCAAACGGGTAAGCAGAGACTCGCCCCCGAAGACTGTCCGCATGATATAGGCGCCGCCCCTGCGGACTCCAGCAAAGCCCATTTGAAATACAGATGCCATCAATATGTACCGTAAGCTGACCGCACGGGGAAAACCGGTAAAGGCGGCCAAGATCATCCCCCCCGGCAAGAACCGCATCTTCCACCATGCTGCCCACCCAGAACGCGCCATCTGACCCTACCCGGCCATCATTGAGGCGAACACCGGGCGGAAGGTCCGGCAACAGAAGCGGGGTAAAGGTGCCGGTGCCTGCCTCCAGCCAGCCTATTTCCCGGTCAAAGGCGGCGATCAGCATGCCGGCCTGTGATGTCAGGCCGAACGAACAGAGCCGCCCCGGAAGCGGCACGGTCGTAAGGCGCTTCTGAGCCAGATCATACTGATGCAAGCGCCGCCCGAGAATGTCGGTCCAGAGGAAGGCCCCACTCGCTTCATCCCAGACAACGCCCTCGCCCAGGAGATCCGCTGTCGGAACTTCGAGGATGAGTTCCCAAGGCTGGGGCATCTGTTTTCCGATCTCATTCAAAACAATAGCGGTCCCGACGATGGCCGCTAGCGGAGAGAACCGCAAGGATCAGAGCTTTGCCATATTCTGGTGGTCGAGAAACCAGCGATACGCGGTCTCAAGACCTTCACGCATGCCGATTTTCGGAGTCCAGCCGAGATCTCTCAGGCGATCTGCCTTCATGAGCTTGCGCGGCGTGCCATCGGGCTTGGTCAGGTCCTTCTCAAGCTCACCCTCAAAACCAACAATCTGCATGACCAGTGTTGCAAGCGCCTCAATCGTCATGTCCTCACCCGAGCCGACATTTACATGGCCGTTGCCTGAGTAAACTTTCAGCAGATGAACCAGAGCATCAGCGCAATCATCCGCATGCAGAAACTCCCGCTTCGGCGTGCCCGTTCCCCAGATGGTCATCGAAGGGGCACCGGCGAGTTTCGCTTCATGCGCCTTGCGGATCAGCGCCGGGATAACGTGTGAAGACTGGAGGTTGTAGTTGTCGCCCGGACCATAGAGGTTCGTAGGCATCGCCGAGATATAATCGACCCCGTGCTGACGGCGATAAGCCTGACAGAGTTTGATCCCGGCAATCTTGGCGATAGCGTACCACTCGTTAGTGGGCTCAAGCGGGCCGGTCAGCAGAGCGTCCTCGTCAATGGGCTGGTCCGCGAACTTTGGGTAGATACAGGATGACCCGAGGAAGAGGAGCTTCTCCACATCATTGCGGAACGCCGCCTCAATCAGGTTTGCCTCGATCATCAGATTGTCATAGAGGAAATCCGCCGGGTACGTATCATTGGCGAGAATGCCGCCGACTTTGGCGGCTGCGATGATAACAACATCGGGCCGGCGGTCCGCCATCCAGGCGCGCACGGCGGACTGATCAATCAGGTCAAGTTCTTGCCGCCCGGCGGTCAGGATTTCGCAACCTTCCCGCGCCAGGCGCCGCTCGAGCGCCGAACCAACCATGCCGCGATGGCCAGCAATGAAAATACGTTTTCTGGAGAGGTCGTAAATCAACTTTTCTGCACCGGTTGTTATCTCAGCCAAACTAATCGAGCCCTATCCCGCGGCGCCGTGGTTCGCAACTTTTAATCACCGCGTTCTCCACGCTTGCGCAACAGACATAGTTTCCAATAGAGTCAACCTTGTCGCTGGGATTGCACCGGCAGGTCAGATCGCATTGCGCACAGGGTGGATAAGTATGGAAACCAGAACAGACGCCATTTCCGGATTGGTTTTTCCTGCTGGTCAGGGCTCTTAATTCAAGGCCACATCTTATCAGATAATCTTGGTTGCGCTTTTCTACCGACATTTGGCAGAAATATTCCCCAGAGACTGAGAACGCAGATTTAGGAAATAGAATGTTCAAGCTCGGCACTGCAGATGAATATATTGCGCTCAAGCGCAAATATCCAAAACTTTATGAAAAACATGGATATGAATGGAGCCTCAAAGAGTTTGGATTTCTTTTTGTCTTTGACAAGATCCGCGAGTTGAACGCGAAAACGGTTCTGGAATTCGGGTGCGGTTACAGCACAAGCTTCTCAGCAGCCCTGAAGGCAGAGGGCGTTGCGTTGACTTTGCTCGATGACCCCCTGAGCAACAAGGGGATCACCGGCGATGAGGCCCGATTGAGGAATGCGCAGGAGGCCGCTGCCGCCAACGGGCAAACTTACGTCCGCGGCCTTCTGGGTGAAGGACGGTTGAGCAGCGGTACCTTTGATCTAATCTCGTCCGTATCCGTCGTCGAACACATAGATGACGCCAGCATGTTGGATTGCGTAAGAGATGCCATGCGCCTTTTGCGACCCGGCGGTGTCCTCATTAATTCAATAGACATTTACACAAAATCAACTCGCCATATTGTCTGGCACAATACTTGTTTGGCCGAAGGCTTTCGAGTTGAGCAACCGCATAATCTGACTTGGCATTTCGATGGGCATTACGCGACCTTTCTTGAACGTGCCGACATACGCTATAAGATATACAATAGCTCGAGGGCACCTGATGTGATGAACAGTTCTCTAAGATATCACTCGCATTTTGCTACCGTACTTCATTGCGCAATCAAACCGAGTTGATCTCCTTCGGAGGTGGACGACCGAGCGGCACAGGCCGATTGCTGCAACAGAGCCAACTATACCGCGATGGCCGGCGACGAAGATGCGTTTTGACTGGAGACCATACATTACGCGTTCAAATACTTGTCGGCGATCGCCTGACGCTCAGCTTCGGAATAGAAAATGCGGAAATATTCCGCTTCTAGACAGCCTTCCACGACATGACGATGCGATGTGCCGATCGTGCGAAGCAATTCGGCATACTCTGTTGCATAGTGCTTCTCGGCCGATACATTCTTCCTGACTATAGTGATGTTGAAGCCCAGCAGGTTCTTGATAGCCGCAGCCTTCCGCTCGTCCGGGCATTCTACTTTTATCATAAGAACCCGGCTGCCGTCCTTACCAGCAAAACGGAAATGGTCCTGTGTCGGATCAACTCTTGCGCTACCCGGATCAAAGCCCGTGATGGGGTAAAGCTCATTCTTCATCCAGTTGTCCGGAATGTTCGTAGGATACCTGGCGAGCAGCGAGGATATCGCATCCTGAGACCAGTCTGCGCCCTTCGGCAGGTTTTGAAGGACGTTTGACACAAAGTGCGAAACGGGGTCGCGGATCAGAGTGATGTAGGTAATCTTCCGTCGAAGCTTGAGCGCATTGTAGGCTTGCAGCGAGCGGATTAGGTGAAGGGGCAGCGTTGGGTATATGTCGCTTTCAAGAAATCTGTTCAGCAGTTCGCGGAGGCGCTCGGGCTGCAGATGGTGAACGTCATAGCAGGGGTGATTGGCATCCAGCAGCGCGCCCGCGACCGAGGAAGACCCCACCTTCCCCATTGTGTAAACGAACGTCGTCGCAACAAAGCTTTGCGTAAAGAGGTCTTGGAAACTTGGCTCAAGCGGTTTGGGAAGTATTTTGTCGTTCGTATCTGTCATCGGACCTGCCTTGAATCATACTAGCTGACGCATCAATAGAAATTGCGATTATTGCGACCTACCTCCCGGCTGACGGTCTTGATATCCTCAACCACCATTTCCTTCACCAGTTCCGGGAACGTCGTCGTATGTTTCCAACCAAGCTTCTGATATACCTTGGACGGATCACCGATCAGTAGGTCGACTTCTGTGGGCCGGAAATAGCGGGGATCTATGCGGACCAGGACGTCGCCTGACCTGGCGTCCCTCCCCACTTCATCAACCCCGGCGCCACTCCATTCGATCGTCCGGCCAATTTCGGCAAAAGCCCGTTCGACAAACTCCCGTACGGTATGTGTCTCACCTGTCGCGAGCACCCAATCGTCGCCCACATCGTGCTGAACAATCCGCCACATGCCTTCGACATAATCGCGGGCGTGTCCCCAGTCGCGCTTCGCGTCAAGATTTCCGAGATAAAGCTCTGACTGAAGGCCGAGTTCGATGGCGGCAACAGCCCGGGTGATCTTGCGTGTAACAAAAGTTTCACCGCGGGTCGGCCCCTCGTGATTAAAGAGGATGCCGTTAGAGGCATGGATGCCATAGGCCTCGCGATAGTTGACCGTGATCCAGTAGGCATAAAGTTTGGCCACGGCATAAGGGCTGCGCGGATAGAAAGGTGTCGTCTCGCTTTGAGGCACAGCCTGCACCAGGCCATAAAGCTCCGACGTGGACGCCTGATAAAAGCGCACACTGTCTTCAAGCTTGAGTATCCGCAGCGCTTCCAACAGACGCAGCGGCCCAACAGCATCCGCATTGGCGGTATATTCGGGCGTCTCGAAACTGACCTGCACATGGCTCTGGGCAGCGAGATTGTATATTTCGTCTGGCTGCGTCTCCTGCACAAGGCGGATCAGATTGGTGGAATCCGTCATATCACCGTAATGCAAATGAAAGTGGCCGTTCGCATCATGGGGATCAACATAGATCTCATCCACTCGGCTCGTATTGAAGGACGATGACCGCCGCTTCACGCCGTGCACAATGTACCCCTTCTCAAGAAGGAGTCTTGCCAAATAGGCGCCATCCTGACCGGTGACGCCTGTAATTAGGGCAGTTTTAGTTTTCATGCGGGGATTGCATCCAGCTAGGGCATTGAGGTTCGCAGGCTTATGGGGCAATTCTAACTTTCAAGGCAAGCGATGATGTCCATGAGAAGCAGCGCTCAATCCAAGGCTGTCATTCGAGTGTCATTATTGGAAATCTTCAAGGCGTTGGCCTTTACCCAAATACTGGGAAAGGTTAGTGGATCCTCTGCCAAATTGGGACCAGAATTATGTTCGATATTATTAGAAAACAGGAATACTTTGATCTTCTTGGTGGCGGGTTCGCAGATCAAAAAGACCACACACTCAAAGGAATTCAGGACGGGTGGATCTGGAAGCACCTCTCTGAAACTAAAGGTAAAAAAATCCTTGAGGTTGGAGGCGGCAATTCGCGCATACTTCCCAAGCTGAAGGAAAATGAACTTTGGAACGTCGAAAAATTTGAAGGCGTCGGAAATGGGCCTACGGCGCCAAATGATGTTGACGGAGTAACAGTCGTTCCGGCTTTCATGGGCGAGTTTCACCCCGATATTCCGGAAGTTGACATCCTGTTCTCCATTTCTGTTGTCGAGCACATTCCGTTCAGTCAGTACGCCTCTGCATTTGAGGACATGGCCCGCTGTCTGAAACCAGGCGGCACCATGTACCATGCCGTGGACCTTCCCCTGGGCAACGAGCCTCTGGATGTTGCCCAGCAGCGCATTCGATTGCTTATGGAAGCGGTAGACAACAACAAGCTGACCTGGCGCACGCCGCCAGCGATATCTCCCGACCTCACCTTCTCTTGCGATATGGCCGCCAATTCCGACCTTACCATGTGGATATGGTCGCGAATCTCAGAGGCGTCCCGGACCTCCGGACCTCATGTTCAAATTGTCACCATACAGATGATCGCGGACAAGCCTGTAGCTTGATCGCAAGAGCGGTAATTCCTCATGAAAATATCCGTGATCACTCCGTCCTTCAATCAGGCGCAGTTCCTTCCCGCCAACCTGTCGTCCGTGCGAAGCCAGACATATCGGGACGTTGAGCAGATTATCGTCGACCCAGGCTCCAAGGACGATAGCCGTGATATTGCCGCAGCCGCAGAGCACGCCTTACTCATAGCAGAGCCTGACCGCGGCCAGTCCGATGGCATCACAAAAGGGTTCTCGAGGTCCTCAGGCGACATTCTGACCTGGCTCAACTCTGACGATTTCTATCCATCCGAGCGGGTTCTCGAAATTGTCGCGCGGGAATTTGAACAGAACCCGGACATTGATGTTGTCTACGGGAACGTCAACTTCGTTGATGAGCAGGGCGCTTTTCTACGAAAAGGCTACATCAACCAGAAGCCTGAAACTTTGCTTGAAAGCTTTCAGTACCAGGTCGGCATTGTCCAGCCCGGCCTCTTCATGCGGCGGTCGGTTTTCGAGGCCGTCGGAGGCCCCTCAGAGCAGTACGAGTACTGCATGGACTATGAATACTGGGTCCGCATCAGTACGGGTGGCTTCAAGTGGAAACATGTTGACGAAATTCTCGCCCATCACCGCTGGTGGGGGGGGATGAAGACCAGCAAAGGGCGCGATGCGAGCCTGGTCGAGCATATGCGGGTCTGCAATGATTACTTTGGCTACATTCACTGGAAGTGGCTTGATCGTTACGCGGAGTATCTAACGTCAAACAAGGACGGCGTGGTCAATCACAGCTCGACGACCGACCCCGAAGTGAAGGCCCGAAACCTCAAATCTGTGATTGCCCGCTTTGTGTCGCAGGACATGATGAGCCAGATTGAAGCGAGCAAGAATGAACAACAGCGCGATACGCTGGAATTCATCCGCACACATGCGCCCGATATGCCACGCTACTACTTTCCAGCTGAAGAAATCGCATCCCTGTCCGAAACCCACCCTGCCCCCGACGCGACGAAACGGACAGCCTGGCACATTTTCGATGGAATTGATGCGGGTCAGCGAAGATACAAAACCTATAATGTCCCCGGAAACTTTCACCGCGCATTTGATGCTCAGTGGTATGATGAAACCCTGAAGGCCGGCGCCGCGAAGCTGCAAAAGCTCGCACAACATAAAAAGTCGAATATATGCGTCGTCGTTGCGAACGGGCCGAGCCTGAACAAGACAGACCTGTCGCTGCTGACTGATGTCGATGTCATCATTTCGAATTTCGCGACCTTGAACGAAACCCTGCTGAAATCAGCGACAATGGTGACGGTCACGAACACGCTGGTCGCCGAACAAGGCGGCGTTGCGTTCAACAATATCCAGACACCAAAGATCCTGCCTGTCTGGCTCTCACACCGGCTGAACCACACCGAAGAAACAAGCTTTGTCAGCGCCACCGTTTGTCCTGATTTCTGCACATCGCTTGAGGGGGAGTTTTCATGGCGCTCCACGGTCAGCTATTTCAACATGCAGCTTGCTTTTGCGCTGGGCTTCGAAAAGGTCCTCCTTGTCGGATTCGATCACTTCTACACGCAACCCGAGAACGTCAAAGAAGGCGACAGGATCGAACAGAAGGACGACGACGAGAACCACTTCGACCCCCGATACTTCAAGAACAAGGTCTGGCAGGCTGCAGACACAGGCAACATGGAGGCGATGTACAAATTGGCTAAATCCGCCTTTGAAAGAGCCGGGCGAGAAATCGTCAATTGCACCGTAGGCGGACATCTGGAGGTATTCAGAAGAGGGGATCTGACTCAAGAACTTTCAAATCGGACACGCGCCAAGGCGCCTCCAAAAAAAGCAGCCGCCTCTGAACGGCATCCCCGGACCTTGGTCTTCGACATGACTGTCCGGGGAAATGGCACCGCGACCGGCGAACTCAAAGAGAACATTTTTGGGAACTGGCCCCAGGAAAATTATCTGCAGGTATTCTTGCAGGATCGGGAAACACTGGGCATCTGCGCTAACGGAATAAAATCTATTCTTCCTAAGGATCATGCTGGGCAGATTAAGGACGTCATAAGCTCGTTCAATCCCGAAGTTATTCTTTACCGGCCAGTTCCAGACACTGAGTTGTTACATACTACGGCTATGAGCGCGATCCGTGCCCGGCCTCATACACCGCTTGTCACATGGATTATGGACGATTGGCCAACAAGGCTTGAACGCGATGATCGTCCGCAGTTCACAAGACTCGACCCCGACTGGAAGTGGCTTCTCCAAACTTCAGCGCTGCGTCTATCCATAGGAAAAAAAATGTCCTCCGTTCTGGAGGGCCGGTACGGCCTGAAGTTTGAGCCGTTCGCCAACGGAGTAGACCCCGCTCAATGGGACAACGACGCGGAGATTGAAAAAGCGCGTCCATTTGTGATCCGGTATGCTGGCGCGCTTGCTGATAACATGACGGCTGACAGCGTTCTTCGAGTTGCCAAAGCAGTGGAAGAACTTGCTGCTGATGGCGTTCCAGTGCGCATGGAAATCCGTACACGTCCTCTCTGGAAAGACCAACAGGCCCACCTCTACGCGCAACTTAAGCACACTGAATTCTGCACAGAATTGCTGTCTTCTGAAGATTACAGAAAATGGATTTCGGGTGCCGGCGGGGTGCTGCTGGCTTACAATTTTGATGCGGACAGTTTGGCTTACACACGCTTATCGATGGCAAACAAGTTGCCGGAGTGCCTGGCTAGCGGAGCCCCCCTGATTGCGCATGGGCCATCGGACGCTGCGACGATATCCTACCTTCAGGAAAATGAGTGCGCGCTGGTCGTTGATGAGCCTGACGTCAACAAGCTGAAGGCGGGCATTCGTGGTCTGATTTGCGATACCTCGTCAGCAAAGCGGCTGGCGGACAAGGCAAGAGTGATCGCTTTCTCGAAACATAACTTGGGCGACATACGGAACAGATTCAGGGATGCGATTGTGAACGCAAGCCGGTACGAAGTGCTGGGTCCCCAACCGGGACTTGAGCGTAGCAAAAATGCACATGTCGACGAAACAGCGGTCGTCGCGCTCATGCTGTCCGAGCGTACCGGCCGGCAGCATGTGATGCTGGATGTTGGCGCTCATTTTGGAACTTCAGCCCAATACTTCGACGAACTTGGGTGGAGCATTCATTGCTTCGAGCCCGATCCGAATAACCGCAAGAAGCTCCAGAGCCGATTTGGCAACTCGCCGAATGTCCGGATCGACGACCGCGCGGTGAGTGACCAGCCCGCGACAGGGCTGAAATTCTTCACTTCAGGTGAGAGTACCGGGATCAGCGGCCTTCACGCGTTCCATGATACGCATAAAGTTACAGCAACCGTAGACGCGACAACTGTTTCCGAAATCGCAAGAGACCGGGCGATCAGCCGGGTCGACTTCCTGAAAATTGACGTGGAAGGCTTCGACCTCAATGTTCTCAAGGGCGTCCCTTGGGAAACGCTTCAACCCGATGTGATCGAGTGTGAGTTCGAAGACGCCAAAACATTGCGCCTTGGTCATGATTGGAAACACATCGCCGACTATCTCGAGGCAAGAGGATATACGGTTTATGTCAGCGAGTGGCATCCTATTGTCCGCTACGGCACTCCACATGACTGGCGCCGCGTTGTACCGTATCGCAGATGTGAACTTGACAGTGATGCCTGGGGCAATTTCCTCGCCTTCAAGGAGGACCCAGGTTACAAAGCGGTCATATCTGCATTCGCAGCATTGGTGAAATACCGGCCACAGTTAAGCTTGGCCGCCGTGTCCACCAATAATCAGCAGCAATCGCTGAAAACGGGTGCTCCGGCAAAAACGCCGCCTATCGCTTCAAAAAGTATTAGTACATTGAGCCCAAATAAGGCCGCCCCAGCACAAATCCCCCTCAAACAAACAGATGACCAGAACGGCAATTTGAGCATGCTACAGAAAACACCATCCCATGCTTTGCAGGCGCCCCCGCCCCCCGGGCCCATGTGGTACGCTGCCCCGGCTCAGAAACTTCAGCAAGTTTCTCCCCCCTTGTTCGGGGCACTGAGATTTGCTCGCCGGAGCTTTGTTCACATGGTTTCGCGCCCTCATCTGATTGGCTTGCTCCTGGGCGCAACCGCCCTGGCCGCCTGGGTGGGCTTCAGCGCTCAGTTTGACGACAGCCGGAACTGGATCCTCGCGTCCGCTGGAATTGGGCTGCTGGGCGCTGCCATTATATATGTGGCCGCCAAGGCCCAGGCACACATTGCCGCTCTCCATATTCAGAACGTCGCGGTTCACGCCGAATTGAGCGGTCTGCAGGAACGCCTTAAGCAGGTCGATCAACAAATTATCCTGCGTGATAATCCAGCTCTGGCATCTCTGAACAAGCAGATTGCGGAGCTTCAAAGCGCTCTTGCCCTGGCAAAGGCGTCCAGTTCTCAAATCACTTCAGATCTTGGCGCCAAAACAGCAAACCTTTCGGTCCAGTTATCTGAGCTTTCCGAAGCCGCAGCCAGCCTTCCAGGAGTGCAGGCAGATATAGCGAAGCTGGGAACCGCTATTAAGCTCACGCAGGACAACAACGACCAGAACATCACGGCCGCCAAAGACGCGATAGCAAAGGTGTCTGCAGACGTTGCTCCGCTTTCCCAGAAGCTGGCTATGCTCGATAACGCGAACCAGGCCCTCACGGCGAAACTGGAGAGCCTCTCCAAACAAATAGAGGCAATACAAGCGACCGACACAGCGCTCCGTGGGCAGGTTGACGCCCTCAAAAGTGATGGGGCCAAAGTCGGTGGCGCCATCTCCACTGTTTCGGACAAAGTCGGTGCAATTGACGCCCGGATAACCGCGTCCGAGAAATGGTCGCGGTTTGATAACGCTGCATGGTTCCAGCACTTTAATCGCAAGCTGTCGAAGCAGCATATCGAAACGCTCGACAAAGAATGGCGCAAGCGGCTCTCGATTCCGATGCAGCCAGCCACACTTGGTTATATGGCTAACCGTGCCTGCGAGATCGAACGTCAACTTGAAGGCCGCTTGGCGACTTCGATTGAGGATATACTCCTTCGTTCACTTGTCGCTCGAGCTGTAAGGGGCAAAAACGTAGACGTTCTGGAAATTGGTACGCTGTTCGGAACCGGCGCAGCCATCATGTTCGATGCCCTTGATGGTCACTATGATGAAATTCACTTTACCCTGCTTGATCCGCTGGAGGGTTACTATAACGGCGCACAAGCCGACATCCTGACCGGTCAGCGCGTAAACGAGCAGGTTGTGCGCAAGAATTTTTCGCGCGTCGGCATGAGTGAAGATCAGTACACGCTCATCAAGCATCTGAGCACCGAGCCCGATGCCATGCAGAAAGCTGCAACCCGGAAATATGATGTCCTTGTGATCGATGGGGACCATTCATATGCGGGCGTGAAAACAGATTTTGAAAACTACGCTCCCCTTGTGCGCGTTGGTGGATACATAATTCTCGACGATTACAACTCTCCCGACTGGCCCGACGTCAAAGAGTATGTCGACAATGAGCTGGGGAAACACGATTTCATAGCTCCCGTCGGAGCTACCTGGCGCACGAGCGTTTACAGGGTCGTGAAGGATACGGTCAAGGCCGGCCGCACCCAATCACCCGCCACACGCAAGAAGCCTTCGGTACGTCCGGATGCGGAAGATACGCAAATTTCGGATGAGTAATCGAAACTGATCCGCACCCCAACCATCAATGAACTGCCTGCGCAACGGGGTCAAAATTCCCAAATTGCGCAGGCAGAGGCATCAAAGGCTACTCTGAAGAATTGCTGCTGAGCCCCATAAGGAGAGCGTTTTCCGCGATCTCCATCGGCGCCAGATCGTAGTCTGTTTGGTTCGCCCGGATGAGGTCAGAAAAGCGGCGATAAACGCCGTCATACTCGTTCACATTCAGGATATTTGGCGCTCCGTCCCTTAATTTCAGGGATGCTCCTCCTTCTGAAAGTTCGAGGGTCTCTCCGTTGGCCGCAACAAGCTGAATCCTCCAAATTTCGTCTTCTCGCTGATGAAATTCAAACGATGCGGAGACGGTTATATCATCCGCATGCAAGCAGAAGTCAGCTGCGTCTGGCGCGACGGCATTCAGCGGCACGGACACCTTTGCGTTTCTTACTTGCCAATCAGCAGGAAAAATTTCAGTCAGGATCGACAGCGCATTGATTCCAGGATCGAAGACGCCAAGCCCACCCGCCTGCCACAGCCAAGTCTGGCCAGGATGCCATTCTTCAACATTCTCGCGCCATTCTATCGAACCACTCAGGACTTTGTTTGCACGCACCCAATCGCGAGCAGCGTCGATGTGCGGGGAAAATCTTGAATGCCAGGCTGCGAACAGGACCGATCCACTTTTTCTGGCGGCCGTCCCAATGGAACGTGCTGTTGCAAGATCAGAAGCGGGCGGCTTCTCCAAAAGTACCGCGCAACCATTGCTGAAGAGCTTTTCGCAAATGTCCTTGCGTATTTGCGGCGGGGTGCACACAGCAGCCGCGTCGAATTCAATTTTCGATGAAAACAGTGCCTCGATTGAAGGAAAGACAGGAAGATTTTGTGTGCTAGCGACTTGCGGGTCCACAGCGCAGACCAACTCGAAATCTGGATTGCGCAGAAGCGCACCACAATGCTGATCGCGGGCGATTTTCCCCAATCCGATCAAGACCACTCTAACTGGACGCCGCAAGACTGACCTCTAAATCTACGAGTGCGCTACACAGGCCCGGCCTAATGTGAACCAGAACCGCAATCCGAGTGATTAAGCCGCCCTCATGGTGTCTTTATAGCATGCTGAGTAAGATCTTTAGCCTCTAAGCCTCAAAAAATGTGATGCAGTCGATGTTTCCTAAAACCCAATCGCATTATTTGTAAATCAGGTGAACTTAAGTAGACGACGAAATGGGCTTTTTAACAGATCAGACACCGGGTCGGCCTTAAATCGTCAGCACTTTCCGGCGTCGTGGCTATAGGAACGCCAAGTTTTAAGCATGGTCGCAATAGGAGTTTGGACTATCGGGCATCCTGCCCACACTTCCATTCTAGTCGCAGTGGAAGAAGCTGGCCCTACTCATCCGTGTTGACTTGAAGAGGAAATCCGTATTCGGACAACTATGTCAGCGTACGTCGGTACCTAAGTTTCTGAATAGAAACTTGATGATTTAATTCGAATAATTTTAAAGATCCCAATTTGGATTGGTTTCATAGCCATACCGTAGCAGAATATCATTAAATCTCTGCCTAAATGCATCAGCTACAGGAGGTGTAAATACTTCGCGCCACTGAACGGAGTTTGGATTTTCGAAGCGCATTTCTTGTCTGGGTGTAATTACGTCAAGATTCAAACCCAACCTCTTGCCTATGTCGCTCATAAAACCCGCAAGATCGACATCCAGATCCTCAAGTTTCACTTCTATAATATTAGATTTTTCTTCCCACGGGCGTATTTGCCTCTCGATTATACTCCCTGCAATGTTGTCCATTTCATAGATCAAACCATCTTCTTGACTTAGCGTCTGTAGCTTTAATCTGTCCTCACCAAGCTTCGGCCACCTCCAAAGAGGCGTCTCGACTGGATGTCCATCAAGATGATGAAAGTAGCAAGAAACCAGGAATTGCCTAGGGTCGCGAATGACATGAATACCAACATGTTCGGGATCGGCCGCTTCGATTTTGTCGACGACCTTCCGCGATGCGTTTGTCAGGCCCATCACACATGCCCGTTCAGTCAACTTCTGAAAGTCGACATTGTAAAAGTCTAAATCGTCGGGATGCTCAAATTCAAACACGGGATCGGAAATACTGTATTGGTGGAACTCTGCTCCACCGATCTTTGCAATTTCCTTAAGCAGGTAGGTCCGAAAGTATCGAGAACCACATTTGTGGTGACCATAAAATACTAAACTTCTATTCAACTTGCGACTTCCCAAGTGTGTGGCAGCGAAAGCAACCCGTAACTGTTTCTAGAACCACGATTAACAACGATTGGGGGATTTAGCTTTCTGTAAAGGTGCTCAACACCATCTCTTACGACCACATTAGAATGGTACGTCCCCGGACCAAATATACCTGGAGGGATGAGAAGCTCATATCTGTTTCTACCCACTTGGTGAATCAGGCCATCAGGATATGTTTCTCTCGATGCGAACCCTACTATGTAAGTGCCATCGCTGGAGTAAATGGGAACGCCGATCGTAAGTTGTCGAACGGGTTTTTTTAAAACAACTTCACAGACAAAACGCAATTGGCGTCCCTCTGAAATATGATCTATTGGCGCACCATCTTCACCACTCCAGTAATGGTCCACGTGCTCAATTACGTCTTGTTGAGCATCAAGTTGCGGCTGTACTGCGAGTGAAAGCTGAACTGGGCTTGCAGGCAAGGTGGTCGGAGCATCAATCTCCTCCAAATAATACTTGATTGCCTCTTTGGCGGGGCCGCGGAAATGAACTTCTCCCTGATGCATGACAATTACCTGATCGCAAAAACGCTCAACATCAGCCATTGAGTGAGACACAAAGACAAAAGCGCTGCGGCTTCGCATTTCCCGGATTTTACCGAGGCATTTCTGGCGGAAACGGAAATCGCCGACAGCAAGCACTTCGTCGATGAGGAGGATGTCTGGAGAAACCGTCGCCATGACCGAAAATGCCAGACGCATCCGCATGCCGGAAGAATAGGTTGCCAAGGGGGCTTTGATTGCCTCGCCCAGTTCCGAAAAATCGATGATTTCCTGCAGGTGTTCCCGCGTCTTCTGGCGAGTGAAACCAAGCGCCGCCGCGCGCAGGAAAATGTTCTCATAGCCGCTAGCGGAGGACTGAAAGCCGGCATGCAGATCGATCATGGCCGCTGAGGTGCCGTTGACGACGATTTCGCCGGCATCGACGGGGATCTGCCCTGCGAGCATCCGCAATAGGGTCGTCTTACCCGAGCCGTTGAGGCCGATGATGCCCAGCGCTTCGCCGCGGGCGACCTGAAACGACACATTCCGAACAGCCCAGAACTGAGATCCCTCGACAGAGGCCTGCGGCTTTGCCTTCTTCCCCCAGAAAGCACGCCAGGCTGCGGTGCCGAGCTTCTTTTTCATGTCCCGGTTCTGGCGGGCGTAGATCTTGCCCAGCCCCCCGACCTGCATGACGGGCAATTCCTGGGTGAACGCGTCAGGCTGGCTCATACGATCTCACGAATCCGGTGTTCCATGACATAGAAGAAACGTCCTGCAATCAGGGCCAGCAGCAAAGCTACGCCTGACCAGATCAGCAGTACAGTCAGGTCAATATGGGTTCCAAAGAAAAGATACTCCCTCGCCGATTTTATGAAGACATTGAACGGATTAACATCTTCAAGCAGGGCCAGGGGGCCCATCGTGCTGACCGGAAAAATGACGCCGCTCATGAATATACCATATTGCAGGATGATGCTCGTGAGCCTGTCGATATCGGGATAGATCATGTTGAATATCGACAGGATAAGTCCCAGCGAAAGACAAAAAACCATACCCGAAAAAAGCGTGAAAAGCAGAAGCGGCAGGTGAACTATCGGGACCGGGCCGAACCAGATAACCAGCGCCGCAACGAGCACCAATCTGACAAGGGTATCGAAGCTCAACTGCGCAAATGAGGAGCTGATTGCGGCCGTCAGAGGGATGGACGTTCGCATTGCCTCCTGAGTGCGCTGTCTCACGACCTGCATGGGACGCGTGATCATGCCAGTCAGCAGCATCCAGATAGTCACGTTGAAACCGATATAAACAGCCGGGCTGAGCCCTTCATACTGCGGAAAAATACGCAGGTTCACGAGTAGGATGTAAACCGAGATTGGAACAAGCGGCAGGATGATGTTCCAGAGAACCCCCAGCTTTGTGCCGCGATATGCACTGCGAAAGTCACCGACAAACACCACGGAGATATGGGATCTGAAACGCCATATTTCTGCTGCCATGGCCCCAATTGCCCCAATCGGGTTTGAGTCCATGCGGCTGTCCGGAAGGTAACGGCGCGTAACGGCGGAAGGGTCACGACCTTGAGTAGATTTAACTTTTTTCATCTGACTATACCCAAGGCGGAGGAACATCCCTGTTTGGGCGACCTCGCCCGATAGCTGCCTGAGCCGATCCTGAGTGTCAACGCAGCGTCTGACATACTGTCTGGTTGACGATACCTCCAATGCCGACAAGAAGATGGCAGGTAAATTTGGCAGGAAACCGCATGCTCCTGAACAATCTGAACACGCCCGCTGGGCCCGCTCTGGAAAGAAAGCTCGCAATCCTGGGTAATGGCCCCAGCCTGCGCGGGTTTGATTTCGCGCGCCTGGGCGGGATGGATACGTTGGGAATGAATGCCGCGTTCCGTTACTGGGACAAGATTGGCTGGCGGCCAAACCATTATGCCTGCCTTGATGATGCGCTGATCGATACGCACAAGGAAGACATCTGCCGCCTGATCGAAGAAGGCCGCATTGAATCATTCTTTCTATCAGGGCGTATTCTGGAAAGTCATCCCGGCCTGGCGCAACGAGAGAATGTGCGCTTTCTGGATTCCTATGTTCCCTATTGGCATGAAACCCGCGGTGCAGGATTTGGGGTTGAGCTAATAGATGCGCCCGCCTTCAGGACTGGCTGGCCCAACCTTTTGACGACCGGCGCCTATTCGCTGCGATATGCGGCGGAACTGGGCTACACGCAGCTGATCCTTCTGGGAATTGATCTGGACTATCAGCCCTTGCCTGAGGCGGCAGAGGCTGACGGGCTGCGACTGGTCATGACCGAAACACCAAAGGAAAATCCCAATTATTTCTTCGATGATTATCAGCAGGCCGGGGACGAGTTTCATGTGCCCAATCCTGAGAGCCATGATCAGGAGTTGCATGTCGCCGCATTTGCGGCCGTCCGGGACGACTTTGAAAATGAGGGTCTGGATATTGAGCTGATCAACACCAATCCCGCGTCCCGTCTGAACCTGGAAGGCATTCTGCCCTATAGCGATATCCGCAAGGTGCTCGGAGAGCCGGCCCTGGGGGCGGTCGTCGTTCCCCTTACGCCGGGCGAACATGAGCAGTTGATGGATAATCTGTGGCTGTGGTCTCTGCCGGGCTTCGCGCCATTTCTCGGCAAGAAACCCCGGCAAGTCCCGGATTTGATTTTCGTCTGCAACAACGCTCGGGCCGCCGCAATTGAACCAACCGTGCTCGAAGCCATGAATAGCGCGCCTCATCTGCGTGCATGTTTCAATGATATAAGGTTTATCGATCTGAATCTCTCTGGCGACAGGGATCTTTATCTGCGGGACAATGTAGGCCCCGCCTCAGAATTTGGCTGGCGCGCCGGCCCAAACCATCTGTTCTTTGGCGCGCTCGAGGCGCTGAAACAGCATTGGGGCCATGCCCTTTTCATGGAAACCGACTGTGTGCCGATCCATGCAGGCTGGCTCGGTAAGTTCAACAACCTTCTGGCCAGTGATGAACTGCCATGGGTTATCGGCAGCATCTACCGGGGCTCTGATCCTCTCGGATCGCGGGAGAAGCGCCACATAAATGGCAATGCC
This sequence comes from Alphaproteobacteria bacterium HGW-Alphaproteobacteria-18, assembly GCA_002841155.1. GTDB lineage: Bacteria > Pseudomonadota > Alphaproteobacteria > Caulobacterales > Hyphomonadaceae > Hyphomonas. The sequence goes on from PHEH01000008.1 coordinate 129,209, forward strand.
ATCTATGCTACGGGTGATCCGGCCTTTCACGATTTTGTCGAAACGATCTGGCGCCCGAAACTCGACCAGATGGTCAAGGAACGCCCCGAACTCGCCTTCGATTGCGTGCTTGAGGCGCTTTATGAACAGGCCAATGCGTTGGCCGGGGACGATGATGAACTCTGGAAGGCGCTGAGGAGCGCCAGCCATAAATTCCGCTACACAGAAGCCATCGTGAACCTTACCAGCGCCCGCCGCGGCCCTTATAAACTGGTCAAACAGATCACCGACGCCATGTCGACTTCCCCCAATGCCTGCCTCGTTCATTCCAGGATGCTGGCTACATATGTGACCGTTCTGAGAAGAAGCGAAACGCCTCGCAATCTTAAGGCCATGCTGGACCTTATGAGAGCTGAAGCGCCCGATGCTCTGCTGCCAACCCTGCCGGAGGCGCCACCAACAAGCATGGGCACAGTGTCGCCCCGCCCGCCCTGGACGGTCAAACGGATTGTTAGCGGTGTCGCGCGCAGGGCACTGAATTGGGCGGGAGGTTAAGCTTAGCGAGGTTTAAGCCTAAAAAGAGCCACAAAGCCAAGGAACGTCAATAACTGGTCAGATCGCGGCGACCTATCGGATTGTCACCCGGCAGGCTGCCACCTATACTACCCAAAGGTATATTGCTCGCGCGCAGGACTACGGAAAATGATGACAGCAAGCATTATAATCCGCGCGCTGAACGAAGCCAAATGGCTCGGCAAGGCGCTTGAATCCTGCACGCAGCAGACCCTTCCGGAAGATGTTAAACTTGAGCTCATTCTGGTGGACTCCGGCTCCACAGATGAAACCATCAAGATCGCCAAGCGCCATGGTTGCCGCATCCTCCACATCAGCAAGACAGACTTCACATTCGGCCGGTCGCTGAATGTTGGATGCGATGGGGCGGCGGGTGACATTCTGGTATTCATTTCCGCGCACTGTATTCCCAGCGATCCCAACTGGCTTGCCAATCTGATTGCGCCGCTGCGGGACGGTACCTGCGATTACGTATATGGTGGCCAGCATGGTCTTGAGGGCGTGACGCGTTTTTCCGAGGAGCAGGTTTTTGCCCACTACTTCCCTGCGGAAAGCGATTTGAAACAGGCCGGCTTTTTCTGCAACAACGCCAACGCCGCCATCACCCGCAAAGCGTGGGCGCCGATCCGGTTTGACGAAGAAGTCACCGGCCTTGAGGACATGGTCCTTGCAAAGGCGATTGTCGCAGGAGGGGGGCAGATCGGTTATGTGGCCGATGCGGGCGTCACTCATATCCATGAGGAAACCTATCGGCAGGTCCGGCGGCGCTATTTTCGCGAAGCGCTGACGATGCGCGACATCATGCCCGAAGTGCAGTTCAACCTTTTCGACCTCGTTCGCTGCTTTATGGCGGGTGTGACACATGACCTGGTTGAGGCGGCCCAGGAACGCGTGTTCTGGAAAGAGCTGGCGGGAATTTTCGCGTTCCGCTTCTCGCAATATTGGGGAACCTATCGCGGCCACAATGAACACCGCACGCTCTCCCGCTCTCAGAAGCAGGGATACTATTATCCGCGGCCAACCAAGCGCGCGGGCCGCAAAATCAAACCCTCGCAGTATACTGAAGGTCAGCTCCTCGAAGCGGAAACGAAATCGCGCAGCTAACTCCTCCACCCCCACAGAAATGAGAACCATGGCATGATTGATGGCCAGAAACTGACGGCACTTTTGCCGATGAAAGCCAATAGCGCCCGCGTCATTTCCAAGAATTTTCGGCAGATCGCGGGCAAGCCGCTGTTCCGCTGGATTCTCGATACAATGCTTGCCGTTCCGGAAATTGATCAGGTCGTCATCAACACGGATGCCCGTGAGATACTGGCACGCGAAGGACTGAAGGATGGCGACGCAAATGGGCGCGTCCTTATCCGGGATCGCAAGCCCGAAATCTGCGGTGATTTCGTTTCAATGAATCTCGTCCTCGCCGATGACATCGCGAACGTGCCTTCCGACCATTATCTGATGACACACACCACCAATCCGCTGCTCCGCGCCGAAACGATTGCGGACATGCTGCGTACCTACAAGAGCGGCATCGATAATGGCAAAGCCGACTCGCTGTTTTCCGTGAACAGAATGCAGACCCGCTTTTACACGCCGGATGGCGCCCCGATCAATCATGATCCGGATAACCTCATCCGCACGCAGGATCTTGATCCGTATATGGAAGAAAATTCCGTCTGCTATCTCTTTACGCCCCAGAGCTTTCAGGCGACCCAGGCCCGGATCGGCCGGAAGCCCCTCCTTTTCCCGACGCCAAAGCTCGAATCTGTGGATATTGATGAACCCGCAGACTGGTTTATTGCCGAATCCCTTCTTCTCCGCGTCGCCGCTGGCGAAGCGCTGCCAACGGCCTGAAACATGTCGACACCCCGTATTCTCGTTACCTGCCCGCCAATGCTCGGCCTCTTTCCAGAGTTCAAACCCGATTTTGCCGCCGCTGGCCTGACCGGCATCCCGGCAAAGACGACCCAGATCCTCAGCGAGGACGAACTTATTGCTCTGTTGCCGGACTATGATGGCTGGATCATCGGAGACGACCCAGCCTCCCGCCGCGTCATCGCTGCGGGAAAGGCCGGGAAGATGCGCGCCGCCATCAAATGGGGGGTGGGCGTAGACAATGTGGACTTTGCCGCCTTCAAAGATCTCGGGGTTCCCGTCGAGAATACGCCCGGTGTGTTTGGCGGCGAGGTAGCCGATGTCGCTCTCACCTATACGCTTGGCCTGGCACGGGAGACCTACCGGATCGACCGCGAAATCCGGCTGAACAATGCCTGGCCCAAGCCGAGCGGCATCAGCATGGCGGGCCGCACTGTCGCGCTTGTCGGCTTCGGCGATATCGGGCGCCAGACAGCCAAACGCATCGCCGCCTGCGGCAGCAACCTGATCATCTATGATCCGGCCTACGCGCCCGCCGACGGCATACCCGCCGAGCCCGCCGTCTGGCCAGAGCGTATTGGCGAAGCTGATTTCATCATCTTCACCTGCCCACTGACACCGCATACGCGGGGGATGTTCAATCACGATCTGCTCGGCAAGCTAAAACCCGGTGTGCGCGTCGTGAATGTGGCGCGGGGCCCGGTTATCGTGGAAGATGCGCTGATTGAAGGCCTCTCTTCCGGCCTGATCCATTCGGCGGCCCTGGATGTATTTGAAGTCGAGCCCCTGCCGGCCGATTCGCCGCTGCGTGGTTTCGACAGATGCATCTTCGGATCGCACAATGGATCGAATTCGGCGGACGCGGTGCGCCGTGTCAGCCGGATAGCGATTGGAAAAATGCAGCGCCTACTGGGTCTGTCCTGATCAAAAAGGGGGGGATAACCTTTCCACAATCCGCCCGGCCTGCGCCGCCTTCATACTCCCGGAATGATGAATTTCCGGGAGTTTTCAAGATGGACACCACCGCGCGGCTTGGCCTGCCCTACCTTCTGCCTAATCAGGCGCAGAAGCACGTCACCCTCAACGATTCGCTAAGTCATCTGGACGCGCTGACGGGGCTCCTGATCCGTTCACGGCAAATCAGCGCCGAGCCAATATCGCCTTCGTCCGGCGACGCCTATCTTCTCCCAGAGGAAAGCACAGGCGCCAACTGGACCAGCCTGCCTGCCGGAGCGCTCGTCTGTTTTCAGGAGGGCGCATGGCGGGTTTTGCCCATTCCGATAGGATTGCGTGCATGGGTCGCAGATGAAGCAACACTGGTTGTGATGAGTTCAGAAGGATGGGTCACGGCAGCTCCGGCCCGCCTGTCCCGCCTCGGCATCGAAACCGACGCTGACCCGACAAACCGCCTCGCCGTCAAATCCGACTCGGTTCTGTTTTCTCATGATGATGTAACCCCTGGCACAGGCGATATGCGGCAGATAATTAACCGTCTTGATGCGGATAACTTCGCCTCGATCATTTTCCAGACCGATCATGTCGGCGGCGGCGAAATCGGGCTTTCCGGCGATGCAGGGTTTGACCTTCGCACCAGCCCTGACGGGGCAGACTTCCAAACAGGTCTGCGTCTGCGTACATCCGATGGAAAGGCAAGCTTTCCGGCGGGCTTTTCAGATCCCCTCACCCTCCTCGGGCAGTTGAAGTTGCGCTACAGCGCCGCGACGATTGCGGACGATACCGTCGCGACAATCGATTTTGGGGAACCGGTCTACGGCTCAACTATTTTAGCTGTGCCAAATTCTCTTACTTCCGGCGCAGCTGTTTTCTTCTTTGCACGGATGGCGCCGACGCCCTCACTCTCGCCGCTCTTTTCGGGCGGGCATGCTTTCACCCACAGCACAGGTGAGCTGACAGGCACGACCGGAACCGATGGCGGCATTAATTTTTCCGCGACGAGCGACGGCCGGTTCCTGATCGAAAACCGGCGGGGCTATGCTGTTACCTATACGGTGTACGCGTTCAAATGATCCAGCTGACGCGTCGCAGGAAGTTTTCCCCGCAGGTATCTATCTGGATTTTGCAGGTCTGCGCCGGCGTCAATCCCGCATCGAAATGGATCGCCAAACTGGCGGGCCCAGCACGTTCCTGGCGTGCCGGAAAATCCACACTTGCCTGAAACGCGTCTGCTGGGCCGTCATAATCAATGCGGATGCCCGCCATCGGCCGATCCGCATAATGCGCCACAACCAGCGCGCAGCCAGGATGAATACGCCCATCCGCGCCGAGACCGAAGACCACAGGCCCGTTCCGGCGCAGACGGCGGAGCAGCTTCGTTTTCAAGCCTTCTGGCCAGATCCGGTCAGCAATCGCGTGGACGGCAAAGGCACGGAACGTGCCGCGCTGCATATCCTGCGGGGCGTGTTCAGCTATGATCGCGCGCAACTCAGCGCGCCGGCGTGTATTCAGGGACGCTGTCTTGGTATCGGCGCCCCACAGAACCATAGAGAGCGGTTCCTCTACAAATCCGAATTTCGATCCGTCTTTATACAGGCGAATCCAGAGATCCCAATCCATCGTGTAATGAAGGTCACGGTTCAAGCCACCGGCCCGGTTATACGCGGCGCGCGAAAACAGGCAGGATGGCTGGGAAATGATACCGGCTTGCAGCAGGCGCGGGCCCGGCGGCTCCACATTGAAATGGTATCCCGTCATCGCGCCCGCATCATCCAGAATGGTGCTGTGCCCATAGATGACCTCAAGAGACGTGTCGGCGGCATGGGCCGCCCGTATCTGCGCCAGCGCGCCGGGCATCAGGATATCATCGGCGTTCAGCCACCCGAGCCAATCCCCTTCAAGATTGTCCCAGCCCTCCAGGATGGCATCGGATTGCCCCTTGTCGGGACCATGACGACGAAATGCCAACCAGTCTGCATTGGCGTCCGCCAGAGCCTTCACACGGGCATCGCCCGAGGCATCCAGAAGCGCGACAGCAACTCCCGAGCCCTGACACTTCAGGCTCGCCAGAGCCTGTGGAAGAAACGGATGCCACGCGCCGACGGGCACTGAGATCGCGAAGGATTGCATTGGATCAGGCTCTCGCATGTCTACCGCTTGTGGGGTGAACTGCATTCGTCAGAAACTGCAACATCTTCTTTTGCTCTGTCGTAGAGGCTCAGACGCGGATTTCTGCGATAGGCCAGCTTCCCATGATTGAGCAAACAGCACCCTGAATCGCACTTAGGAGCGCCTGAATGCGATGCCGCTCCTGAAAGCCCGGATTGACATTACCCCCCTCATTGGCGACCTGTCAGCAGCATTTATGCAGGCTAGCAGCCGTGCAGAGGCATAAAAAGGATTGCGATGTTTTTTGCTCAGTCCATCCCGGAGGTCATCCTCGTAAAGCCGCCGCGGCTGGGCGATGCACGGGGATATTTCAGCGAAACTTATAGAGAGAGCATTTACCGTGATAACGGCATTTCCGGCCCTTTTGTGCAGGACAATCATTCTCTTTCCAGCGCACGTTTTGTGCTGCGGGGACTGCACTTTCAGATTGGGCCTGCTGCTCAGGCGAAACTTGTCCGCTGCACACGTGGCGCCATCTTTGATGTCGCTGTGGATATCCGAAAGGGTTCGCCGACTTTTGGCGCCTATGTCGGAGCGGAACTCTCTGAGGAAAACGGGCACCAGCTCTATGTGCCAGTAGGCTTTGCTCATGGCTTCTGCACACTGACAACAGATTGCGAAGTCCAGTACAAGGTATCGGCCTATTATGATCGCGAACATGATCGCGGTCTCGCCTGGAACGATCCTTCCGTCGGCATCCGATGGCCATTTGAGGGGTATGAACCTATCCTTTCGGAAAAGGATGCCATACAGCCCACACTGTCGGAACTTCCAGACTATTTCAGTTACCGCGCGGGATGAATGCTGAAGGATACTGACCCAGTGAAAGTGATCGTGACCGGAGGGGCTGGCTTCATAGGCTCGGCTGTCGTTCGCTATCTGATCGAAAACACATCCGTTTTCGTTACGGTCGTCGACAAGCTGACCTACTCGGCCAATCTCAATTCCCTCGCCCCGGTATCGTCTTCCTCGCGATACAAATTCATCCGCGAAGACATTTGCGATAGCTCTGCCATGCTGAGCCTTTTTCTGGCAGAGCAGCCTGATTATGTGTTGCATCTCGCTGCGGAAACACATGTCGACCGGTCAATTTCCAGCTCCCAGCAATTTATCCAGACCAATATCAACGGCACATACACTCTTCTGGAAGCCGCCCGCGCGCACTACGCGGCAATGCCGCACGATCTGCGCAGCCGGTTCCGCTTTCTCCATGTCTCAACAGATGAAGTCTATGGATCTCTCGGCCCGGAAGGCCTCTTTCGCGAGACAACAGCTTATGATCCGTCCTCCCCTTATTCAGCATCAAAGGCTGCCTCCGATCACCTCGCCAAAGCCTGGCACCGAACCTACGGCCTTCCGGTAGTCATCTCAAACTGTTCTAACAATTATGGGCCATATCACTTCCCCGAAAAGCTCATCCCCCTGATAATTTTAAACGCCCTGGAAGGAAAGGATCTTCCTATCTACGGAGACGGCTCAAACATTCGAGACTGGCTGTATGTTGATGACCACGCCAGGGCCCTGTGGATGATTGCCACGGAGGGGCGCCTAGGAGAGACATATAACGTTGGCGGCCAGAACGAGCGAACCAACCTGCAAGTTGTTCAAAAGATTTGCGACCTGCTTGACGAACTGCGACCAAGCAAGAAACCACGCCGTGAACTGATCAGTTTTGTCACCGACCGACCTGGTCACGATCAGCGCTATGCAATTGACGCAACAAAGCTTCAGAGTGAACTTGGCTGGAAAGCTGAAGAGAGTTTCGATACGGGCATACGCAAGACCGTTCAGTGGTTTCTGGACAATCCCGAATGGTGGGGGGCGCTTCGCAAAACCGTATACGCCGGTGATCGGCTCGGCCTGATATCCTCATCCGACGATCCGGAACAAAAGAACTGACGCTTGGAAAACTTGCGAGGCTGACTTGCCGATGCCGCCGGTTGGGTTGCCATCTTCTTACCAGATACGGTCTTAGAAATGCACACTTAGGCGATTGCAAAGCGCGCAGGCGGCGATAGCTTGCGCGATCGCGTACGCTGGCAAGTAATAATGGGAACATGAAATCCATGAAGGGCATCATTCTGGCTGGCGGAAAAGGCACGCGCCTCTACCCGATTACGCGTGGTGCATCCAAACAGCTGCTCCCCATCTATGACAAGCCGATGATCTTCCATCCAATCACGACGCTGATGCTCGCCGGAATAAGGGATATCCTGGTGATCGCGATGCCTGACTCCTTGTCATCTTATCAGCGGCTGCTCGGAACGGGCGAGGATTGGGGCATGAGTTTTACCTATGCGCCTCAACCCGAACCACGCGGTCTTGCTGATGCTTTTATCATAGGCGCAGGCTTTGTCGGTGGTCACTGTAGTGCTTTGGCGCTTGGAGATAACATGTTCTATGGCGCCGGCCTTGGCGGCGAACTGGAAAGCTTTGGAAAGCTTGAAACCGGCGCCACGATTCTGGCTTGCCAAGTTACCAATCCGTCTGAATTCGGAGTCGTTGAAATGGCGCCCGACGGAACAGCCCTCTCGATTGAGGAAAAACCGACGCGCCCCAGAAGCAACTGGGCAGTAACGGGCCTCTATTTCTACGATCAGGACGTCGTGGACATTGCCCGGGAAGTGCAGTCCTCAGCGCGCGGAGAACTTGAAATCACATCGGTCAATGAGGCTTACCTGAAGCGCGGTAATCTCAAGGTTCACCGCCTCGCCCGCGGCACTGCTTGGCTTGATGCGGGGACGTTCGATGGCCTGATCCAGGCTTCCCAGTTCGTGCAGACCGTAGAAAAACGTCAGGGCATGAAAATCGCCTGCCCGGAAGAAGTGGCCTGGCGCAAACACTTCATTAACGATGCGCAACTTGATAAACTCGCCTCGGAATACAAGAACGAGTACGGGCAATACCTTCACAGCCTCCTGAACATGCCTTTCTGGGAGCAGACCTGAGGCGAGCAGGCCCGCCAGCCCCCTATGCCCCCGCTATCCCCAGATAACTTAAGGCCACACCTTGGGTTGTCGCCCGCAGCGGCGAAACCTTGCGCCAGACCGCGCGCCATGTTACCGGCTCCAAAACATATAAAGGATCGTTGATATGAGCGCCCAGGCTGCCCCCCAGGACTTTTTCGTGAAGGACATCTCACTGGCCGAGTTCGGCCGGAAAGAGATCGCAATTGCCGAAACCGAAATGCCGGGCCTGATGGCCGCGCGGGAAGAGTTCGGCCCGACCCAGCCGCTGAAGGGCGCGCGCATCTGCGGCTCCCTGCACATGACAATCCAGACCGCCGTGCTGATCCAGACCCTGGAAGCCCTCGGCGCCCAGGTGCGCTGGGTTTCGTGCAACATCTACTCGACGCAGGACCACGCCGCCGCCGCCATCGCGGACGCTGGCACCGCCGTCTTCGCCTACAAAGGCGAGACACTGGAAGAATATTGGGACTATACCGACCGCATGTTCCAATGGCCCGATGGCGAAGGCCCCAACCTCATCCTCGATGATGGTGGCGACGCGACGATGTACCTGATCCTGGGCGAGAAGGCGGAAACCGATCCGTCCTTCCTTGAAAAGCCGACCTCCGAAGAAGAAAAATACTTCTTCGCCCAGATCAAGAAACGCCTGGCGGCCTCGCCCGGCTGGTTCAAGAAAACCAAGGCAGGCGTCCGCGGCGTTTCGGAAGAGACCACCACAGGCGTCAACCGCCTCTACCAGTTGGAGAAGCGCGGCGAGCTGCCCTTCCCGGCGATCAACGTCAACGACTCCGTCACCAAGTCGAAGTTCGACAACAAATATGGCTGTAAGGAATCGCTGGTCGACGCGATCCGCCGCGGCACCGATGTGATGATGGCCGGCAAGAAGGCGTTCGTCGCCGGTTATGGCGATGTCGGCAAAGGATCGGCCGCCTCTCTTGCAGGCTCTGGCGCCCGCGTCGGCGTCTCCGAAGTCGATCCGATCTGCGCCCTGCAAGCCGCCATGGACGGGTTTGAAGTCCTGACGATGGACGAAGCTGCGCCGAAGTTTGACATCTTCGTCACCGCGACCGGCAACAAGGACATCCTGACCGTCGATCATATGCGCGCGATGAAAGACATGGCGATCGTCTGCAATATCGGCCACTTCGACAACGAAATTCAGGTCGAAGGCCTGCGTAATTTCCAGTGGACCAACATCAAGCCACAGGTCGACATGATCACCTTCCCGGATGGCAAGCGCATCATCCTTCTTTCCGAAGGCCGCCTTGTGAACCTTGGCAACGCCACCGGCCACCCTTCCTTCGTGATGTCGGCCTCGTTCACCAACCAGACGCTCGCCCAGATCGAACTGCATGTGCGCGGGCATGAGTATGAGAACAAGGTTTACACCCTGCCCAAACATCTCGACGAGAAAGTGGCCCGCCTCCACCTCGACAAGCTCGGCGTCCAGCTGACCCAGCTTTCGAATGAGCAGGCAGCCTATATCGGCGTGGAATCAACTGGCCCGTTCAAGCCGGAACACTACCGCTACTGATCCGGCGCCTACGGGGACACGCGTGTCGCAGACTTTTATCCTTACCCTGAGCTGCGGCGACCGGGTTGGCCTTGTGGCCAGCCTGGCCCGCCTCATGGAAGAGCATGGCTGCTTCATCGTCACCTCGCGCACCTTCGGTGATCCGCTAACGAACCGTTTCTTTGCTCGGCTGGTGTTCAGCCCGCCGGGCAATGGCGGCTCGCTCGACGCCGTCAAAGCCGCCATGGCGCCGCTGGCCGACGAGATCGGGGCAGACTGGCAGATCCGCTCGTCGGATGAGAAGCTGCGCACCCTGCTCATGGTGTCGAAATCAGACCACTGCGCCAATACGCTGCTCTATGCGGCCCGGCGCAATGAACTGCCCATCGAGATCACGGGCATCGTCTCCAACCATGACACGCTGAAACCGGCCTTTGCGCATTGGGGCCTGCCCTGGTTCCATGTGCCGGTGACCGCCGCCACAAAGGCCGGCGCAGAAGCCCGTCTCTACAGCATCATCGAAGAGACACGCTCCGAGCTGACCGTCCTTGCACGGTATATGCAGGTTCTGAGCGCAGACGCCTGCCGCCGCCTTGAAGGGCGCGTCATCAATATCCACCACTCCTTCCTCCCGGGATTCAAGGGCGCCCAGCCCTATCACCAGGCACACGCACGCGGCGTCAAGGTGATCGGCGCAACCGCCCATTATGTAACGGCAGACCTCGATGAAGGCCCGATCATCACCCAGGCCACCGAAACCATCGACCATACCTTCACCCCGGAAGACATGGTCGAAACCGGCCGCCATATCGAAGGCATCGCCCTGCTGCGCGCTGTGAAGGCGCATGCCGAACACCGCATTTTTCTCAATTCCGGCCGCACAGTCGTGTTCGCCCGGTAAGCCATTTCCAAGAGGAGCCAAGAATGCCCCTGAAGTCCCATGAGTTCACCAGCGAAAGCGTCGCCGAGGGCCATCCCGACAAGGTTTCGGACCAGATTTCCGACGCCATCGTGGACCTGTTCCTGAGCAAGGACCCGACCTCGAAAGTCGCCGTCGAAACGCTCTGCACCACCAACCGCGTGGTTCTGGCCGGCGAGGTGCGCACCAATAATGGCGCCGTCGTCACGCATGAGGAAATGAACGCAGCTGCCCGCGCGGTCGTCAAGAAAATCGGCTATGAGCAGGACGGCTTCCACTGGCAGAACATGTCTGTGGAAAACCACGTTCACGGACAATCCTCTGAGATCGCCCAGGGCGTTGAAGAAGGCCAGGGTCTCTTCAAGGAAGAAGGCGCCGGCGACCAGGGCATCATGTTCGGCTATGCGACCGATGAGACCCCAGAGCTGATGCCGGCAACACTCGTCTATTCTCACCAGATCCTACAGAAACTCGCTGAGCTTCGCCATTCCGGCAAGAACCCGCAGCTGGAGCCTGACGCCAAGAGCCAGGTGACGCTGCAATATCAGGGCTCGCGCCCGGTCGGCGTCAATGCGGTCGTCGTCTCTCACCAGCACAAGGCCGGCGTCAGCCAGGAAGAGCTGCGCGAGATCATCCGCCCGGTCGTCAAGTCGGTTCTTCCCGAGGGCTGGTTCCCGCCGGAAGAGAAATTCTACATCAACCCCACCGGCAGCTTCGTGATCGGTGGCCCTGATGGCGATTGCGGCCTCACCGGCCGCAAGATCATCGTGGATACCTATGGCGGCGCTGCCCCGCATGGCGGCGGCGCGTTCTCCGGAAAAGATCCGTCCAAGGTGGATCGTTCGGCGGCCTACGCCACGCGGTATCTTGCCAAGAACATCGTGGCCGCCGGCCTTGCCACACGCTGCACCATCCAGGTGTCGTATGCGATCGGCGTGGCCCAGCCACTCTCGATCTATGTCGACACCCACGGCACCGGCACCGCCGATGAGGCCCGCATCGCCAAGGCCGTGCGCGAACTTTTCGACCTCTCGCCAAAAGGCATCCGCACGCAGCTGAAGCTTGCAAACCCGATCTACGGGCCAACAGCCGCCTACGGACATTTCGGCCGCATCCCGGGCGCCGACGGCACCTTCACCTGGGAAAAGACCGACCTCGCAGACGAGCTGAAACGCCTCGTGAACTGACGCGCAGGCGTTTACACATGACAAAAAGAAGGCCGCTTCCCGAGGGAGGCGGCCTTTTTGTTTTTCAATGCCCGTCTGGTCTAGCCATTGAAGCCGAGAACCGTTGCGATCACCCGGTCCTGATCCTCCGCCGGCAGATAGGGGTGCATCGGCAGGGCCAGCACATGACGGCTCGCCGTCTCGGTGACCGGCAGCGCGCCTTCGGGCGGGGCAAACCGCGTGGCAAAGTCCTGCTGGTGGATGGGCACGGGATAGTAGACCATGCTCGGGATACCATTGGCGCTCAGATGGGCCTGCAGGCCGTCGCGATTTTCATGCTCGATCACATACTGCGCCCAGACGCTCTGCCCGCCCCCAATGACGCTCGGGACACGGCGCACATTCCCCCGCAGCGCATCGGAATAACGCCGAGCAACCGCTTCGCGCTTTTCGATCTCATCGGCAAAAATCTTCAGCTTCTCCAGAAGGATTGCCGCCTGGATCGTATCGAGGCGCGAGTTCATGCCCACCCGCAGCGACAGGTATTTGGGATCATGATGAAAGTTGCGCTGGGCAGCGTCGGTAGGCGTCACCTTGCCATAGACGCGCAGCGATTCGATGAGTTCGGCCAGCTGGCTGTCATTGGTGATGATCGCCCCGCCATCGCCATAACAGCCGAGCGGTTTGGCCGGGAAAAAGCTGGTGGTGGCAATATCGGCCCAGTCGGAAGGATGTTTCCCATTCAGTGTACAGCCATACCCCTGGGCGGTGTCAGCGATCAGCTTCAAGCCTTCGCGCGCGCAGATCGCCTGGATGGCGGGATAATCTGCCGGCTGACCAAAGAGATCGACCGCGATCACCACTTTCGGCGTGAGTTTGCCCTCGGCCTTCACCCGGGCAATCTCCGCCTCCAGGCTCGCCGGGTCCATATTGTAGGTCTCAGCCAGGATATCGACAAAGACCGGCGTTGCGCCCAGCCAGGGCACGACCTGCGCGGTCGCCACGAATGTGAAGCTCGGGCAGAACACCGCGTCACCCGGCTTGATCCCCCAGGCCATCAGCGCCAGCGCCAGCGCGTCGGTTCCGTTGGCGCAGGAGACGGCATGCTTTGCCCCGCACCAGGCGGCCAGCTGCTTCTCCAACTCGACCACTTCCGGGCCGAGCACATACCGGCCACTCTCGATGACCTGCTGCACGGCCGTATTGATCTGTGTCTCGATGCGGCGGCGCTGGGCCTGAAGGTCGATGAACTGCATGGGGTCTGGTATCCTGATCCTGAGCCTTGGTTGGCCATGCCCGCTGTTTGGCGCGCCTCGCGCCCGCTTTCCAGTCACACTTGGTTTCAGCCTGTGTCAGGAAAACTCTACGCGTTCCTGAGAGAAATAGAACAGCGACCGGGTTTCATCATCAATTGTCGAGGCATCGACATGCAGCAGCTTGCGCATCGCATTCTTGCGATCCTTGAGGGCATGTTCGAAGTCTCCCTCGATCAGCTTGTCCACGGCGAGCCGGGTCATGGCATCGCGGACCTCCATATACATCGTCAGGGATCCGCCCAGAAACATGGACTCATAGGCAATCTTGCTGGCGATCTTGTCATGGATATTGGCGTAACCGAACTGGCGCTCCATCACAGACTGGCGCTTGGTGATGAAGTCGATTTCCTGCCGATAGTCGGGATGGCGTAGATAAATGGATTTCAGCCGCACCATTTCCGAATCAATGGTCTCCTTCACCTCCTCAGGTAGCGCGTCGGAGAGGATAATGACGATATCGACATCCGATCCCTTCACCATCTCGCCGGAGGCGGCATGCTCGCGGGGTTCGTTATGGGCAAGAAAGTAGGCAAGATCGCCAGCGATGAACGCGCAGAGCTGACTGCGGGTCTCTCGGGTGAGTTTCAGGAAAACAGCCTTCATTGCGCTCTGGGCCAGCGCTATTTTCTCCCGGCTGATTTCCCGGTGCATATTTGAAAGAGACCCCTGCCGCTCGATCATCTGCTCACGCTGGTCTGGCAGACCAAAGAGGGTGAAGGAAAGAAAGTCCCGCAAGATGGAGGGGCTCAGCCGCACCTGATCCTCGCGGGTGATGTCATAGCGCAGATAATAGCTCGCAAAGTGGGAAATCAGGAACGATTGGCTCCGAAAGCAGGCTTGCCACAGCGCCAGCACAGGCACATCCGGCATGGCAAAGGCGAGTTCTTTGCCGAGTTGAGGCCCCTTCCCCGACAAGGTCTGAAGGATACGCGCCTCGATATCGCTGATAGACGTCATTTGCTCGCCTCGTTTTCCGAATATGTCTGCGCCGGGTTCAGTGGCTTTCTGCCACAATAATCCTGACAGAGTTCTGAAGACCAGTTCGCCAGTCTGGCAAGGTCAGCCCGAAAACATCTTCGGCTTTTCCCGAGTCCAGGCGCGCATTCAGCGGGCGCTCAGCGGGCGTCGGGTAATCGCTGGTCAGAACAGGCTTCACCCGCGCAGAAGGGCCGCCAATGGTCCTGCTCTCAGAAAAAATGGCCTGCGCCATGCTGGCCCGGTCCATCTCCTCGCGCCCGGCAAGATGATACATGCCCCAGCTGTCAAAGCCGGGCTTTAGCACCTGGTCTGCAATCTGGAGCAATGCGGCGGCAAGGTCCGGACAGTATGTCGGATATCCGATCTGATCACAGACGACCGAAATCTCATCTCGCTGGCCTGCGAGCTTCAGCATTGTACGGACGAAATTGTCCGCATACTCGGAGAAAACCCAGGAGACACGTACAATAACATGCTTCCGGCAAAAGGCCGCAACGGCCTCTTCGCCAGCCCGCTTTGACCGGCCGTAAACGTTGAGAGGCGCGGTGGCGTCGTCAGCAACATAAGGCCCCGGTTTTCGCCCATCGAAAACACAATCGGTCGAGATATGTATCAGTGGAATATTTGCAGAGGCACACAGCCTGGCAAGCGTCGCAGGGCCATCCCGGTTCAGGGCGAAAGCTTCCTCGTTCTGGGTCTCTGCCGGATCAACCTTTGTAAATCCACCTGCATTCAGGATAATACGCGGCCTGAGCCGCGCAACCAGATCGGCCAGCTTGCCCGGATCTGCCAGATCGCCTTCCGGGCGCCCGGCACACATTACGTCATCCCTGCCTGCCGCGTTCAGCGATTGGGCAAGCTGACCATTGCGGCCAATGACAAGAACGGGACCAGCCTCAAGCATGACCGGGCTATACCATAGCTCCGCGCGGCATCAATGCAGCCTGCTCTCTATTCTACGGTCACCGATTTTGCGAGATTGCGCGGCTGATCGACATCCGTTCCACGCGTCAGGGCGACATAATAAGCGAGCAGCTGCAACGGCACTGCGGCGAGGATCGGCAGGGAGATCTCGTCTCCTTCAGGCAGCTCGATCACATGGTCTGCCCGTTTGCCGGCCGCCTTGATGCCAGCGGCATCCGAAATCAGGATGATCTCGGCGCCGCGCGCGCGTACTTCTTCGACATTCGAAATGGTCTTCTCGAAGAGCTCGTCCTTGGGCGCAACCACGATAACCGGCAGGCCCTTCTCGATCAGGGCGATAGGGCCGTGCTTCAGTTCACCGGCAGCGTAGCCTTCAGCGTGAATGTAGGAAACTTCCTTGAGCTTCAGTGCGCCTTCCAGCGCGAGGGGATAATACCGGCCGCGCCCCAGGAAGAGGATATCGCGTTTACCCGCAATATGTTTGGCGATCTCCTGTACATGGCCTGCGCATTCCAGCGCTTCGGTCACCTTGCGCGGCAAGGCCAGCAGGCTGCGGACATATTTCATTTCGTCGCCGGGAAGCAGATGACCGCGCGTCTTGGCAGCCGAAAGCGCAAGAATGGCGAGCACGGACAATTGGGCGGTGAAAGCCTTGGTCGAAGCAACACCGATTTCCGGGCCGGCATGGGTCGGCACGATGGAGGCCGCTTCGCGGGCAATCGAGCTTTCCGGAACGTTCACAACGGCAATCGCAGGCGTGCGGTTCTCCCGGCAATAGCGCAGCGCGGCGAGGGTATCGGCCGTTTCGCCAGACTGGCTGACAAAGATCGAAAGGCCTTTCACCGGCAGGACCGGCCGGCGATAGCGGAACTCCGACGCAATATCGGGCTCAAAGGCGAGACGGGCGATCTGCTCGAACCAGTATTTCGCCGTGAAGGCGGCATAGAATGCTGTGCCACAGGCAATTGCAACCGCCCGGTCGGCGTCGGCAAACAGCGTCTCCGCCGCTTCGGGCACGCTGACGGTCTGGGTCGCCTGATTGATGTAGGGCATGATGGACCGCGCCAGCGACTCCGACTGCTCATGGATTTCCTTGAGCATGAAATGGTCATACTCGCCGCGCTCGATCAGCGCGTCATTGACCGCGGACGTCACACGTGCCCGGTTGACCCGCTCGCCACGCACATTACGGATGTCGAAGGAATCCTTGCGCAGGACAACCCAGTCGCCCTCCTCCAGATACGTTACGTCCCGCGTCAACGGAGCGAGCGCGATGGCATCCGAGCCGAGATACATCTCGTCTGCGCCATAGCCGAGCACCAGGGGCGAGCCCTTGCGGGCGCCGATGACCAGTTCCGGATCGTTCGAGAAGATGGCGGCGATGGCGAAGGCGCCCTGGAAATGCTTCAGCGCCTCTTCAAAGGCAGCAACGGGATCTTTGCCCTCTTCCATATAGGCGTCAATCAGCTGGGCGATGACTTCGCTGTCGGTCTCGGACTCGAATGTGCGGCCGCGCGCCTCAAGGTCTTCGCGCAGCTCGCGATAGTTCTCGATGATGCCATTGTGCACGATGGCAACCGAGCCGGACATATGCGGGTGGGCGTTGGTCTCATTCGGGGCGCCGTGGGTGGCCCAGCGGGTGTGGGCAATGCCGGTCAGGCCTTTGAGAGGGCTCTCGATCAAGCGTTCCTGAAGGTTGACGATCTTGCCCTTGGCGCGGCGGCGCTCGACGCCGCCTGCGGCAGCCACAGCAATACCGGCGCTGTCATAGCCGCGATATTCAAGCCGCTTGAGGCCATCGACCAGACGGCCAGCCACTTCTTCTCTGCCTGCAATCGCGACGATACCACACATAAATCCATGCTCCGGTTCTCTGGCCCCAGCCAAAAGTCTGCAAATGTCCTGCCAATGGCGTCATCGTTTCCATAAACCCCGCGAGTCGGGCTGCACAATGACGATTTATGTGCATTTGTGACACCAACTGCGGCGGATTCAGGTCTGGCGTCCGGCCTGCTTTCGTTTAGCTTTACTGAAGGGTGAATACGCAACCATCACGGAGCCTTTCTTCTGTCTGCAAGGCCCGCTACGGAACGCGCTCACATGCCAGAACAGGATCAGCCCCTTGCCCACCCTGACCCATCTTGACCGGCTTGAAGCCGAAAGCCTGCACATCCTTCGGGAGATTGCGGCCGAGTGCGAGAAGCCGGTGATGCTCTATTCCATCGGCAAGGATTCGGCCGTGATGCTGCATCTGGCGATGAAGGCTTTCTATCCGGCCAAGCCCCCCTTTCCGCTGCTGCATGTCGATACCGGCTGGAAATTCCGCGAGATGATCGAGTTCCGGGACCGCAAGGTAAAGGAGCTGGGCCTGGAGCTGCTGGTCCATATGAATAAGGATGGCGTGCGCGAAGGCGTCGGCCCGTTCAGTCATGGCTCGGCCTATCATACCGATGTGATGAAGACCACCGCGCTAAAACAGGCGCTCGACAAATACGGCTTCGATGCGGCCTTCGGCGGCGCCCGGCGGGACGAGGAAAAGTCCCGCGCCAAGGAGCGCGTCATCTCGTTCCGCTCAGCCGGTCATCGCTGGGACCCCAAACGTCAGCGCCCGGAAATCTGGAACCTCTACAATACGCGCATGCACAAGGGCGAAAGCCTGCGGGCCTTTCCGCTCTCCAACTGGACCGAGCTCGACATCTGGCAATATATCCGGCGCGAAGGCATCGAGCTTGTTCCGCTCTATCTGGCCGCGCCGCGCCCCGTGGTCACCTGGAACGACACGCTGATCATGGTCGATGATGACCGCGTGCCCGCCGAGATCGCAGCGAAGGCGGAAGTCAAATCCGTCCGTTTCCGGACACTTGGCTGCTATCCGCTGACCGGCGCTGTGGAAAGCTCCGCCCACACGCTGGATGACGTCATCCAGGAAATCCTCCTCACCACCACCTCCGAGCGCCAGGGCCGCGCCATCGACAAGGACCAGTCCGCCTCGATGGAGAAGAAGAAGCAGGAAGGCTATTTCTGATGCGCCTCAATGACGATCTCATCGCTTCGGATATCGGCGCCTATCTGGAGGCGCACGAGAACAAATCCCTTCTGCGCTTCATCACCTGCGGCTCGGTCGATGATGGCAAGTCCACCCTGATCGGGCGCCTGCTCTACGATTCAAAGATGATCTTTGAAGACCAGCTGGCCGCGCTGGAAAACGACTCCAAAAAAGTGGGCACGCAAGGCGACAGCATCGACTTTGCCCTCCTGGTCGATGGCCTCGCCGCCGAGCGCGAACAAGGCATCACGATTGATGTTGCCTACCGCTTCTTCGCCACGCCGAAGCGTAAATTCATCGTCGCCGACACGCCGGGACATGAACAGTATACGCGCAATATGGCCACCGGCGCCTCCACCGCAGACGCCGCCATCCTGATGATCGACGCGCGCAAGGGCATCCTGACCCAGACGCGCCGCCACAGCTTTATCGCAAGCCTTCTGGGCATCCGCCATCTCGTGCTCGCCGTGAACAAGATGGATCTTGTCGGCTATAATCAGGATGTGTTCGAAGACATCGTCTCTGACTTCATGACCTTCGCCGAAGGCCTTCCGGGCAAGGTGAACATCCGCCCCATCCCGCTCTCGGCGCTGGCGGGCACCAACATGACCGAACGCTCGCCCGAGACGCCCTGGTATGATGGCCCGAGCCTGATCGAATATCTCGAAACAGTCGAGATCGAAGGCGAGGACACCGCGCGCCCCTTCCGCCTTCCCGTTCAGTGGGTAAACCGCCCCAATCTCGATTTCCGGGGCTTTGCCGGCCAGATTTCCAGCGGCGCGGTGCGCCCCGGCGACCGGGTTCGCTCTCTGCCTTCAGGACGCGAAACCACGATCACCCGCATCGTGACCGCCGGCGGAGACCTTGACCAAGCCGTCGCCGGCCAGTCCGTGACGCTGACTTTCGCTGACGAGATCGACACCTCGCGCGGCGACATGATCGTCTCGGCCGATCAGCCTGCGGAAGTTTCCGACCAGTTCCAGGTTCACCTCCTCTGGATGAGCGAGCAGCCCCTGCTGCCCGGCCGCCGCTACATCCTGAAAGCCGGCGCCAAGACCGTGACCGCCACCGTCAACGCGCCCAAGCATGGCATTGATGTCAACACGCTGGCCGAAACCCCTGCCCGCGCCGCCGAGCTCAACCAGATCGTGGTGACGACGCTTTCCCTCGATCAGCCGATCCCGTTTGATCCCTACAAGGATAACCGTCAGACTGGCGGCTTCATCCTGATCGACCGCCAGTCAAACGACACCGTTGCCCTCGGCCTGATCGATTTTGCGCTGCGCCGCGCCTCCAACATCCACTGGCAGGCCATCGACATCAGCCGCGACGCGCTGGCCGAGCAGAAAGGCCAGCGCCCGGCGGTTCTCTGGTTTACCGGCCTCTCAGGCTCGGGCAAATCGACCATCGCCAACGCACTGCAAAAGCGGCTCTTCGCCTATGGCCGCCACACCTTCATCCTGGACGGCGACAATGTCCGCCACGGCCTCAACCGCGATCTTGGCTTCACCGATGCTGACCGGGTGGAAAACATCCGCCGCGTGTCGAATGTCGCGCGCCTGATGTCGGATGCGGGCCTGATCACGCTGGTCTCATTCATCTCGCCTTTCCGGGCCGAGCGGCAGTTGGCGCGCAGCCTGATGCCGGAGGGCGAGTTCATCGAGATCCATGTCGATACGCCGCTGGAAGTGGCCGAAAGCCGGGATGTCAAAGGCCTCTACAAGAAGGCCCGCGCCGGCGAGATCCGCAACTTCACCGGCATCGACAGCCCGTATGAGCCCCCGCTCAACGCCGAAATCCGCATCAGCACAGCCGAGCGCACGGCAGAAGACGCCGCTGAGGAGATCTTCGCTTATCTTGAAGAGCACGGTTTCCTGAGTGTCTGGGAAGGGCCTGGTAGCGGCATCTGAACAGGGGGCACCCAAGAACGGCCCGCAGGTTGCATATCTCGCGCCAATGGGCATTGTCGCCTGCGGACAGTACAATGCGAGCGTAGTATGAGCATCCATCCTGTGATCATGTGCGGCGGCGCCGGCACACGCCTGTGGCCAGCCTCTGACAAGGCGTGCCCCAAACAGTTTCACCGGCTGATCTCTGACAAATCGGTCTTCCAGGAGACAGTCCTTCGTTTCTGCTCTGCCGACACCGGAGAGGCATTTGCCGCCCCGATCATCATCAGCAATGCGGCCTATGCTGATCTGATCGAGGCGCAGCTGGCTGAAATAGGCGTTGAGCCCTGCGCTATCCTGCTTGAGCCAGCAGGCAAGAATACAGCTGCCGTCGCAGCGATGGCCGCGCGCTTCATTGCCGATCACTTTCCAGGTGGGCTCGGCCTGCTTGTTCCTTCCGACCATTTCATTGGCCAGCCTGCTGTCTTCATCAACGCTGTGAAGGAAGGCGCCGCGATTGCCCGAACCGGCTTCATCACGACTTTCGGCATTGCTGCCTGCCGCCCTGAAACAGGCTTTGGCTATATTCAGGCTGGCGCGCCTCTTGAAGGCCCGGTTTCCAGAGTTGCCGCCTTCCGAGAGAAACCGGATGCGGTCACAGCCGCCCGCTATCTCGCAAGCGGCCAGTATAGCTGGAATGCCGGTATTTTCCTCTTTGACGCTGAAACATTGCTCATGGAACTGGAAGCTTACGCCCCGGACATCCTCCTTGCATCCTCCAATGCGCTGAAAGCAGCGCGCGTGGACGCTACCAAAATTTTCCTGGACCCTGAAATCTTCGCCACCATCCGCAGCACGTCCATCGACTATGCTGTCATGGAGAAAACCCAGCGCGCGGCCGTCTATGCACCGCTAGATTGTGCCTGGAGCGATATCGGGACCTGGGCCATGATCGGTGATGTCTCTGACCGTGCGAACCTGCCCGAACCCGTCAGCATCTCCGCCAGTGATTGCCTGGTTCATGCCGCAGACGGAGTATTGGTTGCCCTCGTGGGTGTTGAAAATCTGATCGTCGTTGCAGACGGCCGGCGTGTTCTGGTCGCGGCAAGAGACAAGGCCCAGGATGTCGGCCAGGTAGTCCAGGCGCTGAAAGAACGCGGACTGGACACCTATCTCTGATCCCCAGAGAAACGGGTAGCCTTCTTGCCAGCCGTCACCAATCGCGACATGCTCCCTCGCAAGGGAACCTGATCGTCACCTGACGGGGAGAGGCCACATGGCCGGGTCTGAAGCACACCTGCGCATCACCGTGAGGCTTGCCGTCCTGGCTGCGCTGTCGACAGCTCCGCTCTGGCTCGGCGCCTGCGCCAGTGGTGGTGGCGGAAGCGGGGGCAACTTGCCCGCTCAACCCCTGCCTCCCCCGCCACCTCCTCCGCCACCACCACCGGCCGGCCCGCCCCCTTCCGCTTTCGAAACCAGCGAATATATGACCACACGCGGCCTGGCGCTCATCAATGCGTCTACGGCCTATTCACAGGGCGCAACGGGAAACGGGATAATCGTTGCGGTCATCGACACCGGCTCTGACCAGACACACCCTGATCTCACAGGCCAGTTTACCGGCCCCACTCATGACATCAACGCAGCCGAACGCGCAGCTGGCGACATCGATACCGAAGGTCACGGAACGCTTGTTACCGGCATTATTGCGGCCAGGCGGGATGGCCTCGGCATCATGGGGACAGCATTTGAAGCAAGCATCCTGGATATCCGCGCAGATCGCGCCGGCAGTTGTGCCGAGCCAGATGGATGCCGGTATCCCGTCACAGATGTTGCCGCAGCAATCAACTATGCCGTCAATAATGGCGCCAGGGTCATCAACCTGTCTCTTGGCAGCGAGCCTGGCAATGACCAGACCATCGAAAATGCAATTATCGATGCCGCCCAACGGGGTGTACTGATTGTTGTATCGGCCGGAAACGATGCCGAGCCACCGACAACGGACGAAAACGGAAATCCGGTTGCCGCGAAGGGCACATCCGTTAACAGCCCGGCGCGCGCGGCAGGATACACTACGTCCCTGGGCCGTGTGGTGGCCGTTGGCGCGGTCATTGCTGGCGGTAATTCGGGCACGCCTGATACAGAAGACACCGGTAGGATCGCAGGATTTTCAAACCGCGCAGGCTCTCAGGCGCGCGATGCCTACATCCTCGCCCCGGGTCAGGGCGTCGTCTCCACAGGCCCCGATGATGATGTCGCCTTCCCTGGAGATCCGACCAATGATCCAGACAGCATCGGCGATTATTACCGCGTAAGCGGAACCTCCTTTGCTGCGCCATATGTCTCCGGATCTCTGGCCTTGTTGTTGCAGACTTTTCCAAATCTCCAGGCACGCCCGGAAGATGCCCTCCGCATACTGCTCGATACGGCAGATGATTATATCGACCTGACCCCTGATCCCATCCTCGGAACTGTGGCCGGCGCAGGCGTTGACGATGTCTCAGGCGTCGGCCTGCTGAACCTTGGCCGGGCTTTTCAGCCCCAGGGCGCTCAGACGGCTTTCTTCAATGGCCAGCGTGTTCTGCTGGGGTCTCTTATGGGGGCGCCGGGCGGCGCGTTCGGAGACTGGGCCGAACAGGGCGGCCTGTTTGAAGGCATCGCGCTGGTTGACCGATATGACAGGGCCTTCCAACTGAATGCATCCGCCATGTCGCGGGCTGGCGAAGCCCCGCTCGCAAACCTGCGCGCGCGCACCGCATCCCTCGCAGGAGAAACACGCGCCGTCCGCGCTGGCGCGATCCAACTATCCTGGCACACACCGAAACTGTTTGAAGACCGCGCCGCGCCGTATCAGCCTGAAGCACAGTCACAATTTGCCGCTACATTTCACTTCGACAGCGGAGAGGTAGCTGCCGGCCGGGGCGGAAGCCTGCCGCAGATCGCGCCCTCCGCCAGCCTGATTTCCGAACCGGGCATGCCCGGCCTCCTGACGCCCGCAGCCAGTTGGGCATCGGTACGCCACACATTCGGCCCGGTCGATGTTCACGCCTTTACCTCAGCGGACGAGACCAGCCACAGATATGGCGCCGGGATCGGCCGTACTACTCTGGACTGGACCCTGCGCAGCAGCCTGGAGACCCTTCAGGATGAAGAGACCGCCCTTGGCGGCGCGGTCCAGTCACGCCTTGGCGAAGACAATCAGGGCCGGCTCACCGCATGGACAGGCGAAGGGGCATGGAAACCCGGCCAAGGCTGGGAACTCTCTGGCGGATTTGAGCTTGGGCTTGCCGAGCTTGAAGGCCTCGATGCCAGGGGTGTGTATACATCCCGGTGGTCGCTCGGTGCCAGCCGCGGCTTCGGCCCGGCCACGCTGACATTCGTGCTGGCCCAGCCAAGGCGGACGGAACGTGGTCTCCTGACCTTTGAAACTGTAACCGGCGCCGATACTTCTGGCCTGCTATTCAGTGAGCGGCAGATATCTCTCACACCCAGCGGCAGGCAGCTGAACTTCGAGACGCGCCTTCGCTGGCAGGTGGTTGAGGGCTGGAATGCCGAAACCGCAGCGGCCTGGATCACCTCGCCAAATCACGTCGCCCTTGCAGATGATGCAGGTGTCCTCTGGCTAGGCCTGAGGGGCCGTTTCTAATGCGCGCGCGTTATCTGATGGTTGCCATACTCAGCCTGACGGGATGCGTCCATGCCTTGCCTCCGGAAGTTACCTGCCCTCCTGTGGTGCAGGCCGAGGCTTGGGTAAACCGCATGCCCGGCCCGCAGCCACCCGACACGTCATTGATCGTCACCGCCCGTATTGACGCACAGGAACTCTGGATGCTGAAGGCCATGACGCAGGAAGCGGCGCCGCGGATTTTACAGCTGGAATTGCTGCCCGGCGGGTCTGGGTATCTCGGCAATACCGGCTTTCGTAGCACGAAAGCGGGCCACCCCGAGCGCATAGAGATATTCTGTTCAGGCAAACTGCATCACACGATCAGCCACGTCATGACCGTCATGTGATCTGATTACGGATCAGTTATTGCGGCGCTTGTGACGCGGTGGGCCGTCTGCCCCAACCTTGCCGGCATAAGGGTTTTTACCCTGACGCACGAACAGGCGGATCGGCACGCCATGCATGTCGAAGGCTTCGCGGATACCGTTGACGAGATAGCGCTTGTAACCTTCCGGCATCTGATCGCCGCGTGAGGCAATCAGAACAAAGGTCGGCGGGCGGGCTTTCATCTGGGCCATGTAGCGCGGCTTGATACGCTTGCCCTGCACGCTCGGCGGCGGGTGGTGCTCGACCGTATGGCGCAGCCAGCGATTGAGATCCCCGGTTTTCGCACGCGCCGTCCAGTCTTTATAAACCTTGACCACCGCAGGCATCAGCTTCTCGATGTTGCGGCCGGTGAGGCCGGAGAGAAACACAACCGGCGCGCCGCCTGCATTGGGCATCAGCCGGTTGGCGAGATCGCGGATATGGCGCGCGGCGCCGTCCGTATCTTCCACCGTATCCCATTTGGAAATGACGAGCACGATGCCCCGGCCTTCGCGCAGGGCGAGATCAGCGATCTGAAGATCCTGCTTCTCCATCGCCTCATGCGCGTCCATCACGAGGGCAACGATGTCGGCATATTTCAGGGAACGGATCGTCTCGGCGGTCGACATCCGCTCAAGGCGCTCTTGCACCTTGTTCTTGCGGCGAAGGCCTGCCGTATCGACGAGCCGAATCTGGCGCCCTTCCCATTCCCAGTTGATGGTGATGGAATCGCGCGTGATACCCGCTTCCGGGCCCGTCAGCAGACGGTCGGACTGGAGCA
The DNA here is from genome assembly GCA_002841155.1 of Alphaproteobacteria bacterium HGW-Alphaproteobacteria-18. Taxonomy (GTDB): domain Bacteria; phylum Pseudomonadota; class Alphaproteobacteria; order Caulobacterales; family Hyphomonadaceae; genus Hyphomonas. The sequence goes on from PHEH01000008.1 coordinate 154,293, forward strand.
GCTGGTTGATCAGCGTCGACTTGCCGGCATTCGGGCGGCCAACAATGGCAAGACGGATCGGGCGATCCGCCGGGGCGGGCGCATCAGCGGCATCGGCATCGACATCAGCCGCTTCAATGGCCGCCACGAGTTCTTCATCCGAGAGGGTCGTATCATCGATATCGATATGGGCGAGCTTTTCGAGAATATCTTCGCCCGCGCCCTTTTCATAATCGGGCTCGGCTTCTTCCAGCGCGCGCTCGAAGGCTTCAGGCCCCAGCGCGTTGCGGATGGCTTCATAGAGCTCTGCCATGCCCTCGCCGTGTTCGGCCGACAGGCCGACCGGTTCGCCAAACCCCAGACTGAAGGCATCAAAGACGCCCGCCTCTCCGGCGCGGCCTTCGGCCTTGTTGGCAGCCAGCACGACAGGAAGGTTTGCCTTGCGCAGCAGGCCGGCGAAGGTTTCATCCTCCGGCGTGACGCCAACCCGGGCATCTACCAGAAAAAGGACGAGGTCCGCCTCGGCAATTGCCGCTTCGGTCTGAGCGCGCATGCGCGCCTCGAGACTGTCATCGTTCACATTGTCGAAACCGGCCGTGTCGATCAAAGATAGCGGCAGCGAGGCAAGCCGGCCATCGGCCATCTTGCGGTCGCGCGTAACCCCAGGCTGGTCGTCAACAAGGGCGATCTTCTTTCCAACCAGACGGTTGAAAAGGGTCGATTTACCGACATTTGGCCGGCCGACGATAGCGAGCTTCAATGGCAAGGCAGACGCCCTCCGCAGCGGCTAAAGCCGGAAGGTGCGCCTCCGGCCTATATTATCTGATGGCGATCAGGCGTGCCTTGTCCGTCAGGACATAAAGCTTACCCTGCGCCGCGATGGGCTCAAGATACACCGTATCGCCAAGTTTCAGCGAAGCGGTCTGCTGCCCCGTCTGGGTGGAGAATGCAAGCAGTTCCCCCTCTGAAGAGACAGTGATGACCCGGTCTGAGGCTATAATCGGGGATGTATAGCTGATCCGGTTCTTCTTTTTCTTTTCGTTCTTGAACTGAGGCAGTTCCGTTACCCAGTAGGCATCGCCATTCTGAGCATCCAGACAGGCCAGTTCCCCGTTGAGGCCCAGCACGAACAGGTAACGCCCAGCCAGGGCAGGTGCGCGGGTGGAGCCGATCGGCTTGCCCCACAAGCGATTGCCGCTTCGGCCATCAATCGCCACGGTGGCGCCTGACTGGTTGGAGGCATAGACTAGACCCGCCCCCAGAATTGGCCGGGAACCAATATCGTTGATCTCGGAAATCGGCGTGAAGCCACCGGCCTGCTGGATAGCGTCGGTCCAGAGGCGGCGTCCGTTCGCGGCCAGATAGGCAATGATTTCACCCGAAGAGAATGGCGCAATCACGAATTCCTCAACCGCAGCAACGCTGGGGCTGCCCAGAACGCGTGCGGTTTCAGAGATCGCCTGATCGCTCCACAAGGTCTGACCGGTGGCCAGATCGAGGGCAAAAATCTCGTTATTATTGGAGTTCACAAAGATTCGGCCGTCCGCAATGGTCGGAGAGCCCGTCATCGGCGCGCCCAGAACGCGGCGCCATTTTTCATCCCCTGAGGCTGAATTCAGCGCAGCAACGTAACCATATCCACTGGCAACAACAACCGTATCCCCAGAAACGGCAAGCCCGCCCCCAATGGCCGCCTTGTCCCGCCGCGTGAGACCTTTCAGCCGTTCAGCCCAGACTGCGGAGCCATCCGACAGGCGCATGGCGCGCACCGTCTGCTGAGAATCCAGAACATAGATCAGGTTTCCATCGGTCACGGGCGTTGAGGTCAAGGCCGACTTGCGCGTCGATCCCTTGCCAGCGGACCGGCGCCAATCGATCTTCAGCTCAGGCGCAGCCACAAGATGGCCGGTAACTTTCGACGCATTGCCACCCGCCTCAGGCCAGGCATTGACCGATATCGCCGGGGGCAATTCGATAGCCACACCTGCCAGACCGGGTTCGGGCGCGACCTGCTCCTCGTCCAGCACCATTGCGAGGCGGCCAGCCTTGTCTTCTGCTGCCTTTTCAGCGGCATTGTTGCCGCCAAACCTGGGCAGGCTGCTACAGCTCGACAGGGCGAGCGCCGTGGCCAGGGTTGTCGTGAGAAGAATAGTGCGGGCAAACTTCATTGGCCGGTCTCCTGCGGCTCGGCCGGCGCCGCGTCAGCGGGCAGAGCCTGTGTTGCATCTTCAGATTCTGTCGGCACAGGGATCGCGGCAAGCGCGATATCCGCGCGGCGGGCCAGTCCCTGCGGCGCGAAGGCATCAAAGCGCAGGCGATTGTATTCAGTCCGCGCCCGGGCAAAATCGCCCGCTTCAAAGGCCTTGGCCGCAATCAGTTCCCGGGAAAGCGCGCCCACAGTGCTTTCATCGGTGGCCAGGCTGCCAAGGCTGAGTTCGAGTTCTTCAAGGCTCAGCGTATCGGCCTGGAAATAGGCCGATTTAAGAAGCGCGAGGCGTTCATACGGCCCGCCTTCCGTGCCGCCGACCGAAGCAAGCAGCTCAGCTGCGCCCGCCGCGTCTCCGCCGCCTTCATATTTGGTCTGGGCGAGGAAGTGCGCGGCCAGAGGCGCGAGCTTGGGATCCTCGCTCATGATCCGGGTGAAAGCCTCTTCGGCCTCTGTGTAACGCGCGTCTTCAAGGGCGCGGATGCCGTTCTCAAGCGCCAGGGCGCGAGCTTGGCGGCGCTCCTCGGCCTGAGGCTTCAGCACGAACTCATTGACGGCAACGCCAATAATCAGCGCCGCCACCCCGCCATAGACAAAGGGACGCCACTTCTTCCAGAGCCCCTCCAGCTTTTCCTGGCGGATGCCTTCATCAACTTCAGTGAAAATATCGCTCACGCTGGGGCTCCGGCGGGACTGTTGGGGACTTGGGCGCGAACCTAGACGGCCCATCGCGGCGCTGCAACGGATCAGCGCTGTTAAGACCCTTGTTTTCGCAGGCTGTAGGTTTCAGCCGTGCCCGGAAAGCGCCGGGCGCGCACGTCTGCGGCGTATTCTGCGGCCGCCTTGTCGATCGCTTCGCGCAGATCGGCGTAGCGGCGGACGAATTTCGGGGTCCAGTCAAACAGGCCGAGCATGTCCTGGGTGACCAGTACCTGGCCGTCACAGGCGGCAGACGCGCCGATCCCTATGGTCGGGCAGCTGACTTCTGCGGTGATGGCGGCGGCGAGATCTTCGGCGACGCCTTCGATGACAATGCAGAAGGCCCCGGCATCGGCAGCGGCGCGGGCCTCGGCGACCACGCGGTCGCGCTCATCCCCGGTTCGGCCCTTGGCACGAAAACCGCCATCGACATTGATTGCCTGCGGACGCAGGCCGATATGGCCCATGACCGGGATGCCGCGCTCGACGAGATGGGCAATCTGACCGGCGGCATAGGCGCCGCTCTCGATCTTGACCGCCTGGCAGCCGGTTTCCTTCATGATCCGCACCGCGTTGAGGAAGGCCTGCTCGGCGCTGGTTTCATAGGAACCAAACGGCATATCGACGACCACCATCGCCTGATCTGACCCACGCATGACCGCCTGGCCGTGGAGGATCATCATCTCCATCGTGACCCCGACCGTGGAGGGCAGGCCGTGGACGACCATGCCGAGACTGTCGCCCACCAGGAGGATGTCGCAATGGGGATCGAGGATCGCGGCGGTCGGGGCGTCATAGGCCGTCAACATGACGAGCGGCGTTGCCCCTTTGGCAGCGGCGATGTCCTTGACGGTCTTGCGGGCAGTCTGGGTCTGTTTCGACATGGCCCAGCGATTACCCGGTCAGGACCGGGCGGGCAAGCAATGCCTTTGAGGCCCCGGTTCAGCCTGGCAGGGCGGGCATGAGAAAGAGAATCGGATGGAGCCAGAGGAGAAGGACGGCATAAGCCCCTGCCCCAATGACCACCGCGCCGATATCGCCCATCGCCGAAACGGGCGCGTCTGGCCCAGGGCCAATATCCCCGCGTTTCTTCAAGGCAATCCGGTCAATGACGCCATAGGCAAGGAAGCTGCCGAAGAGGAGAACCGAGTTCAGCTCGCCATTGGCCAGGAGATGGCCGAGCGCCCAGATTTTCACCGCTACCAGCATCGGATGCTTCACGGCTTTCTTAATCCGGCCAGTCGGCGTGTAGGCGGCGGCAAGCATGATCATCGCCGGGAGCATCAGGACGAGGTTGAGATGGGCGAGGCCCGTGGGCGGTGTGTAGAGGATGGGTGCGGGCCTGGCGGCGCCAAAGCCCCAGATAATGAGGCCAAATCCAACAAGGGAAACAAGGCTGTAGAGGCCCATATAGGGGCCATAACCGAGCTTTTCCTTGATGTCCTTGCCGGGCGCGCGGCTACGGAAAGTGCTGAACAGGTGGGCCCCGAAAAAGATGATGAGCCCCAGGATGAGATAGGTCATGGCGGTGCCTCCCCGGCGTTTTGGCGATGCTAGCGTGATTGGGGATTTCGGGGAAGCGGGGGGCGTTGCGGGCAGCGGCGGCGGCCGGAACGCGCGGGGGCGCGGCCGGTGGGGGGGGGATTGGGGCTTGGGTTGGGGGTTTCGGGAAAGAGCGGCGGCGGTGGGTTGCGCGCAGCCTAAGACGTGTCGTTTGGGGCTCCCCCCTCCGCCCCTGCGGGGCACCTCCCCCGTGAAGAACGGGGGAGGAGACCAGCGTCCGATAATGGATGTTGGTTCGTTGGAGGATTTTCAGAAAACTCCGAAACAACGCCAACGAGCGTTGGAGGAATCCTGCTTTCCCAGACCGGGTCATCCCAGCTTGGCTTTACGGCTT
>PHEH01000019.1 GCA_002841155.1 Alphaproteobacteria bacterium HGW-Alphaproteobacteria-18
ACCTGGTGTGCGGATGGAGAGGTCAGTTCTTCTCACGGCGCGACCGGCGCCCTCCCCATGACTATGGGGAGGGATGGGGTGGGGCACGGCGAGGCTCAGCGCCCCGCGTCAAGGAAGGTGATGATCGCTTCGGACAGGGCGGGGTCACCGACAGCGGTGAGGTGGGTGCCGCTCAGTTCAATATAGTCCGCACCGGGAATGATCTCCGCCAGCTTTGGGCCGGAGCCGTTGTCGAGATCCTTGTCGCCGGTGAGGATGAGGACGGGGAGGTTGAACGTCTCCAGCAGGTCGCGGCCGGTATAGAGGCGGGAGGAGAGCGCGCCGCGATAGTTTTCGAGTGATCCGCCGGTCGCGGCGGCGCGCTGTTTCAGGACGTTCGCTGCGGGGGTATCTTCCCCGGCAATGGCGGCGTCGAGCGCGGCGCGGAAGGCGGTGTTTCGGTCTGTGTTGGTTTCATCGGCGGCGGCGTCGCCGATGCCGCCGAGGATAAGACGGCCGCCGTCGCGGGAGAGGAGATGATAGCGCAGGGCGCTCAGCGAACCCATCGAATAGCCGACCACGCCATAGGGCTTTTGCCCCAGATGTTTCATCAGGGCGATCTGGTCGCGCGCGATGGCGTCGCGGGGCCAGTCTGCATCGGGCTCGGCGAGCGAGGAAGCGCCATGACCGCGCAGGTCTGGCGCAATCACCTTGTAGCCGGCCGCGGCAATCTTCTGGGCGATGCCGGGGCCAAACCAGTTGATGTCGGCATTGCCGCTGAAGCCGTGCAGCAGGAGGACCGGCAGGCCTTCGCCGAGGGTCTGATAGCTGAGGCGCGTGCCATCAAAAGAGGCGAAGGTGTGGGTGGCGGGCGCGGTCATGCGGAGTGAGCGCGAATGTCTTCGGCAGCAGCCTTGCGCTTTGCCGCTTCGCGGGCTGTGTGCGTGCATTTTGCGCCCTGGCGCTTGTGCGGTTTGCACAGCAGGCAGCCTGAGCGGGTCGATTTTGGACCCTTGCGTTTGAAGTTTGCCATCCCAGAGCCTCCCATCCTTCCCCGCACGATGAGGATAGTCTTTCTTCCCGCGCAGTTGAACCCGTGCTGAACGGGGCGGGGGCTCAGCGCTCTTTCGGGTCGAGCGCGTCGCGCAGGCCGTCGCCGATGAAGTTGAGGCAGAGGAGGGCCGTGGACATCACGCCCGCCGGGATCAGCAGCATCCAGGGCTTGTCTTCCATCACCTTGGCGCCGTCCGAGATCAGCACACCGAGGGACGTCAGCGGCTCGTTCACGCCGAGGCCGAGGAAGGAGAGGAAGCTTTCGGCGAGGATCACCACCGGGATGGTGAGGGTGACGTAGACGGCGACGGGGCCGATGACGTTGGGCAGGATGTGGCGGAAGATGATGCCGCGGCGGGACACGCCGGCGGCGCGGGCGGCCTCGATGAATTCCTTGCCCTTGATGGCGAGCGTCTGCCCCCGGACGATGCGGCTCATCGTCAGCCATTCGATGGCGCCGATGGCGGCAAAGATCAGCACGATGTTACGCTCGAACACGGTGAGCAGGAGGATGACGAAGAAGATGAAGGGCAGGGCGTAGAGCACGTCCACGAAGCGCATCATGAAATTGTCGATGCGGCCGCCGAGATAGCCGGCGGTGGCGCCCCAGGTGACGCCGATGACGAGCGAGACGGCGGTGGCCACGACGCCGACAAGCAGCGAGATGCGCAGGCCGATCATCGTGCGGGCGAAGAGATCACGGCCCTGAAGATCGGTGCCGAAGATGTGCCAGTTCTCGAAGGTGGGGTTGACGGTGCGCAGGTCAGAGATGGTGCGGTAGTCATGTACCCAGACCATCGGGCCGAAGATGGCAACGAGCACCAGAAAGGCGACGATCCACATCGAGACGACGGCGGCACGGTTGCGCATCAGGCGGGCGCGGGCGTCATCCCAGAGGGAGCGTCCGCCGGTGATGGCGGTGCGGACAGCCTCAACGCGGCCAGTTGGATCGAGGATGGGGTCGATATGCGCCATCAGTCGTATTTCACTTTCGGATCGAGCATCGCGTAGAGGATGTCTGCGACGAGGTTGAGCACGATGATCAGGGCGGCGTAGACGATGATGGCGCCCATCACGAGCGTGTAGTCCCGATTGAGCGCGCCATCGACGAAATAGCTGCCGAGGCCGGGCAGGCCGAAGATCTTCTCGATCACGACCGAGCCGGTCATCACGCCGGCCATCGCCGGGCCGGCATAGGAGACGAGCGGCAGAAGGGCAGAGGGGAGCGCGTGGCGCACGATCACGTCGCGTTCGGCAAGGCCCTTGGCGCGGGCGGTGCGGATATGGTTGGCGCGCATCGTCTCGATCATCGAGGCGCGCATCAGGCGCGAGATGATGGCGATCTGGGGCAGGGCAAGGGTCAGCACCGGCAGGGTCATGTTATGCCAGTTCATGCCGATATTGGGCCATGTGCCGAGGCCGCCGACGGCAAAGATACCCGCGCCAAGCGAGAGCAGCAGGATGAGGATCGGGCCGGTAACGAAGGTGGGCACCGAGATGCCGAACATGGCAAAACCCATGACGCCATAATCGGCCGCCGAATTCTGCCTCAGCCCGGCGAATATGCCGAGCGATGTGCCGACAATCAGGGCGACGAGCATGGTGAGGGCGCCGATCGTCATCGAGATGGGCAGGCCGTCGGCGATCAGGTCATTCACGCTCTTGCCGAGCGTCTTGTAGGAGGGGCCGAAATCGCCCTGGAGGACGCCGCCGACATAGTTGAAATATTGCTCGTGCAGGGGCTTATCGAGGCCGAATTTTGCGGCAATGGCGGCTTCGGTGGCGGGGGGGAGGCGGCGCTCGCCGTCGAAAGGCCCGCCCGGCGCGGCGCGCATCATCAGGAAGGCCACCGTAATGATCGCAAGCATCGTGGGGATTGCGATCAGCAGGCGCCGAAGCGTATAGCCCCACGGGATACGTCCAAAAGCGCGCTGAAACATTGTCACAAGTAAAAAAGCCTCTTGCCACAGTGAGTTGATACGGCCCCGGCCATCAGCCAGCTTGGCAGGGCCCCCAACACTCCTTAACTTGTCGGGCAGACCGATCAAGCGATGGCTGCAGGACCAGGAGAATATTGAGTATGGTTGACATCCGCCGGGTCACCCCCGATTTCGCCGTCGCGCCGCAGATTTCCGAAGCCGATGTGGAAGAAATTGCCGCTGCCGGCTTCAAGACCATCATCGCCAATCGCCCCGATGGCGAAGGCGGGGTCGACCAGCCGCGCATGGGGCCGATTCGCGTCAAAGCCGAATCTCTGGGGCTGGCCTTCGCCGCGCTGCCGTTCTCCGGCGCGCCGACCCCGGAGATTGTCGAGCGGATGGGGCATATCCTCAACGAGGCGCCCCAGCCGGTGCTGGCCTATTGCCGGACGGGCACGCGCAGTGTGACGGCCTGGGCGCTGGTCCATTCCGGACAGGGGGCAGGCGACGATATTGTTGAGGCCGCCGCCGGGGCGGGGTATGATCTCTCCAGCCTGCGCGAACTGCTCTGAGTTCGGGCAGGATCACACTTGCGCCGCAAACCGGGTGTTGAAGCGGGCCTTGGGCCGTGTAAGGGCTCTCAGCCACAAGAAGCCGCCCGAAACGGCGTGTCAGGAGTAGAGCATATGTCGGGTCGTTTCTGGACCAATGATTTCAAGCTCGATGCAGGAACGATCCTCGTCAAGAAGACGGGGCATCGGATTGTTCCCGATCTGGCGCTCGCGCACAGCATCTTCACCTGGTTCTGCTTCTATTTCTTCGTGCAGACCTGGCGCACGTCGCGCCTTCTCTCCGGCCACAAGCGCCCGACCATGGCGTTCTATCCCGACAAGCCGCGCCCCTGGTATTTCATCTGGTCGGTGATGCATGTTTCCGGCGCGAAGCTGGTGGATGATATTTCGACCGCCGACATTGTCATGCATTTCGACGATTCCACCGAGACCAGCCATTACCTGCCCGAGGTCAAACCCGGCGCGCATGTGCTGAATTTCGGGTGTAACGACATCTCCAAGTCTCGGGTTGCCGCCGCCTTCGAGCTGGCCAGCGGCCAGTCGCTCGCGGTTGATCCGACGACTTTCCAGGGCCGCATGGTCGAAAAATCCGAGATGAATGCCGCCCATGACGGGCGCATCCTCGAAGGCCCGCTGGACGTTCCGGTCGAGGGCAAGACCTATCAGCGCCTGATCGATAACGAAATCCAGGGCGGGCTGGTGGAAGACCTGCGCTGCTGTCTCGTGGCGGGCAAGCCGGTCATCGTTTTCCGCAAGCGCCGCCCGCTGGAGCGCCGCTTCCTGAACGAGAATGTCCAGGTGCTGCTCGACGAACCGCGCAATTGCTATTCGCCCGAAGAGATCGGCGTGATCGAAGCCTTTGCGGCCGATATCGGCCTCGACTGGGGCGGGGTTGATGTGCTGCGTGACCGTGCTTCCGGCAAGATATTCATCGTCGATGCGAACAAGACCGATATGGGCCCGCCCGTGGCGCTCAAGCTTGGCGCAAAGCTGAGGGCGACCCGCCGCATGGCGCGTGCCTTTGCAGAAAAGTTTGCGGTCAAGAAGCGCTGATCCGCCTACTGATCGCTACCGTGAGAGGTCATCATGCCCATACCGTTCGTCCGCGACATTAAATTTGAGTACGGACGTGTGGATGAGGTCTCTCCCCTGATCCGGCGTGTCATCGCCAACAATCCGGGCCCGTTCACCTATACTGGAACCGGTGTCTATATTGTCGGGCGCGGAGACGTTGCCGTGATTGATCCGGGTCCGGACATGGCAGACCATTTCGAAGCGCTGAAAGCGGCGCTGGCAGGCGAAAGGGTCACCCATGTCCTTGTTACGCATGGCCATTCAGACCACGCACCGCTCGCCCGGCCTCTGGCGGAGTGGGCTGGCTGCAAGACTTATGCAAAGCATCGCGGCATTCAGACAGCAGCTGATGAAGGCGGGGAGGGCGGCGCGGCCTTCGTCCCGGATGTGGAGCTCGGCGACGGCGATATCCTTTCCGGTCCGGGCTGGACGCTGGAGACAATCGAGACGCCAGGGCACACGGCCAGCCATATCTGCTTTGCGTTGAAGGAAGAAAACGCCTGCTTCACCGGCGACCATATCATGGGCTGGTCCACCACGGTCGTTTCTCCGCCTGATGGTGACATGAGCGCCTATATGGAAAGTCTCGAGAAAATCCGTGTACGCGATTTCGAGACTCTTTGGCCAACACATGGCGAAGCGGTCCGCGGCAAGGAATTCGTCAACACATTCATCACCGAATACGCCGCCCACCGCCGCGCGCGCGAAGCCGCTATCCTCGATCAGTTGCGCGCAGGGCAGACGAATATACCGGAGATGGTGGCGGTAATGTATGTGGATGTCGACACGCGGCTTCACCCCGCCGCCGCGATGAGCGTGCTGGGCCACATGATCGATCTTGTCCGCCGCGGCGTGGTCCGCACGCCCGACGGCGCACCGACCACGCGATCAGTCTTCGAACTCGCCTGATCAGTTTTTCTTCAGTTTTCCCGGCGAACGCGGAAGGCGAGGCCTCCGTCGATCTTCATCTTGTAGCTGCCCATGGCCGCCTGAAAGATCTCAGCTGATTTGGCATCCCGGGCGCGGACGTTCTTGTCATCGACCTGCTGCCAGACAGATCCGTTCTCAAGCGTGATGCGGAGTTTGCCGCCGCTGCTTGAGACCGATTTGACCGCCTCGGTGAGCCGCTCAAGCCTGCCATCCTCGGCCGCGTCACTCCCGCCGGCGAAAGAGGGCAGGGAAGGAATACGGAAGCCGAAGGATTCCCGCTGGACCTTTTCGACCTCGGCGCGCGTGATGATTTTCACCTCGCCCTGGGCCTGGGCCTGCTCAAGCCGGCCGACGGCGGCATCGTAGCAGCCCACCCGTTCGGCAGGGTCTTCAATTGCGCGGCAGGCGAGCACCGCGTCGAGACTGGCCTCCTGCGCCAACGCGGTTCCGGCGCCGCTGGCGGCAAACAGTGTCATGACAGCAAGACTACGAAGCATGGATCAACTCCCGTTCACTTATATGCGGGCAAGACTTTGCTTTTGTTTGCCCGTCTGGCACCAGTTCTGGCAAATTTGAAGCGATACAGGAAGATCAAGGAGGCATAACCATGAAAATGAGATCCCTGCTGGCCGGCGCGGCCAGTGCACTGTTGGCCCTTACGCTGGCCGCCTGCGGCGGTGGCGGAAGTTCGGGCGGTGATGTTCCCACGCTGCGGCGGGGCATTTCTGCCAAGGTCGACACGCTGGACCCGCACAAATCCTCGGCCGCCTGGGAAAACATTATCATCGGTGACATGATGATCGGCCTGACGACCGATAATGCCGACGGCAAGCCGGTGCCCGGCATGGCGCAGAGCTGGGAGGTCGATGACACCGGCACGGTCTGGACGTTCAAGCTTGGCGATTACACCTGGTCGGACGGGGCGCCGGTGACGGCCGAAGACTTCGTTTACGCCTTCCGCCGCATCCAGGACCCCACCATTGCCTCGCAATATGCCTCGATGCTGTGGTTGGTGAAGAATGCCGAGCTGGTGAACAATGGCGATCTGCCACCCGAAGAAATGGGGGTGCGTGCCATCGACGACAAAACTTTCGAGATCACGCTGGAATATCCCGCGCCCTACCTGCCGGGTCTGCTCTCCCACTACACCACTTTCCCGGTGCCGCGTCAGGCGGTGGAAACCTATGGCGATGCCTGGATCCAGCCGCAGAACATCGTGGTGAACGGTCCCTACAAGCTGGTCTACTGGCGTACGGGTGATCAGCTGGTTGCCGAAAAGAACCCGACCGGCTTTGGCGCGCAGGAAGCCTGCTTTGACCGGGTCGTGTATTTCGAGATCGAGAATGAAGCGGCCTATGAGAACAAGATCTCGGCCGGTGAACTCGACATCAACAACGCCTTCTCAGGGCCGCGCCAGAGCGAGATCGAAGCCAAGTTCCCCGGCTGGATACGCACCGGGCCGGGCCTTCTGACGACCTACTGGACCTTCAACCAGCAGCGCGCGCCGTTCAATGATGTGCGCGTGCGCAAGGCGCTCTCGATGGCGCTCGACCGGGAATTCATGGTACGCAATGTGATGACGCCGGGCTTCCAGGCGGCCTATTCCTTTGTGCCGCCTGAAATGAGCAATTATGACGTGCCGCGCCCGCATGTTTCCTGGGAGAGCATGCCGCGTGAGGCGCGCCTTGAGGAGGCGCGCCGCCTGCTTCAGGAAGCCGGCTTTGGCCCATCCAACCCGCTGCGCTTTGAATTCACCCACCGCTCGACCGGGGACAATCCGAAGGTCGCGCCCGTTGCCCAGCAGAACTGGGCCGAGATCGGCAGCTGGGTGCAGCCGGTGATCGTGCGGCAGGACACGAAAGTCCTCTATGCGCGCCTGCGCCAGAAGGATTTCCAGGTGTCGGACGCGGCCTGGCTCGCCGACTTCGATGATCCGATCAACTTCCTCTATCTGCTCCAGTCGACCACCGGCCAGCAGAATTACGGGGACTATGCCAATGCCGAATATGACGCGCTGCTGGCGCAGTCGAATCAGGAGCTGGACCTGCAGAAGCGTGCCGAAATCTTCGCCAAGGCAGAGGCCCTGATGCTGGAAGAGTATCCGATCACGCCGATGTGGGTGCAGGTGACGCAGAACCTCGTCGACCCGTCCCTGACCGGCTGGGAAGACAACGCCAAGGATATCCACCGCTCGCGCTTCCTCTGCCGGGAAGGGCTGACCGCGAACTGATGGTCTTTCCGGGCCGCCTGGCTGCGCGCCTGCCGGGCGGCCCCGGATATCGCGCTCTGCGGGTTTTTGCCTGCGGGCGGAGGGGCGATTCTGTTTGCCCGCAGGTTCCCCCTGTCATGAAGGGCAGGGGGCCGGCATTTTGACGCCGGGGTCAAAATTTGCGTCATGTGACACATTGCAAGGCCTTGTTAACCGTCAGATGGCGCAAGGTGAGGCGCCACTGCCACAGTTGGCGGCTTTCATGACAATTTTAAAAAACCGAGATTGACTTGGTGAGGGGAGCGAACCTTAACTCCCTGCAATTGTCCACCTAGAGGGTTGGTGGACGCTCGTCGCTTGCGAGCAACTTTTACGGGAGAGAGCACACTTATGAGTGAAGTTAACCTCAAGACACGTCTTTTGATGTCGTCGATGATCGCCGGCGCGATGTTTGTTGCGTCTGCAACAATCCCCGCCATGGCACAGGAAGATGATACTGTTGTGACAACAACGGATGCGGCTGAAGAAGCCGAATCCCGCCAGCAGCGCATCACGGTGACCGGTTCGCGCATCATGTCGCCGAACCTCACCACCACCAGCCCGGTTTCGTCGGTTACTTCGGAAGACTTCAAGCTTCAGGGCGTGACCCGCGTTGAAGATCTCGTCACCCAGCTGCCGCAAGCCTTTGCTGCCCAGAACTCGACCGTTTCGAACGGCGCTTCGGGCACGGCAACGGTTTCGCTGCGTAACCTTGAGTCTGTGCGTACGCTCGTCCTGATCGACGGCAAGCGCCTGCCTTACGGTTCGCCAAACGACGTTGCGGCTGACCTTAACCTCATCCCCAGCCAGCTCGTTGAGCGTGTTGACGTCCTGACCGGCGGCGCCTCGGCTGTTTACGGTTCTGACGCTATTGCCGGCGTTGTGAACTTCATCATGAAGAAAGACTTCCAGGGCGTTCAGATCGACGCTCAGTATGGCTTCTTCAACCATGAGAACGACTACGACACGAACGGTCGCCTGCGCGACGTTATCGCAGAGCGTTCGGCCACCAACCCGGCCCAGTTCCAGCTTCCGCCTGACAATGTCACGCTCGGCTACTCGAAAGAGATCACCGGCGTTATCGGCGCCGCTACCGAAGATGGCCGTGGCCACTTCAGCGGCTATCTCGGCTACCGCAACAACGATGCTGTCCTTCAGTCGAACTATGACTATTCGGCATGTGCCAACGGCATTGAATCGGCTGCTGCCGCTGCTGCTGCCGGTCGTACTCTGCGCGACTTCACCTGCGGTGGTTCGGGCACGTCCTTCCCGGGTCTGTTCACGAACTTCCTGCCGGCGACCAACCCGGCCAATTTCGCGCTCACTGTTGACCAGACGACCGGCGAATTCCGCCCCTATAATGGTGGAACAGACGCGTATAACTTCGGCCCGCTGAACTACTACCAGCGTCCTGATGAGCGTTACACGGCTGGTTTCTTTGCCGAATACGAGATCAACCCGTATGTGAACGCCTATGCGAACTTCATGTTCATGGACTACCAGTCCAATGCACAGATCGCACCGTCGGGTAACTTCTTCGTCACCGATAGCATCAATTGCGACAACCCGCTGCTGTCGGCTGGTCAGTCAGCGGCCATCGGCTGTTCGCCAGCCATGATTGCGGCAGGCGATTCCACGACGCTCTACATCGGGCGCCGTAACGTTGAGGGCGGCGGCCGTCAGGATACCCTTGGTTACCAGACCTATCGCGGCGTGATCGGCTTCAACGGCCCGCTCTTCAACGCTCCGGGCTTTGACTATGACGTGTCTGCGCAGTTCTCGCAGGTCACCCTGAACCGTTCCTACAACAATGACTTCTCGACCGTCCGTCTCGGCCGCGCGCTGGATGTCATCACGGGTGACGGCACGGGCGCTCTGGCTGCTGGCGAAATCGGTTGCCGCAGCTTTGACACCGGCGTTGACGCGAACTGCGTCCCTTGGGATGTGTTCTCGGTTGGTGGCGTGACGCCGGCAGCCCTGGCTTATCTGCAAGTTCCGCTTCTTCAGGGCGGCACCACTGAGCAGGCTGTTGTGACGGCATCGCTCACGGGTGATCTCGGCCAGTATGGCTGGCAGCTTCCGACTGCTGACTCGGGTCTTCAGGTTGCTGGTGGTATCGAATACCGCCGCGATGCGATCACCCAGGTCGTGGACGTAAGCTTCGCCACGGGCGATGGCGCTGGCCAGGGCGGCCCGACGCTGCCGCTTTCCGGTGAAATCGATACCTATGATATCTTTGGCGAGTTCCAGCTTCCGCTGATCACGGGCCGTCCGGGTATCGAGCTGCTGTCGATCGATGGTGCTTACCGTTACTCCGACTACTCGACGGGCATCACGTCCAACGCCTGGAAGATCGGCGGCGAATATGCTCCGACTGCGGACATCCGCTTCCGCGGCAGCTTCCAGAACGCCGTTCGTGCACCGAACGTCATCGAGCTGTTCCGGTCGCAGGGCTTCAACCTCTTCGACCTTGACTATGACCTCTGTGACCTGACGGTTTCGGATCCAGATAATGCTCAGCGGGCATCTGCCTGTATCGGCACCAATCCTTGGCAGGTGTCTGCCGTTCAGGCGAACGGCGGCGCCCTCGACTCGCCAGCAGGCCAGTACAACTTCCTTCAGGGCGGTGAACCTGCTCTGAACCCGGAAGAAGCTGAGACCTTCACGGTTGGTTTCGTGGCCACCCCGTCCTTCCTGCCGGGCTTCAGCCTGTCGGTTGACTACTATGACATCGAAGTGACGAAGGCGATCTCCACGGTTGGCGCATCGGTCACCATGCAGCTCTGCTACCTGTATGACGACCTGTCGGCTTGTGAGCTCATCAACCGCAATGCCAACGGCCAGCTCTGGCTGGGAGAAGGTAACGTGGTTGACCTCAACAAGAACATCGGTGGCATCGCGACCTCCGGCTTCGACATTGCTGCTGCTTATGGCTTCGACATCGGCACCTTCGGTGCTCTGAACATGAGCTATAACGGTACGATCCTCGACAGCTTCGAGGTTGACCCTGCTGGTAACGCCGTGTTCGCCTACGATTGCGTTGGCAAGTATGGTAACGATTGCGGTACGCCGACCCCGGAATACCGTCACCGTGCCCGCCTTTCCTGGGCAACGCCTTATGATGGTCTCGGTCTGAACCTGACCTGGCGCCACATGGGTGCGGTTGATCTCGACACCGGCGCAACTGACCGTGTTGACTCGACTCTGGACGCTCAGAACTACTTCGACCTGTCGGGTACATGGGCTGTCAAAGACTGGGCTGCGTTCCGCTTCGGTGTGAACAACGTTCTGGATGACGATCCCCCACTTTCGGCTTCGGTCGGCACCACGGGTAACGGTAACACCTACCCGCAGTCCTATGACGCTCTCGGCCGCTACTTCTTCGTCGGCCTGACGCTCGACTTCTAATAAGTCTGCGTAAGCGAAAATCAGGGAACGGCGGTCCTTCGGGGCCGCCGTTTTCTTTTGGGGGAAGGTCCGGTATCCGCCGCCCTTGAGCCTCGCATGAACCTGGCAGGACTGGAGGGGGTGCCCCCCTGTTGCGGGGGTATAAGCGCGGCGCGCGCGGGCGCAGTATGCCTCCCAGGTTCAAGGGCAGGGGAGGCAGACATGCCGGGACGCAGGACGTTGAATTTTATCAGGCTCACAGGCGCGGCGCTCGGGGCGGGCCTGCTGGCGGGCTGTGCAAGTGCGCCTGGCCCTGTCGCGGAAGGCACCGCGTCATGGCGCAAGCTCACCCAGGTGGAGCAGAGCTTTGCGATCTTCATGGAAAACCCGGCGCCTGCACCTGTCGAGGGGCTCGCCACCTTCCGGTTTGTCTATGTCTATGCGCCCGGCGCCGTTCAGCATGAGGGCCAGGAGGTCAGCTGGCAGGAATATTCCGCCATGACGGTCAACTGCGCGCAGGATACGGTGAGGACCGGGCCAAGGTTACGCTACGCGCCCGATGGGGCGGTCATCACCTCGGACGAAAATCAGGAATTTGCAGACATTATCGGTCCAGCCATCCGGCGGGCGGCGGGGGGTGCCTGTCGCGGGGTAACGGCGCCCGAGCAGGTGCTGATCCCCGATGGCGCAGATTGGCGCGAGGCGGCCCGCGCCAGCATCGCGTCTGGCGAGCCATTCTGAGGCGGGCTCAGCGGGCGCGCCAGCGGGCGTAGAGCGCGGTTGGCAGCAGGCGGTCTGACCCCTGCTGGGGCAGGGCCATCTCGCCGGTCTCCATCACGCCGCCAAAGGGGCAGAGCCGGTCGCCGAGCGCCTGGGACACCGCCAGATAGGAGAGGCGTACAGCATAGGCGGTGGTGATCACGAATTGTGGCTGCTCGCTCAAGAGGTCGCGCACGCCGTCGAGGAGTTCGGGCAGGCTTTCCTCGAAGCGCCAGGTCTCGTTCTTGGGGCCGCGGCCAAACTTGGGCGGGTCGAGCACGATGCCGTCATATTTACTGCCCCGGCGGATCTCGCGGGCGACGAATTTCATCGCGTCATCGGCAATCCAGCGGATGGTGCGATCATCGAGGCCGGAGAGGGTCTGGTTGTCCTTGCCGTATCCGTTGGATTTCGGGCTGGCGTCCAAATGGACGACTTCAGCCCCCGCCGCCGCGCAGGCAAGCGACATCATGCCGGTATAGCCAAAGAGGTTCAGCACCTTGAGCGGGCGCCCGGCGGCGCGGATCTGGTCTTGCGCAAACCGCCAGTGGACGGAGTGTTCCTGGAAGACGCCCATATGCCGGAAGGCTGTGCGACGCGCGGTGAAGGTGAGGCCATTCCAGCGCATCGGCCAGCTTTCGATGGCGCGGGGGGAGAGCACTTCCCATTGGCCGGCGCCGTCTTCGTCCTGCGCCTTGGTGACGAAGCGGGCATCGGCTTTCCAGCTCTCGATGGGCCGGGCCGGTTCCCAGAAGGCTTGCGGGTCGGGCCGGATCACGGTCTGGCTGCCGAAGCGTTCCAGCTTCTGCAAATGGCCTGAATCGAGCAGGGCATAGTCTTCCCAGTCATCGGCGATCAGGAGGCGGGTTTCGGTTTTCATGGGTCAGGCATATCCCCGCTGGCGCCAGGCTTCATAGATCATCAGGGCGCTGGCCTGGGCGAGGTTCAGGCTGTCGGCGCCCCCGCGCATGGGGATGAGGGAGAGCGTATCGCACGCCGCCTCGACCCAGCCCGGCAAGCCAGCCTGTTCATTGCCCATCAGGATGATTGATCCGCCGGTGAAATCAGCTCCGTCATGACGCACAGTGCCGTTTACGGACGCAGCAATCAGGCCCATGCCGGCTTCTTTGCGCCAGGCATTGAAGGCGTCGAAGCTGGCATTGGCAAAAGGTACATCAAACACCGATCCCATGGAGGCGCGCACGGCCTCGAAGCTGTAGGGATCACAGCAGGTTCCGATGAGAATAACGCCGTTGACGCCGGCGCAGTCAGCGGTGCGCAGGATGGTGCCGAGATTGCCCGGATCGCGCACTTCATAGAGGGCAATATAGAGGGGCGTGCCGGCGGGCGCGGGCAGGGTCTCAACACTGAGATGGCGCTGGCGGAAGGCGGCGACCACGCTCTGGGCGTTGTCCTTCTGGGTGATCTTGGTCATCAGCCGCTCAGGTGCCATCACGACGCGCGCGCCCGCCTTTGCGGCGGCTTTGGCAAGGTCACTGATCTGTGGCCGTTCTGCCATATCGGCGGCAATAATGACGGTTTCAGGCTGCCAGCCCTGGGCCAGGCCTTCGCTGACGATCCGCGCGCCTTCTGCGAGGAACAGGCCAGTTTCGGCGCGCTCCTTCTTGCGCTCGAGGCCTTTCAGGGCCTTGATCAGCGGATTGGAGGGGCTGGTAATCAATTCGAGGGGGTGTTTCATCGCCGGAGGGGGCCTGACTGGTTCATCTTGCGGTCTGGTAAGGGTTAGGGCATGCCTCGCCCCAGAGCGTGCTGTGGGGGTACTGGATTTGGGAGGTCAGCGACGTGTTGCGCTTGCTTGACTACCTTATGGGTGGGCTCGCCCTCCTGGCCCTGCCTTTGCTTGCGTGGTGGGGCATCTACCAATCCCCACAGAGCGCTGTAAACCTCCAAGCACGGCTGGAAGCGCAGGCCAAGGCCGCGCTGGCCGAGGGCGGGGCTGACTGGGCCAGTGTCCGTATGGAAGGCCAGAGGGCCGTCCTCACCGGGGCAGCCCCTTCAAATGACGCCGTGACCGAAGCCGCCCGCCTTGTCCGGCGCAGCAATGGCCCTGGCGGTGTCATCTTTGGTGGGGTCACGCTGGTTGAGAGCCGCGCCGATGCTGCCCCGCCGGTTTCCCCCTATGTCTGGCGTGCCACCAAGACCGGGGAAGGGCGCATCGTGCTGTCGGGGCTTGTGCCCTCAAAATCGATACAGGCCAGCCTGGTCGAGGATGCGCGCCTGATCGGTCGTGCGGCCGTTGAAAACGAAATGAAACTCGCCACAGGGGCGCCAGAGGGTAACTTCCAGGGGGTTGCCCGGTTTGCGCTGACCCAGTTGTCGAAGCTTGAGCAGGGAGAGGTGACGATCACCGACTACCGGGTTGTCCTGAGAGGCGAGGCCGCGGACCCAAAGCTGCGCGCTGAGGTCGTTCAGGCAGTTTCCGGCATAGCGGCGCCTTTCCGGGGAGAGCCGCTTCTGGCCGGGGATGTCCGCTGGCGGGCGGCGCTTTCGGAGAATGTCCTGACCTTGTCGGGTAACGTGTCGGGCGAGGGAGAGCGGCGCCAGCTCCTCAGCGCCCTGGAGCAAGACTTTGAAGGGGAAATCATCGACGAGATGATCCTTGGAGAGAGCCCCGCAGAGGGCTGGCTTGCGGGGGCACTTGCCGGCCTTCCGGAGTTCACGAAGTTCAGATCGGGCGACATGGCGTTTGATGCGGCAGGCGGCGTGTTCATGTTTGACGGGGAGGCCAGCGCAAGCACCCTCTACTATCTCAAGCACGACATGGCGCGCGGCGCTGGCCGGTGGAAGTCCGTGATCGGCGCGCAAGTGTCTCAAAATGTCCCGGAAATGTCTGGAAGTGTCTCGCCTGCGTCGGCAGATATCCCCAGCGTGTCGTGTGTAGCAGAGTTGCAGGCAGCGCTCGCCTCCGGACAGATACGCTTCACCAAGGGCGGCGCCGCGATAGCGCGTGAGAGCGGCCCGCAGCTTGACAGGATTGCAGCCATCGCCCGCGGCTGCGATACCTCCGTAAGGTTTGAAGTTGTCGCCCAAAGCAGCGTGCAGGCCTCCGAGCTTGCCGACTTCCTGGCGTCGGCGGGTGTGTCTCGTGCACGTCTGGCTGCTATCAGCTATGGTCCTCTTTCGGGCGAAACAGCTAATCAGGCATTTGCAGCAGGCGCAGACACCTCGCGTCCTGTGGAGATCAGAATTGTGGAACGGAGCGGAGAATGACCTGGCTTGTGGCACATATGTGGATCGCCCTGGCCGGGGCGGCGATTGTGGCCTTGCTGCTGGGCTGGTCGCTGCGCGGCATGCGGCTGCTCGGCAAGTTACGCCGGGCAGAAGTTGACCGGGATGTGGCACGCGTCGAACTGGGCGAAGCGCGCGATGAGATCGAGCGGCTGTTCGCGGCGCAGCGCAAGCTGCTGACAGGGCAGGGGGGCGCGCAGGCCTTCGAGGCGGCGCAGATTTCGCCTCAGGCCGATCCGGCGCTTGAGCAGCGGCTCGCCGAGACGGTGGCCGCCCTCCATGCGGCGCGTGACGAGCTGGACGCGTTGCGGTCTGCGCCGCCCGTTCTGGCGCCAGCGCCTGAGCTTGCGGCCGTGCCTGCCCTGGACGGCGCCGCGATGCTCCAGACCCGTCAGCTCGAAGAACGGGTTTCGGGTCTTGAGGCCGAACTGGCTGACGCGCTCAAGGCGCTGTCAGAGGCTGAGCTGGCGAGAGCTGAGGCCGCTGCTGCGGCGCCTGCGCCGGATGTGACGCCGGCTGTCGAGGCAGATCCGATGCAGACCTGGAAAGTGATTTATCTGGCCCAGCGCGTGAAAGCGCTGGAGAATGAAGTTGCCAGCCAGCCTGCTGTCCTTGCCTCTGTGCCGGCTACCGCGGCTGAGCCTCTGCCTCCGGCGGCGCCTGTAGAGGTTGCGCCCACGGCGGACCCCAAGACGGAGCCAAAGGCAGAAGAAGAGCCTGTCGAGGAAGAACTGGCCCGGCTTCGCTGGCGCAATCGCTTTCTGGAAGGCCGTCTTGCCTATTTTGAGGGTGACGCTGAAAGCGTAGCCGATGAAATCGCCGCAGAAGATGAAGCGGCTGGCGAGGAAGACCAGGACGGCGATCTGGACGAGGCGGATGCAGCGTATGGCGAGATCGGCGATGAGGTTGAAGAGGAGGAGGCGGATGATGATGAAGATGAAGCCGCCTTCGTCGCAGAGGCGATCCTCGGACAGCTTGAGGCAGAAGATGCGCTCGCAGATGCTGTAGACGAAAACATTCTGCCCACGCGCCCCCTGGCGCTGGACCGGCCGGTGGAAGGCGCTCCGGATGATCTCACCCTGATCGGGGGCATAGGCCCGCGCATCCAGGAAGTGCTGAATTCACTCGGCATCTATCACTATGACCAGATTGCCGACTGGACAGCCGAGAACATTGCCTGGATCGACGAGCATCTGAACTTCCACGGACGCGTCAAACGCGAAGGCTGGGTGGAGCAGGCCGCCATTCTGGTCGGGGAGAGCGTGGAGCCCTAGGGGCGTTCACATTCAGCGGCGGTTCACAGGCGGGGGCCTAGGCGTTCGGCTGTAATTGCATTTTACCGGGGGTGGGGTAACCTTCGCTACCTGTTCAGGGAGAGACAGAATGGTCGAACGTATTGATTTTGACAGCGAGATTCTGGCTGGCGCGCCGAAAATCCGAATGTCGCGCCGCGCGATCATCACGGGCATCGCCGCCGGTTCGGTTCTGCCGTTTGTTTCGAGCTGCACAACGAATCCGGAAACGGGCCGCAGCCAGTTCCTTCTGATGGGGGATGCTGAAGTTGCCAGCATGGCGACGGCGGCCTGGTCGGACATGAAAAGCCAGGTTCCGCAGACCTCCAATGCGGCGCTGCGCAACCGGGTTCTCAATGTATGGAACCGCACCGCCAAGGGCGCCAAGCGCGACCATGAGCAGTGGGATGTCGCCGTGTTTGACACCGATGACGTCAATGCCTTCGTCATGCCGGGCAACCGGGTGGGCGTGTATCGCGGCATTACCGAATTGACCGAGAATGATGACCAGCTCTCGTCCGTGTTGGGGCATGAGGCCGGACATGTGACGGGCCGCCATGCGGCTGAGCGCATGTCGGTACAGATGGCCGCATCGGCCGGCATGATGGCCGGGCAGATCGCGGTGGCTTCGTCCGAAGAGCTCAGCAAGTATGGCTCGGCCATCGGCGCGCTGGGCGGGGCAGCCGTTCAGTTTGGCGTGATCCTGCCCTACAGCCGCAATCATGAGCTGGAGGCCGACCGTCTCGGCGTCGATTACATGCATAATGCCGGGTATGATGTGAGGCAGTCTGTCCGGCTCTGGGAGCTGATGGATTCCCAGTCCAAGGGCCAGCGCCCGGCCGAGTTCATGTCCACCCACCCCGACCCGGCCCGCCGCGCGGCAGAGCTGCGCCAGTATATCAATGCGCGCGGCTATGCGATGATGTAGCCTGGGCACGCCCCGTTGAATGAGCCCGGACGCAAGCGCGCTCCGGGCTTTTTCATGCCTGTGCTTGACCGGGCAGGGGCTTTCCGTCATACGGCCCGCTTCTGCGGGAGGCGCCAGCCGGACCGCGGAGCCTCTACTCAACCGGGCGGATCGAAAGACCACCGCCCCTTCGCCAACGTTGTGAGGACAAAATGGCTAAGAAACTTCTGGGGCAGATCAAGCTCCAGATCCCGGCCGGTAAGGCCAACCCGTCGCCGCCAGTGGGCCCAGCCCTTGGCCAGCGCGGTATCAACATCATGGAATTCTGCAAAGCTTTCAACGCCCGTACACAGGGCATGGAAGAAGGCCTGCCGACCCCTGTCGTGATCCAGTACTATCAGGACAAGTCATTTACCTTTGTCACCAAGACACCGCCTGCCACGGTTCTGCTGAAGAAGGCCGCTGGCCTGAAACTCGGCAAGAAGCCGGCATCGGGCTCGAAAAAGCCTGGCTATGACAGCGTCGGCAAAGTGACGATGGAACAGGTGCGCGAGATCGCGAAGGTCAAGATGGAAGACCTGAACGCAAATGATCTCGACTCGGCCACCAAGATCATCGCCGGCTCTGCCCGCGCGATGGGCCTTCAGGTTGTGGAGTAAGCGACATGGCGACCAAAGGAAAACGTACCCGCGCGATCGAGCAGACCGTCGACAGGACGAAAGCTTACTCGGTTTCTGAAGCTGTGAAGCTGGTGAAATCGAACGCAAAAGCGAAATTCGACGAGTCGATCGAGATCGCGATCAATCTCGGCGTTGACCCGAAATATGCTGACCAGCAGGTCCGCTCGGTGGTCAACCTGCCAGCCGGTACCGGCAAAGACGTCCGCGTGGCGGTGTTCGCCAAGGACAAGAAGGCTGAAGAAGCCCTTGCGGCCGGCGCAGACATCGTTGGCGCAGAAGACCTGTTCGAAAAGGTCAATGGCGGCTTCATGGACTTCGATCGCGTGATCGCGACCCCGGACATGATGGGCCTCGTCGGCCGTCTCGGTAAGGTGCTCGGCCCCCGCGGCCTGATGCCGAACCCGAAAGTCGGCACCGTGACCCCGAACGTCACCCAGGCTGTCAAAGACGCCAAGGGCGGCGCCGTCGAGTTCAAGGTCGAGAAGGCCGGTATCGTTCATGCCGGCGTTGGCAAGGCCAGCTTCTCGGACGCCGACATCGAAAAGAACGTCCAGGCGTTCATTTCGGCCGTTGTGAAGGCTCGCCCGTCGGGCGCCAAAGGCACGTTCGTGCGCAAGGTCACCCTGTCTTCGACGATGGGCACCGGCGTTGCGATTGATCTGGCCGAAACGAAAAGCTGATCTGGTGCCCTGATCGGGGCTGTCATTTCCAAAGGCCCGGAGCTGCCCTGCGGCTCCGGGCTTTTTTGTGCCCCTGTGAAAAAAATGGGGAAGGGGGTTGCGGAGGTCTGGAAAAACCGTTAACAGCCGCCGCTTGACGGGAGTTCTCCGATATGCATCGGCGGTCTCCCGTTTTCCTGTCCAAGACCATAGGTCGTACCCCTTCAGGGTTGCTAAGGGCCATCTGGCCGCCTGTGTAGACGGGGTGAGGCGTTGAAACGGTTCGGAATTTTCTGGAATTCCCAGGAAGTGCAGACCGGGCAGGCCAATCCCTGGGCAGGCGCTGAGACTCTCTCGGGAGTTTTAGCGATTACCAGGGCGGCCGGATGGTCCGGGCGCCTCAATGGAGACCCGCAATGGATAAAGCTGGAAAAAGCGCGGCTCTCGAGAACCTCAAAGGGGTTTTCGATGGGGCGGGCGTGGTCGTCGTGACCCACTATACCGGTCTTACCGTGGCGGAAATGACGAAGCTGCGTGGCCTTCTCCGCAAGGATGGCGCGCACTTCAAAGTGGTCAAGAACCGTCTGGCGAAAATTGCGCTGGGCGGGGTAGGTGGCGACAAGGCGCAGGAGCTCTTCCAGGGCCCTGTGGCGATCGCCTACTCGCCGGACCCGGTGTCGGCTGCGAAAGCGGCCGATGAGTTCTCGAAGGAAAATTCGAAGCTCGTCATCATCGGTGCCGTGATGGGTGAGCAGGTCCTCGATGCCAAAGGCGTCGAAGCTCTCGCGAAACTGCCATCTCTCGACCAGCTGCGTGGCAAGATTATCGGCGTCATCCAGGCACCGGCAACGAAAGTTGCAGGCGTCATCCAGGCTCCGGCATCGCAACTTGCCCGCGTGGTGTCCGCTTACGCGTCGAAAGACGCCGCTTAAGACACCCGTTTTCGCTATACCAAGACCTTAACAACCGAACCAAACAGGAATTGAAACCATGGCAAATCTCGAAAAGATTGTCGAAGACCTCTCGGCTCTGACCGTTCTGGAAGCCGCTGAGCTCGCAAAAATGCTCGAAGAAAAGTGGGGCGTTTCCGCCGCTGCTCCGGTGGCTGTTGCCGCTGCTGGTGGTGCTGCGCCTGCCGCCGCTGTCGAAGAGAAGACCGAATTCGACGTCGTTCTGACCGAAGCTGGCGCGAAGAAAATCGAAGTCATCAAACTCGTCCGCGAAGTCGTTCCGGCTCTCGGCCTGAAGGAAGCCAAAGACCTCGTCGAAGGCGCTCCGAAGACCGTCAAGGAAGCCGTTTCCAAGGCTGACGCTGAAGAACTGAAGAAGAAATTCGAAGCCGCAGGCGCAAAAGTCGAGCTCAAGTAAGCTCTGCGGTTTTGCATCCGGGCGGCGTTCGCGCGAGGCGTCACCCGTTCAAGGATCTGCGCGGCGGTCTCCATTGGGGATCGCCGCGTACTCGCGTTGTAATCACAGGCTGTCTGCGCGCGTGCGGGCAAGCCGAAAGACTGGGAACCTGGGATGGCACTCTCCTTCACGGAAAAGAAACGTATCCGCAAAAACTTCGGCCGCATTCCCGAAGCCATCGAAATGCCAAACCTGATCGAGGTCCAGCGCGAGTCCTACGAAGCCTTCCTTCAGATGAACACGCCGCGCGAAAAACGCACGGATGATGGCCTGGGCGGTGTCTTCAAATCGGTTTTCCCGATCACGGACTTCTCTGAGCGCGCGACCCTCGAATACGTCTCCTACGAGTTCGAACAGCCTAAGTTCGATGTAGAAGAGTGCATGCAGCGCGACCTGACCTTCCAGGCGCCGCTCAAGGTGCGCCTCCAGCTCGTCGTGTTTGATGTTGATGAAGACACCGGCGCCCGCTCCGTCAAGGAAGTCAAAGAGCAGGAATGCTATCTCGGCGACATCCCGCTGATGACCGACAAGGGTACGTTCGTCGTCAACGGCACCGAGCGCGTGATCGTCTCGCAGATGCACCGCTCGCCGGGCGTGTTCTTCGATCATGACAAGGGCAAGACCCACGCTTCGGGCAAGCTGCTGTTTGCAGCCCGCATCATTCCTTATCGCGGCTCCTGGCTCGACTTCGAGTTTGACGCGAAAGACGTTCTCAACATCCGGATCGACCGCAAGCGCAAGCTGCCGGCGACGACGATGCTCTATGCTCTGGGCTATGACACCGAGCAGATCCTCGACCAGTTCTACACCCGCTCGATCTATCGCCTGGACAAGAAGGGCTGGGTCACGAGCTTCCGCGCCGACGCCTGGAAGGGCGTGAAGCCGGAATTCGATCTGATCGACGCCAAAACCGGCAAATCTGTTGCAGAAGCTGGCAAGAAAATCACCGCCCTCAAGGCGAAGCGCATGGCTGAGGCCGGTACGGACGAGATCCTCGTCACGTCCGAGGCCCTGATCGGCAAATTCCTGGCCCGCGATGTCGTGAACCTGGAAACCGGCGAAATCTTCGGTGAGGCTGGCGACGCTCTGGAAGAGCCGGTCATCGCTGAAATGCGCGAATACGGCATCACCTCGATCGAAGTCCTCGACATCGACGCCGGCGGCCGTGGCCCCTGGTTGCGCAACACGCTGAAGGCAGACAAGAACGAGACCCGCTTTGAGGCGCTCTCCGACATCTACCGCGTGATGCGTCCCGGCGAGCCGCCGACGCAGGAAGCGGCAGATGCTCTGTTCGGCCAGCTGTTCTTCGATCCTGAGCGCTATGATCTCTCGGCTGTTGGCCGGGTGAAGATGAACATGCGTCTTTCGGTTGCCGTGCGTGAGTATGAGTCAGCTGAAGACAACATGCGCACCCTGCGCAACGAAGACATCATCGGCGTCATGAAGGTCATCCTCGACCTGAAGGACGGCAAGGGCGAAGTCGACGACATCGACAACCTCGGCAACCGCCGGGTCCGCTCGGTCGGCGAGCTGATGGAAAACAACTACCGCATCGGTCTCGTGCGCATGGAGCGCGCGATCAAGGAACGTATGGGCGCGGTCGATATCGACACCGTGATGCCGCACGACCTGATCAATGCCAAACCGGTTGTGGCGGCTGTCCGCGAATTCTTCGGCTCCTCGCAGCTGTCGCAGTTCATGGACCAGACCAACCCGCTGTCGGAGATCACCCACAAGCGCCGTCTGTCGGCTCTTGGTCCTGGCGGTCTGACCCGTGAGCGCGCTGGCTTTGAAGTCCGCGACGTTCACCCGACCCATTATGGCCGTATCTGCCCGATCGAGACGCCGGAAGGCCCGAACATCGGTCTGATCAACAGCCTGGCGACCCATGCCCGCGTCAACAAGTATGGCTTCATCGAGAGCCCTTACCGCCGTGTGACCAACGCCCGTCTGACCGATGACGTTGTGTACCTTTCCGCGATGGAAGAGAGCATCTATTCGATTGCTCAGGCCAATGCGACGGTCAACGACAAGGGCGAGCTCGTGAACGAGTTCGTCAACGCGCGGGTCGCCGGTGAAGTGACGATGGTTGCAAAGGAAGAGGTCCAGTTCATGGATGTCTCGCCCAAGCAGGTCGTTTCGGTTGCTGCCTCACTCATCCCGTTCCTCGAAAATGACGACGCCAACCGCGCGCTCATGGGTTCGAACATGCAGCGCCAGGCGGTGCCGCTCGTTCAGTCCGAAGCGCCGTTTGTCGGCACCGGCATGGAAGCGGTCGTTGCCCGTGACAGCCGCGCCGCTATCGTTGCCCGCCGGGCAGGGGTAGTCGAGCAGGTTGACGCGATGCGTATCGTTGTGCGCGCCACGGAAGATCTCGAAGGCTCCAAGTCGGGCGTTGACATCTACCGTCTCGCCAAGTTCCGCCGCTCGAACCAGAACTCGTGCATCAACCAGCGCCCGATTGCCAAAGTCGGTGACGTTGTGTCGAAGAACGACATCATCGCTGATGGTCCGTCTACGGATCTTGGTGAACTGGCGCTCGGCCGGAACGTGCTCGTCGCGTTCATGCCGTGGAACGGCTATAACTTCGAAGACTCCATCCTGATCTCCGAGCGTATCGTGCGCGACGACGTGTTCACGTCGATCCACATCGAAGAGTTCGAAGTCGCCGCGCGCGACACCAAGCTCGGCCCGGAAGAGATCACCCGTGATATTCCAAACGTGGGTGAAGAGGCTCTGCGTAACCTCGACGAGGCCGGCATTGTTGCCGTCGGCGCCGAAGTGAAGGCGGGCGACATTCTCGTGGGCAAGGTCACGCCGAAGGGCGAAAGCCCGATGACGCCGGAAGAAAAACTCCTCCGCGCCATCTTCGGTGAGAAGGCTTCGGACGTTCGTGACACCTCGCTGCGTGTGCCTCCGGGCGACGCCGGTACGGTGGTTGATGTCCGCATCTTCAACCGTCATGGCATCGACAAGGATCAGCGCGCGCTTCAGATCGAGCGTGAGCAGATCGAGAAGTTGCAGGAAGACAAGGAAGACGAGCAATCGATCCTTGAGCGCAACACCTATACGCGTCTGCGCGATATTCTCATCGGCAAGGAAGCGGCGACTGGTCCCAAAGGCTTCAAGGCCGGCAAGATCGCAGAGCCTGCCCTTGATGAGCTGACACAGCGCCAGTGGTGGGAGATCGAGCTGAAGTCTGAAAAGGCTCAAGCCGAACTCCAGGCCCTGCGTGAGCAGTTCGATGCCTCGATCCGTGAGCTTGAAGCCCGCTTCAACGACAAGGTCGAGAAGGTCCAGCGCGGCGATGATCTGCCTCCGGGCGTGATGAAGGTCGTGAAGGTCTTCCTGGCTGTGAAGCGTAAGCTGCAACCGGGCGACAAGATGGCTGGCCGTCACGGCAACAAGGGTGTCATCTCGAAGATCAATCCGCTGGAAGACATGCCGTTCCTTGAGGACGGCACGCCGGTCGACATCGTTCTCAACCCGCTGGGCGTGCCTTCACGGATGAACGTTGGTCAGATCCTTGAAACCCATACGGGCTGGGCCTGCCGCGGCCTTGGTCACATCATCGACAAGGCTCTGGATGAGTTCCACCAGAAGCATGACATCAAGGCGCTGAAGGCGTCGCTGACCCATGCGTATGGTGACAGTCAGGATCTGCCGGAGAGCGACGCAGAGATCATCGAGCTGGCCGGTAACCTTCGTAACGGTGTTCCGATTGCGACGCCGGTTTTCGACGGTGCCCGCGAGGAAGATATCAACGACCTCCTGACCCGCGCGGGTCTGGATACATCGGGTCAGGTTCGCCTGTTCGATGGCCGCACCGGTGTGGCGTTCACGCGCCCGGTCACGGTGGGTTACAAGTATCTTCTGAAGCTGCACCACCTCGTCGACGAGAAGATCCACGCCCGTTCCACGGGCCCGTACTCGCTCGTTACCCAGCAGCCGCTGGGCGGCAAGGCACAGTTCGGCGGTCAGCGCTTCGGCGAGATGGAGGTCTGGGCTCTGGAAGCCTATGGCGCCGCCTACACGCTGCAGGAAATGCTGACGGTGAAGTCGGACGATACGGCTGGTCGCGCCAAGGTCTACGAATCGATCGTCCGTGGAGACGATACCTTCGAGGCTGGCATCCCGGAGAGCTTCAACGTGCTCATCAAAGAGATGCGCTCGCTGGGTCTCAATGTGGAGCTGCTCGAGGAAAATGGCCGGGAGAGTGATGCAGAAGAGGCCCCGGTGGCCGCTGAGTAGACTTTCCGCCCAAATTAGGCCCCGCTGAACAGGCGGGGCCGTGCCGACCCGGATTTTTTCAGGGCAGGGGGAACCAGATCCCCTTCAAATGCCCACCCCAAGGAGCAGACACCCATGCGCCAGGACGTCGCCAACATGTTCAACCAGAATACGCCCGCCCCGACTTTCGAGGCGATCCGTATTTCGATTGCGAGCCCGGAGAAGATCCGCTCGTGGTCGTCTGGTGAAATCAAGAAGCCAGAGACCATCAACTACCGCACGTTCAAGCCGGAGCGCGACGGTCTGTTCTGTGCGCGGATCTTCGGCCCCACGAAGGACTATGAGTGCCTTTGTGGCAAGTATAAGCGCATCAAGTATCGCGGCATCGTCTGCGAGAAGTGCGGCGTTGAAGTCACGCTCGCCCGCGTGCGCCGTGAGCGGATGGGCCATATCGATCTGGCCGCCCCGGTTGCGCATATCTGGTTTCTGAAATCGCTTCCCTCCCGGATCGCGACGCTGGTCGACATGCCGCTCAAGGATGTCGAGCGCGTGCTGTATTTCGAGAGCTATGTGGTCATCGAGCCGGGTCTCACCGAGCTTGAGCCGCACCAGCTGCTCACCGAGGAAGAGTATATGGACGCGCAGGATCGCCTCGGCGAAGACGCGTTCACGGCTCTGATCGGCGCTGAAGCCATTCGTGAGATCCTCAAGAGCCTCGACCTGCCGACGCTGGCCGAGACGCTCCGTGAGGAGCTTCGCGAGTCGAGTTCTGAGCTGAAGACCAAGAAGTATTCCAAACGCCTCAAGGTGGTGGATTCCTTCATTCAGTCGAAAGCGAAACCGGAATGGATGATCCTCACGGTTGTCCCGGTCATTCCGCCGGACCTGCGCCCGCTGGTCCCGCTGGATGGCGGCCGTTTCGCGACGTCTGACCTCAACGACCTCTATCGCCGCGTGATCAACCGGAACAACCGCCTGAAGCGCCTGATGGAGCTTCGCGCGCCGGACATCATCATCCGCAACGAGAAGCGGATGCTTCAGGAGTCGGTTGACGCCCTGTTCGATAACGGCCGCCGCGGCCGTACGATCACCGGCACCAACAAGCGCCCGCTGAAGTCGATCTCCGATATGCTGAAAGGCAAGCAGGGGCGTTTCCGCCAGAACCTTCTGGGCAAGCGCGTCGACTATTCCGGCCGTTCGGTCATCGTGGTTGGTCCCAACCTCAAACTTCACGAGTGCGGCCTTCCCAAGAAGATGGCGCTCGAGCTGTTCAAACCGTTCATCTATGCGCGCCTCGACGCCAAAGGCCTCGCCGGCACGGTGAAGGCGGCCAAGAAGCTCGTTGAAAAAGAAAAGCCGGAAGTCTGGGATATCCTCGACGAGGTTATCCGCGAGCACCCGGTTCTGCTGAACCGCGCGCCGACGCTCCACCGTCTGGGTATCCAGGCGTTCGAGCCCAAACTGATCGAAGGCAAGGCCATCCAGCTGCACCCGCTCGTCTGCGCTGCGTTCAACGCAGACTTTGACGGCGACCAGATGGCTGTCCACGTTCCGCTGAGCCTTGAGGCCCAGCTGGAATGCCGCGTGCTGATGATGTCGACCAACAACATCCTCTCGCCCGCAAACGGCAAGCCAATCATCGTTCCGTCCCAGGACATTATCCTCGGCCTCTATTACCTCTCGCTCGACCGTAAGGGTGAGCCGGGGGAGGGCATGGTCTTCGCTGACCTTGCCGAGATCGAGCATGCGCTGGATGCGGGTCTGGTCTCGCTCCACTCCAAGGTCCGGGCGCTCTATGACGGCGTCGATTCGGACGGCAAGCCCGAGCGCCGCATCATCGAGACGACGCCAGGACGCTACATGGTGGCGAACATCCTGCCGCGGTCGAAAGCGATCGGTCCCGAACTGGTCAATACCGTCCTCTCCAAGAAGGCGATCGGCAAGATCATCGACGAAGTCTACCGCCTGTGCGGTCAGAAGGCGACGGTCATCTTCTGTGACAAGATGATGGAGCTCGGCTTCCGTGAAGCCTGCAAGGCCGGCATCTCCTTCGGCAAGGATGACATGGTCATTCCGGAAGCGAAGAAGAGACTGGTCGACGCGACCAAGGATCTCGTCTCCGATTATGAGCGTCAGTATGCTGATGGTCTGATCACGCGCGGCGAGAAGTACAACAAGGTCGTCGATGCCTGGTCGAGCTGCACCGACAAGGTCGCTGACGCCATGATGGAGTCGGCTGCCAAAATGCAGACGTCGCGTGGCAAGGAGCAGGTCAACTCGATCTTCATGATGGCCGACTCCGGCGCCCGGGGTTCGAAGAACCAGATGAAACAGCTCGCCGGTATGCGCGGCCTCATGGCCAAGCCGTCGGGTGAGATCATCGAGACGCCGATCATCTCGAACTTCAAGGAAGGTCTCACCGTTCTTGAATACTTCAACTCGACCCACGGCGCCCGTAAGGGTCTTGCCGATACGGCTCTGAAGACTGCCAACTCCGGTTACCTCACACGCCGCCTCGTCGACGTGGCGCAGGACTGCATCATCAACGAAGATGATTGCGGTACGGAGAAGGGCATCGACATTAGCGCCGTCATGGAAGGCGCAGACGTTGTGGTGTCGCTCAATGAGCGCATCCTCGGCCGCGTCATCGCCGAAGACATCAAGGGTCCTGACGGCAAGCTCGTCGTTCCGGCCAACACCTATGTCGACGAAGACGTTGCGGCGCTGATCGATACGGCATCGGTCGACCGCGTGAAAGTGCGTTCGCCGCTGACCTGCGAAACCAAGAACGGCATCTGCGCCCAGTGCTATGGCCGTGACCTTGCTCGCGGTACGCCGGTCAACCGTGGGGAAGCCGTCGGTGTTATCGCGGCCCAGTCTATCGGTGAACCCGGTACCCAGCTCACGATGCGGACGTTCCACATCGGCGGCGCGGCTCAGGTTGCCGACCAGTCGTCGCTGGAAGCCAGCTTTGAAGGAACGGTGCGCTTCACCGATGCCGAGATCGTTACCCGCAAGGACAAGACGATCGTGGTTGTCGGACGCCGCATGCAGGTCGAGATCGTGGATGCTGACGGGCGCACCCGCCAGTCGTTCCGCCCGGCCTATGGCACGCGCCTGATGGCCAAGGATGGCGACAAGGTCGTGCCCGGCAAGCTGCTTGCTGACTGGGATCCCTTCGCACAGCCGATCGTCTCGGAAGTGGCCGGTGAGGCACGCCTCATCGATCTGTCCGAAGGCGTCACGATGCGCGAAGAAACCGACGAAGCGACCGGTATCTCGGCGCGCGTGGTGGTGGACCCCCGGTCGACCTCCAAAACCGCTGACCTCAAGCCATCGATCCAGATCGTGGACAGCAGCGGCAAGCCCGTGAAGCTGCCCAACGGGTCGCCTGCGACCTACGTTCTCTCGGTCGGCGCGATCCTGTCGGTCTCCGATGGTGACCGGATCGAGCCAGGTGACACACTTTCGCGCGTTGCAACGGGTGGCGCCAAGACGAAGGACATCACGGGCGGTCTGCCGCGCGTGGCCGAACTCTTCGAAGCCCGCCGTCCGAAGGATCATGCGATCATCGCGGAAGTCGATGGCCGGGTCGAATATGGCCGCGACTACAAGAACAAGCGCAAGGTCACGATCGTGCCGACGGAAGAGGGGCGTGAGCCCATCGACTATCTGGTGCCCAAGGGCAAACACCTTGCGGTTCAGGATGGCGACTTCATCAAGCGCGGCGAGTATCTGATGGACGGCAACCCCGCGCCTCAGGACATCCTCTCGACGCTCGGCGTGGAAGCCCTGGCAAATTACCTCACGGACGAAGTGCAGAAGGTCTATCGCCTGCAGGGCGTGCCGATCAACGACAAGCACATCGAAGTGATCGTTCGCCAGATGTTGCAGAAGGTCGAGATCACCGATGGTGGCGATACGGTGTTCATCACCGGCGAGCACATCGATGCGATCGAGTTCGATGAAGCCAATGAGGCGATCCGCAAGTCGCGCAAGAAAGACCAGCGCGAAGCAACGGCCAACCCGCTGCTGCTGGGGATCACCAAGGCGTCGCTCCAGACCCGCAGCTTCATCTCGGCTGCCTCGTTCCAGGAAACGACCCGCGTGCTCACCGAGGCCGCCATCCAGGGCAAGATCGATACCCTCGACGGCCTCAAGGAGAACGTCATCGTGGGCCGTCTCATCCCGGCTGGTACGGGCGGCGGTATCCGCCAGTTCCGCCGTGTGGCTGCCGAGCGCGATCTCAAGCTCAAGGCGAAGCGCGCAGCGGCCATGGCCAAGGCGGAGGAGGGGATCACCCTTGTCAGCCTCCCGGCCCCTGAGCGGGACACAGCCGAATAAGCTGGCCTGACTTGAAACAACCGGAAAAGCCTGCCAGCAATGGCAGGCTTTTTCACTTTTCGGGCGCGTTTCCATGAAGGCAGGACGGACAGAGATTGCAGGGGTAATCTGCGCGATTGCCGCCGTCGCGCTCATCGCCTGGATGTGCTTTGAAAGCTGGGGCGGCATTTCCCCGTTCTGAATCGGCACAAGATCGTTGCAAGATCGTTATGGGGCCATGCGGAAAGCGGCGCCAGCGCCCTTGACGTGCTGCTTGCGCGAGTCTACACGCCCCGGATCGTCAGGGAGGCAAATGGGCTCTTAGCCCGGTGCCGCACCGGAACAGGAATGTACCGGCGAAGCTGACCCCCAATTTTCCGCTCGTCCCGGATGCCTGGTTAAGGGCCTTCGGGGCACACGTCATTATAGGCCCCCGGGCCGCTAAGTACGAAGAGACAGTAGGCCCGAATGCCCACGATTCAGCAGCTGATCCGCAATCCGCGCGAACCAAAGCGCACCCGTACCAAGACTCCTGCCCTGAAGGCCTGTCCTCAGCGCCGCGGTGTCTGCACCCGTGTTTACACCACGACCCCGAAGAAGCCGAACTCGGCGCTCCGGAAAGTGGCCAAGGTGCGCATGACCTCCGGATTTGAATCGCTGTGCTATATCCCTGGTGAAGGTCACAACCTTCAGGAGCACTCTGTCGTGCTCATCCGCGGCGGCCGCGTGAAAGACCTTCCGGGTGTGCGCTACCACATCGTGCGCGGCGCGCTCGACACCCAACCCGTCAAGAACCGTAAACAGCGCCGCTCGCATTACGGCGCGAAGAAACCGAAGTAAGAGGACTATAGATCCATGTCCCGTCGTCACAGTGCCGAGAAGCGTGAAGTCCTGCCGGACCCCAAGTTCAAGGACATCATTGTCACCAAATTCATGAACCAGATCATGCGCGACGGCAAAAAGTCCGTCGCCGAACGCATCGTTTACGGCGCGTTCGATCTGGTCGAAACCCGCGCGAAAAAGAACCCTGTCGAAGTGTTCCACAATGCTCTTGAAGCTGTGGCGCCGGCCGTTGAAGTTCGTTCGCGCCGTGTCGGTGGCGCGACCTATCAGGTTCCCGTTGAAGTGCGCACCGAGCGCCGCCAGGCTCTCGCGATCCGCTGGCTGGCTGCTGCCGCAGCGGGCCGCAACGAGAACACGATGCGTGAGCGTCTTGCTGGCGAGCTGATGGATGCAAGCCAGGGCCGCGGCAACGCGGTCAAGAAGCGCGAAGATACCCACCGCATGGCGGATGCGAACAAGGCGTTCGCACACTACCGCTGGTAAACCGTACAATCGCCGGGCGGCAGGGTTACCTCGCCCGGAGAGTGACCCACCCTTCCTTCCGGGAAGCAGAAACGAAAGTTTGATCTCATGGCCCGCGAATACCCGCTGGAGCGATACCGCAACTTCGGCATCATCGCGCACATCGATGCCGGCAAGACCACGACGACTGAGCGCGTCCTTTATTACACGGGCAAGTCGCACAAGATCGGCGAAGTGCACGATGGCGCCGCAACCATGGACTGGATGGAGCAGGAGCAGGAGCGGGGGATCACGATCACCTCGGCCGCCACGACCACCTTCTGGGAACGCACCGAGGACGGCTCGACGGCTCTGTCGCCGAAATACCGTTTCAACATCATCGACACTCCCGGACACGTTGACTTCACCATTGAAGTCGAGCGCTCACTCGCCGTGCTTGATGGCGCGGTTGTTTTGCTTGACGGCAATGCTGGCGTTGAGCCGCAGACCGAAACTGTCTGGCGCCAGGCCGACCGGTACAAGGTTCCGCGTATCGTGTTCGTCAACAAGATGGACAAGACCGGCGCCGATTTCTTCAACTGCGTCGCGATGATCAAGGACCGGACCGGGGCGACCCCGGCGCCGATCCAGATGCCGATCGGCTCGGAAACAGAGCTCGAAGGACATATCGATCTCGTCACCATGACCGAATGGGTCTGGGAAGGCGAAGATCTTGGTGCGACCTGGGTCCTGAGACCCATTCGCGAGAGCCTGAAAGCGAAAGCTGAAGAGATGCGCGCGCATCTGGTCGAGCTTGCCGTCGAAATGGATGACGCGGCGATGGAGGCGTTTCTCGAAGGCAAGGAGCCGGATGTCCCGACGCTCCGTGCCCTGATCCGCAAGGGTACGCTTGAATTGAAGTTCGTGCCCATCCTGTGCGGCTCGGCATTCAAGAACAAGGGTGTCCAGCCGATGCTGAACGGCGTCGTCGATTACCTGCCAAGCCCGCTCGATGTCCCGGCTTATCTCGGCTTCAAGCCGGGCGACGAAACGGAAACGCGCGACATTCCACGCTCGGCCGACGACAGTCAGCCGTTTGCCGGTCTCGCATTCAAGATCATGAACGACCCCTATATGGGCACGCTGACGTTTACCCGCATCTATTCGGGCAAGCTGTCGAAAGGTGACGCGTTCCTGAACGCGACCAAAGGCAAGAAAGAGCGTGTCGGCCGGATGGTCATGATGCACGCCAACAAGCAGGACGAAATCACCGAAGCCTTCGCGGGCGATATCGTCGCGCTGGCGGGCCTCAAGGAAACGACGACCGGTGATACGGTCTGCGATCCGGCCCAGCCTGTCGTGCTCGAAACGATGACGTTCCCGCAGCCCGTGATCGAGATCGCGGTCGAGCCGAAAACCAAGGCTGACCAGGAGAAGATGTCTGTCGGTCTGCAGCGGCTTGCTGCGGAAGACCCGTCTTTCCGTGTCGAGACCAATTTCGAATCCGGCCAGACGATCATGAAGGGGATGGGCGAGCTTCACCTCGACATCCTGATCGACCGTCTCCGCCGCGAGTTCAAAGTCGAAGCCAATATCGGTCAGCCTCAGGTGGCTTATCGCGAGAAGCTCGGTCGTGCTGCCATGATCGACTACACGCACAAGAAGCAATCGGGCGGTACCGGCCAGTTCGCGCGTATCAAGATCGAGTTTGAGCCGCTTGAGGCGGGTTCGGGCTTCATCTTCGAAAGCGCCATCGTTGGCGGCGCTGTGCCGAAGGAATATATCCCCGGCGTCAGCAAGGGGCTCGAAATGGCCAAGGAAAACGGGCTTCTCGCCGGTTATCCTGTGACCGACTTCCGGGCCCGGTTGGTTGACGGCGCCTTCCACGATGTCGACTCGAGCGTGCTCGCCTTCGAAATCGCAGCCCGCGGCGCGTTCCGCGAGCTGAAAGGGAAGGGTGATCCGCGCCTGATGGAGCCGATCATGAAGGTCGAAGTCGTGACGCCCGAAGACTATATGGGCGACGTGATCGGTGACCTGAACTCCCGCCGCGGCCAGATCCAGGGCTCCGAAGCCCGGGGTATCGCCACGGCCATCACGGCGATGGTGCCGCTGGTGAACATGTTCGGCTATGTGTCCACGCTGCGTGGCATGTCCCAGGGCCGGGCTCAGTTCTCCATGTTCTTCGATCACTATGATGAAGTTCCGCGCGCTGAAGCACAGAAGATCATTCAGGAAGTCTCGGGCTCCTAATCGGGCCCCAAGTATAAGAGCTAAAGGAGAGGCCCGATGGGCAAGGCAAAGTTTGAGCGCAACAAGCCGCACGTTAACATTGGCACGATTGGCCACGTTGACCACGGCAAGACGACGCTGACG